>JBELIQ010000027.1:0-57231 GCA_042090795.1 Blastococcus sp. | reverse complement strand
CTTCCTCGGGCGAGATGCCCAAGCTCAGGGTGTCCACCGAAGCGGGTCAACTCCATGCCGCTTCTGAAGCGAACGCCGGCTCGACAAACAGCCGGTCACATCGCGGCCCATGCTGCGAGCATGCTCGTGTTGAGTCGCTCGCTATACCGGAGGCGCTTGCCGGCGTTGATTTGCCTGGCCAGATCCGCCCTGACCGGCGGCTCGCCCCGCAGGATCACTCACACATCGACATGGGGTTGGGGGCGGGAACGAACTCCACCGTCAATCCGATCTCTTCAACGCGCGGGTCTGTCACGACGAATTCCAGCAGGTTGTCGTTGACCATGGTCATGGTGCCGTCGGTGTAGTAGTCCCTCGTGACGGTGCCGGTCGCGTCAGGGCGGAACTGGGGCACGGGCGGGGGTGACACTGCGGCCCACCAGCGGCCGGCGTACTCGGTGGTGGAGATGCCGCAATGGGTGAGCAAGCGGAACGGCTCCGCCGTTTGCGCCTCAACGCTGGGCAGCGATGACGACGGCGATTCTGAGGTGGTCGAAGGTGTCGCCGACTGCGGCGACGATCCTCCAGAGGAGCAGGCGGCCAATCCAGTCACCGCCGCCACGACGATCAGCCCGACCCGCTTCATCCGTGTCTCCAGTTCCATCGGCAGTGCGGCCGCGCGCCCACTGGACCGCGAACCGAATCTCCCGGCACGACGCTCCTGACACCACTATCGGCAGGCTGCAGGGAACTCGCCGGGCTCGGTGCGCAACCTATGGAGTTTGCTGCCCGGCTGTCTTGCCCGGTGTCCCATAGTGGGCCGCTCAGGGACGGTCAGCCACGTCGGCAGTTAGGGTGCCGCCCGTGCGCCAGGATCTCTCAGACGATCAGTGGCACGCCGTCGAGGCAGGAGAGCTGACTGCCCCGAGCGGCACCACCTACAGCCGCCGGACAACCCGGATGAAGCGCAGAGACGCGACATCACTCGTCGAGTCGGGTTGCCCCGTGGTCATCTACTGGCCGGGTGGGCTGCCGGAGATGACGCGGGTGGTCTGGCACGACGGAGCAGACGCTGGGGCTGCCTGGGAGAGCGCCCGAGGTGAGGTCACCAGCGACACTCCACGCCCGCCTCGGGGAGGTGCCGTCGCCACTGTCGGGCGCTGGGAATCAGTGGACGGGCAGGCCCTCTTGGTTCTCACCTGGCATCACTGAGTTCGACCGACCCGCCGCCTACGCGGATATGGAGCGATGTCCATAGTGGGCCGCGCAGGGACACGTGAGGCCTGGACTGTGGCCTTGGCACTATCGGGGCTCTCCTACGATTCGGGGCCATGCCGTGGTGCCGCCGATCTCGCGCGCCCACGCCGCAGCTGACGCCAGTAGGGCTACCGGAGCCGCTGGCATCGCGAGTTGATGAACCTGTGCGGCAAAACCACCCCATCACAGCTGTTCGGCTCGGACGAGAGCACACCGGACTCGATCTCGCTTCCGCCCACAGGGCTGTCATCGTCGCCCTGCTGCTGACGGTTGGGGTGACAGGCTGTTCAGCCGGGCAGGAGCCGTCTTCGGAGCTGCGGATAGTCGGGTCCGTCACCCTGGCTACTGGCGTGCCATGCAACGGCTGCGGACTCGCGTTCTCCTCGCCGGACTACGAGATCCCTGAGATCGGGTTCCAGACCGGGAAGGACGGCACCTTCTCGTGGTCAGCACCTGGCCCCGGAGAGTTTCGGGTCGAAGCGGCGAATCCCGACGCTCGCGCCGTCGAGACGGTGACTCTCGTGGATGAAGACGTCCAGGTCAGCTTGACGCTGGAGTGACAGACGCAACGTCTGCGCGGTGCGGCGGTGTGTCCCATAGTGGCCGGCCGGTATGGGCGATGCGTCGGGGGTACCCACGACTCGCTCACTGGCCGAACGTGTATCGCAGGTTGGCGTTGATCAGCACGTTGACCCGTCGGCGCATGTGTCCGAGCAGCGACGAGTCTGGCGGCGGGTCGTCCACCAGCAGGACCCATCGAAGGTCTGTGCCATGGCCGGCGGAGTCAGGCGGGAGTTGGAAGCGGATTCGAGCATCGGGCCTTCGGTTCCACAGCGACGACCACTCCACCACTTCCGGCTCGGTGGCCGCGAGGATGTCAGGACGCCGCTCGTCATCGAGAAGCAGCAACCACGGGCGGGCGGGATCGCGGTTGGGCTCGATCAGCGCCTCGTAGAGCACATGCGGCGGGGCCGGCTGGTTGCGTCGCCGCGAGCCCACCTCGATCACCTCGGCACCCTATGTCCGCGTTGGCCCTCGAGCGTCTCAACATGGGCCGCTCTGGAACATCAGCGCCGGTCTCGCCCGCAAGGCGGCTTCTGAGCGCGGGGAGCCTGGCCTCGTCGTCCAGCCGGGGTTCCCCTCCTACTCGCCAAGCGCTCGGGCAAGTCTCCTGGCGAAGACAACCCAAGCCTCGCGCAAGGCAGCCTCCAACTCCGCTGGAGTCTCCGGAGGACATCCGCTGCTGTATGCAACGGTGTGTGACGCTATCGGCATCGACGAATACCCGGAGTCATGCACGTCGGTGACGACCATCAAGTCGATCTCGAAGCCTTTGTCTGTCCAGTGGACCCCCGTTGCCAAGGGAAACGGGAAGACGTCGAACCTGCGCAGGTCAACCGTCGGGTCCACAGGCACCATGATCGTCAGCATCCCATCTGCTGCACCCTTTTCGAGACTCTGGGGTCCCGCGCGACGCCGACCGGGGCACAGCGCAGGCCGCCCTGAATGGGCCGCTCAGGGACACCGAATGGCCTTTGAGACGCCGGATACGAGTACGGATGCGCGGCCACCGAAACCGGTGACTCCTGACGAGATGTTGTCAGCCGACGGCGACGTCCCCGACGTCCCCGACGTCCCCGACGACCTCGCGCGCCTTGGGCGCCCGCCCCATCACGTAGAACTCCTCGTTCGGCATGGTGCCGGTCAGGTGCACGAGCCGGTTCGACATCGCGAAGAACGCACTGATGGCGCCGACGTCCCAGATGTCGTCCTCGGACAGGCCGTGCGCACGCAGCGACTCGAGGACGGTGGGCGTCACCGTCCACGGCTCCCGCGTGAACCGGATGGCCACCTCGAGGACGGCGCGCTGCCGGTCGTCGAGCTCGGCCTTGCGCCAGTCGGTGGCGACTTGGTCGGCGAGCCGCGGGTTACGCGCCCGGATGCGGAGGATCGCCCCGTGGGCGACGACGCAGTAGAGGCAGCGGTTCTCGGCGCTGGTGGCGACGACGATGAGCTCCCGGTCCGCCGTGGTGAGCCCAGGGGTGTCCTTGTCCATGAGCGCGTCGTGATAGGCGAAGAAGGCCCGCCACTCCGCGGGACGGCGCGCGAGGCTCAGGAAGATGTTGGGCACGAAGCCCGACTTCTCCTCGACCTGATCGAGGCGCGCGCGCAGGTCGTCGGGCAGCGAGTCTCGCGGGGGGACCTCGAACATGACCGCGACCTTAGGGCGTCCGGGCCGGTGTCGAGTCGGTCGAACGGACTCGGGACATCAGGACCCCCGGAGCCGGGCGGCCGCGCACCCGTGCCGTCCGCCGGACTCAGTCCTTGCGGCCCGCGTCAACGAGACGGATGACCGCGGCGCCCTCCTCGTCGGAGGCCTCCAGGTCCACCTCGACGTCGAAACCCCAGTCGTGGTTGCCCTCGGGGTCGTCGATGATCTGCCGCACCTTCCAGACGCCGGGCTCCGACTTGTCCCAGATGAGCATCGCCGGCCCCCGGGCGTCGCCACCGGTCTGCACCTCGGCGTGCTCCTCGAAGTACCCGCGCACCACCGGCTCCCAGCGGTCGGCGTCCCATCCGGATGCCTTGTCCAGTTCGCCCAGGTCGTACCAGCGCCGGCGGCCGATGAGCTCGACCCGGCGGAACAGTGCGTTGCGGACCATCGCGGTGAACGCCCGCTCGTTGCCGGTCAGCGGTCGCGGCCGTGCGGGGACGGCGACCTCGGCCACCGGACCCTCGTCGGGGTTGGTCAGCGACTCCCACTCGTCCAGCAGCGAGGAGTCGACCTGGCGCACCAGCTCGCCGAGCCACTCGACGAGGTCGGTGACCTCCTCGGTGCGCGCCTCCGCGGGAACTCCCGAGCGCAGGGCCTTGAAGGCGTCGGAGAGGTAGCGCAGGACCGCTCCCTCCGACCGGGTCAGCCCGTAGGTGTTCACGAACTCGCGGAAGGTGAAGGCCCGCTCCCACATCTCGCGGACGACCGACTTCGGTGACAGGTGCGCGTCGGCCGCCCACGGGTTGGTGCGCACGTAGACCTCGAAGGCCGCGTCGAGCAGCTCCTCCAGGGGCTTGGGGTAGGTCACCTCCTCGAGCAGCTCCATCCGCTCGTCGTACTCGATGCCCTCGGCCTTCATCTGCGCGACGGCCTCGCCCTTGGCCTTGTTCAGCTGGGCGGCGAGGATCTGCCGCGGGTCGTCCAGCGTCGCCTCGATGACGCTGACGACGTCGAGGACGTAGGTGTCCGACTCCGGGTCCAGCAGGTCGATGGCGGCCAGCGCGAACGTCGACAACGGCTGGTTCAGGGCGAAGTCCGGCGGCAGGTCGATCTGCAGGTCGTAGCGGCGGCCGTCCGGCTCGGGCTCGGGCAGCCGCTCCAGGACGCCGGCCTGCAGCAGCGAGCGCGCGATGCCGATCGCCTCGCGGATCAGCCTCAGCTGCTTCGTGCGCGGCTCGTGGTTGTCGGTGAGCAGCCGGCGCATGGCGGCGAACGGGTCGCCGGGACGGTCGACGACGTCCAGGACCATCGCCGTCGACACCCGCATGTTGCTGGTCAGCTTCTCCGGCTCGCCCTCGACCAGCCGGGTCATCGTCGCCTCGCTCCACGGCACCATGCCGTCGGGCACCTTCTTGCGGACGAGCTTGCGGCGCTTCTTCGGGTCGTCGGCGACCTTGGCGAACTGCTTGAGGTTCTCCACCTCGTGCTCCGGCGCCTGGACGACGACGGTGCCCGCGGTGTCGTACCCGGCCCGCCCGGCGCGGCCGGCGATCTGGTGGAACTCGCGCACCTGCAGCAGGCGGGTGCGGACGCCGTCGTACTTCGACAGCGCCGAGAACACGACGGTCCGGATCGGCACGTTGATGCCGACGCCGAGGGTGTCGGTGCCGCAGATGACCTTGAGCAGCCCTGCCTGGGCCAGCTGCTCCACCAGGCGCCGGTACTTGGGCAGCATGCCGGCGTGGTGGACGCCGATGCCGTGGCGGACCAGCCGGGACAGCGTCGTCCCGAACGACGAGGTGAACCGGAAGCCGCCGATCATGTCGGCGATCGCGGCCTTCTCCTCCTTGCTGCACACGTTCACGCTCATCAGCGCCTGTGCCCGTTCCAGCGCCGAGGCCTGGGTGAAGTGGACGACGTAGACCGGCGCCTGCTTCGTGTCCAGCAGCTCCTGGATCGTCTCGTGCATCGGCGTGGTCGCGTAGTAGTGGTGCAGCGGCACCGGCCGCTCGGCGTTGGCGACCAGCGCGGTCGGCCGGCCGGTGCGGCGGGTGAGGTCCTCGCGCAGGGAGGTGACGTCGCCGAGGGTGGCGCTCATCAGCAGGAACTGCGCCTTCGGCAGCTCCAGCAGCGGCACCTGCCACGCCCAGCCGCGGTCGGGGTCGCCGTAGAAGTGGAACTCGTCCATGACCACGAGGCCGATGTCGGCCTCGGCGCCCTCGCGCAGCGCGATGTTGGCCAGGATCTCGGCCGTGCAGGCGATGATCGGCGCTCCTGCGTTGACCGACGCATCGCCGGTGAGCATGCCGACGTTGGCCGCGCCGAAGACGCCGCACAGGGCGAAGAACTTCTCGCTGACCAGCGCCTTGATCGGCGCGGTGTAGTAGCTGCGCCGTCCGGCGGCCAGGGCCGCGTACTGCGCTCCGGTGGCCACCAGCGACTTGCCCGAGCCGGTCGGCGTCGCCAGGACGACGTTCGCGCCGCTGACCAGCTCGATCAGCGCCTCCTCCTGCGCCGGGTAGAGCGTCGTGCCGTTCCCCTCGGCCCAGGCGGCGAAGTCGGCGAACAGCTCGTCGGGATCGGCGCCCTTCGCGCGCAGGGCGGTCAGGTCGGCGACGTCGTCGAGCAGGGGAGGGGCAACGGTCGTGGTCATCAGGTGCACCAGCGTGCCCGACGGCCCGCTGCTTCCCGCCACCCCGTCCGCGCGCGTGCCCGTGTCGCCCGTTCGGTCACGATCCGGTAACGGACGGAGTAGCCGGGAGAAGTGGTGGACACTGGGGTGCAGTTAGGTGAACAGCAGGTGAACGAGAGGTAGCTATCCATGCGCAACCCAGAGTGCCCGGAATGCCGGTGGGTGCCCGTCGTCGACCACGCGGGTCGTCGCCGGCTCGAGATGCGCTGGCAGCTGCCCGTGTCCGCCCCGGCCGCCGAGAGCCTGGCCCGCGCCGCCTGACGACCCGGTTCCGCGCCGAACGGCGCGGGTAGGCAGGCCGGCGTGCGGCGGGGCGAGCAGAGCCCGGGCCGCCGTCCGCAGCCGATCCGCCCCCGGAGGACACCCGTGTCGTCACCTCGTCCCGAGTCCCAGCCCGCCCAGCAGCAGACCCCGCCCGGCACGCTCGGCGAGATGGACCCGAAGCCCGACCACGGCGAGGAGAGCTACCGGGGCTCCGGCCGGCTCAGTGGCAAGAAGGCCGTCATCACCGGCGGCGACAGCGGCATCGGCCGCGCCGTGGCCATCGCCTTCGCCCGCGAGGGCGCCGACGTCCTGATCTCGTACCTGAGCGAGCACGAGGACGCGCAGGACACCGCCCGGTACGTCGAGCAGGCCGGGCAGAAGTGCGTGCTCGTTCCCGGCGACCTCGCCGACCGCGCGCACGCGAAGACGGTCATCCCGAAGGCGGTCGAGGAGTTCGGCCGGGTCGACGTCCTGGTGAACAACGCCGCCTTCCAGATGAGCCACGAGTCGCTGGACGAGATCAGTGACGACGAGTGGGACCACACCCTCGCCACGAACCTCTCGGCGATGTTCACGCTGACCAAGGACGCGATCCCGCACATGCAGCCGGGCGCCTCGATCATCAACTCGTCGTCGGTCAACTCCGACAACCCCAGCCCGAACCTCATCGCCTACGCCATGACCAAGGCCGGCATCGCCAACTTCACCGCGTCCCTGGCGCAGCTGTACGCGGAGAAGGGCATCCGGGCGAACAGCGTCGCGCCGGGTCCGATCTGGACGCCGCTGACCCCCTCCACCATGCCCGAGGAGAAGGTGGAGGGCTTCGGCCAGCAGGTGCCGATGGGCCGCCCGGGTCAGCCGGCCGAGCTCGCCCCGGTCTACGTGCTGCTCGCCAGCGACGAGGCCTCCTACGTGTCCGGCGCACGGGTCGCCGTCACCGGGGGCAAGCCGATCCTCTGACCGTCGCGGCGCACGGCCGGGCACCCCGCCCGGCCGTGCGCCGCGCACCCACGCGGAGCGGTCGGTCACCGATACCGTCGCGCGGTGACCACGGACGGGCCGACGACGGGCCTGGCGACCTGGCGGGACGCCGAATGGCGCGACGACGCCCTGGCCTGGGCTCGCGAGCAGCTCGCCGGACTCGGGCTCGAGCTCGACGGCGAACCCGAGCAGCCCCATGTGCGCATCTGGTCGACGGCCTTCCGGCTGCCCCTGCGCGACGGCGGCGTCGCCTGGTTGAAGGCGCCGGGAGCCGGTTCGGCGCAGGAGCCGGTGCTGGCCGAGGCGCTGGCGCGGTGGGTGCCCGACCGGGTCCTGGTGCCCCTGGCCGTCGACCCGGCCCGCCGGCTGATGCTCCTCCCGGACGGCGGCGTCCGGCTGCGGGAGCACGGCAGCGACGTCGGCACGTGGGCGGAGATGCTGCAGTCCTACGCGGCCCTCCAGCTGGACCTCCTCGGCCACGGTGAGGAGCTGCTGGCGCTCGAGGTCCCGGATGCCCGGCCGGCCGTGCTGCCGGACCTGGTCACCGACCTGCTGGCCGACGACGAAGCGCAGTGCGTGGGGCGTCCCGGCGGCCTGGATCCCGCCGTCCGTGCGCGCGTGACGGCTGATCTCGGCCGCTACGCCGAGAGCTGCCGGGAACTGGCCGAGGGGGTGCCGGCCACGGTGCAGCACGACGACCTGCACGACGGCAACGTCTTCGTGCACGGCGGCGGCTACCGGTTCTTCGACTGGGGCGACGCCTCGGTCGCCCATCCCTTCCTCAGCGTTCAGGTGGCGCTGGTGTCGGCGGCCCGCGTGCTCGGGGTGGCCGCGGGGTCGGCAGCCCTCCGGCGGCTCCGCGACGCCTACCTCGAGCCCTGGTCCGCGCACGGCTCGCCGCGCGAGCTGCGGCGGCAGTGCGACCTGGCCCTGCAGGTGGCGCCGCTGGCGCGGGCACTGACGTGGCGGCGGATCCTGCGCGGAGTGCACCCGGACGAGCGGGGCGAGTGGCAGCTCAGCGTGGCCGAGTGGACCGCCGAGCACCTGGCCCCCGGGCCGCTTGCCCCGGCGCCGTCCTGACCGTCGGTCAGACTGTCCGCATGCCTGCCGTCGACGACGCCTCGGGTGACCTGCCGGTCACCTCGTCCGTCGTCGTCCCCGCCGCGGCGTTGTCGTGGCGGTTCTCCCGCTCGTCGGGGCCCGGTGGGCAGGGCGTCAACACCGCCGATTCCCGGGTCGAGCTGTCGGTGGCTCCGCTCGAGCTGCCGGGCCTCACCGACCCCCAGCGCGCCCGGCTGACCCAGCGGCTGGACGGCCGGCTGGTCGACGGCGTCCTCACCATCGCGGCCAGCGAGCACCGCCAGCAGCTGCGCAACCGGCAGGCCGCACGCGAGCGGATGGCGGCCGTGCTGCGCGCGGCGCTGGCGCCACCGGCGGCGCCCCGGCGGCGCACCAAGCCCACCCGCGGCTCCAAGGAGCGGCGGATCGAGGCGAAGAAGCAGCGCGGCCAGCTCAAGAAGCAGCGCCGGACCTGGGACTGAGGGAGTTCCCGCGGGAACGCCCCGCCCTCAGCTCAGCCGCTGCGCCAAGTGGACGGTGACCTCCTCGCCGGACCGGCTCTTGCCGATCGCCGTGCAGATGGCGGCCCGCAGCGGCAACCAGTGGGGCCCGGTGCCCGACGGCATGAGGGTCGCGGCGAAGGCGTGCCCGTCGGCCGTGCCGGTGACCTTGACCGCCCGGCGGGTGCCGAGCAGCTCGGCGGAGTCCGGCACGACCAGGTAGGTGGGGAACGCGCCGTCCTTCTCGATGGGTGCGGTGAACGTGTGGTCCAGGACGGTCGGGGTGCTCATGCCTCCATCGACTCCGGTCCGGCCGGAATCTCATCGCGGGCGCCGTCGCCGGGTCGTCAGGCGCGGCTCCGGGCGAGCGCTTCGCCGAGGATGCGGGCGCCGTCGGGAAAGCGGCCGGGCTCCGGTCCGGCGAAGCTCAGCCGGAGGAAGGGCGCCGTCGGCTCGGCCGGGAACCACTCCGTGCCCGGTGCCAGGACGACGCCGGCGGTCGCGCACTCGCCGACCAGCCGGGCCAGGTCGGTGTCGTCGGGCAGCCGGGCCCACAGGTGCAGCCCCCCGGCGGGGACGTGGGCGACATGGGCGTCCGGCGCGTGCTCGGCGAGGCTGGCCACCAGCAGGTCCCGTCGGGCGCGGAGCTGCTGGCGCAGCCCCCGCAGGTGGCGGTCCCACCCCGGCTGGCTGACGACGTCGAGGGCGGCGGCCTGGAGCAGCCCGCTGACGTACATCGACTCCGCGGCCCGGTCGGCCAGCAGTCGGTCGCGGGCCGCGCCGCGCGCCACGACCGCCGCCACGCGGAGGCCGGGGGAGACGCTCTTGGTCAGCGAGCGCAGGTAGACGACGTGGCCGGAGTCGTCCGTGGCGGCCAGCGGCGCGGGGGTGGTGGTGATCCCGAAGTCGTGCGCCCAGTCGTCCTCCAGGAGGAAGGCGCCGTGCACCCGCACCACGTCGAGGACCTGCCGCGCACGGTCGGGCGACCACTGCGCTCCGGTGGGGTTGGCGTAGTTCGGCTGGGCGTAGAACAGCCGCGCGCCGGTCTCGCGGAAGGCACGGGAGAGGTCGTCGGGGTCGGGGCCCTCCGGCCCGCTCGGCACCGGGACGACGTCGACCCCGGCCCTGGTCGCGGCCTGGATCGCCCCCCAGTAGGTCGGCGACTCCAGCAGCACCGGCCGGCCCGCGCCGGCGAGGGCGGAGAAGGCGGCGCTCAGCCCGCTCTGGCTGCCCGGGAGCACGATCACGTCCCGGGACGTGGGGGCGGCGACGTCCGCGGGCGTGGCTGCGCGCAGCTCGGCGGCGAACCACGACTGCAGCTCCGGCATCCCGGCGGCCGGCGGGCGGGAGAGTGCGGCGTCGGTGCGAGCAGCGCGGGCGAGCGCCGTCCGAACCAGGCGCTCGGGCAGCAGCTCCCGGTCCGGGAAGCCGGAGTGGAAGGCGATGACGTCGTTCGGGGTCGTGCGCAGCGCCGTCGGCATCGTCGGCGACACCGCCGAGGAGGTGCCCAGTGCCGCCGTCTGCCAGCCGTAGTCGGCCGGCCGGGCGGCGTGGACCGCGCGGACGAACGTGCCGACCCCGGGGCGGGTCTCGATCAGCCCCTGGCCGGCCAGGGTGCGCAGCGCCTTCTGCACGGTGACCGGGCCGGCCTGGTGCCGGGCGGCCAGAGCGCGGGTCGGGGGCAGCCTGGCGCCGGGCGGAGCGGTGGCGATCCAGGCCCGGAGCTCGCGGGCGATCCGGCTCCCGCTATCGTCGTCCATGACGGTTCACGATAGCGCTATCCGCTTGCGCAGTACTTCGCTACCGACGCCCATGACCGGGCTCGCATGGGGCCTGCTGGGCGTGCTGGCCTTTTCCTTCACGGTGCCGTTCACGCGGATCGCTGTCGACGGGCTGGACCCGCTGTTCATCGGCGCGGGCCGGGCGGTCGTCGCCGCGGCCCTGGCTGCGACGGCGCTGGCGGTCACCCGGCAACGGCTTCCGCGGGGCACCCAGTGGTGGCGGCTGGCACTCGTGGCGGGGGGCGTGGTCACCGGCTTCCCGCTGCTGACCTCGTTCGCGCTGACCAGCACTCCGGCGAGCCACGGCGCGGTCGTCATCGCGCTGCTCCCGGCTGCTACTGCGGTGGTGGCCGTGGCGCGGACGGGCGAACGGCCGCCGACGGCGTTCTGGGCGGCGACGGTGGCGGGCTCTCTCGTCGCCGTCGGCTTCGCCTCGGTGCACTCGGGAGGGCTTGGTCGGCTGCACTGGGCCGACCTGCTGCTGTTCGGGGCGGTTCTCGCGGCCGCGGTCGGCTACGCCGAGGGTGGGCTGCTGGCCCGTGAGCTGGGCGCCTGGCAGACGATCTCGTGGGCGCTCGTCGTCGGGGCGCCGGTCACGGGTGGCCTGGCGCTGGTCTCGGTGCTCCGCGAGACGCCGCAGGGCAGTCCGGGGGAGTGGGCCGCGTTCGGCTACCTCGCCGTGGTCAGCATGTTCCTGGGCTTCTTCGCCTGGTACCGCGGTCTCGGCACCGGACCGATGGCGCGCGTCAGCCAGACCCAGCTGGTGCAGCCCGTGCTGAGCATCGGCTGGGCGGGGCTGCTGCTCGGCGAGCACGTGTCCGCCGGCACCGTCGTCGGCGGGCTGGCGGTGATCGCCTGCGCCGGTCTCGCCGTCCGGGCGCGGCAACCCGCGCCAGTGCTGCCGGATCGATGAGCGCGGCCGGACCACGAGTCGGTTCTGCCCCGCCGGCCGCTCTCCGGTCGTGAGCTGCAAAGCCGGGACTTCTCCAAGATCAACACGCTCCGATGGCTGCCTTGCACGGCGATAAGAGAGCCCTCAGTGCGTAGTGATCTTGCGCGCGAAGCGTCTCCACGGGGCCGGTCACCGACGCCCGTTGGCCGACTCGGCGACTCCCGGTGCAGCCAGCCGAATTGCGTGTCGCCTCGGACGTTGTCACAGCGAGCGTGGACCTTTCCGGGTGCGGCATGCTCGCGAGATGTCACCTGCTGGAGAGACGTCGCCGCTGCCGTTGCCGGAATTCGTGAAGTGGTCGATCTTCCCGTTCGAGGGCGATCTCCGGGTGCGCCAGCCCAAGCCGCCGTACCCGACGGACCGCCCGCGCTCGGGGGAGCCGGGCGGGGGGCCCTGTCACGCGTGTGCGGCAGCCGATGACGAGTACATCTGGGCCGACGAGCACTGGCGGGTCAAGGCAGCCAGACCGTCCGGGGTGCCGGTGCAGGTGTTCCTCGAGACCCGTGAGCACCTCGACATGGACGACCTCGACGACGAGATGGCCGGCGAGATGGGGCAGATGATCGTCCGGCTCGACCGGGCGATGCAGGCGATCGGCGGCATCGGCCGGGTCCATGTCGCTCGCTGGGGCGACGGTGGCGCGCACTTCCACATGTGGTTCTACGGCCGCCCCCGCGGCGCCAGCCAGATGCTCGGCTTCTGCCTGCCGATGTGGGCGGAGATCCTGCCGCCGACCGAGCAGGCTCTGTGGCAGGCCAACATGGCGGTCGTCGCCGCCGAACTCGCCAAGGTGAGCGGCACGGCGATCGCCCGGCCGTAGGGGAGGCGCTCCGGGAGGCCGGCCTCGAGCGCCACGTCGGGGAGAGCGGGTCAGCGGGGGAGCGGCTGACGTACGAGCACCCACACGGGCAGCTCGTCGTCGGAGGTGTGCAGCTCCTCGGTCACCTCGAAGCCGAAGCCGCGCAGGAAGCGCACGTTCGCCCACGAGTACACCGCGGCGGCCGCGACCTCCTGCTCGGCGTCGCAGCGCACGATCACCGGGGCGAGCACCGCAGCGGCCAGCCCGCGCCGGCGGGACGAGGGCCGCACGCCGAGATGCGCCAGCCACCAGTGCGGCTCCGACGGCCGGGCCGCCGAGAGCAGGGCGCCGGTCTCGGCCACCGCCCGCGCCCGGTCGCCGGCGATGTAGGGCAGCTCGCGGGCCAGCGCCTCTGCGACGTCGGCCGGCAGCGGTGCGGTGCCCGCCGGTGGCTCCCAGCTGGCGACGGCGTCGACGTCCTCGGTCACCCAGGCGCTACGGGTGGCCACGCCGCGGTGCCCGGCGTCCAGCTCGTGCAGCCGGGTGAGCCGCTGCATCCGCCCGTCGTCCGGCAGCGCCCAGCGCACCCACCGCGAGTCGGCCAGGGCCACGGTCAGCGTCGCGGCGATGCGGGGGACGTCGCGGTTCTCCGCGAGCCGGACGTCGGGGCCCTCCTCGTCCGGGTCGTCGATCCGCCGGATGGTGGGTCCCTGGGTCACCCCGGCATTCGACCACGCCCCACACGTGCGAGCGGGGCCGCCCCGGTCAGGGCGGCCCCGCTGAGCACGGCCCCCTGCAGGGGCCCGCCGCGAGCGTGCGAGCGGTGGGGGGCAGGGGGTCCTTCGTTATGCGGCGTCGAAGCCGGCCCGGTCGACCTTGCGGTGGAAGCGGTCGCCGAGCTTGCCGCCCAGGATCGCCCCCAGCAGCGTGACCAGGAGGACGGCGACCAGAGCGATGATGCCGCCGGTCGTGGCCGTGCCCTCGTCGATCGGGATGCGCGGCAGATTCAGCTCCTGGAGCACGTTGTACTCCGAGCCGAAGACCAGCCCGGCGACGGCCAGTGCCAGCACGACCAGCAGGCCGATGACCCAGACGGCGATGCCCTGGCGGGCCCCGTCGAAGCGCGCCATGCGGCCGGCGACGTACCCGCCGGCCAGGTAGGCGAGGAACAGCACCACGAGCAGGACGATCCCGCCGACGATGCCGATGGTGTCCGCCTGATCGGCCGCGGAGTCGACGGCCTCGTCCACGGTCGGCAGGTCCTCGGTGAGGCCGATGGCCACGCCGGCGGCGCTGATCAGGGCGATGAGCAGGACGGCGAGCCCGTTGGCGGACAGCCAGCCGAAGAAGGCGGCTCCCCACTTGATGCCGCCGTAGCGGGAGTGCTGGGCGTCGACGGCGTTGCGCGCGGTGCCGCGGGTGGCCGAGGCGCCCCGGTCGTCCAGGGGCGTGGGGTCGGGTGTGGCCATGTGCGGGATCTCCAGGGGCAGCGGGGCGGCGAGGTACTCAGCCGGGCTCGGGCCGCACGGCAGATGCCGTGCGGTGGGACGGCGGCGGCGCGGGACCGGCCCGCGCCGCCGCGGCGATCAGCTCCGGCGGGTGGTGGTCTCGTCGTCGAGCTCGATCTGCTCCTTGCGCACCGTCTCGTTGACGGTCTCCTGCTCGGTCACCGTCTGGGTGTCCAGGCGCACGCGCTCGACCGGGACGGCCTCCTTGTCCACGACCGGGCGCTCGGCGTGCAGGACGACCTCGTGCTCCTCCTCGGAGATGGCCGGCCCGTCCAGGGCGCCGCCGACGTTGCCGTCGGTGATCGGCTCGCGCTCGAGCCGGATCTCCTCGTGCGAGACGGGCACGGTCTGGGTGACGTTCTCGCTCACGACGTACTTGCGCAGGCGGGCGCGGCCGCTCTCGACGCGCTCGGTGCCGACGTGGAGCTGCTCCTCGGAGCGCGTCATGGCGTTGTCGGTGGTCGGGCCCGACGTGTCGTGGCCGACCGTGCCGTGCTCGTTGGTCCGGTCGGCGGTGTCGGTCCGGCCGGTCGTGCCGGTGGTGGTCGTGTTCGCGTGGGCCGTCTCGGTGCCGGTCCCGACGCCGTAGTAGCGGTAGAGCTCGGCCTCCTCGGTCGGGGAGAGGTGGCCGTCGGTGTCGATCTGCGGCGCGTGCTTGACCTTGTCCTTGTCGTAGGGCAGACGGAGGTCGTCGCCGGACAGGTCGGCGTCGGCGAGCGGCACGAAGGACTCCTTGGTGCCGAACATGCCGGTGCGGACCGTGGCCCACTCGGGACGGCCGGTCTCGTCGTCGAGGTAGACCTCGCCGACGGTGCCGAGCTTGCCGTCGGCTCCGACGGCCGTGCTGCCGATGACGCTGCTGAGCTGCTGTTCGGTGATCACGTGCGCTCCTCGCGGGTTCAGGGCTGGATTGCGGTCTCTCCTCGGGGGTACGTGCTCGCCGCCGAGGGTCGATCGCATCGGTGCCCGCTCGTTTACGTCGTAAACGGATTGCCCGCGTGTCGCCTCAGTCGCGGGTGTCGCCGCGCCGCGGGGTCCGCCCTTCGCGGAGCACGAGCTCCAGCCGCTCGAGCAGGTTCTCCAGCGCCTCCTCGAACTCGGCCGCCGACTCGTCCAGCGAGAGCAGCGACTCCAGCCGCACGACGGTCGGGTACTGGCCGAGATCAGTCGCCTCCTTCGCCTCGGGCGCGCCCTCGGGCTTGTCCTCGGCGTTGACCGCCACACCCTTCTGCGAGACCTCCAGCAGCAGGTGGCCGAGCAGGAAGCTGGAGTAGGCGCGGTAGGCCGACACCGCCGCCTCCTGGCTGAACCCGCTGTCGATCAGCGCGACCAGGAAGGACTCCACCCAGCGCAGGCTGCGCAGCGGGGGCCGCACCCACGGGGCCGCCGGCGGACGGGTGGCGACCAGCGGGAACACCTCGGGGTGCGCCAGCGCGATGCGCCGGACCCCGTGCGCCAGGCGCTGCAGGTAGTCCTGCCAGCCGTTGCCGGGTGCCAGATGGACGTCGGGGTCGCCGTAGAGCTCGTCTATGACGGTCTCGACGACGCCGTCGAGCAGGTTCTCCCGGCTCGGCACGTACCGGTAGAGCGCCATCGCCTCGACGCCGAGGTGTGCGCCCAGCCGGCGCATCGTCAGCGCGCCCAGTCCCCGGGAGTCGATGAACTCCACCGCCGCGCCCAGGATGCGGCGGCGGTCCAGGCCCGCGCGCCCCGAGCCCGGTGCGGCGGCAGCGGTGACCGTGGCCGCGCCTCCTCGCCCCTCCGGGCTGTCGGGATCGGCGTCCACCCGGGGCTCGTCCACGGCCTGGTCTCCTTCGTTCGGTTCCGACTGCGCCCCCGGGACGATCGTGCACCCTGCGCCGCTCACCGCCCCCGGCGAGGGGGTGTGAGGTCCTGTGCACGCAGCGTTGACGCCGTCGTGCACCCGGGGTAACGACCGGCGCCGAGTCTCGTTCCGTGCCCGCCTCCGTCGCCCCCGAGTCCGCCCGCGCGGGCACCGGCACGGTGCGGACGACGGCGACGCACTGCCCCTACTGCTCGCTGCAGTGCGGGATGGCCGTGACGGCGGGGGACCGCCCGCCGACGCTGGTGCCGCTGGACTTCCCGACCAACCGCGGCGGCCTGTGCTCGAAGGGATGGTCGTCGACCGACCTGCTCGACCACCCCGAGCGGCTGCTGCGGCCGCTGGTGCGCGCGGTGCCCGGGGACCGGACCAGCGCCCTGGTCGAGACCACCTGGGACGACGCCCTCGGCCGGGTGGTCGCGGCGATCGGGTCGACCCAGCGCCGGTACGGCCGCGACGCGGTGGGGTGCTTCGGCGGCGGCAGCCTCACCAACGAGCAGGCCTACCAGTTCGGGAAGTTCGCCCGGGTGGCCCTGCGCACCAGCGCCATCGACTACAACGGCCGGTTCTGCATGAGCTCGGCGGCGGGAGCGGCCAACCGCGCCTTCGGCCTGGACCGCGGCATGCCCTTCCCGCTGTCCGACATCGCCGGGGCCGACGTCGTCGTCCTGGTCGGTTCCAACCCCGCCGACACCATGCCGCCGGCCATGCAGTGGTTCGACGAGGGACGGGACCGCGGCGCCCAGCACGTCGTCGTCGACCCCCGGCGGACCGCCACCGCCCGCGCCGCCGCCGACCACCTGCAGCCGCTGCCGGGCACCGACCTGGCGCTGGCCAACGGGCTGCTGCACATCGCGATCGCCGAGGGGCTCGTCGACGAGGCCTACGTCGCCGCGCGCACCAGCGGTTTCGACGACGTCCGCGCCGGAGTGGCCGCCTACTGGCCCGACCGGGTGGAGCGGCTCACCGGGGTGCCGGTCGACCAGCAGCGACGCACCGTGTTCGCCCTCGCCCGGGCCGAGAAGGCGATCGTGCTGACCGCCCGCGGCGCCGAGCAGCACCGCAGCGGCACCGACACCGCGCAGGCCTGGATCAACCTGGCGCTCGCCCTCGGGCTGCCCGGCCGTCCGGGCAGCGGCTGGGGCACGGTCACCGGTCAGGGCAACGGGCAGGGCGGCCGCGAGCACGGGCAGAAGGCCGACCAGCTGCCCGGCTACCGCTCGCTGGCCGACCCCGCGGCCCGGGCGCACGTCGCGGCGGTCTGGGGCGTCGACCCCGACGACCTGCCGATGCCCGGGAAGAGCGCCTTCGAGCTGCTCGATGCCCTCGGCACCGACGGCGGCGTCCGGACCCTGCTGGTGCTGGCGTCGAACGTGGCGGTGAGCGCCCCCGACGCCCGCCGCGTCATCAGCCGGCTGCGCGACCTGGACTTCCTCGCCGTCAGCGACTTCTTCCTCTCCGAGACCGCCGAGCTGGCCGACGTCGTCCTCCCCAGCGCCATGTGGGCGGAGGAGGAGGGCACGATGACCAACCTCGAGGGCCGGGTGATCCGCCGGCGGCGGGCGCTGGACCCGCCGGCCGACGTCCCCGACGACCTGCAGCTGCTCGCGACGCTGGCCGACCGGCTGGGCGCCGGGCACCTGTTCAGCGGCGACCCGGAGACCGTCTTCGCGGAGCTGCGCCGGGCCAGCGCCGGTGGGACGGCCAACTACTCCGGCATCAGCTACCGGCGGATCGACGACGAGGACGGCGTCTTCTGGCCCTGCCCCGCCGCCGAGGACGGCGCACCGGTGCACCCCGGGACGCCGCGGCTGTTCACCGAGCGGTTCGCCACCCCCGATGGCCGCGCCCGGTTCCTCCGCGTCGAGCACGTCGACGCCCACGAGCGCCCCGACGCCGACTACCCCTACGTGCTCACCACCGGGCGGGTGGCGGCCCAGTACCAGTCGGGCACGCAGACCCGCCGGACCCGCAGCCTGCAGCTGATGGCGCCCACGCCGCGCGCCGAGCTGCACCCGGACCTGGCCCGGCGGCTGGGGATCGCTCAGGACGACGTGGTCGAGCTGGCCACCCGGCGCGGACGGGCCCGCTTCCACGCGCTGGTCACCGACGCGATCCGGCCCGACGTGGTGTTCGCGCCGTTCCACTGGGGCGGCGGGTCCAGCGCCAACGCGCTGACCGACGGCGACGCCCTCGATCCCGCGTCGAGGATGCCCGCCTTCAAGGTCTGCGCCGTCGCTGTCACCCGCGTGGACGGCCCCGCCGAGCTGATCCCCCCGCCGCCCGCCTCGACCCAGCCCCAGCCACGGGCGCACCGCCCGGCGGCGACCCCTGAACCACTGCACCCGACCCGGAAGAGGAGCACCCGCGTGAAGAGCACCCCACGCTTCCTGCAAGGCGTCTACCCGATCACCGGGGAGGGGCTGACCAAGCCCGGGCCGGTCGACGCCGCACTGCGCTACACCGTCCCCTCGGGCTGCTCGGCCCAGGCCCTGTACTTCCGTGGCGGCAACTCCACCGGCGAGCTGGTCTACGTGCTGCTGCTGCGCGACGGCGCGCCGGTGCGCTGGTTCCCGATCGGCGCGAAGGGCGACGTGCACGTGCCGCTGCGGGTGGTCGAGGACCTGCCCGGCGGGAGCGTGGTGGAGCTGCACGCCGCGGCGCCCGAGGGCGTCACCGGCCAGCTGGTCGTCGACCTGGGTCTGGTGGAGGTCTGATGACCGTCACCGACAGCCGGGTTCTGGGCGGGCGGACCGGAGGGGTCACCTCCCTGCGCGTGGACGACGGGCTGGAGACCCGCGCCCGCCTGGTCGTCGTGGGCAACGGCATGGCCGGTGCGCGCTTCGTGGAGGAGGTGCTGGAGCGCGGCGGGGACGACCAGTTCTGCATCACCGTCTTCGGCGACGAGCCGCACGGCAACTACAACCGGATCATGCTCTCGCCGGTGCTGGCCGGGGAGTCGCACGAGGACGAGATCGTCCTCAACTCCCACGAGTGGTACGCCGACAACGGCATCGACCTGCGCGCGGGTGTGCGGGTCGAGCGGATCGACACCGCCGCCAAGCAGGTGCACGCCGCCGACGGCACCGTGACCGGCTACGACCACCTGGTGCTGGCCACCGGCAGCTACTCGTTCGTCCCGCCGATGGCCGGCGTCCGCACCGACGACGGCGACCTGCTGGCCGGCGTCTACGGCTTCCGCACCATCGACGAGACCCGCGCGATGCTGGAGGCGACCGGCCGCTGCCGGCGTGCGGTGGTCATGGGTGGCGGGCTGCTGGGGTTGGAGGCGGCCCGCGCGCTGCAGGGCCACGGGCTGCAGGTCGAGCTCGTGCACGCCATGCCGTGGCTGATGAACGCCCAGCTGGACGCCGAGGCCGGCGCGATCCTGAAGAAGAGCGTCGAGTCCCTCGGCATCACCGTGCACCTCGACGTCCTGGCCACCGAGGTGCTGGGCGCCGACTCCGTGGAGGGCGTCGTCCTCAAGGACGGCCGGCGGCTGGACTGCGACCTGCTCGTCGTCGCCGCCGGGGTGCGCCCGCACACCGACGTCGCCGTCCGGTCGGGGTTGGAGGTGCAGCGGGGGATCGTCGTCGACGACCAGCTGCGCACCGACGACCCCGACGTCTACGCCATCGGCGAGTGCGCCCAGCACCGCGACCAGGTGTACGGGCTGGTCGCGCCGGCCTGGGAGCACGCCACGGTGCTCGCCGACGTCCTCACCGGCACCGACCCGGCCGCCGAGTACACCGGCAGCCGCACCGCCACCAAGCTCAAGGTCGCCGGCGTCGACGTCGCGGTCATGGGGGTGAGCACCCCCGAGCGGGACGACGACGAGTTCCTGGTGATCTCCGAGCCCAGGCGCGGCGTGCACCTGTCGGTGGTCATCCGCGACGACAAGCTGGTGGGCGCGACGCTGCTCGGCGACACCCGCAAGGTCGCGTTCCTGACCCAGGCGTTCGACCGCGGCGCACCGCTGCCCGAGGAGCGGATCCGGCTGCTGGTCGACCTCTCCGACGGCGCGGAGGAGGTGGGCGTCGCGGAGATGCCCGCCGACTCGCAGGTCTGCAACTGCAACGGCGTCTCGAAGGGCGACATCTGCGGCGCGGTGTCCGGCGGCTGCTCCAGCGTCGGCGAGGTCATGGACCGCACCCGCGCCGGCAAGGGCTGCGGATCCTGCAAGTCCCTGGTCAAGCAGATCGTCGAGTGGGCCGCCGACGGCGAGCTCGCCGAGGACCCCGCGGCGTCCTGGTACGTGCCGGGCATCCCGATGCCGAAGCCCGAGCTGATCCGCGCGATCCGCGAGCACGACCTGCGCAGCGTGTCCGCGGTCTTCGCGACCCTCGCCCCCGACGGCCGGGACGACGCGAAGTCGAAGATGGGGCTGACCTCGCTGCTGAAGATGATCTGGGGCGCCGACTTCGTCCCGGAGAAGGACGGCGAGTTCATCAACGACCGGGTGCACGCCAACATCCAGCGCGACGGCACCTTCTCGGTCGTCCCGCAGATGAAGGGCGGGGTGACCACGCCCGCGCAGCTCCGGAGGATCGCCGACGTCGCCGAGAAGTACGAGGTGCCGATGGTCAAGGTGACCGGCGGCCAGCGGATCGACCTGCTCGGCGTCCGCAAGGAGGACCTGCCGGCCATGTGGAACGACCTCGGCATGCCGTCGGGGTACGCCTACGGCAAGAGCATGCGCACGGTGAAGACCTGCGTCGGCAGCGACTTCTGCCGGTTCGGCCTCGGCGACTCCACCCAGCTCGGCATCGACCTCGAGACCCGGTTCCAGGGCATCGAGAGCCCGGCGAAGATGAAGCTCGCCGTCGTCGGCTGCCCGCGCAACTGCGCCGAGGCCTACGTCAAGGACGTCGGGGTCGTGGCGGTCGGCAACGGGAAGTGGGAGGTCTACGTCGGCGGGGCCGCCGGGGCCTCGGTGCGCAAGGGCGACCTGCTGGCCACCGTCGACTCGACGGAGGCGGTGATGACCCTGGCTGGCCGGTTCATGCAGTACTACCGGGAGAACGCCAACTGGCTCGAGCGCACCTACGACTTCGTGCCCCGCATCGGGCTGGAGGAGATCAAGGCGGTGCTGCTGGAGGACAGCGAGGGCATCTGCGCCGACCTGGATGCGGGCATCCAGCAGTCCATCGACGCCTACACCGACCCGTGGGGCCAGGACGCCGGCGAGCCGGCCACTCCGGGCCAGTTCCGGCCTGCGCTGCCGCTGGTCGAGCTGCCGAAGGTGCCGGTCCGATGAGCGCGCCGCACCTGGAGGCCGCGCTGCCCACGACGCCGGGGACGGAGCTGGGGACACCGGCCACCGACGTCGAGCCGAACACCGTCGCCGCCGGCCCGGGCATCGAGCACGTCGTCGGCCGGCTCGACGACATCCCGATGGGGGAGGGGCGGGCCTACGTCGCCGGTGGGGTGCAGGTCGCGGTGTTCCGGCTGCGCGACGGGTCGCTGCACGCCACGCAGGCGGCCTGTCCGCACGCCGGCGGGCCGCTGGCCGATGGGCAGACCGACGTCGACGTACTGGTCTGCCCGCTGCACCTGTACGCCTACCGCTGGTCCGACGGCGTCTCCTCCGGCGGCGCCGGGGCGCTGCGGCTCTTCCCGGTGCGCGAGGTCGACGGCGCCCTCCTCGTCACCGTCTGACCCGCCTTTCCGCGGAAATGCAGCCCACTCTCCGCGGAGAAGCAGACGGGGGGACTTCCGGTACCGAAAATCCCCCCGACTCGGACTTTCGGTACGGAAAGTCCGGAACCGCCTCAGGGACGTTCGGTACCGAAAGTCCGGACCCCCTCTCCCGATCCGCCGGATCCCTGCTTTTCCGCGGCAGAGCGGGCTGCTTCTCCGCGGAAGAACTGGAGGTCAGCGCTCGGCCGGCCGGGCGCGGACGTGCATCCGCTCGCCCTGCGGGCCGAAGAGGATCAGCGCCTCCGCGGGCTCCGGGAACGGGTTGGAGAAGGCGTGCGGCACGCGGGTGTCGAACTCGACGACCTCGCCCCGGCCGAGCACGAAGTCCCGCGCACCCAGCAGGAGACGGAGGCGGCCCGACAGCACGTAGAGCCACTCGTAGCCGTCGTGCACCTTCTGCTCGGTGTTGCCGACCTGCCAGCGCGGGGGCAGCTCCATCTTGTGCGCTTGCGGCCCGCCACCCTGGCGGGTCAGCGGCACCATCGTCATCCCGTCGCGCTCCACCGGGCGCCCGAGCACCCGGGGGTCGGCGGGCGCCGGGGTGTCGACGAGGTCGTCGAGGGCCACCCCGTACGCCCGGGCCAGGGGCAGCAGCAGCTCCAGTGACGGACGACGTCCGCCGGACTCCAGCCGCGACAGCGTGCTCACCGAGATGCCGGTGGTCTCGGCGATCTCGGTCAGCGTCGCGCCGCGTTCGCTGCGCAGCCCCCGCAGCCGCGGGCCCACGTTCTGCAGGACGTCGTCGTCGGTCATGGCAGCAGTTTGCCACTACGGCAAACGTGCTTGCCGGAACCGGGTCGTCGGTCGACAGTTGCGCCCATGGACGAGCGATACGACGTGGTGGTCATCGGAGGCGGCGCGGCGGGCCTGAGCGGAGCGCTCACCCTGTCCCGCGCACGGCGCAGAGTGCTCGTGGTGGACGCGTGCGATCCCCGCAACGCCCCGGCCGGGCACGTGCACAACTACCTCGGCCGGGAGGGCACCCCGCCGGCCGAGCTCTACGCGATCGGGCGGGACGAGGTCGAGAGCTACGGCGGCACGATCCGGTCCGGCCGGATCGTGTCGGTGCGCCGGGAGGAAGGCGACGGGTTCCTGCTGGCACTGGACGGCGGCGGTGAGGTGCGCGCCCGGCGGGTGCTGCTCGCGGCGGGCCTGACCGACGACCTGCCCGACATCCCCGGCGTCGCCGAGCGGTGGGGGAGCACGGTGCTGCACTGCCCCTACTGCCACGGCTGGGAGGTGCGCGACCGCGCGGTCGGCATCCTGAGCACCGGCCCGCTGGGCGCCTACGCGGCGAACCTCTGGCGGCAGTGGACCGACGACGTCGTCCTGTTCGTGCACACCGGCAGCGAGCCGACCCAGGAGGACCGGGAGCGGCTCGAGGCCCGCGGCGTCCGGATCGTCCGGGGCGAGGTGGCCGGTCTGGCGGGCGGCGCGGACGTCCGGCTGGCCGACGGTGAGCTGGTCGCCCGCGACGCCGTCGTCGTGGCCCCGCGGTTCGTCGCGCACGCCGAGCTGCTCGCCGACCTGGGCGCCGTGCCGGTGCCGATGGAGATGCACGGCGCGGTCATGGGCACCTACCTGCCGGCGGACCCGACCGGTCGCACCGACGTCCCCGGTGTCTGGGTGGCGGGCAATGCCGGCGACCTGAGCGCGCAGGTCATGGTGGCGGCGGCGCAGGGGCTCAAAGCCGGCGCGATGATCAATGCCGACCTCATCGAGGAGGACACCGCACGCGCGGTGGCCGGGACGCGCAGTGTGGCGGCATGAGCGAGCACGAGCACGGGACGACGCGGCAGCCGGCGATCACCCGCGCGTCCTATGACGAGCTGTACCGCTCGGCGGCGTCGGTGTGGACCGGCCGGCCGAACGGCCAGCTGGTGCGGGAGGTCGCGGACCTGCCGCCCGGGACGGCGCTGGACGCCGGCGCCGGCGAGGGCGGTGACGCCCTCTGGCTGGCCTCGCGCGGCTGGCGGGTGACCGCCGTCGACTTCTCGCCGGTCGCGATCGGGCGGGGTGCGGCGAAGGCCGCAGAGCTGCTGCTCTCCGACCGGATCGCGTGGCAGCACGAGGACCTCGAGGTCTGGGCGCCGCCGGCGTCGTCCTTCGACCTGGTCACGGCGCACTACCTGCACTCGGCCTGGACCGACCGCGACGCGATGTTCCGGCGGCTGGCCGCGGCGGTCGCACCGGGCGGCACGCTCCTCGTGGTGGGCCACCAGCACGGCGAGCAGTGGGGCCACGGGCACGCGCACGAGGCGGGCGCGCTCTACACGGCGCAGGAGGTCGCCGCGGTGCTGGCCCCGGAGCAGTGGCGGGACGTCGTGACCGAAACCCGTGACCGCGACCCGGGTGCGGCCCACCGCACGGGCAACCCGGTGCCGGACACCGTGCTCGTGGCCCGCCGGCGGTAGGTGCCGTCGGTCAGGACCGGGGGAGACCCAGCGCGGCGAGGGCCTCGGTGACGGCGTCCTCGTGCAGCAGGTCCAGCGCGAGCAGCCGGTGCAGCAGCACGCCCCGGCGGGTGAGCCGGAGGTCCGCGGCGCGCAGCTTGGGCAGGGTGGCCACGGGGCGCGCCGCGGCGGCGGGCGGGTCGAGCAGGCCGGCCCGCTGCAGGTCGGCGACGTCCTCCCGGGCGGCCCACTCCGACCAGGCCCGCGGGTCGTCGGGCAGGGGAGCCATGGGCAGCGGCACGCGGTCGCGGCGGCCGACCCCGGCCAGCAGCGCGAACTGGCGCCAGCTCAGGTCCTCGGCCAGCCGCAGCGCCCGGCCGGCCAGCCCGGCGTCCAGCTCGGGGGAGCAGGAGACCTCGGCGAGCAGGTAGCCGAGGTGCCGCACGCGGCGCTCGTCGGTGGACCGGCGGGCGGCCGCGACGACGGTCTCGGCGACGTCCTCGGCGGCCGGGCGGCCGCCCGGGCGGTCGTCGAACCAGCCGTCGTGCCGGGCGGGCCGGCCGGCCCGGTGCTGCGTGGCGGCGTACTCCACGGCGAAGGCCAGCACCGCCCCGGCCCGCACCTGCTCGCGGGGGACCGGCAGCGCGGCCGCCTCGGTGGCGACGGTGCGCAGGCTCGCGGCGAACGCCGCGCCGATCTCCACCGCGGCGGCCGACGGCTCGAAGACGACGGTGGCCGCCGCCCGGCTCATGGAGCCGGCGACGGGGGCGCCCTGCTCGATCAGCGCGCGTCCGGTCCGGATGTCCTCGGCTGCGGTCACGCGACGATCTTCGCCGCTCCGGTGCCCGGGCTGCACCCGGGAGGCCGCCGCCTCACCCGCCGGGGCCATGCGCGGGCCGCCGGAACCGGCCGGGGAGCCGGGTCGGGCGGCACCGGGACGGCGGTCAGACGCCGGCGCGCTGCATCAGGGTGCCGCGGCGCAGGTAGACCGACCAGGTCACCGCCACGCAGGCGATGTAGAAGCCGCAGAAGGACAGCAGCGCCGTCTCCACGCCCCCGGTGGCGCCGTAGGACTCCGAGACGATGCGGGGGATGAACACCGCGCCGAGGGCGCCGACGGCCGAGATGATGCCGACGGCGGCGGCCGTGTCCCGCCGCGCCCGGTAGAGCACCCCGGCCGGGGCCTCGTCCGGGAAGGCGGCGGCGGCCTCGGCGCGGTAGATGATCGGGATCATCCGGTAGGTGGAGCCGTTGGTCATGCCGACGATCGCGAACAGCACCAGGAAGCTGGCGAGGAAGCCGCCGAAGCTCTCCGCGCGGAGGAACACGATGGCGGTGCCGATGGCCAGCGCCTGGCCGACGAACGTCACGACGGTCACCTTGGCCCCGCCGACCCGGTCGGCCAGCCAGCCCCCGAACGGACGGGACAGCGAGCCGACCAGCGGGCCGAGGAACGCGTACCGGTAGGTGTCGGCGGCGAACTCGTTGGCCAGCACCAGCGGGAAGGCGCCGGAGAACCCGATGAAGGAGCCGAACGCGCCGATGTAGAGGAAGGACATCACCCACGTCTGCTTCCGGCGGGCGATCGCGGCCTGGTCGGCGACGTTCGCCTTCGCCCCGGTCAGGTTGTCCATGAAGAACCAGGCGCCGACGGCCGCGAGCACGATGAACGGCACCCAGATGAGCGCCACGTTCTGCACGTAGCGGGCCTCGCCCCCGTCGGTCGCCCCGGTGCTGCCCCCCACGAAGGCGAGAGCTCCGGCGGTGACCGCCAGGGGCCCGACCAGCTGGATGATCGCGACCCCGATGTTGCCGCCGGCGGCGTTCAGCCCGAGCGCGAAGCCCTTCTCCTTGTCCGGGTAGAAGAACGAGATGTTCGCCATCGAGGAGGCGAAGTTCCCGCCGCCCAAGCCGCAGGTGATCGCGGTGAGCACCCAGAACCAGTAGGGCCGGTCCGTGGTGGCCGCGACGGTGAGCAGGGTGACCGGCACGAGCAGCAGGGCCGCGCTGACCACGGTCCAGTTCCGGCCACCGAACACGGCCGGCATGAAGGTGTACGGCACCCGCATGATCGCGCCGACGAGCCCGGCCGTGGCGACGAGCCAGAACAGCTGGTCGCTGGTGAAGCCGTACCCGATCGAGGCGAGGACGGCGGTGGCGATGCTGAACATCTGCCACACGCTGAAACCGATGTTCTCGGCCAGCACCGACCACGCCAGGTTCCGCCGTGCCACGGGACGGCCCAGCGGTGACGCCCAGAACGCGGCGTCCTCGGGGTTGTAGTCGTCGATCCAGCGGGAGCCGCGCCGTGCGGCCGGCGCTCCCGACGGCGGAGCGGCGACGGGTCGGGCCAGGTCGCCGTCGGGGCGGGCGGTCGGGGTGGAGGTCATGGCCGAACGCTAGGAACGGGGCGTTTCCCCGGCGCCGCGTGCGCGTGACCGCCCGGGAAAGGTCCGCTCACCCGCACCGCCCGGCCGCTGTGAGGCTGTCGGTGGGCAGTGCCACCATGCGGCCATGGCGATCGAGATACGGCCGGCGAGCCGGTTCGAGGACGTGGCGACCATGGTCGGACCCAAGCGGCCGGACGCCCAGTCGTGCTGGTGCCTGAGCTACCGGCTGATGTCGTCCAAGGAGAACCAGGCGCTGGTCGGGCCGGCGCGTGGTGAGCGGGTGCGCGAGCTGGTGGCGCAGGAGCCGCGGCCCGGCGTGCTGGCCTACGACGGCGACGAGGTGGTCGGCTGGGCCGCGGTGCACCCGCGCGCCGACACGAGCTTCGCGAAGAACCGCCGCATCCCGCACGTGGACGACATGGACGTCTGGGCGCTGTGGTGCGTGCGGGTGCGCCCGGGCCACCGCGGACAGGGCATCGCCCACTCCCTGGTCGCCGGCGCGGTCGACTACGCCCGGGCGCAGGGCGCGCCGGCGGTCGAGGCCTACCCCGTGGACAACGACGGCGCGAAGGTCGATCTGACGATGGCCTACGTCGGCACGCGGGCGCTGTTCGAGCGGGCCGGCTTCACCAAGGTCGCCGACACGACGTCGGTGCTCAACGGCTTCCCGAGGGTGCTCGTGCGGCTCGAGTTCCGCTGAGCGCCGCACGTCAGACGGACAGGCGGTAGCCGCGCTTGACGACGGTGCCGACCAGCGGCGCACCGAGCGCGGCCCGGAGGCGGGTCACCGCCATCTCCACCGCGTGCTCGTCACCGCCGCCGGGCAGGCAGTCGACCAGTTCGGCGCGCGACACCACGGTCCCGGGGCGGCGGGCCAGCGCCCGCAGCACCCCGATGGGCCCGGGTGCCAGCTCCACCACCCGGCCGTCGACGACGGCGGCGTGCCCGCGCACCTGCAGGGTGTGCGCACCGACCGGCAGCACCGGGTCCCGCTCCGGCAGCCGGGCCACCACCTCGCGGGCCAGCGCGCCCAAGCGGGCGCGCTCGGGCTGCACCGTCGGGATGCCCGCGGCCTCCAGCGGCCCGGCGGTGACCGAGCCGACGGCGACCGCGAGGACCCGGTCGTTCATGGCGGCGACCAGCTCGGCGCGCAGGCCCAGCTCGTCGGCGACGGTCAGCAGGCTCGCGGCGGCCGGCGCGCTGGTGAAGGTCACCGCGTCCACGGCACCCGCGACCACGCTTCCCACCAGGCGGCGCACCGGGGCGACGTCCTCGGGCAGCACCCACCGGTAGACCGGCACGGTGAGCACCTCGGCGCCGGTCTCCCGGAGCCCGGAGACCAGGTCGGGCAGGGGGTCGCCGTGCAGCTGGACGGCGATCCGCCGTCCCTCCAGCGGTCCCTCGGCGCCCGACAGCAGGTGGGAGAGCACCTCGACCGAGGACTCGGACTCCGGCGACCAGGCGTCGACCAGCCCGCCGCCGCGGATCGCGCCGCGCGCCTTGGGTCCGCGCGCCAGCACCCGGGCGCCGCGCAGGTGGTCGACCAGCGGCAGGTCCCAGGCGTCGGCCGCCTCCAGCCAGCCGCGGAAACCGACGCCGGTCGTCGCGACGACCAGGTCGACCGGTCGCTCCAGCACCCGGCGGGTGGCCGCGACCAGCTCGGTGTCGTCGGAGAGCGGCACGATCCGGATGGCCGGTGCGTGGATCACCCGGGCTCCGCGCCGGTCCAGCAGCGCGCCCAGCTCCTCCTTGCGGCGGGCCGCGGTCACCGCCACCGTGTAGCCGGCCAGCGGGAGCTCCGGTGGAGCCGCCGGGTCCTGGTCGAGCTCGGTCACGTTCCCCCCTCCGTCACACGGCTCCTCGGTCCTGCGGCCGCCGGTTCACTCGGCCCCTGGGGCACCGGCCCCCGGGCCACATGGCCTGTGGCGCCCGTACCCGCCCATGGTGGAGGCCCGGCGTTACGAGGAAGTGTCCGGCATGCTCCGAGGGCGCCGTGGAGTGGCGGTTGTCACCCCTGCTTCCACCGGGCCAGCAGCACCGTCGCGTCGTCCCGGAGCAGGCCTCCCTGGTGCTCGAGGACGGCGGAGGTGAGCCGGCGCACCGTCTCCGCGGGTGCCTGCCCACCGGCGATCGCGCGACGCAGGAACTCGTTCAGCCGTGCCTCGCCGAACCAGGCGCCGGAGGCATCCCGCGCCTCGCTGATGCCATCGGTGTACAGGGCCAGCCAGTCGCCGGGCTGCAGCACCTCCTCGCCGACGGTCAGGCCCGCCGTCTCCAGACCGAAGGGCACCCGCCGTCCGCCGTCGAGCTCCTTGACCACGCGGCCTTCGCGCAGCAGCAGGGGAGGGGGGTGGCCTGCGTTGACGTAGCGCAGCCGACCGGAGGCGACGTCGACCTCGCCGACCACGCCGGTGACGAAGAGGCTGCCGGTGAAGTTCTCCGCCACCACGTCGTCGATGGCGCGGGCCTGGTCGAAGATCCCACGCCCGTCCCGTCGTGCGCTCCGGTAGCCGGCGAGGGTGGCGGCCGCCATGAGCGCGGCCTGCGTGCCGTGCCCCACCGCGTCGAAGATGCCGAGGGAGACCGTCTGCTCGGACAGGGCGTAGTCGAAGGCGTCGCCGCCGACCTCGTAGCTGGGCTCCAGCCGCCCGGCGAGGACGAAGGAGTCCGTGGCGGCGGTCAGCGGTGGGAGCTGCTGCCAGATGAGTTCCGACGCGGTCAGCAGGGGCCGGTGGCGCCGGGGACGTTCGAGGCCGTCCCCGTAGGGCTCCATGGACGCCAGCAGGTGCCCGAGGAGCGAGGCGATCAACCAGCACTGCTCGCGCAGCACCGGGTCGTCCAGCACGGCACGGCTCACCACCCGCACCTCCAGCACGCCGAGCCGGTCCGCGCCGTCGACCACCGGAACCCACAGGCAGGGGCCGGTCTCCCGGTCGGAGGCCACCACCTGCTGGTTCCGGAAGGCGCGACCGGCCATCGTGCTGTCGACGCCCAGCCTGCGCCGACCGGTGCTGCGCGCGGGGTCCAGCCGGATGAGGCAGCGCTGCTCGTGGTCGATCCGCAGGACGGTCACCTCGGCGTCGATCAACCTGCCGGCCTCCGCGGCGAGGGCGGGGAGGCGCTCGGGGGGCGCTTCGCCCGCGCCCTCCAGCAGGACGGCGAGGGCGGCCAGCGTGCCGTTGGTCGGCCGGTGCGGACGGATCACCCGGCTGTAGGGCACCCGGTGCCGGGTGAACAGCTCGTCCAGTCGCTCGTTCACCGCGTGCGCGAGCAGGTCGCGCTGGTGGTCGGGCAGGGCCAGCAGGCCGTGCAGGTAGGCGTCGACGTCGGTCAGGTCACCCGTGCCGCCCAGCGCGAAGTAGCGCATCCACAGCTGTTCGAGGCTGAGGTCGGCGTGGGCGTACCCGGCCACCAGGGCCGGGCGCTGGACGTCCTCGGTCACGAGCGGCGCCGGCGCACGGCGGAGTCGACCACCGCGCGAGCGGCGTCGGCGAGCGGGACACCCTTCTCCTGGCTGCGCGCCAGCAGCATGCGCAGGGCGGCCTCCTCGTCGATCCCGTGGCGGCCGATCAGCACACCTCTTGCCGTGCCGACGACGTCGCGGTCGCGGACCGCCTGGCGCATGCCCTCGCTGAGCCGCCGGGCACGCTCGCTGGATTGCACGTTGGCGACCAGGATCGCGGCCTGAGCGGAGAAGAGGGTGAGCAGTTGCCGGCTCCGCCCGTCGAAGGCGGCCGGGTGGTCCGCGTAGACCTTGATCGCTCCCAGGGTGGTGCCGCCCGCAACGAGCGGCGCGCTCAGCGCACCACGCAGGCCCAGCGGCGCGACTTCGGCGGCCCACCTCGGCCAGCGGGGCTCGTGCTGCAGGTCCTCGACCACCACCAGTTCGCGCCCAGCGGCGGCGGCCAGGCACGGGCCCTCGTCGAGCTCGTACTGCTTGCTGTCGGCCTCGCGCACGCGGTCGTCCGTCGAGCCGGCTGAGGTGCGTCGGCCGCCCTCGACGATCGAGACCCCCGCCCCGCACGACCCCGGCACCGTCTCGTGCGCCAGCGCGCTGAGCAGGCTCAGCGACGTCCCGACGGTCTCCTCGGAGAGAAGGAGGCCGGACATGCGTGCGAAGACGCCGGCGAGTTCGTCGGTCAAGGGGATGCTCGGCGCTGCGGCTCGAGTGGTGTTCACGAGGACCTTCTACCTGCGGAGGGCCGCGCTGCCGGGTTCTCGACTGGCGTGGACGTGCCTCACCGGTGAGCAGAAGCGCGGTGGCGTAAACGTCCCCGGCGGTCCGGTCCAGCCGCAGGTCAGCGCCCGGCTCGGGCGTCGGCGGGCCTGTAGGAGGTCAGCGAGCGGCCAGGGTCCAGGTGGGCACCGGCCCGCCGCTGCCGGCCACGAGGCCGCGGCTGGCCAGCAGCCGCAGGTGCGCGTCGGTCTCGGTCACGGCGAAGATCCGCATCCGCCGCTCGTACTGCTCCCACGGCCGCGACCAGGTGAGGTAGGCGGCCAGCTGCCACGGCGTCGAGTGCGGGTGCGCGGCGATGGCGGCCAGCAGTTCGGCCAGCCGGTGCTCGTGGTGCGCGGTGAGGGAGTCGACGCGGTCGGCCAGCCCCCGGAAGCGCCATTCGTGGGCGGGCAGCACCTCCTCGGCGTCCAGGTCGCGGACGGCGGCCAGCGAGTCGAGGAAGTCCCGCAGCGGGTCGCCGCCGCGGGCGTTGGTCGAGATGTTCGGGCTGATGCGGGGCAGGACGTGGTCGCCGGAGAAGAACAGCCGGGTGTCCTCCTCGGCGAAGCAGAGGTGCCCGGGCGTGTGCCCCGGGGTGTGGACGGCGCGCAGCCGCCAGCCGGGGAAGTCGGCGTGCTCGCCGTCCTCGAGCATCAGGTCGGGCACGGCCATCGAGGTCCAGCTGCCCATGTTCTCCGCCGGTCCGACGTCGGACACCGCCTCGTCGCGGTCGGCACCCAGGCCGACCAGGAAGTCCACCTCGGTGTCCACGACGTGCTGCGCGCCGGCCGTCGTGAGGCCCCGCACCGCCGTGGCATCGGCCGGGTGCATGGCGATCCACGCGCCGCTGGCCTCCCGGACCCGTCCGGCCAGCCCCAGGTGGTCGAAGTGCAGATGGGTGACCAGCGCACCGCGGACGTCGGTGACGGCGCCGCCGATCGCGGCCAGCCCGCCGGTGAGCGCGGCCCACGACTCGTCGCTGCCCCAGCCGGTGTCGATCAGCCCCAGCCCGCCGCCGTCGAGGGCGAAGGCGTAGATGCTGTTGTAGCGCAGCGGGTTGTGCGGGATCGGCACGGGGATGGACCACAGCCCGTCGCGCAGTCGCTCGACCGGCGGCAGGTCGCGGGTCTGCCAGGCGGCGTGCTGGGCGGTGCCGGTGATCTCCACGTCAGGGCACTCTGCCAGCCGCGCACCCGGCCCCGGCTGTCACCATGGGGGCATGCCGGGTCCTGCCCCCACCGTCCCCGTCGCCGTCACCGCCGTGCCGCGCCGGCTGCGGCTGCTGCTCGTCGTCCTGGCCGGGGTGGTGCTCCTGGTGGCGGCCGTGGTGGCGATGTCGCTGCCGTCGACCACGAACACCGTCGTGAACTACGGCGTCGTCGACCAGGTCGCGATCGCCGGGCTGGGCGTCATGCTCGCGGTGGGCGTGATCTTCCTCGGCCGGTCCCGCGTGGACGCCGACGCCTCCGGTGTGCGGGTGCGCAATCTCGTCATCCGTCACGAGCTGCCCTGGCAGTCGGTGCGGGCGGTGCGCTTCGAGCGGAAGTCGGCCTGGGGTTCGCTGGCCCTGGAGAACGGCGACGAGGTGTCGCTGCTGGGCCTGCAGGCGGTCGACGGCGAGTCCGCAGCGCGGGCGGTCGAGGGGTTGCGGGCCCTGCACGCCGCGGCCCGGGCGAACGACCCGGTGCGCCCACCGCTGCTCTACGACAACTGAAGAAGGACCCCTCGTCCCCCCACCCCTCGCATGCTCGGGGCGGGGCCCTGACGAGGGGCCGTTCCAGCACGTCGCCGGAGGGGGAATGACCAGGGCAGGGGGAACGCTGTAGTGTGGGCGTGCCTCCCCCCGCTACATGAGGCGCGCGAACCAACCAGCGGCCCCGCCCCGGGCCGCTGATCCAAGAGGAGCCCGCTCCCACCTGACGCCGTCCAGGCACTCAGGTCCCCGGATCGCGAGAACCGGCTCCGGCCGGTTGTCGTACCCCGCACCCGTCCCCGGACGAGTGCGGCACCGGAGAGTGGGCCCCGTGAGCTGATGCTCGCGGGGCCTTCGTCCTCTCCGGCGCCGGGACGGGCGAGCTCCTCACAGGCAAGAGCAGAGGAGAGGCCATCACCGAGCCCCGCATCAACGACCGTATCCGCGTCCCCGAGGTCCGCCTGGTCGGCCCCGAGGGTGAGCAGGTGGGCGTCGTGTCGATCGGCGAAGCGCTGCGACTGGCCCAGGACTCGGAGCTCGATCTCGTCGAGGTCGCTCCGATGGCCCGGCCGCCGGTCTGCAAGCTCATGGACTACGGGAAGTTCAAGTACGAGGCCGCGCAGAAGGCACGCGATGCCCGCCGGAACCAGACGCTCACCGTCATCAAGGAGATGCGGCTGCGCCTCAAGATCGACCCGCACGACTACGAGACCAAGAAGGGCCATGTCGTCCGCTTCCTCAAGGGCGGCGACAAGGTCAAGATCACCGTGATGTTCCGCGGCCGCGAGCAGTCCCGGCCGGAGATGGGCTACCGACTGCTCCAGCGGCTGGCGGCCGACGTCGCCGAGCTGGGTGTGGTGGAGTCCAACCCCAAGCAGGACGGCCGGAACATGGTCATGGTGATCGCCCCGCACAAGAACCAGGCCGCCACCGACGCCGCGCGACGCACCGCGAAGCAGGAGAAGGCCTCGGCGTCCGACACGGCGAACGAGGAGCAGGCCGCGCAGGCCTGATCGGACGCCCGATCCACCGCACGACCGCAGACGGCCGGTGCCGTGCGGCAGCCCAGCGCTGCCGCCGGCACCGACATCCAGACGAACAGGACGAGGGACCATGCCGAAGCAGAAGACCCACAAGGGCACGGCCAAGCGCGTGCGCGTGACCGGCTCCGGGAAGCTGGTGCGCGAGCACACGAACAACCAGCACAAGTTCGAGGTGAAGTCCTCGAGCCGGAAGCGCCGCGTGAGCGGGATCGGCGTGCTGTCCCCGGCCGACGCGCCGCGGATGAAGAAGCTCCTGGGCCTCTGAGCGTCCTTCCACCACCGATCTCTAGAAAGACAGGAGCACTTCCGTGGCACGCGTGAAGCGGGCGGTCAACGCCCAGAAGAAGCGCCGCACAGTTCTCGAGCAGGCCAGCGGCTACCGCGGTCAGCGTTCGCGGCTGTACCGCAAGGCCAAGGAGCAGATCCTCCACTCGGCCACCTACAACTACCGCGACCGGAAGGTCCGCAAGGGCGACTTCCGCAAGCTGTGGATCACCCGGATCAACGCCGCGGCGCGTCAGAACGACATGACGTACAACCGGTTCATGCAGGGTCTGAAGCTCGCCGGCATCGAGCTGGACCGCCGCGTCCTCGCGGAGCTGGCCGTCAACGAGCCCGCCGCGTTCGCCACCCTGGTGGAGTCCGCCCGGGCCGCGCTCGCCGCGAACCCGCAGGCGACCGGCGCCCAGGCCGCCTGAGGAAGGACCCTCCTGCCCCCCGCCGCTCGCGAGCTCGCGCCGGGGCCCTGCAGGAGGGCAGTTCCATCACGTCACCAGACGCCGCCGGTGTCCGTCCCTCCGGGGTCGGCACCGGCGGCGTCGGCGTCTGTCCGCACCCGATCAGGTGCGCGAGGCAACCACAGCGCCGATCTCGCGACCGTGACGCCACGGAAGGGCCCACATCGCCGATCTCGCGCGATGAGGGCCCGGGAAGGCCCCACATCGCCGATGTGGCAGAAGGGGAGTCGAACGTGAGCGAGTTGCTGACCGAGCGGTCCGCGCGGATCGTGGCCGCCCGCAAGCTGGTCCGCCGCGCCGGCCGGGACGACGCCGGCCTGTTCCTCGCCGAGGGGCGGCAGGCCGTCGTGGAGGCGCTGGCCGACCCCGCCGGCGTCCGCGAGGTGTTGGCCACCGAGGCCGCCGCCGCAGCCCACCGAGACCTGCTGGCGTCGGTCACCGTGCCCGTCCGGCTCCTCACGGAGAAGGCGGCGGCCGGGCTGTCCGAGACGGTCACCCCGCAGGGGCTCGTCGCCGTCTGCGCCCTGCGGGACGTGCCCGCCGACGCCGTCCTCGGGTCGCCTCCCGGGCTCGCGGTCGCGCTGGCCGAGCTGGCCGACCCGGGCAACGCCGGCACCGTGCTGCGGACGGCGGATGCCAGCGGTGCGGGCGCGGTGGTCTTCGGTGCGGGGTCGGCCGACCCGTACGGCGGCAAGGCCGTGCGGGCCAGCGCCGGCAGCCTGTTCCACGTCGACGTCGTCCGCGGCGCCCCGCTGGAGTCGTTCCTGCCCGCCTGGCAGGCCGCCGGTGGCACGGTGCTGGCCGCCGACGGCGGTGGTGAGGTGGCCCTCGACGATGCCGCCGCCGAGGGGCGGCTGGCCGGACCGGTGCTCTGGCTGTTCGGCAACGAGGCGCGCGGGGTGCCCGCCGGACTGGCCGCGCTGGCCGACGCCCGGGTGCGGATCCCGATGCGCGGCCGCGCGGAGAGCCTGAACCTCGCCGCCGCCGCCGCGATCTGCCTCTACACGACCCAGCTCGCCCAGGAGCTGAATCGGACTTCCGGTACCGGGAGTCCGCAGGGGCCCCGGACTTCCGGTACCGGAAGTCCCTAGATGAGCTGGGCGCGCCTCCAGAGCCGCTCCGACGAGCCGCCGATCAGGCCCACGCCACGCAGGAAGTCCACCAGGCCGGTGGACGCCTCGCGCAGCTTGGCCGCGTAGTGCTCGTTGGCCCGTGCCGCGGCCTTCGCCTTCTGCGGGTCCAGGCCGACGGACGCGTACACCTCGGGCTGCACGAGGTTCTCCGCGACGATCGCGGCCACCGCGGCGACGACGGTGCGGTGCTTGCGCAGCTGCCACGCCGAGAGCCCGGGGGTGCGGCGGGCGACCTCCTCGCGGGCGAAGCGCATGTGCCGCGCCTCCTCGACGACGTGGATCTGGCTGGTCGCCCGGGTCAGCGGCTGGACCCGCTCGTCCTTCATCAGGTCGCGCTGGAAGATGTCGAGGATCTCCTCGGCGACGAGGATCGCCGCGTAGGCGGCCGGCCCGTCGCCCTTGGCCGCGAACGCCTTGCCGAGGCGCAGGATCCGCTTCGGCGGCTGGTAGGACGGCGCGCCGAAGGTCTCCGCCGTGCGGGCGAACATCACCGAGTGCCGGCACTCGTCGGCGATCTCGGTCAGCGCCCACTGCACGTGCGGCTGTGCCGGGTCGTCGCCGTAGATGTCGCGGAGGATGAGCTGCATCAGCAGGCACTCGAACCAGATGCCGACGCCGGAGATGGAGCAGTACTCGTGCACCGTGAGCGTGACCCGCTGCTCCTCGCTGAGCCCCTCCCACAGCTCGGTGCCGTAGAGGCTCGACCACTCCGGCGAGAGGCCGTACAGGTGGTCGGGGATGGGCGCGTCCCAGTCGATGTCGACGACCAGGTCGTAGGACTTCTTGGCCGCCGAACCGAGCAGCCGCGCGGACAGCGCCTGCCGGTCCACCGGCGCCTTGCGCGTGGCGGATGCGTGGGCGGTGGTGGCGGAGGGCAGTGTTGCAGTCATCGGCGGTCTCCCTCGAACGTCGAGCGGGGCTGTCAGGAAAGGTAGTTGTTACGGTGAAACACATGCAACCCGCAGCCCTCGACGAGCCGCAGGCGGCTTCGTCGGACCCGTCGGCCGCCGCGCCGTCGGACGGACGGCGCGCGCGGTGGACCGAGCACCGCCGTGCCCGCCGGGAGGACCTCGTCTCGGCCGCCGTCGAGGCCGTGCGGCTGGCCGGTCCCGAGTTCGCGGTCGAGGACGTCGCCCGCAGCGCCGGGGTGTCCAAGACCGTCATCTACCGGTACTTCACCGACAAGGACGAGCTGATCGACGCCGTCCTCGGCCGCATCTCCGAGGCGATCCTGCTGCCCCGCCTGCTGGGCGAGCTCGTCGTCGAGCGCGCCGACGACCGGGCGCGGCTGCGCGCGGTGGTGGCCGCCTTCGTCTCGCTCATCGAGGACGAGCCCGCGCTCTACCGGTTCGCCTACGCGCACGCCGGTCGGTCCGGCCGGGCCGACCTGGTGGCCGCCACCGAGCGGGAGATCGCGGAGGCGCTGGGCGTGATGATGGGCGAGCGGCTGACGGCCGCGGGGCGCCCGGCGGAGCCGGCGATGACCTGGGCCTACGGCGTCGTCGGGATGGTCCAGCTCGCCGCGCACTGGTGGTCGGCGGCGCGGACGGTGCCGTCCTCCGAGCTGGTCGACCAGCTCACCGAGCTGGCCCACGGTGGGCTGGGCACGCTGCTGCCCCCGACCCGCTGACCGACCGCACCCCGACCACTCCGGAGGAGCCGATGAGCGAGCACGAGGAGCCCGAGGGCTACACGGGCGAGGTCTCCCTCGCCGTCGAGGGAGGACCCGCCCGCACCGCACGCGCCGTGCTCGGCGCGCGGTTCGATCCGCTGGCCGGCTCGGTCGTGTGGTCCGGGCGGATCGCGCTGGCCCTGCCGGCCCGCACCCGGCTGGAGTTGACGACGCCGCACGGGAGCGGGTCGGCCGAGACCACCGAGTCCGACCCGTGGGGCAACACCCGGGTCACCGGGATCGGCCGGCCGCCCTTCCCCGTCGAGCTGCTCGACGGCGCCGCCGGGGTCTGATCCGGCGGTCAGCGCCGCACGGCCGCCGTCGCCGTGGCCGCGGCGTCCAGCAGACCCGGGACGTCGTCGGCGTCGGCGGGGCACAGGGCGGTGCCCACCCGCACCCCCAGCGCGACCTGCTCGCCGGCGACGACGAACGGGGCGCTCATCGCGTCGGCCAGTGCGCCGGCGATGCGTGCGGTCTCCCGGCCCGCGGTGGCGGGTGCCAGCCACGGCACGGCGGCGGCGAAGCGGCCGCGCCCCAGCCGGCCCACGACATCCCCGTGGCGCAGCCGCCCGAGCAGCCGCTGCGCGGCGGCGCGCAGGACGTCGTCGGCGGCCGCGGCACCGAACCGCGCAGCGACGGCGTCGACGCCGTCCAGGTCGACGGTGAGGACGCCCAGCAGGTCGCCACCCGCGCGGGCGTTCCACGCGGCGACCTCGAGCAGGCCCTCGGTCCGCAGCCGGCCGGGGAGACCGGTGACCGGGTCGGTGGCCCGCAGCGACTCCAGGTGGGCGCGGTGGTCGGCCTCGCCTCGCGGACGCGGGATGGGCGCCGGCGGGGGAGCGGTAGCGGCGGGCGGGGCCGCGGCGGCGGCGGGCGGGGCTGCGGCAGCGAGTGGGGGTGCAGCAGCGGGCGGGGCTGCTGCGACCGCAGGACGGGGAGCCGACCGGAGCGCTCCGGCGGGACGCGGCGCGACCCGGGAGAGCAGCGCCCGGGCCGCACGGACGACCGTGGTCCGCTCGTAGGTCAGGGCGTACTCGAACTGCCGGTCCATGTCCGGGCCGGTCGAGCCGAGGTCGCGGGCCAGCAGCGCGGCGGAGAAGTGCGGGCCGAGGACGACGACGTCCCACTCGTCGCGCACCGGGTCGCCCGGCTCGAGGGTCGCGCCCCGGATGCCGGGCAGCGGCTCGACGTCGAGGCCCTCGCCGACGGCGCAGACGAACCCGGTGGCCTCGGCGAGCTCGGCGTACCGCCGCTCGGTGGCGGGGGTGACGTGCCGGGCCTCCTGGAACGTGGAGGCGACGACGCAGGTCTGGCCCACGCGCACCGCCTCCCGCTCGAGCTGCTTGCTCAGCTCGACCAGCAGCGACTTCGGCGAGCTCCGCAGCGGCGTGCCGTCGGGCAGGCACCCGAAGGGCGAGCCGTCCCCGGGCTCGTCGACGTCGAGCGGCTCGGGGGAGGGCAGGAAGAGCTCGGTGGAGGGACGGTCGAGGGCCGGTGCCGGCTCCGGGCGGCCGAACAGCCAGCCCTGCCCGAGGCTGGCCCCCAGCGACCGGGCGGTGGCCAGGTGCTCGGCGGTCTCGATGCCCTCGGCCAGCACCAGGGCGCCGGTGCTCTCTGCGTAGGCGTTGACCGCGTTCATCACCTGGGCCACCTCGGGCCCCGGGCTGCCCTGCACCAGGCGCAGGTCCAGCTTGACCACGTCGGGTCGGAGCAGCGGCATGAACGACAGCGACATCGGATCGGCGCCCACGTCGTCCAGGGCGATGCCCCACCCGAGCGCGCGCACGCGCTCGACGGTGCGCAGCAGCTCGGCCGGCCGGGCGGCCAGGGCGCGCTCGGTCACCTCGAGGACGATCTTCAGCTCGCGCGGCGCGGTGTCGGCGATGGCCAGCAGGTCGGCCAGGGGAGCGGCGTCGAGCACGTCGGGCTCGACGTTGACGAAGACCGTGACGGGCGCGAGCAGGCCGTGCGCGACCGCGGCCCGGAAGGCTGCGGCGCGGCACGCCTCGTCCAGCTCGGCGAGCCGGCCTGCGGAGCGGGCGGCGGCGAACATCGCGTCGGGGCGCTCCAGCGGCCCCTCGGGCCCCCGGGCGAGGGCCTCGTAGGCGACCACGCAGTCGCTGTCGAGGTCGACGATGGGCTGGAAGACGCTGCGCACGCCGCCGTCCAGCACCCGGTCGAGGGCGGCAGCGAGCGCGTCGGTGAGGTCCGTGTGCACGTCGTCCCATCGGCCGGTCGTCGGTCCCGGCCAAGCCGAGTACGGCGACCCCACCCCGACGGGGGAGGCCGGCCGAGCCCGGAGTGTCGCGTCCGGGGCCCTCAGCGACCGACCAGGGACCCCTGGGACGCGGGCTTGCGGGCGTACATGTCCATGTCGGCGCTGTGCAGCAGCGCGCCGAACTCCTCGCCGTCGGCCGGGTAGACGGCCACCCCGACGCTCGCGCCGACCATCACGGTGCGGCCGCCGGTCTCGATCGGCAGACCGATGGCGGCCGACAGCCCGTCGGCCACCCGCCGGGCCTCCGTGGCAGCGGTCCCGGGTGCCAGGCCGGTCAGCGCGACGAGGAACTCGTCACCACCCAGCCGGGCCAGCAGGTCGGCCCGGCGCAGGCGCCCGCGCAAGGTCCGGGCGACCGACTGCAGCAGCTCGTCGCCGGCGGCGTGCCCCAGCTCGTCGTTCACCGCCTTGAACCCGTCGAGGTCGACGAACAGCAGCGCGACGGTGTCCGAGCCGCTGCGCGCATCCCACACCGCGGCCTCCACCTGCTGCTCGAGGCGACGCCGGTTCGGCAGCCCGGTGAGCGGATCGGTGTAGGCGAGCACCTCGATCTGCTCGAGGAAGGCCCGGTTCCGGTCGCGCTCCTGCAGCAGGGCCCGCTCGGCGGCCACGCGTGCGGTGACGTCGTGCTGCACCCCGATGTACTGCACCAGCACGCCGTCGTCGTCGAAGACCGGTGCCAGGTGGATCTCGTTCCACCACGGCTCCCGGTCGGGGCCGCGGACGTTCAGGACCGTCTCCCGGCACTCCTCGCCGCGGTCGACCGCCGCGCGGATGCGCGCCACCGCGGCCGGGTCGGTGTCCGGCGTCTGCAGGAACCGGCAGTTGCGGCCCAGGACCTCGTCCCGCGACAGCCCGGCCAGTGTCTCGAAGGCGTCGTTCACGTAGACGAGGGGCTGGTCGGGCAGCCGCATGTCCGCGATCGTGACCCCGCTCGTCGTCGCCGCCAGGGCGCTGCGCAGCAGCGCGTCGCCGTCGGGGCCGACGTGGACCCGGTCCGGCGCGGCGAGGGGCGACGGGGCCGGGCGCTCCGGTGCGAGGGCGGGGATGCTCTCGCTGCGCGGGACGACCCGGGTGAGCAGGGCGTGCGCGGCCCGGATGACGGTCTCGCGGTCGTAGGTCAGGGCGTACTCGAAGGTGCGGTCGAGGTCCGGGCCGTCGTCCCCGAGGTCGCGGGCCAGCAGTGCCGCGCTGAAGTGCGGGCTGAGGACGACGACGTCCCACTCGCCCCGCACCGGGTCGGCGGGGTCCAGCGTGGTGCCGCGCAGGCCGGGCAACGGCTCGGCCGGCAGGCCCTCGCCGAGCGCGCAGACGAAGCCGGTGCGCTCCACGAGGTCGCGGTAGCGCTGGATCGTCGACGGCGTGAAGTGCCGCGCCTCCTGGAAGGTGGCGGCGACGACGCAGGTGTCACCCAGGCGCATGGCCTCCCGCTCCAGCTGCTTGCTCAGCTCGATCAGCAGCGACTTCACCGAGCGGCGCAGCCGCACGCCGGCGGGCAGGCAGGCGAACGGCGAGGCGTCGACCAGCGCGCCGGCCGGTGCCGTGGGCAGGGTGAGCTCGCCGGTGGGGAGCCCGGCCGCGGCGCCGGGACCGGGGCGGCCGAACAGCCAGCCCTGGCCGAGGGTCGCTCCCAGGGCCCGCGCGGTGGCCAGGTGCTCCTCGGTCTCGATCCCCTCGGCGAGGACGAGGGCCCCGGTCCGCTCGGCGTGCGCGTTGACCGCGTTCATGATCTCCGCGATCGCCGGCCCGGGGCGGTCCTGCACCAGGCTCAGGTCCAGCTTGATGACGTCGGGGGACAGCAGCGGCAGGAAGGCCAGCGACATGGAGTCCGCCCCGACGTCGTCGACGGCGACGCCCCAGCCGAGGCTGCGGACGCGCTCGACGGTGCGCAGCAGCTCGGCCGGGCGCGCGGCCAGGGCGCGCTCGGTGATCTCCAGGATGATCCGCAGCTCGCGCGGAGCGCCCTCGGCGATGGCGAGCAGGTCGTCCAGCGGGGCGCTGTCGAGCACCTCCGGCTCGACGTTGACGAAGACGGTGAGCGGCGCGAGCAGCCCCTGCTCGACCGCCCCGCGGAACGCCGCCGCCCGGCACAGCTCGTCCAGCTCGGCGAGCCGGCCGGCCGTCCGGGCCGCGGCGAACAGCAGGTCGGGGCGCTCCAGCGGGCCCTGCGGGCCGCGCGCGAGCGCCTCGTAGGCGACGACGCGGCCGGTGTCGAGCTCCACGATGGGCTGGAAGACGCTGCGCACGCCGCCGGGAGCCAGCGCTGCCTCGAGCGCGCTCTCCGAGTTCTCCGGAAGAAGGTCCACGCCCCCGCCATCGGCCCACCGGTCGGCGGGGATGAGCCGACGTGGGCGCCTTCACCCCAAGGGGGCACGGGGCCACCTCGACGTCCTGGGTGACCACATCGGCGCCCGGGCTCCATGGCGACCACATCGCCGATCTCGCCGCGTCGCACGCCCCGTGCACCGGAACCCAGACGCGGGCGGGGGTGGACGGCGGGCAGAATGGCCTCCCGTGTCTGGCGCCAACGATCCCTACGACCCCAAGCAGGTCGCCGCCCTCTCCCCGGAGGCCCTCGACGGGGCGGTCGACGCCGCTCGGACGGCGTTCGCGCAGGCGGCCGACCTCGAGGGGCTGGCCGCGGTCCGCCCGGCCCACCTCGGGGACCGCGCGCCGGTGCTGCTGGCCCGCCGCGAGCTCGGTGCACTGCCGCCGGCCGCCCGGTCCGACGCCGGCAAGCGGGTGAACGCCGCACGGGTGGCGGTCACCGACGCCTACGCCGTGCGCCTGGCCGAGCTGGAGGCCGAGCGGGACGCCCGGGTGCTGGCCGAGGAGCGGGTCGACGTCACCCTGCCCTGGGACCGCACGCCGCGCGGCGCCCGGCACCCGCTGACGACGCTCACCGACCGGATCGCCGACATCTTCGTGGGCATGGGCTACGAGGTGGCCGACGGCCCGGAGCTCGAGGCCGAGTGGCTGAACTTCGACGCGCTCAACATCGGCCGCGACCACCCGGCGCGCACGATGATGGACACCTTCTTCGTCGCCCCGGAGGACTCGGGCCTGGTGCTGCGCACGCACACCAGTCCGGTGCAGGCCCGGACGATGCTGTCGCGCACGCCGCCGATCTACGTCGTCGCGCCGGGGCGGGTCTACCGGACCGACGAGCTCGACGCGACGCACACCCCGGTCTTCCACCAGGTCGAGGGCCTGGCCATCGACCGCGGGCTGACGATGGCGCACCTGCGCGGCACGCTGGACCACCTGGCCCGCTCGCTGTTCGGCGCCGACGCCATCACCCGTTGGCGGCCCTCGTACTTCCCGTTCACCGAGCCGTCGGCGGAGTTCGACGTCTGGTTCCCCGAGCACCGCGACGGCCCGCGCTGGGTCGAGTGGGGCGGCTGCGGGATGGTCAACCCGCGGGTGCTCGTGGCCTGCGGGATCGACCCCGACGAGTACTCGGGCTTCGCGTTCGGGATGGGCATCGAGCGCGCCCTGCAGTTCCGCTCCGGCGTCGGCGACATGCGCGACATCGTCGAGGGCGACGTCCGCTTCACCCGAGCATTCGGGGTGGAACAGTGACCGACCGTCACAGGCAAGGGGTAGCAGAGTGAGAGTCCCCATCGGCTGGCTGGCCGAGTACGTCGACGTCCCCGCCGGGACGTCCGTCGAGGACCTCGACACCGCCTTCGTCCGGCTGGGCCTCGAGGTCGAGGACATCCACCGTCCCGAGCAGGTCACCGGCCCGCTCGTCGTCGGCACGGTGGCGGAGATCGAGGAGCTGACCGGCTTCAAGAAGCCGATCCGCTTCTGCCGGGTCGACGTGGGGGAGGCCGAGCCGCGCGGCATCGTCTGCGGCGCCCGCAACTTCGCCGTCGGCGACACCGTCGTGGTGGCGCTGCCCGGCGCCGTGCTGCCCGGCGGGTTCGAGATCGCTTCGCGGAAGACCTACGACCGGATCTCCGACGGGATGATCTGCTCGGTCCGCGAGCTGGGTCTCGGGGAGGACCACGCCGGCATCCTCGTGCTCGGGGGCCGGGACGCCGACGTCCCGCCGCCGGGCACGCCCGCCGGCCCGGTCACCGGCCTGGACGACGTCGTCATCGAGCTGGCCGTCACCCCCGACCGCGGCTACTGCCTGGCCATGCGCGGCATCGCCCGCGAGATGGGCACCGGCCTGGCTGCACCGTGGCGGGATCCGGGTGCGGCCACCCCGCCGGCCTGGTCCGGCGCCCCCGCCTGGGACGTCACGGTCGCCGAGCCGGAGCGCTGCGACCGCTTCTCCATGCTCGCGATGGAGGGCCTCGACCCGACCGCGCCCAGCCCGTGGTGGCTGCGCCGCCGGCTGGCCCAGGCCGGGATCCGCAGCATCTCGCTGGCCGTCGACGTCACCAACTACGTGATGCTCGAGCTGGGCCAGCCGATGCACGCCTTCGACCGCGACGCGGTCAGCGGGCCGATCACCGTCCGGCTGGCCCGCGAGGCCGAGACGCTGACGACGCTGGACGGCACGGTGCGCCGGCTGTCGGCCGACGACCTGCTGATCGCCGACGACAGCGGCCCGATCGGCCTGGCCGCCGTGATGGGCGGGGCCACCACCGAGATCGGCGCGGGCACGACGTCGGTCCTGCTGGAGGCGGCGCACTGGGAGCCCACCGGAGTGGCCCGGACCGCCCGCCGGCACCGGCTGCCCAGCGAGGCGGCCAAGCGCTTCGAGCGCGGCGTCGACCCGGAGATGACCGTGGTGGCGCTGGCCCGGGCCGCCGAGCTGCTGGCCGAGTACGGCGGGGCGACCGTCGTGGGCGGCGTGGTCGACCTCGACTCCCGTGGGGCCCGGCCGCAGATCCCGCTGGACGCAGCCCGCCCCGGACGCACCGCCGGCGTGGCGTACTCGCCGATGCAGGTCGTCGAGCTGCTCACGGCCGTGGGCTGCGCCGTCGACGGCGACGGCACCGACCTGCTCGTCACCCCGCCCTCGTGGCGCCCGGACCTGACCGACCCGGCCGACCTGGTCGAGGAGGTCGTCCGGCTCGCCGGCTACGACGACATCCCGTCGGTGCTGCCGACGGCGCCCCCCGGGCGTGGCCTGACCGACGTCCAGCGCCGCCGCCGGGCGATCGGCCGGGCCCTGGCCGAGACCGGCTACGTCGAGGCGCCGTCCTACCCGTTCGTGGGGACGCCGGCGCTGGACGCGCTCGGCCTGGCCGAGGACGACGCGCGCCGCTCGGTCGTCCTGGTGCGCAACCCGTTGTCGGAGGAGGAGCCGGCGCTGCGGACGACGCTGCTGCCCGGCCTGCTCGCCGCGCTGGCGCGCAACCTGGCCCGCGGGCAGCGCGACCTTGCCCTCTTCGAGCACGGCGCCGTCTTCCCCGGAGGGGTGCGCACGCCGGCTCCGCTGCCGGGCGTCGAGGGGCGCCCGGACGACGAGACGCTGGCCGCGCTCCTGAGCGCGGTGCCCGAGCAGCCCTGGCACGTGGCGGTGGCCCTGACCGGCAACCGCGAGCCACGCGGCTGGTGGGGTGCCGGGCGTCCCGCGACCTGGGCCGACGCCGTCGAGGCCGCCCGCCGGGTCGCCGCCGCGTCGGGCGTCGAGCTGACCGTCCGGGCGGGGGAGCGGGCGCCCTGGCACCCGGGCCGCTGCGCCGAGCTGCTGGTCGGCGACGTCGTCGTCGGGCATGCCGGTGAGCTGCACCCGCGGGTCTGCGCCGCCCTGGAGCTGCCGGTCCGGACGTCGGTGATGGAGCTGGACGTCGACGCGCTCCCGGCCGCGCGGGTCGCCGTCGGGCCGCCCATCTCGGCCTTCCCGCCGGTCCTGCAGGACCTCGCGCTCGTGGTGCGGGACGACATCCCCTCCGCCGCGGTGGCCGCCGCGCTGCGCGAGGGTGCAGGGGAGCTGCTCGAGTCCCTGCGGCTCTTCGACGTCTACACCGGTTCCCCGGTGCCGGCCGGCTCCCGGTCGCTGGCGTTCGCGCTGACGCTGCGGGCTCCGGACCGGACGCTGACGGGGGAGGAGGCGGCCGCCGTGCGCGACGCCGCGGTCACCGCAGCCGCCGCCGCGACCGGGGCCGAGCTCCGTGGCTGACGAAGGACCCCGTCCTCCCCACCCTTCGCAGGCTCAGGGCGGGACCCGGGACGGGGCCGGACAGGCGCTCCTCTCGGGCGTCGCGCTGGTCACCGGGGCGTCGTCCGGGATCGGGCGGCACCTGGTGGAGGGGCTGGCCGCCCGCGGCATGGCCGTGGCCGGGCTCGCCCGGGGCGAGGACCGGCTGCGGACGGCGATGGACGAGGTCGCGGCCGCCACCGGCGCTCGCACGCTCGCCGTCCCCGCCGACGTCACCGACCGCGCGTCGGTGGAGGAGGCGGTCGGGCTGGTGCGCGAGGAGCTCGGGCCGATCGCCCTGCTGGTCAACAACGCCGGGCTGATCGACGAGTTCGAGGTGCCCGTCTGGGAGGCCGACCCCGACCAGTGGTGGGAGGTCGTCACCAGCCACGTCAAGGGCGCGCTGCTGACGGTCCGGACGGTGCTGCCGTGGATGGTGCTGCGCAACAGCGGGCGGATCGTGAACATCGCCAGTGGGATGAGCACCCGGGCCAACCCCGACTACTCGGCCTACTCGGTGGCCAAGACGGGGCTGATGCGGCTCACCGAGTCGCTCGCCGCCGCGCTGGAGGGCTCGGCGGTGCGCGCCTTCGACGTCGCACCCGGCGTCGTCGACACCCCGATGACCCGCTCCATGCACATGTGGGAGGGCTTCGAGGACTGGACGCCGCCCGAGAAGGTGGTCGAGTTGATCGGCGCCATCGCGGCCGGCGAGCTGGACCAGTGGTCGGGCCGGTTCGTGCGGGCCGGCAGGGACGACCTCGAGGTGCTGCGCACACTCACCCCTGACGACGCCGACCGGCAGCTCCGGCTGCACGTCTACGGAGCGTCCGACCCGCTCGGCTGAACGGTCCGCGGCAGGCGATCGGCGTCAGCCGACCGTGGCCAGTGCTCCTGGCGCGATGTCCACGGCCACCGGTACGTCCGCGTCCAGCTCGACCAGCTCCCCGTCCAGCTGCAGCGGCATCGGCACCAGCGGGGTGAAGGCGTAGTGGGTGAGGCTGGGCTGCGGGCCCAGTCCCCGGGTCGCCGCCCGGATCGCCGTGGCCCCCGACCGCAACCGGCCGGTGCGCTGCTCGGTGATCACCTCGAAGCGGCCGTCGTCCGGGGTGCCGCCCTCGCTGAGCTTCGCGTACTTCGCCATCTCGGGGATGTTGGCGAACACCAGGCTGTCGATCCTGCGCCGCCGCCCGTCCTCCGACCGGATGGGGAAGGGCCGGAACCGCCAGAACCCGCGGACGACGGACACCATCTCGCGCCACGACCCCTTGCCGCCCTTCTCCAGGTCGACCGCGACCACCGGTGTCAGGCCCACCCCGATGTAGGAGTGCGCGTACCGGACCTCCGCGGCCTCGCCCGTCCCGAGGGTGAGCCGGAGGAGGTCGATCCGCCGGATGTCCCCGGTCGCGATCGCGTCCGCGAGCGGTCCCTGCCGGGTCGTGCGCCAGTGGTCGTTGGCGTTCCCGGCCGCGTGCACCGCGCAGACGGCGCGGTCGTTCCCGGCGTCGATGACCCCGTTGACGACCTCGTTGTAGCCGCCGTCGCCGCTCACCGACACGACCAGCGGGCTGCCTGTCGCGGCGGCCTCCCTGGCCAGGTCACGGGCGTGGCCGGCGTGCCGGGTCGGCGACAGCTCCGAGGGCACGTCCGGCAGCCGGCCGGCGAGCTCGCCGCGGAGCTCCTCCGCCGATCCCTGTGCGTCGCCGCTGCTCAGCGGGTTGAAGATGATGACGATCCGGTCGAAGGAGCTCACGTCCGGCCGTTGCCCAGGCCGCGGACCGGTAACCGGATCGCACCGCCCGCCCACCCGTTCGGGCCTACCCGTGGTCGTGGTCCGGGCCGCCGGCGCGTCCATCAGGTGAACACCGACCAGCAGAGCTCGTTGCGCACCCGCTGGTCGTCCAGCACGAGGGCGCGGACGGCGTCCGGCAGCTGCTCGCGCTGCCAACGGCACTCCGCCCACCCCGCGGCGTCGCCCTCCCCGTCCGGCGCGGCGGCGCGCGCCGCCTTGATCGCGTAGGCCGCCGCACCGAGGTCGTGGGCGGCGACGTGCGCGACGGCACCGGCCTGCCCGGCCGCGTACGCCGCATGCCGTGCGGCACCCCGGAGATCCCTCGCCGCTCCCATCGCATGACCTCCCGCGGCCCGGGCCGTCATCATCGGCACCCCTCCACGCACCCAGGCGCGGGCGTGCTCGATCGCCGACCGAGGCCGGGGGTCGTCGGGCCGGACCTCCTCGAACAGGTGCAGCACGTGCTCGGCACAGGCCGCGGCCCACAGCGCGAGCAGGTGGTGGTGCTCGTCGGTGAGGGTGCCGCCGCGGCGGATCGTGGTCAGGCGGGGATCGCGGACCGTCGGCAGGATCATCAGCGGCGTTCCTACCGCACGCCTCTGCGCGGGGCTCCGGTACCGGGCATGCCGATCGGACATCGGAGTGAGCATTCATGCATGACCGTGTATGGTCATGCATCGTGAACACAGGGCAGACGTGGACGGTCGGGGTCACCGGCGCCACCGGGTACGCCGGGGGAGAGGTGTGCCGCCTGCTGGCTGCGCACCCGGACCTCCGGCTGGCCGGGGTGCACGCCAACTCGAGCGCCGGCCGACGCCTGGGCGAGCTCCAGCCGCACCTGCTGCCCTACGCCGACATGATCGTGCAGCCCAGCGACGCGGCGAGCCTGTCCGGTTACGACGTCGTCGTGCTGGCGCTGCCGCACGGCGAGTCGGCGGCCATCGCGGCGCAGCTGCCCGAGGACACCCTCGTCATCGACTGCGGCGCCGACCATCGGCTCACCGACCCGGCGGCCTGGAGCCGCTGGTACGGGGACGGGTACGCGGGGTCCTGGCCCTACGGGCTGCCCGAGCTCCCCGGCCAGCGGGAGAAGCTGGCCGGTGCCCGGCGGATCGCCGTCCCCGGCTGCTACCCGACCTCGGTCACCCTGGCCCTCGCCCCGGCCCTCGCCGCCGGGCTGATCGAACCCGAAGTGGTGGTCGTCGCGGCCAGCGGGACGAGCGGCGCGGGCAAGTCCGCCAAGCCGCACCTGCTCGGCAGCGAGGTCATGGGGTCGGTCAGCGCCTACGGCGTCGGCGGGGTGCACCGGCACACGCCCGAGATGATCCAGAACCTGTCGCAGGCGGCGGGTGCACCGGTCAGCGTGAGCTTCACGCCGACGCTGGTGCCGATGAGCCGCGGCATCCTCGCCACCTGTTCCGCGAGGCTCGCTCCCGGGGTGGACGCCGACGGCGCCCGCGCGGCGTACGAGAAGGCCTACGCCGACGAGCCGTTCGTGCACCTGCTGCCCGAGGGCCAGTGGCCGACGACGGCGCAGGTGCTCGGCGCCAACACCGTCGCGCTGCAGCTCGCCGTCGACCCCGACGCCGGACGGCTCGTGGTCGTCGCCGCCGTCGACAACCTCACCAAGGGCACCGGGGGAGCCGCGCTGCAGTGCGCCAACCTCGCCCTCGGCCTTCCCGAGACCACCGGTCTCCCCCTCGTAGGAGTCGCACCATGACCCTCTTCGCACCAGAGGATGCACAGTGACCGTCACCGCCCCGAAGGGCTTCAGCGCCGCCGGCGTCGCGGCCGGGCTCAAGTCCAGCGGCGACCCCGACGTCGCGCTGGTGCTCAACACCGGCCCGGACGACGTCGCCGCCGCCGTCTTCACCACCAACCGTTTCCCGGCCGCGCCGGTGATCTGGAGCCGCCAGGTGCTGGCCGGGCAGCGGTGCCGCGCCGTCGTCCTCAACTCCGGCGGTGCCAACGCCTGCACCGGCCCCGAGGGCTTCGCCGACACCCACGCCACCGCCGAGCACGTCGCGGAGGAGCTGGGTCTGGGGGCCATCGACGTCGCCGTCGCCAGCACCGGGCTGATCGGCATGCGGCTGCCCATGACGCAGCTCACCGCCGGGGTCACCGCGGCGGCCCAGGCACTGACCGAGGACGGCGGGGCCGACGCCGCCCGGGCGATCATGACCACCGACTCGGTGCCGAAGACAGCGGTCGTCCAGCGCGACGAGTGGATCGTCGGCGGCATGGCCAAGGGCGCCGGCATGCTGGCCCCGTCCTTGGCCACGATGCTCGTCGTCCTCACCACCGACGCCTCCGTCCCGGCGGAGATCCTGCAGCCGGCGCTCGAGACGGCGACGAAGCTCTCCTTCGAGCGGGTCGACTCCGACGGCTGCCTGTCGACCAACGACACGGTGATCGTCCTGGCCAACGGGGCGAGCGGGTACGCGCCGTCGGCCGAGGAGTTCACCGCGGCGCTCACCGAGGCCTGCACCGATCTGGCCATGCAGCTGCTGGCCGACGCCGAGGGCTCGACCAAGGACATCGCGATCACCGTCCGCAACGCGGCCAGCGTCGACGACGCGCTGACCGCCGGCCGGGCCTGCGCCCGCAACAACCTGCTCAAGACGGCGCTGTTCGGCAACGACCCCAACTGGGGCCGGGTGCTGGCGGCGATCGGGACCACCGACGCCGCCTTCGAGGCCGACCGGGTCGACGTGACCATCAACGGCGTCACCGTCTGCCGGGGCGGCGCGATCGGCGATCCGCGCGAGGGCGTCGATCTCACCGGCCGGGCGATCACCATCGACGTGGACCTGAAGGCCGGCACCGAGCAGGCGACGATCTGGACCAACGACCTGTCGATCGCCTACGTGCACGAGAACTCGGCGTACTCGACGTGAGCACCGAACCGGAGCCGCACGTGACCACGGCGCACGACGACGCGGCCCAGGACCCCACCCCGCCCGACGTCTCGGTCGACCCGACCCCGCCGCGCCGGCGGATCGGCACCCACCGCGTCATGCGCACCCACGACCCCGAGGGCGACGCCCGCCGGATCGCCGTCCTGACCGGGGCGCTGCCGTGGCTCAAGGAGTTCCACGGCAACGTCGTGGTGATCAAGTACGGCGGCCACGCCATGGTCGACGACGAGTGCCGCCGGGCGTTCGCCGACGACATGGTGTTCCTGCGGACCTGCGGCATCCTGCCGGTCGTCGTCCACGGCGGCGGGCCGCAGATCACCGAGATGCTCGGCCGGCTCGGCATCGAGAGCGAGTTCCGCGGCGGCCTGCGGGTCACCACGGAGCAGACGATCGGCGTCGTCCGCATGGTGCTCACCGGACAGGTCACCCCCGAGGTCGTGGGCCTGATCAACCAGCACGGCCCGCTGGCCGTCGGCCTCTCCGGTGAGGACGGCGGGCTGTTCACCGCCGAGCGCACCCGCGCGGTCGTCGACGGCGAGCCGGTCGACATCGGTCTGGTCGGCGACGTCGTCCAGGTCGATCCGGCGCCGGTCACCGCTCTGCTGGGGGCCGGGCACATCCCCGTCATCGCCACCGTCGCCCCGGACCGGGACGGCGTCGTGCACAACGTCAACGCCGACACCGCCGCCGCGGCCGTCGCCGTGGCGCTGGGCGCGGTGAAGCTCGTCGTCCTGACCGACGTCGAGGGCCTCTACGCCGACTGGCCCGACCGCGGCTCGCTGGTGCAGCAGATCGATGCCGCCGCACTGGCCGAGATCCTCCCCGACCTCGACGCCGGGATGGCGCCGAAGATGGCCGCCTGCCTGCGGGCGGTCGAGGGCGGGGTGAAGCGCGCGACCGTCGTCGACGGGCGCACCCCGCACGCACTGCTGCTGGAGATGTTCACGACCGAGGGCACCGGGACGATGGTCGTCCCGAGCCTGCCGACCACGATCCCGGAGGAGGGGGCAGCACCATGACAAGGGAGGGAATTGGGCGGGACAGGACGGACGAGCTGGCCCGCCGCTGGTCGGCCGTGATGATGGGCAACTACCGGACGCCCCCGGTGGCACTGGACTCCGGCTCCGGCGCGACCGTCCGCGACGTCGACGGGGTCGAGTACACCGACCTGCTCGGCGGCATCGCGACGACGATCCTCGGGCACGCCCATCCCAAGGTGGTCGAGGCGATCACCACCCAGGCGGCCAAGCTGGGCCACGTCTCGAACCTGGCGATGCACGAGCCCGGCGTGGCGCTGGCCGAGCGGCTGCTCGAGCTCGCCGGCCGGCCCGGGCGCGTCTTCTTCTGCAACTCCGGTGCCGAGGCCAACGAGACCGCCTTCAAGCTCAGCCGGCTCACCGGCCGGCCCCAGGTGATCACCGCCGAGGGCGCCTTCCACGGCCGGACCATGGGCGCGCTGGCGCTCACCGGTCAGCCGTCGAAGGCCGCGGCGTTCGCGCCGCTGCCCGGCGGGGTCTCCTACGTGCCCTACGGCGACGTCGACGCGCTCACCGCCGCGGTGGGCGAGCAGACGGCGATGGTGCTGCTCGAGCCGATGCTCGGCGAGGGCGGCGTGCTGCCCGCACCGCCCGGCTACCTGGCCGCGGGTGCCGCTGCCGCGGCGGACGCCGGGGCGCTGTTCGCCCTCGACGAGGTGCAGACCGGCATGGGCCGCACCGGGCACTGGTTCGCCCACCAGGCCGACGGCCTGCACCCCGACGTCATCACGTTGGCCAAGGCGCTGGGCGGTGGGCTGCCGATCGGCGCGATGCTGGCCTTCGGCGACGCCGCCGACCTCCTGACCGCCGGATCGCACGGCTCGACCTTCGGGGGCAACCCGATCGCCGCGGCCGCCGCGCTGGCCGTGCTGGACACGATCCGCGACGAGGGCCTGCTGGAGCGGGCCAAGGAGATCGAGCACCGGTTCACCACCGGCATCGACGGCCTGGGCCACGCCGGCATCAGCGGCGTCCGGGGGAGGGGCGCGCTGCTCGGCGTCCTGCTCACCGCCGACGTCGCCCCCGCCCTTGAGGCGCAGCTGCGCTCCGCCGGGTTCCTCACCAACGCCGTGGCGCCGGGAGTGCTGCGGCTCGCCCCGCCGCTGGTGCTCACCGACGACCAGATCGACGCCTTCGTCGCCGCGCTGCCCGCAGCCCTCGACGCCGCTGCCCAGGAGACCGACTCGTGACCCGCCACTTCCTCCGGGACGACGACCTGAGCCCGGCCGAGCAGGCCGAGGTGCTGGCGCTGGCCGCCACGCTCAAGGCCACCCGGCACACGGCGGAGGCGCCCGTTGCGCTGCGCGCGGCCAACGGGGTGCCGCAGGCCGTCGCGGTGCTCTTCGACAAGCCCTCGACCCGCACCCGCGTGTCGTTCTCGGTCGGTGTGGCCGAGCTCGGGGGCTACCCGCTGGTCATCGACGCGGCCACCAGCCAGCTGGGCCGGGGCGAGCCGATCGCCGACACCGCCCGGGTGCTCGACCGGCAGGTCGCGGCCATCGTCTGGCGCACCTTCGGCCAGGACCGGATCGAGGAGATGGCCGCGGCCAGCCGGGTCCCGGTGGTCAACGCGCTCACCGACGAGTTCCACCCCTGCCAGATCCTCGCCGACCTGCAGACCGTCATCGAGCGCAAGGGCTCCCTGGCCGGCCGCTCCATGAGCTACCTCGGTGACGGCGCCAACAACATGGCGCACTCCTACCTGCTCGGCGGCGCCACCGCCGGCATGCACGTGCGCATCGGCTCGCCCGAGGAGTTCCAGCCGGACCCGGGGATCCTGGCGAAGGCCGGCGAGATCGCTGCGGAGACCGGCGGATCGGTCGCCTGGACGGCCGACGCCGCGGCTGCCGCCGAGGGCGCCGACGTGCTCGTCACCGACACCTGGGTCTCCATGGGCCAGGAGGGCGAGTACGACGCGCGCATCGCCCCCTTCCTGCCGTACGCGGTCGACGACGCCGCGCTCGCCCGCGCCGCCGACGACGCCGTCGTGCTGCACTGCCTGCCGGCCTACCGCGGCAAGGAGATCGCAGCCGAGGTGATCGACGGCCCGCAGAGCGCGGTGTGGGACGAGGCGGAGAACCGGCTGCACGCGCAGAAGGCCGTGCTCATCTGGCTGCTGGAGAAGAGCGCGTGATCGGCGAGGCAGCCGCTCACCCGTGCTCCGCCGGGCTCCTCGCGACTCCTGGAGCACTCGTGCCGGGCCGGGAGCGACGATGACCTCGCCGAGCCGCAGCGCGCGCCAGGCACGGATCCGCGAGCTCATCGAGGCACAGTCGGTGACCTCGCAGACCCACCTGGCCGCGCTGCTGGCCGGCGCCGGCATCGAGGTCACCCAGGCCACGCTCTCCCGGGACCTCGACGAGCTGGGCGCGGTCAAGATGCGCGGTTCCGACGGGGCCCCGGCGTCCTACGTCCTGCCGCCGGAGAACGCACCCCTGCGCCCGGCGCAGACCGCCCCCGCACGGCTGACCCGGCTGCTGGCCGATCTGCTCACCGGCGCCGAGGGCAGCGCCAACCTCGCCGTCCTGCGCACGCCGCCCGGCGCCGCGCAGTTCCTGGCCTCCGCTCTGGACAAGGTCGGCCTCCCCGACGTCCTGGGCACCATCGCTGGGGACGACACTCTGCTGGTCGTCTCCCGAGCCCCCGACGGCGGGCCGGCACTGGCCGACCGGCTGCGCGCGCTGGCCGAACGCACCCCGGCGGTCTACCCCGAACTGCAGAACGACCTGGAAGAGGAACCCGGCACGTGAGCAGCACCCCACCTGGATCGCAGACCCGGCTCTGGGGCGGTCGCTTCGGCGGCGGCCCGTCCCCGGCGATGGCTGCGCTGAGCAAGTCCACCCACTTCGACTGGGCCCTCGCACCCTTCGACCTCGCCGGCTCCCGCGCGCACGCCCGGGTGCTGCACCGCGCCGGGCTGCTCGCCGACGACGAGCTCGAGCAGATGCTCGGGGCGCTCCGCGAGCTGTCCGACGAGGTCGCGGCCGGCACCTTCACCGCCGTCGAGTCCGACGAGGACGTGCACGAGGCGCTCGAGCGCGGCCTCACCGAGAAGCTCGGTGCGCTGGGCGGCAAGCTCCGGGCCGGGCGCAGCCGCAACGACCAGATCGCCACCGACCTGCGGCTCTACCTGCGGCACCACGTGCGCGCGCTGGCCTCCGAGCTGGCCGCGCTGGAGAGCGCGATCGTCGGCCTTGCGGAGCGGTACGCCGACGTCGCCGCCCCGGGCATGACCCACCTGCAGCACGCCCAGCCGGTGCTCTTCGCCCACCAGCTGCTCGCGCACGCCCACTCCTTCGCCCGCGACGTCGACCGGCTGCGCGACTGGGACCGGCGCACCGCGGTGAGCCCGTACGGCTCCGGGGCGCTCGCCGGCTCGTCCCTGCCGCTGGACCCCGACGCCGTCGCCGCCGAGCTCGGCTTCGACCGCGCCACCGACAACTCCATCGACGGCGTCAGCGACCGTGACTTCGCCGCCGAGTTCTGCTTCGTCGCGGCGATGATCGGCGTGCACCTCTCCCGGCTGGGGGAGGAGGTCGTGCTCTGGACGTCGACCGAGTTCGGCTGGGCCCGGCTCGACGACGCCTGGGCCACCGGCTCCTCGATCATGCCGCAGAAGAAGAACCCGGACATCGCCGAGCTGGCCCGGGGCAAGTCGGGCCGTTTCGTCGGCAACCTGACCGGGCTGCTCACCATGCTCAAGGGCCTGCCGCTGGCCTACGACCGCGATCTGCAGGAGGACAAGGAGCCGGTCTTCGACTCGCTGTCCCAGCTGCTGCTCCTGCTCCCCGCCGTCACCGGCATGGTCGCCACCCTCACGCTGCGCCCGGAGGTGCTGGAGGCCGCCGCGCCGCAGGGCTTCGCGCTGGCCACCGACGTCGCCGAGTGGCTGGTCCGGCAGGGCGTGCCCTTCCGCTCGGCGCACGAGATCAGCGGCGAGATGGTCGCCTTCTGCGAGCAGGCCGGTCTCGAGCTCGACCAGCTCGACGACGACCAGCTCACCGGCATCGACGAGCGGCTCACCCCCGACGTCCGCTCGGTGCTGTCGGTGCGCGGTGCACTGGCCGCCCGCAGCACCCGCGGGGGGACGGCGCCCGAGCGGGTGGCCGAGCAGATCACCGCGCTGAAGGCGCTCGCCACCACCCACGCCGGGTGGGCCGCCTCCTCGCCCGTGGCGGCGGCGCTCTGAGCTCTCCTGCAGGCAGCGGCCGGCCCGAGCCGGGTCCCCTCGTCGGCGAGGAGGACCTGCTCGGGCCGGTCGACGTCGTGGCCCCGGCGCTGCTCGGCTGCTGGGTGGTCACCGACCGCCCGGAGGGGCAGGTGGCCCTGCGGCTCACCGAGGTCGAGGCCTACTCGGGCGCGGGGGAGGACCCGGCCTCGCACGCGCACCGGGGTCCGACTCCCCGCGCGGCGATCATGTTCGGGCCACCGGGGCGGCTGTACGTGTACTTCAGCTACGGCGTCCACTGGTGCGCCAACGTCGTCATCGGGCCGGAGGGACGGGGCTCGGCGGTGCTGCTGCGCGCCGGCGAGGTCGTGGCGGGGGAGTCCCTGGCCCGTGCCCGCCGGCCCGCCGCTCGGGTCGCGCGTGACCTCGCCCGTGGGCCCGCCCGCCTCACGCAGGCGCTGGGCATCGGACCGGAGGACAAGGGCGCCGACCTGCTCGACCCGTCGTCGTCGGTACGGCTGCACCGGGGGACGGCGCCCGGCCGGGTCTCCGCCGGCCCGCGGGTGGGCATCAGCCAGGCGCAGGAGCTTCCGTGGCGCTTCTGGCAGACGGATGCGCCGTCGGTGAGCGTGTTCCGGGCGGGCGGCAAGCCCCGCCGCACCGCGGGCAGGCAGGATCAGTCCCGTGACTGACGTGATCGACGAACTGCACCGCCGCGGGCTCATCGCCCTGAGCACCGACGAGGCCGCCTTGCGCGCGCATCTCGCCGAGGGGCCGGTCACCTACTACTGCGGGTTCGACCCGACCGCACCGAGCCTGCACGTGGGCAACCTCGTGCAGTTCATGCTGCTGCGGGCGCTGCAGCGGGCCGGTCACCAGCCGGTCGTCCTGGTCGGCGGCGCCACCGGGTTGATCGGTGACCCCGGGGGCCGGAACGCCGAGCGGCAGCTCAACGACCGCGAGGTCGTCGCCGAGTGGGTGCAGCGCATCCGCCGCAACGTCGAGCCGCTGCTCGAGCGCCCGGCCCAGGAGCACGGGCTGCGGCCGCCGATCTACGTCGACAACCTGGACTGGACCGAGCAGCTCTCCGCCATCGACTTCCTGCGCGCCATCGGCAAGAACTTCCGGGTGAGCCAGATGCTGGCCAAGGAGGCGGTGTCGGCGCGGCTGAACTCCGAGGCCGGCATCAGCTACACCGAGTTCAGCTACCAGATCCTGCAGGCGAACGACTTCCGCGAGCTGTACCGGCGGCACGGGGTCACGCTGCAGACCGGCGGGTCCGACCAGTGGGGCAACCTCACCGCGGGCATCGACCTCGTGCGCCGCACCGAGGGGGCCGGCGTGCACGCCATGGGCACCCCGCTGATCACCACGGCCGACGGCCAGAAGATCGGCAAGACCCAGGGCGCCACCGTCTGGCTCGACCCGGAGCTGATGAGCCCGTACGCCTTCCACCAGTACTGGCTCAACATCGACGACGTCGATGCACGCGCCTGGCTGCCGCTGTTCTCCGAGCGGCCGGCCGAGGAGGTGGCGGCGCTGGTCGCCGAGTCCGCGGAACGCCCGGCCGCCCGGACCGCCCAGCGGGCCCTCGCCGAGGACCTGACGAGGCTGGTGCACGGGGACCAGGAGCTGACGCAGGCCGAAGCGGCCGGGCGGGCGCTCTTCGGCCGCGACGACCTGCGGACCCTGGACGCCGGGACGCTGACCGCCGCGCTGACCGAGGCCGGCAGCGTGACCGTCGAGGGGCAACTCCCCACCATCGCGCAGCTGCTCCAGCAGACCGGCCTGGTGTCCAGCCTCTCCGAGGCGCGCCGCACGGTGAAGGAAGGCGGCGCCTACCTGAACAACGAGCGGGTCACCGACGCCGACGCCGTACCTGGGGACGACGCCTGGCTCCCCGGGGGATGGCTGGTGCTGCGGCGTGGCAAGCGGTCGATCGCCGGTGTGCACCGGGCCGCCTGAGCGGCGCTCCGTGGCCACGTGAACGCCGGATGTGGTGCGTGTGACGAGCCGGTGTCGGGCGTCACGTGGAGGCGGTTTGACACCGCCCGCGGGGGCACGTAACTTTCTCTTTGCGCCGCGCGGCCCTGAGGGGCCGCCGGACCGGGACCCGCCGCTGGCGGGGGCA
>JBELIQ010000048.1:0-13725 GCA_042090795.1 Blastococcus sp. | reverse complement strand
TGGGGCTGGCGCCGTCCAACCGGATGCACGACTTCTTCGAGGCGTTCAACGTCGGGGCCGCGGTGAGCGACTACCCGGGCCTCGACCTGCCGGACGCGGACTATCCGGAGAACGTGTGGCCGGCCGAGGCGGCGGACTTCCGCGACGCCGTGTCGGCCTACTTCGACGAGGCGGGCCGGGTGGCGCGGACGCTGACCACGATGTTCGCCGACGCGTTGGGCCTCCCGGCGGGCTTCTTCGAGGGCTTCACCGACCACAGCCTCGACGTGCTGCGGATGAACAACTACGCCCTGCCGCCGGGCGAGGTCTCGCTGGACGGCGACCTCACCGGCATGGGCGAGCACACCGACTACGGCATCGTGACCGTGCTGTGGGCCGACCAGGTCCGCGGCCTGCAGGTGCTCGGCCGCGACGGCGGCTGGCACGACGTCTCGCCCGCCGACGGCGCGCTGCTGATCAACCTGGGCGACCTGATGGCGCGGTGGACCAACGAGCGGTGGATGTCCACGCTGCACCGGGTCAAGCCGCCGATCGTGGACGGCCGGATCGAGCGCCGGCGCTCCGCGGCGTTCTTCCACGACGGCAACATCGACGCCGTCATCGCGACGCTGCCGACCTGCCTGGACCCCGACGGCACGACGGCGTACCCGCCGATCACCGTGGGCGACCACATCCGGGGGAAGCTGGCCGGCTCCCGGGCCGGCGTCGCCAACCCCGAGGCCGAACGCGAGGCGGCGCGGGTGCTCGCGGCCCGGCCGACGTGACCCCTTCCGCCGGCGACCGTCCCGGACCCGGCCTGCCGGTAAGCGACCGCGACGGCACTGCGGGGACGACGACGCGCTGGTTGACTGGCCGCATGGTGTCACCGCTGCCGGAGCCGGGTCGGGAGATCGATCCCGACCAGCCCATCCCCGACGATCCGGGCGAGCTGCTGCCCGACGCGCCCGAGGTACTCCCGCCGCCGCCGATCGAGTCGACGCCGGACGACCCGGGCGGCGACCCGGGCAACGTGCCCGAGCCGGCCTGACCCCGCGCTCCACCGTTCCCGCGAAACCCCGTCCGGGACGACGCCGGGCCGGAACAGCGCGCCGTCCGCCCGTGCTGCAGGTGCCGTGACCGCATCCGAGCCCCGGCTGTCCCTGCTGGACCGGGCGCGCACCCGCGCCGGTGAACCCGACGCGGCGGCGCTGCGGGCCACCGTGGCGCGCGCGGCGTCGGCCGAGCGGCTCGGCTTCGGCCGGTTCTGGGTGGCCGAGCACCACGGGGTGCCCGGCATCGCCGGGGCCGCGCCCGCGGTCCTGCTGGGAGCGGTCTCCGCTGCGACGTCCACCATCCGGCTGGGTTCGGCCGGGGTCATGCTCCCCCACCACCAGCCCCTCGTCGTCGCCGAGCAGTTCGCCACGCTGACGGCGTTCGCGCCCGGCCGGATCGATCTGGGCCTGGGCCGCTCCCCCGGCTTCACCCCGCCGGTGCGCCGCGCCCTGCGGCAGACCGAGCGCGACTTCGCCGCCGACCTGGCCGAGCTGCGCGGCTTCCTGACCGGGACGGGCGAGATCACGGTGCACCCCCGGCCGGTCGGCGACGTCCCGATGCACGTGCTGGCCACCGGGCAGGGGCTGCAGGTGGCCGCCGCGCTCGGGCTGCCGGTGATCGTCGGCGGTCCGATCCTGGGCCTGGCCGGCGACCCCGGGCCAGGGCTCGCGGCGCTGGCCGGCTACCGGCGGGACTTCCGCCCGTCGGAGCAGCTGGCGCGGCCGCGGGTGTCGATCAGCCTGGACGTGCTGGTCGCCGACACCGCCGCCGAGGCCGCGGACCTGCTGCTGCCCGAGGCATGGGCGATGGCGCTGTCCCGGACGACGGGCAGCTTCCCGCCGCTGGAGCCCGTGGCGGCCGTGCGGGCCGCGTCCCCCACCCCCCGTCAGCAGCGCTACCTCGAGCAGACGGCCGCCGCCGCGATCGCCGGCACCGCGGCTCAGGTGGCGGGCCGCCTGGCCGAGCTGCTCGAGCGCACCGGGGCGAGCGAGCTGGTCGCCAGCAGCAGCACCTTCGACCGGGCGGCGCTGGCCGCCTCCGACTCCGCGCTGGCCACGATCCTCGGGACGGCGCCGGCACCCGGGGGGCGGCGAGAGGCCCGGCTCATCCCGGGATGACGGCGGCCCGGTCCTCGGCGAGCCGGCGGTGGTGGTCGCGCACCATGGCCCGCGTCGCGTAGGCCGAGTACTTCGGCACCCACCGGGCCAGGCCGGCCGCACCCACGAGACCGACCCCGCCCATGACCGCGATGCCCACCCCCAGCGTGGCGACCGTCGCGATCGCCGCCGGCACGACCGGTCCCAGCGACGTGCCGACGTCGTTGATCAGCCGGAAGATCGCCAGGAACGAACGCCGGTCCACCTCGGGCGAGGTGTCGGCGCCGAGGGTCATGACGATCCCGGAGCCGATCCCGTTGCCGAAGGCCATCACCATGGCCACCGCAGTGAGGGTGGCGGCGCTGTCCGACAGCGGCAGCGCCATCGTGCCCAGGCCCAGGACGACCATGCAGGGGACGGCGATCCACAGCCGGCCGAGCGTGTCCATGACGTGGCCGGAGGGGTAGAAGAGCGCCATGTCGACGGCGTTGGCGATGCCGAAGATCAGGCTGGTCGTCGTCGCGTCCAGGCCGATGTGCTCGGCCCAGAGCGGGATGACCGCCACCCGGGCCGCCCGGATCGCGCCGATCGAGGCGACCGCGATGCCGAGGGTGAGGAACAGCCGCCGGTGCCGGCGGAACATCTCCCGCACGCCCACCGGCCCGGAGTGGGCACCGACCGCCGAGCCACCCGTCGACGTGACCGGGGCGAAGGCGAGGACGACGGCGGCCAGCAGCGAGGCCACCACGGCGACGGCGAACGCCGACCGGGTCCCCCACACCGCGATGACGGCCGCGCCGACGAACGGGCCGATGAACAGGCCGATGCGGAACACGCCGCCGAGGGTGGACATCGCCCGGGCGCGGTGGTGGACGGCGACGACGTCGGCCACGTAGGACTGCCGGGCGAGGTGCATCGTCGCGCCACAGGCGCCCAGCACGAGCAGGGCCACCGCGAGCGCCGCGACGGAGTCGGTCAGCAGCACCGAGAGCATCGCCGCCGCGGAGGCGAGCATCGCCGCGAGCATCGCGCCCTTCTCGCCCACCCGGTTCGCCAGCCAGGCGGCGGGGACGTCGCCCAGGATCGTGCCGATCCCGATGGCGGCGAGCATCAGCCCGGCCACCGTCGTGGACGCGCCCGCGTCCAGCGCCACGAGGGCGATCACCGGCATGACGGCGCCGTGGCCGATCTCGTACACCAGCATCGGCAGCATCACCGACGGGCCGATCTGCCCGACGACGGTGCGCAAGGTCGAACTCATCGCCGTGGTTCCTCGTCCCCGTTCGGTGGGCTGTCCCGGTCCAGCATGCGACATCGGGCGCCGACGACTCGTGTGCCGGGCGCCGGCGACGCGCACGTTACGTTCCCGCCATGGCAACGACGGCGCTGCTGGTGCTCGACCTCGTCGGCACCTTCGCCTTCGCGCTCAACGGTGCCCTGACCGCCCTGCGCGCCACCCGGCTGGACATCGTCGGCGTGATCACCCTCGGCATGATCACCGCCCTGGGCGGCGGCACCATCCGGGACGTCTTCCTCGATGCCCTCCCGCCGGCCACCTTCCTGGACTGGCGCTACCTGGCCGTGGCCGCCGCCGGCGGGCTGATCGCCTTCCTCACCGGGCACCACCTGCACCGGATCAACGGCGCCATCACCGTCCTCGACGCCGCCGGGCTGAGCCTGTTCGCGGTCACCGGCGCGCTCAAGGCGGTCGATCTCGGCTTCGGTCCCGCCCAGGCGGTGATCGTGGGTGCGATCACCGGGGTGGGCGGCGGCACGCTGCGGGACGTGCTGATCCGCCAGGTGCCGACCGTGCTGAGCAGCGGCCTCTACGCCGTGCCCGCCCTGGTCGGCGCCACCGTGGTGGTGGTCGCCGACCTGCTCGACGCCCGCGGACCGGTCGCCGCCGTCGCGGCCGCCGGCGTGTGCTTCGCCATCCGCATGCTCGGTGTGCGGTTCGGCGTCGACGCACCGTTCCCGCCCGGTGCGCGGCGGCGCGAGCCCGGATAGTTGCGCAGAAGCATGGTGGCCGACGTCACCGCCCCGATCGGGTCGGATCGGCAGCGCGGAGGGCCCGACGCAGGTCACAGTCGAGGAAACCGCAGACTCGTCGGGTTCGCACCCCCCTCGCCTCCGGAGTCCCCCCACGTGAGATTGACCCGTTCCTCCGTCGTCCTCGCTGTCGTCGGTGTGCTGCTGATCGTCGCCGCCGCGGTCGTCCGCTTCGTCGTCGTCCCCTCGGTCACCCAGCTCCCGACCGACCTCGACGTCACCCTCGAGTTCGAGGGCACGTACAACGGCATCAACCCGGGCGTGCTCACGGGCTCGTCGACCGAGGTGCTGGCGGAGGACGTGCCCATCGAGGCGACCCGCAACGTCCTGGCCGAGTCCGTGGACGGCGACCTGGAGATCGTCCGCCGCACGGACGAGCGCAGCATCGGCGACGGTGATCCCGCCAAGACCGTGGTCCGCTTCAACGTCGACCGCGGGACCGCCGAGGCGGGTCCGGCTCCCGAGGGCGCCGAGGACGTGACCGACGCCGAGGGCCTGGTCTTCACCCTCCCCGTCGACCCCGTCCCCGAGGACGGCGTCTACGAGTACTGGGACCAGTACACGCTCCAGTCCGCCCCGGTGACCTTCGAGGGCGAGGAGACCCTGGGCGGCCGCGAGGTCTACCGCTACCGGTCGGTGGCCGAGGGCGAGCTCGCCGACCCGCCGTCGCTCGGCCTGCCGAGCTTCCTGCCCAAGGCGCAGCTCGCCGCGCTCGCGCCCGGGCTCGAGGGCCTGGTGGCCCCCGAGCTGCTGGCCGCGCTGCCCGCGGTGCTGCCCTCGCTGCCCACCTCGATCCCGATCGAGTGGACCTCGAAGACCACGACCCTCGTCGACGCCGACCAGGAGCTGGGCGCGACCATCGCCGGCGGGAGCACCCAGGAGGTCACCGGCTCGCTGGACCTGGGTGTGACGACGGTGGACGTCCCCTTCGCGACCATCGACATCTACTCCACCGACGAGTCGATCGACGACCGCGGCGAGGAGGTCGCCGACCTCTCCCAGCTGCTCACCCTGGTCGGCACCGTCCTGCCGATCGTCCTCCTGGTGCTCGGGGTGCTCGCGCTGATCGCGGCGCTGCTCCTCGCCCGCCGGGCGGCCGCCCGGACCGCGACGCCGGTGGGGACGGGCTCGACCGCCTCCTCCTCGGTCTGACCTCCTCGGCCGACGGCGCCGCCGGGGTGCTGCTGCCTGACCGCCGCTGCCTGACCGATGACGACGGGCCGATGACGACGGGCCGATGACGACGGGCCCGGCCCCGGGTGCTGCCACCCGGGGCCGGGCCCGTCGGTCGTCCGGCGTGCTGCCGGGTGTCAGCCCACCGGGGCCGGCAGGTCCACCAGCCCGGCCAGCCGGGCGCGGTGGGCGGCCGGCGTCCCGAAGGCGATCTGGTCGGCCTTGGCCCGCTTGAGGTAGAGGTGGGCGGGGTGCTCCCACGTCATGCCGATGCCGCCGTGCAGCTGGACGGCCTCCTCGGCCGCCTTCACGGCGACGTCGGAGCAGAATGACTGCGCCACGGCGGTGGCCACGACGGTCTCCGGGTCCTCCTCGGCGGTCGCCGCCGCCGCGTACCGCGCCGCGGCGCCCGCCGACTCCACCGCCGCGTACAGGTCGGCCAGCCGGTGCTTCAGGGCCTGGTAGCCGCCGACCACACGGCCGAACTGCCGGCGGTCCTTGAGGTAGGCGATCGTCGTGGTCAGGCACCACTGCGCGACGCCGTACTGCTCGGAGGTCAGCAGCGCGGCGCCGACCTCGAGGCCGCGGCGCACCGCGTCCCCGCCCTCGCCGGCGCTCAGCAGCTCCTGGCCCGCCACCCCGTCGAGGGTCACGTCGGCGAGCTGGCGGGTCATGTCCAGCGAGACGATCGCCTCGACGCGGGCGTCCGCGGCAGGCACGGCGTACACGGCGGTGCCGCCGTCCGTGGCGACCGGCACCAGCAGGACGTCGGCCTCGACGGCACCCGCGACGCTGCGCGCGCTCCCGCTGATCCGGCCGCCCTCGACGCGGAAGCCGGGGGCCTCCTCGCCGGGGCCGGCCGAGAGCGGGAGGACCAGCGCCGCGGTCCGCTCACCGGCGGCCAGGCCGGCCAGCAGCTCGTCCACCGCACCGCCCGGCTGGGCGGCCAGCAGGACCGTGGTGGCGACGACGCTGCTGGTCAGGAACGGCACCGGCGCCACGGACCGGCCCAGCTCCTCGAGCACCACGGCCGCCTCGCGCGCCGAGGCGCCCGCGCCCCCGCGCTCCTCGGGGATCAGCAGGCCGGCGAGCCCGAGGTCGCTCGCGATCGCGCGCCACAGCGGGTCGACGACCGACCGGTCGCCGTCGTAGACCCCCACCACCGTGTTCGGCTCGCTGCGGGCGGCGACGAGGTCGCGCACGGTGCTGCGCAGGTCGTCCTCGACGTCGGTGTAGAGCAGGTTGAGGCTCATCGGGGCAGGTCCTTCCAGGCGATGCCGGTGTCGACGCGCGGCTCGGAGGGCAGTCCGAGCACCCGCTCGGAGATGACGTTGCGCAGAATCTCCGAGGTGCCGCCCTCGATGGAGTTGCCCTTGGCGCGCAGGTAGCGGTAGCCGGCGTCCCGGCCGGTGAAGTCGACGTGCGGGGGACGCTTCATGGTCCAGTCGGAGAACCGCAGTCCCTCGTCGCCGAGCAGTTCGAGCTCCATCCCGCTGGCCTCCTGGGCGATGCGGGCGAAGGTCAGCTTCATGGCCGACCCCTCGGGCCCGGGCTCACCGACGGCGAGCTTCTGCCGCAGCCGCTGGCCGGTCATCCGGGCCACCTCGGCGTCCACCCAGAGGCGCATGAGCTTGTCGTGCTGGCCGGCGCCGCGGCGCTCGGGGTGCTCGCGCCAGGTCCGGGCGAGCACGCCGACCATGCCGCTCTCCCGGCCGCCGCCCCCGCCGCCGATGGCGACGCGCTCGTTGTTGAGGGTGGCCGTGGCGACCTTCCAGCCCTGGCCCTCGTCACCGAGGCGCTGGCTGTCGGGGACGTGCACGTCGGTGAGGAAGACCTCGTTGAACTCGGCCTCCCCGGTGATCTGGCGCAGCGGGCGGACGTCGACGCCGGGCGCGTCCATGTTGCACAGGAAGTAGCTCAGGCCGGCGTGCTTGGCCACCTCCGGGTTGGTGCGCGCGACCAGGATCGCCATCTGCGCCTTGTGCGCACCCGACGTCCACACCTTCTGGCCGTTGACCACCCAGTCACCGCCCTCGCGGACCGCGCGGGTGCTGACGGCGGCGAGGTCGGAGCCGGCGCCGGGCTCGCTGAACAGCTGGCACCAGATCTGCTCGCCGGTCCACAGCGGGCGGAGGAACTTCTGCTTCTGCTCCTCGGTGCCGAAGGCCAGGATCGTCGGCGCGGCCATGCCGAGGCCGATGCCGTTGCTGCGCGGGTTGTTGTCGGGGGCGCCCGCGGCGGCGAACTGGGCCTCCACCTGCGACTGGAAGGCGCGCGGCAGCCCGAGGCCGCCGTGCCCGACCGGGAAGTTCACCCAGGCGAGCCCGGCGTCGTAGCGGGCGCGGAGGAAGTCCAGCCGGTCCATGGTCGTGTGGTCGTGTGCCGCGAGGAAGTCGGTGACCCGCTCGCGCAGGTCCTCCCCCACGGTTCGTGCGTCGGTCGCGGTCATGACGGGACTCCAGTCGGATCGGTGCGGGAGGGGGTCGGAGGTGTGGTGGCCTACCGGGCAGCGGGCAGCCGGTCGGCCAGCAGCTGGGAGCGCCGGACCTTGCCGGCCTCGTCCCGGAGCGGCTCGCCGACCAGCTCGAACGTGCGCGGCTGCTTGTAGCGCACCAGCCGCTCCGCCAGGTGGCGGCGGAGGTCGTCGAGATCGACGGCGTCGAGGCCGGGCGCCGGCTGCACGATCGCGTGCACCACCTGGCCCAGGTCCTCGTCGGGCAGCCCGATGACGGCGCTGGAGGCGATCTGCGGGTGCTCGTCCAGGGCGGACTCCACCTCGGCCGGGTACACGTTCGAGCCGCCGACCAGGATCATGTCGGTGCGCCGGTCGGCCAGGTACAGGTAGCCGTCCTCGTCCAGCCAGCCGACGTCGCCGAGGGACTCCCAGTCCCCGCGGGTGCGCGCCTCCGCGCCGATGTACCGGTACGAGGGGCCCATGCCGGGGGCTCTCCGCAGGTACACCTCCCCGACCGTGCCCGGCGGGAGCTGCTCGCCGTCGGGGCCGAGGATCGTCATCTCGCCGTAAGCCACCTTGCCGACCGAACCGCGGTGCTCCAGCCACTCGGTGCCGCTGATGATCGTGCCGGCCTGCGCCTCGGTGCCGGCGTAGAGCTCCATGACCACCTCGGGCCCGACCCAGTCGATCCACGCCTGCTTGAGCCAGGGCGGGCACGGAGCGGCCAGGTGCCAGACGGACTCGAGGGAGGAGAGGTCGTAGCCGTCGCGGACGTCGGCCGGCAGCCGCCAGATGCGGCTCATCATGGCCGGCACGAGGTAGACCCAGGTGGCCCGGTGGCGCTCGACCAGGCGGAGGACGCCCTCGGCGTCGAACCGGGGCATGAGCACCAGCGTCGAGCCGTTCAGCAGCCCCGCCATGGCGCTGGTGAAGGGGCCGTTGTGGTACAGCGGGCCGGGCATGAGCACGGTGCCGCCGGGCCGGTGCTTCCACACCGCGACGCCGAAGGGCTCCACGACGCCGGCCTGCGCGGAGACGATGAGCTTGGGCCGGCCGGTGCTGCCGCCCGACGTCGGCGCCTTGTAGGCCGGCGAGATCACCGTGGGCAGGGGGCTGTCGTCCTCGACCTCGCCCAGCAGCACGTCGACGTCGACGATCGGGCGGTCCAGCTCCATGCCGGCCCGCGCGATGACCAGCGGCGGCCGGGCGAGCTCGACGATGCCCTGCAGCTCGAGGGGCGGCAGCGCTGCGGACACCGGCTGCGGGACCGCGCCGGCCTTCCAGCAGGCGATGCACGCCTCGACGAACTCCACGCTGTTGGGCAGGCCGATGGTGACCAGGTCGCCCAGGACGACGTCCCGGGCCAGCAGCGCGCGGGCGAGCCGGTTGGTGCGGCGGTCCAGCTCGGTCCAGCTGCGCGAGACGTCCTCGCAGACGACGGCGGGCGAATCGCCGTACCGGTCGGCCAGCTCCGTGACGCGGACGCCGATGGGTACCGGGGGTGGCGGATCCTCGACGTCGCCGGCGAGCTGCGCGGTCTCGGTCATCGGGTACCTCCACGTGCGCGCGGGTCCGGTGCCGGGGCGCGCGACACGGGCGCACTGCCCCGGTCGCGCGGCTCGCCTCCGACGGTCAGGAGGGCACGAGTCCGCGACGTCCGGGTCGCGCCCACCGTGAGCAGGCCCACATCGGCCCGCCCGTTTTCGGACTGTAACGCAGGCCTCAGCCCGTGCGTGAGGGCCGCTGCCGACCTGTGCACCGCGCCCAAGGAGCACGCGCGGCGACCCGGCAGAGCGCCGGTGCCGCCCGGGGGTCAGCGCAGGACGGACGTCCCCGAGCGCCCACCGGTTGCGTCCCGGGAGCTGCTCCCGCGCGGGTGCGCGTGGCCGGTGGCGAGGTCGCCCTCGGCGATGCCCCCGGTGCGCGAGCGCGCCTCGAGCCACGACCGCCACTCCGCAGACCTGCTGTCGGAGGGGGTGTTCGCGCTGACCAGGAGGAAGCACACGGCGACGACGATGGCCAGCACCACCAGGACCAGCAGGACGACCCAGCCGTGCAGCAGCGGCACCGTGAGGCTGCCGGGAGGCGGTGCGGTCTGCTCGGGTCCCATGCCACGAGGGTGCACGCCGCGACCGAGGTCGGCAGCCGTCGGGACGGGGACCTCACCCGGGCGGGCGAGACGTCCGGTACCGGCACCGCGCGCGCCTTCCCCATCCGGGTGATGCGACTCTCCGTGGTCGAGCGCGCACGTACCGCTCCACCTAGCGTCGTCCCCGATACCAGTACTCCTCGGGAAGTGGGTGGGATGAGCGTCGAGCTGCATGCCGACAACGCGGTGGACGGCGACTCCGGTCTCCTCCCCCGTGCGATCACGACCGGCCGCGTGCGTCCGGGCGTACCGGCCGACCTGGACCGCGTGCTCGAGGCGGCACCGATGTTCCGGCGGGCGCTGGCCGGCTACGACCGCTTCGAGGTCGAGTCCTACGTCCAGTGGGCCGAGACCGAGCTGGCCACGGCCGAGCGCGAGCGCGAGCACCTCCTCGCCCGCCAGCTCGAGACCGGCAACGCCCTCGACGAGGCGCGGGAACTGCTCGGGCACTCCGCGGGTGGTGGCGAGTTCCTCCAGGTGTCCCGGCACATCGGCGCCATGCTCGCCGCCGCCGCCGACGAGGCCCAGGTCATCCGCGCGGAGGCCGAGGCGGTCCGGCAGGACGTCTCCGCGTTCGCCGCGGACACCGGCGCCGAGGCCCGTCGCGTGGCGGCCGACGCCGCCGCCGCGGCGGACCGGGTGCTCGCCGAAGCGCGCGAGGCCGCGGCGGAGAAGGCCGAGCACGCACGGCGCACCCTCGCCGTCGCCGAGGAGACCCGCGAACGGGCAATGGCCGAAGCCGAGGCCCTGCTCGCCGATGCGCGGCTGGCAAGGGGGCGGGCCACCGAGCACGCCGACCGGATCCGGGAGCAGGCCGCCCGGGAGGCGGACGCCGCGCGGCTCCAGGCACGCGACGAGGTGGTGCGGATGCTCGCAGTCGGCCGCGAGGAGCGACGCCGGGCCGACGCCGAGGCCACCGCCACCCGCGAGCGCCTGGACCGGGACGCCGCGGCGCGCACCGCCGCACTGCTCGCGGACGTCGCCGTCCTCGAGGAGCGGCGGGCCGCCCTGCGCACCGAGGTCCAGCGGCTCGCCGCCGCCGTCCCCGGTCCCGCCGGCGCCGACCGGAGCCGCTCGCTGCTCGCGCGGCTCGGGTGGTCCGGTCAGCTCAGGAACTCGGTACCGCTCCTCCGGAGGTGAGCGCGGCGACGACCGCGGCGTAGACGTCCTCGGCCACCCCGCGCAGCTCGGCGTCAGTGCGGTCCTGCACCGGGTGCGGCACCAGCACGAACGGAGCGGGGAACCCGAGGGCTTCGCCCTGCATCCGGGCGGCGTCGGCGAACACCTCGCTGGCGAGGAAGACCCCCACGACGCCACGGCGCTCGAGGTCGGCGATGTCGTGCACACTGCACGACGTGCACGAGCCCTAATCGGCGAGCGCCTCGATGACCACCTCGCACTGCTCGGCGATCTCGTGCCGCAGGTCCACCGGCGCCGTCCGGGCGAAGGTGGGCTTGCGGTAGCGGCGGACCACCGCCCCGTCGGCAGTGAGCAGCTCCTCGAGCCGGTCGAGGACGACGTCGCCGCGGGCCTTGCTGATGTCGAGCAGGCCCACGCTGCGGCCACGCAGCGACGCCGGGCGGGGCAGCAGCTCGCGCGCGGACGGCCGGCGCTCCCCCGTGGGGTCCAGGACGGTTCTCATGCGCGTACCTCTCTGGTCACGGGGGCGCTGCCGGTCGCACCGGACACCCACCCGCCGACGATCGCACTGAACAGGCCGGCGTCGCCACCGGCGTGCACCACCAGCAGCCCGCCCGGCCGGAACTTGGGCAGCTGCGCCCCCGCGAGGCTCTCGGGCACGCCCTCCGCGATGCCGGCGGCCCCGCGGAGCAGGTCGTCGGCGGAGAGGGTGAGCAGGCCCTCCAGCTCGGCGAGCAGCCGGGCGCGGTCCCAGCCGGCCTCCCGGAACACCCGTCCGTGCTCCGGCGAGACGACGAGCATCGCATCGAAGGCCATGGGCAGCTTGGGGTGGCCGTTGACCCGGAGGCAGGCCGCGAAGGTCCGGGCCAGCGACTCGGGGGTCCGGCTGAGCTGGTCGACGACGGGCTGCAGACCCGAACCGGCGAAGAGCGTCACCGCGTCGCCGGGGACGCCGCGGTCGGCGGCCAGCGGCGCGAAGGGGCTCATCCCCTCGCGCTCGGCGAAGCAGGAGGTGAGCTTGCCGGGGTTGCCGAGGGTGGCGCGGTCGATCTCGCCGGGGCGGCCACCGCCCACGTTGCGGACGACGAGCTGCAGCGCCCGGCCGATGGTGGCGTTGGCGCGGTTGCCCTGCCCCAGGGCGTTGACCCCGCTGTTCATGCCGATCCGCGTGGCGACGGGTCCGTTCACCACGATGGTCGGGCCCGAGAAGTACGTCGTCGCCAGGAGGCCGTGCAGCGCGAACTCCTCGGTGCAGGCGGCCTCCAGCGCCGCCAGGACGACGGGCAGGTGCTCGGGGAGGCAGCCGGCCATCACCGCGTTGACGGCCACCTTCTCGACCGTGCACTCGACGAGGTCGGGCGGCACGACGGCGACCACCTCGCCCGGATCGCGGGTGGTGCCGCGCAGCATGCGCAGGACCCGCTCGGGCGTCGGCGGGACGACCGGGAGCCCGTCGGTCCAGCCGCGGTCGAACATCGCCTCGTGCTCGTCCTCGAGGTCGGCCAGTTCGACCCGGCGGCTGCCGAGGCCGGTGCCGCCGTACCGCGCCTCCAGGGCGTCGATCCGGTCGGGATCGACCGACAGCGACCCGCAGCCGGGCCGGTGCTCGGGCAGCCCGGGCCCGAGGTCGGTCTCCCCGGTGAGCGACTCCCACTGCTCGCGGCTCCAACCGACGACGCGGGCCGTCTCGGCGCCGTCCTCGATGCGCATCAGCGTCGGGACGGTCTCGATGTCGAGGCGGTAGGACAGCTCGAGCTCGGTGTCGTCGTGGTCGAACCACCCGGCGTCGTCCTGGCACCAGACCTGCGCGCCCAGCTCGCGGAGCACCGGCTCGACGAGGACGCAGGTCGGGCAGTCGCGCTTCACCACGGCCACGAGACCATCGGGAAGCCGCATCGTCGGACGGTAGCGCACCGGAGCGGTCCTGGCGGCGGCCCGGCGGACCCATCCGCGAGGAGTCGATCGCTCGACCGGCCCGCTTCCGGATCAGGTCGACATCGATGCGGGGCCGGCGTCGACGTGCGCCACCGGCAGGGACAGCCGGCCGGACCTGATCCGGTCGGCGGAGGCGTCGTCTCGTCGACGCGGTGCCGGCGTCGACGTGCGCCACCCGGACGGACAGCCGGCCGGACCTGATCCGGTCGGCGGAGGCGTTTCTCGCAGGGCGAGGCAAGGTGGGCGGAGCAGACCCTGGGTGTTCGGGCCAGAGCCGGTACGGATCGAGAAGGCGTCGGCTCGCCCTGACGCGACTCCGCGCCGGAGCCCACCTGTCAAGAGCCCGCCATCATCTGTGTACAGCGCTCTGACCTGCGGATTCGACTGGCTCGTCGTCTTCGTGCGCGGTAGGCTTCGTACATGTGTTCGACCGGTTGCGTGACTCCGCTGACGTGCCTCGGCGGTGCGCTGGAGGCGCTGGCCGGTCAGGACCTGACGAGCTCGTTCGGGCCGACGCTGCTCGACCGCACCAGGGCACTGGTGGTGGCGCGGAACCGGCTGGATGCGGAGCTGGCGCGGCACCGTGCGCGAGGGTGAGTTGACCCAGGCCCCCGAGCACGACGGCAAGGCCTCGATGGCCTCCTGGCTGCGCGGGCACCACCGGCTGTCCCAGGCCGAGGCGAGCCGGGTGGTGC
>JBELIQ010000047.1:0-13762 GCA_042090795.1 Blastococcus sp. | reverse complement strand
ACCGACGCCTCGAAACGCCACCGCTGGCGGCTTGACGCGTCATAGGAGCGTCGCCGCGGCTCACCGCGGTCCGAGCGGGCGCACCATGCCCTCCTGGGCCACGGTCATGACCAGCCGGCCGGCGCGGTCGAAAAGCCGCCCCGAGCAGTGGCAGCGCCCGCCGGCCGCCCACGTGCTCTCCTGCTCGAAGCAGAGCCAGTCGTCCGCGCGCGCCGGGCGGTGCAGCCAGACCGCGTGGTCCAGGCTCGCCGCGGCCACGTCGGCCGCACCCACGGTGCGCGCGTGCGGCGCCAGCGACGTCGACAGCATGAGCATGTCCGAGGCGTACGCCAGCGCGGCCGCGTGCACGAGCGGCTCGTCGGGCAGCGGCTCGAGGGAGCGCATCCAGAACCGCTGTCTCGGGGGCGCCGCCTCGCCCCGGGACGCCGCCACGCGGGGCAGCTCGCCGTCGAAGCGGATGTCGAAGGGGTGCCGGCGGGTGAGCTGGGCGAACCACTCGCCCATCGGCCCCGGCACGTCGGCGGCCGCCTCCTGGGCGGTGAGCAGCGATTCCGGCTCGGGCGCGACGAGCTGCGGGACCTGGTGGGTGAAGCCGGTCTCGGGGAGCTGGAAGGAGGTGGTCAGCTCGAGGATCGCCCGGCCGGACTGCTCGGCGGTGACCCGCCGGGTGCTGTACGACCGGCCGTCGCGCACCCGGTCCACGCGGTAGTCGACGGGGTCGGCGGCCTCGCCGACGCGCAGGAAGTAGGCGTGCAGGGAGTGGGCGGTGCGGTCGCTCGCCACCGTGGCCCCGGCGGCGAGCAGCGCCTGGGCGACGACGGCGCCGCCGAAGGCGCGCTCGGGCGCCCGGCGCCGTGGCCCCGCCCGGAAGGTGTCCTCGCCCGTCGGTGAGACGGGGAACACCCCGGCCCAGCCCTCGCGGACGACGTCCTGCTCCTCGCCGCTGGACCCGGCGACGCCTTCGACCTGCATGAATTCTCGACCCCTTCGGTCAGGTCCCCTTGACCTGTTAAGTGAATCACTATTCAATTCGTGGTGTGGGACGCATCGCGGGCGCAACGGGCGCACAGACACGGCAGCGGTTGCTCCGTGCTGCCGCCGACGTGTTCGCCCGCCGCGGTTACGACGGCACGCGCGTCGCCGACATCGCCGCAGAGGCCGGACTCAGCAACAGCGCGCTGTACGCCTACTTCACCTCCAAGGCCGAGCTCCTCGTCGGCGCGCTGCGTACGCACGGCCGCCGTCCGATGGAGGACATGGTCGCTGCCGACCCCCAGGGCTCGATCGTCGACATGTTCCTGCGGACCGGTGCCGGCCTCCGCGAGCGCCCCGACCCCGAGCGGTACCTCGTCATCGAGGCCCTCATCGCCGCGCGTCGCGACCCGGAGGCCGCCGCATCGATGACCGGCTACGTCCGCGAGCGCGCCGACTGGATGACCGGCCTGATCGAGCAGGCGCAGCTGCGGGGCGAGATCGACCCGACCGTCTCGCCGCGCGCGGTGTCCCACCTGGCCACCTCGCTGGCCATCGGCAGCACGCTGCTGACCCCTGATCTGCACGACGTCGACGACGAGGAATGGACAGCTCTGCTGACCCGCGTCGTGACGAGCATTGCCCGTACCGAGGAACAGATGGGAACCCGCACATGAAGGTGCAGATCGACTCGCAACTGTGCCAGGGCCACGGCCGCTGCTACGACCTCGCCCCCGACCTGTTCGGGGAGGACGAGGAGGGCTACGCCACGCTCACCGCGCTCACGGCCGACGGCAACGTGCCCGAGGGCCGCGAGGGTGACATCCGTCTCGCCGCAGCCAACTGCCCCGAGTCCGCCGTTCTGGTCCACGAGGAGAGCTGACATGACCGTCGACGACAGGTTCACCGAGGACTTCCAGCGGCTCACCCCGGAGGAGGAGCGCGGGGTCCGCAACGAGGTCATCACCGGACCGGTGTCCGACTGGACCACGGACTTCTCCCACTTCGAGGAGGAGTACGCCCAGAACGCGCCCCAGATCTGGGAGGACCTGCGCGGCCGCTGCCCGGTGGCGCGCACCGAGCGCTTCGGCGGCGCGTGGCTGCCCACCCGGTACGAGGACGTCCAGGCCATCGCCTACGACACCGAGCACTTCACCTCCCGGGCGATCATCGTCAGCAACTACCGGCCGCCGCTGGACCTGGCGCCCGTCGGAGGAGTCCCCCCGATCTCGTCCGACCCGCCGTTCCACCACGACGCGCGCAAGCTGCTGCTGCCGGCGTTCACGAAGTCGAAGGTGGTGCACCAGGAGATCACCACCCGGGCGTTCTGCCACTCGCTCATCGACGCCTTCGAGGGCAAGGACGTCGTCGATGCGGCGGTCGACTACGGCATGCACATCCCCATGCGGGTCATCGCCGACATGCTGGGCTTCCCGCCGGAGGACAACGAGAAGTTCGCGGTGTTCGTCGAGCGCGCGCTCGAGGGGGCCAACGGCACGCCCGAGGAGCGGCAGGACAGCGCCGGCGACCTCTTCGACTACCTGCTCGTGCAGATCCGCGACCACGTCGACAACCCGCGCGACGACCTGACGACGTACCTGATCAACGCCGAGCTCTACGGGCAGAAGCTGTCCCCCCAGCACGTCGCCGGCACCATGGCGCTGCTGCTCATCGCCGGCATCGACACCACGTGGAGCGCCATCGGCGCCTCGCTGTGGCACCTGGCCCAGAACCCCGAGGACCGCAAGCGGCTGGTCGAGGACCCCTCGCTGCGGCCCAGGGCGGTCGAGGAGTTCCTCCGTGCCTACGCGCCGGTCACCATGGCCCGGCTGGTCAAGGAGGACGTCACCCTCGGAGGTGCGGAGATGAAGCAGGAGGACTGGGTCCTGCTGCCCTTCCCGGCCGCCAACCGCGACCCCGAGCGCTTCGAGGACGCCGACAAGGTGATCATCGACCGCGAGGTCAACCGGCACGCCGCCTTCGGTCTCGGCATCCACCGCTGCGTCGGCTCGCACCTCGCGCGCATGGAGCTGACCGTCGCGCTGGACGTCTGGCTGGACCGCGTGCCCGAGTTCAGCCTGGTCGACCCGGAGTCGGTGCGCTGGTCGGTCGGGCAGATCCGTGGCCCGCGGGAGCTCCCGGTCCGCCTCGGCTGATGTCCTCGGAGCCCCGGCGGTCGTGAGCACACGACCGCCGGGGCTCCGGCACGTCCAGAGCACGTCCGAATCGCCTGCACAGGAAGTGGGTCCCACCGTGTCCACCCAGACCGTCGTGGTCGTCGGTTCGTCCGTCGGCGGGGTGCGCGTCGCCCAGGCCCTGCGCCGCGAGGACGACGCCGTCCACATCGTCCTCGTCGGCGAGGAGGCGCACGCGCCCTACGACAAGCCGCCGCTGTCGAAGCAGTACCTGGCGGGGGAGTGGGACCTCGACCGGCTCGCGCTGATCACCCCGGAGGCGGCGGCTGCGGCGGAGATCGAGCTGCGGCTCGGGGTCGCGGCCGTCCGGCTCGACGTCGCGGCACAGCAGGTGCTGCTCGCCGACGGGACGGCGCTGGACTACGACCACGTCGTCGTGGCCACGGGTGCGGCCGCCCGGCCCTCGCCGTGGCAGGCGGACTCCGGCGTGCACGTGATCCGCACGCTGGCCGACGTCGACGGGCTGCGCGCCGACCTGGCCGCCGGCGGAGCGGTCGTGGTGGTCGGCGGCGGCGTGGTGGGCGCCGAGGCGGCCGCGACCATCCGCACGCTCGGGCACGCCGTGACCATGGTGGACCCGCTGGCGGCGCCGCTGGCCCGGCTGGTGGGCCCCGAGGTCGGCCGGCCGCTGGAGGAGCTGCACCGCCGGCACGGTGTCGACACCCGCTTCGGCGTCGGTGTCGAGGGCATCGACGGCACCGCGGGGAATCTCACCGTCCGGCTGACCGACGGTTCGGTGCTGCCCGCCGCCACCGTCCTCGTCGGCATCGGCGCGGTGCCCAACGACGGGTGGCTGGCCGACTCGGGGCTACTGGTCGACAACGGCGTGGTCTGCGACCGGTACTGCCGCGCCGTCGACTCCGAGCGGGTCTGGGCGGCGGGCGACGTCGCCCGCTGGCAGGACCCGCGTTTCCCGGCCGAGGTGCGCCTCGAGCACTGGACGAACGCCGTGGAGCAGGCGTCCGCCGTCGCGCACAACATCGTGCACGCCGACGACCTGCGGCCCTACAGCCCGCTGGAGTACGTCTGGAGCGACCAGTACGACTGGAAGCTGCAGGTCGTGGGTCACGCCTCCCGGGGTGGCCGGCACGAGGTCGTCGGCGACCTGTCGGCCGACCCGGCGCGCGCTGCGGTGCTCTACTCCGACGACGACGGGAAGCTGATCGGGGCGGTGTCGGTCAACTGGCCCAAGGCGCTGGTCACCAGCCGTCGTGCGCTCACCGCCGGCGACGTCGACTTCGAGGAGTTCGTCGCCCAGATCAAGGCGCTCCCCGCGAAGGCTCCCGCACCGGCCCCGCGCTGACGATCCGACCGTCCACGGGAAGCCCGGCTGTGGGGGACCGAGGCGTGCCCGTATGGCGTCCCGTCACCGGACGCGTCACCGGACGCGTCACCGGACGCGTCACCGGGCTGGTCCGCCGGGGCACGTGCGTCGATGGGTGCCCAGCGCTCCGCGCGTCTGGTCGACGTCCCTCCTGTCGGGTCTCCTCCCTCCGTCCCGAACCGTCAGAAGCTCGGGGTGATGGGTCCGAGGATCTCCTCGACTTCGTCGTGGCCGTGCCCCGGGCCGGTCTGCTCCCGCTGGTGCCGCCCCCATTGCAATGGGGTGCTGCCGAACCTGGTGTCGCGGCGCGACGGATCAGCACCACGGGCGAGCAGACGTCGGACGCTGTCCGGCTGGCCGGAGAACGCGGCCTCGTGCAACGCCGTCGATCCGTCCCGGTCGACCCCGTCCACCGGCGTGGCGGCGTCGACGAGCTGGTCGATCACGTCCAGTCGTCCGTGAGCGGCGGCGATCCGCAACGCCGCGACCCGGTCCGTCTGCGGCGTCCCGGGCGTGAGCACGTGGCCCAGGTCCCCGGCAGCCGCAGCCTGGACGAGATCGGTGGCGCCGGCGGCCAACAGCATCTCGGCCACGTCGGTCATGCCGAAGACCGCTGCATGGCGTAGCGCTGTACCGCCGGGGACGCCGCCAGCCGTCGCTGCGGCGGTGGCATTCACATCTGCCCCGGCGTCGATCAGGACGCGCGCGACCTCGGCGTCGCCGTAGCTGGCTGCTGTCATCAGCGGGGTCTCGGCATCGACGGCGTCGCCCTCCACCGGCGCGCCGGCGTCGAGCAGTGCCCGCGCGAGCGCACCTGTGCCGGGGACATCCCTCCAGACACCGCGCGAGGTGTCGTAGCGCATCATCGCCACGTACCCGAGGGGGCTCGTGCCGTCAGGATGGTCACACCAGTGCACCATCCGCCGGACGGCCAGCCCCGGTCGGGCGGCGAGTAGTTCGCGCAGTCGGCCCGCATCCCCGCTGTCCAGGATCGCCCGTCGCTGCACCTCCGTCCTGAGCTCGGCCCAGCTGGCGAACCCGTGCTGCCGGGCGATCGCCAGCTGCGCCGAGCTGAGCGCCAGACGGGTGGAGAGCGAGACGGCACGCAGAGAGGCCGTGGCCTCAGGGTCGCCCTGCCGGGCTGCTCGGAGCAGGTCCTTGGCGCGCACCTTGAGCTGGTCCAGGTCGGCACGCGCGGGAAGATCGGACATGACGTCTCCTTCTCAGCCGGCGGCCCGCGTTGCCAGGTGGAGGAGATCGTCGATGGGAGAGCGTCATCGCACTGCGAAGGTGGACTCGGTCCTGCCCGCGGGCCCGGCGGCGCCCTCGCGCGCCGTCCGGCGACGGTAGCGGTCGGACTCTCCTCGTGTCGACCGATCCGCGAGCCCGACCGCGAAGACCGTCGCCTGGCCGGGCGCGACTTCCCGGACTACCCGCGTGCCACGATCCTCGACCAGGTCGAGCGCCACTACCGGGCCCGGCTGGACGCGGGAGCCCGGGGACCGATGGGGTCCCCGGGCTCCGGTGCGTCCGTCGTGGAGGTCAGCCGTGCAGCAGCGTGCGGAACTTCCCGCAGGTCTCCTCGATGGCCGAGCGGGCGGCCGGGGAGAGGCCACCCATGTCGAAGAACCCGTGGATGAGGCTGTCGTACCGGGTGACGTCGACCTGCACGCCCGCGGCTTCCAGCGCCTCGCCGTAGGCCTCGCCCTCGTCGCGCAGCGGGTCGAACTCCGCGGTGACGATGACCGCCGGCGGCTGCCCGCTCAGGTCGGCGTGCAGCGGTGCCAGGCGCGGGTCCTTGGCGTCCTCCCAGGCGCCCGCGTAGTGCCCGTAGAACCAGTCCATGGTCGGCTGCTCGAGGAAGTAGCCCCGCGCGTTCTCCACGCGGGAGGCGTACTCGCCCGCGGCGTCGACGGCCGGGTAGATCAGCAGCTGGGCGGTGACCGGCGTGCCCTCGGCGTGCAGCACCTGCGCGACGACGGCGGCCAGGTTGCCCCCGGCGCTGTCGCCCGCGACCCCGAGCCGGTCGTCGCCCCCGAAGCGGTCGCGGTTCGCGGCGATCCAGCGGGCCGAGGCGATCGCGTCGTCCGCGGCGGCCGGGAAGGGGTGCTCCGGGGCCAGTCGGTAGTCCACCGAGACCACGACGGCGGAGGAGTCCCGGCAGATGTGCCGGGCCATGTTGTCGTGGGTCTCCAGGTCGCCGATGACCCAGCCGCCGCCGTGGAAGAACGCGACGGTCGGAAAGGGACCCTCGCCCTCCGGCCGGTAGACCCGCGCCGGCAGGTCACCCTCCCCACCGGGGACGGTGATGTCCTCCGTGCTCGCCACCGGGATGATCTGCTCCGGGCTGCGCAGACCGGCGGTCATCGCCAGGTACTGGGCGCGGCCGACGTCCGGCTCGCTCTCGTACATCGGCGGCATCTCGGACTGCTGCGCCATGGCGAGCAGGGCGGCGATGTGCTGGTCGACCGGCACGGATGGGTCTCCTGTCCTGGGGGTGGGGGCGAGCTGAGTGGTGGCAGTGCTGCTCAGCGGCGGTAGACGAGGCCGTCGTCGAGGTCGGCCGTGGGCAGGATCGCCCGCTCCTCGCTGTACTCCTTGTGGTGGGTCCACGGCTCCCGGTCGCCCCGCTTGAACATCCGGTGCTGGGACCGCATCACGTAGCCGGGGTTGAAGTTCTCCTCGTCCGACCACGGCAGCAGGGGCATGTCGGCGTCCTCCGGCCGCAGCGTCGGGACGACGATCGGCGTGCCCTGCTCGTCCATCTTGGTGAGCAGCCGGCACACGAACTGGCTGACCAGGTCGGCCCGCAGGGTCCAGCTGGCCCTGAAGTAGCCGAAGACGTAGGCCATGTTGGGCACGCCGGTGATCATGATGCCGCGGTAGGTCACCTGCTGGGTGAAGTCGACCGGCTCGCCGTCGACGGTGAAGGCGACGTTGCCGAACAGCGACAGGTCGAAGCCCGTAGCGGTGACGACGATGTCGGCCTCGAGCTCCTCGCCCGAGGTCAGCCGGATGCCGCTCTCGGTGAACCGCTCGATGGTGTCGGTGACCACGGAGGCCTTGCCCTCGCGGAGCGCGGTGAACATGTCGCCCTCGGGAACGACGGCGAGGCGCTGCTGCCACGGGCGGTAGGTCGGGTTGAAGTGCTTGTCGATGTCGAAGCCCTCGGGCAGCTGCGGGCGCATCTCGCCGATGAGGAACTCGCGCAACGCGTCCGGGGTGTCGATGGACATGCGCCACAGCTCCTCGCCCATCTTGAAAGAGGCGCGGCGCATGATCTCGTGCGTCCACTCGTCGGGGATCTCCAGCGCCCGTAGCTGCTCGGCCAGCTCGGCGACCTTCGGCCGGGAGATGAAGAACGTGGGCGAGCGCTGCAGCATCGTCACGTGCTCGGCGCTCTCGGCGATCGCCGGGATCAGCGTCGCCGCCGTCGCACCGGAACCGATGACGACCACGCGCTTGCCAGTGGCGTCGAAGTCCTCGGGCCACTGCTGCGGGTGCACGACCTGGCCGCGGAACTCGTCCATGCCCTGCCACTTCGGCTGGAACGGCTTGTCGTGGTCGTAGTAGCCCTGGCACATCCACAGGAAGTCGGTGGTGAAGCGCAGCTGCTCGCCGGTGTCCTCGCGGGTGACGTCGACGGTGTACCGGCGCTCCTCCGACGACCAGCTCGCGGCGGTGACCCGGTGCCGGTAGCGGATGTGCTGCGCCAGGTCGTTCTCCTCGATGACCTCGTCGAGGTAGGCGAGGATCTCGTCGGCGGTGGCGATCGAGGGGCCGCGCCACGGCTTGAACCCGTAGCCGAAGGTGAACAGGTCGCTGTCGGACCGGGCGCCCGGGTAGCGGTGCGTCCGCCACGTGCCGCCGCGGGCGTCGAGCGCGTCGAGGAGCACGAAGCTGCGCCCCGGCTGGTCGTGCTGCAGGTGGTAGGCGGCCCCGATCCCGGAGATCCCGGCGCCGACGACGAGCACGTCGACGTGCTGGACGTCGGGGGTGGTGGTGCGGCCTGCGGGGGCCTCGATCGTGGTCATGCCGAACTCCTCGGTGCCGCGTGACGTACGTCGCAGAACGTACCGGCGCCGGATCGGTATTGCTAGAACGCCGCTCTGGTTGCCCGTCCACCAGGCATCCGACGATGAGACCGCGGCTCATGGCAGATGCATGGACGTCCTAGTAGTTCAAGCCGTACGGTTCGGGCAGTCCCGTCGTCCGCCCGGCGCGATCCGGGCATCTGGTCAGGAGCGCCATGACGTCCAGCCGCATGACCTCCAGCACTCCGGACCACACCGCCCCACCCCTGCACGTGCCGGTCCACCCGGTGCGGTTCGTGACCGCGGCCAGCCTGTTCGACGGGCACGACGCCTCGATCAACATCATGCGGCGGATGCTGCAGAGCCAGGGCGCGGAGGTGGTGCACCTCGGGCACGACCGCAGCGTCGACGCCGTCGTCCGCGCAGCCCTCGAGGAAGACGTGCAAGGCGTCGCGCTGTCGTCCTACCAGGGCGGGCACGTCGAGTACTTCGGCTACCTCGTCGACCGCCTGGCCCAGGCCGGCGCGTCCCACGTGCAGGTGTTCGGCGGCGGCGGCGGCGTCATCGTGCCGGAGGAGATCGCCGCGCTCCGGGCCCGCGGGGTCAGCATCTTCGCGCCCGAGGACGGCCAGCGGCTCGGGCTGCCGGGCATGGTCAACGAGCTGGTCCGCGCCTGTGACGTCGACCTGGCGGCGGAGCAGCCGGACGTCGACGCGCTGCTCGCCGGTGACCCGGCCGCCCTGGCCCGGGCGATCACGGTGCTCGAGAGCGGCCGCTCGCCGGAGCTCGCCGAGCAGGTGCGCGCCGCCGCCGCCCACCGCCGCGTGCCCGTCCTCGGCATCACCGGCACCGGCGGCTCCGGGAAGTCGTCCCTGACCGACGAGCTGCTGCGCCGGCTGCGGCTGGACCAGGAGGACAAGCGCCGCGTCGCCGTCCTCGCCATCGACCCCACCCGGCGGCGCGGCGGAGGTGCGCTGCTCGGCGACCGCATCCGCATGAACGCGCTGGAGTCGGGCGACGGGTCCCGCACCTTCTTCCGCTCGATGGCCACCCGAGCCGCCGGCGCCCAGGTGCCCGAGCACCTCGACGACGTCCTCGCCGCGGTGACGGCGGCCGGCTACGACCTGGTGATCGTGGAGACGCCGGGCATCGGTCAGGGCGACGCCGCGATCGTCCCGTTCAGCGACGTCTCGCTGTACGTGATGACGCCGGAGTTCGGCGCCGCCTCGCAGCTGGAGAAGATCGACATGCTCGACTTCGCCGACGTCGTCGCCATCAACAAGTTCGAGCGCCGTGGCGCCGAGGACGCCCGGCGCGACGTCGCCCGGCAGCTGGTGCGCAACCGGGAGGCCTTCGGCCAGCCCTGGGAGCAGATGCCGGTCTACGGCACCAGCGCCGCCCGCTTCAACGACGACGGCGTCACCGCGCTCTACCAGGACCTGCTGGGGCTGCTGGTGGACCAGGGCCTGGCCGCGGGCCCCGGCGTCCTGCCGCGGGTCGACGTCCGCGCCTCGTCGGGCCTGACCAGCGTCGTGCCCGCGCAGCGGTCCCGGTACCTGGCCGAGATCAGCGAGGCGGTGCGCGGCTACTCCGCGACTACGGAGGCGCAGGCCGACGTCGCCCGGCGCCGGCAGCACCTGACCACCGCCGCCGAGGTCCTCGACGGTGCGGCCGCCGAGGCGGCACGGGCCGCGGCGGAGGCAGCGGCCGCCGAGCTGGTGCCCGAGGTGCGCGCGCTGCTCGACGAGTGGCCGGCGCGGGTGGAGGCGTACTCGGGTGAGGAGTACGTCTACCCGGTGCGCGGCTCGGAGGTCCGCACGCCGCTGACCCGGACGACGCTGTCGGGCAACCGGCTCCGCCGGGTCGCGCTGCCCCGCACGCGGGACGACGCCGAGCTGCTGCGCTTCCTGCGCGCCGAGAACCTGCCCGGCGCGTTCCCCTTCACCGCCGGCGTCTTCCCGTTCAAGCGCGCGGGCGAGGCGCCGGCCCGCATGTTCGCCGGCGAGGGCGACCCGTTCCGCACCAACCGGCGCTTCCGGCTGCTGTCGGCCGGCAGCGAGGCCACCCGGCTGTCGACGGCGTTCGACTCGGTGACGCTGTACGGACGCGACCCCGATCCGCGGCCCGACGTCTACGGCAAGGTCGGCACGTCGGGGGTCTCCGTCGCCACCCTCGACGACATGAAGGTCCTGTACTCCGGCTTCGACCTGTGCGCGCCGACGACCTCGGTGTCGATGACCATCAACGGGCCCGCCCCGACGATCCTGGCGATGTTCCTCACCGCCGCGATCGACCAGCGGCTGGACGCCTTCCGGGCGGAGGAGGGCCGCGAGCCCGACGCGGCGGAGGACGAGGAGCTGCGCGCCTGGGTCCTGGCGAACGTGCGCGGCACGGTGCAGGCCGACATCCTCAAGGAGGACCAGGGCCAGAACACCTGCATCTTCTCGACCGAGTTCGCGCTGCGGGCGATGGGCGACATCCAGCAGTGGTTCATCGACAACGGCGTCCGGAACTTCTACTCGGTCTCCATCTCCGGCTACCACATCGCCGAGGCCGGGGCGAACCCGATCAGCCAGCTCGCCTTCACCCTGGCCAACGGCTTCACCTACGTGGAGAGCTACCTGGCCCGCGGGATGGACGTCGACGACTTCGCGCCCAACCTCTCCTTCTTCTTCTCCAACGGCATGGACGCCGAGTACACGGTCATCGGCCGGGTGGCGCGGCGCATCTGGGCCGTGGCGATGCGGGAGAGGTACGGCGCCGGCGAACGGTCTCAGAAGCTGAAGTACCACGTGCAGACGTCGGGCCGGTCGCTGCACGCGCAGGAGATGGACTTCAACGACATCCGGACGACGCTGCAGGCGCTCTGCGCGATCTACGACAACGCCAACAGCCTGCACACCAACGCTTTCGACGAGGCGGTGACGACGCCGTCCGAGCAGTCGGTGCGGCGCGCGCTGGCGATCCAGATGATCATCGACCGGGAGTGGGGCCTGGCCGGCAACGAGAACCCGCTGCAGGGCTCCTACGTCATCGAGGAGCTCACCGACCTGGTCGAGGAGGCGGTGCTGGCCGAGTTCGACCGGATCGCCGAGCGCGGGGGAGTGCTGGGTGCCATGGAGACCGGCTACCAGCGCGGCCGGATCCAGGACGAGTCGATGCTGTACGAGCACCGCAAGCACGACGGCAGCCTGCCGATCGTCGGCGTCAACACCTTCCTGGCCGACCGCTCCGACGCCCCGCCGGCGCCGGTGGAGCTCGCCCGGGCCACGGAGGCGGAGAAGCGCTCGCAGCTGGAGCGGCTGGCCGCGTTCCGGGCGGCGCACGCGGCCGAGGCGCCGGCGGCCCTGGCCCGGCTGCAGCAGGTGGCGGCCGACGGCGGGAACGTCTTCGCCGAGCTCATGGAGACCGTCCGCTGCTGCACGCTGGGCCAGATCACCGAGGCGTTCTTCCAGGTGGGCGGCCAGTACCGGCGGAACGTGTGATCGACGACCTGGGGACGCCGGTCGGGCTGCCGCGGCCCCCGCGGCGGGTGGTGTCGCTGGTGCCCTCGCTGACCGAGGCGCTGGCGGTGACCGTGCCCGACCGGCTGGTCGGCGCCACCGACTGGTGCACCCATCCGGCCGGCCTGGACGTCACCCGGGTGCGCGGCACCAAGAGCCCGGACCGGGCGGCGATCGCCGCGCTCGCGCCCGACCTGGTGATCGCCAACCGGGAGGAGAACCGGCAGCTGGACGTGCAGCGGCTGCGCGACGCCGGGGTGCCGGTGTGGGTCACCGTCATCGAGTCCCTCGACGAGGCGCTGGCGTCGATGCGCCGGCTGTTCACCGAGGTCCTCGACGTGGCCGAGCCGGAGTGGCTGCGCACGGCCGCGGACGAGTGGGCGCGCCCGGCGCCGGAGCCGGAGCTGCGGGTCGCCGTCCCGATCTGGCGCGACCCCTGGATGGTGGTGGGCGGACGCACCTTCGCCGGTGACCTGCTCGCCCGGCTCGGCCTGGTCAACGTCTTCGCCGACGACGGGCAGCGCTACCCGCGGCTCGACCTCGGCGAGCTGCAGCAGGCGCGCCCGGACCTCGTGCTGCTCCCGGACGAGCCCTACGTCTTCACCGCCGACGACGGGCCGGAGGCGTTCCCCGACGTCCGGTCGGTGCTGGTCTCCGGCCGGGACCTCACCTGGTACGGCCCCTCCCTGGCGACGGCCCGGCAGCGCCTGGTCACCGCGACCCGCGGCTGAGCGGCCACCTGCGCTCGGGAGCGCGGACGACTTCGAGCCGGTGTTCGTGCTGGTCAGGGCGGCAGGAGCGGGCAGGAGCGGTCAGCGCTCCCGGCAGGCTCGCTCGCGGCCGGGGATGCTGGGCCGGGACAGCAGGTCGACGAGGGGTAGCGCGTGCACCGGAACAGCAGATCGCGGCGGACGGCGTGCCGTGCGCTCGCCGTCGCCGTCACCGCCGCGCTGGCAGTGGCCGGCGGCGCCGGCACCGCCTCCGCCGCGCCGAGCGACGCCGAGGTCGCCGCGGCACAGCGGGCCGCCGACGACGCCGCTGACCAGGTCACGGAACTGCTCACCGAGCAGGGCGCCGTGCAGTCGTCGCTGGCCGCCGCCGAGGCCACCGCCGCGGCTGCGCTCGCCCGCTACGAGGCCGAACGGGCCGGACTGGAGCAGGCCCGGGCGGCCGCCGAGCGCGCACGGACCGCTGCCGACGGTGCCGCGTCCGCGGTGCAGGCCGCGCAGGCGGACCTCGTCGCCTTCGCCCGGCGCAGCTACATGGACGGCACGGCCTCGGTGGGGATGCGGGCGCTGCTCACCTCGACGGGCCCGGCGCAGATGATCGAGCGGGCGGCGCTCCTCGACGCCGCCGGCGCGGCGCAGACCGACGTCCTCGACCGGTTCACCGCCGTCCGGGACGACGCGGCGGGGAGCGCGGCCGCGGCCGGAGCCGCCGTCGCCGACGCCGCGGAACTGGAGCAGCAGGCCTCGGCCGCGCTCGCCTCCGCACAGGAGGCGCAGGCGGAGGCACGGCGGGCCGGCGCCGAGTTCGAGACGCGGCAGGCCGCCCTGCGGTCGAGGCTGCAGTCGGCGCGGGCCGCCATCGTCGACCTCCAGCGCGAACAGGCGGCCGCGCAGGCCGCCGCGCAGGTCGTGCCCCCGCCGGCGCCCTCGGAGGCACCGCCACCCCCGCGGCAGGCGTCCCCGTCGCCGCGGCCCGCGCCCGCGCCGGCACCCGCGCCCCCGCCGG
>JBELIQ010000026.1:0-58945 GCA_042090795.1 Blastococcus sp. | reverse complement strand
TCAGGCCGATGGTCTTGTGGTCGGTGGTCCGCAGCAGATTCGACAGCCGCGAGCCGCGGGCGGGCGTCTCGGCCGGACTCGGCCGGCTGACGATGGGCCGTGGCGCGATGGCGGTCACGCGGTCGCTCCCGCAGGAACGCGGGCGCATGCCCGGCGGTCGTCGATGCAGCTGCCGGACATGGTCGGCCCCCGGAGTTCAGTGACGTGGCGCGGTCGAGGCTCCGCTCTCCCGAGCGGCCCTCCCATGGTCGCCTACGCGTCCGGCTTCGGAAACCCGGGGGATGCCCGAGCGGCTCCGGGGTGCTCAGCCCGTGCGGAGCCAGGCGCTCAGGTCCACCGCCACGCCGTCGTGGGCGTCGGTGTCGCGCACCAGCCACGCGTCGTCCCGGGCCCGGCCCTCGCCCAGCCACCGGGCGATGTCCCGTTCGAAGGCCGACAGCTCGCCGGGTGACGGGGTGCCGGCAGCTCCGATCAGCGTCACGTCGGTCACCTGGCCACCCGCGTGCCGCAGCACCACGCGACACCGGGCGCGGCGGTGGCGGGCCGGCGGCACGGCTTCGCGGACGACGGCGGACTCCGCTCCCGCGGCGACGGCGAAGTCGGTGGCGGCGCTCCGCAGGCGGATGACGAAGCGCTGGGCGTCGTCCATGGGGATGTCCGGCTGGAGCGAGGCGAGTGCCAGAGCGCTCGCACTGGCGACGGCCTCGAGCGGCAGCGCGCTGTCGATGGCGGCGCGCGGGACGGGGGGCAGGCTGCGGCGCCGACCGGCGTGGATGGTCTCCATGGTGACGGACAGTGTCGCCACGCCGTGGACGCCTGCGTCGTGGGACGCGCCGACCTGGGGCGACTGGGGTGGACGGGTCGGAGAAGTGGCCGGTCAGGCGGCCGTCGGACGGGGGGCGTCAGTGGGCACGGGTGCGACGTCGCGGGAGCGTCCTCCCGCGGAACCGGCCAGCCACACGACGGCGGCGCCGAGGCACAGCACGACCACGCCCGCGACGACGTCGAGCAGATAGTGGTTGCCCGATCCCATCACGACGAAGAACGTGCTGAAGGGGTAGGCCAGCGCCACGACGCGGACCCACGTGCGGCGGACGAGGAGGACCAGCACGACGCCGCACCACGCCGCCCATGCGCAGTGCAGCGACGGCATCGCGGCGAACTGATTGGAGATCGCGTCGGAGCCCGGAGTTCCCGACGCCGGCCACCAGCCCCAGGCGGAGGTCTGGCTCATGACGTCGACGAAGCCCTCGTCGCCCAGGAGCCGCGGGGGAGCGGTGGGCAGCCAGTAGAAGCCGATGAGAGCCAGCGCGGTGGTGATCATCAGGACGCCGCTGGCCGCGCGGTACCGGGTGGGCCGCCGCAGGTAGAGCCAGACGAGCACCGCCGGGGTGACCAGGAAGTGCAGCGTGGCGTAGTGCAGGGCGACCGCCCCCGCGACGACATCGGTGCGGTGCACCCAGGCGTTGAGGCCGCGTTCGAACGCCAGGGCCCAGCCGTCCTCCAGGGCGAGGATGTCCCGGCCGTTCGCGTACGCGCGGGAGACGACGTCGCCGACGCTGTTGCGCACCAGCGAGTAGATCCCGTAGAGGACGGCGAGGAGCAGCACCTCCACCCACCACAGCGGGCGGGAGAACGACCGGAGCAGAGCCGGTCCGGCGGTCGAGCGGCCGGCGTCCGTGTCCGGGAGGGACGACGTCCGCGCGCCCACGCCGGTCGGCATCAGTGTTGCGGTCACGTCCTGCTCATCTCGTCGGCGGAGAGCTGTCGCACTCTCCATCGGAGGGCCCGGAGCAGTTCTTGACCCATGCGGCGCAGGATGTCCACGGGCCCCGGCGTGCGGAGCAGGCCCCGGAAGGTCAGGCGCCGCCGCCGACCGGCACCACGCCGGCGCCCGTGCGCTCGGCATCCGGCGAACTCGCCGCACGGCCCTGCCGGTGCTCGATGTACTGGGCCAGCCGCCCCAGGGTGTAGTTGATGGCGATGTAGAGCAGCGCGATGACGAAGAAGGTCTGGATCGGGTTGCCGAGGTTGCGCTGGATGCTCTCGCCCTGGCTGAGCAGCTCGTCGTAGTTGGCGATGAAGGTGACCAGCGAGGTGTCCTTGAGGACCACGATGAGCTGGCTGATGATCGCCGGCAGCATGGTGCGGAAGGCCTGCGGGAGCAGCACGAGGCGCATCGTCTGCCAGGGCGTGAGGCCGGTCGCCAGCGCCGCCTCCCGCTGCCCCTTGGGCAGCGACGCGACCCCGGCCCGCACGATCTCGGCGAAGATCACCATGTTGTAGACGGTGAGCCCGATGATCAGACCCCAGAACACCTGTCCACCGGGCAGGCCGTCGAGGTCGAGGCCGACGTCGGGCAGCACCCGGACGCCGATGTAGACCAGCACGACCACGGGGACGCCGCGGAAGAGTTCCACCAACCCGATCAGCGGGATCCGGCCGGCCCGGCCGAGCGAGAGCCGGGCCACCGCGATCAGCGTGCCCAGGACGATCGAGAGCACCATGGCCAGCGCTGCTGCCTGCAGCGTGTTGACGATCCCCTCGCCGATCAGCCGCCAGACCGAGTCGAAGGCCTCGTTCCCCGGATCGATGAGCGGCCCCCACTCCTCCATGGAGAACTGGCCGCGCTCGTCGAGGCGCCGGTAGACCACGAAGGCCAGGCCCAGGAGCGCGAGGACCGCGACGACGGTGCCGATCTGCGTGCGCCGTCGGGCACGGGGCCCCTGCGCGTCGTAGAGGACGGCCTGCTGCTGGCTCATCGGGCGATCGCCACCCTTCGCTCGAGGACCTGCAACAGCGCACCCGCGGTGAGCGTGATGATCAGGTAGCCGACGGCGACGCCGCCGACGAACACCGGCAGGGTCTCGTACCCGAGCGCGCTGGTCAGCCGCTGGCCGGTGCTCCAGAGGTCGCCGCCCACGCCGAACGCGCCGACGACCGCGGAGTTCTTGAACATCGCGATGATCACGCTGCCCAGCGGGGGGACGACGGTGCGCAGCGCCTGGGGCAGCACCACGTAGCGCAGCCCCTGGGTGAAGTTGAGGCCGATCGAGCGGGCGGCCTCCGCCTGGCCGGCCGAGACGGAGTTGATCCCCGAGCGCACCGCCTCGCAGACGAAGGCGGAGGTGTAGAGCACCAGCCCGAGGACGCCGAAGAAGAAGAACGACCGGTTGATGCCCAGCTCGGGCAGCCCGAAGGCGCAGAAGACGAGCACCACGGTCAGGGGGGTGTTGCGGAAGGTCGTCACCCAGAACGTGCCGAAGGCCCGGAGCGGTGGGATGGGCGAGACCCGGCAGGCGGCGATCAGCACGCCCAGGGGAAGGGTGCCCACAAGCGCCCAGAGGATGATCTCCAGGGAGGTCAGGAAACCGTCGACGAAGAGGTCGATGTTGTCGAAGACAGGACTCACTGGCTCTCCCTCGGCGCCGGCGTTAGCGGTACAGGACGGGGCTCCGCGGCCGGGCCGGCACCAGGCCGGCCGGCCGCGGAGCGATCAGACGGTCAGACGCAGTCGGCGGGCTCGGGCAGCTCGGGGGTCTGGGTGCCCTCGATCTGTCCGGCGGTCTGCTCCCACGCCTCGATGTAGGCGTCCTCGTTCGCCTGCAGCGTCTCGTTGATGAACTCGCAGAACGCGACGTCACCCTTCTCGATGCCGATGCCGTACGGCTCCTCGGTGAACTGCTCGCCGACGAGCTTGAACTCGCCGTCGCTCTCGGAGACGAAGCCGAGCAGGATCACGTTGTCGGTGGTGACGGCGTCGACCTGGCCGTTGCTCAGCGAGTCGGCGCACTGCGAGTACTCGTCGAAGAGCGTCAGCTGGCTGTCGGGGTCGGCCAGGTAGGGCCGGATCTGCTCCGCCGGGGTGGAACCGGTGACCGAGCAGACCTTGAGGTCGGGGTTCTCCTCGAACGACTCGGGTCCGGTGATGGTGTCGTTCTCGTCCAGCACCATGATCTGCTGTCCGGCCTCGTAGTACGGGCCGGCGAAGGTGATCCGCTCGGCACGCTCGTCGTTGATCGTGTAGGTGGCGACGACCATGTCGACCTCGCCGCCCTCGATGACCTCCTCGCGCACCGCGGAGGGGGTCTGCTCCCACTGGATGTCGTCGGCGGCGATGCCGAGCTCGGCCGCGATGATCTTCGCGACCTCGACGTCGAAGCCCTCGAGCTCGCCCTCGAGGTTCTCCAGGCCGAAGCCGGGCTGGTCGTACTTCGTGCCGATGGTGATCGAGCCCGCCTCGGCGAGCTCGGCCATGGTCGTGCCCTCCTCGAACTCGGGGGACTCGGCGACCGGGACGTCGGTGGCGGTGTCGTCGTCGCCACCGCAGGCGGCGGCGGTCAGGGCCACGACGGACAGGGTGGCTACCAGGGCGGTGCGGCGGAGCTGCATCGTTCGGTCCTCTCGTTCGGTGGAGCGGGCGTGCTCAGTGGGTGAGGATCTTGGACAGGAAGTCCTTGGCCCGGTCGGACTGCGGGTTGGTGAAGAACGTCTCCGGCTCGGCGGTCTCGACGATCCGGCCGCCGTCCATGAAGACGACGCGGTTGGCCGCCCGGCGGGCGAAGCCCATCTCGTGGGTGACGACGACCATCGTCATGCCGTCCTTGGCCAGCCCGACCATGACGTCGAGGACCTCGTTGATCATCTCCGGGTCCAGCGCCGAGGTGGGCTCGTCGAAGAGCATCACCTTGGGCTCCATGGCCAGGGCGCGGGCGATGGCCACCCGCTGCTGCTGGCCGCCGGAGAGCTGTGCGGGGTACTTGTCGGCCTGGTTGGCCACGCCCACCCGCTCGAGCAGCTCCCGGGCCCGCGCGTCGGCCTCGGCCTTCGGCTTCCTGCGGACCTTGACCGGGCCGAGCGACACGTTCTCCAGCACCGTCTTGTGCGCGAAGAGGTTGAAGCTCTGGAACACCATGCCGACGTCGGCCCGCAGCCGGGCGAGCGCTTTGCCCTCCGCGGGCAGCAGTGCGCCGTCGATGGCGATCTCGCCCTTGTCGATGGGCTCGAGCCGGTTGATCGCCCGGCACAGCGTGGACTTGCCCGACCCGGAGGGGCCGATCACCACGACGACCTCACCGCGGTCGATCGACAGGTCGATGTCCTGCAGGACGTGCAGTTCGCCGAACCACTTGTCGACGCCGGACAGGCGGACGAGAGGTTCCGCGTTCGGGCGGCTGTTCACCTCCGGGACACTAAGGGCGGAAGGTGCCCGATCCCGAACCGTGGGATCACGATGGCGTAACGAACGTCGATCGTTCGCCCGGTCGGGGCACTTTCGGCGGCCGACCAGGCGGCGGCCGGGGCGCCGTACCCTCGCTGCTGTCATGGAGAGCGCAGGAGAGAGCCCCGAGCGCACCTACCGGGTGCGCACCTACGGGTGCCAGATGAACGTGCACGACTCCGAGCGGTTGTCCGGGCTGCTCGAGCAGGCCGGGTACCGCCCCGCCCCGGAGGACGCCGACGCCGACGTCGTCGTCCTCAACACCTGCGCGGTCCGGGAGAACGCCGACAATCGGCTGTACGGCAACCTCGGCCACCTGCGTCCCGTGAAGGACGCCCACCCCGGCATGCAGATCGCCGTCGGCGGGTGCCTGGCGCAGAAGGACCGGGGCGAGATCGTGCGTCGCGCTCCGTGGGTCGACGTCGTCTTCGGCACGCACAACGTGGGCTCGCTGCCGGCGCTGCTCGACCGCGCCCGGCACAACGCCGCGGCCCAGGTGGAGATCGTCGAGTCCCTCGAGGTCTTCCCCTCGACCCTGCCGGCGAAGCGGGACTCCGCCTACTCGGGCTGGGTGTCGATCAGCGTGGGGTGCAACAACACCTGCACGTTCTGCATCGTCCCGGCGCTGCGCGGCAAGGAGAAGGACCGCCGTCCCGGCGAGATCCTGGCCGAGGTGCAGGCGCTGGTCGACCAGGGCGTGCTCGAGGTGACGCTGCTCGGGCAGAACGTGAACGCCTACGGCGTGGCGTTCCGCGACCGCGGCGCCTTCGCCGACCTTCTGCGCGCCGCCGGCCGGATCGAGGGGCTGGAGCGGATCCGCTTCACCAGCCCGCACCCGCGCGAGTTCACCGACGACGTCATCGACGCGATGGCCGAGACGCCCGCGGTCTGCCACCAGCTGCACATGCCGCTGCAGAGCGGGTCCGACGACGTGCTGCGGCGGATGCGACGCGGCTACCGGCAGGACCGCTACCTCGGCATCATCGAGCGCGTGCGCGCGGCCATGCCCGACGCGGCGATCACCACCGACATCATCGTGGGCTTCCCCGGCGAGACCGAGGCCGACTTCGCGCAGACCCTCGAGGTGGTGCGGCAGGCGCGCTTCGCCAGCGCCTTCACCTTCCAGTACTCCAAGCGCCCGGGGACGCCGGCCGCGGAGATGGACGGCCAGCTGCCCAAGGAGGTCGTCCAGGAGCGGTACCTGCGGCTGACCGCGCTGCAGGACGAGATCAGCTGGTCGGAGAACCGCGCGCAGGTCGGCCGGCGGGTCGAACTGCTCGTGGCCGCGGGGGAGGGCAGCAAGGACGCCGCCACCGGGCGGCTCTCCGGACGGGCCCGCGACGGCCGGCTGGTGCACTTCACGGCTGCCGACGGCGTCCGGCCCGGGGACGTCGTCGAGACCGTCGTGACCGATGCCAAGCCGCACTTCCTCGTCGCCGACGGCGCTCTGCTGTCCCACCGCCGCACCCTCGCCGGGGACGCGAGCGAGGCCGGCACCCGCCCGACCACCCCCGGCGTCGCGCTGGGCATGCCGCGGATCGGCGTCCCGGACCCATTGCCGGTGCAGACCACCGGCTGCTAGCGGCCGCGCTGCAGGGCCCCGCCCCGAGCGTGCGAGGGGCGGGGGGCAGCGTGGTCCTTCAACGGCGGGCGGACTTCTCCGCCTCGGCGAGCCACTCGCGCCGGGTGGTGAGGTTCGCCTGGGCCTCGCCGATCCGGCGCTGGTCCCCGGCCGCCTCGGCCTTGGCCAGCTGCTCCTCGGCCTTCGTCACCGCGGCGCGCATGGAGGTGACCATCGGGTTCTCCGGCGCTGACCGGGGGCGTCCGGCGTCGGCCGCGCCGCGGACCTTCTGCTCCACCGCCTGCATGCGGTCCTCGAGCTGCCGCATGACCCCGCGCGGCACGTGCCCGACCGCGTCGTACCGCTCCTGGATCTTGCGCAGCGCGTTCTGCGCCCCGCGCAGGTCCTTCGACGGGTCGAGCCGCTCGGCCTCGGCCAGTAGCTCCTCCTTGAGCTGCTGGTTCGCCGTCTCCTCGCTGGTGCGCGCCTTGTCCGACTCGGTGCGGGCGGCGAAGAAGACGTCCTGCGCGGCGCGGAACTGCTTCCACAGGTCGTCGTCGCCGTCCCGTCCGGTGCGCGGGACCTCCTTCCAGCGGTCCATGAGCGAGCGCATCGCCGCGCTCGTCGGCCCCCACTCGGTGGAGGTCGAGAGCCGCTGCGCCTCCTTGATGAGCTCCTGCTTGGCGGCCCGCGCCTCGCCCCGCTGGGCGTCGAGCGAGGCGAAGTGCGCGCCCCGACGGCGACCGAAGGCGTCCCGCGCGGCGGCGAAGCGGGTCCACAGCGCCTCGTCGGTCTTGCGGTCGATGCCGCGGATCGTCTTCCACTCCTCGACGATGGCCTTGAGCCGGTCGCCCGCGGCCTTCCACGAGGTGGATTCCGCGGCGATCTGCTCGGCCTCGGCGGCCAGCGCCTCCTTGCGGGCCACCTGGGCGGCGCGCGCGGCGGCCTTCTCGGCGCGGAACTCGGCGGCGGCGGAGTCGGCGGTGCCGACCATCGCGCGGGCCCGGGCGGCGAGCCCGTCCAGGTCGCCGACGGCGGCCGCGCCCGGGATCGACTCCGCGAGCGTCTGGGCCTTGGTCTTGATCTCGGCGGGGTTGCCGGTGTGCGCCTTCAGCCGTGCCTCGAGCAGCGACACCTCGGTGGCGAGGTCGTCGAACCGGCGCGCGTAGTGGGCGAGACCGGCCACGGGCTCACCCGCCTGCCAGGAGCCGACGGCGCGCTCGCCCTCGGCGGTGCGGACGTAGACGGTGCCGTCGGCGTCGACCCGGCCCCACCGGGACGGATCGCTGGCGGCTCCGGCTGCCGCGGCGATCGACGCGGGGGAGGGCACCGCGGGCGCCGGCACCGGGGCCGCGGGTGCGGCCACCCCGGGGCCGGCGGGCGCCTCCGCGTCGGGTGCGGCGGCGGTCTCTGCTGCGGGGGTCTCGGCTGCGGGGGCCTCTGCTGCGGGGGTGTCCGCTGCGGGGGCCGCCGCCGCGGGCGCTGCCTCGGGAGCGACCGCCTCCGGTGCGACCGCCGCCTCCGGGGCTGCCGGGGGCGCCGCGACCTCGGGCGCCACCGCCTCGAGGGTCTCGGCGGCGGGCACCGCCACCTCGGGGGCCGACGCCTCGGGGGCTGCCACCTCGGGGGCCGCCACCTCGGGGGCCGCCACTTCGGGGGCCGCCACCTCGGCGGTGGGATCGGGGAGGGCGGCCTCGGCGGGCGTCGGCGCGTCGGGTGTCCCGGCGTCCGGCGTCACCGCCGCGGTTCCCTGCTCCACCTCCGGGTTCGCTCCGTCGGAAGTCTCCACAATCGGTGGAGTGGCCTGCTGCGCCCCGCTGCCGGGGTTGTCCGTGCTCGACACTCCGGCAGTGTCCCACGTCCCATCCGCGAGACTGAGGCCGTGAGCGCCGAATCCGGGGGACCGCCCGTTCCCTCCGCCGGCGACGGCGTCGCCGTCGCCTTCTGTCCCACCGCACCGCTGCTGCTCCCCGCGGTCGAGGGCCGGCCGGATCCCGCCACGACGGAGTTGCGCCGGAGCTGTCTGGCCGCCGTCGCGGCGATGCTGGCAGGGGGGACGGACACCGTGGTGGTCGTGGGTGAGGCGCCGGCGGGGACGCGGTACGGCGCCGGTGACGTCGCACGTCTCCACGGGCTGGGACTCGACCTGGACGTGCCCTTCGCGGGTCCGCCGGCCGCGGAGCCGGGGATCGCGGGCTTCGGGTTCGGGGTGGCTGCCTGGCTGCTGGACGAGGCGTCCTTCGAGGGGCGACGCGTCGGGATCGGCCCGGAGGACCTGGCCGGCGTGCTGGCCGGGTGCACCGGCGCTGTCGGCGTGCTGGCGCTGGGCGACGGCTCGGCGCGGCGCGGGGTGAAGGCGCCCGGCTACCTCGACGAGGCGGCCGCGCCCTTCGACGGCGCCGTCGCCGGGGCGCTCGCCGACGGGGATGCCGCAGCGCTCGCTGCACTCGACCCCTTGGAGGGGCGCCGACTGCTGGCCGCCGGCGTGCCCGTGTGGCGGGCGGTCGGCAGCGCCCTGGGAGGCCGGTCGATCGCCGGGCGGCTGCACGCCGACGTCGCACCGTTCGGCGTCGGCTACCTGGTGGCCGACTGGTCGGTGCGATGAGCGACCTGCCCGCGGTGGTGGCCGTCGTCGGCCCGACCGCCACCGGGAAGACCGCCCTGGCCGTCGCGCTGGCCCAGCGGCTCGGTGGCGAGGTGGTCAACGCCGACTCCATGCAGCTGTACCGGGGCATGGACATCGGCACCGCCAAGCCCGACGCCGCCGAGCGCGACGGCGTGCCGCACCACCTGCTGGACCTGTGGCACGTGCGCGAACCGGCGTCGGTGGCCGAGTACCGGCAGCGTGCGCGGGCGGAGATCGACCGGCTGCGGGCCGTCGGCGTCGTCCCCTTGCTGGTCGGCGGGTCGGGCCTCTACGTCCGGGCGGTCCTCGACGAGCTCGACTTCCCGGGGACGGACGCCGCCGTGCGTGCCCGCCTGGAGGAGGAGCTGGCCGCCGTCGGCCCCGCGGCGCTGCACGCCCGGCTGGCGTCGGTCGACCCGGCGGCGGCGGCCGCCGTCCTGCCCGGCAACGGACGTCGCATCGTCCGCGCGCTGGAGGTCGTCGAGATCACCGGTGGTCCGTTCCGCGCCACGATGCCCGAGCCGGTGCCGCACTACCCGGCGGTCGTGCTGGGCCTGGACCGGGAGCCGGCCGAGCTCGACGCGCGGATCGCCCTGCGGGTGGACCGGATGTGGGCGGCAGGGTTCGTCGCGGAGGTGGAGCGCCTCGCCGCCGACGGCCTGCGCGAGGGGCCGACGGCGTCGCGCGCGCTCGGCTACGCCCAGGTGCTCGCGCAGCTCGACGGCACGCTGACCCCCGAGGAGGCCCGCGAGCGCACGGTCGGCACGACCCGCCGGTTCGTGCGCCGGCAGCGCTCGTGGTTCCGTCGCGATCGGTCCACCACCTGGCTCGACGCCGCCCGGCCCGAGCTGCTCGACGCGGCGGCCGAGGTGATCGCCGACCGTACGATCGCCGGGTGACCGCCACCCCGCGCGTGCTGATCGGGCACGGCACCGAGAACGACTTCGTCGTGCTGCCCGACCCCGACGGCTCCGTGTGGCCGGACGAACGGCTGGACGCCGCGCTGGTCCGCCGGCTGTGCGACCGCCGCGCCGGCCTCGGTGGCGACGGCGTCCTGCGCCTCGTCCGCACCGCGCACGTGCCCGACGCCCCGGCCGTCCTGGGATCCGATCTCGGCGCCTGCGAGTGGTTCATGGACCACCGCAACGCCGACGGCTCCTACGCCGAGATGTGCGGCAACGGCATCCGGCTGTTCCTCCACGCGCTCGTCGCGGAGGGGCTGCTGGACCGGCAGGCCTGCACCGACGGCGTCCTGGTCGGCACCCGCGGTGGCCCGCGCCGGGTCGGGGCCGTTCCGGACGGCGGCTACTGGGTGGACATGGGCCCCGCGCGCGAGTTCGGGCGCGGGTCGGCCGAGGTGGGCGGCGCGACCTTCGCCGGAACGGCCGTGTCGATGGGCAACCCGCACCTGGCGGCGCTCACCGACGTCGACGTCGACACCCTGGACCTGAGCCGGGAACCGTCGTTCGACGCCGCGCTCTTCCCCGACGGCGTCAACGTCGAGCTGATCAACGTGGTCGACCCGGGCGCGCACATCCGGCTGCGGGTGTTCGAGCGCGGAGTGGGGGAGACCCGCTCCTGCGGCACCGGGGCGTGCGCGGCCGCCTACGCGGCCCTCGCCGATGCGGGACGCACCGAGGGGACCGTCGTCGTGGACGTCCCCGGAGGCCGCCTGTCGGTGCAGGTCGGCCCCCGGACGACGGTGCTCACCGGCCCCGCGGTGCTGGTGTCGGCCGGATCGCTGTGCCCGGAGTGGCTCGGCGACTGACGCCTCAGCGGCGGTCGTCGTCGGGCGCGTCCGGGACGATGGGCCCGTCCTCGTCGGTGGCGGGGCGCGGCGGTGCGCCCCGTCCGCTGTCCTGGTCGGCGCCCCCGCCCATCGGGTTGCGCGGCGGGCCGCCGAGGCCCACCGGGTCCCGGCCGGGGTCCTCCAGTTCCTCGTTCGCCCCGAGGCTGCTCGATCCGCTCGCGGTCATCGGTTCCTCCTCGTCGTGCGGAATGGTCGTGCGGAATGCGGACCGGGAGGCCCTACCCGCGATCGCGGGATGCACCCGGACCGGTTCTGCGTTGCACCCCGTGATGACAACTGAGGTGACCCGCATGCCGGACCGTGCCACGCTGGACCCGATGACGACCGCCCCCGAGCGCATGCCGCTCGACGACGAGCCCCGCCCCGTGCGCGCCGCGCGACCCGACGAGAAGGACGACACCGCCGGGTCCTACGCACTCGAGGCCCGTGGGGCACTGCGCCGCGTCGCGGGGCTCGGCACCGAGCTGGCCGACGTCACCGAGGTCGAGTACCGGCAGCTCCGGCTGGAGCGCGTGGTCCTCGTGGGGGTCTGGACGGAGGGGACGCAGGTCGACGCGGACCGCTCCCTGGCCGAGCTCGCCGCCCTCGCGGAGACCGCCGGCTCGGAGGTCCTGGAGGCCGTGAGCCAGCGCCGTGACAAGCCGGACGCCGCCACCTACGTGGGATCGGGCAAGGCCGGCGAGATCCGCGACATCGTCGCCGCGACCGGCGCGGACACGGTGATCTGCGACGGAGAGCTCACCCCGGGCCAGCTCAACCAGCTGGAGAAGGTGCTCAAGGTCAAGGTCGTCGACCGGACGGCGCTGATCCTCGACATCTTCGCCCAGCACGCCACCAGCCGGGAGGGCAAGGCCCAGGTCGAGCTGGCGCAGATGCAGTACATGCTGCCGCGGCTGCGCGGCTGGGGTGAGTCGATGTCCCGCCAGGCCGGTGGCCGGGTTGCCGGCGGTGGCGGTATCGGTACCCGTGGCCCCGGTGAGACGAAGATCGAGACCGACCGGCGGCGGATCCGCGCACGGGTGAGCAAGCTGCGCCGCGAGATCGCCGGCATGGCCACCGCCCGGGCCACCCAGCGCAACAGCCGGGACCGCAACGCGACCCCCAGCGTGGCGATCGCCGGGTACACCAACGCCGGCAAGTCCAGCCTGCTCAACCAGCTCACCGGTGCCGGCGTCCTGGTGGAGAACGCTCTGTTCGCCACCCTGGACCCGACCGTCCGCCGGGCCGAGGCGACCGACGGTCGCGAGTACACCCTCACCGACACCGTCGGCTTCGTCCGGCACCTGCCCCACCAGCTGGTCGACGCCTTCCGGTCGACGCTGGAGGAGGTGGCCGCGGCCGACCTGCTGCTGCACGTGGTCGACGGCGCCGACCCTGACCCGTTGGGCCAGATCAACGCGGTGCACGTCGTCCTCCAGGAGATCGACGCCTCCGCGGTGCCCGAGGTCATCGTGGTGAACAAGGTCGACGCCATGGACGAGGAGGCCATCCTCACGCTCCGCCAGGCACTGCCCGGGGCGGTGTGGGTGTCGGCCCGGACCGGAGCCGGCATGGACGAGCTGCGCGAGCTGATCGCGGCCCGGCTGCCGCACCCGGACACTGACGTCGACGTCCTGGTGCCCTACGACCGCGGCGACCTCGTGGCCCGGGTGCACCGGGACGGCGAGGTGCTCGCCGAGGCGCACGAGGCCGAGGGGACCCGCCTGACCGCGAAGGTCGACGGTGCGCTGGCCGCGGCGCTCGAGGAGTTCACGGCGCCGGTCGGCTGAACGGCCAGGCGGTGCCCGGCGCTCGGATCACGGTCAGGTCACGGACCGGTACGGTGAGCGGGTGACCAGCGGCGTGGTGCGGGACGCCGGCGTGCCCGAGCGCACCCGGGCGACCACGATCGGCCGCCCGCCGTGGTGGCTGATGGTCGGGGCACTGCTCGTGGGCGGCCTGGTCACCGCCGACCTGCTCGCAGGCGGTGTCACGGAGCGGCTGGACCTGTGGGTCTCGGACGTCGTCCGCGGCTGGGGGCTGCGCGAGTCGGCCGCCTATCCCGTCGTCTGGGCCATCACCCAACTCGGCGGTCGCGGCACGATCCTCATCGTGCTGGCCGGCCTCGTCGGGTACCTGGCTTGGCGGCACCGCACGGTGGCTCCGCTGGTGCGCGTGCTGGTCGCCCTGGGCACGCTCACCGTCGGCGTCTACGCGGTCAAGCTCGGCACGGGGCGCACCGCACCCGGGCATCCCGACGAGCTCTTCTTCCACGCCGACGGTGCATCGTTCCCCTCGGGCCACGTGGCCAACGCCGTCATCATGTGGGGCGTCGCCCGGTGGCTGGCCGTCGAGTACGAGCTGCCGGCCAGGGTGCAGCGTGCCTTCTGGTGGCTCAGCGTCGTCGGCCCGGTCGCCACCGGCATCTCGATGGTCTCGCTTGACTTCCACTGGGTGACCGACGCGGTCGTGGGGGCGGCCGTGGGCATCCTGCTGCTGGGCGTGGTTCATGCACTGCACGCGTTCGTTCTGTCACGCTGGGTTCGTGCCCGACCAGGCCGGCAGACCGCGTAGCGGCTTCGGAGGACGGCGTGCCACCCGCGCAGCACGACTCGGGATGGCGGCCCTCCTCGGCTGCCCGCTGTCCGTGGCGGGGTCGGGTGTCGCCGCCGCCCAGGCGCCGGATGCTCCCGCGCCGACCGTCCGGTGCCAGATCACCGATCCCGCACTGGTCGAGATCTCCGGGCTGGTCGACCTCGGTGGACGCATGCTCGTCATGAACGACGGCGGGGACGCGCTGAGCGTGTCGGTGCTCGACTCCGCGTGCCAGGTGCTGGAGACGCGGACCGCCGCCATCGACCCGTACGACCCCGAGGACCTCGCGCTGGCCTCCGACGGCACGATCTGGCTGGCCGACGTAGGGGACAACGACTCCGTGCGCTCGACCGTCGCCCTGCTCGCGCTGCGGCCCGACGGATCCGCCGCTGTGCACCGGCTGACCTATCCCGACGGCGCGCACGACGCGGAGGCGCTGCTGCTCGCGCCCGACGGCACGCCGTACCTCGTCACCAAGGAGGTGCTCGGATCCAGCGGCGTGTACCGGCCGACCGGCCCGTTGTCGGCCGAGACGACCGTTCCCATGGAGCGCGTCTCGACGGTGAACATGACGCTGACCGGCACCGCAGGCGGCCCCGTCGGACGCGCCGGGCAACTGCTCGTCACCGGGGGAGCGGTGGCGGGTGACGGCCACGCTCTGGCGCTGCGCACCTACACCGACGCCTACGTGTGGCCGCTCACCGGCTCGGACGTCGTCGGCGCGCTCGCCGGGACGCCGGTGCGGGTGGCGCTGCCGGAGTCGCCGCAGGGGGAGGCGATCAGCTTCACCGGCGACGACCAGCAACTCGTCGTCGCCAGTGAGGGCGTGCCCAGCGACGTGGTCGTGGTGCCCATCCCTGCGGGCACCCCGGTGGCCGCCGCGGCGCCCTCCGACGGCCCGTTGCCCAGCCTGAGCGAGCTCACCAGCTCGGGCAGCTCACCGGTGACCTCTGCGCTGATCGCGGCCGCCGTGGCCACCCTCGTGGTGTGGCTGGCACCCAAGCTGCGCCGTCGGCCCGGAGCCTGAACCGATCGAGCCTGAACCGATCGAGCCTGAACCGACCGAGCCCGGCCTTACCGAGCCCGGCCTTACCGAGCCCGGGCCGGCCCCGCCCGCGCGGACGACGGGCGTGGCCGGGGGAGGACTGTGCTGGCCCCTGGCTCAGACCCGCCGCAGCACCGAGACGACGCGCCCCAGAACCGTGGCGTCGTCGCCGGGGATCGGCTCGTACGCCGGGTTGTGCGGCAGCAGCCACACGTGCCCGTCGCGCCGCTTGTAGGTCTTGACCGTCGCTTCGCCGTCGATCATGGCGGCGACGATCTCGCCGTTCTCCGCCGTGGGCTGCTGCCGGACGACCACCCAGTCGCCGTCGCAGATGGCGGCCTCCACCATCGAGTCACCGACGACCTTGAGCATGAAGAGGGTGCCTTCGCCGACCAGCTCGCGCGGCAGGGGGAAGACGTCCTCCACCGCCTGCTCGGCGAGCACGGGCCCGCCGGCGGCGATGCGGCCGACCAGGGGCACGTACGTCGGGGCGGCCAGCGGTTCGTCGGTACCGGCCACCGGCTCGGCCAGCGGCGCAGTCGGACTGGACGCGTCGCCCGGCAGTCGCACGTCGAGTGCGCGCGGGCGGTTCGGGTCCCGCCGCAGCCAGCCCTTCTTCTGCAGGACCGAGAGCTGGTGGGCCACCGACGAGGCGGAGGAGAGGCCGACCGCCTCACCGATCTCGCGCACCGAGGGCGGGTAGCCGCGCCGGTCGATGGAGTCCCGGATGACCTCCAGCACGCGGCGCTGGCGCTGGGTCAGCCCGTCGCCGTCGGCGCTGCGATCGGGGAAGGAACGCACCGACGCGGTGCCGCCCTCCGTGTCCGGTTCCGACGCCGTGCTGCGCGTCCGTCGGCCACCCGACGTCCCGCTGGTCTCCGCCACGTCTCCTCCTCGCGGGCTGCCGGTGCAGCCGTGCTGGTCACGTTCCGTGAACCGTAGCGCCGATCCGGTCGGCTTTCAAACACCTGTTCGAAGAAGTGCGCCGTGTCGGGTCGCTTCTGTCGGACCTCTCCGGTAGACATCGCACAGACGTTCGATTCGAACAGCCGTTCGAAGGCATTGGCGAACGTGCAGGTCGGGAGGAGTGGTCATGGGAAGCGTGGCGCAGGCCGTGGTGGAGTTCGACGAGGCGGTGCAGGCGCCCTGGCGTCCGTCGCTGGCGAGCGGGTCCGCACAACGGAGTCGCCTGCGTGCGGTGCCCGACCTGCCGCCCCCGCCGGCGTACCGGGGCGCGGGAGCGGAGCGCTCGGCGGCCGGGGTCGACGACCGCCGGCGACACCCGGCTGCCGAGCGGGTGCGCCGGCCCGTGCCGGCGGGCTCGGCACCGCCGCGCCGTCCGGCGCCCCACGGCGCCGACGCCGGATCGCGGGCGGTCCCCGCGGTCCGGCTCACCCGCCGCGCTCGGCGGCTGGGCGTGGTGCTCGGGCTGGCGATCGGCATCGCGCTCGGCTCCTGGGTCGGCTCGGTCGTCGCCGGGGACGGCGGCGGCTTGCGCCTGGCTGGGGAGAGCAGCGTCGTCGTGCAGCAGGGCGACACGCTGTGGTCCATCGCCGCCTCGGTCGTCGACGACGGGGCCGATGTGCGGGCGGTCATCGCCGACATCCAGGCGCGCAACGACCTGCCCGATGCCACCGTGGTGCCGGGCCAGGTCCTCGTCATCCCGTGATCGCCGGCGCCGCCGGTACGAACGCGCTGCACGACAGGGCAACACCTCTCCAACCTGAGGTGGGGAGTTCGTCAACCATCGGCCCGGCGCCTTCACGCAGGGTGGTGGCCCGAGCGCATACGGTCGTCGGGTGTCAGGTCCCATGGAGAGCCGCGCGGCCGTGTTCACCAGCGCCCCCCAGTCCGTCGAGGTCTACCAGGCGGGCACGTGGTGGCGCGGTGAGCTGCTGGGCTGGCGGCACGACCCTTCGGGAACGTGCCAGATGTGGGTCCGGGTGGTCGTGGGCGGCGTCGAGGAGACGGCCTGGATCGACCTGGCTGCGCTGCGCCTGCCCGAGCGGCAGCCGGCACCGGCCGCGGAGCCCAGCCGCATCGACTCCCGCGTGAGGCAGGAGCTCCCGCCGGCTCGGGCGGCCTCCGCACTGCGGGGGCGTGCGGCCGGCGGAGATGCGGCGACCACGACCGCGCTGCCCATGATCCGTGACGAGGTCCGGGCCCCCGCAGCGATCTCGCGCGCCGCTGGCTCGACGTCCGCCACCCCTGGCTCACGGACGGGTGGGCGCCGTCGCGCACCCGAGGACGCGGATGTCCAGGTCGTCGTCGCTGCCGAGGTGCCGGTTCCGGCCGGTCGCCACCGGGCGCCCGGCGACGAGGGCCGGCACCGGGCCGCCGACACCTCGGTGTTCGCGGCGGTCGCCGACGAGGCTGGGGCGATCGGGGCCGGGGCGATCACGGCGCGGCCGGCCGCGGTCGTGGCGACCGGATCACGACCGGCGGCGGAGCCGCGGCGCGCGTCCCGTCCGCACGCCGGCGCCGGACGGGCGATCCCGTCCGCGCGCACGGCCCGCCCCGAGGAGTCCTTCACTCGCCCGGAGGTCTGCACGGGCCGGATCGACGCCCAGCCGGACCTGCTGACGCGGCCGATGCGACTCGGCGACCTCGGCCCGAACGCGGGCTCCCCCCACCCGCAGCGGGGCAGCACCCTCTCCGACGTCTGAGTTCTCGACCGGTCCGCGGATCGGCCGGCTCCACCCGCTGATCCGTGTCCGTTCATCCGTTCCCGCTCATCGGTACGCAGGCGTCGTCGAGGTCGTCGAGGTCGTCGAGGTCGTCGACGTCGTCGACGTCGTCGTGGTCGTCCCGGCTGCTGGTCCGAGCGGCCGTGCTCGTGCGTCCGGGAGGTGACGCGTGCGCTGCGCAGCCGCCGCGACGGACGGGTTCGGCCGGCCTCGCGACGGTTCCCCGCCGCGTCGACCGGCGCGTCTCCGGGCGTGTCGTGTGACGGGTGGAGTGCCGTGTTCCTGCGGGTGACAGCAGGGTCAGGGCGGAACACGCCGAGCGGGCGATGTCTTGCACATCTAGTGGGGCTCGGCTTAGGGTTCCACTAGATCTAGTAGTTACAGAGCTGTAAGCCTTGTCCACAGGCTGGTCCTCAGGTTCTCCCCGTGACATCCACCGGATGTCCCCAGGAGGGTCCACAGGACGACCCGGGCGAGGAGCCGCTGAGGGAGGTGGACCGCGATGCGTTGCCCGTTCTGCCACAACCCCGACAGCCGGGTGATCGACTCGCGGGAGGCCGACGAGGGAGCCACCACCCGTCGTCGCCGTTCGTGCCCCCAGTGCGGCCGTCGGTTCACCACCGTCGAAGAGGCGGTCCTCGCCGTCGTCAAGCGCAGCGGCGTCAGCGAGCCGTTCAACCGGTCCAAGGTCGTCGCCGGCGTACGCCGGGCCTGTCAGGGCCGGCCGGTCGACGAGGACCAGCTGGCGCTCCTGGCCCAGCAGGTCGAGGACACCATCCGCGCCAGCGGCGCGGCGGAGGTGCCGGCCCACGAGGTCGGCCTGGCCATCCTCCGCCCGCTCCGGGAACTGGACGAGGTCGCCTACCTGCGCTTCGCCAGCGTCTACCGCGCCTTCACCTCGGTGGCCGACTTCGAGAAGGAGATCGCCGAGCTGAAGGCCCGCTCCACCGCGGCCGAGCCCGCCGCCGGACCGTCCACCGGCTCCTGAGAACTGTCAGTACCGACCGCTAGACAGCACGTCGAGCACTTCGATCGCGGCTCTTCCCCAGCCCCCCGATCCGTCACCGCGCGGCTCCACGGCGCGCACCGAGCACCACACCGAGCACCACACGACCAGGGAGAGCTCCACACCATGACCGAGACCGACGACCGCTTGGCCGGGACCCGTGCGCGCCGCACCCCCAAGGCGCCCAGCCGCAAGGGCCTCAAGATCAAGCGCGTCTTCACCACCGCCGGTGTGCACCCCTACGACGACGTGACGTGGGAGCGCCGCGATGTCGTCATGACCAACTGGCGCGACGGCTCGATCAACTTCGAGCAGCGCGGTGTCGAGTTCCCCGCCGAGTGGAGCATCAACGCCACCAACATCGTCACGACCAAGTACTTCCGCGGCGCCGTCGGCACCCCGCAGCGCGAGACCAGCCTGCGCCAGCTCATCGACCGGGTGGTGCTCACCTACGGTGCGGCCGGCCGCGAGCACGGCTACTTCGCCACCGAGGGCGACGCGGAGATCTTCGAGCACGAGCTGACCTGGATGCTCATGCACCAGTACTTCAGCTTCAACTCGCCCGTGTGGTTCAACGTCGGCACCAGCTCCCCGCAACAGGTCAGCGCCTGCTTCATCCTCGCCGTCGACGACGAGATGGACTCGATCCTGAACTGGTACCGCGAGGAGGGCCTGATCTTCAAGGGCGGCTCCGGTGCCGGCCTCAACCTCTCCCGCATCCGCTCCTCGAAGGAGCTGCTCTCCTCCGGCGGCACCGCCTCCGGCCCGGTCAGCTTCATGCGCGGCGCCGACGCCTCGGCCGGAACCATCAAGTCCGGTGGCGCCACCCGCCGCGCGGCCAAGATGGTCGTCCTCGACATCGACCACCCCGACATCGAGGAGTTCATCGAGACCAAGGCGCGCGAGGAGGACAAGATCCGCGCGCTGCGGGACGCCGGCTACGACATGGACCTCGGCGGCAAGGACATCACCAGCGTCCAGTACCAGAACGCCAACAACTCCGTGCGCGTCTCCGACGAGTTCATGCGCGCCGTGGACGAGGGCGCCGAGTTCGGTCTCCGCGCCCGCATGGACGGCTCGGTGATCGAGACCGTCGACGCCAGGACGCTGTTCCGCAAGGTCACCCAGGCCGCCTGGGAGTGCGCCGACCCGGGCATCCAGTACGACGACACGATCAACGACTGGCACACCAACCCCGAGACCGGCCGCATCAACGCGTCCAACCCGTGCTCGGAGTACATGAGCCTGGACAACAGCTCGTGCAACCTGGCGTCGCTGAACCTCATGAAGTTCCTCAAGGCCGACGGCACCTTCGACTCGAAGAACTTCGTCAAGGCCGTCGAGCTGGTCATCACCGCGATGGACATCTCGATCTGCTTCGCGGACTTCCCGACCGACCCGATCGGTGAGACCACCCGCGCCTACCGCCAGCTGGGCATCGGCTACGCCAACCTGGGTGCGCTGCTCATGGCGACCGGTCACGCCTACGACTCGCGGGGTGGCCAGAGCCTGGCCGCAGCGATCACCTCGCTGATGACCGGCACCGCCTACCGCCGCTCGGCCGAGTTGGCCGGCATCGTCGGCGCCTACGAGGGCTTCGCCCGCAACGCCGACGCCCACGCCCGGGTCATGCGCAAGCACTCGGCGGCCAACGACGCCATCCGCCCGGTCGGTGCCGACGACGCCGACGTGCTCCGCACGGCCACCAAGGAGTGGCAGGACTGCCTCGAGATCGGCGGCGAGAACGGCTGGCGCAACGCGCAGGCCTCGGTGCTCGCACCGACCGGCACCATCGGCTTCATGATGGACTGCGACACGACCGGCATCGAGCCGGACTTCTCGCTGGTCAAGTTCAAGAAGCTCGTCGGTGGCGGCTCGATGCAGATCGTCAACCAGACGGTGCCCCGCGCCCTGCGCAGCCTGGGCTACCAGGAGGAGCAGATCGAGGCGATCGTCGAGTACATCGCCGAGCACGGCCACGTCGTGGACGCGCCGACCCTGCGCCCCGAGCACTACGAGGTCTTCGACTGCGCGATGGGCGAGCGGGCCATCTCCCCGATGGGCCACGTCCGCATGATGGCCGCGGTGCAGCCATTCATCTCCGGCGCGATCAGCAAGACGGTCAACATGCCGGAGACGGCGACCATCGAGGACGTCGAGAAGATCTACTTCGAGGGCTGGAAGGTCGGCCTCAAGGCGCTGGCCATCTACCGCGACAACTGCAAGGTCGGCCAGCCGCTGTCCGGCGGCAAGGGCAAGAACGACGGCACCAAGGACGAGGTCACGGTCGAGGCAACCGCCCCGACCGCGCTCTCGCACCCGGTGCGCAAGCGGCTGCCCAAGAAGCGGACGAGCGTCACCACCTCGTTCAGCGTCGCCGGCGCCGAGGGCTACATGACCGCGGGCATGTACGAGGACGGCAGCCTCGGCGAGGTCTTCCTGAAGCTCGGCAAGCAGGGCTCGACCCTGGCCGGAGTCATGGACGCCTTCTCGATCGGCATCTCGCTGGCGCTGCAGCACGGTGTGCCGCTGGAGACCTACATCTCCAAGTTCACCAACATGCGCTTCGAGCCGGCCGGCATGACCGACGACCCGGACATCCGGATCGCCCAGTCGGTGATGGACTACATCTTCCGTCGCCTGGCGCTGGACCACCTGCCCGTCGAGAAGCGGGCCGGGCTCGGCATCTTCACCGCCGAGGAGCGGGCCGCACAGGTGTCCGGCTACGGCACCTCGGCCAGCACGCCGGCCGTCACCGAGGAGGAGGAGGTCGACCTGGAGCAGCTGCGTGGCTCCGCGCCGATCGAGACCGCCAAGGTGGAGGAGAAGGTCACCCCCGAGGGCCCGAAGTCGGTCAAGGAGGCCCACTCCTCGGCCGAGCTGCTCGAGTTGGTCACCGGTACCGCCACCGACGCGCCGCTGTGCATGACCTGCGGCACGAAGATGCGTCCTGCCGGTAGCTGCTACGTCTGCGAGGGCTGCGGCTCCACCAGCGGCTGCAGCTGATGTGAACGGCCAGGAAATGTCCTGCTGACGCGGTCAGCAATGTCCATGGTTCGGACATCAATGTCCCGAATTCGGTCAGCGGGACATCTCCCCGGCTAGTACGGCTCGTCCACCGGCCCGGTTCCTCAACGAGGGCCGGGCCGGTGGCGTAATGAGATCTACCGAGGTGAGCGCATCGAAGCGGCCGCACGCTCTTTAAGGCGGAGCAGAGCTTCAGAGCCTCGTTCGCCACGAGACCTCTACGCCGACTCGGCGTAGTTGGTGTCGGTTGCCTCTCAGCTTCCGGCACGCACGACCGGCGTCTCCAAACGGAGACGACAAAACGACGACGCCCCCCGGTTGCCGCCGGAGGGCGTCATCACAGACCACCCTCGGAGGGGTGGGCCTGCAGTGTGTGTAGACACAGCAGTCTGCCTCTCCGGGTGGTGGTGCACAACCACCGAAATGGAGAGTGTCCAGTGAAACGAAACACCCGTCAGACCGGTACCAAGGCGGCTTCTGCAGCCGGCAAGGTGCTCGCCAACCGGAGGAGCACGAAGGCCGAGAAAGCCGCCGCGGCGTCTGCGCTCTCGCAGGCTCCCAAGCGGCGGAAGTAGTTCGCCGTGGGACCGCACAACTGGGTTCTGACGATCATCCGCTGTAGCCGGCACCGCAAGGACTACCCGGCGATCTGCGTCCGCGTGGAGCGCGAGGTTCCCGGGCCTCTGCGCTGCACGCCGGGCGGCGGCAGTGCCGGCGGTGGCGGTGGCGGGGCGAGTCAGACGGATTGCCCGTGCAGTGGGCGGTTCGACACGTCCGATCTCGGCCGCCGGGTGGCGGACGCGCTCCGACGGGGCGCCGGCGAGTGGATCCGGCGCGGCGCCGTCGTCGTCGAGGTCTGACCGACGTGGCGGCCCGGGCGGCCTGTTGGTGCCCGGGCCGCTGCGGCAGAGTCCGGCCGGCCGCGGGAAGTCCAGGGCGCGGGGCGATACCGCCGCGACGCCCCGGATGAGCTCAGTGCGCCGGCCGGCTTACCCGGGCTGAAGGGGTCGGCGTTCGAAGGCAATGCGGGCCAACTGAGGGACTGAAGATGCCATGACCGTTCCGGACCGCCGCGGTGCCGCCGCGGTGTTGATGCCGGGAGCCCCCGGGCCGCCGCCCCAGCATGCTGCTGCCGGTGCACGGCGGCCCGCGCACGCGGAGCCCCGGACCCCTGACGAACTGCACACCGACCTGCGGCGGCTGCGGGCACTTCTCGCCGGCCGGCAGTCGGCCGAGGCACAGACTGGTCTTGTGTCGGTCGAGAACGGCCGGGAAATGCTCGCCGGCACTACCGTGATAGCACTACAGACCCGGTTCGTCGCCCGACCCAACGGGCTACTGATCCCGGCCGGGGCCGCGCCTATGCCGCTGGACCTGGCCAGCGTCTACCTGACCGGCGGCGAGGTGTTCGGCGTGGCGCCCTCGCCGGCGGTGACCGTCGACGAGCTGGGGCGGATGCCCTTCCCGTTCGTACTCGCCTTCGTCGCGGCGACGCTGGCGGACCATCGCAACCCCGGTGTGCCTTCCGACCAGCTGGATCTGGCGTTCGCCAAGCGCTGGTTGGCCGGGCCGGCCCTGGTCCGGGTGCGGAACCTGCTGCGCAACCCGCTGCGGCGGCTGATCGTGCCCCAGGCGCTGTACGTCCTGGTCAAGCTGGCCGCTCGCTACAGTCCGGACGCCGCGTTGCCCGGGACCGCCGCACCCCGGCCCGCGATCGCGCTCTTCGGCGCCCTCGGGGTGGTTGACGACGAGCACGCCAGCCTGGACCACCAGGACCATGTCATCGACACCGAGGTGACCCCGCTGGTCAGCCGGCTGTTGGCCAACCAGCACCTGAACAAGCCCCTGGACGAGGACCATCTGATGGCCCGCTTCGTCCGTCAGTGGCTGGAGCTGCCCGCCGAGCGGGCGGGCGAGCGGCGCGTGCTAGATCTGGAGCAGACCTTCGCCGACGTCACGGGCGTGCCGCTGCGGGACGTGCTCGTCGTCGCGGTGCCCTTGTGGGCTCGCGCTGCGCTGGGCCAGCCCTACGTTCCGCCCGAGTACGTCGCGGTGCGCGGTTGGAGCCGAGAGCGGGTCTCCCGGGCGCTGGATGTGTTCAGCGCCGACCCGGTCACCCTGCGCGGTGCATTGCTCGAGGAGACCGAGGAGGACGGCGTGGCGTGGACCTTCAGCGCGCTGGAGCGCTATCCGGTCGTCCGCTTCGACGATGGGGCCCTGCTCGTCGTGGACCGCAACCTGCTCGTCCGCCGGATCTTCGGCGGGCTGACCGTGTACGACATCACTGATCCGCTGGACCGCGGTGATCGGGCCGCACAGAAGCGGGCCGACCGGGTCCGGGGCTGCGTACAGAACCTGGCCGAGGTGTACGCCCTTGAGCTACTGGAGGACGTGGCGGGCGGGCCGGGTGACCTGAGCGGCTCCCGGGTGTTCGGCGAGAAGGCGCTGCAGGCCGCTTTCTCTCGGAAGGGCCGCCGGCTCGCCGACGCCGCCGTCGACTACGGCGATGCCTGGGTCGTCGCAGAGATCACCACTAGCAAGCTGAAGCGGGCGTCGGTGGCGGCCTCGCCGGAGGCGCTCAGTGACGATCTCGACAAGCTCGTCGGGAAGGTCGAGCAGCTCGACTCCACCATCGCCGCACTGCGGGCCGAGGAGTCGGCGCTGACCGGTGCGCCCGCGATACCAGGCCGGCGGTTTCACCCACTGCTGGTGGTGGCCGAGGGCTTCCCGGTCAACCCGGTCTCCACCGAGCTGCTGCGTCAGCGGGTGCGGCACCGGGGACTGCTCACCGGCGTTGACGTCGCGCCGCTGGAGGTCGTCGACACCATCGAGCTGGCGATGCTGCAGGCGCTGACCGAGCAGGGCGGCCCGAGCATGCGGGATGTGCTTGCCGGCAAGGAGCGGGCAGTGTTCTACCGGGCAAGCGTTCGCGACTACCTGCTGAGGGAGTGTGGCTATCAGCCCCGCCGGGCCACGCGCGTCGCCGAGCTCATGCACCGGGCGCTGGGTGTCGCTCTGAATGCGCTTCGGCCGCACGCCGCATGAGGCCCGTTGCTGCTCTGATTAACGCGCTCGACGGCGCCGACGGGCCGGGAGACCGGGGCGGCTGCTGGCTCCGCTCCAGATGGCCAGACCGATGAAGCCGACTGCCTGACCGATGAGCAGGGCCACGGCGATTGCCGGGTGGCTCCAGGGTCAGGCGAGGAGGACGGCGAGCAGCCAGAGGGAGATGGCGAACAGGGCGGCGTTCGGGTTCAGGTACATCGTGTCTCCTGGCGGTAGGCGGCGAGGACGTCGGCACGGGGCGGTGCCGCGGGCGGTCAGGTGAGTGCCAGGGATGCGGCGACGTGGGGCGCGGGGGCGGGGCCGTCGCCGTGGTCGACGACGAGGCCACGGCGCTGCAACGCCGGGAGGATGAACTCGCGGCCGGACTTGGTGAGCTTGCGGCGGACCTCCTCGCCGCGGTGGATGCGGCGCAGCAGCCGGGCCTCGGCGACGGTAAGCGGCCGGTCGGCCGGAGCGGACTTCGCGGCGTCGACCGACGGCACCAGCCAGACTTCATCGTGGTGCCGGGCTACGGACATGCCCGCGACGTGCAGGTGGGCGTCCAGACCGGCGACTGCGGTCGCCAGGTCGTCGACCGTGGTGGACAGCGCGCTAGCCAGACGGGTGATGGTGGTGCGGCCTATTGGGCCGCGGGGGCGCTCACAGGTGAGGCGCTCCTTCGCCCGCGGCCGGTTCCCCAGCGCTGGACGCCGTCACCGGGACCGAGCGCAACGCCGTCTACATCGTGTGCGACCGGACCGGCCGTGTCCGCTACGTCGGTTCAACGATCGGGCGTCCCGCTCGAGCGCGCCTGGCGGAGCACATCGCTGACGGCGTTCGTACCCGCACGTGGCATGAGGCCTGGGTAGTCCCCCTGCGCGCGACGACGGCGCCAGCAGTCGTGCACAAACATCGAGGGGCGCGTGGGTCGATTCCTGCGACCGACCGACACCCGGTGTCTCTTGGGGGCTCAGGTGTCGTCGCCGACTAGGCCGTCAGGGCGCGACTGCCCTGGGCCTTGTCGGTTGCTGTGCAAGCGGTCGAGACATTCCGTCGCCGTTGGACGGACATTGGATGACCGTCGACAGAAGCGCATGACGACCTCGTGACAGCCGTGCGGTTCCTCCGCGGGCGGGTAGGGAGAACGCCACAGAGCCGGTTCCCGCGCCGACGGCAGCAGGTCGCCGGCACCGGCAGACGGAGGAGGTCTCATGACTGTCGCCGCCCAGATGCTCGACACCTATCCGAAGGACCTCGGCGGGGTGGACCGCGAGAAGCTGGTCGCTTGCATCGAGGCGTGCTTCGAGTGCGCCCAGGCGTGCACCGCGTGCGCCGACGCCTGCCTGTCCGAGGACATGGTCGCCGAGCTGACGAAGTGCATCCGCACCAACACCGACTGCGCCGACATCTGCGACACCACCGGCCGAGTGCTCTCCCGGCACACCGGCTATGACGCCAACCTGACTCGTGCGGTGCTGGAGGCCTGCGCCGCGGCGTGCAAGGCGTGCGGCGACGAGTGCGGGGGACATGCCTCGATGCACGAGCACTGCCGGCTGTGCGCCGAGGCGTGCCGCCGCTGCGAGACCGCCTGCCGCGAGCTCATCGCCTCCCTGGGCTGACCCCGGCCCGCCGGGCGCCGGCCGCACCCTGGCGGTCGGCCGGCGCCCCGGGAGGGGACTAGACGCCCGGTACGGCGGTGAAGGTCTGCCCGCCGTCGCGGGACTCCATCAGTCCCTCGTCGGTCACGACCACCACTCGGAGCTGACCGTCCTCGACGGCCGCGGCGACGGCCTGCGGCGGCGCGCCCAGCTGCGCTCCCTGCTGCCAGCTACCGCCGCCGTCGGCGCTGAGCCACAGCGTTCCGCCGGGATCGACACCGGCCGCGACGCTGCTGTCAGCTGTCCACGTGACCACCTGCAGCAGCGGCCCGCCCTGCACCGGCGCCCAGGTCTCGCCCGCATCGGTGGAGCGGAGCAGCCCCTGGGCGGTGGTGGCCAGCACGATCGCGCCCTCGGGCGCCGCGGCCAGCGTGTGCGGTTCGGCCGGGATGTCCAGCAGCTCCCACGTCCGACCGTCGGCGCTGCGCCGCAGGGTGCCGTCCCAGCCCAGCGCACCGGCCGGGTCGAGGGCGGTCAGCGCGTGGAAGTCCGACTCGCCCTGCCGTGACCTCGGCACCCAGGTGCGGCCACCGTCGGTGGACTCGATGAGACCGACCGGCTTCGGGAGGTCGACGCCCGGGCCCGGGTGCCCCGAGGCCAGGTAGTGGTCGGGACCGACGACGGTGAACCCCATGAGGTCGACGACCGGTCCGGTCGGCTCCAGTACACCGTCCTGGCCGACCTCGACGAGTCCGTCGTGCGTGGCCACCAGCAGCGCGCCGTCGCCGGGATCGATGGCCGCGCCGTGCACGTGCGCGAACGGCAGGGCACCGGTCTCCGACGACAGGGCGCCGGTCTCCGACGACGGGGCACCGGTCTCCGACGACGGGGCAACAGTCGGCTCGGACCCGGGGGAGGCGCCGGGGCCGGACGCAGCGGAGGAACAGCCCGCGGCGAAGGTCACCGCGGCGGCTGCCGCGGTGGTCCTGAGCAGCACACGGCGGCGCGGACCGTCGCCGGCGGGACGGGTGTGGAACGAGCGCATGCACGAACTCCGGGGCGGGGAGGAGAGGCCGGCCAGGCGCGGCGGCCCTTCACCGTTTCCCAGGTTAGGCGGGCTCGGCGGCCGGTCGGCGGCGAGTGACGCAGCCCACGCCGCCCGCCTCGGCGCTCATCCGGTCACCGTCACGGTCGTCCGGGCGCGGGCGCGGGCGCGGGCGCTGCCGGCGACGGGCGCGAGGGGCGCGGAGACCCGGTCTCCGCGCCCCTCCTACGTGCCCGTCGCGGTTCGGAGGTGGCCGCGCGACGACCCGGACCGCCCGCGTTCCCCGGGTCAGGACGTCGATCGCGGGGAGAGCGGGGACCCGGTGCGCTCAGGTCCCGGGGGCCGTCACGCGCCGTGCGTCGGAGCGGCGTCGGGGATGAGGACGACGCGCCCGACCGCCCGCCGGCTCTCGATGTACTCGTGCGCGGCGGCGGCCTCGGACAGCGGGAAGGTGCGGTCGACGAGGACGGTCAGCCGGCCCGCGGCGACGTCGTCCACGAGGCCCTGCACCATCTGCTGCACCCGCGGAGTGGTGATCTCGCCGCCCAGGTAGACGCCGGTCAGCGACTGGTTCTGCATGCCCAGGACGCCGGCGTTGAACGGCGTCACGTCCCGCCCGGCGTTCCCGACGGTGATGGCGCGGCCCCGGCGGCGCAGGCAGGCGACGGACTTCTGCAGGGTCGCGCCGCCGACCGAGTCGACGACCAGATTCACCCCGCGTCCCCCGTCCGTGAGGGACCGCACCTCCTCGACCCAGCCGCTCGTCGAGTAGTCGACGGCGTGGTCCAGGCCGAGCTCGGCGAGCGGCTCGAGCCGGGCGAGGGACGACGCGGTCGCGATGACGGTCGCCCCGGCCCGCTTGGCCAGCTGGATCGCGGCCACCCCCACACCACCGGCGCCGGCCTGGATGAGGACGGTCTCCCCCTCCTGCAGCCGGCCGAACTCGAAGAGGCAGTCGTGCGCGGTTCCGTACGCGACCGGCACGCAGGCGACCGCAGCGACGTCGGCGCCCTCGGGGATCTTCCACGTGGTCCGTGCGGAGACGGCGAAGAGCTCCGCGTGCGAACCGTGGCTGCTGGTCGCGACGACCCGGTCGCCCACGGCCCGGTCGGTCACGTCGTCGGCGACCGCCACGATCGTCCCGGCGGCCTGGTACCCGACGATGTGCGGCTCCGAGAGCAGCGGGCCGGCGAGCCGGTTGAGGGTGTCCCCGCCCTCGATCGACACGGCCTCCACCCGGATGATCACGCCGCCGGGCGCGACGACCGGGTCCGGGACCTCCTCGTACTGCAGGACGTCCGGGGGGCCGTTGCGGTGGTAGACGGCAGCCAACATGTGTGTGCGCTCCTCATCGTCGAGAGGCCGGCGCGACCGGACGGTCGGGCCGTGTGCTCCACACCACAGCAATCCGCCCGGGGGGCGGGGTGTTCCGGCTGGGCCGCGAAAGTTCCGAGGTCAGCCCGCAGCCGACCCCGGCGCCGGCACGCTCTTCGAGCGCAGGTACTCACCGACCGACTTGCCGATCTGGTCCACCCGCAGGTTCGACGACCCGCCGGTCCCGAGCAGGCCCTGCAGCACGAAGTGCACCGCCCGCAGGTGCGGGAACTCGTGCCGCACCACTCCCAGCTCGGCGGCCTCCGGCAGCAGGGCCCGCAGTCCGTCGCTGGACAGCGTCGTCCGCAGCCACTCGACGTGCTCCGGGTCGCTCACCCACAGCCCGACGTTGCAGTTGCCGCCCTTGTCGCCGGCCCGCGCGTGGGCCAGGTCGCCGAGCAGCATCCGCGGGCCACCGGGCGACGGCGGGACGGGGGAGGGCTCGGGGTGCGGGGGCTGCGCGATCTCGTCGTCCGTCGCGGTCCGGGACGGCGTCGGCGCGTCGAGCACCGTGCCGTCGTCCAGCACCGCGCGGTGCACCAGCACCTCGGCCGGCAGCAGCGCCGGCCAGTAGTCGATCCGCGGCCACGGCTCCCGCGCCGCCTGCGCGTGCCCGTCGTGGTGGAAACCCGGGAAGCCCTGCAGGTACAGGCTGCTCACCGCCGCGTGGAACCCGCGCAGCTGCTCGCGCTCCCGCGCGGTGGCGATCACCCGGATCGGCACCGTCGCCTCCCACTGCGTGGCCGGGTCGGGCGCCGCCGTGCCCAGCGCGGTCACGTCCAGCTCGTCGACGACGCCGTCCAGCAGCAGTCCGAGCTGTTCGCGCAGCAGCGCCACCTTCCCCGCGACGTCCGGTGACGTGCAGAACAGCATCGTGGAGATCTCGAACCCGATCGGCGCGAAGACGGCGACCTTCGCGGTGACCGGCGGGGGAGACCCGGCCACCGGCCCGATGGCCACCCGGTCCGGTCCGACCTCGGTGAGCTCGACGGTCTCCAGGTGCACCGTGGCGTCCGGGTTGAGGTAGCGCGGCCCCTGGATCTCGTACATCAGCTGCGCGGTCACGGTGTCCACGGTGACCATCCCGCCGTCGCGGGCGTGCTTGGTGATCACGCAGCTGCCATCGGCGGCGATCTCCGCGATCGGGAAGCCGGGCCGGGCCATCCCCGGCACGGTGCGGAAACCGGAGAAGTTGCCACCCGTGGCGTGCGCGCCGCACTCGATGACGTGCCCCGCGGTCACCGCACCGGCCAGTGCGTCCCAGTCGTCCGGCGTCCACCCGTGCCACCAGGCGGCCGGGCCCACGGTGAGCGAGGCGTCGGTGACCCGGCCGGTCACCACGATGTCGGCACCGGCCCGCAGCGCCTCCGCGATCCCGAACCCGCCGAGGTAGGCGTTCGCCGCGATCGGCTCGACGCCCCAGTCCTTGAGCGGCGCGGACGTGTCCAGGTGCTCCAGGGCGAACCCGTCGGCGTGGAACTCGTCGAGCCGGCCGAGCAGGTTGTCGCCCTCGACGTGCGCCACCCGCAGCGGGACGCCGGCCGCGGTGACGAGCTCCCGCACCGCGTCGGCCATCCCCGCCGGGTCGAAGCCGCCGGCGTTGGTCACCACCTTGATCCCGCGCTCGGCGAGCACCGGCAGGTGCGGCGCCAGCTGGCGCAGGAAGGAGGGCGCGTACCCGCCCCGCTCGGGGTTCTGCCGGTGGGCGGTCGCCATCCCGGCGAGCGTCACCTCGGCCAGGTAGTCGCCCATCAGCACGTCGACCGGGTCCCCGGCCAGCGCCTCCTCGATGGCGGTGAACCGGTCGCCGAGGTAGCCGGAGAAGTTCCCGATGCGGATCGGGGGTCGATCGCTCATGTGCGGACCGTAGCGAAGCGCGGGTGACGGGCGACACGGTCGAAAGGAAAGGGCGATTCCCTGTCTGGAAGGAATACCCCCAGGGGGTACCGCGCTATGCTGGCCGCGGACCGGCGCACACCATCGCGACGTCGATCCGCTCGTCGTCCCAGGACACCAGGAGCGAGGTCGCCAGCCATGTCGAATCACTCGAGCACGGATCGGCAGCAGTCGGGACCCGGCGGCGCTCCCGCGCCGGAGCACGACCACGGGGTCACCCACGGGCAGGGCATGCCCGACGCCGGTGCTGTCGGTGCGCCGCCGCGGGTCGAGGACCCCCTGTCCTCCGCGGCGGAGGACCGGTCCGGCCACGACGCGCACGCCGGCGGCCACGACGCGCACGCCAGCGGCCACGGGGGCCACGCCGGGCACGGCGACCACGTCGCCATGTTCCGGCGGCTGTTCTGGATCATGCTCCTGCTGGCGGTGCCGACCGTCCTGCTCAGCGAGATGTTCGCGTCGATCGTGGGGTACGACCTGCCCGACGTGCCCGGCCGGGAGTGGGTCGCCCCCGTGCTCGGCACGGTGATCTACGGCTGGGGCGGCCGGCCGTTCCTCACCGGCGCCGTGGGCGAGATCCGGGCCCGGCAGCCCGGGATGATGCTGCTCATCGGCATGGCCATCACGGTGGCCTTCGTCGCGTCCTGGGGCGCCACCCTCGGGGTGCTCGCCCACGACCTGGACTTCTGGTGGGAGCTCGCCCTGCTGGTCGTCATCATGCTGCTCGGCCACTGGCTGGAGATGCGCTCGCTGGCGCAGACGTCGTCGGCGCTGGACTCGCTGGCCGCGCTGCTGCCCGACGAGGCGGAGAAGGTGGTCGGGGACGGCGTCGTGACGGTCGCACCCTCCGAGCTGCTGACCGGCGACGTGGTCGTCGTCCGGCCGGGCGGCCGGGTGCCCGCCGACGGACAGGTCGTCGAGGGCTCGGCGGACGTCGACGAGTCGATGATCACCGGTGAGTCCCGCCCGGTGCGGCGCGGGCCCGGCGACGACGTGGTGGCCGGGACGGTCGCCACGGACACCGCCATCCGGGTGCGGGTCACCGCGGTCGGGGACGACACCGCCCTGGCCGGTATCCAGCGGCTCGTCGCCGACGCGCAGTCCTCCTCGACCCGCGCGCAGCTCCTCGCGGACCGGGCGGCCGGGTGGCTGTTCTGGTACGCCGTGGTGGCCGCGGCGATCACGGCGGTCGTCTGGTCCGTCGTGGGTGCGCCCGACGACGCGCTCGTGCGCGTGATCACCGTGCTGGTCATCGCCTGCCCGCACGCCCTCGGGCTCGCCATCCCGCTCGTCGTCTCGCTCTCCACCGAGCGCGCCGCCCGGGGCGGGGTCCTGGTCAAGGACCGCGCCGCGCTCGAGCGCATGCGGACCATCGACACCGTGCTGTTCGACAAGACCGGCACCCTCACCAAGGGCGCCCCGGCCGTCGAGCACGTCACCGCCACCCGCGGGTCCGCCGACGACGTCCTCGCCCTGGCCGCCGCCGCCGAGGCCGACAGCGAGCACCCGCTCGCGCGGGCCGTGGTCGCGGCCGCCCGGCAGCGGCAGCTGCCCCTCCGGCCGGCCACGGACTTCCGCGCCTCGGCCGCGGTCGGGGTGACGGCCACCGTCGACGGCCGCGCCGTCTCCGTCGGCGGCCCGCACCTGCTCACCGAGCACGGCCTGGCGCCGCTGTCCGCTGCGCAGCCGTGGGCCGACGGCGGGGCGACCGTCCTGCACGTCCTGGTCGACGGGGAGGTCGTGGGTGCGCTGGCACTGGCCGACGAGGTCCGCGAGGAGTCGCGGGAGGCGGTCGACGCGCTGCACCGGCTCGGCGTCGAGGTCGTGATGATCACCGGCGACGCCGAGCCGGTGGCCCGCGCCGTGGCCGGGGACCTCGGCATCGACCAGGTCTTCGCCGGTGTGCGGCCGGAGCACAAGAGCGAGAAGGTCGCCGAGCTGCAGCGCCAGGGGCGGTCGGTCGCGATGGTCGGGGACGGCGTGAACGACGCGCCCGCCCTGGCCCAGGCCGACGTCGGCATCGCCATCGGTGCGGGCACCGACGTCGCCATCGCCTCGGCCGGTGTCATCCTGGCCTCGGACGACCCGCGCTCGGTGCTGTCGGTCATCCAGCTGTCCCGGGCCGGCTACCGCAAGATGGCGCAGAACCTGTGGTGGGCGGCCGGGTACAACCTGCTCGCCGTGCCGCTCGCGGCGGGCGTGCTGGCCCCGGTCGGGTTCGTCCTGCCCATGGAGGTCGGAGCGCTGCTGATGTCGGTGTCCACCGTCGTGGTGGCGCTCAACGCCCAGCTGCTCCGCCGGCTGGACCTCCGTCCCGAGGCGAGCGTCGCCGCAGCCGGGTCCGGCCGGGTCGCGGGCGCACCGGTAGGGGCTGCCGCGGAGCGGTGACGCATGCCACGCGGGGGGATACGGTCGCCTCCCGTCCGCTGACCCATCCCCCGCCCGCCCTTCCCTCCGAGGAGACCCCTGCCGTGAGCCCTGCCGACGTCCTTGCCGACCTGGCGGACATCTACCGCGACCTGCACGAACACCCGGAGCTGGCCTTCGCGGAGCACCGCACGGCCGGCATCGTCGCGGAGCGGCTGGAGGCGCTGGGCTACGAGGTGACCACGGGGGTCGGCGGCACGGGCGTCGTCGGCGTCCTGAGCAACGGGCCCGGCCCCACGGCCCTCCTCCGGGCCGACATGGACGGTCTGCCGGTGCTCGAGGAGACCGGCCTGAGCTACGCGAGCAGGGCGCGGGGGACGGCGGCCGACGGCTCGGAGACCCCGGTCATGCACGCCTGCGGGCACGACGTGCACGTCACCTGCCTGCTCGGCGCGGCCGCGACCCTGGCCGCCGAGCGGCACACCTGGAGCGGCACGGTGCAGCTGGTCTTCCAGCCGGCCGAGGAGGTCGGCGGCGGGGCCCAGGCGATGATCGACGACGGGCTGCTCGAGCGGTTCGGCCGTCCCGACGTCGTGCTCGGCCAGCACGTCGGGCCGCTGCCCGCCGGCACCCTGGGTCTGCGGCGCGGGCCGGCGTTCGCGGCCGCCGACATGCTGCGGATCGTGCTGCACGGCCGCGGCGGCCACGGCTCCCGTCCCGAGACCACCGTCGACCCGATCGTCATGGCCGCGGCCACGGTCATGCGGCTGCAGACCGTCGTCGCCCGCGAGATCGCCGGCAGCGAGTCCGCCGTGCTCACCGTGGGTGCCCTGCACGCCGGCAACGCGGGGAACGTCATCCCCGACCGTGCGGAGCTGCGGGTGAGCATGCGCTCCTACAGCGCGGACGTCCGCGCCCGGCTGGTGGCCGCCGTCGAGCGGATCGTGCGGGCCGAGGCCGCCGCCTCCGGGGCCCCGCAGGACCCGGAGATCATCCTCACCGAGTCCTTCCCGGTGCTGGTCAACGACCACGACGCGGGGGCGCGCACCCTCGACGGCTTCGACCGCGACCTGGGGCCCGGGCACACCATGGATCCGGGGCAGGTCACCGGCAGCGAGGACGTCGGGGTGCTGGCCACCGCCGCCGGTGCGCCGCTGGTGTACTGGCTGCTGGGCGGCGCGGACCCGGCGTTGTTCGCCGGTGTCGAGAGCCGTGGCGGGCTGGGCCGCGTCCTCCGGCGTCTGCCGTCCAACCACTCACCGCAGTTCGCCCCGGTGATCGAGCCGACGTTGACCAGCGGCGTCGCGGCCCTGGTCTCCGCGGCACGGACCTGGCTGCCGGTCGAGGGCGCCGGCACCGCGACGGCCTGAGCGGACGACGCCGCACGAGAGGGGTGACGCACAGGAGGGGTGGAGCCCCGTGGCCCCCACCCCTCCTGTGCGTCTCCGCGCGGCCGGGTGCGGCCGCTGGTGTCAGGCGATCAGCTGGTCGGCACGGTGATGGTCGCGGTGCCGATCAGGAAGCCGCCGGCGAGGGCGTCGGTGTCGAACGTCGTGTTCAGCAGCTCGGCGGCCTCGGCGCTGAGCAGCACCTCGGTGCCCTGCAGCACGGCCTCGCCACCCTCGATGGTCGGCGGGTTCAGCGTGCTGCCGTCCAGGTCGAACAGCGGCGCGCTGGGCACGGCGAGCTCGCCGTTCACGGACACGTCACCGAACAGGCGCGACGGGGTGCCCGGGTCGATGGTGAAGTCGGTCAGCTCCACCGTGGTCTCACCGGCGGTCAGGCTCAGGCCGCTGCCCTGGTGGAACAGGGTGCCCTGCACGTAGGGCTTGTAGCCGGTCTCCTTGTCGAAGACGGTCACGGTGCCCCCGGTGATCGGGAAGACGGCCGAGCCCTCGGCGGTCAGCTCCGCGTCGCCCACGGTGCCCGGCGTCAGGCCCAGGGTGCCGAGCGCCTCGACGAAGGCGGCGTCCAGGGCGACGGCGGTGGTGCCGCCGGCCGGGATGGCGGGGAGCGAGGCGACGGGCTCGGGGCGGGCGAACTGCGCGCTGCTGCTGGAGCTCGACGAGGTGGCGTCGGCCGAGGCGTCGTCGCTGCCGCAGGCGCTGAGACCGAGGACGGCGCTGAGAGCGACGCCGGCGACCAGCAGCTTTGCCGGGCGGGAGGAGGTGTTCATGGGGAGCTCCTTGCGTCGATCGGTCGATGTCACGAGGTCTTCGGCCCGAGCCACGCGATCGGATTGCCCATGATCGAATTTTCCCCACGGGGGTTGTCGAGGTCCGCCGGCGGGCATGCCGGACGAGCCGTCGACGTCAGGAGCTCCGTGTGCCCGCGAGGGATCAGATGAACCGATCGGCCCAGCGGGCACGAACACAGCGCGTGAGCCGTTCCCGACGCGTCGACGTCCGCCCCCTGACCCCGGGCGCCGGTCGATGAGCCTCGCGATCGTCGAGCTCCCCACGACCGACCTCTACGACACCGCGCTGCGCTCGGCCGACGAACCGGGGGAGCGGTGGCGGTGGTTCGCCCGCTACGAGGGCGGCCGGCGGCACTCCCTCGCCGGTGCGCTCGCCCAGTGGGTGGGCAGCGCCGACGACGCCGACCGCGACCTGCTCGCCCGTGCACGGGGCACCGTCCTCGACGCCGGCTGCGGCCCCGGCCGCCTCGTCGGCGAGCTCGCCGGCCAGGGGCGGGAGGCCGTCGGCGTCGACACCTCGCCGGTCGCGATCACCCTCACCCGGGCGCTGGGGGCACCCGCCATCCGCCGGTCCATCTTCGACCCGGTGCCGGCCGAGGGCAGCTGGGACAGCGTCCTGCTCGCCGACGGCAACATCGGCATCGGCGGCGACCCGGTCGCCCTGCTGACCCGCTGCCGTGAGCTCCTCGCGCCGGCCGGCCGGATCCTCGTCGAGCTGGACCCGCCCGGCACCGGTGTGCGGACCGCCCGGGTGCGGCTGGAACGGGGTGCGGAGCGGGGGGACTGGTTCCGCTGGGCGCACGTCGGCGTGGACGCCGTCGCCGGGCCCGCGGCCGCCGCCGGCCTCGAGGTCGACGGCACGTGGGAGCGCGACGGCCGCTCGTTCGCGGCCCTCACCGACCGGCCGGCCCCCCTGCTGGGCCTGGCCTCCTGACCGTGCGGGTCCTGGTCACCGGCGGCGCCGGCTTCATCGGCTCCCACGTGGTCGAGGCGTTCGTCGCCGACGGGCACGAGATCCGGGTGCTCGACGCACTGCTGCCCGCCGTCCACCCGGCCGGCAGCACGCCGCGGCTGCCCGCCGGGGTCGAGTTCGTCCACGGCGACGTGCGGGACGCCGCCACCGTTGACCGGGCGCTGGCCGGGGTGGACGCCGTCTGCCACCAGGCGGCGATGGTCGGCCTGGGCGTCGACGTCCAGGACATGGCCGAGTACGCCGGCATCAACTCACTCGGCACCGCGGTGCTGCTCGCCGCGATGGCCCGCGCCGACGTCGGACGGCTGGTGCTGGCCAGCTCGATGGTCGTCTACGGCGAGGGTCGCTACGAGTGCCCGGTCGACGGCGTCGTCCCCGCCGCGGCCCGCCGCCGGGAGGACCTCGATGCCGGCCGGTTCGAGCCCCCGTGCCCCGCGTGCGGCCGGCAGCTCGCCTGGCAGACGGTGCCGGAGGACGCGCCGGTGGACCCGCGCAACACCTACGCGGCCACCAAGCTGAACCAGGAGCACCTCGCCGCCGCCTGGGCCTCCTCGACCGGCGGCGGCGCGATCGCGCTGAGGTACCACAACGTCTACGGACCCCACATGCCGCGCGACACCCCGTACTCCGGTGTGGCGGCCATCTTCCGCAGCGCGCTGGAGGCCGGCCGCGCCCCGCGGGTGTTCGAGGACGGCGGCCAGCAGCGGGACTTCGTGCACGTCTCGGACGTGGCGCAGGCCAACCTCCGCGCGCTGGACGCCGATCCACCGGAGGGCCTGCTGCGTGCCCACAACGTCGCCTCGGGGCATCCGCACACCGTGGGCGACATGGCCGCCGCGCTGGCCGAGGCCTTCGGTGGACCGGAGCCGCAGATCACCGGCGAGTACCGGATCGGCGACGTGCGGCACGTCGTCGCCAGTCCGGACCGCGCCGCGCAGGAGCTCGGGTTCAGCGCGCGGGTGACCTTCGCCGACGGCATGCGCGCCTTCGCCACCGACCCGCTGCGTCCCGCCCCCTGACCGATCACGTCGTGGCTCACCAGGGCGTCCGGACCGTCACCTCCACCGCGACGGCGAGCAGGGCGGCCAGGCCCAGCCAGAACCGGTGCGAGCGGGCCGGCAGGGACGCCGTCGCCGGCAGCAGCCACACCACGAACGGCAGCCAGATCCGCTCGGCCTCGCCCAGGACCAGTCCCGAGAAGTTGCTGACCAGCATCCCGGCCAGTGCCGCCAGCGGCAGCCAGCTGAGCGGGCGGCGCATCCCGGCGAGCCCGGCGACGACCGCGGGCCCCGCCGCGACCGCGCCGGCGGCGAGGTTGCCGGCCAGGAACCAGGTCGCCTGCTCGGCCCGGTCGTCGTAGGCCGCACCGTCGCGCACCCGCTGCGACACCGCCCCGATGCCCTCGAACCACCAGTAGCCACCGACGGTGAACAGTGCCGCGACCAGCAGCACCCCCACCGCCGCGACCGCGAGCACCCGCACCACGCCGGCCCAGCCCAGCCGCGCCCGCTGCACCAGCACGGCGGTCAGCGCCAGCAGGCCCGCGGCGGTCAGCCCGAACGACAGGTAGAGGCTCAGCCCCAGCAGCAGGCCCCCGGCCAGCGCCTGGCCGTACGCGGTACGGGACGGCGCCCGCGCGGCGGCCAGGGCCAGCAGGGCCACCCCCCAGGCGGTCACCCCGGCGAACAGGGCGTCGGCGCTGGTGGCGATCCACACCGCGGCCGGCAGGAGTACGGCGAACGGCGCCACGCTGCGGGCGGCGGCCTCGTCGGCCACCACGCGGACGGCGACCAGCACGGCGGGCACGGCCAGGGCGCCCCCGAGGATGCACAGCGCCGCCGCCCAGCCCGGGCCACCCAGCCCGATCCGGTCCAGCAGCACGAACGCGAGCAGCGCACCCGGCGGGTGCCCGGACACGTGGGTCACCCAGGGGTCGGGCGAGCCCACCGGCACGGAGTCGACGTAGGTGGACAGGAAGGTGCCGAGGTCACCGACCCGGCCGACGTCGGCGACGTACTCGTGCTCGGTGGCCATGGGCGCGGCGAGCGCACCCCACCCGCTGCTGACCGCGAGGGCGACCGCCCACGCGGCGGCGCCGGCGGTGCTCGCCCCGAGCAGCGCCCGCCATCCCAGCCGGCGCGCCAGGGCCGGCCCCCACAGCACGACCGCGGCGGCGACGAGCACGGGCAGCAGCACCCGCGGCGTGAGCACGACGTCGAAGGGGCCGACGACGACGTACCCGTCCCGCAGGTGCAGGTCGCCCCCGTCCCGGGTGATCTGCCGGCCGGTCAGCCAGACCACCAGCACCCCCACCGCCACCAGCCCGACGGCCAGCCCGCGCGTGGTGCGGCCTCGCACGGGAGCCGGCGCGGTACCGGCGCGGGGAGGAGCGGAGGTCACCAGCCGCAGACTAGGTGGGGAACGCGAACGCTGCCGGAAGGCGAACCGGATCGGCATCGAGTACGAAGGCTGGTCATGGGCGCAGAACTGCCGGCGGTCGACGTCGTCCTGCCCTGCCTGGACGAGGCCGCCTCGCTGCCGTGGGTGCTGTCCCGGCTCCCGGCCGGCTACCGGGCGATCGTCGCGGACAACGGCTCGACCGACGGGTCGGCCACGATCGCCGCCGAGCACGGCGCCACGGTCGTGGGGGTGCCCCAGCGCGGGTTCGGTGCCGCCGCGCACGCCGGCCTGGAGGTGGCCACGGCCGCCGTCGTCTGCTTTTGCGACGCCGACGGCTCGATGGACCCCGCCCAGCTGCCGCGGGTGGCGGATCCGGTGCTGGCCGGGACGGCCGACCTCGTGCTCGGCCGTCGCCGCCCGGTCCGCGGTGCGTGGCCCGTGCACGCCCGCATCGCCAACATCGCGCTGGCCCGCATGCTGCGCCGGCGCACCGGGCTGCGGCTGCACGACCTCGGTCCGATGCGCGCAGCCCGGCGCGAGGAGCTCCTGGGCCTCGGGCTCACCGACCGGCGTTTCGGCTACCCGCTGGAGATGGTGACCGCTGCGGCCGACGCCGGCTGGCGCGTCCGGGAGGTCGACGTGGACTACGCGCTGCGGACCGAGGGCTCGAAGTCGAAGGTCACCGGCACCGTCCTCGGGACCGTCCGCACCATCCGCGACATGCGCGGGGTGCTGGCCCGGTGACCGGGCCGCTGCAGACCCAGGTCCTGGTCATCACCAAGGCGCCCGTTCCCGGCCGGAGCAAGACCCGGCTTACCCCGCCCTGCACCCCCGACGAGGCCGCCGGCATCGCCGCTGCCGCGGTGGCCGACACCCTCGACGCCGTGCGGGCCGCCCCCGTCGCCGGCCGGGTCGTGGCGCTCGACGGCGAACCGGGCACCCTGGACCTCGACGGGTTCACGGTCGTGCCCCAGGTCGAGGGCGACCTCGGCACCCGGCTGGCCGCGGCCTTCGCCGACGCCATGGCCGGCGCGGCGCCGCCCACCCTGCTCATCGGGATGGACACCCCGCAGGTGACGGCGGAGCTGCTGGTCCGCTGTGCGGAGCGGCTCGAGGCCGGTGGCCCGGGGACGGCGGTCCTGGGCACCGCGCCGGACGGCGGCTGGTGGGCCCTCGGCGTGCACTCCGCCGACGGCGCCGCGGTGCTGGCGGACGTGCCGATGTCGCGCGACGACACCGCGGTCCGCACCCGGGAGGCCCTCGAGACGTCCGGGCTGGCCGTGCTGGGGCTGCCCGAGCTGACCGACATCGACCACTTCCCCGACGCCCTCGCCGTGGCCGCGCACTGCGCCCCGGACAGCCGCACCGCGCGCGTCGTCGCGACCGTGGCCGCCGCGATCGAGGGCCGGGCATGAGCAGCGCGCTGGACCGCCTGCTCGGTGCCCGGGTGCCGGGTCCGCCGGAGTCGCTGCGCCGCGGCCCGTTCCGCGCCGGGGCGTTCCCCAGCCCGCTGCACTCCGAGCGCCGGTCGGCCCGCGTGGGGCTGTGGCTCGGCCTCGCCTTCACGATCTGCTTCGTCACCGGGCTGATCAGCCACCTGATCCAGAACCCGCCCGGCTGGTTCTACTGGCCGGCGTCGCCCGTCTGGCTCTACCGCGTCACCCAGGGGCTGCACGTGGCGGTCGGCCTGGCGGCCATCCCGCTGCTGCTGGTCAAGCTGTGGGCGGTCTACCCGAAGCTGTTCGAGTGGCCGCCGGCCGGCTCGCCGTCGCGGCTGGTCAGCCGGCTGTCGATCCTCGTGCTGGTGGGCGCCGCGTCCATGCAGCTGGTCACCGGCCTGATCAACACCGCCCAGTGGTACCCGTTCGGCTTCTTCTTCCCGACGGCGCACTACTGGACCGGCTGGATCGCGATCGGCGCCGTCGCCGTGCACGTGGGCGCGAAGGCCCCGGAGATCCGCCGCGGGCTGGCCCGCCGCGGCACGCCCGGCGCGGCCGCCGGGCTGACGCCCGAGCAGACCGCCGAGCGGGCGGCCGTCGACGACGCCGCCGAGAGCAACGGCGTGCCGCGCCGGGCCTTCGTGCTCGCCGCCGGCCTGGGGGTCGGCGCGGTCACCCTGACGACGGTCGGGCAGACCTTCTCCCCGCTGGGGCAGGTCTCGCTGCTCGCCCCCCGCCAGCCCGGCGTGGGCCCCCAGTCCTTGCCCGTCCGGCAGACCGCGCGGGCCGCCGGGGTCACCGACGTCGGCCCGGGCTACCGGCTGGTGATCGAGGGCCCGAACCGGCTGGAGCTCGGCCTGGACGAACTGGCGCAGTTCACCCAGCGCACCGAGCGGCTGCCGATCGCCTGCGTCGAGGGCTGGAGCGCGAACGCCACGTGGACCGGTGTCCGGCTCGGTGACCTGCTCGCCGAGGCCGGGCTCGCCCGGGACACCGAGGTCGTCGTCGAGTCGCTGCAGCAGGGCGGGCTCTACCGGACCTCGGTCGTGGCGCCGCCGCACGCCCGCAGCCCGCGGACACTGCTGGCCACCGGGCTGAACGGCGCACCCCTGGTGCCCGACCACGGCTACCCGGTCCGGCTGATCGCACCCAACCGCCCCGGAGTGATGCAGACCAAGTGGGTCACCCGGGTGACGCCGGCATGAGCCTCACCGACGAGTCCGGCCGCACCTCCGACGACCGCGCCGCGGCACTGGTGCCGGGGGATCCCTACGCCTCCGACCCGGCCCGCCCGGCGACGTCGGCCCGCGGCCCCTGGTGGCGCTGGCTGTTCCTGGTGCCCGGGCTGCTCGCGGTCGGGTACGGCATCTCCGGGCTGGTCACCGCCGGCGAGCGGGTGCCGCTGCCGGCCTGGGCGACCTGGTTCGTGGGCAGCGCGCTGCTGCACGACCTGGTCGTCGCGCCGCTCTGGATCGGGCTCGGGTGGTTGTCCACGAAGCTGCTCCCGCGGCCGGCCCGCCCGGCCGCCGTCGTCGGCGTCGCCGTGGCCGGCGTGCTCACCCTGGTGACGCTGCCCTTCCTGCTCGGCCCCGGCGCGAGCTCCGGCAACCCGTCGTTCCTGCCGCACGCGACCGGCCGCAACCTGGTGCTGATCGTCCTGGCCGTCCTTGCCGCGTCAGCGGTGTGGGGCACCGTCGCGACGGTCCGCGCCCGCCGGCGGGGTTGAGTCAGGCGGGTACCACCAGCACGACCACGTCGTCCTCGTGCAGCCCGGAGGCGACCAGCGTGCCGTTCCGCTCGGCAGCCGCGGTGACGAAGCCGTAGCTCCCGTCGGAGGTCCGCAGGTCGTGGACGACGGTCCCGTCCAGGTCGACCGCCATCACCCAGGCGATGGGCGTCGCCTTCGGCCGCACCCGCTCCGGCACGTTCCACAGCAGCAGCCGCAGGATGCCCGGCAGCGGCAGCAGCCGGTCCAGCAGCGCGTTGCGCGGCGCGGCGATGCCCAGCCACAGCAGCCCGTCGCTGCCCAGGCTCAGGTTGTCCGGGAAGCCGGCGAGGTTCTCCACCAGCGGTTCGGTCGTCCCCGCCCGCGGGCCGGTCAGCCAGTGCCGGCAGATGCGGTAGCCGCTGGTCTCGGCGAACAGCAGGGACCCGCCGTCGGGCGCGAGCACCAGGCCGTTGGCGAACTTCAGGTCGCGCAGCACGGTGGTGACCGTGCCGTCGGGGTCACGGCGCACCAGCCGGCCGGTGCAGGAGTGCTCGAACATGTCGCCGAGGTGCTCGTCGAGGGTCCAGCGGCCCGACGACGTGGTGAACCAGATCGTGCCGTCGTCGGCCCGGGCCACGTTGCTGGCGAAGGTCACCGGCTCGCCGTCGACGCTGTCGACCAGCACCTCGACCGCACCGTCGGCGCCCATGCGGAGCAGGCCGCGGTCGTGATCGCAGACGAGCACGCCGCCGTCGGGGAGCGGTTCCAGGCCCAGCGGCCGCCCGCCGGTGGTGCCGAGGACCTCCCGGTCGCCGGTCGCCGGATCGATCCGCACGACCGACCCGTCGGCGAGCCCGGTGAGCACCCGGCCCGAGGAGTCGAAGACGACGTCCTCCGGACCGGAGCCGCCGGTGGGCAGTCGCCGGGCGACGGTGAAGGCTCCGGTCGGCCCGCTGCGGGGCGCGGGGGGCGGAGCCCAGCGGCGGGGGCGGATGAGACGGCGGGTCATGCGGGGCTCCCCACGGGTGCGGCCGCGCGCTCCGGGCTCATCCGGCGCGTGCGGGCGATGATGCGGCGGCAGCGCAGTTCGAGGATCACGACGGCGATGCCGAAGAGCCGGAACTGCGGGTTCGTCGTCTGCTTCGCCAGGTAGCGGGCGTAGACCTGCTGGGCGATGACGGCGACCCGGAACAGGCCGAAGACCTCGTACCAGGCCCACTCGCGGTAGGTCACCGAGGTGCCGGTGCGCGCGCAGTAGTGGGCGACCACCTCCTCGCGGGTGAGCATCCCGGGCAGGTGCGTCGGCTGGCGGCGGAAGGCCTGCAGAAGCCGGCCGTCGTCGGCCTGCACCCAGTAGCCCAGCGCGCCGGCGAGGTCCATGAGCGGGTCGCCGACGGTGGCCAGCTCCCAGTCGAGCAGCCCGACCGGCCGGGTGGGGTCGGCCGGGTCGAGGACGACGTTGTCGAAGCGGAAGTCGTTGTGCACGAGGGTGTGCGGCCGGTCGGCCGGCTGGTTCTCGGCCAGCCAGGCCATCACCGACCCGAAGGTGCCGACGTTCCAGGTGCGCGCGCGGCGGTAGCGCTCCGACCAGCCCTCGACCTGGCGGCGCACGTAGCCGGGCCCCTTGCCGAGGTCGGCCAGGCCGGTGCCCGCGACGTCGACCGCGTGCAGGCCGGCGAGCAGGTCCAGCACGTTGCGGCACAGGGCGGCCACCTGGTCGCGGTCCAGCTGCACGCCGGGCGGCAGCTCCTTGCGCGGGATGGGGCCGGCCAGCCGCTGCATGACGTAGAACGGCGTGCCGATGACGCCGGCGTCCTCGCACAGCGCGACGGTGCGGGGGACGTAGGGGAGGACGCCGCCCAGCTGGGTCTGGATGCGGTGCTCGCGCGCCATGTCGTGCGCGCCCCCGGCGTGGGTGCCCTTCGGTGGCCGCCGCAGGATCAGGTCGCCGTCGGGGTAGCGCAGCAGGTAGGTCAGGTTGGAGACACCACCGGAGAACTGCCGCACCTCCGGGACGGCGGCGAGATCCACGCCCGCCATCTGCGCGTGCGCCGCCAGCCAGGCCGCCATCGCCTCGACGTCGAAGGCGTCCTCCGCCCGCACGTCGCGCGCGCCACCGGTGTCCGGGGCGGTCACGTCAGCTTCCGGACGACCGACAGCGGCAGCACCTTCATGAGGAACCCGATCGGCACCCACGGCCAGGCCGGGACGTAGGCCTTCGGCCGCCGCTTCTCGATGGCCTCGACCATGCTGCGGACGCCGGTCGGGGTGTCCACCATGAACCGCACCTTCTGCTGGACGTGGGCGTTCATCTCCGAGCGGATGTAGCCGGGGTAGATCACCGAGACGTCCACGCCGGGGATGCGCTCGGACCGCAGCCCCTCGGCCAGCGCGGCGACGCCGGCCTTGCTGGCGGCGTAGGTGGTCATGGCCCTCCGCATGCCGCGCAGCGCCGACATGGAGGAGATCAGCACGAGGTGCCCGCGCTGCTGGCGCCGGAAGATCTCCAGCGCCGCCTCGGTCTGCGCCAGCGCGCCGACGAAGTTGGTCATCGCCGTCTCGCGGTTCGCATCCGCCCGCCCGGTGCCCAGCGCGGCCCCCTTGCCGATGCCCGCGTTGACGACAACCCGGTCGATGGTGCCGAACGCCTCCGCGAACCGGGCGAACACCGCGGGGACGGCGTCGGCGTCGGTGACGTCGAGGGCCGCGGTCTCCACCCGCCGGCCGGTGCGGGCGGTGATCCCGGCGGCCAGGGTGTCCAGCCGATCGGTGCGGCGGGCGCAGAGCGCGAGGTCGTAGCCCAGGTCGGCGAACTGCCGGGCCATCTCCTCGCCCAGCCCGGCGCTGGCGCCGGTGATCAGGACGACGCCGCGGCTCACGGCGTCGCCCCGTCCTGCTCGGCGGCGTGGATGCGCGCGCCCATGCGGAGCATCTGCCGGTCGTACAGGGGCCGGGCCAGCCGCTTGGTCCAGTAGGCGATCCGGGCGTTGCGGTCGGGCAGGACCAGGAACGTGCCGGCGTCGACCGCGTGCACCACCCGCTCGGCGATCTGGTCGGCGCCGAGCGTGGAGCCGTCGATGAGCCGGGTGGCGACGGTGTCCATCATCGGGTCGTCCCCGCCGAGCGAGGCCGCGAGGTTGGTGCGGAAGAACGAGGGGCAGACGACCGAGACGCCGATGCCCCACGGGGCCAGTTCCCACCGCAGGCTCTCCGACAGGGCGACCACGGCGGCCTTGCCGGCGTCGTAGGAGGTCATCGCCGGCGGGTGCACCAGCCCCGCGGCCGAGGCGACGTTCACCAGCCGGCCGGAGCCCTGCTCCTTGAACAGCGGCACGAACGTCCGGCAGCCGGTCACCGCGCCCAGGACGTTGACGTCGATCACCCGGCGCCAGTGGTCGGCGCCCAGCCGGTCGATCCGCCCGCCGGCGGCGATGCCGGCGTTGTTGACCAGGACGTCCAGCCCGCCGAGATCGGCGCGCACGCGGTCGAGGGCGGCGGCCCAGTCCTCCTCCGCGGTGATGTCGAGCCGCTGGTAGACCGCACCGGCGGGCACGTCCGCCGTCGGCGCCAGGTCGGTCACCAGCACGCGGTCCCCGCGGGCGGCGAAACGGGCGGCCAGCGCGGCCCCGAGGCCGGAGGCGCCGCCGGTGATCAGCACCCGGCGCGGGACGGGTCGTGCGTCGTCGTCCATGGGTCTCACGCTAGGGAGCCGCCGGGGCGCCGGCGGGGACGGGGGTCAGCCGCCCAGGGCCTCGCGCCGGCGGAGGAACTCGGCCACCGGGCGGTGGGTCACCCCGGCGAGCCGGAGGGAGACCACCCCGCCGTCCGCGTCGCGTGCCAGGTGGACGAGCTCGCCGGCCGCCCCGAACCCCGGCTCCGGCGCGACGCGCAGCGTGCGGGCGTCGACGACCTGCAGCTCCTCCATGCCGTGCAGCGGATCGGTCGCCGTCGGGCGGACGAGGACCAGCCGCCCGCCCAGCTCCACGACGTCGAGCAGGCCCCAGAGGCCGGCGAACCGGCCGGTGAAGGAGGACAGCGTGGGAGCGTCGGCCGGTGGGGGCGGCACCGTGGCGCGGGGCTGCAGCGCGACGTCGACCAGCGTCACGAGGCCGTGCGCGAGCTCCTGCGCGGGGCCGTCGATCGCGTTGGTCAGGACGCTGACGACCAACCCGGCGGTGGGGTCGGCGAGGGTCAGCGTGATCTGCCCGGGCCAGCCGCCGCTGTGCCCGACCAGCTGCCGCTCGCCCACGGTGCTCAGGTCCACGCCGAGCCCGTACCGGCCGACCTCGGTGCCGTAGGCGGTGACCACCGACTCGAGCCGCTGCACGACCCGCTTCGCGTGGTCCGGGAGCAGCCGCTCGTCGCCGTGCACGAGGGCGGCCTCGGCGAAGGCGCTGAGCTCCTCCGCGGTGGACCAGAACCCGGTGGCCGGTGCGTAGGCGCCGGTGGGCGCGTGCCCGAGGACGAGCCGGCTCTGCTCGCCGGGCAGCAGCCCGGTGTGGCCGGCGGCGTACTCGCCTGCCCGCGCCGGGTCGTGGTCGGCGCCGGTGCGCGTGAGCCCCAGCGGCTCCAGGACGGCGCTGCGCACGTGCTCGGCGAAGGCCGTGCCGGTGACCGCCTCCACGGCCAGGCCCACCAGCGCGTAGCCGACGTTGGAGTACTTGAAGTGCTCGTTGCGGCCGTGCACGGCGCCTCCGTCGAGTGCCCCGGCGACCAGCTCCGCGCGCCCGGGGAAGGGCGTCTCCAGCTGCCAGAAGTCGGCGTGCGCGCCGTCGCGGGTGCTGCCGGACTGGTGACCCAGCAGCTCGCGCACGGTGGCGTGCGCGAGCGGGGACCCGCCGGTGGCCAGCTCGGGCACGTACCGGCCGATCGGGTCGTCCAGCCGCATCCGGCCGGCCTCGACGAGCTGCAGCACGGCGGTCGCGGTGAACGTCTTGGAGTGCGACGCGATGGAGAACAGGTGCCGCGTCGTCAGCGGGTTTCCGGTGACGGCGTCGGCCACGCCCACCGCGGCGGAGAGCACCAGTTCCCCGCCCGAGCGGACCGCGACCTGCACCCCGGGCACCCGCCGGTGCACGGCCTGCGTCTCCAGCCACGTGCGCAGGTAGCCGGCGGCGGCCCGGATGGTGGCGGTCGGCCCGTCGGAGCTCGGCGTCACGCGGTGGAGCGTGTCACGGGTGTCCCTCGACGGATGCGGCGGTCGACGCCGCCACCTTCAGGTCGACACCCGACCGGCCCAGCAGCCGGGCACGGGCGGCCAGCTCGACCAGGGTCCGGGCGGCGCTGGGATGGTCCAGCCCGTCCGGCGGGTGGATGTTGGAGACGCAGTTGCGATCGGCGTCGGTGGTGGACGCGGCCGGGCCGTGGGTCAGGTAGGCGCCGAGGCTGTGGCTCGTCGAGAGTCCGGGGCGCTCGCCGACGAGCACGACGACGGCCGGCGCGCCCAGCAGCTCGGCGATCCGGTCGCCGATGGCCACCCGGGCCTCGAGGGCGATCACCGGACGGGACAGCCGGAGGCGCCCCTCCGCCGCCTGCGCCAGGGCCGCGATCAAGCCGGGCGCGTGCCGCTGCACCGCCGTGGGCGACAACCCGTCGGCGATCACCACGGCCAGGTCGACGTCCTCGCGGGGCAGGGTGGTGCCGTCCTCCAGCTGCCGCCCCAGGTCGGGACGGCGCAGGTACTCCGCCCGGGAGGTCGCGCGACTGCGCACGACCGGCACGGGTCCGGCCGCAGGCCCCAGCTCGGCGCGGAGACGGTCGACGTCCAGCGGGGTGTGCACGGCATCCCGGGCCGCGGAGTGGTCGGTGCGCAGCGTGAGGACCTGGTGGGTGGGCAGCGCGTCGCCCGCACGGCCGAGGCCGATCCGGGCCCGGGTGTGCCGGCCGAGGGAGTCCCAGAACGACTCGACGTCACCGCTCACGCCGTCAGCTCCTGCAGCCCCGACGTTCGTGGGTCCACGTCGACCATGGAGCCGTCGTCGGTCATGAGGCCCATCGAGCGCAGCCAGCCCTCGAACTCCGGCGCAGGGCGGAGGCCGAGCGTCCGGCGGAGGAACAGGGCGTCGTGGAACGACAGGCTCTGGTAGCCGAGCATCACGTCGTCCCCGCCGGGGACGGTGATGACGAAGGCGGTACCGGCGACCCCGAGCAGCACCGCGAGGTCGTCCATGTCGTCGGCGTCCGCGTCGGCGTGGTTGGTGTAGCAGACGTCCACGCCCATCGGCAGGCCGAGCAGCTTGCCGCAGAAGTTGTCCTCCAGCCCGGCCCGCGTGATCTGCTTGGCGTCGGCCAGGTACTCGGGTCCGATGAAGCCGACGACGGTGTTGACCAGCAGCGGGGAGTAGGCGCGCGCGACACCGTAGGCCCGGGCCTCCAGCGTCTGCTGGTCGACCGGGGCATCCCCGACGCCCAGGTGCGCGCCGGCGCTCAACGCCGATCCCTGGCCGGTCTCGAAGGACATGACGTCGGTGCCGACGGTGCCGCGGGCCAGGGAGCGGCCGGCGGCGTCGGCCTCCCGGAGCAGGGCGAGGTCGATGCCGAAGCTCCGGTTGGCCGCCTGCTTGCCGGCGATCGACTGGAAGACGAGGTCGACCGGGGCGCCCTGCTCGATCAAGCCCAGGGTGGTGGTCACGTGGGCCAGGACGGAGGACTGGCACGGGATCCCGTACCGGGTGCGCACCTCGTCGAGCAGGTGGAGCAGGCGGGCCGCCGCCTGCGGAGAGTCCGACGCCGGGTTGACCCCGATGACCGCGTCGCCGTTGCCCAGCAGGAGACCGTCGAGGACCGACGCCGCCACTCCCACCACGTCGTCGGTCACGTGGTTGGGCTGCAGGCGGGTGGCCAGCGTGCCCGGTTGCCCGATCGTGGTGCGGAAGGCCGACCGCACCCGGACCGCGCGGGCGACCGCCACGAGGTCCTGGTTGCGCATGAGCTTGCTGACGGCGGCCACCATCTCGGGCGTCAACCCGGGGGCGAGGTCGGCGAAGGTCGTCCCCGCGTCGGGCCGGCACGCGGCGGCGAGGAGCCAGTCCCGGAGTCCGCCGACGGTCAGCGAGGCCACGGGTGCGAATGCCTCGGCGTCGTGGCCGTCGAGGATGAGCCGGGTCACCTCGTCCTCGTCGTAGGGGACGACCTCCTCGGTGAGGAACGTGCTGAGCGGGACGTCGGCCAGCGCCCACTGCGCCGCTGCCCGCTCGGTCTCCGAGCTCGCTGCACAGCCGGCCAGTTCGTCACCCGACCGGCGCGGCGACGCCTTGGCGAGGAGCTCGACCAGGCCGTCGAAGACGTAGCCGTGCCCGCGGACCTGCGAGTGGTAGCGCACGACGCGGGAGCTCCCTCCTGCCGGCTGTCCCGAGCAGATCCGGTCAGCGCGATGCTAGGGACCGGCAGCGGTGCGGCGTGCCGTCGCGCACGGGGTCGTGATGGTCCCGTGATGCCGGAAACCGAGCCGGAACGCGGGGAATCGTCGCGGTAACGCGGTTGACACCTGGGCCGCACGAGCGCTCCCTAGGGTCGATCCTCGACCGGATCCGCTGTCGCAACGGGAGGCCACCATGACGCTCATCGAGGGAACCGCCGCCGGCGCGGTCGGGACCGGGAGCCTGCCGGGGCACCCGCTGGAGCCTCTCTCGCCCGACGAGCTGTCGGCAGCCGCGGCGCTGCTGCGCGACCACGAGCGCTTCCCCGACGGCGCCCGGTTCGTCTACCTGGAACTGGCAGAACCGCCGAAGCCCGTCGTCCTGGCCTGGTCGCCGGGTGCGGAGTGGGACCGGCAGGCCCGGGCGGTCCTGCGCAGCCCGCGCGAGCGGGCGACGTACGAGGCGGTGGTGTCGCTGAACAGCGCGACCCTGGTCTCCTGGCGGCACGTCGAGGGTGTGCAGCCGCCCATGACGGCGGAGGAGTTCATGGCGTGCGAGGACGTCGTGCGCGCCGACGTCCGGTGGCAGGAGGCGATGCGGGCCCGCGGGGTCGAGGACTTCTCGCTGGTCATGCTGGACCCGTGGGCCTCGGGGTACACAGGCCCCGGCGACGACCCCGCCGGCCGGCGGCTGGCCCGCCCGCTGACCTTCGTGCGGTCCGAGCCGGACGACAACGGCTACGCCCGCCCGGTCGAGGGACTCATCGTGACCGTCGACCTGGACGTCATGGAGGTGCTCGACGTCGCCGACCACGGCGTCGTCCCCCTCCCGCCGCAGCCGGGCAACTACCTGCCGGAGCTCCTGACCGAGCCGGGCAACGTGCCGGCGTTCACCGAGGTCCGCGCCCCGATGAAGCCGATCAGCATCACCCAGCCCGAGGGGCCCAGCTTCACCGTCGACGGGCACGCCGTGGAGTGGGGGCCGTGGCGGCTGCGGATCGGCTTCACCCCGCGCGAGGGCCTGGTGCTGCACGACGTCGGCTACGTCGACAAGGGCACCCTGCGCCCGGTGCTCTACCGCGCCTCGCTGAGCGAGATGTTCGTGCCCTACGGCGACCCGCGGCCCACCCACTGGAACAAGAACGTCTTCGACGAGGGGGAGTACGGGCTGGGCTGGCTGGCCAACCCGCTGGAGCTCGGCTGCGACTGCCTGGGGGAGATCCGCTACTTCGACGCCCACGTGAACGACCAGGACGGCGAACCGGTGCGGATCGGCAACGCGGTCTGCATGCACGAGGAGGACGCCTCGATCGGCTGGAAGCACACCGACTTCCGCACCGGCCGCGCCGAGGTGCGGCGCAACCGCCGGCTCGTCGTGTCGATGATCGCCACGGTCGGCAACTACGACTACGGCTTCTACTGGAACTTCTACCTCGACGGCTCGATCGAGTTCGAGATCAAGCTGACCGGCATCCTGTCCACCGGCGCGCTCCCGGTCGGGGAGGACCCGGTCTGGGGGACGACGATCGCGCCAGGTCTGATGGCGCCCAACCACGAGCACTACTTCAGCGTGCGGCTCGACATGGCCGTCGACGGGCAGCGGAACAACCTCGTCGAGGTCGATTCGGTCCAGGACCCGGCCGGTCCGGAGAACCCGTACGGCAACGCCTGGCGGACCCGGAAGACGCATCTGACCAGCGAGTCCGAGGCCCAGCGGCTGCCCGACCAGCTCGCCGGGCGTGCGTGGCTGGTGAGCAGCGCCGACACCGAGACCGCGCTGGGCGCCCGACCGAGCTACAAGATCGAGCCGGGCCAGTACACCGCGCCGCTGTGGCGGGAGGGCTCCGAGCAGGCCGCGCGCGGCGGGTTCGCCACCAGGCAGCTGTGGGCCACCCCGTACGACCCCACCCAGCGGTTCGCCGCCGGCGAGTACGTCGCCCAGAACCCCGGGCCCGACGGCCTGGTCGCCTACACCGCGGGGGACCGCCCGCTCGTGGACGCCGATCTCGTGCTCTGGTACACGATCGGGGCGCACCACGTCGTCCGCCCCGAGGACTGGCCGGTCATGCCGGTGACCAGGGTCGGCTTCCACCTGAAGCCGTTCGGGTTCTTCGACGGCAACCCGATGCTCGACCTGCCCGCGGAGGGCGGTCACTGCGCGCCCACCGTCGCCGGCGGGTCCGGAGGTGGCTGCGGCGAGGGCTGCACCTGCGGCCACTGACACCGCCCGCGCCGGTCCCCGGCCGGCCTCCAGTCGGGGGCCGGCGCGGTTCAGGCGGGGGTGAGCACGTTGCCGGGGAGGACCGCGTTGACGGTGATGCCGCGCGGGGCGAGCTCGATGGCCGCGGTCCGCACGAAGCCGAGCTGGGCGGCCTTGCTCGCGCCGTCGTGCGACCACCCCGGGTAGCCGGTGAGCGGCCCGGTGGTCGAGGAGCGACGACGGCACGTCCGTCCAGGGGTGTGAACACCGCAGCTGTGTACCGACGCGGCCACGCGCCGGTCAACGGAGACCTCGGTCACGGTGGAACTCCCGCGCCATCAGGCAACGCGAAGGTAACCGCCGATCACCGCGGTCTTAACGAGCACGGGGTTTCCTTCGGGTCGACAACGTCCACCACGAGTTCCCGCGAACCCGACGGCTCCGAGGAGTACCGGTGTCACCTGAGGAAACACTGACATCCATCGAGGCGGTCCTCACCGACTTCTTCTACTGGATGTCGATCGCCTTGATGATCTGCATCCACGCCGGCTTCCTCGCCTACGAGATGGGGGCCTCGCGGTCGAAGAACGTGCTGGCCGCCGCGATGAAGAACCTGCTGACCTTCGCGGTCGTGATCGCCACGTTCTTCTTCTTCGGCTGGTGGTTCTACAACGCCTTCTACCAGTTCCCGGTCGGCGCGGTGGACAGCGCGACAGCGGCGCTGCCGTGGAGCGAGGACATGGGCCCGAACATCACCTCGGTGACCGGCATCTTCTGGGGGGCGTTCGCCCTGTTCGCGGCGACGACCGGCTCCATCATGTCCGGTGCCGTGCTCGAGCGGATCCGCACCAGCGCCTTCCTCATCCTCACCGTCGTGCTCGGTTCGGTGGTCTGGATCATCGGCGCCGCGTGGGCCTGGCACCCGACCGGGTGGCTGCTCACCGAGTGGGGCTGGCACGACTTCGGCGCGGCCGGCTGCGTGCACCTCATCGCGGGCGCGTTCACCCTCGGCGTGCTCATCAACCTCGGCGCCCGGATCGGCCGGTTCAAGGACGGCAAGGCCATCACCATCCCGCCGCACAACCTGCCCTTCACCATGCTCGGGCTGATGCTGATCTTCATCGGCTTCTTCGGGTTCCTGATGGGCTGCGTCGTCATCACCAACGCCGGCTACCTCACCATCTTCGGCTCGCCGACCAACCTCTCCGCGATCGCGTTCACCACGCTCATGGGTCTGGCCGGCGGCATCATCGGCGCCTACGTCTCCTCGAAGGGTGAGCCGTTCTGGACCATCTCCGGCGGCCTGGCCGGCATGATCTCGGTCGCCCCCGGGATGGACCTCTACCACCCGGCGCTGGCGTTCGTCGTGGCCGTGGTCGGTGGCCTGCTCGTCCCGTTCTTCGGCAAGCTCCTGGAGCGTCGCGGCATCGACGACGTCGTCGGGGCCGTCGCCGTGCACGGCGGCTGCGCCGCATGGGGCCTGGTGGCGTCGGGCTTCCTGCTCTGGGGCATCCCGAACGTGGCGATCGACGGCTTCGGCACCCCGCCGGACATCAACCCCCTGGGGCAGATCGGCGGCATGCTGGTGCTCGCGGTGCTCGGTTTCGTGCCCGGCTACCTGCTCTCGCTGGGTCTGAAGAAGGCGAAGATGCTGCGCATCCCGCCGGAGGTCGAGCTCGCCGGTCTGGACCTCAGCGAGGTGCCCGCCACGCCGTACCCCGAGGGCATCCCGGTCACCGGCCTGAACGGCTCCGGCACGACCATCGTCCGGGGAATGGATCCCCTGGTCGGCTCCACTCCCACCGCCCCGTCGCCCAACTGACCCTGGAGGCACCCCGTGCACATCGACACCTACGACGACGCCACCTGGGTCTACACCTTCGGCCCCGGCAGCTTCGTGACCGTGGCCTTCGTCCTCCTGGCGGTCGCGATGTTCGTGGCCTTCATGGTGGTGATGATCCGGCACGAGAACCACGCGTACGCCGAGATCATCGCGCACGAGCCGGTCGAGCCCGGCCCGGCCGTGGAGGGTGAACCGACGGCCTACTGACCGGACCAGCAGCGCCACACTCCGGACGCCCCTCCCCGCAGCGCACTGCGGGGAGGGGCGTTCGTGCTGCCGGCGGATCCCTGCCGCTCGGTCACCCGTCCGGCTTTTACCGCGGCGTAACCACAGCAGGGTTTCTTGCCAGGAGACTGTGTCTCACACGGATGCACAGTGGGCGCGGGCGGAGCTGTCAGGCCCCCAGGGAGCACCGGCCCACGGCGGCACGGACGAGGAGAAGACCCATGGACCGAGGACGGCGCTCGACGACCGCGGCCCCGACCGTCGTCACCCCCGCGACGGCCACGCCGTGGTGACCGTCGCCGACGTGCTCCTCCGCACAGCACCGTCGCGCCTGCTGCTGCCCGGAGCGGTCGGCGCAGGACCTGGCGTGCAGACCTACTGGGTACGACCCGGTGGCGTGACCGGGGTCCGGCTCGAGGCGGGCGACACGCTCGCCGTCGTCGACCGGCGCGGCCGCCAGGAGGCGGAGGTCACGGTGCTCCGGCCGGACGGCGCCTGCGACGGAGCCCCGCTGGGCATCGCACTCGACGCCCCGGCCACGACCCTGCGCAGCCTGCTCGACGCCGCGGGCAGGGGGACGGTGGACCCGGTCGCCGCGCTCCTGCTGACCACCGGGGTGCCCCCCGACGCGCTGCGCGCCGCCGTGCTCTTCGGCGGGTGGTCGCCCCCGGGGGCGCGGGACGTCTTCTCCTGCACCACCGCCGTGACTGCGCTCGTCGCGGCGCCCGCCCGTGCCATGCGGGTGGACGACGAGGCGGCCAACCCGCCGTCGGACCTGCTGCTGGAGGTCCGCCGGGCGGCGCCCCGTCCGGCGCTCGAGCAGGTGTTGCCCGAGCCGCTGGCCGAGCCGCTGCTCGACCTGCGCATCGACGCGTCGACGGCGCGGAGCTATCCCGTCGCGGCCGGCCAGTACGTGCAGGTCATCGACGTCGAGGGCCGGCAGTGCTCGGACTTCCTCGCCTTCGACGGACACCGGCTCGACGACGGGGTCGAGCGGGGGCTGGACAGCACCGCGACCCGGTCGGTGATGGCCGCCGCGTACCCGCAACCGGGGCTGCACGGCACCTTCTTCAGCCAGGACTTCCAGCCGCTGGTCGACATCGTGCAGGACACCGTCGGCCGGCACGACACCTTCGCGCTGGCCTGCCACGCCAAGTACTACGAGGACCTCGGCTATCCGAGCCACGCCAACTGCACCGACAACTTCAACCGGGCGCTCGACCGCTACGGGGTCGCGCCGCGGGCGGGCTGGCCGGGGCTCAACCTCTTCTACAACACCGCCTTCGATGCCCGGAACCAGCTCGTCGCCGACGAGCCGTGGTCGCGGCCCGGCGACTTCGTGCTGATGCGTGCCCGCACCGACCTGGTGTGCGCCACCTCGGCCTGCCCGGACGACATCGACCCCTCGAACGCCTGGGTCCCGACCGACATCCACGTCCGCGTCTACGACGGGAGACGGAAGTTCTCGATGGCCGTCGCCACGCGCATCACCCCCGACTCGCCGGCCGAGCTGACCAAGCAGACCGGCTTCCACCCGCGCACCTCGCCGCTGACCCGGCACTTCGCCGAGTACCGCGGCTACTGGTTGCCGACCAGCTACGACGGCTCCGGCGCCATCGAGGAGTACTGGGCCTGCCGCGAGCGGGTGGCGGTCATGGACCTCTCGCCGCTGCGCAAGTTCGAGGTGCTCGGGGCCGACGCCGAAGCACTGCTGCAGGCGACCGTCACCCGCAACGTCCGCAAGCTGTCCCAGGGGCAGGTCGTCTACTCCGCGATGTGCAACGAGACCGGCGGGATGATCGACGACTGCACGGTCTTCCGGCTCGGGGACACCAACTTCCGCGTCGTCGGCGGCGACGACCAGATCGGGGTCTGGCTGCCCGAGCAGGCGCAGCGGCTCGGCCTGGACCGGGTGTGGGTCAAGCCGTCCACCGACGCGCTGCACAACCTGGCCGTGCAGGGCCCCGCGAGCCGGGAGCTGCTGAGCTCGATCGTCTGGACACCGGCCACGCAGCCGGCGCTTCCCGAACTCGGCTGGTTCCGCTTCTGCATCGGCCGGCTCGGCGGTGCACAGGGCGTCCCCGTGCTGGTGTCGCGCACCGGGTACTCCGGGGAACTCGGCTACGAGATCTGGTGCGCCCCCGGTGACGCCGTCGCGGTGTGGGACGCCGTCTGGGCGGCCGGCCAGCCGCTCGGGCTCCGGCCGCTGGGACTGGACGCGCTGGAGATGCTGCGCATCGAGGCGGGCCTGGTCTTCGCCGGCGCCGACTTCTCCGACCAGACCGATCCCTACGAGGCCGGCATCGGCTTCACCGTGCCGCTGAAGACCAAGACCGACGACTTCGTCGGCCGCGACGCGCTGGTCGAGCGGCAGGCACACCCCCAGCGGACCCTCGTCGGGCTGGAGCTCGCCGGCAACGAGCCCGCTGCGCACGGGGACGGCGTGTACCGGGGTCGCTCCCAGGTCGGCGTGGTCACCAGCGCCACCCGCTCGCCCCTGCTCGGCACGAACATCGCGCTCTGCCGGCTGTCGGTCCAGTTCGCCGAGCTCGGCACCGAGCTCGAGGTCGGCAAGCTCGACGGCCATCGGAAGCGGCTCCCGGCCACCGTCGTCCGGTTCCCGTTCTACGACCCGGAGAAGACCCGCCCCCGTTCGTGAACCGCGGGCCGTCCGGCCGCGGTCCGCCGCATCTCGAGGAGATCGATCCATGACCCGTGTCGCCGTCATCGGTGCAGGCCCGTGCGGGCTGGCCCAGCTGCACGCGTTCGAGGAGGCGCGCAAGCAGGGCGTCGAGGTGCCCGAGGTCGTCTGCTTCGAGAAGCAGAGCGACTGGGGCGGGCTGTGGAACTACACCTGGCGGACCGGACTGGACGAGCACGGCTCCCCGGTGCACGGCAGCATGTACCGCTACCTGTGGTCGAACGGCCCAAGGAGGTCCTGGAGTTCGCCGACTACACCTTCGAGGAGCACTTCGGCAGGCCGATCCCCTCGTTCCCGCCGCGCGAGGTGCTCCACGACTACATCACCGGCCGGGCCGAGCGGGACGGCTCGCGGGCCCACGTGCAGTTCGACACCGCCGTCCGCTGGATCGCCGAGGACGGCGCGGACGGCTTCGCGGTCACCGTCGAGTCGCTGACCGACCGCCGCACGCGCGTGGAGCGGTTCGACCACGTCATCGTCGCCACCGGCCACTACTCGGTCCCGAACGTCCCGGCCTACGACGGCTTCGCCACCTTCCCCGGCCGGGTGCTGCACTCGCACGACTTCCGTGACGCCCACGAGTTCGCCGGCCGGGACCTGCTCGTCATGGGCAGCAGCTACTCCGCCGAGGACATCGCCCTGCAGGCGAAGAAGTACGGCGCCCGCTCGGTGACCATCACCCACCGCGGCGAGCCGATGGGCTTCGGCTGGCCCGAGGGGATCGAGGAGGTGCCGCTGCTGACCCGCGTGGAAGGGAACGTCGCCTACTTCGCCGACGGCGGCAGCCGGCACGTCGACGCGATCGTGCTGTGCACCGGCTACCGGCACAGCTTCCCGTTCATCGAGGAGACGCTGCGGCTGCGGACGGCGAACGAGCTCTACCCACCGAACCTGTACCGGGGGGTCTTCTGGATCGACAACCCCCGGTTGATGTACCTCGGGATGCAGGACCAGTACTACACGTTCTCCTTCTTCGACGTGCAGGCGTTCACCGCACGGGATGCGGTGCTCGGCCGGACGGCGTTCCCGCCACGGGAGGAGATGGCCGCCGACATCGATTCCTGGCGCGCCCGCCAGGCGACCCTCGCCGGACCGTCGGACGACATCGACTTCCAGGCCGACCACCTGCTCGAGCTGAGCAAGGACGTCGACTACCCCGCCTTCGACCTCGCGCTGACCCGTGAGCAGTTCCCCCAGTGGGAGCACGACAAGGAGGAGAGCATCACCGGCTACCGGGACAAGAGCTTCACCTCGCCGTGCACCGGCACGCCGTCGCCGGTGCACCACACCCCGTGGTGGCAGGCCTACGACGACTCGATGGCGACTTTCCTGGGCAGCCGGGCGCCGAGGTCGGCCGATGCCCCCGCCGCCTGACCGCCCGGCTCAGACGACGTGCCCGAACCCGGTGACGGCGAGGAACCGGATGGGCAGCTCGACCAGCTCGGCCGGGCCGTGCGGTCCCTCGCCGTCGAAGATCAACGAGTCACCCGGACGCATCTCGTAGCGGGCCTGCCCGTGGCCGTAGACCATCACGCCCTCGAGCACGTACAGGAACTCGGTGCCCGCGTGCTGGAACAGCGGGAAGACCTCGCTGGCCTCGGTGAGGGTCACCAGCAGCGGTTCGAGCCGCTTGTGCTCTCCGCGGAGCGCGCCCAGCAGCTGGTAGAGGTGGCCCACGTTGCTGCCGCGCCGGGCGATCTGGGCACCGTGCCCGGCCGGCGTGTGCACGGCCTCCCGCTCGGCGTCCAGGCCGCGGAACAGCGCGGTCACCGGCACGGCCAGGCCGTCGGCCAGCCGGGCGAGGCTGGACAGGCTGCACGAGGTCTGGGCGTTCTCGATCTTGGAGAGCATCGCCTTGCTCATGCCGGTCAGTCGCGCCAGCTCGGCCAGCGAGATGCCCTTGGCCAGCCGCAGTTCACGGACCCGCATCGCGATGACGTCCTCGAGGTGCCCGCTCGGCGTCTCCTCCGGGTGGGCGCTGTCGGGCTCCGTGACCTCCACCGGCCGAGCATAGGCCGGGTGAGCAGTGCCGAATCCCGACGCAGCCAGAACGTAACGGCCGGGTAACCCGTCCGGGGTCCACCCTGCATAGCGTCTGTCCACCAGCAGTGGACGACCTTCGGAGCGGACATGACCACCAGCGCGACCCGTATCGGACACGTGACCGACGCCTTCCGCGACCTGCCCCGGATGCCGGATCCGGGCACCCGGGCCTTCATCGGTGACGCCCTCGCCAACCCGGGCGGGGCGGAGATCTGCAGCGGCTTCTTCGAGCTGTTCGCCGGCGCGCCGCTGGACTACGAGTACACCTACGACGAGATGAAGGTCGTCGTCGAGGGCGAGTTCCACCTCACCGACCTCGACAGCGGCCAGCAGGTGGTCGCCGGCCCCAAGGACGTGCTGTTCTTCCCGAAGGGCTCCCGGATCCGCTTCGAGACGCCGGACCGTGCGCTGGGTTTCTACACCGGCCACCGCTCCTTCGCCCCCTGACGCCGTGGGCGCGGAACACACCAGCGTGCCGCGCTGGGGGGTCGAACGGCCGGCGCCGGACACGGCGGCCCGCGCGCTGCTGCTGATCGGCTTCGGCGCGCGGGGCTGCTCCATCACCACCGCCTGGGCCGCGGACGTCCCCGCCGGTAGCCCGGTCGAGGTGCTGGCCGCAGACGACGCGGACGAGCAGGTGCTCGCCTTCCTGCGGGCCCGGATCGCCGGGGCGCGGGTGGGCTGGCGGCTGATGCTGGCCGGTCCCGAGGTCGACGTCCTGGCCGCCCGTGCGGTGGCGACGCGGGCCGGGGTGCTGGACGCGGAGATCCGGTGCGCGGTGACCAGCACCGAGCGCAAGCGCGTGTACTGCCCGCACTGCCGCACCACCACGGAGACGACGGCGCTGGTGGCGGGGGAGACCCCGTGCGACGGCTGCGGACGCCGGCTGCACGTCTACGCCCACGTCTCGCGGCGCGCCGGTGCGTACCTGGGCTTCATGGCCGACGCCGAGGAGGTGGCGTGACCGCGACGCTGCC
>JBELIQ010000025.1:0-59332 GCA_042090795.1 Blastococcus sp. | reverse complement strand
ACCGTCCCCAGCGGGGTGGATCGCAGGGTGGCGGCTGGCAGGATCGCCGTCCCTCTGGTGACCGGCCGCAGGGTGGTGGCGGTTGGCAGGATCGCCGTCCCTCCGGTGACCGGCCGCAGGGGGACCGTCCCCAGCGGGGTGGATCGCAGGGTGGCGGCTGGCAGGATCGCCGTCCCTCCGGTGACCGGCCGCAGGGTGACCGTCCCCAGCGTGATCGTCCGCAGGGTGACCGCCCGCAGGGTGGCGGCGGCTGGCAGGACCGGCGTCCGTCGAGTGACCGCCCACAGGGCGACCGTCCGCAGCGCTCCGGTGCGGGCCGGCCGGAGTCGTCTGGCGCAGGGAGCTGGCGCGATCGCAGCCCGGCGGACAGCCGGCGCGGTGGTCCCGAGCGCGGCCCGCGGTCTGACGACCGGACGGACCGCCGTCCGCCCCTGCCGCCCGGCCCCGAGCTTCCTGAGTGGGCCGATCCGCGCGACCTCGACCCCGCGGTCCGCTCGGCGCTGCGCGGGCTCGATTCCCGCGGGGTGGACAAGGTGGCGGCACACCTCGTTGCCGCCGGCACGCTCCTTGAGGAGGACCCGCCGAGCGCGCTCGCCCATGCACGGGCCGCTCGCGATCGGGCCTCCCGCGTCGCCGTCGTACGGGAAGCGGTCGGGGTCGCTGCCTATCACGCCGGCGACTACGCCGAGGCCGCTCGTGAACTGCGCGCCTACCGCCGCATGACCGGTGATCACGGCTACCGCGCCGTCCTCGCCGACTGCGAGCGCGCCCTCGGTCGCCCCGAGGTCGCCCTGCGCCTCGTCGCCGAGGCGCTGGCCGAATCCCCGGACGAGGAGGAGCTGGCCGAGCTCCGGCTCGTCGAGGCCGGCGCCCGTCGCGACCTCGGTGAGGATGCCGCCGCGAGGCTGGTCCTGGAGGCAGCGCTCGGTGGGCGCCCCACGCCTGACTCGCTGGTGGAGGGCGACGAGATCCGGCTGCGCTTCGCCGCCGCCTACGCCGATCTGCTGCACGCGCAGGGCGAAGAGGCACTGGCACAGGTCTGGCACGACGCCGTCATCGCCCTCGACGCCGATGCGCTGGCCGACTCGGTCGAGTTCGCCGAGCTCGAGGAGGTCGACGGAGACGGCGACGACGCCGACGCCGACGCCGGCGACGCTCCCCGTGCGCTCGCAGAGGACGACGATGACGCGGAGCTCGCCGGAGCAGACGGGGAGCAGCACCCGGAGGTCGCCGACGCTGACGAGGACGCGGAGCTCGCCGACGCCGACTCCGTCGAGGCGGCCATCGCGGTCCAGTTCTCGAGCGCGGGGACGGACGATTCCGACGCGGAGGACCCCGGCTTCCCGACCACCGGCCGCTCGTTCCAAGACGAGGTCGAGGCGGAGGTCGCCGAGCTCCTCGGCGAGACCGGTGAGGCCACGGAGGACCGGGCATCCGGCGAGGAAGCCGGCGACCCGGACAGCACGAACCCCTGACGGATGGGCGGCGGGTGTCCACACCTGCCGCCCGCGTCCACAGATGGCTGCCGCCCCTGGGTCAGGGGCGGCAGCCGGTCCAGGCTCGCTGCATGAGCGTGGCTGTGATCGACCGGAACGACGTGGTGCTCCGCGGACGGCTCTCCGCCCCGGCGGAGATCCGCACCCTGCCCAGCGGGGACACCCTGGTGAGCTTCCGGCTGGTGGTGCGCCGGCCCGAACCCCGGGCCCGCGGTCAGTCGGTCGACGTGCTCAGTTGCATCACCTACGACCGGTCTCTCCAGCGGCGGGTGGCGGCTTGGCAACCGGGGGACGTCGTCGAGGTCGAGGGCACCCTGCAGCGGAGGTTTTGGCGCACCGGGTCGGGCACGGCGTCGGTGTGCGAGGTCAACTGCCGGCGGGGGCGCAAAGCTCCTCGCGCCGGTGCAACGGACACCGAGCGCACTGCGTGAGGGCGTCAGTCCGCGAGCGGACGCAGGACCAGCCCGGTCCGCGGCTTGGGTACGAACAGCGTCGACTTCCGGGGCATCCGCGCTCCCGCCCGGGCGACGGCGGCGACGTCGGCCGGCGACGGGGGACGCAGCAGCAGCGCGACCCCCGCCCGCTCGGTCGCGCTCCGCAGCGCCTCCTCGACCGTGTGGGCGATGAGCACGCTCTCCGGTTCGTCCGGCCGGCCCCACAGCCCCTCGATGAGGCCCCGGTGCGCCAGCACGACATCGAGACGGCGCCAGGCGTCGGGCGCCTCCGCGGGGACCCGGGCGCGAACGGCCGGGGCCGGGTCGTCCAGATGGAGCAGCCGGCGGCCGTCGCTGATCAGGTAGCCGGAGGCCGCGGGGTCGGTCGACCACGCGCGTACCGCCGCTGCCAGCGCCGCCTCGTCGGTCGGCCCGGCGGGCAACGGCACGTCCGAGACGGCGAAGCCTTCCGCGGCGGCGGCAGCGGCGTCGTGCAGGTCGAGGTTCGGCAGCACCCGGTGGATCGCGTCCACCCGCAGGCCGCCCGGACCCATGGGTGTCACGAGCGCCAGCACGGCATCGCAGCCCGTGCAGCCGGGGTCGGTGCGCTGATGGGCCCGGGCCGCGGCGAACCGGTGATGACCGTCGGCGATCACGGCGCCGGTGCGCCGGAGGGCGTCGGCGAGTTCGGCGATGACCGCCGGCTCGACCACCCGCCAGAGGCGGTGCCGTACGCCGTCGTCGTCGAGGAGCTCCAGCGTCGGTGCCGCCTGCCGGACCTGGTCGGTGAGCGCTGCCACGCCGGGGTCCGCATCGTGGGCGAGGACGATCGGTTCGAGGTCGGTGCGGGTCGCCGCCAGCAGCGCGCGGCGTCCCTCCACGGCCACGGGGAACGTGTCCTCGTGGGGGAGCACGGCGGAGGATCCCGGTACGGGGATGCCGACCGCTGCCAGCCAGCCCACGGTGGCCGCATCGCCGCCGGGCGGTCGCAGCTCGTAGGCCCACAGCGCCGGGGCCTGGTCCCGTACCAGGATCCCGTCGTCCTCCCAGGCCCGCAGCGTCCGGGCGGCCTGGTCGGCCCAGGAGGGCGCAGCGCCGGCTGGCGTCGGCAGGATGTCCGCCCCCGGTGCGTCGACCTGCGGCAGGATCAGCCGCACGATGTTGTGCGGATCGGACCGCGCGAGACGCTCCCGTCCGTCGGCGGTCACCAGGTCGTAGGCCGGGGAGCTCACGCGTGCCAGGTGCGCCGGATCGGGCGACGCGTAGGTGAGCGCGCGGAAGGGCCGCACCTCGAGTCCTGTCGCATGATCGGACGGGCGGCGGTCCGCCGGCGACGAGGGCACGACCAGATCGTAGAAGCGTCACCGTGCCGCGCCGCCGGCGCGATGCGACGACCGAGCAGTAGGAGGACACCCATGGCCGGCACCCCATCGTTGGCGGCGGGGTCGGTCGGACCGCTCGCCGCCGTGCACGACGTCGCGCTGCTGGACCTGGACGGTGTCGTGTACGTCGGGCCCGACGCGGTGCCGGGCGTCCCGCAGGCGCTCGGCGACGTGCGACGGGCGGGCATGCGCCTGGGCTTCGTCACCAACAACGCCGCCCGCACCCCCGAGGAGGTCGCCGCCCACCTGACCGAACTGGGCGTCGCCGCCGAGCCCGCCGACGTCATCACCAGCTCCCAGGCAGCGGCCACCGTCGTCGCCGAGCTCCTGGGGTCAGGCGTCCGCGTCCTCCCGGTCGGGGGCCCCGGCGTCGCGGCGGCGCTGCGGGCGGCGGGGCTCACCGTCGTCGCGCGGGCCGAGGACCGCCCCGACGCGGTGGTCCAGGGCTACGGGCGGGAGGTCGGCTGGGCACAGCTCGCCGAGGCCGTCGTCGCGGTGCGCAACGGTGCCCGGCACGTCGCCACGAACGCCGACGCCACCATCCCCTCCCCGCGGGGACCCCTGCCGGGCAACGGCGCGATGGTCGGCGTCGTCAGCGCGGTCACCGGCCGGCCGCCCCTGGTCACCGGAAAGCCCGACCCGGCGATGCACGCGGAGTGCGTCCGCCGCACGGACGCCCGCCGGCCCCTGGTCGTGGGCGACCGGCTCGACACCGACATCGAGGGCGCCCGGCGGGCCGACGCGGTGAGCCTGCTCGTGTTCTCGGGCGTCACCGACCCCGGGACGCTGCTCGCCGCCGTGCCGGACCACCGCCCCGATCACCTCGGCTCCGATGCATCCGCGTTGCTCGCGGCCCACCCGCCGGTCCTGCAGACGGCGACGGGCCGGCGGTGCGGGGCCTGGGAGGCGCGGTCAGGCGAGGCCGGTGCGCTGCTGCTGGTGCAGGCGGGGGATGAGCAGCCGCGGACGGCGGGAGGGCCGGCGGGAACCGACGGCCTCGACGGACTCCGCGCGCTGTGCGTGGCCCACTGGAGCCGCCATCCCGACGAAGGCGCGACCGTCCGGGTGGTGGCCGGCGACGCCCCGGCCAGGGCGGCCCTTCACGGCTGGGAACTCGGCGGTTGAGGATCGGGCAGTTGCGGGCTGAGCGGCTGGGGGCATGGCGACGACTGGCTGGCGGCGTCGGTCAGAGCAGTTTGCGGAGACGGAGCATGTCGCGCAGCCCGGCCTCGAGCTTGACGCGTCCGGCCGCCCACGCGGAGGCGAAGGACAGATCGCCGGCGGTCAGGGCCAGGAGGTCGTCGCTGGTCATCGTGAGGCGGATGTCGGCGCGGGGGACCTCGGGGCCGTCCGCCAGCACCTGCAGGTCGTGGAACGCGCCGGTGCTCAGCCGGCCCACCACCACCTGATCGAGGTCGGTCAGCCGGCAGGACAGGCTGCGATCCAGACCTGCGGCGGCCGGATTGGAGGCCAGGTCGCCGAGGATGCCCCGAAGGGCGGTGAGGCACTGATCGATCGTGGCCACGCGGGCGCTCTCCTGCCGACGTCGGGATGTACCGGGCGCCAGACGGTAACGCCTGCTCGCAGTCGCGCCGGTGCCCCGTCGTCGGTGACCGGTAACCTCGGCGACGCACCCGAGCGGCACCGACCGGCAGCGGATGTCGCGAGGCCCCGCCCGACGATCGCCGACACCACCACCCAGTACGCGAGAGGCGGGAACGATGACCGAACCGGACCCGCAGCGGCCCGTGCCCGGCCCGGCCCGCCCGGCACCGGGACCCGCCGGACCTCCGTCGCCCGCCCGGCCCTCGGCCCCCGCGGAGCACCCGGATCCTGCCGCGGACGACCCGTTCGCCGGTCTCGAGCAGCGCCCCGTCGCCGAGCACGTCGCCGTCTACGAGGCCGAGCACGGCCGGCTCCAGCGCGAGCTCGGCACGATCGACCAGCTCTGATGGCCCGCCGCAGGCTCGATGCCGAGCTGGTGCGCCGGGGGCTGGCGCGGTCCCGCGAACACGCGGTCGCCCTCATCGCCGAAGGGCGGGTCGCCATCTCCGGGCGGGCCGCGACTAAGCCGGCGACCGGCGTCGACGCCGGCGACCCGGTGGTCGTCCGGACCGATCCGGAGCAGCCGAGCTGGGTCTCCCGTGGCGCGCACAAGCTGCTCGGGGCCCTGGAGGCGTTCCCCGTCGAGGTCCAGGGGCGGCGAGCCCTGGACGCCGGCGCCTCCACCGGCGGTTTCACCGAGGTGCTGCTGCGGCGCGGCGCGGCCGGGGTGGTGGCCGTCGACGTCGGCTACGGCGAGCTCGCCTGGTCCCTGCGCACCGACGACCGGGTGAGCGTCCACGAGCGCACCAACGTCCGCTCGCTCACCCCGGAGGCGATCGGTGGGACGGTCGACCTGGTCGTGGCCGACCTGTCGTTCATCTCGCTGCGTCTCGTGCTGCCTGCCCTCACCGGCTGCGCGGGACCGCAGGCAGATCTGCTGCCGATGGTGAAGCCTCAGTTCGAGGTCGGCCGGGAGCGGCTCGGTGCCGGTGGCGTCGTGCGCGACCCCGAGCACCGGGTGCAGTCGGTCCTGCAGGTCGCGACCGCCGCCGCAGCCCTTGGGTGGGGAACCGCCGGGGTGGTGGCCAGTCCGTTGCCCGGCCCGGCCGGCAACGTGGAGTTCTTCCTCTGGCTGCGCCGCGATGCGGGGCCGGTCCAGGAGGACGACGTCCGACGAGCAGTCCAGGAGGGACCGCAGTGAGTCCGACCATGGAGGGCGTTCCCGCCTCGCAGCCACGGCGCGTGCTGCTGATCGTGCACACCGGCCGGCGGGACATCGTCGCGCTGGCCCGCAGCTCGGCGTCCCGGTTGCAGGCCGGCGGCATCATCGTGCGCCTGCTGGAGGACGAGGCCCGGGACCTGGACATCGCCGGCGCCGAAGTGGTGCCGGCCGACGCCCAGGCCGCTCTGGACACCGAGATCGTCATGGTCTTCGGCGGCGACGGCACCTTCCTGCGCGCAGCGGAACTCGCCCGGTACACCGACGCGGCCCTCATGGGGGTCAACCTCGGCCGGGTCGGCTTCCTCGCCGAGACCGAGCCCGAGGCGGTCGAGGAGACGCTGCAGGCCATCGAGCGGTGCGAGTACTCGGTCGAGGAACGGCTGGCCATCGAGGTCGACGTCCTCGACTCCGGCGGGACGGTGACCGGCGGCACGTGGGGGCTCAACGAGGTGTCCATCGAGAAGGCCGAGCGGTCACGGGTCCTGGACGTCGTCATCTCCATCGACGGCCGGCCGCTGACGAGCTTCGGCTGCGACGGCGTCCTCTGCGCCACGCCCACCGGGTCCACCGCCTACGCCTTCTCCGCCGGGGGTCCCGTGGTCTGGCCCGACGTGGAGGCGCTGCTCCTCGTGCCGACGAACGCCCACGCGCTGTTCGCGCGGCCGCTGGTCACCTCGCCGGACTCGGTGCTCACCGTCTCGATCCCCGCCGACGGCAACCGGGCCCGCGTCTCGGCGGACGGACGCCGGATGGTCGACGTCCCCGACGGTGGCCGCGTCGACGTCCGGAAGGCCTCCCGCCCGGTCCGGATCGCCCGCGTCCACGCCGCCACCTTCGGGGACCGGCTGGTGGCCAAGTTCGGGCTGCCGGTCCGCGGCTTCCGGGACGCCCGGCACGCCGGGCCCGGCCACGAGCTGAACACCGGCCGGAACGTGCTCACCCGGGGGATCGTCACCGGCGACGGCGACGGCGACGGCGACGGCGACGGCGATGTCGTGACCGGTGGGGAGGCGGCCGGTGCCGGTGCGCGCGACGACGCCTGAGCGCGCCGCTCCCCGGACCGCAGCCGAGGGACCGGGGCCGGGCCGGCTGACGGAGCTGCGGATCCGCGGACTCGGCGCCATCGACGACGTCACGCTCGAGTTCGGCCCCGGGCTCACCGTCGTGACGGGTGAGACCGGCGCCGGCAAGACGATGGTCGTCACTGGGCTGAGCCTGCTCTTCGGCGGTCGTGCCGACCCGGGGCGCGTCCGGGCGAGCGGCCGGGCCGGCGTCGAGGGCAGGCTGGCCCTGCCGCCGGACTCCCCGGTGTGGCAGCGCGCCGCCGACGCCGGCGCCGACCCCGACGACGACGGCAGCCTCATCCTGGCCCGCACCGTGAGCGCCGAGGGCCGGTCCCGGGCATTCCTCGGCGGGCGCAGCGTGCCCGTCGGCGTGGTCGCCGAGCTGGCCGACAGCCTGCTCGCCGTGCACGGGCAGACCGACCAGCTGCGGCTGTCCCGCCCCGCCGAGCAGCGCCGGGCGCTGGACCGCTACGCCGGCGCGGCGCACCTCGCGCTCCTGGACCGCTACCGCGAGGCCTACGACCGCTGGCGGACGGCAGCCGCCGAGCTCGACCGCCGGCGCACCCAGGCCCGCGAGCTGGCCCAGGCCGCCGACGTGCTGCGGCACGGCCTCGAGGAGATCGAGGCCGCCGCCCCGGAGCCCGGCGAGGACGACGCGCTCGACACGCAGGTGAAGCGGCTCAGCGACGCCGATGCGCTGCGCGCGGCGGCCGACGAGGCGCGCATGGCACTGGTCGGCGACGTGACCGGCGATCTCGGCGGGGGAGAGGCGCCCCAGGACGCCACGGCGGCCCTGTCCATCGCCGAACGCGCCCTCGGCTCGTCCGACGACCCGACCCTGGTGCTGCTCGCCCAGGACCTCGCCGACGCCGTCGCCGTCGTGTCCGACGTCTCGGCCCAGCTCGCCGGTTACGTCGCCGATCTCGACGCCGACCCCGCGCGGCTGGCCGAGGTGATGGACCGACGCGCGCTGCTCACCGCCCTCGCGCGCAAGTACGCAGCGCCGGGGGAGGGTGTGGCGGGGGTCCTGACGTGGGCGGAGGACGCCCAGCGGCGGCTGTCCGAGCTCGACGTCTCCGACGAGGCGCTCGAGTCGCTCGCTGCCGAGCGGGACGCGGCACGGGCCGAGGTCGACACCCTGGGCGCCGAGATCTCCGCCGGCCGGCGCTCGGCCGCCGAGGGGTTCGCCGCGGAGGTGGGCCGCGAGCTCGCCGGGCTGGCCATGAAGAGCGCCCGCGTCTCCTTCGCCGTCGACACCGACCCGGACGATCCCGGCCCCGATGGCCTGGACCAGGTCGCCCTGCTGCTGTCCGCGCACCCCGGCGCGCCCGCCCGCCCGGTGCAGAAGGGCGCCTCGGGCGGCGAGCTCTCCCGGGTCATGCTCGCCATCGAGGTGGTCTTCGCCGGCGCCGACCCGGTCCCGGTCATGGTGTTCGACGAGGTGGACGCCGGTGTCGGCGGTCAGGCCGCCGGCGAGATCGGACGGCGGCTGGCCCAGCTGGCCCGCTCGCACCAGGTCGTCGTGGTCACGCACCTCGCGCAGGTGGCCGCCTTCGCCGACACCCACCTCGTCGTCGACAAGTCCCCGGACACCGGAGCCGGGGTCACCGCCACCGACATCCGCGCCGTCGAGGGCGACGACCGGGAACGGGAGCTCGCCCGGATGCTCTCCGGCCTGGCCGACAGCGACACCGGTCAAGCCCACGCCCGCGAACTGCTCGCCGTCGCCGCGGAGGCGCGTGCGTGAACGGTCGGTGCCCGGTCGGGTGATTCGGGCGTGCACGACCGAACTGCGGGGTAGGACCGGTCGGTGACCTGCTTCTCCTCGACTGACGAATCGGCGCACTACGGGTTCTCCGTCTGCATGCTGCTCGAGCAGTACCGCGACCAGCTCGGCTGGGAGGACGAAGGGGTGGTGGAGCTGGGCACCGGGGACGCCACCGCCATCGCCGACGTCGTGGCCGGCCTGCCCGGACTGCGGGTGCGCAGCTACGACATCAGCGCCCCGTCGGTCGAGAAGGCCCGGGAGAACATCCGCGCCCGCGGGGTGGACGACCGCTACACCGTCGAGCTCGGCGACTTCTTCGACCAGGCCGACGCCTCCGGTGGGCCGCAGATCGCGACCGTGATCTCCAACCCGCCCTACATCCCGGCGCCCGACCGCGACATCCTCATGCCCGAGCTGTGGGGCGGCGTGCACGGCAACGACCTGGTCCTGCAGCTGCTCAAGGCCGGTTACGACAACGTCATCGCCGCCGTCGCCAGCTACTCCGATCCGGTCACCACCGTGCGCACCGCCGAGGACGCCGGCTACCGGGTGGCGAACTTCCTGGCCATGGGGCTCGACTACGGCACCTACAGCAGCGAGCCGAAGGTGCGCGACCACATCCGACGGCTCTGCGCCGAGGGCGGTGGCTGGGCCGGCGACGACGAGTACATGGTCGCGGTCGCGCTGTTCACGAGGAACCCCGACGTCCCCGGCGACCGCGCCGATCAGCTGCTGAACTCTCTCCAGATCACTCCGTGATCTGAAGAGACTTCCGTGATCCTGGATCACACCGCGGCCACGTGCCGTGCCCGGTCCACCCGTGATCCTCCGGATCACACCGCGGCCACGTGCCGTGCCCGGCCTGCGCTGAGCGAGTCCCGGCCCCCCTCGGGGAGCCCTCCGGGCCCCCGCTCGTCGGGCCGCCTCGCAGGGCGGCTCCAGTCAGCGACGAGGGGGACCCTCCGGGTCCGCCCTCGTCCCTGACTACCTCCGCTTGGCGTAGCCGGCGAGGCCGAACTGGAGGAGCGCCAGCCCGCGGCGGCCCTGGCGGCGCAGCTCGCCGGAGAGCTCCGGTCCGGTCACCCCGGCCAGCACCCGGTCGCGGGCGAGTTCGAGCAGCGAGGCGTACAGGCCCAGGACGGCGTGCGCGGCCAGCCACGGCTCGACCTGCCCCGGCCAGGCGCGCGTCTCCTCGGCGATCAACCCGGCCAGTGCGTCGGTGAGCTCGCCGAGGATCTCCCGTTCCCGGACCTGCAGCGTGCGGCTCCCACGGATGACCCGTGCCATGCGGGCCACGCCCTCGGCCGCCTCCGGCGCCCCGAGCAGGCCCACGGCGGCGACGACGAAGCTCCCGGCCGCCGCCGACACCGACTCACCGGAGGGGCGCGTGCGCACCGCGTCGAGCAGCGCCTCGCGCATGGGCGGGTCGGCGTCGAAGACCAGCCCCTCCTTCATCGGGAAGTGGTTGAAGACGGTCTTCTCCACCACTCCCGCGCGCTTGGCGATCTCCACCACGCTGACCGTGTCGAAGCCCCGGTCGGCGAACAGATCGGCCGCGGCGTCGACGATCCGCGCCCGTGTCTCCTGGTAACGCTGCTCACGTCGACCGGGCGCGCGGGCGGCGCCGCGGGTGGCCTCGGCGTCGCCCTCGACCGCCGGCGTGGCAGGACCTCCGGGGTCCGCACCCACCGGGGCGGGCCCGGTCGCCGACGGCGCGGCGGAACCGCGCTCGGCAGGGGGTTCCGTCGGCGGGGGAGCGGTGGGGAAAGCCCTGATCAGCGGCGAGGGCACCGAGGGTGCGGGCTCGGCCGCCGGCGATGCCGGAACAGGGGGAAGAGGGTCGGTACGGGGCACTGCGCGGGCCACTCCAGTCACAGGCGCAACGCTAGTCACGAGTCGGTAACGATCGAGCGTGGGCACCGACGGCGGCGATCCTGGCGTGTCGCGGCGCCCGTGGTGTCGCACACGGTGCGTGACTGGTAGGTCGCAAACGCGCGTCGGACGACCGGCCGGTGAAGCCCGCGTGAAAGCATGGAGTCCATGCGCATCGGCACTCTCGGACGTGGCCGGGCACAGGAGTCGGGTCCCGGCGTGAGCGGCACCGTCCGCGTGGACCGCCGCACGAAGACCCTGACCAAACGACTGCGCCCGGGCGACATCGCCGTCATCGACCACGTGGACATCGACCGGGTCAGCGCTGACGCGCTGGTGAACTGCAAGGTCGCCGCCGTGGTCAACGCCGCGGCCAGCATCTCCGGGCGGTACCCGAACCTCGGGCCCGAGATCCTGGTCAAGGCCGGCATCCCCTTGCTCGACGGCGTCGGGCGGGACGTCTTCGCCACCCTCAAGGAGGGCAGCACCGTCCGCGTGCACGACGGCCGCCTGCTGGCCGAGGACGGCACCGTGGTCGCCGAGGGGGTGGCTCAGGACGACGAGCGGATCGCCGCCTCCATGGCCGAGGCCCGGGCCGGGCTGAGCACGCAGCTCGAGGCGTTCGCGGCCAACACGATGGAGTACATGAAGCGCGAGCGCGCGCTGCTGCTCGACGGCGTCGGTGTGCCCGACGTGACCACGGTCATCGACGGCCGGCACGTGCTCATCGTCGTCCGCGGCTACGACTACAAGGAGGACCTGCACGCGCTGCGGTCCTACATCCGTGACTACCGGCCCGTGCTGATCGGGGTGGACGGCGGCGCCGATGCGCTGATCGAGGCCGGCTACCAGCCCGACATGATCATCGGCGACATGGACTCGGTCAGCGACTCCTCCCTCACCTCCGGGGCGGAGGTGGTCGTGCACGCCTATCCCGACGGCCGGGCGCCCGGGCTGCCGCGGGTGCAGGAGCTCGGCGTCGACGCCATCACCTTCCCGGCGGCCGCCACCAGCGAGGACATCGCGATGCTGCTCGCCGACGAGAAGGGGGCCAAGCTGATCGTCGCGGTCGGCACCCACGCCACCCTCGTCGAGTTCCTGGACAAGGGGCGTGGCGGCATGGCGTCCACGTTCCTGACCCGCCTGCGGCTGGGCGGGAAGCTGGTCGACGCCAAGGGCGTCAGCCGGCTCTACCGCAGCCGCATCTCGACCACCGCCCTGGTGGTCCTCGTGCTCGCGGCCTTCGTCGCCATCGGCTCCGCGCTCGTGGTGTCGACGGCGGGACGGGTCTACCTCGACCTGCTGCTCGACCAATGGAACGGCTTCATGTTCTGGCTGGAGAACCTCTTCTCGTGATCGACTTCCGCTACCACCTGGTCTCGCTGATCGCCGTCTTCCTGGCGGTCGCGCTGGGCATCGTCATCGGCACCAGCGCGCTCAACGGGCCCATCCTCGACGACCTCGAGCGGCAGGTGGACGCGCTCGAGCAGGACAAGCGGTCGCTGGAGGACCAGACGCGGAACCTGGAGACCCGGCTCGACACGGCCGACGAGTTCGAGGTCGCGGTCGGCTCGGCCCTCGTCGACGGCGCGCTGACCGACAGCAGCGTGCTGCTGGTGGTCGCCGACGAGGACGTGGAGGTCGAGACCGTCGAGGAGGTCAGCGAGCTCATCCGCACCGCCGGCGGCAGCGTCGCCGGGCTGATCTCGCTGACGCCGGCGTACAGCGACCCCTCCTCGGAGTCCAGCCTGCAGAGCTACGCCACCGGCGCCGGTCTGCCCCCGGGCATCACGCTGCCCGACGTGGACGACGCCGGCGAGCTGGTGGGATCCCTGCTCGCGCAGGTGCTGATGGTGCCCCCCGGCGGCTCCGAGCCCGACAGCGCGGCCACGTCGTCGGTGCTGGCCGGGCTCCCCGCCCTCGAGGTGCTGCAGATCGACAGCGAAGCGGTGGCGCCGGCGGACTACGCCGTCGTCCTGACTGCCGGCGATCTGCCCGACGACGAGGCAGCCGAGCGCAACGACACGCTGATCGACCTCATCGCCGCGCTGGACGCCGCCGGCTCCGGCGTGGTTGTGGCCGGCGGTGCGACCTCCGCCCGGGACACCGGCCTGGTCGGTGCCGTCCGGAACGACCCCGACCTCGCCTCCGCCGTGTCCACGGTCGACAACGTCGGGGCGGCCGCCGGCCAGATCAGCACCGTCCTCGCCCTGCGGGCCGAGGGCGAGGGCACCTCCGGCGCCTACGGCACGGATGAGAACACGCAGCCGGTGCCCCCGCTCCAGGCCGCGACGCCGTGAGGTCGCGGCCCTCCGTCCGCAGCCGGGGGACGCTCGTGCTCGCCGGTGCCGCGGCCGGACGGGCCGCGCTCGGCGTCGCGGGCGCCCTCGCCGCCACCGGACGCGGCGACGCGTGGCGCCGCACGAACTACGCCGGCCGCCAGGTGACCCTGCTCGGCGGGCCTGCCCTCGCGGTGGCCGCCACGGCGACCGGGGTCCTCGGTGCCCCGGCGGGGCTGCGCACCGCCACGGCCGTCGTCGGCGGGGTGTCCGGGCTGGTGGGTGGTTACGACGACCTCGCCGGAGCGCGACCGGAGCAGGCCCGGGACAAGGGGCTGGCCGGCCATCTCCGGGCGCTGCGGGCCGGACGGGTCTCCGCCGGCGCGGTCAAGGTGGCCGGCATCGGGGCCGCGGGTGCGGTGGCCGCGGTGCTCACGGGCCGCGGCCGGGGCCCGGGCGCGCTGGCCGACGCCGTCCTGACCACCGGGCTCGTGGCCGGCACCGCCAACCTCGTGAACCTGCTCGACCTGCGGCCCGGCCGGGCGGCGAAGGCGGGCGTGCTCGCGGCGGCGGCCACCCTGGGCGGACCCGCCGGCACCCTGGCCGCGGGGCCGCTGGGCGCCACCCTGGCCGTGCTGCCGGCCGACCTCGGCGAGCAGGTGATGCTCGGCGACAGCGGAGCCAACGCCCTCGGCGCGCTCCTGGGCCTGCGGCTGGCCGCGGCACCGTCCCGCGGCCGGCGGGCGGCCCTGCTCACGGGCATCACCGCCCTGACCCTGGCCAGCGAGAAAGTCAGCTTCACGAAGGTCATCGAGGCGACCCCCGGCCTCCGCGACCTGGACCGGCTCGGCCGCCGGACCTCGTGACCCGCCGCTCGGTCGCCCAGGGGGTCGCCGGGGCGGCGGCGCTGATCGCCGTGCTCACCCTGCTGGCCCGTGTGGCCGGCTTCGGCCGCACGCTGGTCTTCACCAACGCCGTGGGCGCCGACAGCACCGGCGACGCCTACCAGGCGGCCAACACCGTGCCCAACATCGTCTTCGAGGTCGTGGCCGGGGGGGCGCTGGCGGCCCTGGTCGTGCCGATGCTCGCCGGTGGCATCGCGGTCGGCGACCGGGAGCAGGTGCGTCGCACCGCCTCGGCGCTGCTCGGCTGGACCCTGCTCGTGCTGACGCCGCTGGCCGTGCTGATCGCCGCGTTCGCCGAGCCGATCTCGCGGGTGCTGAGACCCGACGAGCCGGCGGAGGCCGACCTGGCAGCCCGGCTCCTGCTGGTCTTCGCGCCCCAGGTGGTGCTCTACGGCATCGGCATCGTGCTGGCCGGCGTCCTGCAGGCGCACCGGCGCTTCGCCGCTCCCGCCCTCGCCCCGCTGCTCTCCAGTCTGGTGGTCGCCTCGGCCTACCTGCTGTTCGCGGGCATGGGCGGCAGCCGCGACGTCGCCGACCTGTCCCGCCCGGCCGAGCTCGTCCTCGGCGTGGGGACGACGCTGGGCGTGGTGGCGCTGAGCCTGAGCCTGCTCGTCCCGCTGCGCCGGCTCGGCCTGGGCCTGCGGCCGTCACTCCGCTTCCCGGTCGGCGCTGCCCCGCGGGTGCGCCGGCTGGCAGTGGCCGGTGTGCTGACCCTGGCCGGTCAGCAGCTGGTCGCCTTCGTCGCGATCCGCCTCACCGGAGGTGATGCGCCCGACGGCAGCCTGGTCGTCTACGGCGCCGGCCTCACGATCTTCCTCGTCCCGTGGGCCGCGCTGGCCGTGCCCCTGGCGACGTCGGCCTACCCCGGGCTGGCCGAGCGGGCCGAGCTCGGCGACGGCTCCGGGTACGCCCGTGCTCTGGCCCCGGTCACCGCCCTGGTGGTCGCCGCCTCCGCGGGAGCCGCCGGCCTGCTCATCGCGGTGGCCGGCCCGCTGGCACGGGTATTCCTGAGCTCGGGCACCGACGCCGCCGTCGGGGCGCTGCGCGACACCACGATCGCGTTCGCCCCGGGGCTCGTCGGCTACGGGCTGGTCGCCGTCCTGACCCGCGCCCTCTACGCGCGCGGGCAGTGGAAGGCGCCCACCGGCTGCGTGCTCGGCGGCTGGCTGGTCGCCGTCGTCGCCGACGTCGTCCTCGCCGCGGTGCTGCCGGCCGCCGACCGGGCGGCCGCGCTCGCTGCCGGCCACACGCTGGGTGTCACCGTCGCCGGGCTGGCGCTGATCGTCGTGGTCGCCCGCACCGCTCCCGAGGGCTCGCTCGCCGGGCTGCCCCGCATCGGGGCCGCGGCGCTCGTCGCGGCGGCCGCGGGAGCCGCCGCGGGGCTCGCCCTCGCGCGGTCCCTCGGTGCGGACCCGGTGCCCGACCAGGGGGTCCTCGCCGCTGTCGGCGTCGGCGTGCTCGCCGCCGGGTCCGTGCTCGTCGTCGTCCTGGCCGTCATGATGGGAGCCGTGCGCGGCCCGCTGACCGCCGCGCTGCGCGCCCTGCGCGCGCCCGACCGGCAGGAGGTGCACCGTGGCTGAGCGGCCGCCGCTCGCGGGGCGCCGGATCGTCGAAGTGCTGGCCACCAGCGCCGGCGGGGTCGGCACCCACGTCCGTGCCCTGGTCCCGGTGCTTCGCGCGGCCGGTGCGGACGTCGGCGTGTGCGGCGCGCCGGCGACCGAGGAGCTGTTCGGGTTCACCGCCACCGGCGCGGACTTCACCCCGGTCGGCATCTCCACCGGCCTGGCGCCGGCGGCCGATGCCCGGGCCGTCCTCCAGCTGCGGCGCGCGCTGGCCGGCGCGGACCTCGTGCACGCCCACGGGCTCCGGGCCGGGCTGGTCGCGGCGGCGGCGCTGGGTCCGCGCCGGCTCCCGGGGCGCCGCCCGCCGCTGGTCCTCACGCTGCACAACGCCCTGCAGGAGGGCGGTGGCCGGCTACGGGGCGCCCTGCAGGCCCTGGAGCGGGTGACCGTCCGCGGTGCCGATCTGGTGCTCGCCGTCTCCAGCGACCTGGCCGCCAACGCCCGCCGGGCCGGGGCCCCCGACGTCCGGGTGGCACCGGCGCTGGCTCCGCCGCTGGCGCCCGCGCAGCGCGGCCGCGCGGAGGTCCGGGCGGAGCTGGGGCTCGCCGACGGCCGACCGCTGGTGCTGGCCGTGGGCCGGTTGCACCCGCAGAAGGGCTACGACGTCCTGCTGGACGCCGTCCGGCGCCTCCCGGGCAGCGACGCGCCCCCGCTGTTCGCGATCGCCGGCGACGGGCCCCTGCAGGAGGAGCTGGCCGCCCGGATCGACGCGGAGCGGCTGCCGGTCGTCCTGCTCGGGCGTCGCGGCGACGTCGCCGACCTGCTGGGTGCGGCCGACGTGTGCGTGCTGCCCTCGCGCTGGGAGGGCAGCCCCTTCACCGCCCAGGAGGCGCTGCGGGCCGGCACCCCGCTGGTCTCCACCCGCGCCGGCGGCATCCCCGAGCTGGTGGGGGAGGCCGCCGACCTCGTGCCGGTCGGCGATGCGTCCGCCCTCGCCGACGCTCTCGCGCGGGTGCTCGCCGATCCCGAGCATGCCTCCGGGCTGGCCGAGGCCGGGCGCCGCCAGGCCGCGGGGTGGCCGGATGAGGCCGGCGCGGGGCGCCGCGTCGTCGCCGTCTACCGGGAGCTGCTCGGGGCTCCGGAAGCCGAGCAGCCGTGAGCCACGGCAGGCGGTGGGTCCTGCCGCTGGTGCTGCTGCTGACGGTCCTGCTGGGGTGGGCGCCGGCTGCCTCGGCGGGGGAGGAGACAGCGGGGGAGGACGCGGCGGCGGACGAGCTGACGGCCGCGGAGCGCGTCGTGGTGGTCGGGGTACCCGGCCTCGTCTGGAGCGACGTCGACCCCGCGACGACCCCGAACCTGTGGGACATGGCCGAGCAGGGCTCGATCGGCGCGCTGTCGGTCCGTGCCGCCCGCGGCACCACCTGCCTGCTCGACGGCTGGGCCACCCTGGGCGCCGGCAACCGTGCCCGCTTCCCGGGGCCCGACGACGGCCTGCCCCCGGTGCCGCTGCCCACGGTGCCGCTCCCCGAGGAGGGGCCGGGGTTCCCCGTGCCGGAGGACGCCCCCGCCGACGACGCGGTGGAGCCCGAACCACGGGTCGACACCTCGCTGTCCTACTGCGGCCTGCAGGAGCGGGTCGCCGCGGTGGCGCTGGACGACCCGGCGGCCACGGTGCAGCGGACCGCGGACGACGAGGGCACGACCCGGTTCGGCGCCGAGCCCGCGGCGCTCGGTGCCGAGGTCGGGTGCGCCGCGGTGTCCGGCCGGGCGGCGGCGCTCGCGGTCGCGGCGCCCGACGTCCGGCTCGAGCGCCGGGTCGTCCTCCCCACCGAGCCGGCCGAGCTGGCCGCCTTCCTGGCCGACTGCCCGCTGGGCCTGATCTCGCTCGACCAGCTCACCATGGCGGGCAGGCCCGGGGTCGACCGCACCGACGACGGCACCGAGCCGCAGCCGCGGGCCGGCGGGCTGAGTCGCATCGACGAGGCGGTGGGCCGGGTGCGGGCCGCCGTGGCGGAGCTGCCCCAGGAGACGCTGGTGCTGGTCGCCGGCATCTCGGAGGTCAACGACGGCCGGCCCCAGCTGCACGTCGGCATCGCGACCGGCCCCGGCTACGACACCTCGGGGTGGCTGACGTCGGCGAGCACGGGGCGGGCCCCCTACGTCCAGCTCATCGACCTGGCGCCGACGGCCCTCCGGGCGCTCGGGCTGGACGTGCCCGCGTCGATGAACGGCCAGCCGCTGCGGGCCACCGCCGACCGTCCACCGCTCGCGGAGGCGGTCGACGAGCTGGAGGACCTGAACGTCGCCGCGACCGTGCACCACCGCAACGTCAGCACGTTCTTCTGGCTGGTGGTGATCGCCGGAGCCGCGGTGGTCGGGCTCGGACTGCTGGTGCTCGGCCTGCGCGGCCGGGGCACGGCGCGCTCCGGGCCGGGAGGCCGCGCCCCGGCCGCCCTGCGGGTGCTGTGCCTCGCGGTCGCGGCGCTGCCGGTGGCGACGTACCTGGCCGGCTTCGTGCCGTGGGAGAAGACCGGGTCGCCGCTGACGTCCTTGGTGTTCGCCGTGCTCGGCGCCGTCGTCGCCGTCACCGCGATCGCGCTCCTCGGTCCCTGGCAGCGCAGCCGGCTGGGGCCGCCGCTGGCCGTGCTGGCCGTGACGCTGGCGACGCTGGTGGGGGACGTGCTGACCGGCTCGAGCCTGGAGCTCAACGGCCTGCTGGGGTACAGCGCCATCGTCGCCGGCCGGTTCACCGGCTACGGCAACCTCAGCTTCGGGCTGCTGTCGGTCAGCGCGCTGCTGGTCACCGCCGCCGTGGCCACCGCAGCGGGACGCCGGGTCGCTCCCGAGCGCCGTCGCCCCGTGGTGGCGGCCGTCGTCCTGACCGCCGGGGTGCTGACCGTCGGCGTCATCGGTGCCCCCGGGCTGGGCCGCGACTTCGGCGGCGTGCTGGCCGCCCTGCCCGGCTTCCTGCTCCTCGCGATGCTGCTGACCGGAACCCGGGTCACCGTGGTGCGGCTGATCTCGATCCTCGCGGCAGCGGTGCTGGCCGTGGGCAGCATCGCCGTCCTCGACTGGACCGGCCCGCCGGGCGACCGCAGCCACCTCGGCCGGTTCGTCGAGCAGGTGCTCACCGGCGAGGCGTGGACGGTCGTGTCCCGCAAGGCGGAGGCGAACCTCAACATCCTGCTGGGCAGCCCGCTGGCGTGGATGCTGCCGGTCGCCCTCGTCGCGGCGGTGTGGCTGCTGCGTCCCGGCGGCCCGCTGCGCACCGTCGACGGGGTCGCCCCCGCCGGCCTGCCCCCGGCCGATGCCGCGGTGCTGCGCTCAGGGCTGGTCACCGGCGCCCTCAGCCTGGCCCTCGGCGCGGCGGTGAACGACTCCGGCGTCGCCCTCCCGGCCACCGCCGCGGCGCTGCTGGTGCCCCTGCTCGTCTGGCTCGCCGCCGCACCCCGGCCGGGCACCCCCGGGAAGGGTGAGGGCGTACGTGGCGCTGCCGACACGGGCCCGGACGACGACCCGGACCGTGTTACGGTCGTCTCCCGTGGGTCGACCGTCTGGAACGCTTGAATCCGTCGCATCACGCGGCCTCCTCCGCAACTCCCAGCCGACGAAGTTCGTCTTCGTCACCGGCGGGGTTGTCTCCTCCCTCGGCAAGGGACTGACCGCCAGCTCGCTCGGCGCGCTGCTGTCCAGTCGCGGCCTCAGGGTGACCATGCAGAAGCTGGACCCCTACCTCAACGTCGATCCCGGGACGATGAACCCGTTCCAGCACGGCGAGGTCTTCGTCACCGAGGACGGCGCCGAGACCGACCTGGACGTCGGTCACTACGAGCGCTTCCTCGACATCGACCTCTCCGGCCGGGCGAACGTCACCACCGGCCAGGTCTACTCGGACGTGATCGCCAAGGAGCGCCGCGGCGAGTACCTCGGCGACACCGTGCAGGTGATCCCGCACATCACCAACGAGATCAAGTCCCGGATCACGGCCGTGGCCGAGGGGCCGGAGCGGGTCGACGTCGTGATCACCGAGATCGGCGGCACGGTCGGCGACATCGAGTCGCTGCCCTTCCTCGAGGCCGCCCGCCAGGTGCGGCACGAGATCGGCCGGGACAACTGCTTCTTCCTGCACATCTCGCTGATCCCCTACATCGCGCCGTCGGGAGAGCTGAAGACCAAGCCGACGCAGCACTCGGTGGCGCAGCTGCGCAGCATCGGCATCCAGCCCGACGCGCTGGTCTGCCGCTCGGACCGCGAGATCAACGACGGGCTCAAGCGCAAGATCAGCCTGATGTGCGACACCGACGTCGAGGGTGTCGTCTCCTGCCCCGACGCGCCGTCGATCTACGACATCCCGAAGGTGCTGCACAGCGAGGGCCTGGACGCCTACGTCGTCCGCCGCCTGGGGCTGCCCTTCCGGGACGTGGACTGGACGGTGTGGGGCGACCTGCTCGACCGCGTGCACGCGCCGAAGGCGACGGTCACCATCGCGCTGGTCGGCAAGTACATCGACCTGCCCGACGCCTACCTCTCGGTCACCGAGGCGCTGCGCGCCGGCGGGTTCGCCCACCGCAGCCGGGTGCAGATCCGCTGGGTGCCCTCGGACGACTGCGAGACCCCCGAAGGGGCGGCGAAGGCGCTGGCCGGGGTCGACGGCGTCTGCGTCCCCGGCGGCTTCGGCGTCCGGGGCATCGAGGGCAAGCTCGGCGCGATCCGCCACACGCGGACCAACGGCATCCCCACGCTCGGGCTGTGCCTGGGCCTGCAGTGCATGGTCATCGAGTACGCCCGCGACGTCGCCGGACTGGAGCGGGCCAACTCCACCGAGTTCGACCCCGAGACCCCCGAGGCCGTCATCGCCACGATGGCCACGCAGGTCGACGTCGTCTCCGGGGCCCGCGACATGGGCGGCACGATGCGCCTGGGCAGCTACCCGGCCACCCTGCAGCACGGCTCGGTGACCGCCGGCGTCTACGGCTCGACCGAGATCACCGAGCGGCACCGGCACCGGTACGAGGTGGCCAACGCCTACCGCGACCGGCTCACCGAGGCCGGCCTGGTCTTCTCCGGCACGTCGCCCGACGGCACGCTGGTCGAGTTCGCCGAGCTGCCGAAGGACGCCCACCCGTTCTTCGTGGGCACCCAGGCGCACCCGGAGCTCAAGAGCCGCCCGACCCGCCCGCACCCGCTGTTCGCCGGGTTCGTGCAGGCCGCGATCGACTACCAGGAGTCCGCGCGGCTGCCGGTGGTCGTCGACGAGGCGCAGCAGGTCGGCGTCTGATGGCCGACGCCGCTGGACACGAGTACCGGGTGCTGGCCAGCGAGAGCGTCTTCGCGGGCCACGTCATCTCGCTGCGCCAGGACACCGTGGCGATGCCCGGAGGTGGGGACTCGGTGCGGGAGGTCGTGACGCACCCGGGCGCGGTGGCGGTGGTGGCCCTCGGTGACGACGGCCGCGTGGTGCTGCTCCGGCAGTACCGCCACCCGGTGGGGCAGTACCTGTGGGAGCTGCCCGCGGGGCTGCGCGACGCGGACGGCGAGCCCCCGCTGGAGACGGCGAAGCGCGAGCTGGCCGAGGAGGCGCTGCTCGCCGCCGAGCGCTGGTCGCTGCTCACCACCACCTACAGCACGCCCGGCTTCTGCGACGAGATGGTGCTCGTCTACCTCGCCGAGGGCCTCTCCGACGTGAGCCGTCCCGACGGGTTCACCGTCGAGCACGAGGAACTCGACATGGCGGTGGAGCGCGTGCCCCTGGCCGACGCGGTCCAGCGGGTCTACGACGGCGACATCCGCAACGCCGCCGCGGTGATCGGGTTGCTGGCCGCGGCGCAGGCCCGGGCCGTGGCCCCGCGGCTGCGGCCGGTCGACGCCACCTGAGGGACCCGGTCTCCCGCTCCGTCGCGGGAGCCCGGACGGCCCCCGGTGGGTCAGCCGTGCGGGACGCGCACGCCGAGGCGCTCGAGCTCCAGACCGGCCAGCGCCCGCGCTGCCTCCGGGTCACCGGACCGCCAGGCCCCCGTCGTGCCCGGTGGGAGGGTGGCCAGCCGCGGGAGGCCGACGGTGGTGACGGCACGGGCGGCGAGCAGTTCGACGTCGAGGGTGGCCTCGAGCATCCGGTCGACGACGGCCACCTCCCGGACGAACCGCACCCGCCACGGCAGCCAGCGCAGGAGCAGCCAGCCGATCGGCAGCACGGTCAGCGCGACCGCCAGCACCAGGGCCAGCGTGCTCACCGCGTCCTGGACGGTCGCGCCCGCGCCCCCCACGGCGCCGGCGGCGTCCGCCAGCGCCTGGAACGGCTCGGCCAGGTCGTCGCTCACCAGCGGGAGGTTGTCGGCGATGCCCGCGGCGTTGTCCATGGCCCCGGCGACCGACGCGCCGAGGTCGGCCACGGACTCGCTCGGTCGGTCGAGCACGAGCACCGCCTGGTGCGCCTCCCGGGCCGCCCAGATCCACAGTGCGGCCCAGAGCAGCATCCCGAGGTCGGCGGCCACCTGGCGCCAGCGGAGTCCGGGTCGTTCGGCATACAGACGCATGGAGCGATCCTGGCCGACCACCGGCCATCCCGCCGTGTCTCGCGCGGCCCGGCGTCCGGACCCGGAGGCGCGGGGACGGCGGCAGCAGGGCGGCCGGGAGCCGGGCAGGACCGGCTCCCGCCCCTAGACTCCGCCCCAGGGCCGCCCCCTCCTCGGGACGGCCGCCGGGGACGAGGGGGTGCATCGATGCGGATCGGGGTGGTCCGGGAGGTCGCGAGCGGGAGCGCGCTCACCGTCGTCACGCCGACGGAGGTGCTGTCCTGACCGTCGCGGACGTCGCCGGCAGCACTGCGGGCTCCGACGTGGCGCGGGTGGTCACCGGGTACCTGGACCACCTCACCGTGGAGCGCGGGCTGGCCGCCAACACCATCTCCTCCTACCGTCGCGACCTGCGGCGGTACACCGAGTACCTCGACACCGCCGGCGTGCGCCGACTCGGCGAGATCGCCGAGTCCGACGTCGCGGGGTTCCTGGCCGCGCTCCGGCAGGGGGACGAGGACCACCCGGCGCTGTCGGCCACCTCGGCCGCCCGCGCCGTGGTGGCGGTCCGGGGGCTGCACCGCTTCGCGCTGCTCGACGGGCTCGTGCCCGACGACGTCGCCGCCGAGATCCGCCCGCCGACGCCGGCCCGCCGGCTGCCCAAGGCCGTGCCGGTGGAGTCGGTGGTGGCGCTCATCGAGGCCGCCGGTTCGCTCGAGGGGCCGCGCGGGCTGCGCGACCGCGCGCTGCTGGAGCTGCTGTACGGCACCGGGGCGCGCATCTCCGAGGCGGTCGGGCTCGCCGTCGACGACGTCGACCGCGGGCAGGCGACCGTGCGGCTGGCCGGCAAGGGCGGCAAGGAGCGGATCGTGCCCGTGGGCAGCTATGCGCTGCGCGCGGTGGAGGAGTACCTGGTCCGGGCGCGGCCGGAGCTGGCCGTGAAGAGCCGCGGCGGGGTCCGCGGGGGCACGCTGTTCCTCAACGTCCGCGGTGGGCCGCTGTCCCGGCAGAGCGCGTGGCAGATCCTGCGCGACGCCGCCGGGCGCACCGCGGCCGGCAGCGGGGAGCTCGCCCGCTCGGTGTCACCGCACACGCTGCGGCATTCCTTCGCCACCCACCTGCTCGACGGCGGTGCCGACGTCCGGGTCGTCCAGGAGCTGCTGGGCCATGCGTCGGTGACGACCACCCAGGTCTACACGCTGGTCACGGTGGACCGGCTCCGCGAGGTCTACGCGACGAGCCACCCGCGGGCGCTGAACTGACAGTCACGGAGTCGCACAGTTGGCAGGTTCTGGGCTCGGTTCGGCTGTAGCGGTCACAGGCGTTGTCATACGTCGCCATGTCGACAAGTCTCCGGCGCGTCTCCTTGGGTGTGCCCGCCACTGTTCGTAGCGTCTCCATCACCTGAGCGGACAGGACGGCTGGACGCACCCGGATCACGGGGATCAGGCACGAGCTGGAGGCAACGGACCCATGGCGACCCGAGCGGACGCGGCCCCTGCCGTCGCGCGGCCGCGCGACACCGACCCGGAGATGGGTGCCGCCGCCTCGCGGCTGGACCCCGCGCGCGCCCGGCAGCGGCCGCTGCCGGACCCCAAGCCGCTGACCGAGCACGGTCCGGCCCACGTCATCGCGATGTGCAACCAGAAGGGCGGCGTCGGCAAGACGACGTCGACGATCAACCTGGGTGCCGCGCTGACCGAGTTCGGCCGCAAGGTGCTGCTCATCGACCTCGACCCGCAGGGTGCCCTGTCGGTCGGGCTGGGCATCCCGGCGCAGAACATGGACCGGACGATCTACAACGCCCTGATGGAGCGGCAGACCACGCTCCGGGACGTGCGGGTGCACACCGACGTCCCGGGCCTGGACCTCGTACCCAGCAACATCGACCTCTCGGCGGCCGAGGTGCAGCTGGTCAGCGAGGTCGCCCGCGAGCAGACCCTGCTGCGGGTGCTCGCCGACGTGCGCGAGGAGTACGACTACATCCTCATCGACTGCCAGCCCTCGCTGGGCCTGCTCACGGTCAACGCCCTGACCGCCGCGCAGGGCGTCATGATCCCGCTGGAGTGCGAGTTCTTCTCGCTGCGCGGGGTGGCGCTGCTGGTCGACACCATCGACAAGGTGAAGGAGCGGCTCAACCCGCAGCTGGAGATCTCCGGCATCCTCGCCACCATGTACGACGCACGGACCGTGCACTGCAAGGAGGTGTTCAGCCGGGTGGTCGAGGCCTTCGGCGACACCGTCTTCCAGACCGTCATCCAGCGCACCGTCCGGTTCCCCGAGACGACGGTGGCCGGCCAGCCGATCACCACCTGGGCGCCGACCTCCTCCGGTGCCGCCGCCTACCGCGACCTTGCCAAGGAGGTGATCGCACTGTGATCGAGCGTGCGAGATCACACGACGGCACAGCGACTCCCGTCATGCTGCCGACGAGCGCCAGCGAGGAGGTGTCGGCATGACTCGTCGACCTGTGCTGCCGGGGGCATCGGAACTGTTCCGCCGCACCGACACCGCCTCCGCCGTCCCCGAGGTCACCGAGCTGCCCAGCCTGAGCAGCACGGTCAGCTCGCCCGCTCTCCGGAACGGCGCGGCAGGCCGCCGCGTCGAGGAGACGGCGCCGGCGAGCCCGCTCACCCTGGTGCCCGGCGGAGCGACGCCGGCCGTACCCGCGAACGACGAGCTGGAGGCGTTCCGGGGCGCACCGGCACCGGCTCCGGTGCTCAAGCCGCACGTGCCCACCCGGGGGCGTCCTGCCCGCGGCCGGGAGCGGGCGAAGCACGACGAGAAGATCACCGTCTACATCTCCGCCGACGACCTGATGGAGCTGGAGACCGCCCGGCTCACGCTGCGCGGCCAGCACGGCGTGGCCGCCGACCGGGGACGGATCGTCCGCGAGGCGATCTCGGTGATCCTGGCCGACCTGGCCGACCGCGGCGAGGACTCCGTCCTGGTGCGCCGGCTCAAGAGCTGAGCGCATCGTCGTCCTCCGGACGACACCGCAACCACGTGCCGTCCCCCCGGCGCGCTGGGCCCATCCGTCCTTCCTCGGGGAGCCCTCCGGGCCCCCGCTCGTCGGGACAACCGGTGCGTTGACGATCTCTTCTAGGCTGCCGTCGTGACCGAGGCGGTGGGGCCGGCGCGCTTCACCGTCCGGCTGACCAACTTCGAGGGGCCCTTCGACCTCCTGCTGCAGCTGATCGGCAAGCACAAGCTCGACGTCACCGAGATCGCGCTGTCGACGGTCACCGACGAGTTCATCGCCCACCTGCGCGCCCTGGGGGACGAGCTCGACCTGGACCAGGCCAGCGAGTTCCTCGTGGTGGCCGCGACGCTGCTCGACCTCAAGGCCGCCCGGCTGCTGCCGGCTGCCGACGTCGACGACGAGGAGGACCTCGAGTTGCTCGAGGCCCGCGACCTGCTCTTCGCCCGGCTGCTGCAGTACAAGGCCTACAAGCAGGCCGCCGCCTTCCTGCGCGAGCGCGAGACCGAGGCCGCCCGTCGCTTCCCGCGCACGGCGGGCCTCGAGCCGCGCTTCGCCGACCTGGTCCCGGAGGTCTCGCTCGACCTCACGCCCGAGCAGTTCGCCGCCCTCGCCGCGCGGGCGCTGGCACCGAGGGCGATCGAGACGGTCGGGGTCGCGCACCTGCACGCCCCGGCGGTGAGCGTCAGCGAGCAGCTGATGGTGGTGCGCGACCACCTGGCCCGGGTGGGCACCGTCTCCTTCCGTGCGCTGACCGCCGACTGCTCGCACACCCTGGAGGTGGTCGCCCGCTTCCTGGCGCTCCTGGAGCTCTACCGCCAGCAGCGGGTCACCTTCGAGCAGCTGACCCCCCTGGGCGACCTGCACGTGCGCTGGACCGGACGGGAGGCCTCCGCCGACGGGATCGACGTCGACGGCGCGCCGCCCGGCCCGGGGGAGGGCGCCGGTCGGCCTCCCGCGGGTGACGACAGCGGCACCGGCACCGACAGCGGGGTCGGCACCGGCCGCGGCGCCGACCGCGGGATCGACATCGACATCGACATCGACGAGGAGTACGGGTGAGCGGCGACGACGACCGGCCCGGCGACGAGCCGGCCCCCATCTCCTGGGAGGCGCTGGCCGCCGAGCTCGCGGCCACCCGCGAGGCGGCGGAGCGCCGGGGCGACGCGGACCCTGCCGCCTGGGACGCCGTCGCCGGGGAGCTCGCCGCCCGGGTGTCCGAGCTCCCCGGCGAGGTCCTGGACGTGCCGGTCGTACCGCTCGAGGACGACGGCGACGCACCGCCTGCCGCGCCGCCTGCCGCCCCGGAGCCCGAGCCCGCCCCCGAGCCGCTGGAGCTGCTCGACCCCGACGAGCTGCGAGGTGGGCTGGAGGCGCTGCTGTTCGTGATGGACGACCCGGTCGACGAGGGAACCCTCGCCGGGGCGCTGCACTGCGACGTCGGGCAGGTCCGCACTGGGCTGGCCGAGCTCGCCGAGGCGTACGACGCGCGCTCGGCCGGGATCACGCTGCGCCGGGCGGGGGAGGGGTGGCGGCTCTACACGCGGGAGGAGCACGCCGGCGTCGTCGAGCGGTTCCTCGTGGAGGGGCAGCGCAGCCGGCTGAGCCAGGCGGCGCTGGAGACCCTCGCCGTGATCGCCTACCGGCAGCCGGTCACCCGGGCGCGGGTCGCCGCCATCCGCGGCGTCGGCGTCGACGGCGTCATGCGCACGCTCATCACCCGCGGCCTGGTCTCGGAGGTGGGCAGCGATCCTGACAGCGGCGGCGGGCTCTACGCGACCACGCCGCTGTTCCTGGAGCGGCTGGGGCTGACCGGCCTGGCCGACCTGCCCGAGCTGGCGCCCCTGCTGCCCGAGACCTCCGCCGTCCTGGACGAGCACCCCGACAGCTGAGCCGGGGCGTTCGCGGCGGAGGTGCCGGCCCGGGTCAGGTGCGTCTGCGCGCCGTGGTCGCGAAGCCCGCCGAGGAGAGCAGGAAGGCCCCGACGCCCACGGCGAGCGTCGTCATCCGGGGGACGTCGGACTCCCCGTAGGGGTCGAGTGCGAGGAAGGCCACGAGGCAGGCCATCGACACCACGGCGAGGACACCGGCACCGCGCTCGGTCACGCTCAGCCGCCGCCCCGGGCTCCGGCGTGGGTGAGCGGCGCGGAGCGAGAGCAGCAACGTGATTGACGCACCCACGGACAGCACCAGGGCCAGCAGCGCCGCCAGTCCCGCACCGATGTTCGCGCCGTCGTCGGGATCGCCCGTCAGCAGGGCGACCGCGAAGACGAGCCAGAGGAGGGCTGCCACGGCGGCGACGACGAGTCCGGTCCTGCGCGTCCTGGTCACGACCCCAGCCTGCTGCACGGCGCGCGTGGCGCACGGCGGCGCGACGGCGTGGCGGAGAGCAGGTGCGGGAGGTGGGAGACTGGGCGGTGATGAACGCTGCGACCCCGAACGACGAGAGCACCACCGCGGCCGGCGACGGCTGGTCCGAGGACATGGAGCTCGCTCCGCTCCACCCCGCCGACCGGGCTCCCGGGACCGACGACGACGACCGCGAGGGGGAGCGGCTGCAGAAGGTCCTGGCGCGGGCGGGCGTGGGCTCCCGCCGCGTCTCCGAGGACATGATCGACGCCGGCCGGATCAGCGTGAACGGCGCCGTCGTCCAGGTGCAGGGCATGCGGGTCGACCCCACCCGGGACAAGATCGCGGTCGACGGCGTGCGGCTCGAGATCCGCGACGACCGCGTCACCTATGCGATGAACAAGCCGCCGGGCGTGCTCACCGCGATGAGCGACGACCGCAACCGCCCGACCGTGGGTGACATGGTCGGGGACCTGGCACCGGGGCTGGTGCACGTGGGCCGGCTGGACCAGGACACCGAGGGCCTGCTGCTGCTCACCACCGACGGCGAGCTGGCCCACCGGCTGGCCCACCCCTCCTACGGGGTGCGCAAGACCTACCTCGCCCAGGTGTCGGGCTCGGTGCCCCGCGACCTCGCCAGGCGGCTGCGCGGCGGGATCGACCTCGACGACGGCCCGGTGAAGGTCGACTCGTTCCGCATCGTCGACACCCACGCCGGCCAGTCCGTGGTCGAGGTCGTGCTGCACGAGGGCCGCAAGCACATCGTGCGCCGGCTGCTGGCCGCGGTCGACCTGCCGGTGTCCCGGCTGACCCGCACGGCGGTCGGCCCCATCGAGCTGCGCGCGATGCGCTCGGGCACGATCCGCAAGCTCAGCCGCCAGGAGCTCGGCACCCTCTCCGAGCTGGTGGGCCTGTAACGGCCCTGCTGCAGGGTCCCGTCGCGAGCTCGCGAGGGACGGGGGGCAGCAGGGCCCTCTTACTAGACTCGACCGGTCCCCGGCGATCCGGGGGCTGCTCTACGAACGAGGAGTGTGCATGGCCGTCCGAGCCATCCGGGGCGCGACCCAGGTCGACGCCGACGACCGGGAGCAGGTGCTCGAGGCGACCCGCGAGCTGGTGAGCACCGTGCTCGAGCGCAACGCGCTGGAGCACGACGACGTCATCAGCATCGTCTTCACCGCCACGCCCGATCTGGTGTCGGAGTTCCCGGCTCTGGCCGCGCGCGAGCTCGGCATGGGCGACGTGCCGCTGATGTGCGCCACCGAGATCGCCGTCCCGCACGCCCTGCCGCGGGTGCTGCGGCTCATGGCGCACGTGGAGACCCCGCGGTCGCGCGCCGAGATCCAGCACGTGTACCTCCGTGGCGCGGCCGCCCTGCGCCGGGACATCGCGCAGTGACGGAGCAGCCCTTCCGCGGCGCGGTGACCCTGGACGGGCCGTCGGGCACGGGCAAGTCCAGCGTGGCCCGCGGGGTCGCCGCCCGGCTGGGCGCGGCCTACCTCGACACCGGCGCCATGTACCGCGCCGCGACCGTCGCCGTCCTGGACGCCGGCGTGGAGCTCGACGACGCCGAGGCGGTCGCCCGGGTCGTCACGGGGGCCCGCATCACCGTGGGCACCGAGGCCGGCGTCGAGCGGGTGGAGGTCGACGGCGTCGACGTCGCCGTCCGCATCCGGGGCGCGGAGGTCACGCGGGCCGTCTCCGCCGTCTCCGCGGTCCCGGCCGTGCGCCGGCAGCTGGTCGCCCAGCAGCGCGACCTGGTCGGCGCCGCGGACACCGTCGTGGTCGAGGGCCGCGACATCGGCACCGTCGTCCTGCCCGACGCGGCGCTCAAGATCTACCTCACCGCAGTGCCCGAGGTCCGCGCCCAGCGGCGGGCCGGGCAGCTCGGGGTCACCGACCCCGCGCAGATCGGCGCCCTGGCCGCGGACCTCCGCCGGCGGGACGAGTATGACAGCAGCCGGGCCGACAGCCCGCTGCGCCCGGCCGCGGACGCCGTGGTCGTGGACAGCAGCGAGCTGAGCCAGCAGGCCGTGGTGGACCACATCGTGGCGCTGGCCCAGGCCCCGCTCGGAACAGGGGACCGCACGTGACCGACAGCCAGAGCACGACCGGGAGTCAGAGCACGACCGGCAAGCAGAGCACTAGCGGGAATCAGGACGGGCCGCTGCCCGTCGTCGCCATCGTGGGGCGGCCGAACGTCGGCAAGTCGACGCTGGTCAACCGCATCCTGGGCCGGCGCGCCGCCGTCGTCCAGGACGTCCCGGGGGTGACCCGCGACCGCATCTCCTACGAGGCGCTGTGGAACGGCAAGCGCTTCACGGTCATGGACACCGGCGGCTGGGACCCCCGGGCCGTCGGCATCGGCGCGTCGATCACCCGCCAGGCGCAGTTCGCCATGGACACCGCCGACGTCATCGTGCTCGTCGTCGACAGCCAGGTGGGCGCCACCGACACCGACCTGGCCGCCGCGCGCATCCTCCGGCGCAGCGAGCGGCCGGTGATCCTGGTGGCCAACAAGGTCGACGACGAGCGCAGCGAGGCCAACGTCCACGAGCTGTGGAGCCTGGGCATGGGGGAGCCGCAGCCGGTCAGCGCGCTGCACGGGCGCTCCAGCGGCGACCTGCTCGACCTCATCCTCGACGCGATGCCCGACGCACCCCGCGAGCAGGAGCACGAGGACGGGCCGCGCCGCGTGGCCCTGGTCGGCCGCCCGAACGTGGGCAAGTCCAGCCTGCTCAACCGGCTGGCCAAGGACGAGCGCTCCGTCGTCGACTCGGTCGCGGGCACGACGGTGGACCCGGTGGACTCCATCGTGACCCTGGGCGGTGAGGAGTGGCGGTTCGTCGACACCGCCGGGCTGCGCCGCAAGGTCAACACCGCCAGCGGCATGGAGTACTACGCCAGCCTGCGCACCGAGGCGGCCATCCAGGCCGCCGAGGTCGCCGTCGTCCTGCTGGCCGCCGACGAGGTCATCAGCGAGCAGGACCAGCGGGTGATCTCCCAGGTGGTCGACTCCGGTCGCGCCCTGGTCATCGCCTTCAACAAGTGGGACACCCTCGACGAGGACCGCCACGACCAGCTCGAGCGCGAGATCGAGCGCGACCTGGCCCGCATCACGTGGGCCACGCGGGTCAACATCTCCGCCACGACCGGCCGCGGCGTCGGCAAGCTGGCCGACCACCTGCGCTGGGCGCTGGCGTCGTGGGAGAAGCGCGTGCCGACGGCCGAGCTCAACCAGTTCGTCCGTGCGCTGGTGCAGGAGACGCCGCCGCCGGCGCGCGGTGGCCGCGCCCCGAAGATCAAGTACGTGACGCAGGCCGACGTCCGCCCGCCGCGGTTCGTCGTGTTCTCCACCGGCTTCCTGGAGGCCGGCTACCGGCGGTTCCTGGAGCGCAAGCTGCGGGAGCAGTGGGGCTTCTCGGGCACGCCGATCGAGGTCTCGGTCAAGGTCCGCGAGGGTCGCGACAAGGACGCCAGGCGGAGCTGAGGGAGGGGCCGGCGTGCACCGGCCCCTCCCTGCCCGTCAGCTCCGGGGCCCGACGTCCTGCGGAGCGTCCGCGCGGGTGCGCGGCGCGGGCACCTTGGCGCCGTCGCCGCCCACGGCCTGATCGGGCTCGTCCCGGCGCCGCGCCAGCGCGCTCGGCCACCACATCCACCGGCCGACGTCGAGCGTCAGAGCGGTGACCAGCACCGACCGCACGACGATCGTGTCCAGCAGCACCCCCAGCGCCACGGCGATGCCCAGCTGGGTGAGGAAGGTCAGCGGCAGGGTGCCCAGCACCGAGAAGGTGGCGGCGAGCACCAGCCCGGCCGACGTGATCACCCCGCCGGTCGCCGACAGGCCGATCAGCGCCGCCCGCCGGGTGCCGTGGTCGAACGCCTCCTCCCGCACCCGGGTCATGAGGAAGATGTTGTAGTCGATGCCCAGCGCGACGAGGAACACGAAGACGAACAGCGGGAACGAGCTGTCGGTCGAGTCCACGCCCAGGGACCAGTCGAAGATCAGCGCGCTGATGCCGAGCGCCGCGCCGTAGGACAGCACCACCGTGGCGATCAGGATCAGCGGCGCCACGACCGCCCGGAGCAGCACGCCGAGCACCAGCAGCACCACGACCATGATCAGCGGGATGATCACCCGGTTGTCGCGCTGCGAGGCGGTCTGGACGTCGAGGTTGACCGCGGTGTTGCCACCGACCAGCGCCCCGCCGTCGCCCACGTCGTCGAGGCCCGTGCGCAGCCGGTCGATGGTCTCGTAGGCGGCCGGGCTGTCCGCCGGATCGGCCAGGGCGGCCTGGACCAGCGCGGCGTCGCCGATGATCTGCTGTGCCTCGACCCCGCCGATGCCCTCGGTGCCGGCGACGGCGTCGGCCACCGCGCCGGCGTCGCCGGCGGTGGTCACGACGTAGACGGGGTTGCCCGCGGTGGACGGGAAGTGCGCCCGCGCGACCTCCTCGCCGGCGACGGACTCGGGGTTGCCGCGGAAGCCGTCGGCCTGCGACAGGCCGGTGGCGTCCAGCTCCAGCATGCCGATGCAGGCGGCGAGCAGCAGCGCGCTGGTGCCGATCCACACGGCCCGCGGCCGGGGCCTGATCAGCCCGCCCACCCGGGACCACACGCCGGTCGCGCTCGGCTCCCGGCTGCCCAGCGCCGGGCGCACCGGCCAGAACACCCACCGGCCGCAGATGACCAGCAGCGCGGGGAGCAGCGTCATGAGCACGACGAGGGTCACGGCGACGCCGATGGCCGCGACCGGGCCGAGGCCCGCGGTGGAGTTCATGTCCGCGAAGGTCAGGCACAGCATGCCGAGGACCACCGTGCCGCCGCTGGCCAGCACGGCCGGCCCGGCGCGGTGGACGGCCTCGGTCATCGCCTCGTGCCGGTCTGCGTGCAGCCGCAGCTCCTCCCGGTAGCGGGCGACCAGCAGCAGGGCGTAGTCGGTGCCGGCGCCGATGACCAGGACGGTGAGGATGCTCGCGCTCTGGCCGTTGACGGTCAGGTCGGCGTAGCGGGCCAGCAGGTAGATGACGGCCTGCGAGCAGAACAGCGCCACGATCGCCGAGAAGATCGGCAGGATCCACAGGACCGGGCTGCGGTAGGTGACCAGCAGGATCAGGATGACGACGCCGAGGGCGGCGAACAGCAGCGCTCCGTCGATGCCCTCGAAGGCCTCGGCGGAGTCGGCGACGTTGCCCGCGGGGCCGGTGATCCAGGACTCGAGGCCGTCGGGCCCGTCGGACACCGTGCCCCGGATGTCGTCGACCAGCGCGCCGATGGTCTCGAAGCCGTCGGGCCCGACGTCCAGCGGCACGACCAGTTGCAGCGCCTCGCCGTCCTCGGAGGGGATCGGGCCGGTGATCGCGCCGTCCAGTTCGTCCAGCCGGCCCAGTTCCGTGACATCTCCCTCCACGGCGGCCAGGTCCTCGGCGGTCACCCCGCCGGACCGCTCGTAGACGATGACGGCCGGGATGACGTCGGGGTCGGAACCCAGCTCGGCCTGCCGCTCGAGCGCCAGGGTGGACTCGGCGTCCCCCGGCAGCCACGAGGAGACCTCGTTCTCCTGCTCGTCGGTGAGCCCCCCGGCCAGTGGTCCCGAGGCCGCGGCCAGGACCAGCCAGAGGAGGAGGATGACCCACGTGAGCCGGCGATGGCTCACCCGGGATGCGAACGACCTGCCCATGACGATGTCCCTCCGGCACCCGTGGTGCCATGGTCGTGAGGAGGGCGACGACCCTCCGCGCGCGAGGTCGGCAGGGTCGTCGTCCGGTGTCATGGACTTGGACGGCGCGGGCGGCGAAGACTGAGCGGGGGCCCGCCGAACGGGCGGTGGCGGTGCGGTAATCTTCCAGGGCGGCCGTCGCCCGCCCGGGCTCGCCCGGGATCGGCGACGGAGCGCGGGCTGTAGCGCAGCTTGGTAGCGCACTTGACTGGGGGTCAAGGGGTCGCAGGTTCAAATCCTGTCAGCCCGACAGAGGAAGTCGCAGGTCAGGGGCCGTCTCCGGGAAACCGTGGACGGCCCCTGATGCTGTTCGGGATGACCGGGCCACCGGGGTGATCCCCGCCGACGGGCGGAGATCCTGCTCGGGCCGGTGGTCCGAGGAGGATCAGGCCGAGCCCGTCGGGGAAGCGTTGTCCGAACTCGCGCGGCCCCGCCGGTGCCGGGTGCTCCGTCGGCGCATCGACGTTCGTGGCCACGACGGGCAGCTGTCGGTCGAAGGGCGGAGTCGCCGAGGTCGGCCGGCTCGAGTCTGCGTGGCCGACGCCGGCATCGTCTCGGGCGCCCTGTCGTGGTGGATCCCGGTCGAGACGTGGCGGGGGACGGAAGCACGGTGTCGTCGGTCTGGCATGGCCACCCCGTGCGGCCCCGCAAGATTTCCGAGCCGGCGCTGCCGGTCGACCTCGGCACCCTGGGCCGCCAGGGGGCGCGGCCACCGTCTTGACGGAGGCGCTGCACACGGCAACACTTAACCTCGTGGTTCACCGACAGTTCGCGGCACTGGGCGATCCGACCCGCCTGGCCATCGTCGAGCGCCTGGCGCGCGGGCCGACGTCCGCCGGCGACCTCGCGGCACCGACGACCATGTCGCTGCCCGCCGTCCTCAAGCACCTCCGCGTGCTCGAGGAAGCCGGACTGGTCGCGACCGTCAAGCGCGGCCGCGTCCGGGAGTGCCGGCTGCGCGACGACGCGCTCGTCGGCGTGGCCATGTGGACCGCGCATCAGCAGGCGCTCTGGTCGACCCGGCTGGACGCCCTCGGCACCCTCCTGGAGGACTCGTGACCACCGCTCCGCTCCTGTCGTTCGACCTCGACCGCACCTACTCCGCGCCGCCCGACCGGGTGTGGGCGGCCTTCACCCGCGCCGAGCTGCTGGAGCGCTGGATCTGCCCGGATCCGGAGTGGCGGGTGGCCACCTGCGAGGTCGACCCCCGGGCGGGGGGCGGCTACCGGATCCGGTTCGGCCCCCGCCCCGCCGGCGACGCCTACGCCGAGACGGCCACCTTCTCCGTCTTCGAGCCCGTGCAGTGCCTGGTGCTCGACGTGCTCACCTCCGGCGAGGACATGTCCGAGAGCTCCCGGTGCACGGTGCGGCTGCTCCCGGTCGAGAGCGGGACCCGGCTGGAGCTGACCGTCGAGGGGCTGACGGACGAGCAGACGGCCGAGCACATGCGGGTCGGCTGGCAGTGGTGCCTGGAGGGCATCGCGGGGCAGCTGGAGCCGGCAGCCTGATCGCGGACGGGCCAAGCACCTGCCCGGCCTGGAGGAGGTCGTCGAGTCCGGTCATCGGTCGCAGCTGGTCGTCGTCGGGGAGGAAGAAGTCCACGAAGGGCCGGCGCGGGTCCAGCCTCAGGACATGGAGTAGGGGAGCTGGTGCGCCTCCGCGACGGGCTCGCTGACCAGGCGGCCCTCGACGGTGCTGAGCCCCAGGCCGAGAGCGGGGTCGGCCGCGGAGGCTCCGACGACGCCCAGGCGCGCCACGGTGGTGAGGTAGGGCAGCGTCGCGGAGGTCAGGGCCAGGGTCGAGGTGCGCGCCACCGCCCCCGGGATGTTCGCGACGCAGTAGTGGACGACGCCCTCCTCGACGAAGGTGGGCTCCGAATGGGTCGTGGGCCGGCTGGTCTCGAAGCAGCCCCCCTGGTCGATGGCGATGTCGACGGCGACGCTCCCGGGGCGCATCGAGGCGATCATCTCCCGGCTGACGAGCTTCGGCGCCTTCGTGCCCGGCACGAGGACCGCGCCGATGAGGACGTCGGAGTCGGCGACGTACTCCGCCAGGCGGGCGCGGTTGGGCTGCACCAGGTCCAGCCGACCCTCGAAGACGTCCGACAGGTACGCCAGGCGTGCCGGGTTGGTGTCGAAGACCCGGACGATCGCGCGCATCCCGACCGCGATCTTGGCCGCCTCGGTCCCCGAGACGCCGCCGCCGATGATTGTCACCTTCCCCGCCGGTGTCCCCGGCACACCGCCCAGGAGCACGCCGGCCCCGCCGGAGGGGCTCTCCAGGTGGTGCGCCGCGGCCTGGACCGCCATCCGCCCGGCCACCTCGCTCATGGGCGTCAGCAGGGGGAGCCGGCCATCGGGCGTCTGCACGGTCTCGTAGGCGATGCTGTCGATCCGGCGCTCGAGGAGGAACTCGGTGAGCTCCTTGTCGGCGGCCAGGTGCAGGTAGGTGAAGAGCTGCTGTCCCTCGCGGAAGCGGTGGTACTCGGCCGCCACGGGCTCCTTGACCTTGACGATGAGATCGGCTTCGAAGACCTCGTCCGCGGTGGCCACGACGGTGCCGCCCGCCGCGGTGTAGGCGTCGTCGTCGAAGCGCGAACCCAGCCCCGCTCCCGCCTGCACCAGCACCCGGTGGCCCGCGTGCACGAGTTCGGCCGCACCGTCCGGCTGCAGGGCGACGCGCTTCTCGTTGTCCTTGATCTCCGTGGGAATGCCGACGGTCAGCGCCATGGCAGTGATTCTTCCTCAGTCATGGGGTTCGGTCCGCTGGGCGACCACGCCCGGGGAGCAGGCGGCGGATCGCTGCACTGACCGAGGCGCTGCGAGGTGTTCGGGTCCCACCCGCGGAGGGTGCCGGGTCGGGTGCGTCCGTGCCAGGATCCGCGGCATGGACGCCCCTGTGCCGCACCGCTTCGTCGCCCGCGTCATCGAGGAGGCGCAGAACAAGATCCACGACGACGACGTCGCCCAGCAGTTCGGCTTCACCGGTGCGCTCGTGCCCGGGGTCGAGCTCTTCGCCCGCATCACCACGCCCCTCGTCGAGGCCTGGGGGGAGGAGTGGCTGTCCGGCGGGCGGGTGGACGTGCGCTTCCGGCGGCCGGTGTACGACGGCGAGGAACTCCTCGTGGAGATGGACGGCGAGCGGTTGACGGTCACGGGGCCGGACGGCGAGGTGCGCTGCCTGGGCTCGGCCGGTCGCACCGCCGACCGTCCGGACCTCACCGTCTTCGCCGAAGCGCCGGCGGCGGCCGAGCCGGTGGCCGATCCGGTCGTCGGGCCTTTCGGCAGCGTCCACGAGGCGGTCACGGTCGAGCAGAACGAGTGGTACCTGGACGCCGTCGGCGAACCCCTGGCCCTGTACCGGGACGACGCGTGGGCCCATCCCGGGATGCTGGTCAAGGCGGTCCACCGGCTGCTCACCCGCAACGTCGCGCTGGGGCCGTGGATCCACACCGCGAGCGACTGCCGGTTCCTCGGCGTCGCCCGCCTGCCCGCCGTCGTCACCTCGCACGGACGCGTCACGCACGTCGGCCGGCGGGGCGCGAACGACGAGGTGCGCTACGACGCCCTGGTCCTCGCCGACGGGGCGCCCGTGCTGCACGTCCGCCACACCGCGCTCTACCGGCTCGGCGCCGCCGGCTGACCCGCCGCCGCCCCGCCGCCGCCCCGCCCCGCCCCGACCGCCCCGACCGGCCCGGTGGGGCGCGGGGTCGGGCCCGGGCTGCCACGTCAGCTCCGAGGGCGGTCCTCCGCTGCCACGGCCAGCCCGAACCCGGCCCGGCGCGCCTCGGGCACGAGATCGGCGTACTCCGGGTGCCGCTGGATCCAGCTCCGGACGAACGGGCAGAAGGGCAGCACCGAGGCTCCCTCCTCCCGCACCGTGTCCAGCGCTCCGCGGGCGAGTGCAGAACCCAGTCCCCGGCCCGCGAACGCGTCGTCGACGACGGTGTGCGTGAACGCCACGGAGCCGCCGCGCCGGCGGTACTCGGCGTAGCCGGCGACGGCGCCGTCCACCAGCACCTCGAAGCGGTGCGCCCCGGCGTTGTCGACGACCCTCGGCCCGTTCGCGGTCACGGTCGCCCCCGGTCACCCTCGGCGAGCGCGAGCAGCAGACCGATGACCACTCCGACGGTGCCGTGTCCCACGACTCCGCGCACGTGGCTCACGACCGGATAGGACGTGAGCAGGGGAAGCGACGTCCCCTCGTCCACCAGCAGGAAGGCCGCGGCCCCCACGGCCGGCCCGGCCAGCATCGGCCGGACGCCACGACGGACGAGCGCCGCGGCGAGGATGCCGTAGCCGATCCCGAAGGTCCGGTGGACGGCGAGACCGATGCGCCCCGCGTCGGCGTCGCCGAGGTCGCGCCCCGCCGCCCGCCCCAGCTGCTTGCCGAGCTGCACGAGCGTGCCGCCCGGCGCGAGTTCCTCCTCCCGTGCGCGGGAGGCATCGCTCTGGTGGCGGTGGAACATCCCGGTGGCGGCGTCCATCGTGCGGCTGGCCGCGTACCCGGCCAGCGCCCCGGTCCACAGGTGGCCCCGGCTCCCGGTCACGTCGGGGTCCGCTCGCGGGTCCGGGCCGTGGCGCGGGTCCGGCGCAGCGCGTACACGCCGCTGAGCACGGTCGAGGCGGTCAGCAGGAGGTAGCCGTACGGAGCGGGGGAATCCCAGCGGACCACGTCGGCGTACAGCAGGAGGACGACGATCTCGAGGGCGCCGAAGACGGCGTACGCCACGGCCGCCAGCTCCAGCCGGCCCAGATCCCGGTCGCGCAGGGCCAGGACCGTGCCGGCGCCGAAGGCGAGCAGCCACGCCGCGACCGTCCGCGCCGTGAGCGGGGTGAGCGGCCAGGGCCACAACGCCGTCTCGGTGCCCGGGAAGGCGAACAGGACCGCGCCCACGGTCAGGAACACCGCGCCCTGCACCGCGAGCACGGTGGCCAGCCCGCGCGGCAGCGGCAGCCGTCCCGGCGGGTCGGCACGGGGGAGGCGCTCCTGGGCCACCAGCATCCCCAGCATCCCGAGCGGCACGGTCACGTAGACCACGACCCAGAACCAGGCAGCCGCCCTCGCGATGACACCGGGTGCGTCGAAGTGGAACGGCTCGAGGTGGAGGACGGTGGCGGCCAGCGTGACGACGGTGAAGACCAGGACCGTCACGAACGGGACGCGGACGCGGGACCACCACCGCTCCCGCAGCGACAGCACCACCAGCAGGCAGCCGGCGCCGTAGGCGGCACCCAGGAAGGCCGCGGTCGCCGGGGGCGCGATCGTCCAGGCGAAGTACCGGTCGGTGCGCGAGGCCATGAGGAACAGCGCGACGAAGGCCAGCAGGGTGAGGACGCTGAACACGGCGAGGAGCAGGCGCGTGCCGGGGAGGACGACCCGGGGTCCGTGCGGATCGGTCATGATCGACTCTCGGTGCGATCGAGGACTGGAACGCGCCCACCACCAAAGCCCTTGACCCCGCGGGCGGTGACGCTCCTAGCATGGTATATGGCACGCCACGACGCTGACAGGCCTCGAGCTGCGAGAGCGGCACTGGTCCTGGTGAGCCGCGATCCACCCGTGCGCGACCGGGTCGGCGAGGAGCTGGCGAAGCGCTACGGCGCCGACTACGCGGTCGCCGTCTGCAGCTCCGAGGCCGAGCTCGCCGCCGAGGTGACGCGGCTCGAGGGGCTGGGCATCCCGATCGCCGCCTTCCTCGCCGGCCTGGGGCCGGAGGATCCCGACGGGCTGGGCGTGCTCGCCCGGGCGGGCGGCCCGCAGACCGGTGCCGTGCGGGCCTGCATCGTGCGGTGGGGCGACCTGGAGACGGCGGCGCCGGTCTTCGAGGCGATCACGCTCGGCCGGCTGGACGGGTGGCTGTACCGCCCGGAGCGGGCCGGCGACGAGGAGTTCCACCTCGCGGTCACCGAGCTGCTCGCCGAGTGGGACAGCCGGCAGGGCGGGGGGTACGAGGCGGTCCAGGTCATCGGGGAGCAGTGGTCGCCCCGGTCGCAGGAGCTCCGCGACATGTTCAGTCGCAACCGGGTGCCCACCGGTTTCTACGAGGCCTCCTCGCCGGCCGGGCAGGAGCTGCTCGCGGGGCTGGGGCTGGAGCGGCCGGAGCTCCCGGTGGTCGTCCTGCGGTTCCGCCCGGACTCCCCGGTGCTCACCGACCCGAGCGCGATGGACATCGCGGCCGCCTTCGGCCTCCTGGAGCCGGTGGACGGCGGGACGCTCGCCGACGTGGCCGTGGTCGGCGCGGGGCCGGCCGGCCTCAGCGCCGCGGTCTACGCCGCGTCCGAGGGGCTGCGCACCGTGGTCATCGAACCCCTCGCGATGGGCGGGCAGGCAGGCACCAGCTCGCTGATCCGCAACTACCTCGGCTTCCCGCGCGGGGTCAGCGGGAGCCGGCTCGCGGCGAGTGCCTACCAGCAGGCGTGGTCGTTCGGGGCCACCTTCATCTGGTCCCGCAGCATGGTCGGGCTGACCAGCCGGGACGGCGAGCACACCGTGCACCTCTCCGACGGCGCGACGTTGCGCGCCCGCACGGTGGTCGTGGCGACCGGAGCCGAGTGGCGGCGCCTGGAGGTGCCCGCCCTCGAGGCGTTCCTGGGACGCGGCTTCTTCTACGGCGCCGCGGTGAGCGAGGCCCGGGCCATGGCGGGCCGGACGGTGTTCGTGGTCGGCGGGGGGAACTCCGCCGGCCAGGCCGCGGTGCACCTCTCCCGGTACGCCGACCGGGTGACCGTCCTCGCCCGCCACGGCCTCGCGGCGACGATGTCGGACTACCTGGTCCACGAGATCCACGAGGCGCCGAACATCGACGTCCGGGCGCGGGTCGGGATCGTGGACGGCGGGGGCGGACGGGTGCTGGAGACGGTCGTCATCGAGGATCTCGACACGCACGAGCGGGAGACGGTCCGTGCCGACGCCGTCTTCGTGCTCATCGGCTCGCTTCCGGCCTCCGGATGCCTGGGGGACGAGGTCGCCAAGGACCGCGCCGGGTTCGTCCTGACCGGGCCCGACCTGGACGGCGCCTCACCGGGCTGGCCGCTGGACCGTCCGCCCATGCTCCTCGAGACGAGCGTCCCCGGGGTGTTCGCGGCCGGCGACGTGCGGTCCGGCTCGGTCAAGCGGGTGGCCTCCGGCGTCGGGTCGGGCGCGATCGCCGTGCAGCTCATCCACCAGTACCTCGCGCGGGCCGTGGCGGCGTCGACCGCCACCGGCGGCGGCTGACCCGGGACAGCGGATGCCCGGCTACGTGTTCCGCGACGAGTGGCACGTCGCGGCAGCGCCCGCCGCGGTGCGGGCGGTCGTGCGCCAGGTCGAGGACTGGCCCGCCTGGTGGCCCTCGGTGCAGAGCGTCACCCGGCTCGCCGACGCCGACGCCTCGACCGAGGTGTGGACCTTCGTCTTCCGGACCCGGCTGCCGTACCGCATGGCGTTCGACGCCCGGGTCCTGCAGGACGACCCGCTGCACGGCGTGCGGACGTCGGTGACCGGCCGGGTGGAGGGGGAAGGTCGCTGGGAGGTCACCGAGGCGCCGGGCGGCGCGACCGTCCGCTTCGACTGGCAGGTGCGGCCGCGCCCGGCCTGGATGCGGGTGCTCTCCCCGCTGGCGCGGCCCGCGTTCGTGTGGAACCACGCCGCCCTGATGCGGGAGGGCAGCGACGGGCTCGCCGCCCGGCTGGGCACCCGGCTGCTCGGACCGCCGTCCACCGCGCCGGCAGTGGCGCCCGCCGTGGCGGCGGCTGCGGTGTGGCCGGCCGCTCTGCTGGGGCTGTACCTCGTCCGCCGTCGCACCGGCGCACCGCGCCGCACCGGGTCGGTACGGCGCGGCGGACGGGTCAGCGGGTGGCGGACCCCACAAACTCGGTCTCGTCCCGCCGGAGTGCGTCCATCTCGTCGTCCAGGGCGTCGTCGTCGCTCTTGAGCGCCGAGCCCTCGACGTCGAGGTGGGGGAGCCACCCGAGCCAGCGCGGCAGCCACCAGGCGCGCTCGCCCATGAGCGCCAGCGCGGCCGGCACCAGCACCATGCGGACCACGAAGGCGTCCACGACGATGCCCACCGCCAGGGCGAACGCGATCGACTTCAGGGTCGGGTCCGGGCTCGTGGCGAAGCCGGCGAAGACGCCGAACATGATCAGCGCGGCCGCCACGACGACCGGCGCCGAGCGGCGGAAGCCGGCGCGGATCGCCTCCAGCGGCCCCTCCCCGGAGGTGTGCGCCTCGTGCATGCGGCTGACCAGGAACACCTGGTAGTCCATCGCCAGGCCGAAGAGGATCCCGATGACCAGGATCGGGGTGAGGCTGATCAGCGGCCCGGTGCTGGTGAGCCCCACCAGGTCCGACAGCCAGCCCCACTGGAAGACGGCCACCGTGGCGCCGAGCGAGGCGCCCACGGTGAAGAGGAAGCCCAGCACCCCGACCAGCGGCACCAGCAGCGAGCGGAACACCAGGACCAGCAGCACGAACGCGAGGCCGACGACCAGCACCAGGTAGACCGGCAGGGCGTCGTCGAGGGCCTGGGCGACGTCGACGCTCACCGCGGTGGCGCCGGTGACGTAGGCCTCGGCCCCGTCGAGACCGGCGAGCTCCGCGCGGAGGTCCCCGACCAGGTTCTCGGTGGCCTCGGTGTCGGGACCGGACAGGGGGATGACGGTGAGCAGGGCCGCGGTGCCGTCGGCATTCGGGATCGGCGGGGTGACGACGGCGACGTCGGAGATCGCGGAGATCGGCTCGCTCACCGCGGCGGCCGCCTGCGCGGCGTCCTCGCCCTGGACCAGGACGGCGAGCGGGCCGTTGATGCCCTCGCCGAAGCCCGAGGCGAGGAGGTCCTGCGCCCGGGCCTGAGTGCTGCCCGGCTCCGGCGTCGGGATCAGCGTGGTCTGCATCGAGGTGAACGGGATGGCGATGACCCCGAGCGCCAGCACCGTGGCGATCACCGTGGGGACGCGGTGGCGGGTCACCGTGGTCACCCAGCGGGCGAGGAAGCCCGGGCCACCGGCGCGCCGGCCGCGCGCGTCCGGGCCGCCGGTGCGCGCCTTCTTCGGCAGGGCCCGCGCTCCCAGGAAGCTCATTGCGGCCGGCACCAGGGTGAGGGCGACCAGCACGGCGATGACGATCGTCGCCGCCGCGGCGACGCCCATCTGGGTCAGGAACGGGATGCCGACCACGGACAGGCCGAGCAGCGCGATGACCACGGTGAGGCCGGCGGTGACCACGGCCGAGCCGGCCGTGCCGGTGGCCACCGCGATGGCGGTCCCGACGTCGGCACCGCGGAGCAGCTCCTGCCGGTAACGGCTGATGATGAACAGGGCGTAGTCGATGCCGACCGCCAGGCCGAGCATGCCGGCCAGCGCCGAGGTGGTCGAGGACAGCTCCAGGAAGCCGGTGGCGATGGTGATGCCCAGGACGCCGACCCCGACGCCGACCATGGCGGTCAGCAGGTTCATGCCGGCGGTCACCAGGGAGCCGTACGTGAGCGCCAGGACGATCACGGCGATGACGACGCCGATGACCTCGCCGACGCCCATGTGGGGGGCGCCCGCGTTCAGCGCCTCGCCGGAGGCCTCGACGGTGAGGTTCCCGGTGTCGGCGTCCTCGACCGCGCTCAGCAGAGCGGCCCGCTGGTCGTCGGTCACGTCCTCCACGAGGCCGCCGTAGGTGACGGTGCTGTAGCCGATGGTCTGGTCGGCGTTGACCGCGGGCGCGGCCGGGTCCAGCGGATCGGAGGCCGAGACGACGCCCGGCAGCGAGCCGAGGGTGTCCACCAGCTCGCCCACGGTCGCAGCGGTCTCCGGGTCGGTGAGCGTCTGCCCCTCGGGGGTGGCGACGGCGACCCGGACGTTGGCCCCGCCGGCGCCGAACTCCTCGGTGATGAGCTCGTGCGCGACCGTGGACTCCTGGCCGGGGATGGCGAAGGAGTTCGACGTCTCGCCGGACAACGTCACGGCGCCCGCGCCGCCGGCGACGAGGACGGCCAGCCAGACGAGCACGACGGCGAGCCGGCGGCGGTGCGAGAACGCCCCGATCCGGGACAACAGGTGAGCCATGGGTCAGGCCTCCGGGGTGGGGACGGATCGGCGGTGGCCGAGCGCGTCGAAGCAGGCGACGACCATGTGCGGGCGCCACGCGACGGTGAGGTTCTGCTGGTGGGCGGCGAGGGTCAGGACGCCGAGGGCGGCCAGCGCGGCGGCGACCCGGACGGTGCGTTCCGCGGTGGCGGCCTCGGGGTCGACCCCGAAGGCGGTGAGGGCGGCGGCGCCCGAGGCCTGGATCGCCTCGGCCTCGCCGGCGGCGACGTCGCCGGTCGTCCCGGTGCTGATCGGTGCCAGCAGCAGCGACACGAGCCCGGGGTGGGCCAGCGCGACGTCGACCCACGCCTCGATCGCGCGCAGGTCGCGCTCGGGACCGACCGGCAGCTCGGCGACCAGCGCGAGGACCTGCTGCACGAGGCCGCGGGCCCTGGCGACGACCGCCGCATGCAGCGAGTCCTTGGTCGGGAAGTGGTACTGCAACCCGGCCTTGGACAGGCCGACCGCGTCGGCGACCTCCTGGACCGAGGTCTTGGCGCCACGACGGGCCAGGAGCGCGGCGGCGCGGTCGAGGATCTGGTCCTCCGCCTGCTGCCGGTACGCGCTCACGTTCCCGAGGCTACGGACCACCGGCCGATCTGGCCGGTAAACCGGCCGATCCGGCCGGTGATCCCGCTCACGGGCGGTCGCGCCGGCTGGGCGGCCGCCAGACGGCGGATCGCATGACGATCCCGAGTCAAACCCGCCTGCTCCGTGTCGCCGGCCGCGCGCCGGGACATCGCGTTCCGCGTGACGGAGAGCGGAGAACGGTCGCCAGCGGAGGACGTCGGACCCCGGGTGGTGCGCCGGAGCACCGGCGCGATCGCGGGCATCGCCGCGGTGGCGGCGGCGCTGGGAGCGGCCGAGCTGGTCGCCGGGCTGATCCCCGACGCCAGGTCGCTGGTCATCTCCGTCGGTGACGCCGTCATCGACAGCGTGCCCGGCTGGCTGGAGCGGGCGGCCATCGCGGCGCTCGGCACCGCCGACAAGCCGGTCCTGATCGGCGGGGTCCTCATCGTCTCGGTCCTGGTCGGTGCAGCGCTGGGCGTGCTGGCCCGCCGCCGGTTCCTCCTGGCGGCCGCGGGCTTCGTCGCATTCGCCGCCCTGGGCGTGGTGGCCGCGCTGTCCGACCCGCGCAGCGAGGCCGGGATCACGGTTCTCGTCGGTGCGGTCGGCGCGGCGGTCGGGGTGGCCGTGCTCCTCCTCCTGCTGCGCGTGGCCCGCCCCGAGCCCTCGGCGGCCGTGGCAGACGGCCACGAGGGCGCCGGAGTGGCCGGGACGCCGGTGGGCAGCACGGCCGTCGCCGCGGACCGGCCGCCGGTCGACCGGCGGCGGTTCCTGTCCGTGGCCGGCGGGACGACCGCGCTCGCCGTCCTGGCCGGCGTCGGGGGCTACCTGCTCTCCGGGCGGGAGCGGTTGACCGAACTGCGCGCGGCCATCCGCCTGCCCCGTCCGGTGCGGCAGGCCGGCGCCGTCCCGGCCGGTGCGGACCTCGAGATCCCGGGCCTGACCCCGCTGTTCACCCCGAACGAGGAGTTCTACCGGATCGACACCGCCCTGCGGGTGCCGATCGTCGACCCGGAGGACTGGCAGCTGGAGGTGCGCGGCATGGTCGACGAGCCGTTCACCCTGACCTACGCCGAGCTGATGGAGCTGCCGCAGATCGAGGCCGACATCACGCTGGCCTGCGTCTCCAACGAGGTCGGTGGCGACCTCGTCGGCAACGCCCGCTGGCAGGGAGTGCCGCTGCGCGCACTGCTGGACCGGGCCGGTCTGCAGGAGGGCGCCACCCAGCTCATCGGCCGCTCGGTGGACGGCTTCACCGCGGGGTTCCCGACGATCACGGCCCTGGACCTCGAGGAGGCGATGGTCGCCGTCGCGATGAACGGCGAGCCGTTGCCCGCCGAGCACGGGTTCCCCGCGCGGCTGGTCGTGCCCGGGCTCTACGGCTACGTCTCGGCGACCAAGTGGCTCTCGGCGATCGAGCTCACCGACTGGGACGTCGAGGGCTACTGGATCCCGCGCGGCTGGGCGAGGGAGGGGCCGATCAAGACGCAGGCCCGGATCGACGTCCCGCGGTCGGGACGGTCCGTGCCTGCCGGGCAGGCGGTGATCGCCGGGGTGGCCTGGGCGCCGACCCGCGGCATCGAGGGCGTCCAGGTCCGGATCGACGACGGGCCGTGGCAGGAGGCGGAGCTGGCCGAGCGGCTGGACGTCGACTGCTGGCGGCAGTGGTTCCTGCCCTGGGACGCCACCCCGGGCCGGCACGTGATCGCCGCCCGGGCGACCGACGGCGCGGGAGAGGTCCAGACCGACGAGCGCACCCCGGTCGCACCCGACGGCGCCTCCGGTTATCCGATCATCGAGGTACGGGTGGAGGGCTGACCCGGCGGTCCGGCGGTGGTGACCTGTGCACCGCGGACCGCGGCCGGAGCCCGCCCTCCTGCCCGACTGTTGAGCTTCGGTGACAGGCCTGGCGTCGACGCGTCGGCCCGGCGGGAACGGGCACCAGTCGACCGTCGCCGTGCCGGGGCCGCGGTCACCGGAGGTGGCACGACCCGGTAGCCGAGGCCGCCGGCGACGGTCAGGGGGATCGATGTCCGGACGACCACCAGGAGTCGCTGCACGACGTCCTCCGCCTGACGCAGGTGCGCAGGCGTGACACGCCGAACGGTCCGCATCGCGTTGAGCGTCACCAGCGGAGCGTCGCTCGGGGCCTACGAGGCCGGTGCTGTCGCGGGGCTGGTGGTGGCGCTGCAGCGGCTCAACGAGCGCAGCCACCGGCGTGGCGAGCCGCCTCCCGTCGTGCTCGACGCCGTGGGGGCGACCTCCGCCGGCGCCATGGTCGGGCTCCTGGCGTCGCGGTGCCTGCTGGGCGGACTGGACCCGTTGCCCGTCCTGCACGAAGCCTGGGTGCGCCAGGCCAGCCTGCGGAGGCTGGCCCGCGGCGGGCGTGATGCGCCGCTGACGATGGTCGCCGTCGAGCAGGACACCGTCGGTCTGCTCGAGCCGCGGGACCGGCGCGGGCGGCCGGTGCACCGGACGCCGGAGGCGGCCCGGCAGGCGCGGCCCATCGAGTACAGCGTCGCGCTGGGCTCGCTGCAGGGGCTGACCCACCGCATCGACGGAACCGGAGCGGATCCGGCGCTCGCCGGCCTCACGCATGTGGACCGGGCCACGTTCACGCTGCGCCGGGACGACGGCCGGGACAGGTACGTCCGGCCGCGGAACAGCAGCCCCCTGGACGCGGCCCTCGCGTCCATGTCGCACCCGGCCGCCTTCGGCCCGAGGGTGCTGGACCGGACGGCGGACGAGGCCGCCTACCTCCGGGCAGGGGTGTCGAACTTCCCGGCCTCGGGCCACTTCTGGTACACGGACGGTTCGGCCCTGCTGACCCGGCCACTGGGTGGCACGCTCGATGCCGCACGCCGGGCCGACCGTGCGGCCACGGCTGCCGGCTACCGGCACGGGGAGGCCGCCGACCGGAGCACCGGGCGGATGCACCTCCTCGTGCATCCGCACACCGCCGGCCCCGGCGCCTCCCGGCGATGGACCGATCCAGCCGGGGCGCCTCCCTGGACCAGCACGCTGGCCCGCCTGCTCACGACCCTGACCACCGAACCCCTCTACGCCGATCTCCGCGCCATCGAGGACGTCAACGCCCGTCTCCGGTGGTCCCGGGAACTGGCCGAGGTGCTGGCCCCGCACCTGTCGGCCGCCTCGTCCGACGAGCTGCGCGAGGTGCTCGGCCGGATGACGGCGGAGCAGGCGGGCCCCGGCGCCTCCGGACACCGGCTGCCGACCGATGCGGACGGTGGATCGGATCCCGAGGATCTCGGGGACCTGTTGCTCCGCGCGCTGCGCACGGCCGGCCACGTCGCCGGCAGGATCCCGGTGGGCACGGAGGTCATCTCGCCGCTGCAACTGGTGGAGCAACCGGCGGACGCCGGGGGAGCGCCCGGAGGCCAGCAGCAGATCCCCGCGTTGCTCGCCGGCGAGTTCATGGGCAGGTTCGGCGGCTTCACCGCTCGGGCACTGCGGCAGAGCGACTTCGCGCTCGGCTGGCAGAGCCTGGCCGCCTGGTTGCCGGACGCCTTCGCGCGTGCCGGTGTCCCGACCGGGGATGTCGCCGAGGCCGTCGACGCGGTGACCGAGCGGGACGAGCGGCACGATGGCCCCGGCCGACGTGGGGGAGCGGGGCTGGGGGACGCACCCCTGGGCGCGAGGCTGCGGCTGGTGGCGCTGATCGGCCGGGCCGGGCGAGGGGCGATCTCCGACGTCCTGCGGGGGCGGCGGCACCGCGGCTGAGGGTCGGCAGGGGAGGGGACGCTGCCGTCCGTCTCACCTCCCGGCCGGCTCCACCGGGTCGGACAGCGAGGTGAGGGCGTGCTCCGGGATGCGCCCGCCCTCCGCGCTGCTCGGCGCGCCCGCCGGCGCCGAGGGGGCCGGGTCGCTCGCCGGCGGGTCGCTCGCCGGCGGGCGGGGGTCCAGCGGGTGCAGGCGCAGGTACTCCAGCACGCGGTAGGTCACCGCCATGGTCGGGACGGCGAGCAGCGCTCCAGGGATTCCGAGCAGCAGGCCCCCGGCCGTCACGGCGACCAGGATCGCGGCGGGGTGGAGGTGCAGCGCGCGACCCATGATCAGCGGCTGCAGCAGGTTGCCCTCCACCTGCTGGACGACGAGGACGACCACCAGCACGATGATCGCGTCGGTCAGGTCGTTCGTGACCAACGTGACCAGCACCGCCACGGCGCCGCTCACCGTGGCGCCGAGGAGCGGGATGAAGGCGCCGACGAAGGTCAGCAGCGTGAGCGAGAGCCACAGGGGGACGCCGAGGACGAGCAGCGCCGCACCGATGCCGACGGCGTCGATGAGCGCGACGACGACGACTCCGCGCACGTAGCGCGCGAGGGTGTCCCAGGCCGATCGACCGGCGCCGTCGACCTGGTCGCGCCGCCGCTCGGGAACCCGCTCCAACAGCCAGGCCCACATCGATGCGCCGTCCTTGAGCAGGAAGAACACCAGGAACGCGACGAGGATCAGTCCACCCAGCGCGGTGACGGCCATCCGGGCACCGGCGGAGGGGCTGGGGCCGGCCTCGTAGAGCCACGACACGATCTGGTTGCGGATGTCGGCGACCTGCTCGCGGTCCAGGCCGAGCGGGCCCTCGATCGCCCAGACGCGAATGCGGTCGATGCCGGCGGCCAGGGGCCTGGTCAGGTCCTGCATCGCCGCGGCGGCCCGGAAGCCGATGAGGAACCCGATGCCCAGGAGGACGGCCAGCAACGCCAGAACCGCGAGCAGCGCGGACGGCGCATCGGGCATGCCCCTGCGCCGGAGCGACCGGGAGATGGGCGCGGCCAGGGCGGCCAGCAGGACGGCCAACGCCACGGCGAAGCTCACCAGCGGCAGCCGGAGCACCAGCCAGAAGGCCAGCCAGGCAACGGCGGCGAGGGCGAGGACCGCGCCACTGACGGCCATCGCGCGCAGCGTCCAGCCCGGGACGGCGGTCACCGCCGGGTCCGGTGGCGGCCGGTGACCGGTGAGTGGCGCCTCGGTACGTGCGGATCTCGGGCTCGCACGGGGGCTGCCTCCTCTTCCCGGTCCGTGGACCGCCCGGTCGCGGACTCCGCGGGGCTGCATGCCCAGGGACCGCTCAGGTTGGCCGGAAGCGTTCCAGATGTCAGCGGATCGTCATCAACCGGCCAGGTCGGACGGCCGGTCGTGTTCCGCGGGCCGGCGGACACCGGCTTACGACTTGGTGTCGGATGACTCCCCTGCGCGGCGGAGCGGGACGTCTCCGGGCAGGGTGGGCAGGGTCGGACGGACATGCACGGGAAGGCACGGGAGGCACCGATGACCAGGGCAGGAGCGACGCCGGCCGCCCGGCTGCCGGGGACCCCGCTGGCGGCGGTGCTGCTGGCCGTCGGCCTGGGGCTGACCGCGTGCAGCGACACCCCGGCCCCGGAGGTGTCCGGCGTCAGCGAGCAGGACCTCGACGAGGTGCGGGACGAGGTCTCCGCCCTCCAGGACCGGATCGACGGCCTCGAGGAGCAACTGGCCGAGGCCGGGCCGGACGAGCCGGGTGGACCGGACGAGGAGCCCGGGGACGAACCGGCGCCGGAGGACGAGCCGGACCGGGAGGAGGCGGAGGACACCTTCTTCGGCGATCCGGCGACGTTCCTCGGTGAGGCGATCACGGTGCAGGGCCAGGTCGCGGAGGTCCTCGCCTCGACCGACGTGGCGAGCGCCTTCCGGCTGGCGGGGGAGGGCGGCGACCCGGTGCCGGTCATCTCCGCGACGCCGCTGCCGGACGTCGCCAGGGGTGTCGCGGTCGAGGTGTCCGGTCGCGCGGTCGAGGTGGACCCGGCGACGTTCGAGGCGGACTTCGGTATCGCTGCGGATGCGCTGTTCGACGATCCTGCGGCCTGGCTCGCCGACGCGGAGGGGACGGTCGCCGTCGCGGCCGACGCCGTGCAGCCGGATCCGGCCGCCGACCGCGACTGACCCCGCCCGCCCGCCGGAGCCGCATCGTCCACCGGTCTCAGAGCCCGAGACGACGCGGCTCGGGGCTCACTCGGCGATGGGGCTCACTCGGCGATGACTCCGCAGGCCACCAGCGAACCGGTCGTGACCAGGTCGTTCTCCTCGTCGACGGCCTGCGGGAGCTCGCCGAGGCCGGCGACCGCCGGGCCGATCACGAGGGCGCTGCCACTCCCCGCCAGCAGCTGGTCCAGCCCCGTCGACCCCACCAGGGTGGTGATCGAGCCGAAACCGTCCTCGAGCACCAGCAGAGGGGGGAGCGCGCGGACGGCCGTGCCGTCGACCGCCTCGTCGTCCGGCTCGCAGGTGCCGCCGGTGTAGAGGTACATCGGGTGGTAGCCCGCGGTCAGCCCGGAGACCTCCACCTCGACCGCGGCGCGGTCGTCGTCGTCGCGGAACGTGGCCGTGCCCACCGCGGTCCCGTCGGCGTCGACGAGCTCGGTCGACTCCTCGACCGGCACGAGGACTTCCTCGTCGTCCACGGTGTCCTCGGCCCCCTCGTCCTGGGTGACCTGGGCCTCCTCGTCCTGGACCACGTCGGCGAGCTGCTCGGCCAGTTCCTCGTCGTACCCGTCGGCGCAGCCGGTCAGCACCAGGCTGCCGGAGGCGATCAGGAGCAGAAGTGATCGGCGCACGGAGACGCTCCCCTCGACGTCGCTGTCAGCTGCACGAGCCCTGCCCGCGGCAGGCCGGTCATCGGGAACCCAGGACCCAGCGTCCTGCCATCGGGATCCACCCGTCCTCGCCGCCGAGCCGGATGAGCACCGCCAGCACCAGCGGCACACCGACGGCCGACGCGAGGGCGAGCCGCCAGATCGCGCTGATCGACTACACCCCGAGCTGGTAGTCCTCGCTGCTGTCGTCCGAGCCGGTCACGGCGGTTCCCTTCGTCGTCCCTGCGGAGCCTGGTCATCACCCGGCCTCCTCCAGCACGGTGGCGACCAGGAACGTCTCGCCGTCCCACTCCTCGAACCGGTCCTCCGGGAGCTGGATGCCCAGCTCGTCGGCCACGGTGCCGGCGTGGAAGTCCTCGAGCGGGGTGGCAGCGATGATCCACTCCTCACCGTCTCCGGGCTCCATCTCCGCAGCCCTGCCGGCGGTCACCACGAGCACGGGCTCGACCTCCGCCCCGTCGGGTGCCGTCGCCGTGAAGGCCCGGGGCGACAGGGCCTCCTCGACGGTGGCCAGCAGCGTCACCTCCACGTCGGTGTACACGTCGAGGTCCCCGCGGAAGTCCTCGTCGAGCGCACCGATGTAGATGTCGGCGAGGTCTCCGGGGCCCCGGATGTCGGGGAGCTCGACCTCCGTCCCCGCCGCCAGGTCCTCGTCCTCGGCGCAACCGGCCAAGCCGGCGCAGGCCGTCACCAGGACGGCTCCGAGCGAGACCCTGCCCAGCCGTCGGAAGAGCTGTGCCTTCACGACCATCTCCTTCCTCCGCACCGGACTCGCACCCGTTCGGCGACGCTGCGTCCCCTCTGCCCACTCGACCTCGACGGCTCTCACCGTCCCGGCGTTCGTCACCGCATCGTCATGTCGGCGCTCCGCGGACCGGCGGCACGTCAGGCCGGAGGATCCGGCCCCCGCACGGCGGGTCGTCCGTGCAGACCGGCGGGTCGTTCTTGCAGAACGGTGACGACCGGGCCGGCCGTACATCCACCCGCGCCGCCCGGGAAAGGGCAGTGCCGACAGCGCGACCACGAACCGGGCCCGTCCGGGGCCGGGCGACCGAACGGAGATCCACCATGCGCACGAAGCCCTGGGCCGCCGCAGCACTCGCCGTACCGATGGCGCTGGCGTTCTCGTCGCCGGCGGCCGCCGACGAGGAGACAGTGGTGGTGCTGGAGTCCATCGGTGACGGGGACGAGGCGGGCACGGCCGACCTGGTGCTCACCGAGGACGGGCAGGCCCTGGATGTCCGGCTGGACGCGGAGGGGCTGGAGCCCGAGGTCCCGTTCGCGCCCTTCCTCGCGGTCGGCGGCGAGGGGATCTGCCCACCCGAGGCGGTGGAATCCGGTGCCGAGGCCGAGGCCTTCGTGGGAGCGCCCATCCTGGCCCTCACGACCGAGGGCGATGTCACGCCCGAACTCGTCGTGGACGTCGACCGCGTACCCGTCGTCACGACCGAGGGGAACCTGACGTTCGAGCGGACCTTCGACATCACCGGGATCGACCCGGTCGACCTCGAGGAGGTCGTCCTCGTCGGCTACGCGGTCACCGACCCGGACGTGCCGTTGGACGAGGTGGCGCCCGTCCTCTGCGGTGAGGTGGTGGACGTCGCCACCACCACACCGGCGGGCACCGAGGGGGAGGCGACCCCGACCGAGGACGGCGAGGCGACCCCGACCCCGACCGAGGACGGCGAGGCGACGCCGACCCAGAACGGCGAGGCGACGCCGACCCAGGGCGGCGAGGCGACGCCGACCGAGGACGGCGGCGAGTCGCCGATGCCCACCGAGGGTGACGACGGTTCGGCGACGCCGACGCCGACGCCGACGCCGATGCCGACCGAGGACGGCGAGGCGATCCCGGCCCCCGCACCCGCTCCCGCGGCTGGTGGCCAGGTGGAGCAGCTGCCGGCCGGCGGTGTCCCGGCCGGTGCGGGGAGCACCAGCGGCGTGGAGCACGCGTCGCTGTTCGCGCTCGGTGGGGCGGGCCTCGTCGGCGCCGGCGCGCTCGCCCTGCGGCTCCGCCGGTCGACCTCGTCGACGAGCTGAGCGGCGCCTCCATCGTGCCGATCCGCACACCTGGTGACCGCCGTCGGGTACCGACGGCGGTCACCGTGGCGCTGGCCGTCGCCGGGTTCGGGCTGATCGGGGCCGGGCTGGCCGGACAGGAGTCGGCGCCAGCCCTGCCGGCCGCGTCGCAGGCGGGGAGCCGGACGTCGGTCGACGGCGTGGCTCCGCTGCTGTCCCGGCCGTCGCCCGCGGCCGAGGCCGCACACCCGGCCCGGGTGCTCCCGGCGGCCGCCCCGGTGCACCTCACCGTCCCGGCCGCGGGCGTGGACGTCGGCGGGCTCGTCCCGCTCGGTCTCCGGCCCGACGGCGCCCTCGAGGTACCCGCGGACGGGGAGACCGTGGGCTGGTACCGCCACGCACCCACCCCGGGCGAGCTGGGCCCGGCGGTGCTGGCCGGGCACGTCGATTCCGCCGTCACCGGCCCCGCGGTGTTCTTCCGGCTCGCCGACGTCCGTCCCGGTGACGAGGTCCGGATCGGTCGCGACGACGGGACGACGGCGGTCTTCACCGTGGACCGGGTGGCGCAGTACCCGAAGGACCGGTTCCCGACGGCCGAGGTCTACGGCGACACGGACCACGCGGCCCTGCGGCTCATCACCTGCGGGGGCAGCTTCGACCCGTCCGCGAGGAGCTATCGGGACAACATCGTGGTGTTCGCCCGGCTCACCGGCTGAGGACCCGGGGTCGGGGGCCACCCTCCGGTGGCGGGAGCACGATCACCCGTCGGTCGGCGGCCGACGCAGGGCGACCGGAGGGTCCCGGACCAGCACGGGTCGGTGTTGCGGATCCGTGACGTTCGCGGGGCCGCAGGGTGGCGACCTCGGTCACCGGGCAGGTCGGCTCCGAGCCCTTCGTGGGCACCGAGCCGACAGGGAACCGACGGGTGGACCGTGGCGCAGCAGGAGCAGACGGAGCAGCTGAGCAGGACGTTCGGCCGGGCGGTCGGCGGGGCTCTGCTCTTCTCCATGCCGGTGCTGATGACGATGGAGGTCTGGCGCCACGGGCTGTCGGTCGATCGCTACCGGCTGGCGGCGCTGGTGGCCGGGACGGTGCTCCTGGTGATCGGCCTCGCCCGTCACCTCGGCAGTCCGGACGGGACGTGGCGCTCCGGTCTGGTGGACGCGGGAGTGGCGTTCCTGGCCGCGGCCGTGGCCGCCGCCGCGATCCTCACCGTCCTCGCCGTCCTGGACTGGCTCCGCGACTGGCAGGACGCGGTCTCCATCCTCGGGCTGGCCCTGCTGCCCGCCGCGATCGGCGCCTCGTACGCGCGGTCACAGCTCGGCGACAGCAGTGGATCGCCGAAGGGCTCCGGCTATCGCTACGAGCTCTTCCTCATGGTGGCCGGGGCGGTGGTCTTCGCGACGAACGTGGCCCCCACCGAGGAGATCGTTCTGCTCGCCGCGGAGATGACCCCGTGGCACACCGTCGCCCTCGTCCTGGTCAGCCTTGCCCTGATGCACGCCTTCGTGTACGAGGTCGGCTTCGCCGGGCAGGAGAAGGACGAGGGAGTGGTCCGGTCCTTCGCGGTGTTCACCGTCGTCGGTTACGCGCTGGCGCTCACCGTGTCCGCCTACCTGCTGTGGACGCTGGGCCGCTTCGTCGACACGGGCCTGCTCATGGTGGTCACGGAGTCGGTGGTCCTGGCATTGCCCGCGAGCCTGGGCGCCGCGGCGGCCAGGCTCATCCTGTGACGAGAGGGAGGACGTCCGTGTCCGGATCCGGCGAGGACATCCAGCAAGGCGAGGACATCCAGCAAGGCGAGGACATCCAGCAAGGCGAGGACACCCGGGAGGGCGAGGACTCGCGGGAGGGCGAGGACTCGCGGGAGGGCGAGGACTCCCATGGGCAGGACCCCGGCGGCACGTCCGCGGCCGAGTACGCGGCTGGCGCCTCGGGCGGGCTGCTGGTGCTCCTGCTGCTCGCCTTCCTGACCTACCAGGCCGTGGCCGTCCGGGAGAGCGGCCCGGAACTGGCCGTCGAGATCACCGCCATCGAGGAGGTCGGCCCGGGGTACGAGGTGCGGCTGACGGTCGTCAACGACGGCGGCACGACGGCGGAGGCGGTCCACATCGGTGGGGCGATAGTGCGGAACGGGCGGCAGGTGGAGCAGGCCTCGGCCAGCGTCTCCTACGTCCCGCCGAAGAGTCGCCGGGATGCGGTGCTGGTGTTCTCGGCCGATCCGCGGGACGGCGAGTTCACCGTGGGCCCGGAAGGCTACAAGGTCGCCTGACGACACCGGAGGAGGAGAGAACCGTGACCGAGGAGATCCCCCGCCTGCGGGCGGTCGACAGCAGCGTTGCCCTGCTCCGCGAGGGCTATGGATTCGGCGCACGCCGGTTCGCCCGCTACGCGACCGACGTGTTCGAGACCCGGCTGATGCTTCGCAGGGCCGTGGTGGCCTTCGGCGAGGAGGCGGCCCGGGTGCTGTACGAGCCGGGCCGCACCACCCGCCGGCGCGCCCTGCCGCCGACGACGCTCACGCTGCTGCTCGACCGGGACAGCGTCGAGATGCTCGACGGCGCGGCACACCGCCACCGCAAGCAGATGTTCCTGTCGATGATGACCCCCGCCGGCCTCGACGAGCTGGGTGATCTGGTGGAGCGCGAGTGGCGCGCCCGGATCCCGGAGTGGGGCCGTGCCCGGGAGGTGGTGCTGTTCGATGCGGTCCGCGACGTGCTGTGCGCCGCGGTCTGCGCGTGGGCAGGGGTGCCGCTCGCTCCCGGCGATGTCCACACGCGCGCCCGCGAGTTCGCCGCGATGGTCGAGGGCGCGGCGTCGGCCGGCCCCCGCAACCTGCGGGGCCAGCTGCTGCGGCACCGGGCCGAGCGCTGGGCGGGAGAGGTCGTCCAGCGGATCCGCAGCGGCGACCTGGCGGTCGAGGAGGGGCGGCCGGCGCACACGATCGCGTGGCACCGCGACGAGGACGGCGAGCTCCTGGACACCCAGGTGGCGCGGGTGGAGCTGATCAACGTCCTCCGGCCCACGGTGGCCATCGCCCGGTTCGTCGTCTACTGCGCGCTGGCCCTGCACCAGCACCCCGAGTGCCGGGCGAAGGTCGCAGATGACGAGTACCTGCGGTGGTTCGTGCAGGAGGTGCGCCGGCACTACCCGTTCTTCCCCATGGTCGGAGGACGGGCGCGGGAAGCCTTCGAGTGGCGGGGTCGCCGGTTTCCGGAGGGGGCGTGGGTCCTGCTCGACATCTACGCCACCAACCACGACCCCCGGATCTGGACCGATCCGGGGGCCTTCCAACCCGAGCGCTTCGCCACCGGGGACGGCGGGCCGTACACGTTCGTCCCCCAGGGCGGCGGCGAGTTCGAGGAGAGCCACCGCTGCGCGGGGGAGTGGCTGACCATCTCGGTCATGGAACGGGCGGTCCGCCTGCTCACCTCGGCGATGACCTACGAGGTCCCGTTGCAGGATCTGGGCGTCGACCTCACCCGGATGCCGGCGTCCCCGGCGAGCGGGGTCCGGCTCACCGACGTACGGCCGGCGTGACCGGCACCCCGCGGTACCCACCGTTCCCCGGGGCTGCTCCATGGAGCCGCCCCGGAGACGGTGGAGGCCGGGTCAGGCGACGAGCTTGGCGCTGATCTCGGCGAGCCGGCGGCCCTGGTAGCGGGCGGCGGTGAGGACCTCGTCCGAGGCAGCGTTCGCGTCGCCGGCCGAGGCCACGGAGGCGCCGTAGGGGTTGCCGCCGGCGGCGAACAGCAGCGGGTCGGTGTAGCCGGGCGGGACGATGACGGCGCCGAAGTGCGAGAAGACGTTGAACAGCGTCAGGATCGTCGACTCGTTGCCGCCGTGGGTGTTCTGCGCGCTGGTGAACGCCGTCGCCCCCCGGTTGGCCAGCTTGCCGGTGGCCCACAGCGGGCCGAGGGAGTCGATGAACGACTTGAGCTGCGCGGTCGGCGTCCCGAAGCGGGTGGGGGTGCCGAGCGCGTACCCGTCGGCCCACTCCAGGTCGCCCGGCTCGGCGAGCGGGACGTCGGCGACGGCGTCGAGGTGCGCCCGCCACGCCGGGTTGGAGTCGATGGCGGCGGCCGGGGCGGTCTCGGCGGCCCGGCGGAGGCGGACCTCGGCGCCGGCGTCCTCGGCGCCCTGGGCGACCGCCCGGGCGAGCTGGTGGGTGTTGCCGGTGGACGAGTAGTAGACGACGGCGATCTTGGTCATGGGTTCTCCCTGTCGAGGCGTCGGTGGTGCAGGAGCACTCTGGTTGTGCGCTCAACTACAGGGCCCGAGGCTACCCCGCCCACCCGGGTCGTGCCCGGTGGACGGGAACCCGCCGGGGCGCCCGCGACGGTAACGTTGACGGGATCGAATTACCGCCCTAGGTTCCGTCCATGGCTCGCTCGCTGCCCGCCGCACCGCTGCGCTCGTCCTCCGACGCCGGCGTCTCCGGCGTCGGCTCCTCCGGCGTCGAGGGATGCGGGTACGTCGACCTCGGCGTCGTCGCGAGCAGCGACGAGGCCCGGGCCTGGCTGCACGGGCCGGCCACGAGCCCGGGGGAGTGGCTGCGCGCCCGGCAGGCCGACGTCCCCGTCGCCCTCATGGGGAAGGCCCCGTGAGCGGGCCGGCGACGATCGAGCGCCCCCGGCCGGTCCTGGACCGGGAGCGGGAGGAGCAGCTCACCGAGCGGCAGCGGGAGGTGCTCCGGCAGCTCGACGCCATGTTCCGCGACGGCTTCGCCGAGCTCACCATGGCCGAGATCGCCGCGCGGGCGGGTTGCTCGCTGCGCACCCTCTACGCGCTGGCGCCCAGCCGGGACGAGCTCGTGCTGATGGTCGTCGACCGGCAGCTGTGGCGGATCGGCGGCAACGCCCAGCGGATCATCTCCGACGACATGTCCCCGCTGGACGCCATCCGGGCCTACCTGCGGGCGGCGCACGTCGCGGTGGGCCGCGCGACCGACGCCTGGTCCCGGGACATCGCCACCGTCCCGGCCGTGAAGGCGCTCGTCGACAGCCACAACCAGTACCTCGTCGACGTGACGCGCATCCTCCTCGGCACCGCGGTCGGCCGCGGCGACATCGCCGACGTCGACACCGCCGCGGTGGCCCGGGTGCTCGCCGGCCTCGGCCGGAGCTTCGCCGACCCGGAGACCGCCCGCACGCTGCGCAGCTCGCCCCCGCAGGCTGCCGACGAGGCGGTCGAGATCATCCTGAAGGGACTCCGCCGATGAGCGACGAGGCGGCCTCCACCGGACCCGCGACCACCGGGCCCGCTCCACGCACCCGCTGAACACCCCGACCAGCCCCCTGCGACCCACCCTGAGAGAGGCACTCCCGTGCGCACAGCCGCCACCGACCTCGTCGGCATCGACGTCCCGATCTTCGCCTTCAGCCACTGCCGGGACGTCGTCGCCGCGGTGACCAACGCCGGCGGGCTCGGCGTCCTCGGTGCCGTGGCGCACACCCCGGAGCAGCTCGACATCGACCTCACCTGGATCGAGCAGGAGGTGAAGGGCCGGCCCTACGGCGTCGACCTGCTCGTGCCCGAGAAGTTCGCCGGCTCCGAGTCCGGCGGCCTGGACCGGGAGGCACTGGGCGATCTGCTGCCTGCCGGGCACCGGCAGTGGCTCGACGGGTTGCTCGACCGCTACGGCATCCCGCCGCTGCCCGCCGACTCGCCCACGGGCGGGCGCCGCTCCGGCGTCGGCGGCATGCGGGTCGACCCGAAGAGCATGGCGCCCCTGCTCGACGTCCTGTTCGCGCACAGGACGAAGCTGGTCGCCTCCGCCCTCGGCCCGCCGCCGCCGCACTTCATCGAGCGGGCGCACGGCGCCGGCATCCCGGTCGCCGCGCTGGCCGGCTCGGTCGAGCACGCGATCAAGCACCAGGCGGCCGGCGCCGACCTCGTCGTCGCGCAGGGCACCGAGGCCGGCGGCCACACCGGCCAGATCGCCACGATGGTGCTCGTGCCCGAGGTCGTCGACGCCGTGGGCCCGCTGCCCGTCCTCGCCGCCGGGGGCATCGGCCGCGGCCGCCAGCTCGCCGCAGGGATGGCCCTGGGTGCCGACGGCGTGTGGTGCGGCTCGGTGTGGCTGACCACCGAGGAGGCCGAGACCAATCCCGCGGTGAAGGAGAAGTTCCTCCGCGCCGGGCTGGGCGACACCGTCCGCTCCCGCTCGATGACGGGCAAGCCGGCCCGGATGCTGCGCAGCCCGTGGACCGAGGAGTGGGAGTCCGCCGAGGGCCCCGGGACGCTGCCGATGCCGCTGCAGCCCATGCTCGTCGGTGAGGCGCAGGCCCGGATCAACCGGGTCGCGGGCACCCCGGGCACGCCTGCGAACGATCTGGCCACCTACTTCGTCGGCCAGATCGTGGGCAGCGCCAGCATGAGCACGGTCCGGCCCACCCGGCGGGTCGTGCACGAGATGGTCGAGGAGTTCGTGTCGGCCGTCGAGCGGCTGAACCGCTTCGTCGAGAGCTGACGCGGCACCGCGCCACATGGGCCGTCCGGCCGCCACCGACCCGGGTGGCGGCCGGACGGCCCATGCCGACGCCCGGGATCCGACCGTTATCCCCAACAGCGATGCGAGATCGGCGCCGAGCGAAGAGCACAGCAGCAACAACCGAACCGGGCCGGTCAGCTCTCGGTGAGGCGGCGGCACTCGGGGCAGGGGTCGGCCGACGCCAGCCCGCGCGGCCCGTGCCACTTCCCCTGGACCACGTCGACCGATGCTCCGCAGATCGCGGCCCAGGGTGCGGGCAGGTCCGCGGTGGCGGAGAGGACGGCATGCGCCGTGCCGGTGCTCTGGTTCCGGCCGGCGGCGTGGTCGCTGCTGCTCATGCCGTCCAGCATGCGGGGGGAGGTGCACCGGCGGACGAGGGGGCCGCGCCCCGGCGTCGCCGGGGCGACGCTCCTATGACGCGTCAAGCCGCCAGCGGTGGCGTTTCGAGGCGTCGGT
>JBELIQ010000008.1:59700-195484 GCA_042090795.1 Blastococcus sp. | reverse complement strand
TCTACTCGAACCGTCTCACTGACCAGCGGTGTTGCGACGACCCCTGGAATCCGCCCGATGGTTCTGGGCCTCTCGGGTTGAATGCTCCCGGCCTGCCGTGATGGCCGGCTGCTGCGCATCCGGCCATGTTTCCCGTGGAACCGACGCTCGGTGGACCGCCGGCGTCCGCACGTGAGGTGGTGAGCGGAGCCGACCGAACCGGACCGCAGGACCCTCCTCGGAGTGAGACCGGGCCTCGCAGGGTGACGCCGGCCCGGTCAGCCGCCGATGTGGATGGCATGCAGCTCCACGAGGCGACCCCTGCCGACAGGGCCGACCACGGCGACGTGCAGGCACCCGACGGGCGCGGCGACGACGCCCCTCTCGGCGGAGCGCAGGGCGCACCGGCGCACCGTCCTGACGCCGTAGCGCCGGCCCCGGCATGACCCGCTCGCGCGCGGACCGACGACGGCAGCAGGGCCCCGGACGGCCGCAGCTCGGGCCCGCGGTGCTCGCCGCTGCCCTGCTCACGGCGGGGACCGGCTGCGCCGTCGCCGACGACGCAGCGAGCACCGAGGCGACCTGCCGGCCCGCTCCTGCCGAGACCCTCGTCCCGGCCGACGGGATCTACCTCGGTGCCAACCTCGACTGGGGTCAGCAGACCCTGGCCGCCTACGCCGAGGCCCTCGGGCAGGACCCAGCGGTGGTGGTCAGCTTCACGAGCTTCCCGCTCACGGGCGACGACGGACGGAACGTCGATGCGGCCGTGGACCAGATCCGGGCCGAGGGGGGCCTGCTCCTGCTCACCCTCGAGCCGCGGGACGGCCTGGACGTCGTCACCGAGGACACGGCCGTCGAGCTGGCGGAACGCCTGGACGGCTACAACGCGCGGGGCGTGCCCGTGATCGTCCGCTTCGCACACGAGATGAACGGCTCCTGGTACCCGTGGGGCCAGCAGCCGGCGGCTTACGTCTCCGCCTTCCGCCTGCTCGCCTCGGCCATCCACACCCGGGCACCCGGCTCGGCGACCATGTGGGCACCCAACTACGGCGGTGGCCATCCCTTCGCCGGCGGTGACCACCAGGCCGCCGCGGGGAGCCCGGACGCCGCCGCGCTGGACAGCGACGGGGACGGGACGGTCACCGCCGCCGACGACCCGTACGCCCCCTACTGGCCCGGCGCCGACGCCGTCGACTGGGTCGGCATGTCCCTCTACCACTGGGGTGACAGCTACCCCTGGGGGGAGAACGAAGTGCCCGAGCCCGGCAAGTTCGTGGCTCAGCTGACCGGTGAGTACAACGGGCTCGGCGGGGACGACCGCGGGCTGCCGGACTTCTACGGCCGCTACGCCGCAGAGCAAGGCAAGCCGCTGGCCATCCCCGAGACCGCAGCGCTGTACGCGCCCGGCGCCGGCGGCGCCGATGAGCTCACCATCAAACGCGCCTGGTGGCGTCAGATCCACGACCCCGGGCTCAGCCGGCGCCTACCGCGACTGGCGATGATCAACTGGTTCGAGTGGCGGAAGAACGAGTCGGAGATCGGGGGCTCGGTCGACTGGACGGCGGCCACCAACTCGTCCGTGGCCCGCGCCTACCGCTCGGAACTGCCCGACTGGGCCCGCTGGGCAACCAGCGTGCCGGGCTGCGCGAGCACGTCCGACGAGGCGGGCGCCTGACGGGATCCCGTTCCGACCTGCCACGGCGGCCGGCGCCGCGGACTAGTTGGCCATGTCCACGAAGCGGCTGTAGTGGCCCTGGAAGGCGACGGTGACGTTCGCGGTGGGGCCGTTGCGGTGCTTGACCAGCATGATGTCGGCCTCGCCGGCCCGCGGGGACTCCTTCTCGTACATGTCCTCGCGGTGGATCATCATGACCATGTCGGCGTCCTGCTCGATCGAGCCGGACTCACGGAGGTCGGACAGCATCGGCTTCTTGTCCTGGCGCTGCTCGGAGCCACGGTTGAGCTGCGACATCGCGATGACCGGGACCTCGAGCTCCTTGGCCAGCAGCTTCAGGGCACGGGAGAACTCCGAGACCTCCTGCTGGCGGCTCTCCACCTTCTTGCCCGAGGTCATCAGCTGCAGGTAGTCGATGACGATGAGCTTGAGGTCGTTGCGCTGCTTGAGCCGGCGGGCCTTCGCGCGGATCTCCATCATGGTCATGTTCGGGGAGTCGTCGATGTAGAGCGGGGCGTCGGCGATCTCGCCCATCCGGCGGGCGAGCTTCGACCAGTCCTCGTCGCTGAGCGAGCCGGCGCGCATGTGGTGCAGCGGCACCTTCGCCTCGGCCGACAGCAGACGCATGGTGATCTCGTGCTTGCTCATCTCCAGGCTGAAGATGGCGGCGGGCATGTGGTGCTTCACCGAGGCGGACCGCGCGATGTCCAGCCCCAGCGTCGAGTTGTGCGTCGGGATGAAGCTACGGCCGGCGAGGAACAGGTGGTCGTCAGCGTCCACCTGGATGCAGCGGACGGGCACGCTCTGGACCGGGCGCACGTCGGTGATGAAGCGGCTGCCCCGAGCGGTGAAGGTACGGGCGCCCCGCTCCTTGTGGAGCAGCTTCTTGCGCTCGAGCTTGAAGACCTCGTCGTCCGTGCTGAACGTCAGCGTGTAGCAGGTGCTGGAGCCCTCCGACCGCCCCTTGACCCGCTTGGTCGACATGCGGACCCGATGACCGAGACCGGCCACGAGTTCGCGGGCATCCTCGGCGAGGCGACGGCTGGTGACCGCGAATTGAACGACGCCGTTCGGTGCGACCGTGCCGTCGGTGTCGAGCAGCCCGGCGAGCAATGCGCGCCGCTGCGCGATCGAACCACGCAGGTAGCGAGTCGGGATGTGCTTGTCGTTCAGCACGCCGAGACCCCTCAGGAGCGCCTTGACCGTGCCGTGGTCGTCTCGGCAAGCCTGGCACTGCGCCAGACCGGAGGAAGGGCCGCCGCAGTCGGAACAGGTGGCCCGACGGCCGACTCCGCCGCTGGCGCGCAGCGCACCGCCGCAGGTCTTGCCGCAGGTCTGCACCTGCGACGTGCGAGGGACGAACAGCTCACCGCACATCGGGCAGGGTCGCGACGCCACATCCTCACGTGCGGGGAGCTGCAACGAGTAGCGGCGGTCAACACCCGTGGGCTCGGCGACCAGTCCCTCGGCCTCGATGTACACCGCGATCTCGGGGTCGTCGCTGGTGAACTGCGCGGCTGCCGAGGTGCCATCGCCCAGCCAGACCCCGAGCGCGTACGGCGGCACCGGAAGGTCTGCCTCAGAGAGCTCCAGGGGCCGCGCGTTGGTGACGGAATGGTTGAGCCGGGCGTCCTTGGTCGCGCACCGCACGGTCCGGGCGATGTCCTCGGTGGTCCGCACCTGCGCGAAGGTCTGCTGACTCCGGTAACGGTTGTAGCCCGAGGCCGCCTGCTGCGCCGAACGCCGACTGGCGCGGGTCTCGGTCAGCCACTGGTGCTGGGCGTCGGCGACGATCACCGAGCCGTCCGAGAAGTGGACCTCGTAGCACGGTCGGCCGGTCAGCACCTCGGTGGCGGCCACGACCGTCGTGGGCCGGCCGTCGGACCCCATGACGCGGTCGCCCACGGCGACCTCGCCCATCGTGGTCCAACCATCCGGAGTGGCGACCGGGGTGTCGAGCGACAGGGCCTTGCCCACGCCGGGACGGGCCGCGATGACGATCATCTGACCGGACTGCAGGCCGTTGGTCAGCTCGTCGAGGTCGCGGATGCCGGTGGGCACACCGCGGCTCACCCCACCCCGGGAGGCGATCGCGTCGAGTTCGTCCATCGTGGGCTGCAGGACGTCGGCGAGCCGCGAGTAGTCCTCGCTCATCCGCTTCTCGGTGACGTCGTAGATCTCCTGCTGGGCGCGGTCGACGATGTCGTCCACGTCGCCCCGCCCGCCGGCCGCGCCGTAGCCGAGCTGCACCACGCGCGTGCCGGCCTCGACCAGCCGCCGCAGCACGGCCTGCTCGGCGACGATGGCCGCGTAGTAGCCGGCGTTGGCGGCCGTCGGCGTCGACTGGATCAGCGTGTGCAGGTAGACCGCGCCGCCCATCTTCGACAGCTGGTCGGTGCGGTTGAGCTCGGCGGCGACGGTGATCGCGTCGGCCGGCTCGCCGCGGCCGTACAGGTCCAGGACGACGTCGAAGACGATCTGGTGCGCCGGACGGTAGAAGTCGGCGCCGTGCAGCACCTCGACGACGTCGGCGATGGCGTCCTTGCTGAGCAGCATGCCGCCGAGCACCGACTGCTCGGCCTGCACGTCCTGCGGGGGCTGCCGGTCGTACTCCGGTGCCGACGCCAACGGCCGGCTGTACTCGTCGGCCACCGCCACGGGGATACCTCCATCTCCTTGCTGGCGCGCTCGCGAACCACTCACCGTGGGGGAAGCCGGGAGTTCGGCGGGCGCCGCCGTGCCGAACGCGTGTTCGGCTGATTGCTACCGCCGGGCACTGACAGTTCGTGCGCGGCGGCAGCTGGGAGGGACGTTAGGAACCCGGAGCGGCGCCGTCCAACACCTCGATCTGCACAACATGTGGACAAGTCGGTGGACGGAGGCGTGTCGACATGTGGAGACATCCGGGGACACGCTGGGGTCGGCTCCCGGCCACGAGCCGGTCACCTGCGCGGACGCCGTCCCGGGGCTGTGGACAGGAACTTCCCCGAAAGTTTTTTCCCGACTGGCACGCGTGGTGTCGACGGGACGAACGGGAGCCTGGCCGGCTCCCGGCCACGGCGCTCCACAGCGACCCCCTGGCCGGATCGGCCGGTCGGCCCGGCAGAGGTCCCGGATCGGCGATGCCGCCGGTCGGCGAACCCGCCGGGCGGCGGGGGGCGAGCGGCCCGGCACCGCCGCGAGGAGCCCGACAACGCCACGACGTGCCCGGCACCGCCACGACGTGCCCGGCACCGCCACGAGGAGCCCGGCACCGCCACGAGCGGCCCCGGAAGGCCATGCGGTGCCCGAGAACGCCACGAGCTGCCCGACAACGCCACGAGGGGCGCCGGACCGGAGTCCGACGCCCCTCGGGGACGCTGCGAGCGCTCAGGGCGCTCTCAGGGGTTCAGCCCGCGACGACCTCGATGGTCAGCGAGCTGCTGACCTCGGGGTGCACCCGCACGGTGACGGTGTGCTGGCCCGTGCTCTTGATGCTGCTGGGCAGCTCGATGCGGCGACGGTCGAGCTCCGGGCCACCGGCGGCGAGGACGGCAGCGGCGACGTCGGCGGTGGTGACCCGGCCGAACAGACGCCCGCCGTCACCGGCCCGAGCCGGGACGCGGACCTTGAGCCCGGACAGCTGCCCGGCCACGGTCTGCGCCTCCTCGAGCGAGCGCACCTCGCGGGTGGCGCGCGCCCGGCGGAGGGACTCGACCTGCTTCTCGGCACCCCGGGTGGCCTTGATGGCCAGCCCGCGGGGGAGGAGGTAGTTGCGGCCGTAGCCGCCCTTGACCTCGACGGTGTCGCCGGAGGACCCGAGACCGGTGACCTCCTGCGTGAGGATCAGCTTCAGAGTGCTCATGATCAGCGCGCCGTCGAGGTGTAGGGCAGCAGAGCCATCTCGCGGCTGTTCTTCACGGCCACGGCGACGTCCCGCTGGTGCTGGCTGCAGTTGCCGCTGACGCGGCGGGCACGGATCTTGCCGCGGTCGGAGATGAACTTCCGCAGCAGCGTCGTGTCCTTGTAGTCGACGTAGGTCGCCTTGTCCTTGCAGAACTGGCAGACCTTCTTCTTGACCTTGCGAATGGGTGGCTTGGGCACCGGAGTACTCCAGGGATCTCAGTGAGGAAGAGGGATCGAGGGATCAGAAGGGCGGCTCGTCGGAGGGGCCGGCCGGCGTCGACCAGGGGTCGCTCGCACCGCCGCCACCGCCGCCGCTGGGGCCGCCGAAGCCGCCTCCACCGCCACCGCCGCCGCCACCGAAGCCGCCGCCACCCTCACCGCGGGAGGCCTTGGTGACCTTCGCGGTGGCGTAGCGCAGCGAGGGGCCGATCTCGTCGACCTCCAACTCGATGACGGTGCGCTTCTCGCCTTCCTTCGTGTCGAACGAGCGCTGCTTGAGCCGCCCGCTGACGATGACCCGCGAACCGCGGGTGAGGGACTCGGCGACGTTCTCGGCCACCTGGCGCCACACGTTGCACCGGAGGAACAGCGCTTCGCCGTCCTTCCACTCCTGCGACTGACGGTCGAAGGTGCGCGGCGTCGAGGCCACGGTGAAGTTGGCGACGGCGGCACCCGACGGCGTGAACCGCAGCTCGGGGTCCGACGTCAGGTTGCCGATGACGGTGATGACGGTTTCGCCGGCCATGCTCAGTGGGCCTCGGGGCGCATCAGCTTCGTGCGGAGCACCGACTCGTTGAGGTTCAGCTGCCGGTCCAGCTCCTGGACGGCGGCCGGCTCGGCCTGGATGTCGACGATCGCGTAGATGCCCTCGGGCTTCTTGTCGATCTCGTAGGCCATCCGGCGACGGCCCCAGATCTCGGTCTTCACGGTGCCACCGGAGTTGGTGACCACGGTCAGGAACCGGTCGAGCGAGGGCGCGATGGTGCGCTCCTCGAGATCGGGGTCGAGGATGATCATCAGTTCGTAATTGCGCACGGAGAACCCCACCTCCTCTGGTCTCAGCGGCCGCAGGGGATCTGCGGCAGGAGGGTCGTACATGCGTCGCGCGCCCCGACGAGCTCAGGGAGAGCCGGAACGCGCGGGCCCAGGCTACCAGTGCGCGCTCCCTGCCCCGGGCGTCGTCCACAGCCGCCCAGGAACGGCAGCGGCCGCCGCCCCCATGGGGGACGACGGCCGCGTGGCGGAACGGCGTCAGCGCGTGGCGCGCGAGGCCTGGTGGGTGCGGACCAGCGCGGCGCTCACCGCAGCGAGCGCGACCACGGCGGCCAGGGCCGCGGCCGGCAGCGGGGCGGCCGGTGCCGCGGTGTCGGCCGTGGTGTCCAGGTCCTCGCCCTCCTCGTCGAGCCCGGACCCGTCCAGCCCGGCGAGCTGGCCGAACACTGGGACCGTGGCGCCGTCGTAGGTGCCCGCCAGACCGCCGGACCCCGAGCCGGTCGGGCCGGCCGAGCCCGTGGCGCTGCGGCCCGAGCCGAGGAAGCGGGACGGGTCGAAGGCGGCGCCGGCGGAGTCCGCGCCCGGGCTCAGCTGCGCAGTACCCGCACCGGTCGGGTAGGCGTACTGGCTGCCGGGCACGCCCTCGACCGGCGGCGCGGCCGGCATCGCGGGAGCCGCGGGTGCCGGCGCGGCCGGCACCGGCGCCGCGCTCGGCGGGGTGCTGGGCGGCGTCGGGACGGGCAGCCCGCCGGCGGGGGGTGCGGGCAGCGTCAGCGGGGGGAGCTGCGGCACGTTCACGCCCGGCAGGTTGGGCAGCGGGACCAGCGTGTTGACGACGAAGGGCGTGGGGGCCGGCAGCGGGGGCAGCAGGCCCAGCGCCGCGTCGGTGAGCACCGAGGTCAGCGAGGCGTTGCTCTGCAGCCTGTAGGTGTAGGTGATCGAGCAGGTCAGGCAGGTTCGGTCGAACTCCTCAGCGACCGAGGCGCCCGGCGCCAGTACGCGCCTGCCCGACGGCAGGCCGAGGGTGACCTCGGTCTTCGCGGTGACGCTGACCAGCGCCGGCAGCAGGCCGCCACCGACCTGGACGGTCTTGTCCTGGATCTCGTTGACGAAGGTGACCGTGCCCCCGGCGTCGACCGAGGCGACGGGCGGCGTGAGGTCCCGGATCGGGACGGTGACCGCGGAGGCCGCGCCGGCCGGGGGAGCCAGGAGGACCGAGGCGGCTGCGACGGAGAGCCAGCCGAGGACCGCGACGGCGACCCCGCGCCGTGCCGTGCGGCGGATGCGACCGGTTGCCATCTGCGTTGAACCTCCGACTCGACCTGCTGGGTAACCCCCGTCACGTGCTGGAACGATGATGTGTGACCGGGGTTACGGCTGAACCAGGATCCTGCGGCGAACTAGGGTGCGCAGCCGTGGCGAACCACCCGATCGGCGTACACGTGGGCTCCTCGGACGAGGGGCCGCTCGCAGCGGCCGCCGAGATGGATGCCGACGGCGTGCAGATCTTCCTGACCGACCCGCAGAGCTACAAGGCGCCGCAGCCGCGGGCCGACGAGGCCGACCTCCGGGCCTCCGATGTCGCCCTCGTCGTCCACGCGCCGTACATGCTCAACGTGGCGTCGACCAACAACCGGATCCGCGTCCCGGGCCGGAAGCTGCTGGCCCAGCACGCCGCGGCGGCCGCGGCCGTCGGTGCCCTCGGGCTGGTCGTGCACGGCGGGCACGTGCTGGCGACCGACGACCCGGCCGCCGGTGTCGACAACTGGCGCAAGACCTTCGCCTACCAGGCGAAGGACGGGGGTTTCGCCCTCCCGCTGTTCATCGAGAACACCGCCGGGGGCGGCAACGCCATGGCCCGCGAGCTGGACGCGATCGCCCGGCTGTGGGAGGCGATCGGCGGGTTCGGCGCCGGCTTCGTGCTCGACACCTGCCACGCCTGGGCCGCCGGCTGGGACCTCGCCACCGCGGTGGACGACGTCCGGGCCGTCACCGGGCGGCTGGACCTGGTGCACCTCAACAACAGCAGGGACCCGCACGGCTCCAGCCGCGACCGGCACGCCCCGCTGGCCGGCGGCGAGATCCCGACCGAGCTGCTCCTCGAGGTGGCCCGGGCCGCCGACTGCCCCGTCATCCTGGAGACCCCCGGTGACGCCGCGAGCCACGCCGAGGAGATCGCCCTCCTGCGCGACGCACTGTCGTGACGAGCGGGGCCCGGAGGGTCCCCGAGGAACGACATGGCCCGCGCAGCGGTCCGGCCGAGCGGGGGGCCGGAGGCTCCCCCGAGACCGGACGGGGAGGGCTCAGCGCACCCGGGGGACGGCTCCTGGCCGCGGTGCGACCCGGAGGGTCACCATGTCATCCGCCCGATCCAGCACGCCGCCGGCGGGGTCGTCGACACCGGGCCAGCTGGTGCGGACGACGTCCCGGTCGGGCTGCAGCACGTCCCGCACCACCAGGGCCATGAGGACGACGACGGCGACGTCGCGGACGCCCACGGCGAGGAAGAACCACTCGACCTCGATCCCCCGGTTGTCCACGCCGAGGTAGTGCAGCATCGTCGCGACCCAGACCAGCACCTCCGTGGCCTGCCACAGCAGCAGCGCGCGCCACCGGGGCCGGGCGAGGACGGCGAGCGGGAGCAGCCACAGCGAGAACTGCGGGCTCCAGACCTTGTTCAGCAGCAGGAACCCGGCGACCAGCAGGAAGGCGATCTGGGTCACCCGCGGCCGCAGCGGCGCCGCCAGCGTCAGCAAGGCGACGCCGAGGCCGAACAGCACCAGCGACGCCGTCACCCAGGCGTTGAGGACGGCGGGGGCCTGTCCCTCGGCCAGCGGCCCGTCGAAGAGCTCGCCACCCGCCGCGGCGGCCGCCAGGTTCCAGATCGACTCGGGATTGGCCTCGCGCTCGCGGCTGAACACGAAGAACCAGGACCAGCTGTCCGGCGCGGCCAGCGCGATCGGCAGGTTGACGGCGGCCCAGGCGGCCAGGGCGGCCAGCGCCGTGCGCACCCAGACCGCCAGCCGGCCGGCCCGCAGGCAGAGCAGGAACAGCGTGCCGAGCAGCAGCAGGGGGTAGAACTTCGCGGCGATCCCCAGCCCGAGGAGGACGCCCGCGAGCACCGGCCGGGAGCGGGCCCAGGCGAGCAGGCCGAACGCCGAGAGCGTGGCGGCCAGCAGGTCCCAGTTGGTGAAGGCGTGCACCACCAGCAGTGGGGACAGGCCGATCATCGCGGCGTCCCACGGCCGCCGGCCGGCCAGCCCCATGACCGCTCGGACCAGCAGCAGCGCCAGCGCGGACAGCAGCAGGCAGGTGAGGACGTAGTAACTCTCGACGGGCGGCACGCCGGGGAGCAGGCCGACCGTCGCGGCCGCGCCGTCGTAGAGCCGGCTCCCCGCGGCCGCCAGCGCCATCAGCCCGCCGGTGAGGACGGGGTACTCGACCTGCGCGTCCAGGTAGGGCTGCGCTCCGGAGTCCAGGCCGTACGAGAGGAACAGCGGGACGGCGTCGGAGTAGCAGAGGTGCGTGTACTGGCGGGAGCCGCTCCAGTCGCCGTCGGCACAGGGCGCCTGCTTGATCCAGGCCAGACCGAGCGCCAGGACGACGAAGAGCAGGCAGATCCGCAGCGGCGTCCAGAACAGCGCCCGACCGGTCACCGCGTGCCGCCCCCAGGGGCCGCCCACCGCCTCGCTGGCCTGGGCGGCGACCGGATCGGTCCAGCTCGGCACGACCCGGTCGGGAGACACCGCGGACCCGCCCGCGGAAGCGGACGGGCCCGACGGTGTGCTGCTCACCCGGTCAGTGTGGAGGAACGGTCAGCCGCCGGCCGGCACCGACGGCTCGGCGGGGGTGCCCTCCTGCGGGGGCAGGAGCGGGTTGGTCGGCGTCGTGGTCGGCCCGGACGAGGGGGTCGGTGAGGTCCCGCCGCCGCCACCGGCCCCGCCGCCCCCGCCGGCCCCGTCGTCCTCGTCCTCGTCGTCGGCCTGGTCCGTCGAAGGGGCCGGCGCGCTCGGCCGCGTCGCGGTCGGCGTCGGGGTCGGGGTGCGCGTCGGGGTCGGGGTGGCCGTCCGCGTCGGCTTCGGCGCCGGCGCCGGCACGCCCTCGCCGGTGTCCCCCTTGATCAGCGGAGCGTCGGGCAGGTCCTCCACGGGCGTGCCCTCGAGGACGGTGTTCATGAACTGCTGCCAGATGTCACCGGGCAGACCGGAGCCGTAGATGATCGAGCCGCCCACGTTCCGGATGGGATCGCGCCCGTCGGTTCCGATCCACACCGCCGCCGACAGCGACGGGGTGTAGCCGACCATCCAGGCGTCGGAGTTGTCCTCCCGGTTCAGGCCCTGGGTGCCGGTCTTGGCCGCCACCTCGCGGCCGCCGGACAGCGCCAGGTCCGAGGACCGGGCGACGTCGGTGAGGGCGTACGTGACGTCGTTGGCGACGCGGGGCTCGATGACCTGCTGACCGGGGGCGCCGGCGTTCTCGAGCAGCACCGTGCCCTCGCTGTCGGTCACCCGCGCGAGGAAGTACGGAGCCCGCTGGATGCCCCCCGAGGCGAAGGTGCTGAAGCCGACCGCCTGGTCGATCGGGCGCATCTCGTACTCACCGATGCCGATCGCACCGCCGGTGACGCCGGCGGCGTTGGCCAGCGTCGTGCTGCTGTCGTCCTGCCATGCCTCGGGCAGGCCGGTGGCCGCCAGCGCCGTCTGCCGCACCTCGGCCGGCCCGACCTCGACGGCCAGCCCGTAGAACGTGGTGTTCAGCGAGCGGGTCATGGCCTCGCGCAAGGTGCAGGCGCCGCAGGAGACGCCGCCGGAGTTCACCACCGGTGCCTCGCGGTCGTCGAACGTCTGGTTGTTGCTGCCGTTCCGCCGCGCCGTGACGCTGATGCCGTCCTCCAGCGCGGTCGCCAGCGCGTACGGCTTCATCGACGACCCCGGCTGGCGCTTGCCCTCCGCGTAGTCGAACCCGAGTCCGTCCTGCCCCCCGTAGTAGGCGCGCACCGCGCCGGTCCTCGGGTCGACGGCGACGAGCGCCTCGCGGAGCTCCTCGGGCTCGCCGGTCATGACGTCGTTGACCGCGGTCACGGCAGCGTCCTGGTAGCGCTTGTCCACGGTGGTGATGATCGTGAGACCGCCGCCGTAGATCTGCTCCTCGCTGTAGCCCTTGACGCGCAGCTCGTCCAACGCCTGCTCCACGATGTGGCCCTGCGAGTCCGACGGGATGCCCATCGAGGGGGCGACCTTCGGCAGCACCTCGGGATACACCGACAGCGCCCGCTCCTCGGCGGACAGCCAGCCCTCCCCGACCATCGCGTCGAGCACCAGACCCCAGCGGTCCTCCGAGCCCTCGCGGTTGCTCTCCGGGTCGTAGGCGCTGGGGCTGCGGATCAGCACCGCGAGCACCGCCGCCTGCTGGGCGGTCAGCTCCGCGGCCGGCACCCCGAAGTACGTCTTCGCTGCCGACTCGATGCCGTAGGCGCCGCGGCCGTAGTAGATGGTGTTGAGGTAGTTCTCGAGGATCTGCTCCTTCGAGTAGTTGTTGTCCAGCTTGATGGCCAGGAAGAGCTCCTGGAACTTGCGGCTGAACGACCGCTCGGAGTTCTCCAGGATCGCGTTCTTCACGTACTGCTGGGTGATGGTGGAGCCACCCTGGGTGGAGCCGCCGGTCAGGTTGCTCCAGGCGGCGCGCGCGATGCCCGTGGCCGAGATGCCGGGGTCGGTGTAGAAGTCGCGGTTCTCAGCGGCCAGCACGGCGTTCTGCGCCGCCTCGCTCACCTGGTCCAGCGGCACGTTCGTCCGGTTCTCGTCACCCAGCCGGGCCATCTCGGTCGTGCCGTCGGAGTAGGTGACGACCGTCGTCTGGGCGTTGGTGATCGAGTCCGGGCTGGGCACCTCGGTGCTGGCGTAGACCACACCGATGAACACGCAGAGCAGCGCGAACAGCCCGCCGAGGACGCCGAAGCCGATCTTCAGCCGGCGTCTGCGGCGCTGCTTCTTCGTGCGCGCCGGACGGCCCTTGCCGCCGGAGGGACGCCCGCCACCGGGCGGTCGTCCGCCCGAGCCGGGCGGACGACCGGAGCCGGGGGGACCGCCGGAGCCCGGCGGCCGGCCACCGGAACCGGGGGGACGGCCCGCGCTCCCACCGGCACCGCGGCCGGTCGTCGAGCGGCCGCGGCCGGGCGGCGGGACCGCCGGTCGGCGAGCGCCGGAACCACCGCGCGCGGCGCCCCCGCCGCCCCCGGTGCTCCGGGTGCGGGTGGGTGCCGGACGGCGCACCGATCCGGCACGCGGGCCGACGGGCGAGGTCTCGTCGTGGGGAGGCACGCGGAAGTTCCCCTTTCCTGACTGGTGGTGGGCGACGGGGATGCCCGGTCGCAGCCTTGCGTCTTCAGCTGTGGATGCGGGGGAGGACCCCGCACAGCGGCGCCCGGCAGGGGCTGCTGTGACGGAGGGGCCCGCCGTGACGGCGTAACCGTCCCGCGGCGGTCGCTAGTCCCTGGCGGTCCGGCGCCGTCCCCGGCGGGGCTGGCGCCCGGGCACGGGCTCGGTACCGAGGACGTACGAGCACTCCAGGTGGTTCCACCCGCAGCCCCGGCAGACCTCGACGGCGTACACGGTGAACTCCTCCTGGGCGGCGTCCATGCGGGCCAGCTCGACCGGGGTCTTGGCCTGGCCGGCCACGGGACCGAGGTGGTCGCCGTACACGTAGTTCACCCGGGTGAGGCGCTCCCGGCGGCACACCGGGCAGGACGTCTCGGTGGCCTCACCGTGGTACTTCGCCGCCCGGGAGAGGTAGGGACTGGCGTCGCAGACCTCGAACAACCCGGTGCGCCCCGCGTACACCTCCGCCAGGACCGCCCGCCGCTGCAGCGAGTAGTCCACGACGGATCGACGTCCGGGCACGGCGGCCAATGTACGTCGCGGGGCTGTCACCGGGGGGTCCGCGACGTGTGACACCTGCCCACGCGACCCGACGGCCCAGCGGCACGGGGGACGGCTTGTGGCGGCGGTGCCGTTCGGCGAACCGCCATGACGATGTATCGTCTCGATACATCGACCGCGGGGTCCGAGGGAGGCGTGGTGCTCGAGTTCGCCATCCTCGGTCTGCTGCAGCAGGCGCCGATGCACGGGTACGAGCTGCGCAAGCAGCTCGCCCCCGTACTCGGTGGGTTGCGCAGCATCTCCTACGGCTCGCTGTATCCCGCGCTCAAGCGGATGCGTGCGGCCGGGCTCATCAGCACCGATGAACCCGACCCGCACGCCCTGCTTCCGGCGGACGCCCCGCCGCTCACCGGCCGGCGCGGGAAGGTGGTCTACACGATCACCGCGGAGGGCAAGGAGCGCTTCCACGACCTGGTCAGCCAGACCGGTCCGGAGGCGTACGACGACGGCGGGCTCTTCGGTGTCCGCCTCGCCTTCTTCGGGCACACGGCCTCCGACGTGCGACTGCGGATCCTCGAGGGCCGCCGTCGCACCGTCGAGCGGCAGCGCGAAGGGTTGCGGTCCTCACTGTCGCGGACCCGCGAGCGGTTCGACCGCTACACCCTCGAGCTGCAGCGCCACGGGCTGGAGTCGGTGGACCGCGAGGTCCGCTGGCTCTCGGAGCTGATCGATTCCGAACGCCGCGAGGCGTCGGGCAGCACGGCAGGACGCGAGGAGCCGGGCGCCGCACCGGCACCGGCGGCCCCTGCACCGTCATCCGCGGACCGCACCCGGTCCGCGTCCGTCGGACCCGACGAGGGTCCAGGGGAAGGAGAGCCATGGGCTCCGTGAAGGTCGCCATCGTCGGCGTCGGCAACTGCGCCGCATCGCTCGTGCAGGGCGTGCACTACTACCGCGACGCGGACGAGTCCGCGTCGGTTCCCGGCCTGATGCACGTCCGCTTCGGCGAGTACCACGTCTCGGACATCGAGTTCGTCGCCGCGTTCGACGTGGACGCCAAGAAGGTCGGCCGCGACCTCTCCGAGGCCATCGTCGCCAGCGAGAACAACACGATCACCATCTGCGACGTGCCGCCGCTCGGTGTCGCCGTCCAGCGCGGCACGACCCTCGACGGCCTGGGCAAGTACTACCGGGAGACGATCGAGGAGTCCGACGAGTCGCCGGTCGACGTCGTCGCCGCCCTGCGGGAGTCCGGCGCCGACGTGCTGGTCTGCTACCTGCCCGTGGGTTCGCAGCAGGCCGCGGAGTTCTACGCGCAGGCCGCGATCGACGCCGGTGTCGGCTTCGTCAACGCGCTCCCGGTCTTCATCGCCGGCACCAAGGAGTGGGCGGACAAGTTCACCGCCGCCGGCGTGCCGATCGTCGGTGACGACATCAAGAGCCAGGTGGGCGCCACGATCACCCACCGCGTGCTGGCCAAGCTCTTCGAGGACCGCGGCGTGCAGCTCGACCGCACGATGCAGCTCAACGTCGGCGGCAACATGGACTTCAAGAACATGCTCGAGCGCGAGCGCCTGGAGTCCAAGAAGATCTCCAAGACCCAGGCCGTGACCAGCCAGGTCGACCGGGACATGGGCAAGGACAACGTGCACATCGGCCCGTCGGACCACGTGCCGTGGCTCTCGGACCGCAAGTGGGCCTACGTCCGCCTCGAGGGCCGCGCGTTCGGCGACGTCCCGCTGAGCCTGGAGTACAAGCTCGAGGTCTGGGACTCCCCGAACTCGGCCGGCATCATCATCGACGCCGTCCGCGCGGCGAAGATCGCCAAGGACCGCGGCATCGGCGGCCCGATCCTGTCGGCGTCCTCGTACTTCATGAAGTCGCCGCCGGTGCAGTACGACGACAGCCAGGCGCGCGACGCCGTCGAGGCATTCATCCGCGGCGACATCGAGCGCTGAAAGAGGACCGGCCTTCCCCCCACGCCTCGCACGCTCGGCGCGGGACCCTGGAGGTCGGCCACTCCAGCACGTCACGAGGGCCCGCATTCCTGCCGGAGTGCGGGCCCTCGTCGCATGAAGGACCCCCCTGCCCCCCACCGCTCGCCCGCTCGCGGCGGGTCCCTGCAGGGCGGCCGGGATTCGACCTCCCCTCTCACTACGCTCCGCCCATGCGGTCCCCGACCCTCGCGCTGCTGCCCGCACTCGGGCTCGTGGTGGCCCTGGTCGCCGGGTGCGCCGGCGACGGCACCCGACGCGATGCCGGGGACGCCCTCACCGAGGCCGATGCGGCGCTGCTGGCCGGGCTGCTGCACCGCAACCACGAGCAGGGCGGCGCCGACTTCGTGGTCACCGCCCCCTACGGGCAGCAGGCCGTGCTCACCCTCACCGGGGAGGTCGACTTCCGGGCCGGCACCGGCCGGGCGCAGGCGGTGACCAGCACCGGAGCCGCCGACGAGACCCGCACCGTCTTCTTCACGCGAGAGGACCTCTGGTTCGGCGACGTGCCCGGCGTGACCGAGGCGCTGGCCGGGACGGGGGAGATCTACCTGAGCCGCCCGGTCGCCTCGGGCCCCGAGCAGCCGCTGGTCGACGTCCTGGTCACCGTGCTGCTGAGGCTGGCGGCGGACGAGGACGACGACCCGGCCGCCTTCCTCGGCGACGGGTACAGCTGGCAGGGCCGCCGGTCGATCGACGGCCGGCCGACCGAGCTGTTCGGCCTACCTGGCAGCCGCACGGTGGCCGTGTCCTCGACCGACGACGTCCTGGTGCAGTTCGCCACGCCGCTGCCGGCCGGTGCCGGCGCCGATGACCTGCAGGCGACGACGACGCTGGCCGAGCACGGCCGCCGGTCGCTGGACCTGCCGGCGGACGAGCAGAGCGCTCCGGTGGCCGACCACCCCGAGCTCGCGGCCGCGCTGGGGCTCTGAGCGCGCTCCCGGGGCGGAGATCTCACGCCCTGGACATGCGGGAAGGGGCGGCCTCTTCCCCAGACCGCCCCTTCCCGGGTACTTCCTACCAGATGGTGCCGCCTCGTGGCACGTGGTGCTCAGTTCGCCGCCGGATCGCCGGGGGCGGTGCTGAGGACGGCGAGGCGTCCCGTCTGCCGGCCGAGCACCCGCCGCCACAGCTCCGGCCCGGAGACCTCGGCCAGGACGTCCTCCGGCGAGCCGGGCACGCAGGCCCAGGCGCCCTCGGCGAGCTCGCCGGCCAGCTGCCCGGGTGACCAGCCCGCGTAGCCGGCGAAGACGCGCAGGCCCTCCACCCGACCGGCCACCGGCCCCGGGGGGACGTCGAGATCGACCAGGTGGATCCCGTCGGCCACGGGCCGCAGCCCGCTGCCGGGTTCGGGCGCGGGGCCGGCGCACCGGGCCAGGCACAGCGCCGTGTCGGTCTCGCAGGGGCCGCCGACGTGGAACACCGCGGGAGCGACGGCCAGATCGGACCAGCCGGGCAGCACGTCGCGGATGTCCACCTGGCTGGGACTGCCGAGGACCACGCCCAGCGTGCCGGTCTCCGAGTGGTCGAGGACGTAGACCACGGCGCCGGCGAAGGTGGGATCGGTGAGCCCCGGCATGGCCACCAGCAGCGAGCCGGGCCGCACGTCCTCCAGCCGGCCGATGGACAGCGCCGGCACGGCCGCACGGCGGCGTCCCGCCACAGGGCGCGCGGGCAGGCCGGACTCGGGATCGGGCACCGGGGTCACCGGACCCAGTGTGCCGCACGACGGCGCCCTCGGCCGCGTCTCCCTGCCTCCCCGTCTCCCACCTCCCCGTTCCCGGCCTGCCCGTCTCGCGGCCTCCTAGGCTGACCCGGTGCGGGACTCGGGGACCACGGTGCGGTCGCTGCTGGTCCGCCCGGACTTCCGGCGGCTGTTCGCCACCCGGTTGCTGTCCCAGTTCGGGGACGGCGTCTTCCAGGCGGCGCTCGCCGGCACCGTGCTGTTCAACCCCCAGCGCGCGGCCGATCCGCTCGACGTCGCCGCCGGATTCGCGGTCCTGCTGCTGCCCTACTCGCTCATCGGCCCGTTCGCCGGCGTGTGGCTGGACCGCTGGAGCCGGCGGTCGGTCCTGCTGCGGGCGAACCTCGTGCGGGCCGTGCTGGTCGCGGTCGTCGCCGCCGTGGTGCTGGCCGGACTCGACGGCCTGCCCTTCTACGCCGCCGGCCTGGCGGTGGTCTCGGTCAACCGGTTCGTCCTGGCGGCGTTGTCGGCCGGGCTGCCGCACACCACCGACGCCCTCGTGCCGGCGAACGCCTTGTCCACCACGTCGGGCTCGATCGCCGCGGTGGCCGGGGGAGGAGCGGCCCTCCTGCTCCTGCCCCTGACCGGGTCGGGGGATGCCGGGTACGCGGCGATCGCCCTGGCCGCGGCGCTGCCCTACCTCGCCGCCTCCGCCGTCGTCTCCGGGTTCGACCGCGGCCACCTCGGCCCCGACGTCGTGGTCCGCGACGGTGCACCACCCGCGCGCAGCGTCCCCGCGGGCATGGTCGCCGGTGCGCGGCACGCCTGGGCGCGACCGCCGGCCGCGGCGGCGCTGGCCGCCATCGGCCTGCACCGCATCTGCTTCGGCCTGCTGACCCTCCTGACCCTGCTGCTCTACCGCGGGCCGCTCGAGGACGCCTCGGGCCCGTTCCCGGGCGGGCTGGCGGGCCTGGGCCAGCTGGTGGCGGCCATCGCAGCCGGTTCCCTGCTGGCGGCGGTGCTCACCCCCGCGGCGGTGCGCCGCGTCGGCCGGGTCCGCTGGACCGTCGGGTTGCTGCTCGTCGGCGCCGTGGCCCAGCCGCTGCTCGGCGCGAGCTTCCAGCCGCCCACCGTGGTCGCCGGCGGACTGGTGCTGGGGCTCGTCGGCCAGGGCGTGAAGATCTGCGTGGACGCGACCCTGCAGGAGACGGTCGACGACGACTTCCGGGGTCGGGTCTTCTCCGTCTACGACACCCTGTTCAACGTCGCCTTCGTCGCCGCCGTCCTGGCCGCGGCCCTCGTGCTGCCGCCGTCGGGCCGGTCCGTGGCCCTCCTGCTGGCCGTGGGCGCCGGGTACCTGCTGGCGGTCGCCGCCTACCTGGGCATCCGCCGGCGACCGGTCCTGCCCGTCCCGGCCTGACCGCTCCCGTCAGCCCTGCTGCGCCGCCCACCACGCGCGCAGGGCCTCCTCGGCCTCGGCGGGGTCCAGCGGTCCGCGCTCCAGCCGCAGCTCCTTGAGGAAGCGCCAGGCCCGGCCGACCTCGGGACCGGGCGGGAGCCCGAGCAGCTCCATGATCGCGTTCCCGTCCAGGTCCGGCCGCACCCGCGCCAGGTCCTCGGCCGCCGACAGCTCGGCGATCCGGGCCTCCAGGGAGTCGTACGTCTCCGCCAGCGCGGTGGCCCGGCGCCGGTTGCGGGTGGTGCAGTCCGACCGCACGAGCTTGTGCAGGCGGGGGAGCAGGTCGCCGGCGTCCGTCACGTACCGGCGGACCGCCGAGTCCGTCCACTCCCCGCGGCCGTAGCCGTGGAAGCGCAGGTGGAGGAAGGTGAGCCGGGAGACGGCCTCGACGACGTCCTTCGGGTACTTCAGCGCCATCAGCCGCTTGCGCACCAGCTTGGCGCCGACCACCTCGTGGTGGTGGAAGGAGACCCGGCCCTTCGGCTCGTGCCGGCGGGTCGCCGGCTTGCCGATGTCGTGCAGCAGGGCGGCGAGCCGCAGCACGAGGTCGGGCGACCCGGCGCCGTCCTCGCCCGCCCGGACCCCCTCCTTCTCCAGCGCGATCGCCTGGTCCAGCACCGTCAGCGAGTGGGAGTAGACGTCCTTGTGCTGGTGGTGCTCGTCGATCTCCATGCGCAGCGCCGACAGCTCCGGCAGGACGACGTCGGCCAGGCCGGTCGCCACGAACAGCTCCATCGCGGCGCGGGGTGCGTCCTGCAGCAGGGTCTTGGACAGCTCCGCCTGCACCCGCTCGGCGGTGATCCGACCGAGCGCGGCGGACATCGACGTCATGGCGGCGAGCACGTCCTCGTCGGGTGCGAGCCCCAACTGCGCCACGAAGCGGACGGCGCGGAGCATGCGCAGGGGGTCGTCGGCGAAGGACTCCTCGGCGGACCCAGGGGTGCGCAGCCGCCGCCGCATGAGGTCACCGAGCCCGCCGAAGGGGTCGGTGACGGTGCGGTCGGGGCCGAGGGAGACGGCCATCGCGTTGACGGTGAAGTCGCGGCGGGCCAGGTCGTCCTCGAGGGAGTTGCCCCACGCGACCTCGGGGTTGCGCGACTCGCGGTCGTAGCGGTCGGCACGGAACGTGGTGATCTCCAGCCTGGTGCCGCGCACGTCGGCCCCCACCGTGCCGAAGGCGATGCCGGTGTTCCACGTGGAACCGGCCCAGCCGTGCAGCACCTCGAGGGTCTGCTCCGGCCGGGCGTCGGTGGTCAGGTCGAGGTCCCCCGGGCGCGGCGGCGCGTCGGCGGCGCCGGCCAGGAGCGCGTCGCGCACCGAGCCGCCCACCAGGTGGATCTGGAAGCCCGCGGCGGTGAACCGCCGGCCGACCTCGGCGAGCACGGGGGAGAGCTCCACCAGTTCCCGCACGGTCTCCTGGACAGCCGGCGGCACGGGCTCCCCGACGGGATGACTCGGGGGTTGGGCGGACACGACCAGCCAGAGTAGTGCCGCCGGCTCCGGAACCCATGTCCGGCTGCGCGCTACCCTCCTGGCATGGCTGGGACGGGCGGACGAGGGCGCCCCGGCCGCCGGCTGCGTCGGGTCGACGAGACGTCCGCCGGGGGTCTGGTGGTCGCCGACGACGGCGTGCACGGGCCGCGTGCCGCCCTGATCGGGCGCACCGACCGGCGCGGACGCCTGCTGTGGTCGCTGCCCAAGGGGCACATCGAGGCCGGCGAGACGCCCGAGGACACCGCTGTCCGCGAGGTCGAGGAGGAGACCGGGATCATCGGCGAGGTGGTCGCACCGCTCGGCATCATCGACTTCTGGTTCGTCGCCGACGGCCGCCGCGTGCACAAGACCGTGCACCACTTCCTCCTCCGGGCCGTCGGTGGCGCCCTCTCCGACGCCGACGTCGAGGTGACCGAGGTGGCCTGGGTGCCGTTGGACGAGCTCAGCGGCCGGCTCGCCTACGCCGACGAGCGTGCCCTCGTCGAGCGTGCACCCGGACTGCTGGCCGACACCGCGTGAGCCCGTCGGCCGCCGGTGGCGCCGGTGGTCGCCCTCCCGCCGCCCCCGGCTCGACCGGCACCCGGCCCGGGGCGCTGCCCCGCGCCGCCGTCGCACTCCTGCTGCTGGCGGTCCTCGCGGTCCTCGCACCGCCCGCCTCCGCCGCGCCGGCTCCCGTCGTCCTGCCGCTCCTGGTCGATGACCCCGCCGACGACCCCGCCGACGACTCCACCGACCCCGAGCGCCCGGTCCAGATCGAGGTGAGCCGCTTCGAGCCGCGCACCGTGACACCCGGCTCGCTGGTCACCGTCACCGGCACGCTCACCAACACCGGCACCTCGCCCGTCGAGGACGTCAACGTCCGCCTGCAGCGCGGGGACGTCCTGCTCAGCCGGGCCGAGCTCGCCGCCGACGACGTCGACCCGGACCCGGCGACCGCCGTCGTCCCGCCGTTCCAGACGCTCGAGGGGACCATCGAGCCGGGCGGCGAACTGGACTTCAGCTACACGGTGGACTCCGCGGAGCTGCAGCTGGACCGCGACGGCGTCTACCCGGTGCTGCTCAACGTCAACGGCAGCATCGACGGCGACACCCGGCGGGTGGGGCAGCTGTCCACCTACGTCGTCCAGCAGCCGCTGGACCCCGCCGCCACGACCGCCGTCGCCTGGCTGTGGCCGCTCACCGAACGCACCCACCGCAACGCCGCCGGCGAGTTCGTCGACGACGGGCTGGCCGAGTCGGTGTCCGACGACGGCCGGCTCGACCGCGCCCTCGGCGTCATCGAGCGCCTGCCGCGCAGCACCCTCCCCGGCGCCTCCGCCACGGAGCCCGCCGTCCCGGTGACCCTCGCGATCGACCCGGCACTGGTCGAGGCGCTGCAGCTCATGGCCGCCGGCGACTACCAGGTGGCCGGCAGCGAGGGCTCGGGGAGCGAGGCGGCCGCGGCCTTCCTGGAGCGGCTGCGCGCCGTCGCCGCCGTCCACCCCGTCGTGGCGCTCCCCTACGGGGACGTGGACATCGACGCACTGGACGCCGCCGGCCTCGGCGACGTCGTCACCCGGAGCCTGCCCGGTACCCCCGCCGGCACCGCGCAGGACCCGCCCGGCTCCCCGAACGGGGTCCTCGCGGAGGAGACCCCGGTCGCGGAGGAGTCCGACGCACCCGCCGAGGAGCTCCCGGCACCCGAGGACGGCGCCGGCGCCCGCATCCTCGCCGACGCCCTCGGCGTCGAGCCGCGCACGGACCTGGCCTGGGCGCCCGGCGGGACGCTGAGCGCGGGCAGCTTGGCGCGGCTGGCGGAGGGCGGGATCGACGAGGTGGTGCTCTCCCCCGGGGCGGTGACCAGCGGCGACTCCGCCGTCGGCGTGCAGGACCCCACCGCGGCCGCGGCCGTCACCGTGACCACGCCCGACGGACCCGTGGACGCCCTCGTCGCCGACGCGCGGCTGAGCGAGGTGGTGGCCCGCAGCGAGCTGACCGACGGCGGACCACGACTGGCCCAGCAGCGGTACCTGGCCGAGCTGGCGCTGCTCACCGCACAGGCCCCGCCCGGCTCCCAGCAGACCGTGCTGATCGCCCCACCCCGGGAGATCGACGCCGGCCCCGACGGCGTCGGCGCGATGCTGGCCGACACCGCGGCGCTGCCGTGGCTCCGCCCGGCGACGGTGGAGTCCCTGGCCGACGGGCCGCGCAGCGAGGACGGCGGGCTCCTCCAGCCCATCGGTCCGGTCTGGCTGGACGCCGCGGGGCTGGCCGTCGTCGACGAGGTGGTTGCCGCGCGCGACGACCTCGCCGGGGCCGTCGTGGAGGATCCCGCCGTCGCGCTGCAGTCCTTCGACGCCGCGGTGGCCCGCGCCACGTCGCTCGCCTGGCGCGACGACCCGGCGGCCTTCCGCGAGGCCGCCGCCGGTCTCGCGGCGACGATGGAGCAACTGCGGGACCGCGTGAGCCTGCTGCCGCCGGCCGACGGCACCTACACGCTGGCCTCGAGCGACGCGCCGCTCGTGCTGACCGTGCGCAACGACCTCCCCTTAGCCGTCCGTGTGCTGCCCGAGGTGCGCAGCCGGGCCAACCGGGCGATGTCGGTCGGCGACATCGGCGTCCAGGTGCTGGCCCCCGACTCCCGCACGGTGCTGCAGGTGCCCGCCTCCCTGCGCCAGTCCGGCGGTTTCGCGGTCACGGCCGCGCTCACCACCCCCGGGGGCGGCACGCTGGGGGAGCGGGTGGAGATGCAGGTGCGCAGCACCGCCTACGGGCCCATCTCCCTGATCATCACGATCGGCGCCGCGGCGCTGCTGGGCCTGCTGTTCCTCCGCCGGCTGGTGCACTTCGTGCTGCGCCGCCGCGGCCGTGCCACCGGCTCCGACGCCGGGATCCCCCCGCTCGGCCCCGGCGCGCCCGGCCCCTCGCGGAGCCCGGTGTGAGCACGGTCCCCGACGACGAGCAGCAGGTGTCCCCGGACCGGCCCCGCCCCGCGGCGGGCCGGCCGCTGCCCCCGCCGCCCTACCGCGCGACCCCGCCGGAGGGTGCCAGCTTCGCCGCGCCCGACGACGGCCGCGCCCCCCTGCCGCCGGTGCCCCCGCCGGTCCGGCGGCGGGAGGACATCCCCCCGCCGCGGCCGGACCGCGCCCGGAGGACGCCCGTACCCGGACCGCTCCCTCCGCTGCCGCCGCTGCAGCACCGGTGGGTCCCCGCGGCGGACGAGACCCAGGTCTTCCCGATGCCGGTGCTGCCACCGGTGCCCCGGACCGTCGACGACACCGACGAGGACGTCGAGCAGCGCGAGGGTGCCCCCGGGGCCAGCGGCGGGATCCTGCGCGCCGCGGGCACCATGGCCGTGGCCACGCTGGTGTCCCGCATCACCGGGCTGCTGCGCACGATGGTGCTCGCCGCCGCCCTGGGCGTCGGCCTGTTCGCCGACGCCTACAACACCGTCAACACGCTGCCCAACATCGTCTACGAGCTGCTGCTCGGCGGTGTCCTGACCTCGGTGATCGTGCCGCTGCTGGTGCACGCGCAGGAACGCGACCGCGACGACGGCGTCGCGTACGCCCAGCGGCTGGCCACCATCGCCCTGACCGGCCTGGTGGTCATGACGGTGGTCGCGATGCTGGCCGCGCCGCTGCTGACCTCGCTGCTCAACCTCGACGAGGACCCCGACCAGTACCGGGTGGCCACCTGGCTGGCCCGCATCCTGCTGGTGGAGATCGTCTTCTACGGGCTGGGCGCCTTCGCCCAGGCGATCCTCAACTCGCGCGGGGTCTTCGGGCCACCGGCGTGGGCGCCGGTGCTCAACAACGTCGTGGTGATCGCCACCGGCGTGGCCTTCCTCGTGGCGGCCGGCCTCGGCGCGTCGCCCGAGCCGCGCACCATCGCACCCGGGCTGGTGTGGCTGCTCGGCATCGGCACGGTGCTCGGCATCGCGCTCCAGGCCATGGTGCTCGTCCCGCTGCTCCGCAAGGTCGGCGTCCCCCTGCGGCCCCGCTGGGGGCTGCGGAACACCGGGTTGCGCGAGGCGGGGGCCCTGGGGCTGTGGGTGATCGGCTACGTGGCCGTCAGCCAGATCGGCGTCGTGGTGGCGCTGCGGATCGCCAACGCCGCGCAGCGCTCGGGCGGTCTGGGCTCCACCGCGTTCCAGTACGCCAGCCTGCTGTTCCAGATGCCCTACGGGATCATCGGCGTCGCCCTGCTGACGGCGCTGGTGCCCCGGATGAGCCGGGCCGCGGCCCGGAAGGACGTGCCCGGCGTCGTCGAGGACCTCTCGCTCGGCACCCGCCTGTCGGCGCTGGGTCTGCTGCCGGTCACCGCGGTGCTGACCGTCCTGGGTCCGACGCTGGGCGTGCTCGCCTTCGCCCGCGGCAACACCTCGCTGGACGAGGCGGAGGCGATCGGCACCGCACTCGCCGTCGGCGCCTTCGGCCTGCTGCCGATGGCGGTGACCCTGCTGCAGCTCCGGGTGTTCTACGCCATGAAGGACGCCCGCACGCCGACGCTCATCCAGATCGGGATGGTCACCGTCCGCGTGCCGCTGCTGCTGCTCGTCCCCGTCGTCGTCGGGCCCGACCTCGTCGTGGCCGGCCTGATGCTCGTCACCAGCCTCACCTACCTCGCCGGGTGGGTCATCGGTGACCTCGCGCTGCGCCGCCGGTTCGGCGGGCTGCGCACCCGCGAGACGTTCGGCCCGCTGGCCCGGATCGCCGCGGTGGCCCTGGCCGCCGGTCTCGCCGGCGGTCTTGTCCGGATCGTGACCGACGACCTGCTCGGACGCTCCACGACACAGTCGCTCCTGCAGGTGCTGATCGGTACCGTGGTCATCGGCGCCGCGACTCTCGCAGGTCTCGTGGTCGCCCGCGTCCCGGAGATCCGCGAGCCCCTGGCAGCCGTCAGAGCACGCGTCCGGCGCGGATGACCGGTCCTCCCTGGGATGCGGTGCCCACACCGGTGCAGCCGTACCGGGCGCTCGAGCAGGACAGGAGGTCGACGGTGTCGATGACATCCACGGTCGCCGGCCTCCCGGAGCGCTACCGGCCACTGGACCAGGTGGGGCCCGACGAGCGGACCGAGACCGGCGTCATCCAGACCTGGCGGGCCAAGGACCGGATCCTCAACCGCGACGTCGCCGTCCGCGTGCACACCCCCGCCGGCCCCGCCGCGCACGCCTGGATCACCCGCGCCCTCACCGCCGGCGGGCTGGCCACCCCGGCCCTCGCGATGGTCTACGACGCCTCCGAGGGAAGCCTGGGGACCCCGGGGGACGACTCCTCGCCCGGCGGCGCGGCCTACGTCGTCAACGAGTGGATCGACGGCGAGCCGCTGTCCGACCGGCTGGCCGAGGGTCCGCTCCCGGAGCGCGAGGTCCGCACCGTGCTGCGCCGCCTCGCCGACGGCGTCGCCGAGGCGCACCGCGTCGGCCTGGCGGTCGGCGGGCTGACCCCCGAGAACGTGGTGCTGCGGCCCAACGGGCTGGTGGGGCTGCGCGGCGTTCCCGCGGCCACCGGCTCCATCGACGGCGACGTCGCGGCGCTGGGCGCCCTGCTCGACGCCTGCCTCACCGGCCTCCGGCCCGGGGAGCCCGAGCCCAGGCCGCTGCAGGGCCCCTCGGACCTCGTGGCGCTGGCCCGCCGGGCGCGGTCGACCCAGCCCGGTCAGGCACTGTCCAGCGTGGCGGCCATGGCGGCCATCCTGGCCGAGCGCCCGCGCAGCCGACCGTCGACGGGGAGCTCCCGGGCCGACCGGAACGAGAGCCAGCGGTCCGACCGCCACCGCTCCGAGGCCCCCGTCCCCCTGGACCCCGACACCCTCCCACCGGTCCCTCCGGCGCGCCCCGCCGGACCGGGCACCACCGTGTCCCCGGTCGCGCTGGGGGGCGACACCGTCCACGCCATGACCGTCGTGCCCACCTCGGGCGCCTACGCCGGCACCCCGCAGGAGTCCTCCGAGGACGACTACGAGCAGCTGTCCGACGACCTCTACGCCGGCCAGGCGACCGGCTCCACCGTCCTCGAGGACGAGGACGGCGCCCGCCGGCACAAGCTGCTCGTCATCGGGCTGCCCCTGCTCGCGCTGCTCGTGGTCATCGCGCTGGCGTGGTGGGTGGGCACCAGCCTGCTGTCGGTCGCCGGCTCGGTCGACGAGGACGCACCGCCGGCGATCAGCGTGCCGACGGCCGGCCCGCAGGAGGGGGCCGGGGACGAAGGCGGTGGCCCCGCCGCGGGTCCGGAGGTGGCGATCACCGGGGCCTCGGTCTTCGACCCGGGCGGCGACGGGGCACCGGAGAACGACGGCGACGTCCCGCTCACCTTCGACGGCGACCCGGCGACGGCCTGGTCGACGCTGACGTACCGCGGGTCGCCCGCCTTCGGCAACCTCAAGTCCGGTGTCGGCGTGCTGTACGACCTCGGCAGCACCCAGGACCTGGGTGCTGTCACCGTGACCACCCCGACCCCCGGCGCGACGGTGGAGGTCCGGACCGCGGACACCCCGCCCGGCGCGCTGGAGGGCTCCGACGTCGCCGCCTCGGCCACGCTGGAGGACTCCACCGAGCTGACCTTCGACGAGCCGGTCCAGGCCCGCTACGTGCTGCTCTGGATCACCGGGCTGGTCGACGGCCCCGACGGTTTCTCCGCTGCGGTCAGCGAGGTCACGGTGCAGACCGCCGGCTGAGCTCCGGGCGGACCGCCCCCGCCGGAATGCCGCCCCTAGGATCGTCGTTGTGCCGCCTGTGAGTGATTCCCCGACGCCCGGTCCCGCCGTCACGACGGAGGAGATCGTCGACCCCGTCATCCCACCGGCCGAGCACGACGGCGTCCGCGACCTGATCATCATCGGGTCCGGTCCCGCGGGCTACACCGCCGCCACCTATGCCGCCCGGGCCAACCTGCACCCGCTGGTGTTCGAGGGCTCGCAGTTCGGTGGCGCGTTGATGACGACCACCGAGGTGGAGAACTTCCCCGGCTTCCCGGCGGGCATCCAGGGCCCCCAGCTGATGGACGACATGCGCACGCAGGCCGAGAAGTTCGGCGCCGAGCTCGTCCCGCGCGACGTCACCGAGGTCGACCTCTCCGCCACCCCGAAGATCGTGAAGATCGGCGACGAGGTGCACCAGGCGCACGCGGTCATCGTGGCCACCGGTTCCAAGTACCGGTACCTGGGTCTGGAGAACGAGCAGCGCCTGCTGGGCCGGGGTGTCTCCGCCTGTGCGACCTGCGACGGGTTCTTCTTCCGCGACCAGGACATCGTCGTCGTCGGCGGCGGTGACTCGGCGATGGAGGAGGCCACCTTCCTCACCCGGTTCGCCAAGAGCGTCACCGTCGTCCACCGGCGCGAGGAACTGCGGGCGTCGAAGATCATGCAGAAGCGCGCGCAGGACAACGAGAAGATCCGCTGGGCGCTCGGCAAGCAGGTCACCGAGGTCCTGGGCGACACCACCGTCTCCGCCGTCGAGCTGACCGACGCCGCCGGGGCCACCGAGACGCTGCCGGTGAGCGGGCTGTTCGTGGCCATCGGCCACGACCCCCGCACCGAGTTGTTCGTCGGCCAGCTCAAGCTCGACGACGGCGGCTACATCCAGGTGGAGCACCCCACCACCCGGACCAACATCGAGGGCGTGTTCGCCTGCGGCGACGTGGTCGACCACATCTACCGCCAGGCCATCACCTCCGCCGGCACCGGTGCGGCGGCCGCGATCGACGCCGAGCGCTGGCTCGCCGACACCTTCGACGAGCGCTGACCGGGAGCACCCGGCGGGCATAGAACCACCGTCCGGTGGGTTCCACTCAACAGGACAGCGCCGATCGACTCAGAGCAAGCGAACGAGAGGGAGAACGACCGATGGCAGGCAACACCGTGACGGTCACCGACACCAGCTTCGCCGCCGACGTGCTGGGCAGCGACAAGCCCGTGCTCGTCGACTTCTGGGCCGAGTGGTGCGGCCCCTGCAAGATGGTCGCCCCCGTGCTGGAGGAGATTGCCGCCGAGCACGGCGACAAGCTGACGATCGCCAAGCTCAACATCGACGAGAACCCGCAGATCGCCCGCGACTACCAGGTCATGTCGATCCCGACGATGACGGTGTTCCAGGGCGGCCAGCCGGTGAAGAGCATCATCGGCGCCAAGCCCAAGGGCGCGATCCTGAACGACCTCGCCGACTACCTGTGACGATCCGCCCCCGCTGCTGCGGGGGCCGCCACGCTGAGTGACAACGGGTCCATCTGTCCACCCGGGCAGGTGGACCCGTCGCCGTCCTGGGGGACCCCGCTGGGCCGGAGGCGGCGTCGAGGACGACAATCAGGACACGATGGGAGCCAACGGCGGAATGCAGATCCTGGGCCCTGGTGACCGCGGCCCCGCTGTGGCGGACGTGCAGACCGCGCTGCGCAGCCTCGGGCTGCTGCCCGACGCGGACGGAGCATCCGCGCCGCGCCCGCTGCAGGCCACGGCCACGCTCCCGGACATCGCGCTGGCCTCCGTCGTCTTCGACGACGCGACCGAGCTCGCGGTCCGGCACTTCCAGCAGAACCGCGGCCTGTCGGTGGACGGGCGGGTCGGTGAGGAGACCTACCGCGCCCTGAACGAGGCGCGCTGGTCGCTGGGGGACCGGCTGCTGCGCTACGACCCCGAGCGCGCCATCCGCGGGGACGACGTCATCAGCCTGCAGGAGCGACTGCACGAGCTGGGCTACGACGCCGGCCACGTCGACGGCATCTTCGGCGTCGACACCGAGGCTGGTCTGCGGGCCTTCCAGCGCGACTACGGCCTCACCTCCGACGGCACGTGCGGCCCGGGAACCCTGCGCGCCCTGCGCCAGCTCGGCCGGAAGGTCACCGGCGGGCGACCTCAGCTGCTGCGGCAGAGCGCCTCCTTCGTGGACAGCGGCCCGCACCTGGTCAGCCGGCGGATCGTGATCGACCCCGGCCACGGGGGCAGCGATCCCGGCCACACCTCCGGCGAGACCACCGAGGCCGATCTGGTGTTCGACCTCGCCTCCCGGATCGAGGGCCGGCTGGCTGCCGCCGGAGCGACCGTCTACCTCACCCGCGGCCGCCACCAGAACCCGACCGCGGCCGAGCGCACCGCCTTCGCCAACGACGCCCGGGCCGACCTGTTCCTCTCGCTGCACCTGGACGCGCACGCCTCCGAGCACGCCCGCGGGGTGGCCAGCTACTACTACGGCACCGGGTCGGGCGTCTCGTCCACCGTCGGCGAGCAGTTCGCCAACCTCGCCCGCCGGGAGGTGGTCGCCCGCACCGGCCTGCTCGACCTCGGGTCGCACTTCAAGACGTGGGACCTGCTCCGGATGACGCGGATGCCGTCGGTGCGGATGGACTGCGGCTACCTCTCGCACCCCGTGGACCGGCTGCTGCTGCTCGACGCCCGGCTGCGCGCCTCGATCGCCCAGGGTGTGCTGGCGGCCGTCCAGCGCCTGTTCCTGCCCGCCGAGGCCGACCCGCCGACGGGAACCTTCGTCCTCCCGGCGGGGGGAATGTGACGGGCCGGTCCGCCGGACGTACCTGAAGTCGCCGGCGGGCGCGCCTAGACTCCAGCACGTGGCCACTCTCCCGCCCGGCTCGTCGGCCGGTCCCGGACAGCCGGGCGCGCACCGAGGTGCGCCCCACCCCTCCCCGCGGCATCCGCGGCTGGACCCGCTGGCCGACCGCTACGCAGCACGCACCCACGGGATGAAGAGCTCGGAGATCCGGGCGCTGTTCTCCGTGGTGAGCCGGCCCGAGGTGGTCTCCCTGGCAGGCGGCATGCCCGCGGTCACCGCGCTGCCCCTGGACGCCGTCGGCTCGATGATCGGTGACCTGGTCTCCGGAATGGGCGCCCAGACCCTCCAGTACGGCTCCGGCCAGGGCGATCCCCGCCTGCGCGAGCGGATCTGCGACGTGATGGCGCTGGAGGGCATCACCGACGCCTCACCCAGCGAGGTCGTCGTCACCGTGGGCTCCCAGCAGGGCCTGGACCTGGTCACCCGGGTCTTCGTCGACCCCGGCGACGTCATCCTGGCCGAGGCGCCGTCCTACGTGGGTGCGCTCGGGGTCTTCCAGTCCGCCCAGGCCCGGGTCCGCCACGTGGCCATGGACGACGACGGGCTGATCCCCGAGGCCCTCGAGGAAGCCCTGATCGACTGCCGGGCCAAGGGCGACCGGGTCAAGTTCCTGTACACGGTGCCCAACTTCCACAACCCCGCCGGCGTCACGCTGACCGAGCCCCGCCGCCAGGCCATCGTCGCGCTGGCCGAGAAGTACGACCTCCTCGTCATCGAGGACAACCCCTACGGCCTGCTCGGCTTCGAGCACGAGCCGATGCGCGCCCTGCGTGCCCGCAACTCCGAACGGATCATCTACCTCGGCTCGTTCTCGAAGACCTTCTCCCCGGGCCTGCGCGTCGGTTGGGTCCTGGCGCCGCTCGCCGTCCGGGAGAAGCTGGTGCTCGCCACCGAGGCCCAGGTGCTCTGCCCGCCCTCGCTCACCCAGTACGCGGTCGCCCGGTACCTGGACACCCAGCCGTGGCGCGAGCAGATCAAGCTCTTCACCGAGCTCTACCGCGAGCGCCGGGACGCCTGCCTGGAGTCCCTCGAGACGCTGATGCCGGCCGGCACCACCTGGACCAGGCCCGACGGCGGCTTCTACGTGTGGCTGAAGCTGCCGAACGGGCTGGACGCGAAGCTCATGCAGCCCCGTGCGGTGAACGCGCTCGTCGCCTACGTCCCCGGCATCGGCTTCTACGCCGACGGCAGCGGCCAGGAGTACATGCGGCTGTCCTACTGCTACCCCGAGCCCGACCAGATCCGCGAGGGCGTCCGGCGGCTGGCCCGCGTGATCGAGGCGGAGCTGGACCTGCACAGCACCTTCGACGCCGTGGACACCGGCAGCTTCCGCGCCATCCGGCCGGGCACCGAGTTCACCGGCTCCGGCACGATCGTCGGCCCCGCCAACAGCAACGCCTACGAGGACGGCCGATGACCGAGTCCGCACCCGCACCGGCTCCCGCCCCCGCGAGCGACCCGCACCCGCTGCGCGCCGTGGTCCTGGCCGGCGGGCTGACCTTCGAGCGCGAGGTCTCCCTCAGCTCGGGCACCCAGGTCGTCGAGGAGCTCACCCGCGCCGGTCTGGACGCCGAGCTGCGCGACGCCGACGCCGACCTCCTGCCGGGGCTCGCAGCCGCCCCGGCGGACGCCGTGTTCATCGCCCTCCACGGCGCCACCGGTGAGGACGGCGCCCTGCGTGCGGTCCTGGACCTCGCCGGTGTGCCCTACGTGGGTTCACCCGCCGCGGCCTGCCGGCTGGCGTGGGACAAGCCGGCCGCGAAGTCCGTCGTCCGCTCCGCCGGCATCACCACCCCGGACTGGGTGGCCCTCCCGCACAGCACCTTCCGCGAGCTCGGCGCCGGCACGGTGCTCGACCTCATGGTGGCCCGGCTCGGCCTGCCGCTGATGGTGAAGCCCGCATCAGGCGGCTCGGCGCTCGGCGTGCAGAAGATCAACCGCGTCGAGGACCTCCCGGCCGCGATGGTGAGCTGCTTCGCCTACGGGGACACCGTCATGGTCGAGCGCTACGTCGAGGGCGTGGAGGTGGCGCTCGCCGTGGTCGACCTCGGTGACGGGCCCCGGGCGATGCCCGCGGTGGAGATCGAGCCCGAATCGGGCGTCTTCGACTACACCGCCCGCTACACCCCCGGGCTCACCGAGTACCACGCACCGGCCCGGCTGCCGGACGACGTCGCCGCCCGGGCCGCGGAGGTCGCGGTCCGCGTGCACGAGGTGCTCGGCCTGGCCGACCTGTCCCGCACCGACGCGATCGTCACGCCGGACGGCGAGGTGCACTTCCTCGAGGTGAACGTCTCGCCGGGGTTGACCGAGACGTCGATGTTCCCGATGGCCGTCGAGGCCGCCGGGTACGAGCTCGGCGACGTCATCGCCCGGCTCCTCGCCGCCCGGGCGGCCGGCGCCCGCTGACACCAGCTCCCACCGCGAAGGCCGCCTAACGTCAGTGACGTTAGGCGGCCTTCGTCGTCGTAACTGCCTGGTCAGGCCTCGGGACGGCGTCCGGTGATCTCCGGAGCCATCACGCCGATGATCCGCTGCAGGTCGTCGACCGAGCCGAACTCGACGACGATCTTCCCCTTGGACCGGCCGATCTGGATCTTGACCTTCGTCTCGAACCGGTCGGAGAGCCGGGAGCCGAGCTCCTCCACGCCGGGGGCGGAGATGTTGCGGGAGCGGCGCGTGGCGGCGGGCCGCTCCGCAGCGGCCATCGCGACCGCCTCCTCGGTGGCCCGCACCGACATGCCCTCGGCCACGATCCTGGTCGCCAGGGCGTCCTGCGCCTCGGCGTCGGGCAGACCCAGCAGTGCACGGGCGTGCCCGGCGGAGATGACGCCCGCAGCCACCCGGGTCTGGACCTTCACCGGGAGCTTCATCAGCCGGATGGTGTTGGTGACCTGCGAGCGGCTGCGGCCGATCTTGCTGGCCAGCTCCTCGTGCGTGGCGCCGAACTCCTCCAGCAACTGCTGGTAGGCCGCGGCCTCCTCGAGCGGGTTGAGCTGGACCCGGTGGATGTTCTCCAGCAGGGCGTCGCGGAGCATCGCGTCGTCGGTGGTGTCGCGGACGATCGCGGGCACCGTCACGAGCCCAGCCGCGCGGGCGGCCCGCAGGCGGCGCTCGCCCATGATGAGCTCGTAGGTGACGGCGCCACCATCGGTTCCGGCGTTCTCGCGCACGACGATCGGCTGCAGGAGCCCGAACTCCTTGACGCTGTGGCTGAGCTCCTCCAGCGCCTCGTCGTCGAAGACCTGGCGGGGCTGCTTGGGGTTGGGGACGACGTCGTCGACGGAGACCTCGCGCAGCTGCGCACCGGGGACGCCGAGTGCACCCGGCGCGTCGGCCGGCGGGGCCGAGCGAACGGGGGAGCCGGCGGACAGCGGCGTGGCAGGGGAGCCGGTGGCAGGCGAGCCGGTGCCAGGGGAGTCGGTGCCAGGGGAGTCGGTGGCCGGCCCGTCGCCGGTCGCCGGCTGGGCTGGGGGTGGCACGAGGCTCATCGGCGACGGTGCCTGCGACGAGGGGGCCTCGTCGGGCACGGACCGGTCAGCCGGCTCCGCCGACTGGGGCAGGGCAGTCGGGGCCGACGGGGGTGGTCCGGTCGGGATGAGAGCGGCCAGTCCGCGCCCGAGTCCACCGCGCTTGCTCATCTTGACTCCTCGTCCGGGGCACTCACTGCCGGTCCTGCGTGCTCGCGCCGTCGGCGACGGCGAACGCCGTCGCCGCACCCGGCGTGCTCGTGCGGTCGATCGGGGGCAGGCCCACTCCGCGGTGGGCGAGCTCGCGGGCCGCCTCGACGTAGCTGGTGGATCCGCGCGAGCCCGGGTCGTAGGTCAGGACGGACTGGCCGTAGCCCGGCGCCTCGGACACCCGCACGTTGCGGGGGATGACCGCGTCGAGCACCACGTCGCCGAAGTGGTTGCGCACCTCGTCGGCCACCTGGTCGGCCAACTTGGTCCGGCCGTCGTACATCGTCAGCAGGATGGTCCGGACGGCGATGCCCGGGTTGAGGTGCTGACGGACGAGGTCGATGTTGTTGAGCAGCTGGCCGAGCCCCTCGAGCGCGTAGTACTCGCACTGGATGGGGATCAGGACCTCGTCCCCGGCCACGAGCGCGTTGAGCGTCAGCAGCCCCAGGGACGGCGGGCAGTCGATGAGCACGTAGTGCGGGCGCTTCTCCGGGGGAAGCGCGGCGATGTACCCCTCGATGGCCCGGCGCAGCCGGTGCTCACGGGCGACGACCGAGACCAGCTCGATCTCCGCGCCGGCCAGGTCGATGGTGGCCGGGACGCAGAGCAGGTGCGGGCTGGCCGTCGTCGGGTGCACCACCTCGGTCAGCGTGCTGTCGCCGACGAGGGCGTCGTAGATCGACGGCGTCCCCACGGTGTGGTCGACACCGAGGGCCGTGCTCGCGTTGCCCTGCGGATCGAGGTCGATGACCAGCGTGCGCAGTCCGTAGAGGGCGAGGGCGACGCCGAGGTTCACCGTGGACGTCGTCTTGCCGACGCCGCCCTTCTGGTTGGCGATGGTGATGATGCGGATCCGCGCGGGCGCCGGGAAGGGATCCTGGTCGGCCGCGTGCAGCACGCGCGTCGCCCGCAGCGCCTCCATCGCGATGGGGCTGTCGAAGTCCGCCATGCCCCCGGAGGACGACTGGTCGGCCGCGAGACTGCTCCGCAGCCGCTCGCCCGGGTCGGTCATCGCAGTCCTTCCTGGTGCCGTTTCACGTGGAACGGGTCGGGTCGCTGTACCTGTTCCACGTGGAACAGGGTCGTGCAACGGCCCGCCGTCACCTCGCGGGGGAGAGCCGTCACCGTGCCCCACGCGTCATGACGACCACGGTAGTGGCAGCAGCCCCCAGGGATGCACCGACCGCCCGCGGATGGATGTCCCGCATGCCCGCCGCCTCGAGTTCCGGGACGAGAGCCGGGAGTTCGGCCAGCGCGCGGGACCCGACCAGGGCCACCAGCTGGGTACCCGGACGCATCAGCCCGCGGCACCAGCCGACCAGCCGGGGGAGAGGGGCCACGGCACGGGCCGTCACGACGTCCACGGGTCCGACGGCGACGGCCACCGACCGCTCCTCGGCCCGGCCACGGAGGACCTGCCACGGCGCACGCTCCGCGTCGGCGAGCTCCGCGACCGCCTCCTGGAGGAACTCGACGCGGCGGGCCATCGGCTCGACCAGCGTGAGCGCGACGTCGGGGCGTGCCAGCCCCAGCGGGATCCCCGGCAGACCCGCTCCGCTGCCGACGTCCACCACGCGCGCGCCCTGGGGCACGGCCTCGGCCACCGCCGCGCTGTTGAGCACGTGCCGCTCCCAGAGCCGGGGGACCTCGCGCGGCCCGATCAGCCCCCTGGTCACTCCGGCGGAAGCCAGTTTCGCGACGAAAGCACAGGCGGCGGGGAGGGCGTCCCCGAAGACCTCCCCCGCCACCGCGGGCGGCGGCGGGGGTTCGGGCGTCGGCTCGCTCACGAGTGCTCCTCGCCGGCGCCGGCAAGCCACGCTCGCGGGGCTGGTCCGCCCACCGGTTCGCTCGCTCGACCGGTCACCGGTCCGGCAGGACCACGACGCGGCGGTTCGGCTCCTCGCCCTCGGACTCGCTGTGCACGCCCTCGACACCGGCGATGACGTCGTGGACGACCTTGCGCTCGAACGGGTTCATGGGGGCCAGTCGCTCGGGCTGACCACTGCCCGACACCCGGCGGGCGGTCTCCCCGGCCAGTGCGGTCAGGTCGGCACGCCGCTTGGCGCGGAAGCCGCCGACGTCGAGCATCAGCCGGCTGCGCACACCGGTCGACTGGGCGACGGCCAGCCGGGTGAGCTCCTGCAGGGCCTCGAGCGTGGCGCCGTCCGGGCCGATCAGGTCGTTCAGCCGACCGCCCACGATGGCGACCGAGGCGCGATCCCCCTCGACGTCGAGGTCGATGTCGCCGTCCACGTCGAGGATGTCGAGAAGCCGCTCGAGGTAGTCACCGGCGACGTCCCCCTCCTGGACCAGCAGGGCCTCCCCACGCGGCCCGGTGGACCCAGCGGTCCCACCTGCCCCGTCGGAGTCCAGGTCTGCCGCCTCGACGAGGGCGTCGTCGCTGGCGGCGTCGGCGTCCGGGAGCGCGGGGGCGCTGTCGGTGGTGTGCTGCTGCGGGGCACTCACGGAGGTTCCTCCACTGTCGGTTCGGGCATCCGGGTCGTCCCCGGTGGTCATGGTCCGGACCGGGGTCCGGACGTGCGCCGTCAACGGCGTTTGCGCTTGCCCCGGTTCGCGGGGCCCTGACCGGCCCGTCCGGCGCCACCGCGCGGGGCGCTGCCGGCCCCGTTCGCTGATGGTCCGGCGGGGCGTCCGTCGGCCGCACCGCTGGCCGTCGCGCCGTTCGCACCCTGGGCGCCGTCCGTGCCGTCGACGGTGCTCTCGGGGGCGGCCGTCGCGGGCTTGGCACCCGGCTTGGGACGCACGGGCTTCGCGCCCGGCTTGGGCGCCAGCGTCTTCGGGTCGACCACCGGCTTACCGGCGGCCGCCTTGGCCTTGGCGGCGTCGGAGCCGGCCGGGGGCATCTTGCGCAGGATGAAGAACTGCTGACCGAAGGTCCAGGAGTTGTTCACGACCCAGTAGAGGAGCACGCCGATCGGGAAGAAGAAGCCGGTGACGAAAAGGCTCAGCGGCATGCCGTAGAGCAGCAGCTTCTGCACCGTGGCGGCCTGGCCCTCGACCGGACCGGAGCGCTTCATGATCTGCTTCTGCGTGAAGTACGTGGTGAGGCACATCAGCGGGATGAGGATCAGCGCGACGGTGCGGATGCTGCCGTAGGTGACGCCGTCCAGCGCCAGGATCGCCGACTCCTTGGCGCCCTCCATGTTGAACGACGCGGAGATCGGCGCCCCGAACAGGTCGGCGCGGGCCGCCTGGTCGGTGAGCTCGTCGGACCAGCTGTAGAGGCCGTCCTTGTCGGGCGCGAGCCGGCGCAGCACGTGGAAGAGCGAGATGAAGATCGGGATCTGCGGCAGGATCGGCAGGCAGCCGGCCAGCGGGTTGACCCCGCGCTCCTTCTGCAGCGCCATGATCGCCTGGCTCATGCCCTGCCGGTCGCTGCCGTACTGCTTGCGCAGCTTGGCGATCTCGGGCTGCAGCTCCTGCATCGCCCGCTGCGACTTCACCTGCTTGACGAACAGCGGGAAGAGCAGCAATCGGACGGTGACGACCAGCAGGGCGATCGACAGCGCCCAGGTGAGGCCGCCGGCCGGGTCGAGGAAGGTGGAGAGCACGTCATGCCACCGGGCCAGCACCCAGGAGATCGCGGTGTACAGCCAGTCAAGCAACGGAGGTCTCCTCGTTCGCCCGGCCCGAGGCCGGCGGGGTGGCACGTGCGGGTTCGGGTGCCACTCGTGCCGGCACCGAAGTGCTCGACGCGCGGGCGGGCTCGCGGGTTCCGGCAGCGGGGACCGGGTCCAGGCCGCCGGGGTGCCAGGGCGCGCACTTCAGGATCCGGCGCACGGCCAACCAGCTGCCGCGGGCTGCGCCGTGGCGGTCGATCGCCTCCGCGGCGTAGGCGCTGCAGGTGGGGTGGAACCGGCACCGCGGCGGCAGCGCCGGGCTGATCGCCCGGGAGTAGAAGCCCACGGCGGCCAGCAGCGCCCGGCGCACGGGCGCCCGCCCGCTCACCGGCGGGCCCGCTGGTCGAGCAGCCGGTCCAGGCCGCGGGCGAGATCGCGGCGCAGGGCCGCGGAGTCGGCGTCCGCCGCTTCGGGGCGGGCCCGGACCACCAGATCCGCCGTCGCCGGCAGCCGGTCCAGCTCCTCCCGGACGGCGGCCCGGAGCCTGCGCGTCACGCGGTGTCGGACCACCGAGTTGCCCACCGTCCTGCCGACCACGAAACCGGCTCGGGGCCCGGCCGGCGTCACCGGACGCGCGTCCTCGCCGGGCGCCGGTTCGCCGGCCGCCCGGACGGGTCGTTCGGGGAGGAAGTGGAGCACCATGGTCGGCCGCCCGGCACGCCGGCCGGACCGGACGACCGCGGTGAACTCCGGGCGCCGGCGCAGGCGTGCCTGCGCGGGCAGCACGTCAGGCGGAGAGCTTCTCGCGACCCTTGCGCCGGCGGCCGGCGAGGATCGCGCGGCCGGCGCGGGTGCGCATCCGGAGCCGGAAGCCGTGGGTCTTGGACCGGCGACGGTTGTTCGGCTGGAAGGTGCGCTTGCTCACGAGGTACTCCCACATCACGTTCGGCGGTGCGCGCCCCCGGTGGGCGGACGCGCAGGGGGTGCCGGCACGAACGGCGCGAGCCGTACCCACCCGGACCCCGGAAGCTGGTCTTCCGCGGACGGACACGTGCACGCCAGCGCCCGGTGAGCGGGCATGGCGGCAGCAGCCGTCACGGACTCCGGACAGCATAGCCGAGGAACGCGGGCTGCCGGTGCCCGGCTGTGGTCCGGACTCCGCATGGTCCCCCGGCGGTGCCGCCGACCGGGAACGGCACGCCGTCGCGACGCGCCGGAACCGGCGGATGCGTCGTTGCCGCCCTGTGGACGGGGCTGTTAGCGTCGCCGTCGCCCCGCATCGGACGACAGGGTCACGGCGCGTGGGCCGACCCCTCGGTCTCCCGACCCCCGAAGCGCCCGTGGATCCCGACGACGGGGCGCTGACCAGCAGAAACGCTGGACAGACCCCGGGCTCTCGCCGGCCACGGTGGCAGCGGCACCGGTCGTGCACAGCCTGTGGACACCCGTGTGGAACACGAATGTCCGCACGCGCTCCCGGGAACGGAGCGCGGAGCCCCGGCAGTCGTCAGGCTGACGGGGTGCGGCGCTCGAGGGAACCGGCCGCTCGGGGTCGACGGCTTGGGGAAGGACGACGGCATGGCGGACGACGCGCCGGATCTGGCAATGGTCTGGGACCAGATCCGGGAGCGGCTGGCCACCAGCCTCTCCCCGCAGCAGAACGCCATGCTGAACCTCACCCGTCCCCTCGGGCTCGTCGAGGGCACCGCCGTGCTCGCCGCGCCCAACGAGTTCACCCAGACGGTGCTGGAGTCCCGGATGCGCCGGGTGCTCGCCGAGGCGCTGTCCGAGCAGTTCGGCCGGGACATCCGCGTCGCGATCCAGCTCGAGGACGCTCCCGAGGACCCGGCTCCGGAGAGCCAGGACGACGGACCGACCCGCCGTCCCTGGTCGGCTGCCGAGGCGGCGCTCGAGGCGCGGCGCGCCGAGGAGGACCGGGCCAGCCGCGACCGGGCCGACGACGGCCGCAGCGCCTTCGGTGTCCGCACCGATGCCGTCGGCTCCGCGCCCTGGGACCGGGACCCGGCCGACGACCGGGCGGCCCGCGCCGAGGCAGAGGTCCGCGAACTCCGCCCCGTCGACCGGGGCGCCCCGGAGGACTGGGCCACCCCCGCCTGGGGTGGGGGGCCGGCGACCCGTGACTGGGGCGGCTCCGACGACAGCCGCTCGGCCGACGTGCTGCCCTTCGACCTCTCCTCGCCGGACGGCGACCAGCGCGGCCAACGCGCCGGAGGGCGCCGCCGGCCCGAGTCCAGTCGACCCGCCGGGATGGACCCGGGGCTGAACCCGAAGTACGTCTTCGACTCCTTCGTCATCGGCAACAGCAACCGGTTCGCCCACGCGGCGGCGGTCGCGGTGGCCGAGGCGCCGGCGCGGGCCTACAACCCGCTGTTCATCTACGGCGAGTCCGGGCTGGGCAAGACCCACCTGCTGCACGCGATCGGGCACTACGCCGCACGCATGTTCCCCAACGTCAAGGTGCGCTACGTCAGCACCGAGGAGTTCACCAACGAGTTCATCAACCTGGTGCACTCCGGCCGGGCCGAGGACTTCCGCCGTCGCTACCGGGACATCGACTTCCTGCTGATCGACGACATCCAGTTCCTCGAGCGGGCCGAGCGGACGCAGGAGGAGTTCTTCCACACCTTCAACACGCTGCACAACGCGTCGAAGCAGATCGTCATCACCTCGGACCGCGCGCCGAAGAAGCTGACGACCCTGGAGGACCGGCTGCGCACCCGCTTCGAGTGGGGCCTGATCACCGATGTCCAGGCGCCCGACCTGGAGACCCGCATCGCGATCCTGCGCAAGAAGGCGTGGGGCGAGCGGCTGCAGGTGCCCGACGCGGTGCTGGAGTTCATCGCCAGCAAGGTGCAGACCAACATCCGCGAGCTCGAGGGCGCGCTGATCCGGGTCACCGCGTTCGCGTCGCTCAACAAGCAGCAGGTCGACCTGCCCCTGGCCGAGCTGGTGCTCAAGGACCTGATCAGCGACGAGCAGGGCCCCCAGATCACCGCGGCGATCATCATGGCCGCGACCGCCGAATACTTCTCCGTGACGATGGAGGAGCTCCAAGGCTCCAACCGCAGCCGCACGCTGGTCAACGCCCGGCAGATCGCGATGTACCTCTGCCGCGAGCTGACCGAGCTCTCCCTGCCGCGGATCGGCGCCTCGTTCGGCGGCAAGGACCACACCACGGTCATGCACGCCGTCAAGAAGATCACCAACCTGATGAGCGAACGGCGCGCGACCTACACCCAGGTCACCGAACTCACCGCACGCATCAAGAGCCGCGCCCGGCAGTAACTCTGTCGTCCTCCGGGCGACACCGCGGCCACGAGCCACGACACCGCGGCCACGAGCCGTCCCCTCGGGGCGCTGAGCCCATGCGGGGGATCTCCCGGGGGACTCTGCGGGCCCGCTCCGTCGTCCCCGTCTCGCGGAGCGGCTCATCGTGGGTACCGCACGCGCCAGCCGTCCCCGGCGAGGCCGGGCGGCTCCGGGGCTCGCCTCGAGGACCCACCGGGCCCGCCCCGTCGACCCCCTGGTCGAGGTCGGACGGCGCGTCGGGTTGCGCTGCTCCGGCGGGGGCGTCCGGCTCCTCGGGGAGGGGGTCGACATGTCGCTGTCCACAGTTGTGTGCAACTCCGTGGACAGCGGAACCCTTGATCCGGCGGGACAGAGCCCGGTCGTCGACCGTCCATCCGGTCGACACGTCGAGAAGTTGTCCCCAGGAATGTGCACAGGTTGGGGAGATCCGTCCCGATACCGGTCCGGGACGCCGCCCGGTCACCGGCCGGGCACGCCGCGTCCTCCCTCCATGGAAGCCGTGACGGGCCGGTGACCTGCAGGTATGCGACCCAGCCGCCCGTCGCGACGCTTTCGGCGCGGCCAGCCGTGCCGGCGGTGGGCGGGTATGCGAGCGGCGCGTGCACACGGCATGGGGACGGACGGGGGGCAACCAGGGGACTGCCAGGGGACGAACGACGGTCGCTGTGCACGACGGTCGAGTTGTCCACGTGTCGACAACAGGAAGACGGTGACCGCCCACAGCGGGCCAACAGGCCCGGTGGGGGACTGACCTGCGGAAAGGGGCTCGGTCCCCAGCTTCCACACGTGTGATGACGAGGATGAAGTACTTCTACCCAGAATTTCTCGAACCACATTCAGGGTGGGGACGCTCCGCTGGGCCGTGCCCGGGAGCGCATCAGAGCACCCAGCGGAGCACCGGGCAGTGCACGCACAGAGCACCCGGCAGGGGACAGGGTTTCCCTCGGTGGCACCCGAACAGGCACCATGAGCACCGCACCGGCACCGGGGAGCTCCGCCCCGATGTCGGCGCACCGTGCACGCAGAAGAGATCGGGTGGATGGACAGATGAAGTTCCGGGTGGCACGAGAGGTGCTCGCCGACACCGTGGCGTGGACGGCCCGCAGCCTGCCGCCGCGGCCGTCGGTCCCCGTCCTCGCCGGCATCCTGCTCGAGGTCGACGGCAGCCAGCTGTCGGTGTCCGGGTTCGACTACGAGGTGTCCGCGCGCGCCGAGGCCGACGTGCAGGCGAGCGAGAGCGGCCGCGTCCTGGTCCCCGGCCGACTGCTGGCCGAGATCACCCGCGCCCTGCCGCCGCACCCGGTGGACATCACCGCCGACGGTCCGCGGCTGGCGATCACCTGCGGCAACGCCCGGTTCAGCCTGCCGACGCTGCCCGTCGAGGACTACCCGTCGCTGCCCTCCATGCCGTCGTCGGCCGGCGTGGTCGACAGCGACGTCTTCGCCGAGGCCGTCTCGCAGGTGGCGGTGGCGGCCGGGCGTGACGACACGCTGCCGATGCTCACCGGCGTCCGGCTGGAGATCGAGGGCGACCAGATCACCCTGGCCGCCACCGACCGGTACCGGCTGGCGGTCCGCGAGTTCGCCTGGCGCCCCGACACCTCGGGGCTGTCCGCAGCGGTCCTCGTGCCGGCCCGCACGCTGGCCGACGCCGCCAAGACGCTGACCAGCGGTCCCGAGATCACCGTCTCGCTGTCCTCGGGCAGCTCCGGCGAGGGCATCCTGGGCCTGTCGAGCAAGGACCGGCAGACCACCACCCGGCTGCTGGACGCCGAGTTCGTCAAGTACCGCGCGATCATGCCCAGCGAGTCCGCCGCCAACGCCACGCTCCCGGTCGGGCTGTTCACCGACGCGGCCAAGCGCGTCGCGCTGGTCGCCGAGCGCGGCACCCCGCTGCGCTGCGAGTTCACCCCCGGTCAGGTCACCCTGCGCGCCGGCGGCACCGACGACGAGGGACAGGCCGAGGAGCGCTGCGACGTCGACTTCGACGGCGAGCCGCTGACCATCGGCTTCAACCCGACGTTCCTGCTCGACGGCCTGGCCGCGGTGCACACCGAGCGCGCGCGGATGGACTTCACCAGCCCGCTCAAGCCCGCCGTGCTGTCCGGCGTCGACGAGCCGGCCGACGACGGTGGAGCTCCGACTCCGCGCCCGGGCAGCTACCGGTACCTGATCATGCCGGTGCGCCTGCCCGGCTGAACGAGGACCTCGGTCGCGCCTGACCACTGGCAGGCTCGCGGCGGGACCCTGCAGCAAGGCCGCCCGCCGGGCACGATGAGCAGGACATCCGTTATTTCGACAGAGGGGACGCCGTCGTGCAGCTGGGGCTGATCGGTCTGGGCAAGATGGGCGGCAACATGGCTGAGCGGGTGCGCCGTGCCGGCCACGAGGTCGTGGGATACGACCGCTCGCCGGACAAGCGCGACGTCGACAGCCTGCCGGCCCTGGTGGAGGCCCTGTCCACACCCCGCGTGGTGTGGGTCATGGTGCCCGCCGGCGAGCCGACCCGGGCGACGGTCAAGGAGCTCGCCGGGCTGCTCGAGCCCGGGGACGTGATCATCGACGGCGGCAACTCCAAGTACACCGACGACCAGGTCCACGACGTGATGTGCCGAGAGCAGGGCGTCGGCTACATCGACGCAGGCGTCTCCGGCGGGGTCTGGGGCCTGGAGAACGGCTACGCCCTGATGGTGGGCGGCACGAAGGAGGACGTCGCCAAGGCGCAGCCGATCTTCGACGCCCTCAAGCCGCCGGCGCCGCACGACGAGTCCGGGCAGGCCATGCCCGGCGCCGGCTTCGTGCACGCCGGCCCCGTGGGCGCCGGCCACTTCAGCAAGATGGTCCACAACGGCATCGAGTACGCGCTGATGCAGGCCTACGGCGAGGGCTACGAGCTGCTGGCCGCCGTCGACCTCGTCGAGGACGTGCCGGGTGTCATCGCGTCCTGGACCCAGGGCACCGTCATCCGCTCCTGGCTGCTCGACCTGCTGGTCCGGGCGCTGGACGAGGACCCGGAGCTCGACCGGATCACCGGCTACGCCGAGGACTCCGGTGAAGGCCGCTGGACCGTCGAGCAGGCCATCGAGAACGCCGTCCCCGTGCCGACGATCGCGGCCTCGCTGTTCGCCCGCTTCTCCTCCCGCCAGGAGGACTCCCCGACGATGAAGGCGGTCGCCGCGCTGCGGAACCAGTTCGGCGGGCACGCCGTCAAGGCGGTGGAGGCCCAGGAGGCCGAGCGGCCCGCCTGACAGGAGGACCCCCCCCGCGCTACGCAGGCCCTGCGCGGGCCCCTGGAGGATGGCCGCTCCGGTCCGACCCGCCGCTGGAAAGCTGAGGACATGTACGTCCGGCACCTGCAGGTCGGCTCCTTCCGGAGCTGGGAGCGCGTGGACCTGCCGCTGTCCCCGGGCCCGACCGTGCTGGTCGGGCGCAACGGGGAGGGCAAGACCAACCTGGTCGAGGCGGTCGGCTACCTGGCCACGATGAGCAGCCACCGCGTCTCCAGCGACGCCCCGCTGGTGCGCCACGGCGACTCCCAGGCGGTGGTGCGCGCCGCGCTGCGCCGGGGTGACCGCGAACTGCTGGTCGAGATCGAGATCAACCCGGGCCGGGCCAACCGGGTGCGGGTGAACCGGGCGCCGCTGCAGCGCCCGCGCGACCTGCTGGGCATGGTCCGCACGGTGCTCTTCGCGCCCGAGGACCTCGCGCTGGTGCGGGGCGACCCCACCGAGCGCCGGCGGTTCCTCGACGAGCTGCTGGTGACCCGCACGCCCCGGCTGGCCGGCGTCCGGGCCGACTACGACCGGGTGCTCAAGCAGCGCAACGCCCTGCTCAAGACGGCACGGCTGGCCCGCGGCAAGGCGATCGAGACCCTCGACGTGTGGGACGGCCACCTCACCGACCTCGGTGGCCAGCTCCTGTCCGCCCGGCTCGGGCTCATCGCCGATCTCGCGCCGCAGCTCGCGCAGTCCTACGCCCGGGTGGCGGGGGACGGTGCGCTGGCGGCCGGTCTCGGCTACTCCTCGACGGTGCCGCTGGCCGGGGACGGCGCGGCGCTGCAGCCCGACGTCCCGCTACCGACGGCCGGCGAGCTGACCGCGGCGATGCGCGAGCGGGTGGCCGAGCGCCGGGGAGACGAGCTGGACCGGGGCATGACGCTGGTCGGCCCGCACCGCGACGACCTCGTCATCCACCTGGGCCCGGCACCGGCGAAGGGATTCGCCAGTCACGGTGAGTCCTGGTCGCTGGCGCTGGGCCTGAAGCTCGCCACCTTCGCCCTCCTGCGGGCCGACGGCGAGGACCCGATCCTGGTCCTGGACGACGTCTTCGCGACGCTGGACGCCGAACGCCGCGCAGCGCTCGCGGAGGTGGCACGCTCGGCCGAGCAGACGCTGATCACCGCGGCTGTCCTCGACGACGTGCCCCCCGAGCTCCGCGGCGGCCGGGTCGAGGTCGGCGCCGGCACGGTGCGGGTGCTCGACCCGGGGGAGGTGGCATGAGCTCCGTGAGAACGACGGGGGAGCGAGCATCGCAGCGAGCGCCAGCGAGCGAGGAGCGGAACGGGTCCGGAGTCGAGCCATGAGCGAGGAACGGCCGGCGCGCCCGAGCGACATCGCCCGGGCCGCCCTCGAGGCCGCACGCGCCGCCTCGGCCGCCCGCCCGCGGCCGACCCGCCGCCGGATCGCCGGACCCCGGCGGAGCTGGAGCGGGCCGGGCCCCGGCGCCGACGACCCCCAGCCGCTGGGCCGGTTGGTCGACTCCCTGGTGGACTCCCAGGACTGGTCCGAGCGGACCCGCACCGGTGCGGTGTTCGGCCGGTGGGAGATGCTGGTCGGACCGGAGATCGCCGCGCACTGCGCTCCGCAGACCCTCACCGAGGGGGAGCTGCTGGTCGTCGCGGAGTCCACCGCCTGGGCCACGCAGCTGCGGCTGCTGGCACCGACCATCCTGGGCAAGCTGCGCGCCGGGGTCGGCGGGGACGTCGTGACCCGGTTGCGCGTTGTCGGACCGACGGCGCCCAGCTGGAAGAAGGGCCCGCGCTCCGTGCGCGGCCGCGGCCCGCGCGACACTTACGGATAGCACCGCACCACGACGGAAGGGCAGCGATGACCACGCCTCGGGACCGCGACGGCTTCGACGACGACAGCGGCCGGGCCTGGCAGGAGCCGGCGCACCTCGGCGGAGACGAGCCGGCGGAGCAGCCTCCGGCGCAGGAGGGCCCGCCGGAGGACCCGCCCAACTTCGTCGACCGCCGCAAGAAGCCGCGCGACAGCGACCACTCCGTCGACCCGGAGGCCTGGCGGCCCGCGGGCTGGGACCTCCCGCCGGCCCGACCCGAGCGGCCGGCCACGCAGCCCGAGCCGCCGACGGCGCAGCCCGGACGGCCGGAGGCGCAGCCCGGAGGGCCGGACGCCCCGCCCGGGCCGTCCGGCGTCGATCCCTCGTGGGCGCCGCCGGGCGCTCCCGCGGGACAGGCGCCCGTGCCCGAGCGGCGGGGGCTGTTCGGCGGCCGCCGGCAGCGGGATCCGGAGATGGAACGGGCGTTCAGCTACCAGGGCGACGTGGTCGGCGCCCAGGGCTGGGCACTCCAGCGGGGGTGGACGGTCTCCGACGGCACCGCGCCCGAGGACGCCGCCCTCGCCGAGCTGATCGCCTCGGCGCCGCCCCGGCTGACCAGGGACCACCGGCCCGGCAGCGTGCTGAGGGGGCGGGCCGGCGCGCTGGAGCTCGTCGCCTTCGACGCCGTCTACATGTCCGGACGGCACGTGGTGCCGGAGTACGCGATCACCGCGGCGCCGCTGCTGGGAACGCCCCCGGCGCTACGGCTGTCCCCGGCGCGGCTGTGGAAGCACGGGGTGGGCGGCTTGGTGCAGATCCCCTCGGAGGACCCGGAGTTCGAGCGCCGATGGACGCTGCTGGCCGCCGAGGACGGGCCGCAGGTGCGCCGGATCGCCGGCGACCCCGACGTGCGCCGCCTGCTGCTGGGCACCGACGACGGCGACGAGTTCTGGACGGCGGGCGGGTTCCTGGCCGCGATCCGGCCGGACGGCCACCGCCCCGAGCTCATCGAGCACCACACCCGGCTGCTGACCGCGCTCGTCGGCGCGCTCGCCGCCGGCTCCTGATCCGGCTCGTCCGCTGAGCGCCGCAGACCCGGTCGACCCGGCGGTCGCCTCCCCCGGAGCCGGAGCCGGAGCCGCCACCGGCACCGGACCCGCGTCCCCCGGCGCGGGTCCGCGGGAGCTGCTGCCCCTGCTGCGGCCGCACCGGCGCGCGCTGGCCGCGGCGGCGGCGCTGTCCCTCGTGGCCGCGGCCGCGGCGCTGGCGCAGCCCGCGCTGGTCGCCCGGGTCATCGACGTCGTCGGTTCCGGGGAGGCGCTGCTGCCGACCGTCTCCCTGCTGGTGGTGGTGCTGCTGGCCGCATCGGCGCTGGGCGCGTTCCAGCAGTACCTGCTGCAGCGCACCGCGGAGGGCGTCGTCCTGACCACCAGGCAGCTGCTCGCCGACCGGCTGCTGCGGCTCCCGGTGGCCGAGTACGACCGGCGGCGCACCGGTGACCTCATGTCGCGGGTGGGGTCCGACACCACGCTCCTGCGCGCGACGGTCACCTCCGGCGTCGTCGACGTGGTCGGCTCGGCGGTGCTCGCGATCGGTGCGGTCGTCGCGATGGCGCTGGTCGACGTCTGGCTGCTGCTGCTCACCCTGCTCTCGGTCGGCATCGGGGTGACCGTGGCGGTGCTGGCCTCCCGTGGCGTGCGCCGGCTGTCGCGGCAGGCGCAGGAGGAGGTGGGCGCGATGACGGCCGACGTGGAGCGGGCGCTGTCGGCGGTGCGCACCATCCGGGCCAGCGGCGCCACCGGCCGCGAGGTCGCCACCGTGGGGGGCAGCGCGCGCCGGGCGTACGAGGCCGGCGTGCGGTTGGCCCGGCTGGAGTCGCTGGTGTCCCCCGCGGGATCGATCGCGGTGCAGGGTGCGTTCCTCGCGGTGCTCGGCGTCGGCGGCTACCGCGTGGCCGACGGCTCGATCACCGTGGCGTCCCTGGTCGCGTTCATCCTCTACCTGTTCCTGCTGGTGATGCCGCTGGGCCAGGCGATCTCGGCGTGGACCCAGCTGCAGACGGGCCTGGGCGCCCTGGCCCGGATCCAGGAGGTGCTGGCCCTGGAGCCGGAGCAGGACGAGCGCCCGGAGCGGCTCGGCTCCGCGGCCCCGGCTACCGGTGCGCCGCTGCTGGAGCTCGACGACGTCTCCTTCGCCTATCCGGACGGGACCCCGGTGCTGCGCGGGGTCTCCTTCGAGGTGGCCGCCGGCAGCCGGGTGGCGCTGGTCGGCCCGTCCGGTGCGGGCAAGTCCACGATCCTGGCGCTGATCGAGGGCTTCTACCCGGTCACCGCCGGGGCGGTCCGCTGGGCCGGCACCGATGTCCGGGAGGTGCCGCGTGCGGCCCTGCGCGCCCGGCTGGGCTACGTCGAGCAGGAGGCACCGGTGCTGGCCGGGACGGTGCGGGACAACCTGCTGCTCACCCGGCCCGAGGCGACCGATCCCGAGCTGTGGGCCGTGCTGGCCGACGTCGGCCTGACCGAGGTGGTGCGCCGGTCGCCGCGCGGCCTGGACGTGCTGGTCGGTGACGAGGGCGTGCTGCTGTCCGGCGGGGAGCGACAGCGCCTGGCCATCGCGCGGTCGCTGCTGGCCCGGCCCGAGCTGCTGCTCCTGGACGAGCCGACGGCCAGCCTCGACGCCCGCAACGAGGGGCTGCTCCGGGACACGCTCGCCGCCGCGTCGGCCGACCGTGCGCTGCTCGTCGTCGCCCACCGGCTGTCCACGGTGCTCGACAGCGACCAGATCGTGGTGCTGGACCAGGGTCAGGTGGTCGCGCGCGGGACCCATGCGGAGCTGGTGGAGACCAGCCCGCTCTACCGCGAGCTCGCCGCCGCCCAGCTCCTCGTCACCTAGCCCCTGACCGCAGCCGGGGTGACCTGATCCAGCGCCTCCTCCCTCACGGTGGGCGGTGAGGGAGGACGCGCTACGACGAGGGAGGACGAGGGGCGACGGTGCTCACCCCTCGCTGCTCACCCTCGCTGCTCGGCCGCCCGCGTGATGCCGCGGATCATCCCGCCGAAGACGAACCCGTGGAAGGCCGCGACCGCCCACCAGTAGGCGTGCCCCGCCAGACCGTGCGGGGCGAACGTCGCCCGCTGCCGCAGCACCGTCGTCCCACCCTCGTGTTCCACGTGGAACTCCAGCCAGGCCAGGCCGGGCACCCGCATCTCCGCGCGCAGCCGCAGCAGCCGCTCCCGCTCCAGCTCCTCCACGCGCCAGAAGTCCAGCGCGTCCCCGACGTAGAGGTCGTGCGCATCGCGCCGTCCCCGCCGGAGGCCCACCCCGCCGACCGCCCGGTCCAGCCAGCCGCGCACCCGCCAGGCCAGCGGGAAGGAGTACCAGCCGGACTGCCCGCCGATGCCCTCCACCACCCGCCAGACCGCGGCGGGGGACGCGCTGGTCTCCCGGGTCCGCTCGTCGACGTAGAGGCTGCCGCCCGCCCAGTCCGGGTCCGTGGGCAGCGGGTCTGACGGCGCACCGTGGACCGAGGCCCCTGACCAGCGCGTCGTCACGGCCGAGTCGCGCACCCGCGCCACCGCCAGCCGCACGGCCTCGTCGAACCCGAGCGGTCCCTCGGGCGGATCGGGCAGGTACTGCGCGATGTCGTGCTCCCGGCACACGACGGTGTTGCGCAAGGACTCGACCAGCGGCCGGGCGATGCCGGCCGGGACCGGCGTGATGACGCCGACCCAGTGGCTGGACAGGGACGGCGAGAAGAACGGGACGGGCACGATCCGGCGCCGGGGCAGCTCCGCGATCGCCGCGTACCGCTGCATCATCTCGGCGTAGTCCATGACGTCGGGGCCGCCGATGTCGAACCCGCGATGCACCGATGGCGGGAGCCCGGCGCAGCCGACCAGGTAGCGGAGGACGTCCCGCACGGCGACCGGCTGGATCCGGCTGTGCACCCACTCCGGGGTGACCATCACCGGCAGCCGCTCGGTGAGGTGGCGGATCATCTCGAAGGACGCCGATCCCGAGCCCAGCACGATGGCGGCACGCAGCACGACGGTGGGGACGCCGGAGCCGAGGAGGATCTCGCCGACCTCGATCCGGGAGCGCAGGTGGGGGGACAGCTCCTCGCCGTCGGGCTCGAGCGCACCCAGGTACACCAGCCGGCCGACCCCGGCCTCCCGCACCGCGGTGGCCATCGTCCGCGCCGCCCGCCGGTCGGCGTCCTCGAATCCCGCCCCCGCCCCCAGGGCGTGGATCAGGTAGTAGACGACGTCGGCGCCGGCGCAGGCCGCGGCCACCTGGTCGGCGTCGGTGGCGTCGGCACGCACGACCTCGACGGAGCCGGCCCAGGGCCGGTCGCGCAGGTGCTCGGGGGAGCGGCTCATGACCCGCACGCGGTGACCGGCCGCCAGCAGTTCCGGGACGAGCCGTCCGCCGATGTAGCCGGTGGCGCCGGTGACCAGGCAGAGCTTCGAGGTGTCGGACGGCGGTGCCGCTGCGGAGGCCATGGGCCCGAGTGTCGGCGCGACAGGGCATCGGCGCCGCCGACGGGATGTCACGGCGCCGCCGACGGGATGTCAGGGCGCCGCCGGGCAGTCCACCCTCGAGCGGGTCGTGGGCCCGGGGCTGCTGCTGCCCAGGGACGAGGTGGACGCGTACCGACGTCGACCCGGGGCGCTCACCGGCGACCGCCCCCCGGGTGTCGCGGAACCGAGCGCAACCGGTCCGACGGCCGCCAGGACGCCGTGACCGCCCCCGGGGCAGCACCGGTGGTGGCTGAGGTGCCGGAAGTGGCGCAGACGTGACGTCAGGGCGTGGACGGCGCCATTCCTGTCAGCCGACCCGGTATCCTCGACGGCAGGTACCGCCAGCAACCGGCTGAGCGCCCTTCTGCGCTGTCTCGCCCCCATGCCCTCGCGTGGATGCGTGCCGCCGGTTGCGCGAGAGGAAGGCCCCCCGTGGTCGCAGCACCCCAGATCGAGAACGCCTACTCCGGCAGTTCCATCACCGTCCTCGAGGGTCTCGAGGCGGTCCGGAAGCGCCCCGGCATGTACATCGGCTCCACGGGTGAGCGGGGCCTGCACCACATGGTGTGGGAGGTCGTCGACAACTCCGTCGACGAGTCGCTGGCCGGCCACGCCGACCGCGTGCACGTCACCCTGCTGGCCGACGGCGGCGTGCGGGTCGAGGACAACGGCCGTGGCATCCCGGTCGACATGCACCCGGTCGAGAAGCGGCCCACCGTCGAGGTGATCATGACCGTCCTGCATGCGGGCGGGAAGTTCGACGGCAAGAGCTACGGGGTCTCCGGCGGCCTGCACGGCGTGGGCGTCACCGTCGTCAACGCCCTGTCCACGCGGCTGGACGTCGAGGTCTGGCGCGACGGGACCGAGTGGAAGCAGAGCTACGCCTACGCCAAGCCGGGCCAGCTGGTGGAGGTCGGCCCGACCAAGAAGCGCGGCACCGCGATCACCTTCTGGGCCGACGGCGACATCTTCGAGACGACGCACTACTCGTTCGAGACCATCAACCGCCGGCTGCAGGAGATGGCCTTCCTGAACAAGGGCCTGACCATCGTCCTGCGCGACGAGCGGCCGGGGCACAGCAAGGCCGAGTCCGGCATGGGCGACGAGATCACGCTCGCCGAGGCCGCGCCGGAGGCGGGCGCCGAGGCGGAGGCGTTCGAGCCGACCGAGGTCACCTACCGGTACGACGCCGGCCTGATCGACTACGTGGCGCACATCAACGCCAAGAAGAGCCCGATCCACAAGTCGGTCGTCGCCTTCGCCGCCGAGGGCACCGGCAAGAACGACATGGCCATGTCGATCGACGTCGCCATGCAGTGGTCGGAGGCCTACTCCGAGTCGGTCTACACCTTCGCCAACATCATCAACACGCACGAGGGCGGCACGCACGAAGAGGGCTTCCGCGCGGCGCTCACCTCGATCGTCAACCGGTACGCCGAGGAGAAGAAGCTCTTCAAGGGCAAGGACGAGAAGCTCACCGGCGAGGACATTCGCGAGGGCCTGGCCGCGATCGTCTCGGTCAAGCTGGGCGACCCGCAGTTCGAGGGCCAGACCAAGACCAAGCTCGGCAACACCGAGGTCAAGGGGTTCGTGCAGCGGGTCTGCAACGAGCAGATCGGGCACTGGTTCGAGGCCAACCCGACCGAGGCCAAGATGATCATCAACAAGGCCTCGTCGGCGGCACGCGCCCGGCGCGCGGCGCAGGACGCCCGCAAGCTGGCCCGCAAGAACCTGCTCAGCAACAACTCGCTGCCGGGCAAGCTCGCCGACTGCCGCTCGACCGACCCGCGCAACTCCGAGGTCTACATCGTCGAGGGCGACTCGGCCGGCGGCTCCGCGAAGTCCGGGCGCGACTCGATGTTCCAGGCGATCCTGCCCATCCGCGGCAAGATCATCAACGTCGAGAAGGCCCGCATCGACCGCGTCCTCAAGAACAACGAGGTCCAGTCGATGATCACCGCGTTCGGCACCGGCATCCACGACGAGTTCGACGTCTCGAAGCTCCGCTACCACAAGATCATCCTCATGGCGGACGCCGACGTCGACGGCCAGCACATCCGGACCCTGCTGCTCACCCTGCTGTTCCGCTTCATGCGGCCGCTGGTCGAGGCCGGCTACGTGTACCTCGCCCAGCCGCCGCTGTACAAGATCAAGTGGGGCAACAAGCACGCCGACGAGTACGTCTACACCGACAAGGAGCTCCAGGCCCTCCTCAAGGCGCGCCGCGAGGAGGGGCGCAAGCTGCCCAAGGACGACGCGATCCAGCGCTTCAAGGGCCTCGGCGAGATGAACGCCAAGGAGCTGTGGGAGACCACCATGGACCCCGAGACCCGGGTCCTGCTCCAGGTGACCCTCGAGGACGCCGCCACCGCCGACGAGCTGTTCAGCGTGCTCATGGGCGAGGACGTCGAGGCCCGCCGCAGCTTCATCACCCGCAACGCCAAGGACGTCCGCTTCCTCGACGTGTAGTGCCCCGGCGGCCGACCAGAAGCGCCGGGTGGCGGCCGGGTGAACACCTCCCCACCGCCACCCGACGTACCGGTCGACCAGTGAACTTGTCCACCTCTGTGCACCCATCTGTGGAGATCTGAACCGTGACCGAGACCCCAGCGCGCGACCGCATCGAGCCGGTCGACCTCCAGCAGGAGATGCAGCGCAGCTACATCGACTACGCCATGTCGGTGATCGTCGGCCGCGCGCTGCCCGAGGTCCGCGACGGGCTCAAGCCGGTGCACCGGCGCGTGCTCTACGCGATGTACGACCAGGGCTTCCGCCCCGACCGCGGCTACGTCAAGTGCGCCCGCGTCGTCGGTGAGGTGATGGGTAACTACCACCCGCACGGCGACAGCTCGATCTACGACGCCCTCGTGCGCCTGGCCCAGCCCTGGGCCATGCGGTACCCGCTGGTCGACGGTCAGGGCAACTTCGGCTCCCCGGGCAACGACCCGGCCGCGGCCATGCGGTACACCGAGGCCCGGCTCACGCCGCTGGCCATGGAGATGCTGGCCAACATCGACGAGGAGACCGTCGACTTCCAGCCCAACTACGACGGCAAGAACCAGGAACCGCTGGTCCTGCCGGGGCGCATCCCGAACCTGCTGATCAACGGCTCCGCGGGCATCGCCGTCGGCATGGCCACCAACATGCCGCCGCACAACCTCCGCGAGGTGGCGGCCGCGGTGTTCTGGATGCTCGAGCACCCCGACGCCGAGGCCGAGGAAGCCCTCGCCGCCTGCATGGAGCGGATCAAGGGCCCGGACTTCCCGACCCACGGCCTGATCGTCGGTCGCGAGGGCATCGAGGACGCCTACCGGACCGGGCGAGGGTCGGTGCGCATGCGCGCCGTCGTCACCGTCGAGGAGGACGCCCGCGGCCGGGTGCAGCTGGTCTGCACCGAACTGCCGTACCAGGTGAACCCGGACAACCTCGCCGAGTCCATCGCCGAATCGGTCAAGGAGGGCCGGCTCCAGGGCATCAGCGAGATCGCCGACGAGTCCAGCGACCGGGTCGGCCGCCGGCTGGTCCTCACGCTCCGCCGGGACGCCGTCGCCAAGGTCGTGCTGAACAACCTCTACAAGCACACCCAGCTGCAGACCACCTTCGGCTGCAACATGCTCTCGATCGTCGACGGGGTGCCCCGCACGCTGCGGCTCGACGAGCTCGTGCGCGAGTACGTGAACCACCAGATCGAGGTCATCCAGCGGCGCACCCGGTACCGGCTGCGCAAGGCCGAGGAGCGCGCGCACATCCTGCGCGGCTACGGCAAGGCCCTCGACCACCTCGACGACGTCATCGCGCTCATCCGCCGCAGCCCCTCGGCCGACGAGGCGCGCGCCGGCCTGATGGAGCTGCTCGACGTCGACGAGATCCAGGCAGTCGCGATCCTGGACCTGCAGCTGCGGCGGCTGGCGGCGCTGGAGCGCCAGCGGATCCTCGACGAGCTGGCCGAGATCGAGGCCCGCATCGCCGACCTGCTGGACATCCTCGGCGACCCGGCCCGGCAGCGGCAGATCATCCACGACGAGCTGGCCGAGATCGTGGAGAAGTACGGCGACGACCGCCGCACGCAGTTCGTCGCCAACGACGGCGACGTCTCGATGGAGGACCTCATCGCGGAGGAGGAGGTCGTCGTCACCATCACCCGCACCGGGTACGCCAAGCGGACGAAGAGCGACCTCTACCGCTCGCAGCGCCGTGGTGGCAAGGGCGTGATGGGCGCGACCCTGAAGCAGGACGACATCGTCGACCACTTCTTCGTGGGCTCCACCCACGACTGGATCCTCTTCTTCACGAACAAGGGCCGGGTGTACCGGTCCAAGGCCTACGAGCTGCCCGAGGCCAACCGCACCGCCCGCGGCCAGCACGTGGCGAACATCCTCGCGTTCCAGCCGGACGAGAAGATCGCCCAGGTCATGCAGATCAAGGACTACACGGTCGCCCCGTTCCTGGTCCTGGCCACCGCGCGGGGGCAGGTGAAGAAGACCCGGCTGACCGACTTCGACTCCCCGCGCCAGGGCGGCGTGATCGCGATCAACCTGCGCGACGCCGACGAGCTGGTCGGGGCCGCCCTGATCGACAGCACCTCCGACCTGCTCCTGGTCACCCGCAAGGCGATGTCGATCCGGTTCACCGCCGACGACGGCGCCCTGCGTCCCATGGGGCGGGCCACCGAGGGCGTGCGGGGCATCTCGCTGTCCGAGGACGACCGGCTGCTGTCCCTGATGGTGGTGCAGGAGGGCGTCGACGTCCTGGTGGCGACCGAGCGCGGCTTCGCCAAGCGGACCGGCATCGAGAACTACCCGAACCAGGGCAGGGGCGGCAAGGGCGTGCTGACCGCCGACCCCAAGGCGCGCAAGGGCGCCCTGGTCGGCGCGCTGGCGGTGACGCTGGGCGACGAGCTCTACGCCATCACCTCCGGCGGCGGCGTGATCCGGACGCCGGTGAACGGGGTGCGGCACAACAAGGATCGCGCGACCATGGGCGTCAAGCTCATGAACTTGCCGGAGGACGTGTCGATCGTGGCAATCGCCCGTACGACGGACAACGACGAGCCGTCGGCCTAGGGTGACATCAGGTGACGAACTGATCGGACCCCGGGCTCGCGCGAGCGTTGCCCTGGTGTCGGTCGCGAGGGAGCGGTCTGTGCCGCGGGTGAACGGGAGACTGGCATGAGCGACCGACCACAGGGTTCGGTGCGCACCGGGTCCCGCGGTGGAGGCACCCCGTCGGGTGGCGGGAAGGACGGCAAGGGGACGGCCCCCGGGCAGGACGGTGCGTCCGGTCAGCCGTCGTCCGGTCAGCCCGCTCCGGGCACCGGGACGCAGTCCATCCCCACCACGGGGACGCAGTCCATCCCCACCACGGGAGCGCAGCCCGCTGCCAAGGCGCCGGGGACGCCGGCCGCCCCGACCACCGGGACGCAGTCGATCCCGGTCACCGGGAGCCAGCGGGCGGCCGGCGGGAACCCCACCGCTGCGCCGCCGGTGGCGGCCCCGCCGGTACCGGTTCGACCGTCCGCGGGTGGCGCCCAGTCGGGCGGCTCCCCCCAGAGCGGTGCGTCCCAGGGCCGATCCGCTCAGGCCGGCACCGCTCAGGCCGGCACCGCTCAGGCCGGCACCGCTCAGACCGGCACCGCTCAGACCGGCACCGCTCAGACCGGCACCGCTCAGACCGGGGCGGGCCAGACCGCAGCAGGTCAGACCGGAGCGGGCCAGACCGCCGGCGCCCAGGCCGCTGCGCCCAAGGCGCGACCGGGACGCGGTTCGGGCCGCGGTCCGCGGCGGGCCCGACTGCAGTTGCGGCACATCGACACCTGGTCGGCGCTGAAGATCTCGCTGGTGCTGTCGATCGCGCTGTTCTTCATCTGGATGGTCGCCGTCGGCGTGCTGTACCTGGTGCTCAACGCACTCGGCGTCTTCGACACCTTGAACGAGCTGTTCGGCCAGCTCGGTACCGAGAGCGACGCGGGCGGCGGCAGCGAGGTCCTCACCCCCGGCGTCGTGTTCGGTGGTGCGGCGGTCATCGGTGCCATCAACATCGTGCTGCTCACGGCGCTGTGCACGGTCGGCACCTTCATCTACAACATGTGCTCCGACCTCGTCGGCGGCCTCGAGGTCACCCTCTCCGAACGGGACTGAGTCGTGACATCGCGATCCTCCGGATCGCACCGCGGCCAGGAGCCGTTCCCCGTGCCGTGAAGCCCACCCGCCACCCCTGCGCGGACCCTCCGGGCCCCCTCGGCGTGGACCCCCGGTTGCGCACGGGGAACGGCACCCCGCGTCGGGGTGGCCCTCACGGGCCAGGTAGGCTGTTCGAGGTTCACGGGCCTGTAGCTCAGGCGGTTAGAGCGCATCCCTGATAAGGATGAGGCCGGAGGTTCAAGTCCTCCCAGGCCCACCCGTGCACTGGTGCCCCCCGGGCGCCGATCGAGACGTGCACCGATCGAGCGCCCAGGAGGTCATCCGCGTGCTGAAGAAGCTGGCGCTGGTCGCAGCGGCCGTCGGAGCCGTGGCTGCCGTCCGCAAGCGCTCGAGCGGCAAGGTCGAGGCCGACCTCTGGCGCGAGGCCACCAGCGGCCCCCAGGCCGTCAGCACCCCCACCGCACGCTGATCCATCCCCGGGGCCCCGGCCCCACCGGGGACGTAGCTCAATTGGCAGAGCACCGCCTTTGCAAGGCGGGGGTTAGGGGTTCGATTCCCCTCGTCTCCACTCGCTTGACCTGCGGATTCACCTCCATTGAGGGCTCGGTCGAGCCCTCCGACGGGGCTTCAGTCCGCAAAAAGTCCGCAACTCGTCCGCGGGATGCGGCCCGCAGCGCGTCCAGCCGGTCGGCCACGTCGTCCAGGTCGTCGTCGAACAGGTCGGCGTAGCGGTCCAGGGTCATGGCTGCCGAGGCGTGCCCGAGCATCCGCTGCACCGCCTTGACGTTGGCGCCGGCCTTAATCGCCAGCGAGGCTGCGGTGTGCCGGAGCTCGTGCGGCGTGAGCCCCGGCTCCCCGATGGCCCGGGCCGCGGCGTCGAACCAGGCGGACCGGGCGTTCCGGTTGCGCAGCACCGCGCCCTGCGGCGAGGGGAAGGCCAGCTCGTCGGCAGGGCGGGTTACCACCGTCCGGGCGAGTTCGTCGACGAGGAAGCGCGGCAGCGGCACCGAGCGGCGGCCGTGGGTCTTGGGGGTGCCCCACACCAGGCGGGAGCCGTCGACCTCGGTGACCGCCTCCTCGACGAGCACCCGCCGGCGCAGCAGGTCGAAGTGCCGCACCCGCAGCGCCGCCAACTCCGACCAGCGCAGCCCGCAGTAGCCGAGCACCAGCACGGCGACCCGGCCGGGCCCGGCAGCGTCGGCGAGTGCCTCGAGCTGCTCCGCGGTCAGGTACCGGCGGCGCTTCTCCTGCATCGGGGGCAGGGCCACCCCAAGCGCGGGGTTGACCGCCAGGCGCCGGTCGCGCACCGCGAGCCCGAGAATGCCGGACAGGACTCCCTGCGCCTTGCGGACCGAGGCCCCGGACAGCCCTCGGTCGGAGAGCTCGGACAGCCAGGCCTGCACGTCGCCGTGGGTCACCCGGATCAGCGCGACATTGCCCCAACGCGGCAGGACGTGGGTCTTGAGGACGTCGGCGTAGCGGGCCCGACTGGTGGGCTTGAGGTTGATCTTCCCGGCGAGCCAGACGGGCGCCAGCTCGCCCACGGTCGTCTTGGCCCGCTTGGGGTCGACGTAGGTGCCCGTCTGCACAGCCGCGGTGACCTCGTCCAGCCATCGCTGGGCGTCGACCTTGCGCTTGAAGTGGCGGGCGTGCTCCTTGCCGTGCTCGTCGCGGTACCGCGGCCGGTACGTGCCATCAGGCCTCCGCGCGATCGACGCCATCTTCGATCACCCGCCTCTCGTCGAGCCCGGGCCGAGCCCCGCGCCGGCGGAGGTCTACCACCGGCGCGATCGTCTCGGGGGTGAGCCTGCCGTCGATCCCCGCCCCTCTGGACGGCCGCGGCACGATCTGTGGACGGCGGTGTGCGCCGTGGGTCGGGGCGGTCACCGCGGTGCACCCGCTGCGGGGGAGACCTGATCGTCGTGCTGGGCGTCGATCCAGCTGCGCAGGTCGTCGGAGCGGTAGAGGACCCGGCGGCCGAGCCGAAAGCTGCGCGGACCGGTGCCCAGGTGGCGCCAGTACCGGAGGGTGGCCACCGGAGCGCGGAGCAGCTCGGCGGCCTCGGTGATGGTGAGCAGCTCGGGCTGGCGGCAGGCGGAATCCTCGGACATGGGTGGCTCCGGTGGGCTCGGGTGGGCTGTGCTCCGTCAGGGGAGAAGGCGCCATTCGGGGGCGATTGGTGACAGCCGAACACCGATGGCTTCCGGAATCCTCCGGTTCTCCTCCTGTTGCTGGTGTCCGGGGGCCCGCGGCCGGCCGGAGGAGGCGGCCCTGCTCATCGACCGATGCCCGGCGCGGCGCCCCAACGCGCGAGGGATGGTCCCCGCCGCTCCGCCTCGGGCCGGGGGACGCTCGGTACCGGCGCGACCGGCCGCGGGGGAGCGGCTGGCGTCCGGTCGCGCGACCGGTCCGGGCGGTCGCGGGCGGCCTCTCGAGCGGCCAGCTCGGCCGCGTGGCCCGGGCCGAGGTCGGCCCGGTCGCGGCCGAAGACGGCGATCCACTGCGCCCGGGCCTCGGCCACGTCGGCCGCGACGAGGTGCGCGGTGTTGGACACCCGTCCACGGGTCATGCCGACGTAGGCCGAGGCCGCGCCGGTCTGGTCACTGATCACCACGTGCGCGGCGGGAACGGTGTCACCCTGCACGCCGTACGCGGTGCTGGCGTAGGCCAGCTCCACGTGGGAGGTGACGTAGTCGGCGGGCAGCACCCGGACCCGAGCGCCGGCCGGGGTGACATCGCCCCGAGAGACGTCACCGGTGGCCGTGCCGGTGACCAGCAGCCCACCGCGTCGGCCGACCGCGGTGACGGTCCACGTGTCCCGGTTGGCCACCTCCAGGTTCCGGTCGTTGCGCCGGGTGGCGATCCTGTCGCCGGCGCCGATCCGCTGACCCGCCCACGTGGTCACGACCCGGACGTCGTCGATGCGGCCGTCGGTGACCAGCCGGTCGCGGATGGCGGCGTTGAGCTCGTTGACCTGCTCGCGGGTGTCCGCCACCACAGCGACGTCGGCCGCCTGCGGGTCGTGGGCGGCGGTCGCGGCCAGGGCGTCCTGCAGCGCTGCGCGGTCGGGGTGCAGGTGGATCCGGCCGCGGGCGAGGAGGGCGTCGAACACCACGCCCGGGTTGTCACCCCGGCGCATCGCCAACGTCAGCTCGGCGTACTCACCGTCGGGAACCGACTGGCCGGTGCTGTCGGTGCGGGTGAAGCGGTGCACCGACTCCAAGGCCAGGCAGGCGGCCGGGGCGACCTGAGCGGCGGCCAGGTCCAGGACCCCGCCACGGCCGACCGCAGCGAGCTGGTGGCGGTCCCCCAGCAGCGCCAGCCGCGCCCCGGCCTCGTCGGCGACGGTGAGAAGAGCGCGGGCGGTGTCCTGGTCGAGCATGCCGGCCTCGTCGACGATCAGCAGATCGTCGGGCCGCAGCCGGCTTCCCTCCGCCGGCCCGGTGTGGATGCGCCCGATGACCGGGTCGACCTCGCCGACGACGAGCCGGGTCCACTCGCCGTGCTCCGTCCAGCGCCAGCCGTGGGCGAAGACCAGGGACGCGGCCGACCCGGTGGCCGCGCCGACCTCGGCGCGCGCGACCTGGGCGGCCTTCAGCGTCGGAGTGACCACGACCAGCCGCCGCCCCTGCCGTTCAAGCAGGGCGTGAGTGGCGGCCAGCGTGGTGGTCTTGCCCGTGCCGGCCGCGCCCTCCAGTACGACCAACCGGCGGTCGCCGGCCAGCAGGGCGACCGCCGCGGCCTGGTCGACATCCAGGTGCTGGATGAGCCCCACTGGCAGCAGCTCCGGCTGTGGCCCGGCCAGGGCGGGCTGGTCGGCGCGGGCGGCGAACCGGGTGACCAGGTCGGCCTCCACGTCGAGCACCGGCCGCGAGGTCCAGGACCGGATGTGCTCCGGCACTCCCTCCCAGTCCACCAGGGGAACGCACCGGCCAAGGGCGCGGGCGGTGAGGTCCTCGGCCAACTCGAGGCGCACCGCCGGGTCGGCGACGATGCCCTCCGCGGCGATCAGCCGCTCGACCTCGCCGCGGACGTCGGCGGCGTTCCAGGCCGAGCGGCCGGCGGCCAGCCGGGTCAGCGCGGTGTCGACGGCAGCCTCGCGGTCGAGCGCGCCGATCGGGGTCGGCACCAGCGCCACCGGCTGTGCTGGGTCGTGGTAGCCCGATGCCGCCAGCTCGGCTCGCCACCGGGCCACGAGGTCCGCCCCGGAGCGGGGGATGACCTTGTCCGGGCGCCCCGCGGCCCAGGCGCGGGCGTCCCAGGCCCGCCGCAGCGCCGGACCTGGATGTTCTCCAGGGTGCACCGCGATCCAGTCGCGTTCGTAGCGGTCCAGGTTGCGCCCGATCTGCGCCGCCCTCGCACTGAACGGGCCGACGTAGGCCGCAAGCTCCTGTACTTCTCCAGTCGCATCCAGGGTGTAGCCGTGCGCGGCGAGTGCGGCGCGGAACTTCGGATCGCAGGCGACCGCAGCGTGCCCGATTCCGTTGGTGGCGGCGAGAAAGTCGCGCACGCCGACAGTGTGCAGCCCGCGCCATTGTTCCGCGGCGAACACCCGGGCGCTGATCTGCAGGTGCAGATGCCGGTGCGGGTCTCCGGCGCGGGAGGTGTAGTGCCGCACCGTCACCGCCTCCAGGATCTCCACCGGCACCTGGATCTGGCCGCCGCGCGGGCCGACCCGGGTCGTGGCGTGGGCGGCGAGCCAGCCGATGATCTGGGCGGCGGCGCGGTCCTGGGCGGCGTCGTAGGCGGCCGCGACGTCGTCGTGCAGAGCCGCGGCCAGGGACCAGGACTTCGGGCCGTTGACCACCACCTCGACGAACCGCACAGCGCGCTCGTCGGTCCGCAGTCGCCCCCGTGGGTCGCCGGTGTCCGGGTCGCCGCCGGCCACCCAGGTCTCGTAGCCCTCGCCCGCCAGCGACGCCCGCTCGGCCACCCGTCCGTCGCGGGCCTCGAAGCGGCGGGCCAGGCCGGTGCCCTCGGTCAGGTAGTAGTCATCGGCCCGGCCGCGGTCGGCCTCCAGATACGCCCGGGCAGCCGCTGGCGACGCGGCATACACCTTCATTCCACCGTGCATTTTCAGCGCCACTCAACAATGTCCAACAGGTCACCCCTGAAACGGCAATGGGCCCCGCGAAGCGGGGCCCGGACTACCTCTATTGGTAGCATGCGTGCCGCTAGTTGGTGAAGATTAGAGAACGGCACGGAGAGGTGTATCTCGCGGTCAAAGGGTGGTGGCGGTCATGCCGTTGATCGTATATGGAGATTGTTAAGTGTAATGCGGAGTGGCTATGCCCGGTCTTCGTGCTGCCGACGACCAACTCCGTGATGCACCGCGTCTCGTTAGACAACAGCTTCCTGCAACACGGCGGCGTGGGCGCCGAGCAGATGGCCGGACAACGCAGTCCTGTCGTAGAGGTGTCTGCTTCCCCCCTTGCGGGAACGGCCTTCGGGCCGGCCCTATGGGACGGCAGCCGAGGGGCAGATGCTCCGTCCTGCGGTGTTCCCGATTGTGGTTCGGCTTGCGGGACGCCCCGCTAATGCTCGATGAGCGAGCGTGTTGTCAGCAACCCGCGTCGAGCCGCAGCGCTGCCGCCGGGGACTCCGGACCGCCCCTTCCCACCCGGATGGTGCAAGCCCCAGGTCGCTAGAGCTCCACGCGGGGCCGCGGGTCGAGGGAGTGCTCCAGGACCTTACGGAGGTCGTGCAGCGGCAGGCCGTACTCGGCGGCGAGGTCGTCGAGGGTGACGCCGTGGGCCTCGGCGACCTCTAGGGCCTTGGCGAGCAGCACCGGCTGTTCGGCGGGGCCGAGGTCGACGGGCTCGCGCTTGCGCCACCCGCGGGCGCTCAGCGTTTTCATCGCCTGCGTGTAGGCGGCCGGGTCCATCCTGCCGAGGGTCTGCGCGCGCTTAAGAAGCGCCGCGATGCTGACGCCCCACTCGCGCTTGAGCCCGGCCAGCCGCTCCCAGTCGGCGCGTCGAGGGAGGTCGTCGCGGATCGCGTCGGCGGGCATGAGGAAGGCGGCGGCGAACTTGTGGGCCTGCGTCTCCGCCTCCTTGCTCCCGGCGTCGTCGGGGCGGTGGAGGACGAGGTGCCCGAGCTCGTGGGCCGCGTCGAACCGGGAGCGGTCTCGGTGGCCCTTGTCCGCGCCGAGGACGACGACGGGCCGGTCGGGGTAGTCGACGGAGAACGCGTCCATCTGGTGGCCCTCGACGCGGAACCGGGCGGTGACGATGCCGTGGCGCTCCATGGCGCGCACGACGTCGGGGACGGGGCCGCTGGCGTCGAGGCCGAGGTGCTCGCGGGCGTCGGCTGCGGCCCGGTCGATGCCGGCGTCGTCGTGCGCGGCCCTGTTCGCAGGGACATCCGAGGCCGGGAGGGCGACGTGCTGCTCGACGGCGTGGACGAGCTCGTGGACGAGCCCGACGAGGGCGGTCGCGCGGCGTCGCTCGGCGGCGCTGGTCGACCGGAGGCTGCGGAAGAATGCGGCTGGCGCCTCCCCGGCGGCGTGGCCGTGCCTGCGGGCGAAGTAGCCCAGCGGCAGGTTCAGGGCGTACGACACCTTTAGCAGCGTCGCCGGCGTGGGGCGGCTGTGCCCGTTCTCGAACTGGCTGACGGCAGCCGCGGTGATCCCGGCCTCGCGCGCGAGGGCGGTCTGGCTGAGGCCGCGGAGCTCGCGCCCGGCCTGGAGGCGGGCGCGATCTAGGGCGATGACGGTCCTGCCGGCCTCGTCGAGGCTCACTGCGTCTCCCTGAGTCTGCTACGGATCTGTTCGTCGTATCGGCGCCGGGGCCCATAACCAGTAGACCGCCAGCCTCGCCCGGACGGGCCAGCGGGGCGCGATGGCGCACGTTGACACGCAGGGTTTGGATCAACTGCAGGCGGGAATCGTGGGATCACAGATTTACTGTATGGTCCTGTAAGTAACGAGCGGATCGAGGCGACGAATGAAGCTCTACGACTTGGAGGAGGGCGCCCTGCGCGCCGTCCCCTGCCGCCTCGGTGAGGCGGCGGCCCCGCGCGTGGCCGCAGGGCTGCTCCTGATCGCGGGCTGGGCCGCGTCGCCGGTCATCGCCGTTGTCACGGCGAGGGCCGAGTCGGCGGTCCGGCACGTGCAGAACCCATTGCGGGATTCGCCGCTGCTGCGGCCCGCCGCCGCCGTGAGGGTCTGACGGGATGCCCGCCGACCGCACGGCCTTCGCGCAGGGCGTCCTCGACGCCTACGGCTCCTACGAGCGCAAGGACATCCTGCTCAGCAAGGGGCTGCGCGCCTCCGCCGCGGCGGAGACCGCCGGGAGCCTCTCTCGCCCGACAGGGCACCCGGCCTTTGCGGGCCTTGGCCTCAACGAGCGCGGTCACTGCGACGCCGCCGTGGCGTTCATCGACCTGCGGTCGTTCACCGCCCGTACGTTCTGGGACGAGCCCGACGACGTCGCCCGGCTCGCCCTGGCGGTGCTGACGCAGGTTGTCGAGGTCGTCTGCGACCACGGCGGGCACGTCCTCGGCCTCCGCGGCGACGGGGTCTTCGCCTGCTTCGGCGGGCCCGACAGCCGGGTCCCCGCCGTCGACGTCGCCGCCGCGGTCGCGGCCTGCGCGTTCTCGCTCGACGCGACCCAGAACGCCCTCAACAACCTGCTCAGGTTGAGCGGCATCGAGCCCGTGCAGCTGCGGGCCGGCGCGGACTACGGGCGCCTCGATTTCGTCCGCACGGGCACCGAGGACGCCAGCGAGGTCAACGTCATCGGCTTCGCGCCGAACTTCGCCTCGAAGTGCGAGAAGGCCGCGCTGAGCTGGGAGGTCGTTGTCGGTCAGGGCCTCGCCGACCTGATCGGCAACAAGGACCTGCTTGTCCAGCACGCCAGCAGCCCGAAGCGCTACGAGCGGGCCGGCCAGGTCAGGGCCTACTCCTTCTACGACTTCCGGTGGCGGAACCTCCTGCCGCACCTCCAGGGCCTCCGCGCGGACCTCGCCGGCGCCCCCTCCAGCCGCGTCCGCGTCCACTGAGAGCGAGAGCCCCATGTCACTGCCCAGCCTCCTGCGCTACGTCGGCCTCGACATCCCCCGGGGCGTCAGCGTCGACGGGCGCGTCCTCACGGGCCGCGCCGCCACCGCCGCCGTCACCGCCGGCACGGCCACCGCCGTCGCCCCGCACGCGTTCCATGGCGGCGACGACCCGCCTGCGGCCAGCGTGCTCTCCGCGTGGTGGGACGACCCCGCCCTCCGAGACGCCGACATCGCCGCCGTCCACCGCGCGTTCCCCGGCTTCCGCCTCGAGCAGCGTGACGGTGGGCATGCCTGGACCGGCACCATCGACACCGGTCGCGGCCGCTTCGAGATCATGATCGTCGCGGACCCCGCCGGCGGGCTCCCCGCCGTCGTGCCCGTCACCCCGCGCGCGCTCGGACGCAACGAGGGCCGCCGCGGGTTCGGCCCCGCCGAGCACCTCTACGTCAGCGGCAACCTCTGCGTCGCGGACACCGACGACTGGCGCCCGGGCGAGCACACCAGCGCCACCGCGATCGCCTGGGCGGCCCACTGGTACGCCGCCTACACGGACTGGCGCCTCGGCGGCCCGTGGCCCACCGATGGGTACCGGTCCGATGCCGCCGCGTAGCCCCGTGCCCGAGCCCGAGCCGGCGAATGGCAACGAGGACGCCTACCTCGCCGTCAGCACCATCGGGCCGTGGGTCAACAACGCCGACACCAAGATCGGGTTCCTCGCCTCCGCCCTGACCCTCCTCACGACCGGCGTCGTCCGCCAGCGCCCCCGCGTCGACGCGGTCATCGGCGGCGGCGTCGGCCTGCGGGACGTCGTCGCGCTCGGCTGCCTCGCCATCAGCGCGACCATGATCGTGCTCGCAGGCTACTGGCTGTTCCGCGCGCTCCGCCCGCGGCTGGCTAACCCCGAGCCGAGCCGCTTCGCGTTCCCGCACCTCGTAGGCGCCGACCTCGAGACGCTCGCGAAGCCGGAGCCATTGGCCGGGAGAGCCGAGGCGTGGATCCAGGCCCAGACCCTGTCCCGGATAGTCCTCGAGAGGTACACCTGCTTCAGCAAGGCCCTGGGGGCCGGGCTCGGGGCGGGCGCCGGCTTCGTTGGCTGGCTGCTCATTGTCCCCCTCTGACGGCAGACCCCTTTGCAGTCCTGCCGCGAACGTCCATTCGTGCCGCTGAGCAAGGACATCGAGCGCCGTAGCAGGCGAGGCGCCGCTAGACGCACCGCGTGCGAGGGAGGGGCGGAAGCCACGTCTGACCGATCAAGCATGTCAGCTCGCCCGTCGGCACCGCTCAGGTGGGACCTTCGCACCGCTCGTGTTGCTCGTGAGGTTGCCCCGCCCCCACTGACCTGCACGTTGCTACCCGGTCGCCAATTTTGTGACCCCCATAGGCAAGACTGCATCCCGTGGTGCTCCGGTCGGCTTCTGTAGATCTTGACACGGCGGCCCTTCGGAAGGCTCGCGGCGCCTTTTTCACCCCGGAACCGCTCGCGCGCTACATCACTGACTGGGCGGTCCGTTCCGTCGACGACCGTGTGCTCGAACCCTCGTGCGGTGAGGCGGCGTTCCTCCTGGCCGCGGTCGATCGCCTGGCCGCCCTGGAGGCCACCAGCACCGGACAGGCGTTGCGCCCCCACCTCGACGGCATCGAATTGCACGAGGACTCAGCCCAAGCAGCACGGGAACTGCTGAGAGCAGCTGGCGTGGAGGCGACCGTCACCGTCGGCGACTTCTTCGGGGTCAAGCCGGGGCGGCAGTACGACGCGGTGATCGGAAATCCGCCTTACGTCCGCTACCAGGATTTTTCCGGCGAAAGTAGGGCCCGGTCACGCGCGGCGGCGCTCCGCGGCGGCGTCTCCCTGACCGGCCTGGCGTCGTCTTGGGCCGCCTTCACGGTGCATGCGGCGCAGTTCTTGAAGCCCGGCGGTCGTCTCGGCTTGGTGCTGCCGGCCGAGCTCTTGACGGTCAACTACGCGGCCGGGGTGCGCACCTTCCTGCTGAAGAATTTCGAGCAGGTCGACCTCGTCGCCTTCGACGAGCGCGTCTTCCCGGGGGTGCTCGAAGAGGTCGTCTTGGTTCTGGCCGATGGTTACGCCAACGGCCCCACCGACCACTTCCGGCTGTACCAGGCGAGGAACGCCGACGACCTTGCGAACACGACGACGCCAAGGTTGTGGCGGCCGATCCCGCCCGCCGGCAAGTGGACCGCCAGCCTGCTGACCAGCGAGACCCTCGGCGCCTATTCCGGGCTGTTGGCGACTGAGTCCTTCACGCTGCTGGAGACCTGGGGTGACACCACGCTCGGCATGGTCACGGGCAACAACAAGTACTTCGCCTTGAGCCCAGCGCGCGCCGCTCAGCTCGGCATGTCCAAGTCAGACCTGCTCCGGTTGTCACCCCCTGGCTCGCGGCACCTTCGGAGCCTCAGCCTCACCACCGCGGCGCTCACTGAGTTGGGAGACGCCGGCGCAGCAGTCTGGTTGTTCCGACCGGCTGGCGAGCCGTCTGCGGCTGCGTGGGCGTACATCGCAGAAGGCGAGGCGCGAGAGGTTGACCAGGCCTACAAGTGCCAGGTGAGAAAGCCGTGGTGGCGGACGCCGCTGGTGAAGCCGGCCGATCTGCTGCTGACGTACATGAACGCCGATACGCCGCGGCTGTCCGCCAACAAGGCCCGGGCGCACCATCTCAACTCGGTACATGGCGTCTATCTGAAGCCGGAGCACCGGGCGCTGGGCAGCGATCTGCTGCCGATTGCGTCCTTGAACTCCATGACGCTGCTCGGCGCAGAGATGGTTGGCCGCGCCTACGGCGGCGGGATGCTCAAGCTGGAACCGAAGGAAGCCGACCTGTTGCCCGTGCCGTCGCCCGCACTGACCAAAGCCGCCGAGGCGGCCCTGCGGAAGCTTCGGCCGCAGTTGGTCCGCCTACTGGCCAGCGGTCAGGTCGTGTCGGCGGCCCGGGCGGTCGATGAGGTGCTTCTCATTGGTGAACTCGGGCTACCAGATGTTGAGGTGAAGGCGCTGCGCCAAGGACACGAGGAGCTGACGGCCCGACGCGTCTCAAGGAGTGGTGCGCCGCCTGCTCATCACGGTGACGGGGCCCCGGTCAGCCGGAGAGCCACTGGCAACGAGCTGCGGCGTCCCTGATGGCTGTTGAACGCAGTCTCAAGTCCGAGGCTTGGACCCTGTTCGACCGGATCGTCGAGCGAGCGACCGGCGGGGAGCTGCAGGACTACAGCAACCCATGGAACCGCGAGTCCGAAGACGGGGCCCTCCGCTACAACCCGGACTATGACGTCCTCCAGCAGCTGCTGGGCGTGCCGCTCTTGCTGCAAGCGGCCTCGCAGTCCGGTGTGCCGGCGTTAGCCCTTGACGTCTGGACTGCCTACGAGTTGCGCCGAGCCGGCTTCGAGCCCGATCTGGTGTGGCCCCGGGCAAATCCACCACGCATCCTGCCGTCGACGTTGGTGGCGCTACGGCGGGAAGCAACTCGTGAACAGCTGCGCGTGCTCGATGCCATGCTGAAGTCTGGGAAGACATACAGCAACGAGACTGGCGCAAACGCCAATATCCTCGGCAAGAACTACGTCAAGCAGGTCGACGTCGTCATGTCTGCTTGGAACACCGGTCCCGAGATCATGATCTCGACCAAGCGGATGGACTCGTCGTTCGGCAAGAACGCCGCCAACCGTGTCGAAGAGAGCTATGGCGACGCCAAGAACCTGCGCAGTCGGCACCCGCAAGCGGCACTTGGTTTTCTCTACAGCCTGCGCTCGACCGCGCTGACGCCGCAGTTCGCCGACATTGCCGCCTGGATGATCGACCTGCTCGGCAAGCTCGGTCGCGAGGACGACGCCTACGACGCCGTCTGCCTTGTCATCCCTGACTGGTCGGAGGAGTTGCCATCCCCACCGGGCGGCGATGAGGACGATGAAGACCCTCTTGTCTCAGCCGGTGTGCAGGCCAATGCCTCCGCTGAAGAGGAGCCCCTGCCGCTCCCGCTGCCCGAAGACGAGGTGGATCGACGGCTCCGGAACCTCCCCCACGTCGGGCTGCGTCGCGATGCCGTACCGCCGAACCTCTCGCCAGAGGCGTTCTTCCCGACGATCGTCAACCGCGTGCTCGACAACAGCCCAGTGAATTTCCACCGCGAGGCACGGCTGCGCCGAGAGCAGGCTATTGCCTAGAAGCGGCGGGTTCCTGAGCTTGCGGGCACGTTGCATGGCCGACGATCAGTGGTCCGTGCAGTTCTCCCTCGTGCGGTGATCGGTCCACGAGCCCATAGGGGTCGGAGGACATGTCCCGCGGGTTGGGGGTGTTCTGGCCACTCCATTTCGCTTCCCTGCGACTTGCCCATCTCCGATAGCGCCGTGCCGTGGGAAGGGTGGGCCGAAGGCCCATCCCCGACCCCTAGTCCAGCGGACGGGTCAATGGCCGGCGCCGGGGTCGTCGCGGGCGATACGGATGAGCGAGCCGTGCTGCTGGGCTAGGTAATCGGCGACGAGCTCGGCGCGAGCGCGCAGCAGTTCTTCGGCGCCGAGGTCGCCGGGGCGGCGGGGCAAGAGCTGGCTATCGGCCGCGTCCGGGGCGTCGTCGAACAACTCTGCGAGCGGGGCCGTGCGGCCGCGCGCGGTCGTGCGCTCGACCAGGACGTGGTTGAGCGCACGCAGGTGCGGCGAATCGCGCTCGCCCCTGCGCTGGCGCAGGGCTGGAGACGGCGTCGGCACGGCGGGCCGGCGGCCCGTGAGGGGGTCCTGGGCGCCATTGGCGCGGAGCAGCGTCACGAACGCGCGGTACAGCGCGCCGGACTGCCTCCGGGTTGCCGCGGCAAGGTGGTCGACGTTGACGGTGGACGGGTCGGGCGGCGGGCCGCCGCGGAGCGCGTCCCGGAGCTTGGTGTAGTCGGCGACCGCGCGGGTGCTGCTCGCGACGTCGTAGTCCTGACCGAAGGCGCGGGCCCAGAACCACGGAACAAGGGCGTCGCGGTGATCGTCGAGGTCGTGTTCGAGGGCGAGCGCGGCTAGAGGGAGGACCTGCGCCCTGTACGGCAGCCAGTCCGGGCCGTCGATCTGGCACGTATCGGACAGGAACCCGAGCGCTTGATCGTAGGCGGCAGCGGCCGCGTCCCACTTCTCGTGGACAAGTTGTTTGCTCAGCGTAAGGATCGCCGGCTGGCGGACGTCGCTGGCGTACCGCAGGGCAATCGTCTGCAGGACCGGGGTGCCGTCCTCGGCCAGGTGCGCCTCGAGGTGGTCGCTGTCGCGACGGGCGTCGTCCCACTTGTCGCGTAGGTTCCAGCTGCGCTCGTAGGTCCGGGCGACAAGAAGATCAAACGTCCCTAGGCGCAGCCCGGTCCGGTTGACGCGCTCGAAGATCCGGGCGACGGCCTCCGGCGGCAGGGACGTCTCGAGGACGACCGACGGGAACGCGTACAGGTTGGCCCGGCCGAGCAGGTTCTTGTAAGCGCGGGTGAGCAGCTGGCGGCGGCTAGCCTGATCGGCGGTCGGAACGGCATCGACTGCGGCGTCGCGCCACTCAAAAAAGCTCGTGGCGCCAGAGAGGGCGTACAAGGGGACGACCGCTTCTCGGGCCTGCGCCCGCAGGGGCCACTCTTCGGCCCACTGCTCCCGCGGCATGGACGTGATTGCCTCTTCGATGTCGTCAACGGTCGGGTCCGGATCTTCCAGGCGGGAGACGTTGATGGCGTACACCGTGGGGCCTGCGCCGCGCAGGGCGTGATACAGGGAGGTGAGTCGCTGCTGGCCGTCCAGGACCACGTAATCCACGCGAGCCGCGGCGGGCGGAGCGTCCTCGAACGGCCGGGTCGCGAAGTAGTCCGGCGCGCCCTTCATCACGAGCAGGCTTCCTGCGGGCCACCCCCGCAGGACCGTTGCAAGGAGGGACATGACAGCGGGCTTGCCCCAGTCGAAATCGCGCTGGAACTCGGGCAGGACGACCGTTCCGTGGCCGATGCCGTCGAGCAAGTTGTCCAGGCCGACGGGCCGCGCGGTGATGTCATCCATCGTCATGGCTGCCTCTCCCGTTTCATGATCGGCGTCCGGGCGTCGAGCGCGGCGTTGAGCTGGCTGGCGAGCCACAGCGCCGGGTACCCGCCGTCCGGGACACGAGCGAATGTCACCGCGAGGCGCCGGGACTGCGGCCCGGCGGGGCGGGGGGCACCGAGCAGGAGGATGACGGCGTCCTCGGTCACGACGGTGTCGTAGGCCAAGAGTCCGTCGAACGTCCGGACCTCGAACGACGACCCCACGCGGACCTCCGTGTCGCCGTCGAAGCCCTGCTCGAGCGATTGGTTGGCGGTCGCGATCGCCGCCTTGAGGCGGTCGGGGTCCATGCCGCATGCCTGCGCGACCGCCGGGAAGTGCGCGCCGTCCTCGTCGGGAACGCCGACGACCACGTCGACGGCCTGGCGGCGGGCAGCAGCCAGTAGGAGCCGCTGGTGCTGAGGCAGCCACACCATGGGGTTGGCGAGGAGGACACGCACCGTCGTCGCCCGGCCGAGCAGGTCCGACCAGTCGAGCTCGTCCTCGGGCATCACGTCCTGGAGCGCGGTTCGGACCGTGCTCGCGCGCAGCTTGAGAAACCTGGAGAGATCGCGGGCGTAGACCTGCTTGAGGAACGCTTCCCACAGCAGAGAGATCACGCCGACGGTCAGGAGCGAGGCGAGGATGGTCTGCAGCGCCTGGTACAGACCCGGGTCGAGGTCGGCGCGGTCGTCCGAAGCGCCCGGAGCGTCCGGCGCCCACTGAGCGAGGACGACGAGAGCGAGCAGGCTCGCCGCCACGACCACCGCGGCGACCAGCCGAGCCCGGGCCTCGAACCGCGCCAGGTCCGGGCGACGCATGGAACCTCCTTGCCTAGCGGCGACGACCGGCCGACCGTACCTGGGCGGGCCGCGTGGGTCGGCGTGCGTAGTGGCACCGGGTCGTTTCACCGTTGCCGCCGACGTCCCGGGCACTGCTACGGGGCCCTCGAGTCGGCGATGCAGTGGTGCATCGAGATGGGGACCGAGCCGCAGAATCCCCAGCGGCGCACCGTGCTGGCCGAGTCCGAGGGATTCACCAGCTGTACCGATCGTGGTCGGAGGACCCGCCCCCGCCGACAACTGACCGGTGACGCCGAGCCTGACCTCGCCGATCGAGCAGGGTGGGTGGGCAGCCGAGAGTCCACCCTGCTTCCCATAACCCGCCCTCCTCCGACCGCGCAGAGCCGGGGGAAGGGTGGGCCGAAGGCCCATCCCGGAGGGACGCGTCAGCGCCCTTCCGGCGGCCGGCGCGGTCAGAGATACTCCCGCGGGATGGGGCGGGTGCCGCCTTGCAGCGCAGCGGCCCGATGCAATGGCGGCCGCGTCCCCTCGGTCCGCACTCAGTCCGCACATGGTCCGCAAGACGGCCGAAGTGGGCCAACACCGCCCGTCGACGACCAATGGCTAAGGTCATGGTCAGGACGGGTGTTCAGTCACAGCCCACTGTGCCAAGCCGCCCTTGGGACGATTTTGCAAGGCGGGGGTTAGGGGTTCGATTCCCCTCGTCTCCACTCCTCGATCGGGAGGCCCGACGTGAGCACCGAACAGCCGGCACCCGGATCGCAGCTCTCCGGCGGACCGCCGCCGGGCCGCCCCCCTGCAGCGTCCCAGCCCGGCGCGATGCCCCCCGGCGCCACGCCTCCGGGCGCCATGCCTCCGGGCGCCATGCCTCCCGGCCCGCCGCCAGGCTGGCGTCCGATGCCGCCCCCGCCCCCCAGGGAGGGCGGGCAGTTCAAGCGCGGCTTCGGGCTCGGCCTGGGTGCGAGCCTCGGCGCCGGCCTGGGTCTCGGCGTGGCCGGCGTGGGGCTGGTCGTCCTCATGGTGGTGGCGCTCGTCGGGCTGGTCGGCGGGGCCGGGGACACGACGGCCGATCCGGCGACGGAGCTGGCCTGGGGCGAGTCCACCGCGGAGTCGCGGCTCCTCGCTGTCCCGGTCACCGGGGTGATCCTCGGCGGGGAGAGCGACGGCGCCGTCTTCGGCGGTGCCACCTACGGCTACGAGGTCGCCGACACCATCGACGACCTGGACGCCGACGACGCCGACGGGCTGGTCCTGGAGGTCAACACCCCGGGCGGCACGATCTACGGCTCGCGCGCCATCGCCGACGCCGTGCAGCGCTACCAGGAGCGGACCGGCAACCAGGTGCTGGCCCACGTCCAGGGGATGTCGGCGTCCGGCGGGGTCTACGCCATGGCCGGGGCCGACCAGATCGTGGCCGACCACGGGAGCCTCGTCGGCAGCATCGGCGTGATCATGGGCCCCTTCCAGCGCTTCCGGGACGTCACCGGCATCCCCGGCTCGCTGCTCGAGCCGGGCGTGACCACCGAGGGCGGCATCACCGAGGAGTACCTGTCCCGGGGCCGTGGCAAGGAGCTCGGCAACCCCTACCGGGACATGACCGACGAGGAGCGGGCGGTCCTGGGCGCCGGCCTGGACCGCGAGTACGCGGCGTTCGTCGCGTGGGTGTCCGAGGCCCGCGGCATCCCCGAGCAGACCATCGTCGACGAGCTGGGCGCGTTCGTCTTCGACAGCTCCACTGCCGTCGAGAACGGCCTGGTCGACCAGGTCATGGGCCGGGACGAGGCCTACCGGTACGCCGCCGAGATCAACGGCGTCGACCCCGACGACACCCGGGTGGACCGGATCAGCGGCCCCGGTCTGCTGGAGGCCTTCTTCTCCGCCCGGTCGCCCGCGGGCGGGACCGCGGCGGACGCCCTGGAGCCCGGCCTGAGCACGGTGTGCACGGGTGCGCCCCTGGTGCTCGCGTTCCACGGGGAGCTCTCGGCCGCCTGCTCCGGGAACTGAGCACCCCGGCCGCCGCCTCACCCGGCGCGGAGCAGTGGGAGAGTGGAGGGGTGACTGAATCGACTCCCGCCCGCCGCGCGGTCCTGCACACCAACCACGGCGACATCACGGTGGACCTGTTCCCCGACCACGCCCCCAAGACGGTCGCGAACTTCGCCGACCTCGCCGAGGGCGCCCGCGAGTGGACGCACCCCGAGACCCGCCAGAAGACGACCGACAAGCTCTACGACGGCACGATCTTCCACCGGGTCATCTCCGGCTTCATGATCCAGGGCGGCGACCCGCTCGGTCAGGGCATCGGTGGCCCGGGCTACCAGTTCGGCGACGAGTTCCACCCCGAGCTCGCCTTCGACCGCCCCTACCTGCTGGCCATGGCCAACGCCGGCCCGGGCACCAACGGCTCGCAGTTCTTCATCACCGTGGGCCCGACCCCGCACCTGAACCGCAAGCACACGATCTTCGGCGAGGTCGCCGACCAGGCCGGCCGCGACGTCGTCGACACGATCGCCGCCGTCCCCACCGCCCGTGGTGACAAGCCGCTCGACGACGTCGTCATCGAGTCCGTCGAGGTGCAGCGCAGCTGAGCACCACCCCGGACGACGGGGGCGCCGGCGCGGGAAACCGTCCGGCGCCCCCGCCCGCCACGTGCTACCGGCACCCGGACCGGCCCACGGGCATCGCCTGCACGCGTTGCAGCCGGCCCATCTGCCCGGAGTGCATGGTCCCCGCCTCCGTGGGCTTCCAGTGCCCGGAGTGCGTCGCAGCCGGGAACGCCGGCGTGCGCACCGTCCGCAGCAGCGGGCTGCGGACGGCGGGACGGCGCTGGGGTGTCGTCACCCTCGGGCTGATCGCCCTCAACGTGGCGATGTTCGTCGTCACCGCGGTGTCGGCCTTCGCCGTGGGCAACTCCCCGGCCGACAACCAGCGGTCCCCGATCTTCGTCGACCTCGCCCAGTGGCCGGCCGGCGTGTACTACCTCGACGAGTGGTGGCGGGTGCTCACCGCGGCGTTCCTGCACATCGGCCCGGTGCACCTGGCGTTCAACATGCTCGCCCTGCTGCTCTTCGGCTCCGAGCTGGAGCGGCAGCTGGGCTGGGCCCGCTACCTCACCGTCTACCTCGTCTCCGCGCTCGGCGGCGCGGTGGCCATCCAGCTGCTCGGCGATCCGCGCGTGGTCGTGGCCGGCGCCTCGGCGGCGATCTACGGGCTGCTCGGAGCCCTCGGCGTCCTCATGCTGGCCAGCCGGCAGGACGTCCGCGGTCTGCTGACGCTGCTCGCGATCAACGTCTTCATCAGCTTCCTGCCCGGCATCTCGCTGCTGGGCCACCTGGGCGGGCTGGTGGCCGGCGCGCTGGCCGCCGGGGTCCTGCTGCTGCTCCGGCGCCGCACCCACCTGCAGGTGCCCGCGCTGGGGTTGCTGGGCGTCACCCTGCTCGTCGTGTCCCTGACGGTGCCGACGCTGGCCGTGCTGAACCTCTAGCCCGGGAACTCCTGGGTGCGGGGGTCCAGCTCGCGCAGCTGCCGGGCCACCTCCCGCGGGTCGGCGCCGAGGTCCCGCCGCCCCAGCACCACGAGCACCCCCTCGTCCTCCGGATCGGCGGCGGTGTCCAGCTCGAGGGTGACCGTCCGCATCCCGAGGCGCCGGGTCTCGCGAACGCCGATGTGCAGCCGTCCCCACGGCAGGTGCGCCGAGCCGACGAGCCGGCGCACGCGCACCCCGTCCGCGCCGGCGGCCACGCGCGGTCGCTGCACCAGGTCGCGCGCGCTGCGCCCCAGCAGCAGCCCGGCCGCCCCGGCCAGGAGGACCCGGCCGGGGGCGTCGTCGAGCAGGACGGCGCCCCCGGCGAGCAGGACGCCGATCACCCCGGACAGCACCGTTTCGGCCGTGCGGGTGGTCCAGGTCACGGGGAGACCTTGCCAGAAGAGGTGTGGGTCATACGATGACAGTCAGGGCCGACCGTTTGGCTGCGCCCCGAATCGTCACGAGGAGTAGGTCCATGCGCGATGCCGTCATCTGTGCCGCCGTTCGCACGCCGGTGGGCAAGCGAGGCGGAGGTCTGTCGGGCGTGCACCCCGTCGACCTCTCCGCCCACGTGCTCAGCAGCCTGGTGGAGCGGACGGGCATCGACCCGGCCGTGATCGAGGACGTCATCTGGGGCTGCGTCAGCCAGGTCGGCGAGCAGACCTTCAACGTCGCCCGCAACGCGGTGCTCGCCGCCGGCTGGCCCGAGGCCGTCCCCGGCACCACCGTCGACCGCCAGTGCGGCTCGTCGCAGCAGTCCGTGGCCTTCGCCGCCGCGACCGTCATCAGCGGCCAGGCCGACGTCGTCGTCGCCGGTGGCGTGGAGTCCATGAGCCGCGTGCCCATGGGCTCGGCGAGCAACCCGGCCAGTGGCGCCGGCCGTCCGATGGGGCCGAAGTTCGCCGAGCGCTACGAGGGCGTGCAGATCAACCAGGGCGTCGGCGCCGAGATGATCGCCGAGCGCTGGGGCTTCTCCCGCACCCAGCTCGACGAGTTCGCGCTGGGCTCCCACGAGAAGGCGGCCAAGGCCCAGGCCGACGGCGCCTTCGAGGAGGAGATCGCACCGATCACCACGCCCGAGGGCAAGGTCAGCGCCGACGAGGGCATCCGCCCCGGCGGGACGCTGGAGAAGCTGGGCTCCCTGAAGACCCCGTTCAAGGAGAACGGCGTCATCAGTGCCGGCAACGCCAGCCAGATCTCCGACGGCTCCGCGGCCCTGCTGGTCACCACCAGCGAGAAGGCCCGCGAGCTGGGCCTCACGCCCCTGGTCCGCATCCACACCACCGTGATGGCCGGCGACGACCCGGTCATCATGCTGACCGCGCCCATCCCGGCGACGGCCAAGGTGCTGGACCGCTCCGGCCTGTCGATCGGCGACATCGGCGTCTACGAGGTCAACGAGGCCTTCGCGCCGGTGCCCATGGCCTGGCTGGCGGAGACCGGCGCCGACGCCGACCGGCTCAACCCGCACGGTGGGGCCATCGCCCTCGGCCACCCGCTCGGTGGCTCCGGGGCCCGCCTGATGACCACCCTCATCCACCGGATGCGCAACACCGGCAGCCGCTACGGCCTGCAGACGATGTGCGAGGGCGGCGGCATGGCCAACGCCACCATCCTGGAGCTCATCGACGCCTGATCCACCGGCGGTCCCCCCGGGGACCACCGAGCGCAGCCCCCGACGCCACCACGCGCGTCGGGGGCTGTCGTCGTCTCCGGGATCGGAGGTGTCGTCGCAGGTCAGCGCGGGTATGGCGGGTCTGCGCTCACCGCCCCGCACCGGCGGACAAGTCGACTCGTCCACAGCTGCGTGCACAGCTGGGGACAGACTCACACAGCTGTAGTTACGCGCGTGGACGATCCGTCACACCCGTACCAGCCGCGGGAAAAGCGCAGGTCGGAGCGATACGGGCCGGTCCCGTCCCTCCACATCCGGTGGACAACCCTGGGGGTGGGGCGCCATGTCGACCTGTGGACGGACGCGATCGGCTGTGCACATGGGAGGACCCACGTCCTCCCCATCCCTCGCAGGCACAGGGCGGTACCCGGGACAGGGGCCACAGGACGACGAAGGCCCCCGTCCCGGGAGGGACAGGGGCCTCGGCACGGCCTTCCTGCAGGGGGCTCGCCGCCGAGCGAGCGGTGGGGGCAGGAGGTGGACCCTGCACCGCCTCTCACTCGCAGGCTCGCGGCGAGCCTCCGGACGGGGCCGTCAGCGCCAGCGCATCGACATGACCAGGCCGGCGACCATGGCGCCGAAACCGATGGCGAAGTTCCAGGAGTTCATCGCGGCCATGAAGGGGATGTCCTCACCGGCGATGTAGAACACGACGATCCACAGCAGGCCGAGCAGCATCAGCGCGACCATGAGCACCACGTACCAGCGGGGGCTGGGCTGGGCCATGCGGGCCTGCTCCGCCGAACGGGCCTGCAGCACTCCCTCGGGCGGCGTGTAGACCGACTTCTTGCGCACCTTCGACTTGGGCACGTACCTGCTCCCTCCGGGTGGCCGGGTGCGTCCTCACCGGCCGCGACGGAACCCAGCCTAAGCTGTGGCCGGAGGACGACGACGCCGCCACGGTGGCGGACTCCCCGATGACCGTCGTCCCGCCCCGATCCGCCGGAGGTGCCCGTGGCCCGTCTGTCGGCCTGGGGGGCCCTGGTGCCGGTGGTCGCGCTGGCGGCCGGCGTGCTGTTCGCGACCTCCGGGACGACCGCTCAGGGCACCGACCTGCGTGCGGGCGAGGTCACCGAGCTCTCCGCCCTGATCCGCGAGCGCGACGACGCGATCGCCGCCCAGGAGCAGCGCCTGGCCGAGCTGCAGCGGCGCGCCGAGCGGCTCACCGCGCAGGCCGCGGCCCGCGACGGTGCCGTCGCCGAGGCGCGCAGCGCGGGCGAGCAGGGCGTGCCGGCAGCCGGACTCTCCCCCGTGAGCGGCTCCGGCCTGGAGATCACCCTCGACGACGCCCCCCGCCGGACCGACGGCACGCTCCCGGTGGGCGCCCGCCCCGACGACCTCGTCATCCACCAGTCCGACGTGCAGGCGGTCGTGAACGCCATGTGGGCCGCAGGTGCCACCGGCGTCGCGGTCATGGACCAGCGGCTGATCGCCACCAGCGCCGTCCGCTGCGTGGGCAACACCCTGCTGCTCCAGGGCCGCACCTACTCGCCGCCGTTCGTCGTCACCGCCGTCGTCGACGCCGCGGCCGCGCGGGAGGAGCTGGCCGACTCTCCCCAGATCGGGGTCTTCCGGCAGGTGGTGGACGCCTTCGGGCTCACCTACGAGGTGCGCGAGCAGCCGCAGCTCGAGCTGCCCGCCTACGATGGGCCGCTCGCGCTGCAGTACGCCGCCGCAGGCTGAGCCGCAGCGCCCGACCCAGCCGACAACCGGGAGAACCGTGCCCGCCGAGAGCCACCCCACCGGGACCGCCGCCGGGCGTCCCGTCCTCGTCGTCGACAACTTCGACAGCTTCGTCTACAACCTCGTGCAGTACCTCGGCCAGCTCGGGGTGCGCTGCATCGTGCGGCGCAACGACGCCGTCACCGTGGACGAGCTGGGCGACCTCGACGTCGCCGGTGTGCTGCTCTCCCCGGGCCCCGGCACCCCCGTGGACGCCGGCGTGACCGTTCCCATGGTGCGTGCGGCCGCCGAGCAGGGCGTGCCCGTGCTGGGCGTCTGCCTCGGGCACCAGGCGATCGCCGAGGCGTTCGGTGGCGAGGTGGTGCGCGCCCCCGAGCTGCTGCACGGGAAGACCAGCCAGGTGGTGCACGAGGGCACCGGCGTCCTCGCGGGTCTGCCCTCGCCCTTCACCGCCACCCGGTACCACTCGCTGGCCGTCGACGCGGCCACGGTGCCCGCCGAGCTCGAGGTCACGGGGCACACCCCCTCGGGCATCGTGATGGCGCTGCGGCACCGCGAGCTGCCGATCGAGGGCGTCCAGTTCCACCCGGAGTCGGTGCTCACCGAGGGCGGCCACCGCATGCTGGCCACCTGGCTGGACTCCTGCGGGCTGGCACCGGACCCCGCAGCCCTGGCGGCGGCCTCGGCGGCCGCGGAGCGGCTCAACGCAGCCACCGCCTGAAACGGCCCCCTACGACGAAGGGCTCCTCCCGGATCGGGAGGAGCCCTTCGTCGTGGTCGGGGGGTCAGCCGTCGGTCTCGGTCCCGTCGTCGGTGCCGTCATCGGCCCCGTTGCTGGGTGCGGCGACGTAGACGAACAGCGTGATCGGCTGGTCCAGCGGCACCTCGGAGCCCGCGGACGGCGACGTCTCGGCGACGGTCCCGACCGCGTCGTCCGGCTGGGCGACCTCCGTCTCGGTCGTGAAGCGCCCCGTGAAGCCGGCGTTCCGGAGAGCCGCGCGGGCGACCGACTCCGTGTCGCCGGTGACGTCGGGGACCTGCACCGTCTCGGGCTCGGCCGGACCGCCGGAGACCTGCAGCACGATCCGGGTGTCGGCCGAGGCGGCGCTGCCACCTCCGGGCGTGGTGGCGACGACGGTGCCGGGCGGCTGCTCGGAGTCGACCTCCTCCGTGGTGATCTGCCCCTCGCCGAAGCCGGCCTCGACGAGTGCGGCGCGCGCCTCGCCCTCGGTGCGGTTGAGGAGGTCGGGCACGTCCACCTCGCCGGTGGAGATGCCGAGGGTGATGGTGCCGTCCGGCGCGACGGGCTGGCCCTCCTCGGGGGTCACCGTCGCGACGGATCCCGCCTCCGCGAGGGACTCCTCCTCCCGGACGTTCACCGTCCCGTCGAACCCGGCCTGCTCCAGGACGGTACGGGCGCGGTCCTCGTCGAAGCCGATGATGCTGGGCACCAGCAGGGTGTCGGGCGCGACGCCGACGACGAGGTCGACCGGCGTCCCCTCGGCCACCTGGGCGCCGCTGGCCGGGTTGCTGTCGAGCACGGTGCCCTCTTCGGCGCTGTCGGTGGTGATCCGCGTCGTCACCTCGCCGACCTCGAGGCCGGCGCCGGTGAGGGCGGTGCGCGCCTCGGCCTCGGGGAGGTTCTGCAGCGAGGGCACCTGCACCTGGGTGGCGACCGGGGGGTCGACCGGATCGTCCCCGCTCATCGACACCGCGGCGGCGATGGCCCCGCCCAGGAGCAGGACGGCGAGCACCGAGACGACGGCGATGATGATCCGGCGCTTGCGGCGGCGGGCCTGCTCGTCCTCGTCGTCCCAGTCGTCGTAGCCGATCGGCGCGGCACCGATGATGGCGGTCTTCTCGGCGTCCCCCATGACGGGCGTCGCCTCGACCCGCTGGCCGGCCAGGGCACGGAGCAGGTCGTTGCGCATGTCCGCGGCGGACTGGTAGCGGTTCGCGGGGTTCTTGCTCATGGCCTTGAGCAGGATCGCGTCGAGCTCGGCCGGGACGGCGGGGTTGATCGACGACGGCACCCGTGGGTCCTCGCGCACGTGCTGGTAGGCCACCGAGACGGGGGAGTCGCCGGTGAACGGCGGTGCGCCGGTGGCGAGCTCGTAGAGCAGGCAGCCCAGGGAGTAGACGTCGGACCGGGCGTCGACGCTCTCGCCGCGCGCCTGCTCCGGTGACAGGTACTGCGCGGTCCCTATGACGGCGGCGGTCGAGGTCATCGTCGCGGCGGAGTCGGAGACCGCCCGCGCGATGCCGAAGTCCATCACCTTGACGGTGCCCTGGGGGGTGATCATCACGTTCCCGGGCTTCACGTCCCGGTGCACGATGCCGTTGCGGTGGCTGAAGTCCAGGGCGCCGCTGATGTCGGCGGCCAGGGTCATGGCGCGTTCCGGCGACAGCGCGCCCTCGCGCCGCAGCACGTCGCGCAGCGTCTCGCCCTCGACGTACTCCATGACGATGTAGGGCGTGGCGCCGAGCGCGGTGCGGTCCTCGCCGGTGTCGTACACCGCGACGATGGCCGGGTGGTTCAGCGAGGCCGAGGCCTGCGCCTCCCGGCGGAAGCGGACCTGGAAGGAGGGGTCGCGGGCGAGGTCGTGACGCAGCACCTTGACCGCCACCTCGCGCCCGAGCCGGAGGTCGCGGCCCAGGTGCACCTCGGCCATGCCGCCGCGGCCGAGCACCCCGCCGATCTCGTAGCGCTCACCGAGCACCTGCGGCGTGGTCATCGGAGGTCCTCTCGAGCAGGTGCGTGCGTCGTCCGGGGACGGATCGCGGCGCGCGGGCAGCGGGCTGGACGCGCTGCGGGCAGGATGCCGTCGGCGAGCCTAGCGGCGGGACGGCGCGTTCCCGGGCAACCGGGAAGGGTCAGCCAGGTCACCCGGTCACTCCCGCAGCAGCCGCCTCAGGAGCCGGGTCGGCATTCACGTCGCCGGTCGGGGTGGCCGTCGGCGTCCCGCCGCCACCACCGCCACCCTCGCCCTCTCCGGGCTGGCCGGGCTGGACCGTGGGCTCGACCGTGGGCGACGCCGAGGTCGTCGAGGCCGGCGCGCTGCTGGAGGAGGACGTCGCGGACTCCGTCGGGCTCGCCGTGGGCGACGTGGTCGGCTCCTCGACGTCCGGGGTGGGGGTGGGCTCCTCCTCCTCGACCGGCTCCGGCTCCTCCTGGGGCTCCTCCTCGTCCTCCTCGACCGTCCAGCCGTCCTCGGCGACGGTCAGCAGCACGGTGGTCCCGGCCGGCACCGTCGTCCCGGCCGGCGTGATCGCGGCGACGTCGTTCGCGTCGAACGGCCTGCCGATCTCGGCGAGCGTCGCGTCGTCGGCCGGCTCCCGCTGCACCACCAGGTCCAGCGCCTCCAGCTCGGCCGCGACGTCGTCGGCGTCCTGGCCGACGTAGGCGGCGGCCGGTTCGAGGGCCACGGTCGCTGCGGGAGCGGTGATGTCGCTCGTCGGCCCCGTCGGGGTGGCGGTGGTGTCGTCCCCGTCGTCCTGGTTCAGCAGCAGCGCGATGCCCCCACCGACCAGGACGAGCAGGAGCAGGGCCGCCAGGAGCCATGCCCAGCGGCGCCGGCCCCCAGCGGGGGCGGGGCCGCGGTCGTCACGGCCCCAGTCCTCGTCGTCGTCCGGCCCGTGCAGCGGGGGCATGGGCCCGGCCGAGGGGGAGTGGGCACGGGTGCCGGTCAGGGCCCCGGTCTGCGCCGCGAGGACCGTCGTCCGGCCGTCGGCGAAGCCGCCACCGACCACCTGGGTCGGGGCGGTCACGGGGGCCACCGGAGCGGGAGTTCCGCCGGCGGCGACCCGTCGCACGGCGTCGGCGAAGGCGCCGCCGTCGGGGAACCGGTCGGCCGGGTCCTTGGCCAGCGCCCGCTCGACCAGCAGCCGGACCGCCGGTGGCACCTCGGCCGGGAGCGGGGGCGGGGGGCGGTTGATGTGGGCCAGGGCGATGGCCACCTGGGAGGTGCCGTCGAACGGCCGGCCGCCGGTGAGGCACTCGTAGGCCACCACGCCCAGGGAGTAGACGTCGGAGGCGGCGTTGACCTCCATGCCCTGGGCCTGCTCGGGCGAGAGGTACTGGGCCGTGCCCACCACCATGCCCGTGCGGGTCAGCGGCGTGGCGTCCCGGGCCTGGGCGATGCCGAAGTCGGTCAGCTTCACGACGCCGTCGGGGCGCACCATGAGGTTGCCCGGCTTGATGTCGCGGTGTACGACGCCGGCGCGGTGGGCGGCCGAGAGCCCCTCGGCGGACTGCTCGAGCACGTGCAGCGTCCAGTCGACCGGCAGCCGCCCCTCCTCGTGCAGGATCGTCACCAGGGGCTGGCCCTCGACGAACTCCATGACCAGGAAGGCCAGCTTCTTGGCCCCCGTGTCGTCGACGGTCTCGCCGTAGTCGTAGACCGAGGCGATGTTGGGGTGCGACAGCGCCGCGGTGTGCCGCGCCTCGTTGCGGAAGCGCGCCAGGAAGCTCGGGTCGTCGGTGTACTCGCTCTTGAGCACCTTGGCCGCGACGATGCGGTCGAGCACCTGGTCGCGGGCCTTCCAGACCTCGCCCATGCCGCCCACCGCGATGGGGGCGGTGATCTCGTAGCGGCCCGCGAGCAGACTGCCGGTGGCCAGCGTCATGAGCCCTCCTGCCCGTCGAGGTAGGCCTCGATCACCCGGCGGGCGATGGGCGCGGAGGTGTCCCCGCCCGTCCCGCCGCCGTTGCGCACGAAGACGGCCACGGCGATCCGCGGCTCGTCGGCCGGGGCGAACCCGATGAACCAGTTGTGGTCGGGGCCGTCGTTCTCCGCCGTCCCCGTCTTGCCGGCCACCTGGATGCCGGAGATCCGTGCGCTGCGGCCGGAGCCGTTGGCCACGACGCTGGTCATCATCTCGGTGAGCTGCTCGGCGACCTCGGTCGAGACCGCCTCGCTGAGGACCTCGGGGTCGGTCTCGTCGATGACCGTGAGGTCCGGGGCGAGCAGCTGGTCGACGAGGTAGGGCTTCATCAGGACGCCGTCGTTGGCCACGGCCGCGGCGATCATCGCGGCCTGCACGGGGGTGACCTGCACGTCCTGCTGACCGATGGAGCTGACGCCGAGCTCGGCATCGTTCTCGATCTCCCCGATCGTGCTCGTCGCGACCTCCAACGGGATCTCCAGGTCGTCCTGGCCGAAGCCGAACGCCTCGGCCGTCTCGCGGATCGCGTCCTCGCCGAGATCGATCCCGAGCTGGGCGAACGCGGTGTTGCAGGAGATGGTGAGCGACTCGATCAGCGCCTGCTGGCCGCTGGGATCGCACGCCGATTCGTTGAAGTTGTCCAGCTCGGTGGTGGTGCCGGGAAGCTGCAGGGTCTGGGGCGCGGGGACGACGGTCTCCGGCGTGTACCCCTCCTCCAGCGCCGCGGCCGCGACGATCACCTTGAAGATCGAGCCGGGCGAGTAGCGCTCGCTGATCGCCTGGTTGGTCCGCGGGTCGGGGTCGGCCGCCTCCAGCTGTTCCGCGGCGTCGCGGACGGCGTCGAGGTCGTGGCCGGCCAGCAGGTTGGGGTCGTAGGTGGGGGTGCTCGCCAGCCCGAGCACGGCGCCCGTGGTGGGGTCCAGGGCCACGACCGCGCCGACCTGGCCCTCGAGGCCCGCCACCGCGGCCTCCTGCACGGCCGGGTCCAGGGTGAGGACGACGTCGCCGCCCGAGGGGTCCCGGCCGGTGAACAGGTCGGAGATCCGCCGCACGAACAGCCGGTCGTCGGTGCCGGCCAGCAGCTCGTTCTCCGCGCTCTCGATGCCGGTGGCGCCGAAGATCACCGAGTAGTAGCCGGTCACCGCCGCGTACAGGGCCGCCTTCGGGTACTGGCGCAGGTACTTGAGCCGGTCGTCGGTGGGCACGGACATCGCGATCGGCTCGCCGTCGACGACGATCGCACCGCGTTCGCGGGAGTACTCGTCGGCCAGGACGCGGGTGTTGCGCCCGTCCTCGCGCAGTTCGTCCGAGCGGACGACCTGGATGTAGTTGATGTTCAAAATCAGCAGCGTGAAGAGCACGAGCACGCTGATCGCCACGCGGCGCAGCGGCGCGTTCACGGCGTCACCACCTCGGTCGGCGCATCGGTCAGCCGCTGCTGGGCCACGTGCGGCGCGGCCGGCCGGCGGGCCGCGTCGCTGATCCGCACCAGGAGGGCGACCAGACCGAAGTTCGCCACCAGCGACGAGCCGCCGTAGGCGAGGAAGGGGGTGGTGAGCCCGGTCAGCGGCAGCAGGCCGGTGACCCCGCCGAGGACGACGAACAGCTGCCAGGCCACGGCGAACGACAGGCCGGCGGCCAGCAGCTTGCCGAACGGGTCGCGCACGATCAGCGAGGTGCGCAGACCGCGTTCGACGAGGATCAGGTAGACGATGATCACGGCGGCGAAGCCGAACAGGCCCAGCTCCTCGCCGATCGCGGAGCCGATGAAGTCGCTCTTGGCGATGGGCACCGCGTCGGGCCGGCCGCCACCGAGCCCCGCGCCGAACAGCCCACCGGTGCCCAGGCCGAACAGCGACTGCGCCACCTGGTACCCGGAGCCGTCGTAGTAGGCGAAGGGGTCCAGCCAGGTGTCCACCCGGGCCTGCACGTGGCCGAAGGCCCGGTAGGCGATGGTGGCGCCCCCGGCGAACAGCAGCAGGCCGATGACCACCCAGCTGGCCCGCTCGGTGGCGACGTAGAGCATGACCACGAAGATCCCGAACAGCAGCAGCGAGCTGCCCAGGTCCCGCTCGAAGACCAGGACGAGGATCGACACGATCCAGACCGCCAGCACCGGGCCCAGGTCGCGGCCGCGGGGGAACTCCAGGCCCATCACCTTGCGGCTGGCCAGCGCCAGGACATCGCGCTTGTCCACCAGGTAGGCGGCGAAGAAGACGACCAGGCAGATCTTGGCGAACTCACCGGGCTGGATGGAGAAACCGGCCACCCGGATCCAGATCTTGGCGCCGTTGACCTCGGAGATGGAGCCGGGCAGCAGCGCGGGGATGGCCAGCAGCACCAGTCCCAGCAGCATGAGGATGTAGGCGTAGCGGGACAGCAGCCGGTGGTCGCGGACGACGAGCAGGACCGCGACGAACAGGGTCAGCCCGACCGTGGCCCACAGCAGCTGCACGGGGGCGTCGGCGCCCGCGTCGGGATCAGCGATGTCGAGCCGGTGGATCATCACCAGCCCGAGCCCGGTGAGCACGGCGACGCAGGGCAGCAGCAGCGGATCGGCGTAGGGCGCGAACCGGCGGACGACGAGGTGCGCGCCGGTCCACAGTGCGGTGAACCAGATGCCGAAGGTGGCCAGCTCCGGACGCAGCGAGCCGGTCACGGTGAGGTCGACGATGCACTGCGCCGCCAGCGTGACGACGACGGCGAAGACGAGGAGCAGGGCCTCGGTGCCCCGGCGGGTGGGCACCGTCGTCCCGGAGGTCGCGGCGCGTGGGTCGGTCGAGGGTCCGGCCATCACTCGGCCTCCCGGCAGTCCACCCCCGGCCGCGACGACGGCGGCGGCGCGGCCGACGTGGTGGTCCCGGTGGCGCGCCCCGGCGTGCCGGTGGCGGCGTCGTCGGTGGGTTCGGCGGTGGGCTCCGCGGTGGGTTCGGCGGCGGTCGGCTCGGCGTCGGCCTCGGCGTCCCCGGTGGGGCACGGCTCGAGGCGCTGCTCGCGGAGCGCGGACACGATGCGCTCGGCGTCGGCGGCGTCGTCGGCGGTGATCCCGCCCTGCACCCGGTTGCGGGCCGCCGGCGTGAGGTCGGTGACGGGCAGGTCGGCGTCCTCGTCCACGCGGAAGAGGTCGAGGCCGAGCAGTGAGACGTCGAGCCCGCGGAACACCGCGACCTGCTCTTGCCCCTGCTCCTCCTCGACGCCGACGAACCAGTGCTGGAAGGCCCACACGTAGGTGCCGATCGCGCCGGCCACGATGAGCGTCAGCAGGATCCCCGCCCCGATGAGGAGTCGCAGCGGGCGGCGGCGGGCGGGGGGGCCACCGCCCGTCGGCGGTGCGGGCTGGGGCGGCGGGGGCGGGGTGGGATCGGCCAGTGCGGCGCGACCGGCCGCGGAGGTGGCGTCGACCTGGCGCTGGCCGATGTAGTCACCCGCCGCGCCGTCGACGACCGGCTCCATGAGCATGCCGCGGCCGTCGTCGTCGACGACGTCGGCCACGATCACGGTGATGTTGTCGGGGCCGCCGCTGCGCAGCGCCAGCTCGATGAGCCGGTCCGAGGTGGTCTGCGGGTCCGGGTCGGCCAGCGCGTCGGCGAGGGTCTCCTCGCTGACCACACCGGAGAGGCCGTCGGAGCACAGCAGGTAGCGGTCGCCGGCCCGCGCCTCGCGCATGGAGAGGTCGGGCTCCACCTCCTGCCCGTTGAGCGCCCGCAGCAGCAGCGAGCGCTGCGGGTGGCTGTTGGCCTCCTCGGCGGTGATCCGGCCGTCGTCGATCAGCGTCTGCACGAACGTGTCGTCGTGGGTGATCTGCGTGAACTCGCCGTCGCGCAGCAGATAGGCGCGCGAGTCGCCCACGTGGCACAGCGCCAGCCGCCCGCCGGCGAAGAGGATCGCCGTGAGCGTGGTTCCCATGCCCTCGAGCTGCGGCGAGTCGCGGATGACCTCGCGCAGGTGCTCGCTGCCGTCGAAGACGCCCTGGCGGAGGGCCTGCAGCATGTCGCCGGAGGGGGTGTCGTCGTCCAGGTGCTGCAGGGCGGCGATCACCACCTTGCTGGCGACGTCGCCGGCGGCGTGACCGCCCATCCCGTCGGCGACGGCGAGCAGCCGCGGGCCGGCGTAGACGGAGTCCTGGTTGTTGCCGCGGATCAGTCCGCGGTCCGAACGCGCTGCGTAGCGCAGGACGAGGCTCATGAGCGCAGCTCCAGCGCGGTCTGGCCGATGCGGATCGGCTGGCCGGGGCTGATCAGCAGCGGCCCCTGGACGCGCTGCTGGTCGAGATAGGTGCCGTTGGTCGAGCCGAGGTCCTCCACGTACCACTGCCCCCCGCGGTTGGTCAGCCGGGCGTGCCGGGAGCTGGCGAAGTCGTCGGTGAGCACCAGTGTCGAGTCGTCCGCCCGTCCGATGAGGATCGGCTGTTCGCCGAGGGTGATCTTGGTGCCGCTGAGCGGGCCCGCGGTGACCACGAGGGTGCGGGGGCCCTTGCCGCCGCGCTTCTTCCCTCCGGCCGCGACCGCCCGAGGCGGCACCGACGCCACCCGGCCGACGCGACCGCCGAACAGGTCGGCCCGCACGACGCGGAACGCGGCGAAGATGAACAGCCACAGCAGGAGGAGGAATCCGAAGCGGAAACCCTGCAGCACGATCTCGGCCATCACCGGGTCACCTCGCCCACCATCAGCGAGTCCGCGTCCGGTACCGCCCCGCCCGTGCGTGCCCTCGACGACCTCGTCACGCGCCGTCCCGCCGGTACACCAGCACCGAGTGGCCGATCCGGATGACATCGCCGTCGGAGAGGGGCTGACGGGTGATCCGCCGGCCGTTGACCAGGGTGCCGTTGGTCGATCCGAGGTCCTCGGCGGTGGCGACGCCGCCGTCGAGGACGACGTCGACGTGCTTGCGGCTCACGCCGGTGTCGGGCAGCCGGATGTCGGCCTCGGTGCCGCGGCCGATCACGTTGCGGCCGGAGGACAGCTCGTGCCGGGTGCCGGGGCCGTCGACGACCAGGGCGTGCGTGACGGTCGACCGGCCGCCCGGTCGCAGCGGCGGGGGCCCGACCTTGCCGGTGTCGCCCGCGTGCCCGCGCAGTGGCGGGAGGGGCGGCAGCGGGGGGTGGCCGTTCACCGGCGCGGCGCCGGCGGACGCGAGATCGCCGCGGGGCCCCGGTGCCGCCTGGTCGGCCACCTCGGAGGACACCTCGAAGACGCCGGTGGGGAGGTCGCTGTCGAGCTCGAAGTGCACGCGGACGGCGTCGAAGATCGCGTAGCCCTCGTCGTCGATGTGCTCGGAGACCATGTCCGCGAGCTCACCGGCGAGCTGGTCGGACCACTGGCCCAGGTGCTCGAAGTCGGTCTCGCCGAGGCGGACGACGTAGACGTTGGGGGCGAGGATGCGGCCCTCGCCGACGACGGAGCGCTGCTCGTCGGCCTCGCGCTGCAGGGCCTTGGCGATCTCGGCCGGGTGGACCTTGCCCTTGAAGAGGCGGGCGAACGCCAGGCCGACCATGCCCTCGAGGCGCCGCTCGAAGCGCTGGAGCACACCCACGGTCGCTCCCTTGCACTCGCCCGGACATTCCTGTGCTTCCGATGATCGTAGCCGGGCGGCGCACCGTGGCCCCGGCCAACGCGCGCCGCCGGACACGTTTGTACCGGCCGGGGGAGGACGGGCGCACCCCCGGCCCGGTCCGTGGCCCCGGGCTGCTAATGTCGTCGCTCGCCAGGGCAAGTGGCGGAATGGCAGACGCGCACGGTTCAGGTCCGTGTGTCCGAAAGGACGTGGGGGTTCAACTCCCCCCTTGCCCACCCAGCAGACGAAGGGCTCCCCGATCCGGGGAGCCCTTCGTCGTTCCGGTGGTGCGCCCTCAGCCCGCGCCACCGGCCTTCTGCACGAAGGCCGCCGAGTCGTAGTAGGTGCGGACGCCGGTCAGCCGGTCCTCGTCGCCCTCGATCACCGTGACGCCGCGGTAGGTGAAGGGCGAGCCGCTGCGCAGCGTTCCCGTCGACGTCCACTCCAGGGCCGCGCTGGTCTCGCCGATCACCGAGCCGGTGAAGGTGGTCTCGAGGTCGCCGAAGACGTTCCGGTAGTCCTCCCAGAAGGTCGTCGCGCCGTCCTTGCCCGACGTCTCGTTCCGCTCGTCGAGCTTCATCAGCTCGGCGTCGTCCCCGGTGAGCTCGAGCATCGGCGCGAGGTCGCGGTCGCGGTCGATGGTGTGCAGCGCGGCGGTGAAGCGCTCGGTCATGGAGTGCACGGTTCCTCCTGGTGCGGCGGTGCGGGGCGTGGCTGCGGTGCAGACCCATGTCGCCCTACCCCGTCGCGCACCACCCACCCGTGCCCGGCGCGGTCTGCGCCGGGTCAGCCGCGCTGCCGCCGCGCCGCGAGGTCGGCGAACCAGGTGACCGCGGCCGGGTCGTCGACGGCGCCCAGGTTGCAGGCCCGCTCCACGGCGACGCCCTGGAAGATCCGCTTGATCGGGACCTCGAGCTTCTTGCCGGTCGTGGTGTGCGGGATCGCCGGCACCTCCAGCACCTCGTCGGGGACGTGGCGGGGCGACGCCTGGGTGCGCACGGCGGCGCGGATGCGGTCCACGAGCTCCTCGTCCAGCACGGCGCCGGCGGCGAGCCGCACGAACAGGGGGAGCCAGTAGCCGCCGTCGGGCTGCTCGACCCCGAGCACCAGCGCCTCGGCGACCTCGGGCAGCGCCTCGACCGCCTGGTAGATGTCCGAGCTGCCCATGCGCACGCCGTGCCGGTTCAGCGTGGAGTCCGACCGGCCGTGGATGACGCAGGTGCCGCGACTGGTGACGGTCAGCCAGTCGCCGTGCCGCCACACGCCGGGATAGGTGTCGAAGTAGGCGTCGTGGTACCGCGTGCCGTCGTCGTCACCCCAGATCCGCAGCGGCATGGACGGCATCGGCGACAGGATGACGAGCTCGCCGACCTCGTCGACCAGCGGCCGGCCCTCGGCGTCCCAGGACTCGACGTGGCAGCCGAGCTGCCGGCCGGACATCTCGCCCAGGTGCACCGGCAGCCAGGGCGAGCCGCCCACCAGCGTCGCGGCGAAGTCCGTGCCGCCGCTGAACACCCGCAGCACGAAGTCGGGTCCCAGCTCCTCGTAGACCCAGCGGTACGACGTCGCCGGCAGCGGGGAGCCGGTGACCCCCAGGCTGCGGAGCGCGGACAGGTCGTGGTCCCGGGCGGGGTGCAGGCCGGCCTTCTCGCACGCCTGCAGGTAGCCGGGGCTGACCCCGAGGCCGGTCAGTCGGTGATCTTCGGCCAGCTGCCACAGCCGGTCCACCGACGGGTACATCGGGTTGCCGTCGTACAGCACGGCGGTGCCACCGCCCAGCAGGCCGCTGACCATGCCGTTCCACATGATCCAGGTGGTGGAGGTGTAGGACATGGCGCGGTCGCCGGGCTGCGGATCGCTCATCAGCCGCTGCGCCGACGCCATGAGCAGGACCCCGCCGTGGCCGTGCACCAGGCCCTTGGGCAGGCCGGTCGTGCCGGAGGAGTAGACGACCCACAGCGGGTGGTCGAAGGGCAGCTGGACCGGCGCGGCCTCGCCCGGCTCGGCCAGCAGGTCCGCCCACGCCGTCCCCGTGCCGGCCTGCTCCACGCCGGGCACCGGGACGTGCACGACGTCGCGGAGGGTGGGCAGCGCGGCGGCCAGGTCGGCCACCAGCTCCCGGCGGTCGTGGGTGCGGCCACCGAAGCGGTAGCCGTCGACGGCGATCAGCAGCACCGGCTCCAGCTGGGCGAACCGGTCGAGTGCGCTCTGCAGGCCGATCTCCGGGCCGCAGGCCGACCACACCGCGCCGATGCTGGCCGCGGCGAGGAAGGCCACGACGGCCTGCGGCACGTTGGGCAGGTAGCCGACGACCCGCTCGCCCTCGCGGACGCCCATGCGCCGCAGCGCGGTCGCCACGGCGCCGACCTGCTGCGTCAGCTCGTCCCAGGTCACCTCGGACGTGGTGCCGTCCTCGGCCACCGCCACCAGCGCGGTCTCCCCGCCCCGGCCCTCGCCGCGCCGGAGGACGTGCTCGGCGTAGTTGAGCCGGGCGCCGGGGAACCAGACCGCGCCGGGCATGCTGCGGTCGGCCAGCACCGTGTCGTAGGACGTCCCGGGCGCGATGTCGAAGAACTCCCAGACCTCGGCCCAGAAGTCCTCGAGGTGCTCGACCGACCAGCGCCACAGGGACTCGTGGTCCGGCACCTGCACGCCGTGCCGGGACTCGACCCGGCGCGCGAAGGCCGTGAGCTGCGAGCTCTCCCGCCGCTCGGCGGACGGAGCCCACAACACCTGGCCGGGCTCCGCTGTGCCGAGGTCGATGTCACCGGTCACGCGGGCCTCCCGGAGCGGGGTGGGAAACGGTTCGCCGCCCGGTGCGTCCCGGACCGCCGGCGAAGCATCGCACGGGGGACGCCGGGCTCCCCGCCCCGTCAGCGACCGGGCAGCGGGCGCGGCCCCGGTTCCTCGTCGTCGTCCCCGTCGTCGTCCTCGTCGTCCTGCCCGAAGGACTGGACGATCAGGACCACGCCCCACGGGCCGATGACCCAGATCGGCCAGAAGTAGAGGAACTGCCAGGTCGCCAGGGAGGTGATCGCCCAGACGGACACCACGATCGCCGCGGTGCTCGCCCAGGAACGCCAGGCCCACGCGTCCGCCTCCGACCAGTTCCCCCGCCACCGGTCCGTTCGTCCAGGGGCCGTGCGTCCAGGGGTTGTGCGTCCAGGGGTGGTGGCCCCGCCCGCCACCGCGGGCAGCGCGCCGCCCGGGAGGTCGGTGGTCAGCTCGGCCAGCTCGCCGTAGGTCTTCGCGGCGTAGGCGCGGGTGAGCCGCTCCTCGTACTCGGCGACGGTGAGCCGGCCGGCGGCCATGTGCTCGCCGAGCACGCCGGCGACGGCGGTCCGGTCGGCATCGGCGGCACGCAGGTGCGGTTCGGGCATCGGGCACTCCTGGGGTGGGGCTCCCAGTATCGGCCCGTGGACGTCCGCCGTCGTCCACCCATCGGTGGGTTCCACGTGGAACCCCGCCGGCTCAGCCGGCCGGCGGCACGCTCGCCGCGGTGAGCGACCGGCCGATGACCATCCGCTGGATCTGGTTCGTACCCTCGAAGATCTGCATGACCTTGGCCTCGCGCATGTAGCGCTCGGCCGGGTGGTCCCGGGTGTAGCCGGCCCCGCCCAGCACCTGGACGGCGTCGGTGGTCACCTGCATGGCCGCGTCGGTGGACACCAGCTTCGCGATGCTGGCCTGCCGCGAGTACGGCTTGCCGGCGTCCTTGCGGCGGGCGGCGACCAGGTAGGTGGCCCGTGCGGACTCCACGGCGGCCGCCATGTCCGCCAGCAGGAAGGACACGCCCTGGTGCTGGGCGATCGGGCGGCCGAACGCCTCCCGCTCCATCGCGTAGCCGACGGCGAGGTCGAGCGCCGACTGGGCGAGCCCGACGGCGACGGCGCTGATGCCCAGCCGTCCGGAGTCCAGCGCCGCGAGCGCGATACCCATGCCGCGGCCGCGCTCGCCGACGAGCCGGTCAGGAGGCACCGGGACGTCGTCCAGCCGGATGGCGGCGGTCGTCGAGCCCGTCAGGCCCATCTTCTGCTCGGGCGGTGCCGCGTCGAACCCCGCCAGGTCCGGGGTGAGGTGGAAGCAGGAGATGCCCCGCTCGCCGTCGTCCGGGGTGCGCAGGAACGTCGAGTAGAAGTCGGCATGGCCGCCGTGGGTGACCCAGGCCTTCTCGCCGGAGGCGCGCCACCCCTCGCCGTCGGTCCGGGCGGCGGCCCGCATGGCGGCGGGGTCGGAGCCGGCGTGCGCCTCGGACAGGCAGTAGGCGCCCAGCAGCTGCCCGCCCACCATGGCCGGGAGGAGGTCGCGGCGCTGGGCCTCGCTGCCGAACCGGTCGATCGGGAAGCAGGACAGCGTGTGCACGCTGACGCCCAGCGCCACGCTGGCCCAGCGGGCGGCGAGCTCCTCGACCACCTGCAGGTAGACCTCGTAGGGCTGGCCCCCGCCGCCGACGTCCTCGCCGAACGGCAGGCCCATCAGGCCGGCGTCGCCCAGCAGGCGGAACACCTCGCGCGGGAAGCGCTCCTCGCGCTCGTACGCCGCCGCCTTCGGGGCGAGCTCCGCGTCCGCGATCTCGCGGGTGAGGGCGAGCAGGTCCTCGGCCTCGGCGGTGGGCAGTTCGCGGTCGACGGGCACGACTCTCCTTCGGGAAGGCTTCCCCGCGGACGGTACCGCCGGAGCCCGGGGACGGCGTCGCGCAGGATGGCCGCGTGCGCATCGAGGAGGCGGCCTGGGACGACGACGTCGTCCAACGGCTCACCGACGACCAGCAGCGCGAGCTCCGCGCGCTCTACGGCGGGGACACCGAACCCGGGCGGAGGCCGTCGGCCACCGACATCTCGGTCGTGCTGGTGGCCGTGGCGGACGACGGCACGCCGCTGGGCTGCGGCGCCCTCCGGTTCCTCGGCGACGGCGCGGCCGAGGTGAAGCGGATGTACGTCGTCCCGGCGGCGCGCCGGCGCGGGGTCAGCCGGGCGGTGCTGGCCCGGCTGGAGGAGGCCGCACGGAGCCGGGGCTGGACCACGCTGCGGCTGGAGACGGGGCCGCTGCAGACCGCGGCGACGGGGCTCTACAGGTCGGTCGGCTACCGGCCGATCGCGGCGTTCGGGGCCTACGCCGACGACCCGGTCGCCGCGGACTCGCTGTTCTTCGAGCGCACGCTTCCCTGACGAGATCTGCACACTCGGGGCTTTCCGGGCCGCGAATGCCCCGAGTGTGCAGATCTCGCGGAGTCAGGGGACCAGTTGCGGAGTCAGGGGAGCAGCACCTCGAGCCTCGCCGGCCCGCGCAGGATGCGGTTGGGCTTGTAGGTCAGCTCGCCCAGCCGGGCGCCGTCGAGGCGCCGGGCGAGGGCCTGCAGGGCCACCCGGCCCTCGAGGCGGGCCAGCGGTGCGCCCAGGCAGTAGTGGGCGCCGATGCCGAAGGCGAGATGCGGGCTGGTCCGCGTCGGGTCCAGCCGCAGCGGGTCGGGGTGCTGCTCCGGGTCCCTGCCGGCGGCGGCGATCAGCAGCACCACCCGGCCACCGGCGCGCACCGTCCCGCCGGGAACGGCGAGGTCCTCGCGCGCGGTCCGGCCGGTCATCTGCACCGGCGGATCGAGGCGCAGCACCTCCTCGACGAACCCGGCCGCGCACGCGTCGTCCGTCGCCACCCGGGCGCGCAGGTGGTCGTCCCGGAGCAGGGCGAGCGTGCCGTTGGCGATGAGGTTGACCGTCGTCTCGTGCCCGGCGACCAGCAGCAGCTGGGCGGTGCTCAGCAGCTCGTCGGTGCTGAGCCGGTCGCCGTCGTGCTCGATCTGCACCAGCGCGCTGAGCAGGTCGTCGCGCGGCTCGGCCCGGCGCCGCGCGCACAGCTCGGTGAAGTAGCCGCGGAACTCGTCGGCGGCGCGTCGGCGGGCCCGCTGCTCCTCGGTGTCCTCCGCCGTGACGCCGTCGTCCAGGCTCTTGGCCAGCACGTCCGACCAGGCGGAGAAGCGGACGTGGTCCTCCTCGGGCACGCCGAGCATCCGGCTGATGACGGTGACCGGCAGGGGGTAGGCGAGGTCGCCGACGACCTCGAGGTCTCCCCGCGCCGCGGCTGCGTCCAGCAGGTCCTCGGTCAGCTGCTCGACGAACGGCGTCAGCTCCTTGACCGTCCGGGGGGTGAACGCCTTGCTGACCAGCCGGCGCAGCCGGGTGTGGTCCGGCGGGTCGAGGAACAGGAAACTGCGCTGCCGGTCCATCCGCGCGAGCTCCTCCGGGGGCAGCGTCGCGGCGACCTCCTGCCACTGGGTCGAGGTGGTCCGGTCGGAGCTGGCCAGGGGTGACCGGAGCACCGCGTCGCAGTGCTGGTGCGCGGTGAGCAGCGCGAAGGAGCCGTCGGGCGCGACGATCGGGCCGCGCTCGAGCAGCGACTGCCACACCGGGTAGGGGTCGGCGACGTCGATGTTGCGGACGAGGTCCTCGAGCGCGGTCACCGGAACATCAGCCCCTCGAACTCGCCGGACGAGCGCCAGCCGTCCAGGTAGCTGAAGTACGCGGCGGCACCGGCTGGGTACCCGACGTTGAGCTTCGCGCGCAGGCCGGCGTCCTGGCCCTCGTTGTTGTAGTAGCCGGGGGTGCAGTCCGGGGAGCCGATCACCCCCCTGCCGGGGTGGGTGAGCAGCAGGTCGACCCACGCCTGCTCGGCCTCGGCGGTGACCTCCACCTCGGCGGCCCCGGTGTCCAGGGCGTGCCGCACGATCGCGGCGATGGTGCGGCCGGACTCGGTGAGGTTGTGCGGGACGTTGCTGATCAGGTTGGCGCCCTGGGTGGGCTGGACCACGAACAGGTTCGGGAAGCCGTGCACGTGGGTGCCGTGCAGCGTGCGCATGCCGTCGGCCCAGCGCTCGGACAGCATCACGCCGTCCCGGCCGGTCACGTCGTAGCCGGCCCGGCGCGTGTAGTCGGTGCCCACCTCGAAGCCCGAGGCGTAGATGATGCAGTCGACCTCGTACTCGTGGCCGTTGGCGACGACGCCCTTCTCGGTGATCCGCTCGACGCCCTTGCCGTCGGTGTGCACCAGGTGCGTGCCGGGCCGGTTGTAGGCGTCGAGGTACTCGTCGTGGAAACAGGGCCGCTTGCACAGCTGCCGGTACCAGGCCTTGAGCCCCTCGGCGGTCGCCGGATCGGCGACGACGGCGTCGACCCGTGCGCGGATCTCCTCCATCTTCTCGACGTCCGCGTCCTCCATCGCCGCCTGCATGCCGGCGAGGGTCTGCTGCTCCGGCGGCAGCGACAGCACGCGCTCGCGCATCCGGCGGGCCAGGTCGGTCCAGCCGTCCATGACCAGGTCCTCGCCGTCCCCGGCACCGGTCTGGGTGGCGGTGAAGTTCTCCAGCCAGCGTCGCTGCCAGCCCGGGGTGGCGATGGAGGCGAACCACTCGGGGTCCAGCGGCGCGTTGGCGCGGACGTCGACCGACGACGGCGTGCGCTGGAAGACGTAGAGCTCGGCGCAGGCGCCGGCCAGGTGCGGCACGGCCTGCACGGAGGTGGCGCCGGTGCCGATGAGGGCGACCCGCTTGTCGGCCAGCTCGTCCAGCGGGGCGCCCGACGGGTCGCCGCCGGTGTAGGCGTAGTCCCACCGGCTGGTGTGGAAGCTGTGGCCGGTGAAGTCGGTGATCCCCGGGATGCCGGGCAGCTTGGGCACGTGCAGGGGGCCGGTGCCCATGGCGAGGAACGTCGCGGTGAAGGCGTCGCCGCGGTCGGTGCGCACCAGCCAGCGCGACCCCGCCTCGTCCCAGCTGATGTCGCGCACCTCGGTGTGGAACAGCGCGTCGTCGTAGAGACCGAAGTGCTTCCCGATGCGCTGGCAGTGCTCGAGGATCTCCGGCGCGTGCGCGTACTTCTCGGTCGGCATGTGGCCGGTCTCCTCGAGGAGCGGCATGTAGATCATCGACGCCGTGTCGCACTGGGCACCGGGGTAGCGGTTCCAGTACCACGTGCCGCCGAAGTCGCCGCCCTTCTCGACGATGCGCACGTCCGCGATGCCCGCCTCCTTGAGGCGGGCGCCGGTGACCAGGCCCGCGAAGCCGCCCCCGATGAAGGCGACGGTGACGTGGTCGGTCTTCGGCTCGCGCTCGACCCGTGGGGTGTACGGGTCGGTGAGGTAGCCGGCCAGCTCGCCGGTCAGCCGCAGGTACTGCTCGTTGCCGTCGGCGCGCAGGCGCTTGTCGCGCTCCTCGAGGTACTTGCGGCGCACCGCCTCCTTGTCGATCGGCGTGCCGTCCGGGCGCACCGGCCCACGGGTGGAGGTCGTCATTCCGCGTTCTCCTCGTCCGGGTGTGCTCCGCGCCACAGTGCCCGGAAGACTCTCACAGGGCGGCTGGACGGCGGGGCGATGCGGACCACTATCCCCGAACTGGATTCTGTTTTGCCGCGGGCGTGCACCGGGTCCGGTCCTCCGGGCGTCCAGGGGTGTGACGACTCCACCCCTCGCCGCCGGATCATCACGACGCCCGGCCCCGGCGGATGTGGTGAGCTGACGCCCATGCCCGACATCTGGCCGTCCGGACCGCGCGAGGTGCGGCTGACCGCCGGCGCCGCCGAGCTCGCCATCGACCTCCGCGGCGGAGCGCTGCGCCGGCTGGCCGTCGGCGGCTGGGAGGTGCTCGACGGCTATCCGGCCGGCGGCACGTTGCCCGGCCGGCGCGGCGGGGTCCTGCTGCCCTGGCCCAACCGCCTGCGCGACGGCCGGTGGACGTGGGAGGGCGAGCAGCTCCAGCTGGAGGTCGCCTCGCCCGCGGCGCCGAACGCCGCCCACGGCCTGGTGTCCTGGCAGCCGTGGTCGGTGCTGGCGTCCACCGACGGCACCGCCACCGTGGGGACGACGCTGCTGCCGCGACCGGGGTATCCGTTCCGGTTGGCCGCCGCCGTCGACCACGCGCTGACCGCCGACGGCCTGACCACGACGATGCGGGTGCGCAACGACGGGGAGCGGCGCGCGCCGCTGGGCGCCGGGTTCCACCCGTACCTCTCGGTCGGTGCGACCGGGGACGGCGGCATCGCCGACGCCGAGCTGCAGCTGCCGGCCCGGACCGAGCTGCTGCTCGACGGCGGCCTGCCCAGCGGTGGGCGGCGTCCCTTCGACGGCGCCGTCGGCCGGATCGGCGATCGCGCCTTCGACACCGCGCTCACCGATCTCGTCCGGGACGACGGGGGATGGGCGCGGGTCCGGCTGGCCGGCGCAGCGGGGTCGCTGGAGCTCGCCGTCGACGAGGCGTGGCCCTGGCTGCAGGTCTACACCGGCGACACCCTCCCGGAGGGCCAGCGGCGGCGCAGCCTCGCGGTCGAGCCGATGAGCTGCCCGGCGAACGCGCTGGCCGACGGCGTGGACCTCGTCGTCCTCGAGCCCGGGGAGACCTGGACCGGCAGCTGGACGCTGTCCTGGACCCCGGAGAGCTGAGATGCGCGTCCTGGAGCTGTGGCGGTACCCGGTCAAGTCGCTGCAGGGTGAGCTGCTGACCGAGGCCTGGGTGGGGCCCCTCGGCATCCCGCGGGACCGCGGCTGGGCGCTGTTCGACCGGGACACCGGGATGGGGCTCACCGCCCGCCGGGTGCCCGACCTGCTCTTCGGGGCGGCCCGCGTCCGGACCGACGGCGGTGTCGAGGTCGTGCTGCCCGACGGCACGGTCACCGACGACGACGACGTCCTCTCCGACTGGCTCGGCCGGCGGGTGGAGCTGCGGGCCGCGACGGACAACACCGGCACCGAGCCGACCTACGAGGACCCGGGTGACGAGGAACCCGACGGGCCCACCGAGTGGCAGCAGTGGCAGGGCGCCACCGGCCCGTTCCACGACAGCCCCCGCATCCGGCTCTCGCTGGTCTCGACCGGCACGCTCGGCACCTGGGACCGGCGCCGCTTCCGCGCCAACGTGGTCCTCGACGGCGAGGGCGAGGACGCGCTGCGCGGTCGGGAGACCTACCTCGGGGACGCCCGGCTGGGGTTCGGTGCGCCGATCTTCCGCTGCGTCATGACTACGCGCCCGCAGCCGGGTGGCATCGCCCGCGACACGTCGGTGCTCAAGACGATCCACCGCGAGCGGGACGGTCTGCTGGCCGTGCGGGCCGCCGTCCTGGACCCCGGGACGGTGCGGGTCGGCGACGTCCTGGCGCCGGCGGCAGACTGAGCGGCATGCGCACCGTCGACCTGCGGCCCGGGGAGGACACCATCCGGCTGGGCCAGCTGCTCAAGCTCGTCGACGCCGTGCCCACCGGCGCCCAGGTGAAGGACGTCCTGGCCACCACCGACATCCGCGTCAACGGCGAGCCCGAGGACCGGCGCGGCCGCCAGCTGCACTCCGGCGACGTCGTCTCCGTCGCGGGCTTCGGGGACGTCCGCATCCGCTGACCTGGTTCCACGTGGAACCGCGGGCCGCCCGTGGCTCTGCGAGGCTGACGGCATGGTCTCCGCCCCGCTGCGCGTCCCCCGCTGGCTGGCCGCGGCGCCGGAGGGGCCGGACTTCGCGGCGATCCGCGCCGAGTTCGAGGTGCCGGCGGAGTTCCCGCCCGCGGTGCTGGCGGAGGCCGGCCGCCGGGCGGCGCAGCCGCGGCTGCCGGAGCTGGACGCCACCGACGTCCCGCTGGTTACCCTCGACCCGGTCGGCAGCCGGGACCTGGACCAGGCTGTGCACCTCGCCCGGCGGGGCGACGGCTACCGGGTCAGCTACGCGATCGCCGACGTGGGCGCCGTCGTCGACCTGGGCGGACCGCTGGACGAGGAGGCCCGGCGCCGCGGGCAGACCTTGTACAGCCCCGACCACCGGACCCCGCTGCACCCAGCGGTGCTGAGCGAGGGGGCGGCCAGCCTGCTGCCCGGCGAGCTCCGGGCGGCCGCGCTGTGGACGATCGACCTGGACGCCGACGGCGAGCCGGTGCGCGTCGACCTGCGCCGGGCCCGGGTCCGCAGCCGGGCGCAGCTGGACTACCCGGCCGTCCAGGTGCAGGCCGACGCCGGGACGCTCCCGGAGCCCCTCGCCGTCCTCCCGGCCCTCGGTGAGCTGCTGCTGCGGCGGGCCGCCGAGCGGGGCGCGATCGAACTCGGCACACCCGATCAGGAGGTGACCGCATCGCCGGCCGGGGGCTGGACGCTCGCCTTCCGCGGCGACCTGCCGGTCGAGGGCTGGAACGCCGAGATCTCACTGCTCACCGGGCGGTGCGCGGCCACGCTCATGCTGGACGGCGGGGTCGGCCTGCTGCGGACCCTGCCGCCCGCGCGACCCGACGACGTCGCGCGGCTGCGCCTGCTGGCGCCGCCCCTGGGCGTGGACTGGCCGGCCGACACCGCGCCGGGGGACGTCATCAGGCGCCTCGATCCCGCGCGTCCCGGGCACGTGGCCTTCCTCGAGGAGGCGGTCGCCCTGCTCCGGGGGGCGGCCTACACGGCGTTCGACGGCGCACCGCCCGAGCAGCCCGGCCACGGCGGGGTCGGCGTGCCGTACGCGCACGTCACCGCCCCGCTGCGGCGGCTGGTCGACCGGTTCGGCACCGAGGTCTGCCTGGCGCTCGCCGCGGGGCAGGAGCCGTCGCCGGAGCTGCGGGCCGTGCTGCCCGAGCTCCCGGCTCTCATGGCGGCCTCGGACCGGCGCACCCGTGAGGTCGAGCGCGCGGTGCTGGACGCGATGGAGGCGTGGCTGCTGCGGGGCACCGAGGGCCGCACCTTCCGGGCTGTCGTCGTCGATGCCGGAGCCGAGTCGGCGACGATCGTGCTGGACGTGCTGGCCGTCCGCGCCCGGTGCTCCGGCCGGGGGCTCGAGCCCGGCACGCGCATCGAGGTGCGGCTGACCGAGGCCGACGTCGCCGCGCGGACGGTGCGGTTCGAGGCGGTCGCATGACCTGGGAACCTCAGCTGGCCGCCCGCCTGCAGGGCTTCGGGACGACGGTCTTCGCGGAGATGAGCGCGCTGGCGGTCGCGACCGGTTCGATCAACCTCGGCCAGGGCTTCCCCGACTACCCCGGCCCGCCGGAGGTGCTCGACGTCGCCCGGGCCGCCATCGGCACCGCCGCCGACCAGTACCCGCCCGGGCCGGGGATCCCCGAGCTGCGCGCCGCCGTCGCCGAGCACCAGCAGCGGTTCTCCGGGCTCGTGTACGACCCGGACACCGAGGTGCTGGTCACCGCCGGCGCGACCGAGGCGCTGGCGGCCGTGATGCTGTCGCTGCTCGAGCCCGGCGACGAGGTGGTGCTCCTGGAGCCGGTCTACGACAGCTACTCGGCGTCGATCGTGATGGCCGGTGGCGTGGTCCGCCCGGTACCGCTGCACCCGCCGGGCGACGGCGCCGGCCGGTGGACGTTCGACCCGGCCGCGCTGCGGGCGGCGGTGACGCCGCGCACCCGGCTGCTGCTGCTCAACACCCCGCACAACCCCACCGGCACGGTGCTCACCGCGGAGGAGCTGGCCGTCCTGGGGGAGCTGGCGGTGGCGCACGACCTGCTGGTGGTGACCGACGAGGTGTACGAGCACCTCGTGTTCGACGGCGCCGCGCACGTCTCGCCGGCCACGGTCCCGGGCCTGCGCGAGCGCACCCTCGTGGTGAGCAGCGCCGGCAAGACGTTCAACGTCACCGGCTGGAAGGTCGGCTGGATCTGCGGTCCCGCGCCGCTGATCGCCGCCGTCCGCACCGCCAAGCAGTTCCTGACCTACGTCAACGCCGGGCCCTTCCAGCCCGCCGTCGCCGCCGGCCTGCGGCTGCCCGACGCGTGGTTCGCCGGGATCGCCCGCGACCTGCAGGGCCGGCGTGACGTGCTGGTGCGCGGCCTGCGGGACGCCGGCCTGCCGGTGATCAACCCGGAGGCCACCTACTTCGCCACGGTCGACGTGCGCCCGGTGCGGCCCGACGGCGACGGCCTGGCCTTCTGCCGGGCGCTGCCCGGGCGGGCCGGCGTCGTGGCCGTGCCGTCGGGCGTCTTCTACACACCGCAGCACGCGCACCTGGGCCGGCACCTGGTCCGCTTCGCGTTCTGCAAGAGCGACGACGTGCTGGGCGAGGCCGTCCGGCGACTGGTGGGCACGGGTCGGGCGGGAAGGGGCGCGGACGGGGTGGGGGAGGATCGACCATGAGGATCGCGGCGGTGCAGCACGACATCGTCTGGGAGGACCGGGCGGCGAACTTCGCCCGGCTGGCGCCACAGGTCGCCCGGGCAGCGGCCGCCGGGGCGGACCTCGTGCTGCTGAGCGAGACGTTCTCCACCGGCTTCTCGATGACGCCGGGCATCGGGGAACCCGAGGGCGGGCCGTCGTCGCGCTTCCTCGGCGAGCAGGCGGCCGAGCACGGCGTCTGGGTGGCCGGCAGCTGCCCGGAGATCGCCGGCGACGGCCCGCTCCCCTACAACTCCTTCGTCCTGGCCGGGCCGGACGGCACGGTGCACCGCTACCGCAAGCTGCACCCGTTCACCCACGGCGGCGAGCACGAGCGCTTCCGGGCCGGCGACGGGCCGGTCACGGTGACCGTCGCCGGGCTGCGGATCACCCCGTTCGTCTGCTATGACCTCCGCTTCGCCGACGTGTTCTGGCGGGCGGCCCCCGAGACCGACGTCTACCTGGTCACCGCCAACTGGCCCGCGGCCCGGCGGCTGCACTGGACGGCGCTGCTGCAGGCCCGGGCCATCGAGAACCAGGCGTACGTCGTCGGCTGCAACCGCGTCGGGACCGCCGGCGACGGCACCGGTCACGCCGGCGACAGCCGGATCGTGAGCCCGACCGGTGAACTGCTGGCCACCGCCGCGGCTGCCGAGACGCTGGTCCTGGCCGATGTCGACGCCGCGGAGGTGGCGGCCACCCGCGACCGGTTCAGGTTCCTGGCCGACCGGCGCGGCTGACCCTCAGCGTTCGGGGCGCGCCGGTACGTGGTCGACGGTGACCTGCTCGCGCTCGACCGTCTCGGTCACCGAGGTCTCCCCGGCCACGACCTCCGTGCGCAGGCGCACCCGCTCGACCGGCACCACCTCGACGGTCACCACCGGCCGCTCGGCGTGCAGCACGATCTCCTCGGGCAGCCGGCCGGGGAGGGATCCCGCCGCGGACCCGTCGTGCAGGGTGTCGCCCTCGGTCACGAGCCCGCCGTCGGTGTCGGAGGCGTCCAGGGGGACCTCCTCGATGCGGATCTCCTCGCGCCGGACCGGCACGGTCACCTGGACCTCCTCGGTGACCACGTACTTGACGACCCGCATGCGGCGGTCCACGACGCGCTCGGTGGCCACCCGCAGCTGCTCCTCGCTGCGGACCATGCTGCCGTCGCCGGCGCCCGCCGCGGCCGCGCGCCCGGTGTCGTCGACCGGGGCGCCGTGGCGCGGGGTCTCGTGGCGCCCGGCGGTGCTGTCGACCGGGGCCGGGTCGGCGGCGCCGGAGAGCAGTTCGGCGTCGTCGCCCCCGGGGGTCACGCCGCGCGCGTAGTGGCGGCGCAGGTCGTCCTCCTCCGCGGGCGAGAGGTGCTCCCCACCCATCCGGGGTGCGCCGGAGACCGCGTCGGCGGGCACCGTGAGCTGCAGCCGGCCGTCGAGGAACGTGGCGTCGTCGGCGGGGGCGATCACCTGCTTCCTGCCGAGCAGACCGCTGGAGATCGACACCCACGTCGTGGCACCGGTGCGGTCGTCGGTGTAGAAGGTCTCGACCGTGCCGACGGTCTCGCCGTCGCTGCCGTAGGCGGTGCTGCCGATCGCCGCTGCCACATCTCGTTCGCTGACCATGGTCCGACTCCTCCGAGTGCGCGGCGCCTCCGTGCGTGGCACCAGCTCCTCGGGGCGTGCCCATCGCGAGTGCTTCGTGAACATGGCGACGGGCGGCCGGGACCGTGGCCGACCCCCCCGGGCGCGCCCCGCCGTACGGTTCCCCGGTGCCCGCCGACCACCTCGAGATCGAGACGAAGTTCGACGTCCCGCCGTCCTATGCGCTGCCCGAGCTCGCCGGGGTGGACGGGGTGGTGTCGGTCGACGCCCCGGTCACGCACGACCTCGAGGCGCAGTACTTCGACACCGCCGACCTGCGGCTGGCCCGGGCACGGATCACCCTGCGGCGGCGCACCGGCGGCCCCGACGACGGGTGGCACGTCAAGCTGCCGGCGGCCGGCGACGCCCGACGGGAGCTGCACCAGCCGCTGGGGCGCGCGGTCCGGCGGCCGCCGAAGGTCGTCGTCGCCCCGGTCACGGGCGTGCTGCGCGGGCAGGCGCCGGTGCCGGTGGTCCGGCTGCGCACCCATCGGGTGGTCACCGTGCTGCGCGACGCCGACGGCCGCCCGCTCGCCGAGGTCGCGGACGACGCGGTGAGCGCCACCCGGCTGTCCGGACCGGACGGCGCCGCGGAGGTCCGCAGCTGGCGGGAGGTCGAGGTCGAGCTCCTCGAGGGGGACCGGGCCCTCCTGGCACGGGTGGGGCAGCAGCTGGTCGCTGCGGGTGCCGAGCACACGGCCCGGGCGTCCAAGCTGGCGCGGGCCCTCGGGCTCGAGCCGGAGGCGCCGCCCGCGGCGCGCAGGAAGAAGGGCGGCAAGCGACGCGCGGAGGGCCCGTCGGCCGGGCAGGTGGTGCTGGCCGCCCTCGGGCGGGAGGTCGCCGACCTGCAGCTCGCCGACGTCGGGCTGCGCACGGGCGCGGAGGACGGCCTGCGCCGGATGCGGATCGCCTGCCGCCACCTGCGCGGGCTGCTGGCCGCCTTCCGGCCGGTCCTGGACCGGGCCGCGACCGACCCCCTTCGCGAGGAGCTCGCCTGGCTGGCCGGTCGGCTGTCCGGGGCGAGGGACGACCAGGTCGCGCTGGCCGGGCTGCGCGCGGCCGTGGCCGGGCTGCCGGGAGAGCTCGTCCTGGGACCGGTGGCCGCCCGCCTGCAGTCGGAGGAGGTGGCGGCAGCGGAGCGGGGCCGCACGCGCGCCGCGGCACTCGTCGCCGAGCGACGGCATCTGGAGCTGCTCGACGCGCTGCACGCCCTGCTCGCCGACCCTCCGCTGACCGGGAAGGCCGAACGGCCGGCGCGCGCGGTGCTGACCGATGTCCTGCACCGGGAAGCACGGCGCGTGCGCCGCGCGGCCGCGGCCGCCGGGGCGCTGTCCGGCACGGAGCGCACCGAGGCGCTGCACGCGGTGCGCCGGGTGGCCCGGAGGGCGCGGACCACCGCCGAGGTCGTCGCACCGGTCGTGGGCGAGCCGGCGCGGGAGGTGGCCCGGGCGGCCAAGCGCACGCAACGGCTCCTGGGCACCCTGCAGGACCTGGTGGTGGTGGGGGAGCGCTGCCGGCAGCTCGCCGTGCGTGCGGACGCGGCGGGGGAGTCGGCCTTCACCTACGGGCTGCTGCTCGGCCGTGCCGAGGCGCGCGCGCAGGACGCCGAGCGCGCCCTCGCCGAACGGTGGCCCGGCCTGGCCGGGCGGCTCGGGGGCTGACCGCGGTCGTGGAGCTCCTGGCCCGTTGGATGACCGGTCAGGAGGACAGGGCGCGGAAGGCCTCGTCGAGCGTCTCCTCGAGCTTCCGCTCGCCATCGCTGTCCGCCCAGGCGAGCAGCGCCGTGGTGTAGGCGACCAGTACCGAGCCCGCCTGGACGACGTCCGTGGCGCTCGGTGGCCGGCCGGAGGACCGGGACAGGCTCTGCAGGATCATCCCGGCGGTCTCGCGCTCGAACTCGGCGGCCCGGGTGCGCAGCCCCGGGGTGGCGGCGATGATGCGCCAGCGGGCCCACATCTCGTCCGCTGCGTCGGGCGGCATGTGGGCCAGGAACAGAGGCAGGGCCCGGCGGAGGCGCTCGCCCGTGGGCAGGTCCTCCGGCTGGCTGGCGAGCAGCGCGTCGACCTGGTCGGTCGTCGGCAACGCCATGATCAGGTGTTCCTTGCTCGGGTAGTGCGCGTAGAACGTCGGCACCGAGACCTCGGCGCGCTGCGCGATCCGGCCCACGCTCACCTGCTCGAACCCGAAGTCCTCGAAGAGGGCGAGGGCGATCGTCAGGATCCGCCGGTGCGTCATCTCCCATCGCCGGTACCGCCAGCCGGACGTGTCTGCCACGCCGAGATGGTGCGCCAGGCGGGCGTGTTCGGCCAGTCGCCGCTCCGGCCGGTCCTCCTCACCCGGGTACGTTCGGCGCCGTGAACTCGGCGACCGGCACCCGCGTCGTCCCGGAGCAACGTGCCGACGTGTGGCGCGCCCTGGCGGTGCTCGCGCCCTACTGCCCGGTCTGCGACGTCTCCTACGTCGTCACGGGGTCCGGCCGGCGCACGACGTTCGTGGCGGTGCCGGGACGGCTGGAGGGGGAGCCGCCCGCAGGGGCCCCGCAGGGCCGCATCCTCGAATGGACGCCCGGCCGGGTCGTCGTGACGCAGGTGGAACTGACCCCGGAGACCTGGACGACGCGGATCGAGCTGGCGGACGCCCCGGCGGGCGGCACGAGCGTGACCCTGACCGTCACCCACGAGGCGCGCGGTGCGGGCCGGCTGGCCCGGCGGCTGCACCGCCGGGCGGTCCGACCGATGGTCGAGCGGACGGTCGAGTCCGAGCTGGACGAGGTGCCCGCGCACATCGCCCTGCTGCGCGGCTGAACGGCGCGTCGCCACCCCGTTCGGGGGATCACCGCTTTGCCCGGGCTCAGCTGGGTAGTGACCACCGGCGTGCATCGGTGCCCTGCCCCTGACGACGTGTCAGGAACAGCGGGCGCCGGTCGAATGAAGGAGACACACAGTGATCGGCTTTCTCGTCGCCGGACTCATCATCGGCGCCCTGGCTCGGCTGATCGTGCCGGGCAAGCAGAACCTCGGGATCCTGGCGACCCTCGCGCTGGGTCTCGTCGGCTCGCTCATCGGTGGCCTCATCGCACAGTTCTTCGGTACCGGGGACATCTGGGAGCTGAACGTCATCGGCTTCGTCCTCGCGGTGATCGCCGCCGTGCTGCTGATCGGTGTCGCCGAGGGCATCGCCGGCCGGTCGAAGCGCGGCGCCGTCCGCTGACGCTCCGCACGGGGGGACGCGGTCGGGCTCAGAGCTCGACCGTGTCCCCCGGGGCCAGCCGCGCCATGGGCGTGGGCGTGCCCGGGCCGCGCTCCCCGAGCAGGCCGGAGACGACGCCCAGCCCGGTGTCGTTGAGCAACCCGTCGTGGACGGCGTACGCCTGGTCGGCGTCCACGGCCCGCACGTAGTCGATCACCTCCGCCGTCCTGGACCACGGGGCGTGCAGGGGCAGCAGCAGCGTCGCCACCGGCTGGTCGGGCACGGTGAAGGCGTCCCCCGGGTGGAACACCGACCCGTTCACCAGGAACCCGATGTTGCCGATGCGCGGGATGTCCGGGTGGATCTCGGCGTGCAGCTCGCCGTGCACCTGCACCTCGAAGCCCGCCGCCGCGACGCTGTCGCCGTGGCCCACGACGTGCACCCGCCCGGCCGGTGCGTCCAGCTGCCCGGCCACCGACCGGTTCGTCCAGATCTCCAGCGCCGGATCGGCGTCGAGGGCCGCCAGCAGCCGGTCGGCCACGAAGTGGTCGGGGTGCTCGTGGGTGACGAGCACGGCGGAGGCCCCCTCCAGCGCGGCCGCGTCGGTGAAGGCCCCCGGATCGATCACCAGCCGGCGTCCACCATCGGTGAGGACGACGCACGCATGGCCGTGCTTGGTCAGCTCCATGACGGCATCCTGCACCGGCAGCTCCCGCGCCGCTCCCGGGGAGGGGTCTCGCTCGTCCGGGGGAATTCCCGTCCGGGTCCATCAGGCGGGCCGTCCGCCGTGCCGACGTGGTCCTCATGATGCTGCAGACGACCGTGCACGCCCCGGCGCAGAGCCGCGCCCACGGCCTGACCGCCGCGCTGTGGCACGCGGTGGAGCTGCACCGTCCGCCGGCCGAGATCGACGGCGCCTGCGAGCTGACCGTCTGCGGCTCGCTGGCCCGGGTCGTCCCCGATGCCCCGTGGCCGCGCGCCGGCGACGACGTCTGCCCGGACTGCGCGGCGCTCACCCGCTGATTCCGGAGGTCAGCCGCCCTGCGCGATCTCGAACCGGAGACGCGCCAGCAGGTCGGATCGGTTGCTCGCGCCCAGCCGCTGCCGGATGCGGGAGACGTGGTGCTCGACCGTCTTCGCCGAGATGAACAGCTGGCTCCCGATCTCGCGATAGGTCTGGCCGGCCACCACCAGCCGGGCCACCTCCTTTTCCCGCTCGCTCAGCCGCCCGGCCGGGGCAGGCGGGGAACCCGGGCCCGTCGTGGCGGCCGGGCCCGTCTCGAGGTCGTGGGCCTCGGCGAGCGACCGGGCACACGCCAGCAGCGCCGTGCGGGCCCGCGGGTCGCGGGTGCGTGCTGCCGCCTGCCCGGCCAGGCGTGACCCGTCCCAGGCGAGCCCCACGGCGGCCAGGTCCTGCGCGGTCGACTCCACGGTCCCGGCATCGATCGCGCCGGTGAGCACCTGCAGCCAGCACCGTCCGGCGCGCGCCAGGTTCGCGGCGTAGGGGCTCGTCCGGGCGGCCGCCACGAGCGCGGCGGCGTGCGGGCGCAGCTGCGCGGGGTCGTCGAGCAGGATGGCCGCCTGTGCACCGCTCCAGTGCAACGGGGTGGCCCACAGCGCCGGCGATCCCAGCCGGTCGAGGAGCAGCTGGGCATCGGCCACGTTCGGCGCGATCCGGTCGCTCTCCCCGAGCCGGGCCCCGGCGACCATGAGCTCGCCCAGCGGCAGCAGGCTGAACAGGTCGATCGGATAGCGCAGCAGGGCCTCGCGGGAGCGGATCCACGCTGCCGCCAGGCCCGGTGCGTCGCCGCTGCGGCGGGCCAGGCCGACGTCGAGGGTCTGCAGGTACAGGTCGTCGCGGGGCTCCAGCCGGTGCTCGGGGTCCTGCGCCCGGAGGATGTACTCCCGCGAGCGGTTCAGCCGCCCCCGCAGCATCTCCGCCCAGGCCAGCAGCAGCAGGTGCCGGGCGCGGCTGGAGGCGCCGCCGGCGTCGGCCGCGACGGCCCGCTCCAGCACGGACTCCGCCACGCCCAGCTCTCCGCAGTGCAGCGCCACCAGCGCGGCGAGGGCCGACGGCGTCTCCTGCAGCAGCGCGCTCCGGCCGACCGGCTCGAGCAGGGCGGCCGCGCGGGACAGCGTCGACAGGGCGGCCGCGATGTCGGCGCCGGCGTCGTCCCCCGACCGCAGTGACTGCAGGACGCCCCGGGCCATGAGCTCCTCGCACCCCGCGAGCAGGGTGGGCGCCTCCGCGGCAGGTGTCGCGGGTCGTGCGTCGAGGGCGGCGGCCGCCTCGGTCGCGGCTCCGGTGCCGAGCAGCGCCAGGGCCACGGCGCCGGTCCGCTGGGGGCCGGCCATGCGGAAGAGCTCCGCGCTGTGCCCGGGCAGGCCGCGGTGGGCCAGCACGGTGGCGGCGACGCCTGCCGCATGCGGCCGGTCGGGCGCGGCGTCGTCGCAGAGCGCCGTATCGGCCCACCGGAGGGCGTCGTCGAAGTCTCCGGCCAGGCCGGCCGCCAGCGCCCGCCGGCCCGCCACCACGAGGGCGGGAGCGCCGCAGGCGACTGCGGCGTCGAGCAGCTCCCGTGCCGCCGCCGGATCGGACCGGAGCGCCACGTCGGCCTGCCGTTCGAGCAGCCGCACCGCCCGCGGATCGCGCACCCGGTCGGCGGCCAGGAGCCGCGCCAGGTCCAGCGGCTGGTCCCCGCGATCCACGAGCAGGCCGAGCAGCCTGCGCCGGGTGTCCCGGGTGAGCTCCGGGGCGGCCAGGCCATCCAGGACGCGGGCCGCGAGGGGCACGAGTGCGCCGTTGCCGAGCAGCAGCCCGCTCGCCCGCGCCGTGCCGAGCAGGTGGGTGACCCTGACGGGCGGCACGGCCACCAGGTCGGCGAGCACCTCGGTCTCCAGCGGCGCGCCGGCCGCCACGACGTGCAGCAGGGATCGCGTGTCCTCGTCCAGCGCGAACACCAGGGTGCGCGCCACGTCCAGGACCTCCTCGGGGACGACGAGGCGGCCGCTCGCACGCGGGTCGCCCGGTGAGCCGGGGCGCGCGGAGGCCAGCGACCGGAGCAGCGGCCGGACCAGGACCGGCAGCCCGCCGGTGAGCTGGACCAGCGCGTCGAGCAGCCCGGGCGGGAGCGCGCCCCCGAGCTCCTCCCGGGCCCACTCCTGGACCGTTCCGCGGTCGGCGTGCCCCAGGACGACGACCCGGCGCTCGCTGCCGAGGGCATGGAGGAGGCGGGTCAGGGCGGCCGGGCGCGGCCAGGGCCGGCACGCCAGCGCCACCCGGCAGCCGCCGTCGGCGACCAGCCGGTGCACCAGGCCGATCACCTCGTCCGACAGCCACTGCGCGTCGTCCAGGACGACCGCGACGCGACCCGCGGCGACGTTCGGCTGGTCCTCGCCCGAGGGGCCGACGACGGTGAGACCGGCTGCGCGGTAGCCGTCGGCGACCTCGGCGAGCAGCGCTGTCTTCCCCGTGCCCCCCGGGCCCTCGACGACGACGTGGTCGGTGTGCAGCTTCGTGATCACGACGCCACCGGGGCTGCGGTGGTCTCGGCCGGCGTCTCCGTGGCCGCCGCGGGGACCTCCTCGCTCGGCGGCGGCGGCTCCGGGCTCGGGGGCGGCGGCTCCGGGCTCGCCGGCGGGGGCTCGCTCGCGGTCGGTTGCGACGGGGAGGTCGGCGCGGGGGTGGTCGGTGTCGGGTCGGCCGCCGGCGTCCCGGCCGCGGGTGGCGGGGGAGTCGTCGGAGCCGGGGGCCCGGTCGTCGTCGGAGACGGCGGGGAGGAGGTCGGCGCCGGGCCGGCCGACTGCTGGGGTGCCTGGGTCCCCGCGGGCGAGGCGCTCGTGCGGGGGGCCTCGGACGTCGGCGCGACCCCCACGCCGGCCGGTGAGGAGGGCGCCGCCGAGGACGCGGCGGTGGACGGGGTAGCTGCGGAAGGGGCCGCCGCGCTCACGCCGGCGCTGCTCGGGGCAGCGGGCGACCCGGCTGACGTGGGCGCCGCCGGCGCCCCGGTCACCCGCTGCGCGGCCGCGCGTGCGGTGGCGGCCACTCGGGCGACGGGGGAGCTCGACCGCCGGGCCGCCCGGTCCGGGTCGGTCACCCGCCGGCCCGCGGCCTCGCGCACCTCGACGTCCGTGGCCGTGCGCGGGGCGCCCTCGACGTCCGGGAGTGCGCGGGGACCGGGTGCTCCCTCGCGGGCGGTGTCGTCCTGGGCCTCGGCCACCGGAGTGCCGGCGACGGGTTCGGCGCCGGGGAGCAGCGTGGCCGAGAGCGTGGGCACCACGAGCACGAGGCCGAGGATCAGGCCGGCGACGACCAGCACCCGGGCCCCGCGCCGCGGCCCCGAGCGGCCGGCCGGGCGCCCGGACGGCCGGGTCCGGGCGGCGGTGGGGGGCCGCGCGACGAGCCGGGGTGGGGCCTCTCGTCGCCCGGTGGGGGGCGCGACCAGAGGTGCGGGGGCTGCATCGCCCCGGGCGTCCGGGGCGGCCGCCGCCTCTCCGGCCGCCGCTTCCTCGGCCGCCGCTTCCTCGGCCGCCGCTTCCCCGGCCGCCGCTTCCCCCGCCGCCGCTTCCCCGGCTACCGCAGGCCCCGGGACCGTCATGCCGGCGGCGAGCTCCAGCGCCAGCCGGGCCGCGCCCCGGGCAACGGTGAGCTCCGGTTCGGCGTCGACGACCAGCGGCCGTCCGAGCTCCGCGGACAGGCACTCGCCCACGAGCGGCACGCGGACCGATCCGCCGACCAGGACGACGGCGTCGATGCCGTCGACCGGCAGACCCGCCGCCCCGATGTGGGCGGCGAGTGCATGCACCGACTCCTGCACCCCGGGGCGGACCAGTTCGTCCAGTTCCTCGCGCGTGAGGCGCAGCTCTGCGTCCGGCGTCGCGGCCACGGTGGTGACCGTGTCCGACGACAGCGCCTCCTTGGCGGTCACGACGTCCGCGCGCAGCACGCGGACGCGCTCCCGGTCGAACCGGTCGCCGGGGACGGCGTTCCACATCGTCCGCACCACGTGGGCCAGCAGCGCGTCGTCGATGTCCTGTCCGCCCCAGTGCAGCGGTTCCGGGGCCGGTTCGAGCTGCTCCAGCTCGCCGCCCGGCGTGGCGCGGACGACCGCGGTGTCCAGCGTTCCGGCCCCGAGGTCGTATACGGCGACCGTGGCCGAGTCGGACAGCCGGCCGCTGTCGATGTGGGCGTACACCGCGGCCAGGGCGCTCGAGACCAGGGACGCTCCGGCCCCCGTGGCCGCGAGCGCCTCGGTCAGCAGGTCGCTGCGGTAGGCGCCCCAGGAGGGGGGCACGGTCACCACCGTCCACGCCGGCGCCCGGCCCAGCTGTGCCTCGGCCTCCGCCCGCGCGTCGGCCACCAGGTCCGCCGCGACCTCGGCGGCCGGCCGGCCCTGGTCGCCCTCGTACAGGGGGACGGGGGAACCGATGCGCGCCAGCACACGGGCGCTGCGGCCGGCCGGGCCGGGGGTCAGCTGCACCGGGACGAGAACCGGTCCGCCGGCCCCCGTCGAGCAGGCCACCGCGGTGACGCCGCCGACCCCGATGTCGACGCCCAGCGCGTACTCGTCCTCGTGCATCGATCCCCCACACGTCCTGGACCTCGGCCGGCGTCACGTTGCTTGCGAGCCGGCGCCGTCCGGAAATTAGCCGCCGAGGGGCGCATGCGGGGACGTACTGGTCCGTAACTTCCCCGTGACATGGAAGCGGGGGGCGACACCCCGGGTCCCCCTAACGGTCGGTGACCGCACATCCCCCAACGTCGGGTGACGGACACCGGTCCGTACCCCGATGGGCCCGGGCCCCGTCCGGTCTTTGACTGCATCCGCCAGCCGGCCGACGGCGGACGGCTCGACAACCGGGAGACATGTCATGACCACAATGGCGAGCACCCTGCTCGACTTCATCCTCGGCCTGCTCCGCGACGAGAAGGCCGCGGAGGCCTTCGCCGAGGACCCGGAGGCCGCGCTGGCCACCGCCGGCTTCCCCGACGTGGACCCGGCCACCGTCCACGCGCTGATGCCCGTCATGGCCGACTCCTCGCCCGCCGCCTACAGCCGGCACGGCAAGAACGACGACGACGACGACCGCGGTGGCTACGGCGGGCACAAGGACCGCGACGACGACGACCGCGGTGGCTACGGCGGGCACAGGGACCACGACAAGGACCACGGCAAGGACCGCGACGAGGACTGCGACAAGGACGACGGCCACTGGCACAAGGTCTGGCACGCCGACGACTGCGACGACGACGAGCGCGGCGACGTGGACCACGTCGGCTCCAAGGGCCCCGACGGTCACAAGGGCCACGACTACGCCGGGCACGGCCAGGAGGCCGCGGTCATCCACAACGTGCGGTACGTGGAGAACAACTACTCGCACACCGACGTCGACATCACCTACACCGACATCGACGTCGACGTCGACATCGAGAACGCGATCTGGGCGGCTCCCGGGTCGACGGCGGTGCTCGTCGACGGTGACGTCGAGGGCGACGTCAACGTCGGCAACGAGGACAACGACACGCTGACGGTCAGCTACGAGGACAACGACACGCTGAACGTCAACAGCGGCAACGTGATCACCACGGTGAAGGAAGACAACGACACGCTGAACCTGAACAGCGGGAACACCATCGCCAGCGGGAACACGGTCGCCAGCGGGAACACGGTCAACAGCGGCAACACCGACAGCGGCAACGTCATCGGCAACGAGGACAACGACACCACCACGACCACGACCAACACCACGACGAACACCACGACGAACACCACGACGATCACGGACAGCAACGTTGCCGGCGACGACCTGCACGTCGGCGACAAGACCGAGGTCGACGTCGAGGTGGATGACGTCACCATCATCTCCGACAGCTACAACGACAACGACGGCGTCGACCAGGACGGCCTGGTCAACACCAACGGTGACGGCAACTTCGACGCCTCGGACGACGACGGCGTGGACGGCAACGTGGCCATCGGTGCCGGTGCCGTCGGTGGCGACGACAAGTCCGACGATGACGGCGTCGACCAGGACGGCCTGGCCAACGCCATCGGCGACGGCAACTTCGACGCCTCGGACGACGACGGTCAGGACCAGGACGGCCTGATCAACGTGGGTGACGACGTCGACGCCTCCGACGACGACATCCTCAGCGACAACACCGTGGACAAGTCCGAGGACAACGACGTCACCACGTTCGAGGACAACGACGTCAACGACCAGGACGGGTTCGTGAACAACTTCGACCCGGACGTCGTCGACGCGGACGTCCCGGTGACCGTGGTCGCCGTGGACTGAGCCGCCGACGCACCACCGACCCCGATCCCGGCTCCGGCCGGGGTCGGGGTCGGCCCCTGTCCCGATGTCGCGACCGGTGGTAGACCGGGACACCTGCCGAGGAGGACCGATGGGCGTGCCCGACGTGACCCTGATCGACCGGGCGGCCGCGCTCGCTGCCGAGTGCCAGCGACCGGAGCTGCAGAGCCGGCTGGCCGCGGTGCGCCGGCGGGTGCAGAGCCCGAGCATCCGGGTCCTCCTGGTCGGGGAGCCCAAGAAGGGCAAGAGCTCCCTGCTCAACGGCCTCGTCGGGGCACCGGTCTGCCCGGTCGGCGACGACGTGACCACGGTCGTGCCCACGGTGGTGGCGGGGGGCGACGAGCCGCGGGCGTACCTGGTGCACCCCCCGGCTGCGGACGCCGGAGCGGCGGCCGGGGCGCAGGAGCAGCCCGGGGAGCGCGTGCGGGTGCGGCTCTCCTCGCTGGCCACCCTGACGGTGCGCCCGGACGACGAGCACCGCCCGCTGCGCATCGAGGTGACGCTGCCCCATCGGCTCCTCGAGGGGGGCCTGGAGCTGGTCGACACCCCCGGCCTGGGCGGGGTGGGCGCGGTGGCCTCGCTCGCGGCGCTGGACCTGGTGCCCGGCGCCGACGCCGTCATCGTCGTCACCGACGCCACGCAGGAGTTCACCGCGCCGGAGATGGCCTTCCTCGAGCAGGCCGCCGCGCTGTGCCCGAACGTCCTCTGCGCGGTGACCAAGACCGACGTCGCCCCCGAGTGGCGCACCATCGTGGAGCTGGACCGGCAGCACCTCGCCGACCGCGGGGTCGACGCACCGGTCTTCCCCCTCTCCTCGGCCCTGGCCCTGCTGGCGGCCGAGCACAGGGACGACGAGCTGCACGCGGAGTCCGGGCTCGGCACGCTCGTGCAGCACCTGCGCACGCAGGTCGTCGCGCGAGCCGAGACGCTGGCGCAGCGGTCGCTGGCGCACGACATCTCCACCGTCACCTCGCACCTGCGGCTGTCGACGCGCAGCGAGCTGTCCGGACTGGAGGATCCCGCGGCGCAGGAGGGAGTGGTGCGCGAGCTCGAGGAGGCCCGCGCCTCGGTGGACCAGCTGCGTCGCCGGTCCTCCCGCTGGCAGCAGCTGCTGAACGACGGCGTGGCCGACCTGACGGCCGACATCGACTACGACCTGCGCGACCGGTCCCGCGTCGTCATCCGCGAGGCCGAGGAGGCGATCGACGCGGACGATCCCGGGGCCCTCTGGCCCGAGTTCAGCCGGTGGCTGGAGCAGCGCATCGAGATCGCCGTGGCGGACAGCTTCGTCTGGGCCGAGCAGCGCTCGGAGTACCTCGCCGACCAGGTCATCGACCAGTTCGCCCGCGACGGCGGCGCGGTGCTCCCGGAGCTGGCGATCGGGAACGCCGCGGACGTGCTGTCGACCGTGGTGGCGCTCCCCGGCATCGACGACGGCTACCTGCACCTGCGCGAGCGGTTCCTCATCGGGGTCCGGGGCTCCTACACCGGCGTCCTCATGACCGGCCTGGCCACCAGCCTGGCCGGGATGGCCCTGATCAACCCCATCTCCCTCGCCGCCGGGGTGCTCCTGGGGCGCAAGGCCTACAACGACGACAAGGCGCAGCGGCTCCAGCGTCGCCAGGCGGAGGCGAAGGCCGTCGTCCGCAGGCACGTGGACGAGGTGGTCTTCCAGGTCAGCAAGCACCTGAAGGACCGCCTGCGCTTCGTGCAGCGCACGCTGCGGGACCTGATCACCGACACCGTGGACCAGATGACGGAGTCGCTCAACGACGCCGTCCGCGCCGCCCAGCGATCGACCAAGGAGGCGGCCGGCGAGCGGACGGCCCGCATCCGGACCCTGCGCCTGCGCCTGGACCGGATCGACGCGCTGACCACGGAGGCGAGCCGCCTCTCCTCGTCGCTCCAGGCCGCTCCGGCGCCGAACCGGGCCCCACGGCCGCTGAGCTCCGCGGGCAGGGGCGCCCGGTGACCCGCACGACGGGTGTGCGGGACCTGCTGGACGCCGCGCTGGCGGTGTACGGGGAGCGCCCGACGGTGGCCGCGCGGCTGGCCGAGCACCGCGCGCGGTTGGACGAGCCCGTGCGGATCGCGGTGGTGGGCCGGGTCAAGGCGGGGAAGTCCACGCTGCTCAACGCGCTCGTCGGCGCCCGGATCGCCCCGACCGACGCCGGTGAGTGCACCCGGCTCGTCACGGTGTACCGCCACGGGCAGTGGACCCGCGTGACCGCACGCACCGCCGACGGTGACCGGGACCTCCCCGTCCGCCGGGTCGGCGGGGGGCTGCTGCTCGACCTCGCGGGGGTCGACGCCGACGGGGTGGACCACCTGCGCGTGGACTGGCCGACGGCCGGGCTGGCCGTGTGCACGCTCGTCGACACCCCGGGCATCGCCTCCCTGTCGGAGGGCCTCAGCGCCCGCACCCGGGCGTTCCTCGAGCCCGCCGACGGGCTGCCGGGCGCCGACGCCGTCCTCTTCCTCACCCGCCAGCTGCAGGCGGCCGACGTCGAGGTGCTGCGGACCTTCCAGGCACGCACCGGTCCCGGCACCACGACCATCACCGTGCTGTCCCGGGCCGACGAGATCGGCTCGGGCGGCCTCGACGCCCTGCTCCAGGCCGGTGAGGTCGCCCGGCGGATGGCAGCGGACCCGGCCGTGGCCGAGGTGAGCGCGACCGTCCTCCCCGTGGCCGGCCTGCTGGGACTGGCCGGCCGGACGCTGCGGCACGGCGACTTCGTCGCGCTGCGCAGCCTGGCCGGCACACCGCCCGCGGACCTGCAGCCGTTCCTGCTCACGGCGGACCGGTTCTGCCGCCCGGACGTCCCGGGCGGGGTGGCTCAGGGCATCCGGCGCGACCTGCTGGCGCGGTTCGGTCTCTTCGGGGTCCGGCTCTCCATCGCCCTGGTGCGCGCGGGCATCGACAGCGCGCAGGCACTGGCGGACGAGCTGGTCGCGCGCAGCGGTCTCGAGGAGCTGCGCCGCCGGATGGCGGCCGAGATCACCGCGCACGGCGCGGTGCTCCAGGAGAGTTCGGCCCTGGCGGCCGTCGAGTGGGCGCTGCGTTCGGGCCCGGCCGACGGCAGCGAGCGACGGCTGTGGTCGGAGCTGGAGCGGCTGCGGCTGCAGGCGCAGGGGGAGCGCGGACCCACCTCGCCCCACCGCCTGGGCGGCGTGCTGGCCGCACTGCCCGAGGAGCTCCGGGCGGAGGGGGCCCGGCTGCTCGGAGCGGAGGGCGGTTCGACGGCGGTCCGCCTGGGCGTGACGGAGGAACAGGACGTCGCGCCGGACGTGCTGAGGACGGCGGCCCGGGCGGCCCTCGACCGCTGGCAGGAACACGCGGAGGACCCCCTGGCCACCCGGGCGGTCCGGGCGGCGGTCGAGGCGGTGGTGGAGTCCCTGGAGGCGGTGCTGGCCGAACTGGACGCGCCGCGCTCAGTCCCCGCGGGAGTGCAGCCAGCGTCCGGTTGACCGCCAGAACAGGGACACCAGGGCCGGCACGAGCAGCGCGGCCTGCACGACGAAGGCGATGCGGTCCACCTCGGAACCGCCCGCGACGACGCTCTGCGCGATGTCGTCGGCGACCAGGGTGAGCGCGCCGGTCACGAGCAGCAGCCACCGCGCCCACGGGCGTCGGCGCAGCACCACGGCGGTCCAGACGACGAGGAGCAGGCTGAGGAACGCGACGGAGCCGAGCACGAGCGTCGTGGCCGCCGTCACCCCGTCCGCGATCGCGTCCGCCGCGAGTTCCGGGTCCGCCTCCGTCGCCTCCGCGGTGAGCTTCTCCCGGAGCGCGTCGCCGTCGGCGAGAGCGGCGAGCACGCCGACGATGCCGGCGGCCGCGGCCAGGAGCGAGGAGGCGGCGGCGATCCGGAGCGCCCAGGGCCGTGGCGGGGGCGCGGACCGTCCCGGAGGCGCCAGCAGCGTGGTCACCCGGGGGCGGGGCGGTGGGCCGCTCGCGACCTGCGGAGGAGGCTGCGGGACCGCCGGTCGGAGGCCGGGCCGGCGCCGTGCCGCCGCGGGGGTCGGCTCGCTCTCCGGTGCGCCCACCGACACCCTCCGTCCGACTCGACCAGACCGCAGCGTCGCACCGGCGTCGCAGGAGGACACCTCCCGGGGCCGCCCTGCGTGCCGCCCGGGCACGTGTCGATCGCGGAGAGCCCGTGATCGACTCCGCTCAGTGACCGGTGAACACCGGCGGCCGCTTGGCCAGGAACGCCTCGACCGCCTCGCGGTGGTCCGCCGCCTGGCCCGCGCGCGTCTGCAGGCGCGCCTCCAGTGCCAGCGTCTCCTCCAGCGAGTCGGTCGCCGCCGTCGCCAGCACCGTCTTGATCGCCCGGTAGGCCACGGTCGGGCCCGCCGCCAGCCGCGCGGCCAGCGACCACGCCTCGTGCAGCACCTGCTCGGGCGGGACGACGCGGTGCACCAGACCCCACTGCAGGGCGGTCTCGGCGAGGAACGGCTCGGGCAGCAGGAGCAGCTCGGCGGCCCGGGCGCCCCCGACGCAGTGCACCAGCCGGGACGCCACCCCCGAGTCGCTGGACAGGGCCACCCCGGCGAACGCCGTGGTGATCTTCGCGCCGGCCGCGGCCACCCGGAGGTCGCCGGTCAGCGCCAGGCCCAGGCCCGCGCCCGCGCAGGCGCCGTTCATGCCGACGACGAGCGGCACCCGCAGCCCCGACAACGCCAGGACCAGGGGGTTGTACTCCTCGACGAGCACCGGCAGCGGCTGGTCCAGGTCGTGGGGCAGCTCCGTCTCCGCCGGCTCGTCCGTGGCCTCCCGGCGCGCGCGGGACTCGTTGAGGTCCTGCCCGACGCAGAAGGCGCGGCCGGTGCCGGTCAGCAGCACCGCCCGCACCGACTCGTCGCCGGCGACCTCCCGGACGAGACCGAGCAGCTCCCGGCGCGAGGCGGAGGAGAGCCCGGGCTGCAGCATGGTGAGCGTGGCGACCCCGGCGGAGTCCTCCCTGGTCACGGTCTCGTGCATCGGTGTCCGCCTCTCTGGTGGTCGGGGCCGGCCGCCCCTCGGCGCCACCCTGCCACGCCCCGGCGGTTCCGCCGGGGCCTCGGGTGCCCCCGGAACCCGATCGGTCGTCGTGCCCCGGGCACGCAGCGCAGTCGCCGCGCCGGGCGCGCGGAGGAGTAGGCCGGGTCACCCCGCCCGTCCGGCCGCTGTGCCCGGCCGCGGGACGACCATGGACCCGGCTCGCCATGTGTAGACCCGGCCGGGTCTGGACACCGTGAGGGGCGGGGGACGCCCAGATGCTCCCCGTGCACATCCGGCGTGACGTTGACGAGGAGTGACCCCCGTGGTCGAACCAGGACGACGGTGCCTGGGCGACCGCTACGAACTGCACCGGATGATCGCCGCCGGCGGCATGGGCCAGGTCTGGCGGGGCCTCGACCTCGCCCTGGACCGACCGGTCGCGGTGAAGGTACTGCGCAGCGAGTACACCGGCGACCCGAGCTTCCTCGCCCGCTTCCGGGCCGAGGCCCAGCACGCCGCCTCGCTGAGCCACCCCCACGTGGCGGCGGTCTTCGACTACGGCGAGCAGACCGCCCAGGACGGGACCGGCGAGACGCTGGCCTACCTGGTGATGGAGCTGGTCGAGGGCGAGCCGCTCTCGGCCCTGCTGGCTCGCGAGGGCGCCCTGGACACCGGGACCACGCTGGACCTGCTGCAGCAGACCGCGTTCGCCCTCGCCGAGGCGCACCGGTCGGGCCTCGTCCACCGGGACGTCAAGCCCGGCAACATCCTGGTGCGGGACGACGGCAGCGTGAAGATCACCGACTTCGGCATCGCCTGGTCGGCGCGCAGCGTCGCGCTCACGCGCACCGGTCAGGTCATCGGGACCCCTCAGTACCTCTCTCCCGAGCAGGCCGAGGGCCGGCTGGCCAGTCCCGCCAGCGACGTCTACGCGCTGGGCCTCATCGGCTACGAGTGCCTCACCGGCCATCCCGCCTTCGACGGCGACAACGCGGTGACCATCGCGCTGAAGCAGGTGCAGCAGGAGCCCGAGCCGTTGCCCGGCCGGCTGCCCCCCGGCGTGCGGACGCTGATCACCAGGGCGCTGGTCAAGGACCCGGCGGCGCGCATCCCGGACGGCGCGGCCTTCGGCGCGGCCATCGAGGACATCCTGGCCGGCCGCGCGCCGGCCGAGGTGCCGGCACCGCCCACCGAGGACGTCGCCGCCCTGCCCCGCCCGTCCGGCGACCGCCGGGCGCCGGTCGCCGGGGCGACGGTGGTCGGCCCGCCGGCCCCGCGCCGCGGACGGCGGATCGCCCTGGTGCTGCTGCCCCTGGTGGCCCTGCTCGCCGGCGCGGGCATCGCGGCCGGCGTCCTGCAGGCGTTCTCCGACGGCCCGCCGCCGTCCTCGGCCGTGGCCGCCGAGGAGCGGGACAGCCGCAGCGTGCTGCTCACCGCGAGCGACCACGTCGGCCGCCCGGTGGACGACGTCGCCGAGGAGCTCACCGCGCTGGGGCTGGTCGTGGAGCTCGTGGAGGAACGCACCACCGACGTCCCGCGCGACCAGGTCACCGGTCTCTCCCCCACCGGGCGGCAGCTGCGCGCCGGCGCCGTCGTCGTCGTCCGCTACGCGGTGCCGCCGCCGCGGGTGCGGCAGACGAGCGGCGGCGGATCCGCGCCGGCAGGTGCGCCGGTGACCGACGCCGCCCCCGAGCCGCCCGCCCCCTCCGTCGAGCGCCCGGTCGTCGAACCCGTCGCACCCGGGCCGACGCGCCAGGCCGGCGCGCCCACCACCTCCGTGCCCGCGCCCACGACGGAGCCGGTGGCCCCGGAGGAGCCCGCGCCGTCGGCCCCGGCAGAGCCCGAGCCGGAGCCGGAGCCGACGTTGCCCGCAGCCGATCCCGAGCCGGAGCCCGCCCCGGAGCCGACGGAGCCCGGACCGGACCCCGAGCCGACGGCCCCCGCGCCCACGGCCCCCGCGACGACGTCGCCCGCGACGACGGCCCCCGCGTCCACGCCCCGGACGACCGCGTCGAGCACGTCCTCGTCCTCGTCCTCGGCGCCGTCCTCGTCCGCTGTCCCCCGTCAGTAGGCACCCGGTCGCGCTCCCGGGGGCGGCGGGGTACGACGGAAGACGACGGAACGCGAGGTGAGGTCGGTGGCAGAGCCAGGACGCCGGCTCCTGGGCGGTCGGTACGAGCTGGGCATCCTGCTCGCCACCGGCGGCCAGGGGCAGGTGTGGCGTGCCCGCGACACGGTGCTGTCGCGGCCGGTCGCCGTGAAGGTGCTCCGCAGCGAGTTCACCGGCGACCCGACCTTCCTGGCCCGTTTCCGCGCCGAGGCCCAGCACGCCGCGCTGGTCGCGCACCGGCACATCGCCGCCCTCTACGACTACGGGGAGCTCGAGGACCCGGTCACCGGGGAGCGGCTGGCCTTCCTCGTCATGGAGCTGGTCGAGGGGGAGTCGCTGGCCGACCTGCTCGCGCGCGAGCACCGGGTGGACGTGCCCCGCACCCTCGCCATCCTCCGGCAGGCCGCCGACGCCCTGTCGGCGGCACACGCGGCCGGGCTCGTGCACCGCGACGTCAAGCCGGGCAACGTCCTCGTGGCCGCCGACGGCTCGGTGAAGCTCACCGACTTCGGCATCGCCGTGTCGGCCACGAGCGCGCCGCTGACCCAGACGGGCCAGGTCGTGGGTACCGCGCACTACCTGTCACCCGAGCAGGCCGCCGGGAGCCGCGCCGGCGCGGCCAGCGACGTCTACGCCCTCGGGCTGGTCGGCTACGAGTGCCTGACCGGACGGCGTGCCTTCGACGGCGAGAACTCCGTGCAGATCGCGCTCAGCCACCTGCGGGAGACCCCCGACCCGTTGCCCGACGACGTCCCGGAACAGGTGCGCGTCCTCGTCGGGCACGCCACCGCCAAGGACCCGGCCCGCCGGCTGCCGGACGGAGCGGCGTTCCGGGACGCCATCGACGACGTGCTCGCGGGCCGCCGGCTGACCCCTCTGCCGGCCGACACCAGCCCGCTGCCCTCCGGTCGGCCGGTCGGCCGGGTCCGGCGGCGGGGACGCGTGCTGGCCCCGCTGGCCGCGCTCGTGGTCGGCGTCGGCATCGGCGTGGGGGCCCTCGCCATGGCCCTCGATCCCGCCCCGCCGCCGGCAGTGGCCGAGACCGGCGTGGCGGACACCGGCATGGCCGACACCGTGCTCCTGGTCGCAGGCGAGTACCTGGGCCGGCCGGTCGCCGAGGTGGAGGCCGAGCTGGGCAGGCTGGGGCTGCGCGTCGAGCAGGTCGCGGACCCCACCGCCGGCGACGCGGCCGGAACCGTCACCGCGGTCGGCCCCTCCGGGACGGTGGAGCGAGGCACCGTCGTCACGCTCGCCGCCGCCGTCGGCCCGCCGGACGTCCCTGCCGAGGACGGGCCCGTCGTCACGGACGTGACGGCGCCCGGCCCCGTGACGGGCGGTCCGGCGGCCGGCACAGCCGCGCCGGCGCCCGAGCCGGCGGTGGACCGGGCTCCGGAGCCGGTCGTCGTGCCGCCTCCGGACGCCGTGACCGGGCCGGTGGCCGATGCGCCCGGTACGGCGGTGCCCGCCGAGGCGCCGGCCGGCAACGGAAACGGTCAGGGGGCCGCGGGTCCTCCCGCGGACGCGGGCAACGGCGGGGGCAACGGCAGCGGCAACGGCGGGGGCAACGGCAACGGGCGGGGCAACGGGAACGCCCCGGGGAACGCGGGCCGCGGCAGGGGCTGACCACTGCGGCACGGTCCGCCGGCTGCTCCCGGGGTCAGCGTCTCCGGGCCGGGCCGGTCCAGAGGGCCGCGCCCAGGGCGGCCAGCGCCGCCGTCAGCAGGAAGCCGCGGTCGGTGGCGACGACGGGCAGGACGACGAGCACCCAGAACGCGGCCAGCCCGACGAATCCCCCGGCGGCGATCCGCCAGGCGGTCGCCGTCCCCGGGCGCCGTCCGGCCGGGAGCAGCGAGGGGAACCCACCCAGACCCAGCACCGCGCAGGCGGTGGCGAAGGCCGACCACAGCGGGATGTCCGCCCAGAACGACTCGCCACCGAACCGCAGACCCAGCCCGACCTGGAGCAGGGCGAGGGACAGCACGACCAGTCCCGGCCCCAGCAGGGCGGTCCGGCCGGCAGCGCCCCGCTCGCGGGTCGCCTCGTCCGCGTCCGCCGGCATGGGGACCGGTCCGGTCTCCAGCGAGTCGGGCCAGCCCGCCGGGGCGCCGGGCGGCGTCGACCCGGCCGCGGACGCTCCGGCCGGCGCGGCGGACGCTCCGGCCGACCCCGCGGACGATCCGGCCTGCGCCGTGGCAGGCGCCGGCAGCGGAACGGGTGGGCCCGGGACGAAGGCCACCGGTCCGGTCGTCTGGAGGGTGGGCACGGGCGCGGGGGTGGTGGCTCCGGGATGTGGCGGCAGGTGCGGCGCGGGAGCGGCCGGCGCCCCGACCGGGGTGTCCTGCGTGCCCGGCGCCACGACCGGGGTGTCCTGCGTGCCCGGAGCCACGACGGGGATCTCCTGCGTGCCCGGCGCCGGCTCGCCGGCGGGTTCGGCCGGCCGGGGGTCGCTCGGGGACGTCACGCAACCCTCCTCGGCACGGATCGGTCGGCCGCTCGGGCCGTTGTCCGAGCACCGTATCCGGGGCGGAGCTGTCGGGACCCCGGGCACGCCGGGGGGCGCCGTCCTAGGGTCGGTCGGGTGAGCATCCGCGCCGGCATCGTCGTGACCGGGACCGAAGTCCTCACCGGGCGCGTCGCCGACGCCAACGGGCCGTGGCTGGCCGAGCGGCTGCGGGAGCTGGGTGTCGACGTCGGCCACGTGGTGGTCGTCGGCGACCGTCCCGCCGATCTGCGCGCCGCCCTCGACTTCCTCGCCGGCACCGGCGTCCCGCTGGTTCTCACCACCGGCGGCCTCGGCCCCACGGCCGACGACCTCACCGCCGACGTCGTGGCGGAGTACCAGGGACGCCCGACGTCGGTGGATCCGGCGCTCGAGCAGCGGATCGCCGCCGTCGTGGAGCGGCTCATGGCGATGCGCGGGTGGCAGGCCGACGCAGCGTCCACCGCCGTCGGGGTCCGCAAGCAGGCGCAGGTCCCGGAGGGCGCGACCGTCCTCGAGCCCGTGGGCACGGCCCCGGGGCTCGTCGTCCCACCGGGGCAGGGGCGGACGGGGCCCGTCGTGCTCGTCCTCCCCGGGCCCCCGGGGGAGCTCCGGGGCATGTGGCCGGCCGCGGTGGCCAGCGCGCCCGTGGCTGCGCTGCTGGCCGACGCGCCCGAGCTGCGCCAGGAGACCGTCCGTCTGTGGGGCACGCTCGAGGCGCAACTGGCGGCCACCCTGCGGGACGTCGAGGACGACCTGGCCGGGCTGGAGATCACCACCTGCCTGCGCGAGGGGGAGCTGGAGATCGTCAGCCGGTTCGCACCGGACGCGCAGCCCGCCTACGACCGGCTGGTGGCGGCGGTCACCGAACAGCACGGGGACACCGTCTTCTCCACCGGTCCGGACCTCGACGCCGTCGTCGCCGGCGCCCTGACCGAGCGGGGGCTCACCGTCGCGACGGCCGAGTCCTGCACCGGTGGCCTGCTCGCCGGCCGGCTGAGTGCCCGACCGGGGTCCTCGGCGTTCCTGCTGGGCGGGGTGGCCGCGTACGCGAACAGCGCGAAGCAGGAGGTGGTCGGTGTGCCGGCCGAGCTGATCGCCGAGCACGGTGCGGTGAGCGCCGAGGTCGCCGCGGCGCTGGCCGACGGGGCGCGGACCCGGTTCGGCGCGGACATCGGGGTCGGCATCACCGGCGTGGCCGGACCGGGCGGGGGAACCGCCGACAAGCCCGTCGGCACCGTGCACGTGTGCGTCGTCGGACCCGACGCCCGGCTGGTCCGGGCCCTGCGGTTGCGGGGCTCGCGGACGGCCGTGCGGGAACGATCCGTCACGATGGCGCTGCACCTGCTCCGCGAGCTGCTGCGCGGGGGCCCGCCCGCCTGAGGGGGCAGGTGTCCCGCGGGCCCGGTCGGGGCACCTCCCCGCGGTGACGACGCTGACCCTGCACGCGACCGGCACCGCACCCCCCGCCGAGATCTGGGAGCGGTACGCCGTCCCGGCCCGCTGGCCGGGCTGGTCGCCGCAGATCACCGGGGTGGAGCTCCCGGGGGAGCGGCTGGCCCCCGGCCTCTCCGGCCGCGTCCTCGGCCCCCTGGGGGTGGCGGTGCCCTTCACCGTGGAGGACGTCGACGAGGCCGCCCGGCGGTGGTCGTGGCGGGTGGCGGTCGGGCCGCTGCGCGTGCGGCTGCTGCACTGGGTCGCCGAGGACCCCGGCGGCGGGACGACGACCGGGCTCCGCCTCTCCGGGCCGGCTCCGCTCGTCCTCGGCTACGCCCCCGCCGCCCGGCTGGCCCTGGCCCGCCTCGTGCGCGCCTGACCCGCGTCACGGGGGCCGCGACCGCGTCCCCGGCTGGATTACCGTGCCGTCATGCCTGCCACCCACGAGGTCACCAACCAGGTGCCGCCCCTGGTCGGCCACGACCCGATCGCCGGTGATGCGGCGCTGGCCGAGGCCTGCGTCCGGCATGCCGACCGGGCCACCCTGGAGTCCCTCGGGGACCTGGGCCGGCTGGCCGGCAGCGAGCAGGCGCAGGAGTGGGGCCGGCTGGCGAACGAGAACCCGCCCCGCCTCCGGACCCACGACCGCTACGGGAACCGGATCGACGAGGTCGAATTCCACCCGGCCTGGCACGAGCTCATGCGGACGGCGGTCGGGAACGGCCTGGCCGGGACGCCGTGGCGGGCGGCCGCCGAGGGCGACGAGCACGCCCACGTGCGGCGCGCCGTGGGCTACCTGGGATGGACGCAGGTCGAGATGGGCCACGGCTGCCCCACGACCATGACCTACGCCGTCGTCCCGGCCCTGCGCCGCACACCGGAGCTGGCCGCCCGCTTCGAGCCGGGGCTCACGGCCACCGCGTACGAGTTCGGGCTGGCCGAGCCGGCGGGCAAGCGCGGGCTGGTCGCCGGGATGGGCATGACCGAGAAACAGGGCGGGTCGGACGTCCGGGCGAACACCACGCGCGCCGTACCGCAGCCCGACGGGACCTACCGGCTCACCGGGCACAAGTGGTTCACGTCTGCCCCGATGAGCGACCTGTTCCTCGTCCTGGCCCAGCTCGACGAGGGGGTCAGCTGCTTCCTGGTCCCCCGGGTGCTGCCCGACGGCGCGCGCAACGTGTTCCACGTGCAACGTCTCAAGGACAAGCTCGGTGACCGGTCCAACGCCTCCAGCGAGGTGGAGTTCGACGGCACGACGGGCTGGCTGGTCGGCGAGCCGGGCCGCGGCGTGCCGGCGATCATCGAGATGGTCAACATGACCCGGCTGGACTGCGTCCTGGGCTCGGCGGCCACGGTGCGGGCCGCCCTGACGCAGGCGAGCCACCACGCCCGGCACCGCTCCGCGTTCGGCGCCCTGCTCGCCGACCAGCCGCTCATGCAGAACGTGCTGGCCGACCTCGCGGTCGAGAGCGAGGCGGCGACCGCCCTGGGCATCCGGCTGGCCGCGGCCGTGGACGCCGGCGAGTCGGCGTTCCTGCGGCTGGCCGGGGCGGCGGCCAAGTTCTGGGTCTGCAAGCGCACGCCGGGGGTCGTCGCCGAGGCCATGGAGGTCCTGGGCGGCAACGGCTACGTCGAGGACTCCGGCCTGCCCAGGCTGTACCGGCAGTCGCCGCTCAACTCGATCTGGGAGGGGTCGGGCAACGTCATCGCGCTGGACGTCCTGCGGGCCCTGGGGCGGTCGTCGGAGTCGCTGGCCGCCGTCACCGCCGAGCTCGAGCTGGCCCGCGGCGTCGACCCGCGGTTCGACGACGCGGTGAAGCGGCTCGCCGCCGAGCTCGGGAACCCCGACCAGCTGCCCGTGCGGGCGCGCCGGATCGCCGGTCTGCTCGCCCTGTGCCTGCAGGGGTCGCTGCTCCTCCGCCACGCGCCGGCGCCGGTCGCCGACGCCTTCTGCGCCTCCCGGCTGGGAGGCGACTGGGGCGCGGTGCTGGGCACCCTCCCGGCGTCGGCCGACGTGGCGTCGCTGGTCAGACGCTCGGCGGTCGGACCCCCCGGCTGAGCCCCCCGGGGCAGTAGTCTCGTGGGGCCGGTGGACGTGCTTTCCTCAGCAGGGCGGAGACGCTCCGGTGTCGTGGACTCCGCGCACGCGGACGACCGAGGGCCGGCAGACGGAGAGCGGGGAGCGTGGCTGCAGACGACGCGTCGCCACCGGTCCGGCCGGATCTGGCCGCCCTCCCCGACGCCGTCTTCCGGCTCGACGCCGACGGCCGCTTCACGTACGTGAACCTTGCCGCGGAGCGGCTCCTCGAGCACCGCGCCGAAGATCTGCTCGGCCGGCGGGCGCGGGAGGTGTTCCCGGCCGCGGTCGACACCCCCGCCCAGGAGCGCTACCAGCAGGTCCTCGCGGACGGCCGGCCGCGCGAGTTCGACTACTTCTACGAGCCGCGGGCGCGCTGGTTCGAGATCCGGATCTTCGCCGATCCGCCCGGGATCACGGTCTTCTTCCGGGACGTCGACGTCCGGCACCGCGCGGATGCCGAGCGGGACGCCGAGCTGCGGCGGCTCACCTCGGTCCTCGAGGCGCTGCCGTCGGCGACGGTGCTGCTCGACCAGGACCGGCGCATCCTCACGGCGAACCGGGCGTGGACCGACGTCCGGGCGCAGCCGGCGCTGTCGCTCGGCGTCCCCGGGAGCGACTACCTCGCCGCGATCCGGCCCGGGCTCGCGCCCGCCGATGCCGACACGATCGCGGCCGGTATCCACCGGGTGCTCGAGGCCCCGAACGGGACCGTGCCGGCCACGTTCGAGCACGAGTACTCACGGTCGACCCCGACCACCACCGGGTGGTTCCGCATGCAGGCGGCGCGGGTCGAGCGGTCCCCCCGCATCGTGGTCACCCACACCGACATCACCGAGCGGGTGCGCGGCGAGCAGGCCCTCGCGTGGCGGGCCCGGCACGACGACCTGACCGGGCTGCCGAACCGCAGCACGCTGCTCGACCTGACGGCCGAGGCGCTCGCCGCCGGACCGGGGACCGACGACGCCCGCGCGGCCCTGATCGTGCTCGACCTCGACGGCTTCAAGACCATCAACGACTCGCTGGGCCACGGGATCGGCGACCAGCTCCTGCGTCAGGTGGGCCACCGGCTGGCCGGCGCGCTGAGACCGGGGGACGCGGTCGGCCGGCTGGGCAGCGACCAGTTCGTCGTCCTGGCCCACGGGTGCCACGCCTCGGACGCGGCCGATCTCGCCTTCCGGCTGCAGAGCACCTTCGCCCGGCCCTTCCCCGCCTCCGGGATCTCCGTGCCGCTCTCGGCGAGCGTCGGGGTGGCGGTCGCCCAGCCCGAGGCGCGGGACCCCCACCAGCTGCTCAGCGATGCCGACGCGGCGATGTTCGCGGCCAAGAGCATGGGGCGGGATCGGGTCCGGCTCTTCTCGCCCGGACTGCGGGAGGCGGCGCGCTGGCGGCTGGAGGTCGCCACCAGGCTCCGGGACGAGGCGATCGACCAGCTCGTCGTGTACTACCAACCCGTCGTCCGGCTGGACACCGGTGCGGTGGAGGGGGTGGAGGCCCTCGTCCGCTGGCAGCACCCCGAGCGCGGGCTGCTCGGTCCGGACACCTTCCTGGCCGTCGCCGAGGAGACCGGCCAGATCATCCCGATCACCCGGTGGCTGCTGCGCGAGACCACCCGGCGGGCCGCGGAGTGGGCGGCCGAGGGCCTGCCGCTGCGCATGTCGGTCAACATCAGCGCCCGGCACTTCTCGGCCGAGACCCTGGTCCGGGACGTCCGGCTGGCGCTGCGCGAGTCCGGGCTGGCGCCCGACCAGCTCGTCCTCGAGCTGACCGAGACGAGCATCGCGGAGGACCCGACCCGCGCCGAGGACCAGCTCACCGTGCTGCGCCGCGCCGGCGTCCGCGTCGCGATCGACGACTTCGGCACCGGCTGGTCCTCGCTGGCCCAGCTGTTCTCGCTGCCCATCGGCACGCTCAAGATCGACCGCTCGCTGCTGATCGCCGCCGAGCAGGTCACCGGTGGCGAGGGCGGCGCCGTCCTCGCCGCGATCGTCGCGCTCACGCGGACGCTGGGCATCCGATCGGTGGCCGAGGGCGTCGAGACCGTCGAGCACCTGCGGATGGTGCGCGAGGCGGGCTGCGACATGGTGCAGGGGTGGCTGCTCGGCCACCCCATGCCGGGCGACGACCTGCCGGGCTGGGTCCGCCGGGTGCAGGACGCCGGCGGCGACGCCTGCGCGATAGCCGCTGCTGCGACGCCGGTGCCCAGCGCTCCGTGAGCGCCCGCCGGATCACCCGCCGGGCGACGGCGCCGGCCGGACCACCGGCGGTCCGCACGTCCGCACCCCCACCGCCGACGGCGGAACGCCCCCGGTCGGGGCAGACTGCTCCCGTGCTGGACAGCCCTGCCGCCCCCGCCCCGCCCGACGTCGTCCGGGAGTCGTCGCCCGCCGACGGCGCCGGCCCCGACGGGAGCCGCCCGCGGCCACCCCTGGACCTGCTCATCTGGGACGCCCCGAACATCGACATGACCCTGTCGACGGTCATCGGTGCCCGACCCACGGCGGCGTCCCGCCCTCGCTTCGACGCCATCGCCGCGTGGTTCGTGGCCGCCGCCGGTGATCCGGGGGGTGGGCGGCCGGGGGAGGACGCGCCGGAGGTGGAGGCGTGCGTCTTCGCGAACATCCCGCCGGTGCCGGGCACGCTGCAGCGCTGGGTCGAGGCGCTGCGTGGCTTCGGGTACGCCGTCTTCGCACGGCCGAAGACCCAGCCCGACGACGACATCGACCAGGACATGCTCGACCACATCGCGGTGCGCGCGCACAGCCACACGCTGCGCCGGCTGGTGGTCTTCTCAGGCGACGGCCGGAACTTCGCCGAGCCGCTGGAGGACCTGGTCCGCGCCGGCACGCACGTGGTCGTCGTCGCCTTCAGCGAGGTGGCCGGTTACGCGATCAGCTCCGACCTGCTCGAGTTCATCGACATCGAGGACGTCCCGGGAGCGTTCGTCGAGCCGCTGGACCGCGTGCGGCTGGACGCCCTGCCCGCCGACGGCGCGTGGCTGCGGCCGACTCGCAGCCTGCGCGACTTCGTCAGCTCCTACACGGCACGCCGCACCTGAGACCTCGGGGGCGCGGACCGGCGGTTACCGTTCCCCACCGCGGAACCGGTCCGTTCGGTACGCGGCTCGTGAACGGAGATTCGGATGACCAGCGTTCCCGGCGTCGACCACCCCGAGGAGCAGAGCGAGGCGGACGTCATGCTGGCGGCTCGCGGGATCTCGGTCAGCACGCGGGTGGAGTTCGTCGATGGCGGCGTCATCGTCGTCCGCCCCTCGGCCAGCGAGTTCGTGGGCCAGTCCGTGGTCGTGCCCGGGGACTCGGTGGAGGTCTACTGGAAGGCGGCCGACACCCGGCGGGCGTTGCCGGCCGACGTCGTCGAGGTGGAGTCCGGTTCGGTCGTCCGCTGGCGGCTGCGGATCGCCGGTCCGGCCGAGGAGAGCCAGCGCCGCACGGCCGTCCGCGGCCGGGTCGTGCTCCCGGTGACGGCCGGGCACGGCGCCGTGGATCTCACCGGGGAGAGCGTCGACCTGAGCGAGAACGGGATCCGTGCCCAGTTCGAGGGTTTCGGGGTGCTCCCGGAGTCCGGCGCGACCCTGGACCTGGCCGTCATGCTCGAGGACGGTGAGCTGCGCACCGCGGCGCAGGTCGTCCGGGCCCACGCCCGGGGCGCCCGCTGGATGATGTCCATCCGCTTCGTCGGCATGCAGGAGAAGGACCAGGACCGGGTGCGCCGGCGGGTGTTCCAGGCCCTGCGCGAGGAGCGCGCCAAGAGCATGGAGTGATGCTCCCGCCCCGGTGCGGTGGGGTCGCCGATCGAGCGACGGACGCGCTCGGCCCGGCAGGGGGACGGCTCCTGGCCGCGGTGCGGTGGGGTCGTGAGGAGGTGGCCCCGGAGGGGTCGCCGATCGAGCGACGGACGGGCTCGGCCCGGCAGGGGGACGGCTCCTGGCCGCGGTGCGGTCCGGAGGACCGCGATGTCATCGCTCAGTCGCGGCGGATCTCGCCGGAGCGGGGCTCCGGCAGACGGTCGCGCCGCTGCTCCGGCAGCTCCGCGCGGCCGGACGGTAGCCGGGCCCACACGTGCTTGCGGCCCGGCCGCCGCTCCCAGCCGTAGCTGGTCGACAACTGGGTCACCAGGTGCAGCCCCATGCCGCCGAAGGCGGGATCGCGGTCGATGGCCGGAACAGGGGGCCGGTCGGGCGCCTCGTCGCTGAGGTCGAGCAGCCAGCCCTCCGGACCGGCCACCACGAGCGCGCGGACGTCGCCGCCACCGTGCCGCAGAGCGTTGGAGGCGAGCTCCTCGAAGACGAGCAGCAACCCGTCCCGGGCGTCCTCGGTGGACGCCGACGCCACCGAGGGGTGGGCTATCCGGGCACGCAGGTCCGACCGCACGCGGGAGACGACGTGCATCGCCTCGAGCTGCCAGTGCCAGACGTCGCCGGGGACGGAGGGGACGTGGGCACAGGGCCACGCATCCCGCGCCGGCTCGTCGGCCATCGATTCTCCCTCGCGTCTTTCTTCGCAGGGCGGGCCGCGGTGGTCCACGGCCCGCCCCATCCTGACCGATCCGGCCGCGCTGCGCGAAGGGGGGCGTCAGGGTGGCGAAAGGCCGGGCACAATGCACCACGTGGACGACCTCCTGAGGGACCTCAGCCGAGTGGTGCTTGCCGACCGCGCGCTGGAGGAGGTCCTCACCGAGATCACCGAGATCGCGGCGCGGGGGATCCCGGGCGCGGAGTCGGTGTCCACGACCCTGATGCGCGGCGAGAAACCCTTCACCGCCGCCTACTCCGGTGACATGGCACTGCACGCCGACGAGATGCAGTACGCCGAGGGCTACGGCCCCTGCATGGACGCCGGCCGGGGTGGCGTCGTGCTGCGGGTCGACGACATGCGCACCGAGCAGCGCTGGCCGAAGTACGCGGCCCGGGTGAGTGCCGCAGGGGTGCGCAGCTCCATGTCGGTGCCCCTGCCCTACCAGGGCAACGCGATCGGCGCCCTCAACGTCTACTCCTCCGAGCCGGGGGCCTTCGTCTCGCCGGAGTCGCTGAACGCGGGACGCGACGTCGCGGAGGCGATGGCCGTCGCGGTGGTCAACGCGGCCGCGCACCACCGGCTGAGCGAGCAGGCCCGCAACATGCAGCTCGCCATGGAGACGCGGGCGGTGATCGAGCAGGCCAAGGGCGTCCTGATGGCCCAGCGCCGGGTGGACGCGGAGCAGGCGTTCGAGATCCTCCGCGACGCCTCGCAGCGCTACAACCGCAAGCTGCGCGACATCGCGGTCGGCATCGTGGAGTCCACGCAGGAGGGGCAGGCCCCCACGCGGGACAGCTAGGCGTCCACGCCGGCGGGCCGGGGCGACGGCGACACGCCGTCGAGACGGGCCAACCGGGACACCAGGAACTCCAGCGCCGCGTCGCTGTCGAGCCCCTCGGCCACGTCGACCGCCGTCGGCGCCGAGGAGACCGCTCGCCGGTCGACCAGCGTCTGGCCGCGGCCGGCACCGAGGGTGGTGTCGACGACCACGTCGCGGCGCACCGTGTCGAGCGAACCCGGGGCGATCGCCTCGGTGAGCGCCAGTGCGTCGTGCACGACGACGCCGGGGACGCCGTAGGTGTCGCGGGCGTGGTCGAGGTACTGCTGCAGGATCGCCGCGGCGGTGGAACCGATCGGGCCCGCGGCGGCGAACCGATCGATGCCCTGCTCGGAGAGCACGGTGGGCAGCGTGACGTCGAGCCCGACCATGACGGTGGGGATGGTCGAGCCGAACACGGCCGCGGCCGCCTCCGGGTCGGACCAGATGTTGAACTCGGCCGCGGCGGTGACGTTGCCGCCGCGCATCGCCGACCCGCCCATGACGACCAGCCGGTCGATGCGCGCGGCCGCCTCCGGGTAGACGGCGAGCAGCAGCGCGATGTTCGTCAGCGGGCCGATCGGTGCGACGGTGACCGGCTCCGGCGAGCTCATCAGCAGCTCGGCGAGGGCGACGACCGCCGGGCGCGGGTCCAGCCGGGCGGGAGACGGCGGGAGCTGCACGCCCCCCAGACCCTCGGCGCCGTGCACGTGCCCGGCCCGCCGGGGCTGCGGGTGGATCAGCGACGCCCGCGCGCCGGCGGCGACCGGGACGTCGGAGCGGCCGGCCAGGTGCAGCACCCGCAGCGCGTTCTCCGTGGTCAGGGCGAGGTCGACGTTGCCGTGCACGGTGGTGACCAGCTTCAGGTCGACCTCGGGGCTGGCCAGTGCCAGCAGGATCGCCAGCGCGTCGTCGATGCCGGGGTCGGTGTCGATCACCAGGGGGATGCGCGGGGCCACCACTGCATCCTCGCAGTGGCCGCGCGCCTCTCAGGAGGCGGTCGGAGCCGTGTACTCGTCGTCGTCGGCGGCGGGCACGGTGGTGCTGCGCCACCACGGTGCCTGCGCCAGCAGGTACAGCGCGACGCCGACCGCGAGCAGGATGCCGGCGCGGAGCCAGATGTCCGCCTCCTGCTGCCACAGCAGCAGCAGGCAGGAGCCCACGGCCAGCACCGGGACGACGGGCCAGACGCGGAAGTGCTCGGCCTCGACGCGGTCGGACCGCAGCACCAGGACGGCGGTGTTCGTGCTCAGGAAGACGACGAGCAGGAGGAGGACGACGGTGGCGGCGAGGTCACCGAGGTCGCCGGTGAGCGTGAGGGCGACCGCGACCAGGGTGGTCACGACGATCGCCACCCAGGGGGTGCGCCGCTCGGGCAGCACCCGGGCCAGCGGGCGGGGGAGCAGGCCCTGCTCGGCCATGCCGAACACCAGCCGGCTGGCCATGATCATGGTCAGCAGGGCGCCGTTGGCCACGGCGATCAGCGCGACGGCGCTGAACAGCCGGTCGGGGACGCCGACGTCGGCGGCCCGGACCACCTCGAGCAGCGGACCCGTGGAGTCGGCCAGGTCGTCGGGCGGCAGCACGATCGAGGCCGCGAGCCCGACGAGCACGTACACGACGCCGGCGACCAACAGTGCACCGAACAGCGCGCGGGGGTACACGCGGCGCACGTCGCGGACCTCCTCGGCGACGTTCGCGGAGACCTCGAAGCCGACGAAGGAGTAGTAGGCCAGCAGCGCCGCGGCGAGGACGCCGGAGGTGAGCGACACGCCCTCCGGGATCTCGGCGACCCGGCCCACGTCGCCGTCGCCCCGGCCGAGGACGAGTGCGCCCAGGACGATGACCAGCACGAGCCCGGACACCTCGATCACCGTCATGACGACGTTGGCGCGTACCGACTCCTTGATCCCCCGGGCGTTGAGCAGCGCCACGAGGACCAGGAAGGCGATCGCCGCGGGCACGGCCGGGACGTCGAGGAAGACCCCGAGGTAGTCGCCACCGAAGGCCAGCGACAGGCCGGCGGCGCTGGTGACGCCGGCGGCGAGCATGCAGTAGCCGACCAGGAAGGAGATCAGCGGGCTCGTGTAGGCGCGCTGCGCGAAGACGGCGGCACCGCCGGCCCGGGGGTACTTGGTCACCAGCTCCGCGTAGGAGGCAGCGGTCAGCAGGGCGAGCAGGAGGGCGACCAGCAGCGGCAGCCACACCGCGCCGCCGATCTCCCCGGCGATCACGCCGAAGAGCGCGTAGATGCCGGCGCCGAGGACGTCGCCGAGGATGAACAGGAACAGCAGTCGGCCCGTCACCGACCGCTTGAGGCGCGTCTCCCCGCCGTCGTCCCCGGGGGCGGTGGTCGTCTCGTCCTGCTCGGCATCACGCACCCGCAGAGTTTCGGATCGGGCCGCTGCCATGGCAATTCGGCGGACGCCGGCGCGAGGACCCGACGCGCCCCGCCGTCGGCGACACGCGGGCGCGTCCCCGGCCGGCCGGGGTGACCGACCGCGGGAAGCCGCATTTCCACGCTCGTTCCGGGTTCCTTGTCGACAAGGAAATGCGCCGGGAAAGGGGTCATCGGCCGATCCGGAATGGTCGGGCAACGGTTCGGTCACGCGCCTCGGGGGAGGTGCCGGGAATGGCCGTCCCGAGCGCCTCGACTGCCTACTTTTCTCCTTGTCCGCGACACCTTCCCCGGTCGCGGACAACGACCTGGAGGCGAGATGAGCAGCAGCGAGGCGACCGTGATGACGGCCGCACGCAGGAGCGCCTCCGTCACCGACCCGGGCGCATCCCTCGCCGGCCTGATCGGCGTGCTGGACCGGGCGGACGGCGCGCTGGCCCCGCAGCGCAGCCGCCCGGTCCACACGAGCGCGCACCGGAGCTCGGCGCGGGCCGTGCCGCTCCGGTCGGTGCCGATGGCGCCGCCGGCCCGCCCGGCCCGCCCGGCGGTCGCCTCGATGCGGGCACCGACCGTGACCGTCGTCCCCGACCGCGAGCGCCGGCCCCTCACGGGCCTGCGCGACCTCACGCGCCGCGTCGCCCTGTGGGGCGGCGGCGCGCACGGCGAGTACCTGGCCTGGCGCACCCCGGAGCCCGCGCCGGCGATGCCGCTGCGGCCCCGGCTGCGGGCTTTCACCCGGCGCATCGCCCTGTGGGGAGCCGGTTCCCGCGGGGAGCACCTCGCCTGGGGCGCCCCCGCCCCCGCCACCGCCCCGGTCCCGGCACCGCGCCGGGTCGACCTCCCCGTCGTCCTGCGCGAGCTGCCCAGCACCCCCACGATCCGGCCCGCGGCGTCTTCCCCCGCCGCGGCGCTGATTCCCGCACCGACGGTGCCGGCCCCCCGTACGGGGCCCGCCGTCCTGCGGGCGGCCGCGAGCGCTCCGGTCGCGGCACCACGGCCTCCGACGCGGTCGGTGCCGGTGGCCCGGCCGGAGCCGGCGGGACCCGTGCGCGCCATCTGGGCGCCGCCCCCTCCCGGCTGGCCGCAGCCGCCGACCTGGCGGACGCCGCGTCGGGTGTCCGCCCCGGTGACCCGCACGACGGTGATCCCGCCGCTGCCGGTCGCTGCCCGCCGAACCGTCCCCGCGGCCCGGGCCGCTTCCTCCGGAGCACGCGCCGGCCCGGCCCGGGCGCGGGGGGACCCGGTCCCGGAACCTCCCCCCGCGACGCAGCCCGCGTCCACCTGATCCGCTGCGCGACCACGGCGATCCAGCCGTGAGCGCCGTCCTCAGCTCCACCCGAGCACGCCGCGTCCATCCCCCTCATGGCGGGGACCGGGACCGCGTCTCGGTCGTCCGAGTGCGACCCTCCCGGGCCGACCTCGGCATCCACAGGCCCACCCCGACGGTGCCCCTCCGGGCGCCGGCAGGCAGCTCCGCTCGACGATTCCCGCCTCGCCCTCCCGCCGACTGCAGCACGCAGCGCGCGGACCCTCCCGGGAGGCGTGGTCCGCGAGCCGTGCCGACTGCCGGGAACCCGGATCCGCCGGAGTGAGAACAACAGGCCTGCCGGTACCCGGTGCGACACGACGCCCCTCGTGACCACCACCGGGTCTCTGACCGGCAGCACCTGGCCGACCGGACGCCGATGCACACCGGGACGGCGGACGCACCACGACCGACGCGATCCGGGACACGGCCCACGACGGGTGCTGACGCCGGACGGTGGTCCAGGGCTCCGGCCCGTGGCCGCGCGATGGGTGAGCACGCCTCGCCCGCACACCCCCGCCGAGCGGTGCCCGCTCCCCGCTCCGACGGGGGACCAGGGAGAATGACCGCGCGGACCGC
>JBELIQ010000008.1:0-59600 GCA_042090795.1 Blastococcus sp. | reverse complement strand
CGGTGCCCGCTCCCCGCTCCGACGGGGGACCAGGGAGAATGACCGCGCGGACCGCGCCCGGTTCGCGAGCCGGCCGGGAGGGAGGGGAACCCGTGACCTCCGACGACGTCTCCTCCGCCGATCCCACCGCCGGTGAGCGGGTGGCGGCCGTGGTCCGCCTCGAGGCGACGGCGGTCGGCTCCCCGGCCCTGCAGCGGCTCACCGCCGTGGCCGTGCAGCTCCTGGGTGCCGACGCCGCCCAGGTCTCCCTCTTCGGCGTCGACGAGCTGGTGCTCGGCGGCACGGGACTGCCCCAGGGCACCGTCGGCATCCGGGTGCCCCTCGACGAGTCCCTGTGCGCCGTCACCGCCGCCGCCGCACCGGAGCCGGTCGTCGCCCCCGACGCGCGGCTGGACCCCCGGCTGGCCGGCCTGCCCCCGGTGGTGGGCGGCGACGTCGGCAGCTACCTGGGGCTCCCGCTCGCCGTCTTCGACGGCCAGGTGGTCGGTGCGCTGTCGGCCTTCGGTCGCGAGCCGCGGACCTGGTCCGACGCCGACGTCGCCCTGCTCCGCCAGCTCGGGGACTCCGTCGCCGTGGAGCTGCAGCTGGCCGCCCAGGTGCGCGAGCTGGAGTCCAGCCGGCTGGCCTTCGAGCTCGCCATCGACGCGGCGGGCATCGGCAGCTTCGACTGGGACCTGGTCACCGGCCGCCTGGTGTGGGACGACCGCTCCAGGGAGCTGATGGGCGTCGAGCGCGACGCCTTCGACGAGACGATCGAGGGCTTCGCCGCCCGCGTCCACCCCGATGACCGGCCGCGGACGCTGGAGGCGCTGCAGCACGCCATCGACACGGTGGGGGAGTACGCCGCCGAGGTCCGCGTGGTGCTGCCGTCCGGAGAGACGCGCTGGATCCAGGGGCGGGGCCGGGCCCTGGCCGACGACACCGGTACCGCCGTCCGCCTGGTCGGTGCCGCGTACGACACGACCGCCGCGCGGCAGGCCGACGCGCGCATCGCCCGGGTCATGGAGTCGGTGAAGTCGGCCTTCTTCTCCCTGGACCGGGACTGGCGGTTCACCTACCTGAACGCCGAGGGCGAGCGGGTGCTGCAGACCTCTCGGGACGACGTCCTCGGCCGCGTGGTCTGGGACGCCTTCCCCGACGCCGCGGAGGCCGAGTTCGGCATCCGCTACCGCGAGGCCATGGCGACCGGCCGGGAGCAGCTCTTCGAGGCCTGGTACCCCGCACCTCTGGACGCCTGGTTCGAGGTGCGGGCCTGGCCCGGCCCGGACGGGCTCTCGGTGTCCTTCAACGACGTCACCGAGCGCCGCGCTGCCGAGGAACGGGCGCAGCGGAGCGCGGCGCGGCTGCGGCTGGTCGCGGACACCACGGCGGCGATGGCCGAGCGGCTGGCCGGCGGAGCCGGCGAGGAGGCGGCGCTGCAGCGGGTCGCGGAGGCCCTCGTCCCGGAGAGCGGCGACTGGGTCATCGCCAGCCTGGTCGACGAGGACGGGCGGATGCGCGACGTCGGCGCCTGGCACCGGGACCCCGGGTCGGTCGCCCTGGTGGCGCGGTACGCGGACCTGCGGCTGGCCGCCCTGCCCCCCGCGGCGCCCATCCTTCGGGCACTGGCCTCCGGTCTGCTGCGCGAGGTGCCCGACGTCCTCGACGCCGTCGGCCGCTTGCTCCCGCCCGGCGAGGCCCGTGACGTCCTGTTCGCGCTGGCCCCGCAGTCGGCCGTCACGCTGCCACTGGTGGCCCGCGGGCGCACCCTCGGCGCGTTCAGCGTCTACCGCTCGCCCGACCGCGCCCGGGCCGATGCCGAGGACGTCGCCACGCTGCTCGACATCGCCGACCGCGTGGCCCTGGCGCTGGACAACTCGCGCCTCTACGAGCAGCAGCGCCGGCTGGCCGAGGGGCTGCAGCGGAGCATGCTCACCGAGCCGCCGGAGCCCGACCACGCGGAGATCGTGGTCCGCTACCTCCCGGCCGTCCAGGCCGCGGAGGTGGGCGGCGACTGGTACGACGCCTTCCTGCAGCCCAGCGGTGCCACGATGCTCGTCATCGGCGACGTCGTCGGCCACGACACCGCGGCCGCGGCCGCGATGGGCCAGCTGCGCGGCATGCTGCGGGGCATCGGCTACCGCGACGGGATCGGCCCGGCCGCCGTCCTGGCCGATCTCGACGCCGCCATCGAGGGCCTCGGCATGGGAACGATGGCCACCGCCGCGATCGCCCGGGTGGAGCAGACCCCGGAGGAGCGGGCCCAGGGCCTCAGCCGCCTGCGCTGGTCCAACGCGGGACACCCACCGCCGCTGCTGCTGCACGCGGACGGCCGGATCGAGGAGCTCGCCACCGAGCGGGCCGAACTGATGCTCGGCGTCGACCCGACCGCCCGGCGCACGGAGTCGGTGGTCACCGTCCGGCACGGCGCCACGCTGCTGCTCTACACCGACGGCCTGGTCGAGGGGCGGGACCTCCCGCTGGACGAGGGCATCCACCGGCTGCGCGAGGCGCTCGCCGAGCTGGCCGACCACCCGCTGGCCGGGCTGTGCGACGAGGTGATCGCGCGCCTGCGGCCCGAGGGGCTGCAGGACGACGTCGCGCTCGTCGCGATCCGGTTGCACCGGGAGGACCGGCCCCGTCCGCCCGAGGCGGGTCCGGAGAGACTGCCGCGGCGGTCCTGACCGGTCAGGACCGGGGGAGCAGGGCCCAGACGTGCTTCGCCCGCGCGCTGGCGTACCACCCGTGGCGCAGCGCCATCCGCGCGATCAGGTACAGGCCGAGGCCGCCTTCGCTGGGGTCGCGGTCGACCGCCGGCGTCGGGGGCCGGGCCGCCGCGGAGTCCGACACCTCGATGAGGTAGCCGGTGTCGGTGGAGCGGATGGAGGCCTCCACCCGGCCGCCACCACCGTGCCGGAGCGCGTTGGACGCCATCTCGTCCAGGGCGAGGACCAGCTGGTCCAGGGCGTCGGGATCGATCGCCCGGCCCACCGTCCTGCGCACCTGGGCGCGCATCGCCGGCAGCTCGGCGACGTCCTCGAGCTGCCAGTGGAGGAGCCGCTCGGCGACCGGAGGGGCTGCGGACGGCCACACGCCATCCGACGACTGCCCTGTCACGTGCCGAACCCTCGCATCCCGGACCACCGCACAGTGGCGGATCGAACAACTGTGTATGGGATCGGCAGCCCCGGGTCAAACCTTCATGGGATGCAGATCACAAATCAACGGGACATCCCAGTGCCGCGAGGTGCTCCCGCACGGTCCCGGGATCCCGCATGACCGCCCCCATGACGGCGACGCCGTGGGCACCGGCAGCCAGGCAACCGGCCACGTGCTCCGGCCGCACGCCCCCCAGCGCGAGCACCGGCGGCGCTCCCGGGATCAGCGCGGCCAGCCCGTCGAGCCCGAGCACGGGTCCGTAGCCGGGCTTGGAGGACGTCGGGAAGACCGGGGACAGGAAGACCCAGTCACAGCCCTCGGCCGCTGCCCGGGCGAGTTCGGCGGCCGAGTGGCACGAGCGCCCCACCAGCGGAGGGCGCTCGGCGGGGAACGCGTCGGCGGCCGAGAGGTGCACCGCCGTCCCGGCCGGGGCGCCGGCCGCGCCACCCCACACCAGCAGGCCCCCCACCGGGTCGAGCACCGCCCGCAGCTCCCGGGCGACCGCCTGCCGCTCGGGCAGGGGCAGGTCCTTGTCCCGCAGGAGCACCGCTCGGGCGCCGGCCGCCACGGCCGCCGCCACCACCGCCGGCAGCGGCCCGGCCGCCTGCGTGCGATCGGTGACGACGAACAGCCGTGGAACGGTCACAGGTCGGGCAGGCCGTCGAAGGACGTCGAGGCCTCGGCGTGCCAGCGCCGCGGGATCCGGCCCGCGAGCGAGGCCAGCCGGCCGCCCTCGACCGCCTGGCGCATCGCCAGCGCCATGCGCTCGGGGTGGCGGGCGCGGGTGACCGCCGAGGCGAGCAGCACCGCGTCGCAGCCGAGCTCCATGGCCAGCGCGGCGTCGGAGGCGGTGCCGATGCCGGCGTCGAGGACGACGGGGACGGCGACCGCCTCGCGCAGCAGCGCGATGTTGTGCGGGTTCCTGATGCCCAGACCGCTGCCGATGGGGGAGCCCAGCGGCATGACCGCGGCGCAGCCGACGTCGGCCAGCCGGCGCCCGAGCACGGGGTCGTCGGTGGTGTACGCCAGCACGGTGAAGCCGTCGGCGACGAGCTGTTCGGCGGCGTCGAGCAGCTCGACGGCGTCGGGCAGCAGCGTGCGGTCGTCGCCGATCACCTCGAGCTTCACCCACGGGGTGCCGAACGCCTCGCGCGCCAGCTGTGCGGTGCGCACGGCCTCCCGCGCGGTCCGGCACCCGGCGGTGTTCGGGAGCAGCCGGACGCCGGCGCGTTCCAGGACCTGCATCATCGAGCCGCTCGCCGAGGCCTCCACCCGCCGCAGCGCCACGGTGACCAGCTGGGTGCCCGAGGCGCGCACCGCGGCCTCCAGCGCCTCCAGGCTCGGGACGCCGCCGGTGCCGAGCAGCAGCCGCGAACGGAAGGTCTCCCCACCCAGCACGAAGGGGTCGGCCGCCTCCTCGTGCTCCAGGCCCTCGTGCAGGGGCCCGCCGCGAGCCTGCGAGTGGTGGGGGGAGCGGGGGTCCTTCTCCATCTCAGCCTCCTGCGGTCGGGGCGAGCACCTCGACGGCGTCGCCGGGCACCAGCCGGGTCTGCGCCCAGCTGCTGCGCGGGACGACGTCGCCGTTGCGGGCCACGGCGACGCGGTCGTGGCCGCCGGCGCGGGCCGCGACCAGGTCGGCCACCGTCGCGCCGTCGTCCAGCTCGACCATGTCGCCGTTGACGGTCACCTGCATGGCCTCAGTGTCCCCTCGACGTTCCGACGGCGAACCGGTCGGCGCTGAACGCCGCGGCCACCCCGGGCAGCGTGCCGGTCGCCAGCAGCTCGGCCGTCGCCTCGGCAGTGACGGGCGTGAGCAGCACCCCGTTGCGGTGGTGTCCCGTGGCGAGCACCAGTCCCGGCAGCGACGACGGACCGAGCAGCGGGGCGTTGTCCGGGGTGCCCGGGCGCCAGCGGGCCAGGGTCTCGACCAGCTCGAGCTCCTCCACCTCGGGGATCACCTCGATGGCGTCGTGCAGCAGGTCGTGCACGCCGCCGGCGGTCACCCGCGCGTCGAAGCCGCGGTCCTCCACCGTGGCGCCCACGATCACCCCGCCGTCGCCGTAGGGGACCAGGTAGACGTGCCGGCCGCGCACCAGCGCCCGGACGGTGCCCTGCAGCAGGCCCTCGGCACCGGCCAGCCGCAGGATCTGTCCCTTCACCGGCCGGACGGGCAGCGCGGGGACGCCGGGGAGCCCGCCGCTGTGCGCGCCGAGGGCCAGGACGGTCGTGCCCGCCGCCACGAGGTCCCCCGAGGCCAGCCGCAGGCCGACGGCGCGCTCCTCGTGGACCTCCACCGCGGCCACCCGCTCGCGCACCAGGTGCACGTCCGCAGCCCCGGCGGCGATCAGCAGGGCCGCGTGCACCGCACGACCGTCCACGGAGTGGTCACCCCCGACCAGCAGCCCGCCGCGGACGCGCGGGGTGAGCGCGGGCTCCCGGCGGCGCGCCTCCCGGGGCGTCAGCCGCTCGGCGGCCAGCCCCAGCTCGTGCTGGAAGCGCAGCAGCGCGTCGAGCTCGCGGACGTCGTCCTCGTCGAAGCCGAGCACCAGCGTGCCGGCGGTGCGCAGCCCCACCGGCAGGCCGGACGCCGCCTCCAGCTCCGCGGCGAACGCCGGCCAGCCCGCCAGGGAGGCGAGGCCCAGCCGCAGCAGGGCCTCCTCCTGGTAACCGGCCTCGGCCACCGGCGCGAGCATCCCGGCCGCGGCGGCGGACGCGCCCGCCCCGGGTGCGTCGTCGACGACGGTGACCGACAGTCCCCGGCGGGCGGCCCGCCAGGCGACCGCCAGCCCCACCAGCCCGCCGCCCGCGACGACGACGTCGGTCATCCGCGGCGGCGGGTGGCCAGCGCGATGGGCACGGCCAGGGCGGTGGCGACCGCCAGCCCGATCAGCGACGCCGACAGGCCGTTGGCCGGATCGATGCCCAGGTCGGCCTGCCGCGCGCCCCACCACGCCGTCCACCCGGCACCCGGGCCGGGGAAGAACGTGGGCAGCGTCAGCTGGTAGGCGACGAACCCGGCGGCCCACGGCAGCAGGTACAGCGGCCGGGCCGGCGCGCTGTCGGAGGTGTCCCAGTCCCCGCGCGGGGTGAGCCAGTACGCCACCAGCAGCACGCCGGCCAGGGGCACGAACACGGCGCCGATGAGGAAGAGGAACGGCTCGTAGGTGACCACGTCGAGGGTGAAGGCCAGCAGCGTCGCGATGCCGCCGACGGCCACGGCCAGCACCCGCCGGTCGAGCCGGCCGACGACGTTCTGCGCCGACACCGCGGTCGAGTACACGTTGGCGAAGGCCTCGTCGAGCTCCACGGTGACCAGGACGAGCACCGCCAGCGCGCCGAGCGGCACGGCCAGCAGCGCGTCGATCACGTCGAGCCCGCCGCTGCCGTAGGCCGCCAGGGCCAGCACACCGAGGGTGAACATCGCGACGGTGGCCAGCCCGTAGCCCACGCCCGCGCCGACGCCCGCGGCCCGCGCGCTGCGCGCGTGGCGGGTGTAGTCGGCGGCCAACGGCAGCCACGAGACCGGCAGCGCGATGACGATGTCGGTCGCCGTCCAGAACGAGGTCGCCCCGCCGCCCTCGAGCGGCGGCAGCGGCTCCGACAGGACCTGGACGTACAGGTAGACGACGGCGGCCAGCGCGGCCCAGACCGCGTAGCGGGCGAGGACCCGGACGACGCCGAGCGGCCGGAGCGCCATCGCGGTGGCGAGCACTCCCGCGGCGAGGACGAACGGCCAGCGGGGCGCATCGAGCACCCGGGACGCGGCCTCGGCGATGATGACGATCTCGAACGTCGCCCAGCCGATGCACTGGACGAGGTTGAACGCCGTCGGCAGCCAGGACGTGCGCCGGCCGAGCAGGCCGCGCAGCAGCACCATCCCCGGTGCGCGCTCCCGTGCACCCGCCGCCGCGACCAGCCCCAGCAGGACCGAGCCGATGACCGCGCCCACGACGATGGCGGTGAGGGTCACCGACAGCGGCCGCCCCGGGAGGACGACGAAGACCGCGGCGACCGGCAGCAGCAGGCTGACGCCGAGGTTCGCCCAGAGGCCGAACGTGTCCCGGAGGCCGAGCGTGGGCGGTGGCGCCGCACCGAGGGTGAGGGGTGCTTCGGTGATACGGACGTCGTCCGACGTACTCATGGTCGCTCCCTACGCCGGCATTACCCGGACAGGTTCCAGCGGTCGGCGACGCGTCCAGTCGCCCTCTCAGCCCGGTGTGCCCGAGCTCCCGCACATGTGCGACGGAACTGTAGCCCCCGCCCGTACTGTCGCGCCGTGCCGACGTCCGACCTGCTCCGCGACCACCCCGCCGCGTGGGAACGCGCCACCCGCCATCCCTTCCTGCTCGGCGTCCGCGACGGCACCCTGCCCGCCGGGGCCTTCGACACCTGGCTCGTGCAGGACCACCACTACGTCGCCGACCTGCTGCGCTTCCAGGCCCGGCTGCTGGCTCGCGCGCCCCGACCGGCGCAGGCGGTCCTCGCCGGCGGGGCCGTCGCGCTCGTGGAGGAGCTGGCCTGGTTCGAGGAGCTGGCCGGCCGCCGTGGCCTCGACCTCGGTGCGCCGCGACTGCCGGCCACCGCGGCCTACGGCGAGCTGCTGGAACGGCTGGACACCGCCGCCGTCCCCGCGGCCGTGACCGCGCTGTGGGCGGTCGAGCGGGTCTACCTCGACGCGTGGACCGCGGCTGCCCCGGGGGCGCCGGAGTACGCCGGGTACGTCGCGCACTGGACCGCGCCGGGCTTCGCCGGGTACGTGGACGGGCTGGCGGCCGCGGCCGACGCCCTCGGCGGCCGGCACGACGCCGTCGTCCTCGAGGTGCTCGACGCCGAGGTCGCCTTCTGGGACACCGCGTGGGACGCCGCATGAGCCTGGCCCGCCGCCTCTGGGCGGACGCGGCCGACCTCGCCGACGCCGCGCTGGTCCACCCCTTCGTGCAGGGCCTGGGCGACGGGTCGCTGCCGCCGGAGCGGTTCGCCGGCTACGTCGCCCAGGACGCGTTCTTCCTGCAGGCCTTCGCCCGCGCCTACGCCATGGCGGTCGTCCGGAGCCCCGACCGGGCCGGCCTGGAGGCGTTCGCCGACCTGCTGGCCGGCGTCCGGGAGGAGCTCCGGCTGCACGACGGGTACGCCGCCGAGCGGGGGATCGACCTGGCCGGTGTGGAGCCCGCCCCGGCGACCTCGGCCTACACCGACTTCCTGCTGGCCACCGCCGCGACCGGCGGGCTGGGGGAGATCTGTGCGGCGATGACGCCGTGCATGCGGCTGTACGCCCACCTCGGGCAGTCGCTGGCCGGATCTCCCGCCGGCACCTACGCGGAGTGGGTGACCACCTACGCCGACCCCGGCTTCGAGGAGCTGGCGGCCACGCTGGAGCGGCTGCTCGACCGGTACGCCGACGACACCCCGGACGTGGCGCGGGCCTACCGGCGGGCCATGGAGCTGGAGCTGGGCTTCTTCGCGGCGGCCTGGTCGCCGGGGGACGGGCGGGCCTGAGGGCGCGGCGGGCTAGGCTCGTCCGTGACACGGGGTGCCCGCCGGCCGGGCTGAGAAGACACCCGTCGAACCTGCCCAGGTCATGCTGGCGAAGGGATGTCATCCGCTGTGGACGTCGATGCACTCGCGGCCGCTCGTGCCGCGCTGACCACGGGCAGCCCGCTCGTGCACTGCCTGACCAACACCGTCGTGCAGACCCTCACCGCGAACGTGCTGCTCGCGGTGGGCGCCGCCCCGGCCATGGTCGAGGCGCCCGAGGAGGCCGGCGACTTCGCCGCGATCGCCTCGGCGCTGCTGGTCAACGTGGGCACGGTGCACGGCCGCTCCGCCGAGGCCATGCGCGTCGCCGTCCGCTCCGCCGCCGCGGTGGGGACGCCGTGGGTGCTCGACCCGGTGGCCGTGGGCGGGCTGCGGTTCCGCACCGACCTCGCCGTCGAGCTGGCGGGCAGCCGGCCGGCCGTGGTGCGGGGCAACGCCTCGGAGGTCATGGCGCTGGCCGGCGCGGGCTCGGGCGGGCGCGGCGTGGACTCCACGGCCACCGCCGACGACGCCCTGGAGGCCGCGGTCGGGCTCAGCGGGCGCACCGGCGGGATCGTGGCGGTCAGCGGCCCGGTCGACGTCGTCACCGACGGCGCGCGGGTGGTGCGGGTCGGCGGGGGGCATCCGCTGCTCACCCGCACGACGGGAGCCGGCTGTGCGCTCGGCGCGCTGGTCGCCGCCTACGTGGCCGTGGCCGGTGACCGGCTGACCGGCACGGTGGCTGCGCACGCCCACGTGGCGCTGGCGGCCGGGGCCGCCGCTGCGGTCTGCTCGGGTCCGGGCACCTTCGCGGCCGCCTGGGTGGACGCGCTCGACGCGGTGACCCCCGACGACCTCCTCCGCGCCGACATCCGGGACGAGTCGTGAGGCCGGTCCTCGACCCGACGCTCTACCTGGTCACCGACACCCTGCTCTGCCGGCCGCGGACCGTCGCCGACGTCGTACGGGCCGCGGTCGCCGGTGGTGTGACGGCGGTGCAGGTGCGGGACAAGACCGCCGCCCGTCGCGAGCTGTACGCCCTGACCCTCGCCGTGCGGGAGGCGCTCGCCGCGACCCCCGGCGTGGCGTTGTTCGTCAACGACGCGGTGGACGTCGCCCTGCTCGCCGGCGCCGACGGCGTGCACATCGGCCAGGACGACCTGCCGCCCGCCGAGGTCCGCGCGCTCCTGGGCCCCGACCGGCTGCTGGGGCTGTCCGCCGGTACCGCGGCGGAGATGGCCGCCACGCTGGCGCTGCCCGCGGGCACCGTCGACGTCGTCGGCATCGGGCCGGTCTGGTCGACCCCCACCAAGCCCGACGCCGGCACCGGCCTGAGCCCCGAGGGCGTGGCGGTTCTGGCGGCGCAGGCCCGGGCCGCCGGTATGGCGACGGTGGCCATCGGCGGCATCGACGCCGCACGGGTGGCCTCGGTGACCGGCGTGGACGGCGTCTGCGTGGTCTCGGCGATCTGCGCGGAGCCCGACCCGGAGGCGGCGGCGCGCGCGCTGCGGTCGGCGCTGGGGACGGCGGCGCCCCGGCGACCGGGGCGGCGATGACCGGGGGGACGCCGACCGGGGGGATGCAGACCGCTGTCGCGCTGACCGTGGCCGGCAGCGATCCCAGCGGCGGTGCCGGGATCCAGGCCGACCTGAAGACCTTCAGCGCCCTCGGCGTCTACGGCACCGCGGTGCTCACGGCCCTGACCGCGCAGAACACCCGCGGCGTCACCGGGGTGCACGCCGTCCCCGCCGCGTTCGTGGGCGACCAGCTGCGCACCCTCCTGGACGACGTGCCCGTGGGCGCCACCAAGCTCGGCATGCTCGGCACCGCCGACGTCGTCCGGGAGGTGGCCGCGGTGCTCGCCGAGCGGCGGCCCGGGCCCGTGGTGTGCGACCCGGTCATGGTGGCGACCAGCGGCGACCGGCTGGTCGAGCAGGACGCCGTCGACGCGATCCGCGCCGACCTGCTGCCGCTGACCGCGCTGGTGACGCCGAACGTGCCGGAGGCGGCGGCGCTGCTGGACCGGCCGCCGGCGGAGTCGGTGGACGGGATGGTCGAGCAGGCGCACGCGCTCCTCCGGCTCGGCCCGGCCGCCGTGCTGCTCAAGGGCGGGCACCTGGGCGGGGCGGAGAGCGTCGACGTCCTGGTCGACGCCGGCGGGACCGTGGTCACCCGGCGGCCACGGGTGACGACGTCGTCCACGCACGGGACCGGGTGCACGCTCTCCTCGGCGATCGCCGCCCTGGTCGCGCGCGGGGTGGGCGGGCCCGGGTCGTGGGGGCCGGTCGTGGAGCAGGCCCGCGACTACCTGCAGGAGGCGCTCGTCGCGGGGGAGTCCCTCGGCATCGGCTCCGGGCACGGGCCCGTGCACCACTTCGTCCGCTGGTGGTAGCCCGACCCCGCTCCGCCTCTCCCTGACTCCGAGATCTGCACACTCGGGGCATTCCGCGACCGGAGAGCCCCGAGTGTGCAGATCTCGCGGGTGTGCTCAGCCGGTGACGAAGCCCAGCAGCAGGTGGCCGTTGAGGCCGACGACCAGCGCGGCGACGACGCCGCCGACGACCGTGGTGATCCGCCGGTTCACCCAGCCGCCCATGAGGTCGCGGCTGCTGGTCAGCCACAGCAGCGGCACCAGGGCGAACGGGATGCCGAAGGAGAGCACCACCTGGGACCACACCAGCGCAGTCGTCGGGTCACCGCCGAACACCAGCACCGCGAGCGCCGGGGCGAGGGTGATCAGCCGCCGGGCGAGCACGGGGATGTGCCGGCGCAGGAAGCCGGCCATCACCACCTGGCCGGCGTGCGTGCCCACCGAGGACGACGCGAAGCCCGAGGCCAGCAGCGCGAGCGCGAACGCCAGGGCCGCGCCGGTGCCCAGCTGGTCGCCGAGGCCGGCGTGGATGCCCTCGAGGGTGTCGGCGTCATCCCCGCCGGTGAACAGCTGGGCGGCGATGACCAGCATCGCGGCGTTCACCAGCCCGGCCAGCCCCATGGCCACGACGATGTCGATGCGCTGGGCCCGCAGCAGCCGGCGTCGTCCACCGGGGGTGCGACCGGCGGTGACGACGTCGCCGTAGCGGCCGGGCGTCAGGGCGGAGTGCACGTAGATGACGTGCGGCATGACCGTCGCGCCCAGGATGCCGGTGGCCAGCACGATGCTCTCCGACCCGGAGAACGAGGGCACCATGCCCCCGGCGACACCGGCCGGGTCCACGCCCGAGCCGACCAGCGTGTAGCCGAAGCCCAGGCCGATGACCAGCAGCAGCCCGGTGATGACCCGCTCGAAGGGCCGGTGGCCGCGCGACTGCGCCGCCAGCAGGAGGAAGGCGACGACGGCGGTGATCAGCCCGCCGATCGGCAGCGGCACCCCGAACAGCAGGTTGAGCGCCACGGCGCCGCCGACGATCTCGGCCAGGTCCGTCGCGATCGCCACGGCCTCGGCCTGCAGCCACAGACCCTTGGTGACCGGCGTGGGGAGCCGCTCCCGGCACAGCGTGGCCAGGTCGCGCCCCGTCGCCATGCCGAGCTTGGCGGTGAGGGACTGGATGAGCATCGCCATGAGGTTGGCCACGACGATCACCCACAGCAGCGTGTAGCCGAAGGCCGCGCCGCCGGAGAAGTTGGTCGCGAAGTTGCCGGGGTCGACGTAGGCCACCGCCGCCACGAACGCCGGGCCGAGCAGCGGCCAGATGCGCCGCCGTCCCGTCGGGGCCGGCGGGACGGGCGCCGGCCGCGGGCCGGCGACCAGCGTGGTGGGGAGGACGGCGGCCTCGGTCTTCGACAGGTACACGGCGGCCTCCAGGGGCGGGTCGGGCGGGAGAGTCCAGCTGGTCGGGCGGGAGAGTCCGGCTGGTCGGGTGGGGGAGATCAGCTGGTCGGGCGCGGAGGGTCAGCTGGTCGGGTGGGGAGCTCGGGCGGTCGCTCCTGTGCTGCCCGGCGGCGGTGACACGTCGGGGCCGACCCGTGGCCCGCCGGGGCCAAGCAAGGCTCACCGAAGATCAGCACTGGCCCGCCGGGCCCTCGTGGCGGCGAAGGCCCCCGTGGACCAGATCTCGCCGGTCGGCGCAGCTACTTGAACTCTCATACAACTCGGCGGAGACTGGGACGCCCACCCCCCAGCGCAAGGAGCTCCCCGTGCCCGTCCAGCGCCTCAACCACGCCGTCCTCTACGTCCGCGACGTCGACCGCAGCCGCGCCTTCTACCGCGACGTCCTCGGTTTCCGGACGCAGGTGGAGATCCCCGGACGCGCGGTGTTCCTGCAGGCCGAGGGGTCGACCAACGACCACGACCTCGGGTTGTTCGCCGTCGGCACCGGCGCCGGCCCGTCGGAGGCCGGGCGCGCCACCGTCGGGCTCTACCACCTGGCGTGGGAGGTGGACACGCTCGCCGAGCTCTCGCGCATCCGGGACGCGCTCCTGCTCGCCGGCGCCCTGGTCGGGGAGTCCGACCACGCCACCACCAAGGCCCTCTACGCGCAGGACCCCGATGGCCTGGAGTTCGAGGTCTCCTGGCTGCTGCCGGCCGACCTGATCACCGACGACGTGCGGGCCCAGGGCGCCACCACCCGGCCGCTGGACCTGGCTCGGGAGATCGAGCGCTACGGCGCGGACACCCCCGGCGGGATCGGCGTCTCCGTCCGCGCCTGAGGTCCCGGGCCCTCTCGCGAGTGAGGCCCCACCCTCCGGGGCAGGGACGGACCGTTCCCGACCGCTCCAGGAGGCACCCGTGTCCGAATCCGCCCGCCCGCTCGCCCTCGTCACCGGCGCCTCCAGCGGCATCGGCCTGGAACTGGCCAGGCAGTTCGCCCAGAACGGCTTCGACCTGATCGTCGTCGCCGAGGACGACGAGCTAGCGTCCGCGGCCGCCGAGCTGCGCAGCCTCGGGGTCGACGTCTCCGACGTCCGGGCCGACCTGACCCGCCGGGCCGAGGTGGAGAAGGTCATCGCCGCCTACCGGAGCGGATCCGGCCGCCCGTTGGCCGCCGCTGCGCTCAACGCCGGTGTGGGCGTCGCCGGTCGCTTCGCCGAGACCGACCTGGATGCCGAGCTCGGCATGGTGGAGCTGAACTGCGCCTCCACCGTCCAGCTGGCCAAGGCGGTCGTGCAGGACATGGTCGCTCGCGGCGAGGGCCGGATCCTGTTCACCTCCTCGGTCGCCTCCCAGGCGCCCGAGCCCTTCCAGACCGTGTACGCCGCGACCAAGGCGTTCGTGCACTTCCTCGCCCTCGGCATCCGCGAGGAGGTCGCCGAGAGCGGGGTGACGGTGACCGCGCTGCTCCCTGGCCCGACGGAGACGGAGTTCTTCGACCGGGCCGACGCCACCGACACGAAGATCGGTGCCTCGGACAGCAAGGACGACCCGGCGCAGGTCGCCCGCCAGGGCTTCGAGGGGCTGATGGAGGGCGCGGCGACGGTCGCGGGGGGTTCGGTGAGCAGCAAGCTCATGGGCAAGCTCTCCGCGGTGATCCCCGACGCACTCGGTGGGAAGGCGCAGAAGCCGATGCTCCGTCCCGGCTCGGCCGAGTAGCTGCCCGGCGGGGGCGCGACGAGCACGCGGAGTCGCGTCCCCTAGGACCCCGTGCCCGTGACCGAGCTCCCGCGGCCCGGCTGAGCGGTGCCCGCGACCAGGCTGCGGTCGCCGGCACGCAGCCCCACGCCGATCAGCCGCCGCAGCAGCACGATGGCGGCGACGGTGGTGATCGTGCCCCAGGACGGCTCCCCGGCGAGGCGCAGCAGGCCCGCGGCCAGCAGCAGCTCCAGGAGGACCGGAAGCGCCACGGCGGGCCGGCGGGTCCGGACGAGGACCAGGGCGCCGGCCACCAGGGCGCCCGCGGCGACGGTCAGGGCAGCGAGCCCGGTCAGCTCCTCGAGCGGGGTCATCCCGGGTGCCCCGGGCGGCCGGACGGGGAGGCCGCCCGCCGCTCCTGCTCGGCCTCGACCTCACGGCGCTCCGAGTCGATCTCCTTCTCGAGGAAGTAGTTCAGCGCCGTCCGGATGGCGGCCACGGCGGCGAGCTTGCCGAGCTCCTCCCAGCTGGGCGCCACCGCCGTCCGCAGGACGTCGCTGGCCAGCTGGAACTCCAGCCCGAGGGCGAGGAACCGGCCCAGGGTCAGCCGGACCGGGACGAACGCCTCCGTGCTGCGCTGCCGGAAGCCGACCCACGCGAAGCGGGCGAAGGCCCACACCGCGCCGATGATGATGACGGCGGCACCGCAGGCCTCGACGATGACGACCAGGACGTTGACGACCTCGGCGAGGAGCTCTTCCATGCCGCCGCCCTACCCAGGGGTCGCCCGACCAGTCCGCCGCTGCGCCGACCGGGTCAGAGCGGGACGGCGAGGCCCTCCGGGCGCGGCGCGGCGAGGGCGGCGGCGATCGCCTCGGGCATCGGCTCGAGCCCGGTCCCGGCCAGGACGACGTCCCGGGCGAAGCGGTGCCAGGCTGTGGACCGACGCACCATGCCGTGCCCACCGGGGATGGTGAAGCGGGCCACCCGGGCCTTCGCCCGACGAGCACGGACGGCGAAGTCGGCCGACAGCCGCGCCGGCACCCAGCGATCGCCCAGACCGTGGAGGATCGCCACGGTCTGACCGCCCAGGTGCATGACCGGCTCGCCGGGCGGCGTCCACGGCGCGAGCGCGCAGACGGCGGTGACCGAGGGCTCCCCGCCGGCCCGGAGTGCCGCTCGTCCGCCCATGGAGTGGCCGACCAGCACGATCGGGACGTCGGTGCCGTGCTGGGCCCGGAGCCGGTCGAGGGCCCAGCGCACGTCCTGGAACGCGTCCGCGGCCGCACCGTTCCAGCCGGCGACCCGGTAGCGGAGGAGGGCGGTGGCGATCCCCCGGTCGGCCGTGCTGCGGTGCACGAACTGCTCGACGCCCCTCATCCGGACCACGGAGAGGGCCCGCTCCTTGGGCGGCTCGATGCTCGCGACGCTGCCGCCGTGGCAGAACAGCGCGATGCCCCGGATCTCCCCGATCGCCGGCCGCTGCTCCAGGAGAGGGGCGCGGCCGGCGTCGGGGCCGATCGGGGCGGTCACGGGGTCCTCGGGGAGTGGGGGACGCTCAACGGCGGGGCTTGCCCCCGAGCTTCACCCGCGCGCGCTCACCCAGTTCCCCGGCCTTGAGCAGGCTCCGGCTGACCGCCGAGGGGCCGGTGCGCCGCTCCAGCGCCCGGCCGAGCCCGCTCAGCACCTTGGTGGCGAGCGGAGCGAGGACGGTGAGCACGACCCACATGCGGAGCCGCCGGGTCAGGAAGAGCCACATGGGCGCCCACTCTGCCCTGAACCCGGCGAGGCCGCTCCGGTCAGGCCGGGTCGTCGGCCAGCTTGACGATCATCTTCCCGGTGTTGCCGCCGCGCAGGAGGTCGAGGAAGGCCGGGACGGCCTCGTCGAGCCCCTCGCGCACCGTCTCGCGGACGACGAGCTCGCCGGAGGTCACCAGTGGCGTCACCTTCTGGATGAACTCCTCGCGCATGTCGGCGTGGTCGCTGACGATGAACCCCCGCAGGCTGAGCTTCCGGCCGACCATCAGCCCCATGTTGCGCGGGCCGGGCTGCGGCTCGGTGGCGTTGTAGCTGGAGATGGCGCCGCACAGTGCGCCGCGGCCGAACTCGTTGAAGGCGCCGATCGCGGCCTCCAGGTGCTCGCCGCCGACGTTGTCGAAGTAGACGTCGATGCCATCCGGGGCGGCCTGGGCGAGCAGCTTCGCCACGCGGCCGTCGTGGTAGTCGAAGGCGGCGGTGAAGCCGAGCTCCTCGGTCAGCCAGCGGACCTTCTCCGGGCTGCCGGCGCTGCCGATGACGGCGGCCGCGCCGTTCAGCCGGGCGAGCTGGCCCACGATGCTGCCGACGGCGCCTGCGGCACCGGAGACGAAGACGACGTCACCCGCCTTGAACTCCGCCAGCCGGAACAGGCCGGCCCACGCCGTCAGCCCGGGCATCCCCAGGACGCCGAGGTGGTAGCTGGGCGGGATGCCGGGGAGCTCGGGCAGGACCTGCACCGCGCGGGCGTCCAGGACGGCGACGTCCCGCCAGCCGGCGTTGGTCGACACCAGCGACTCGACGGGGACGTCGGCCGAGTGGGACTCCACGACGCGGCCGATCGCGCCGCCCTGCATCGTCTCGTCCACCTCCCACGCGGCCGCGTAGGACTTGCCGGCGTTCATCCGGCCGCGCATGTAGGGGTCGACGGACATGGCGAGCATGCGGACGACGACCTGGCCGTCGGTCGGATCCGGGTGCTCGACCTCGACCAGGCGGAAGTCCTCGGGCTTCGGCTCGCCGTGCGGACGGGCCGCAAGCTGCCACTCTCGTGTGGTGATGGTCACGGCCCGATACTGCCCCGCGCACCGTGGCCTCGGTGCAGGGGCCCACTGCGAGCGTGCGCGCAGAGGGGGCAGCGAGGTCCGGCACCTACGCTCGGAACGTGATCTTCTCCCGGACCAGGACGCGGCCCGTCTCGGCCGCGGACGCGCTGCCCGGCCGCCCCGGCCCCATCCCCGGCGTCCCGCAGGTGCGCGCGGTCAACGGCAACCGCATCCAGCCGCCGTTCCCCGACGGCCTGCAGACGGCGGTCGTCGGCGCCGGCTGCTTCTGGGGTGTGGAGAAGGTCTTCTGGGAGACGCCCGGCATCTACTCGACCGCGGCGGGCTATGCGGGCGGCCACACCCCGAACCCGACCTACGACGAGGTCTGCTCGGCCCGCACCGGCCACACCGAGGTCGTGCTCGTGGTCTTCGACCCGGCGGTGACCTCCTACGAGCAGGTGCTCACGGTGTTCTGGGAGGACCACGACCCGACGCAGGGCATGCGCCAGGGCAATGACATCGGCACCCAGTACCGCTCGGCGATCTACCACGCCTCGCCCGAGCAGGAGGCGGCCGCGCGCGCGACCCGCGACGCCTACCAGGAGCGCCTCACGGCGGCGGGCTACGGGGAGATCACCACCGAGATCGAGCCGCTGGGCGAGTTCTTCCACGCCGAGGACGTCCACCAGCAGTACCTGTACAAGGTGCCGAACGGCTACTGCCCGGTGCACTCCACCGGCGTCTCCTGCCCGGTGGGGCTCCCCGGCGTCTGAAAGAGGACCCCCTGCCCCCCACCGCTCGCAGGCTCGTGGCGGGCCCCTGCGGGGGGCCGTTCCGGCACGTCCCCTACCGCCGGTAAGACTGGGGGCATGGAGATTCTGCGCACGCCGGACGAGCGATTCGCCGATCTGCCCGACTTCCCCTACGAGCCCCGGTACGTCGAGGTCGACGACGGCGACGGGGGACGGCTGCGGGTCGCCTACGTGGAGGCCGGCCCGGCGGACGGCGAGACCGTGCTGCTCATGCACGGGGAGCCGTCCTGGTCGTTCCTGTACCGGAAGATGATCCCGGTGCTGGCCGACGCCGGCCTGCGCGTGGTCGCCCCCGACCTCGTGGGCTTCGGCCGCTCGGACAAGCCCGTGAGCCGGGACGACTACAGCTACGCCCGGCACGTCGGGTGGATGCGCCAGGCGCTCCTGGACGAGCTCGGGCTGCAGGACCTCACGCTGGTCTGCCAGGACTGGGGCGGCCTGCTCGGGCTCCGGCTGGTCGCGGAGAACCCGGACCGGTTCGCCCGCGTCGTCGTCGCCAACACCGGGCTGCCCACCGGTGATCAGAAGATGAGCGAGGCCTTCCTGGCCTGGCAGCGGTTCTCGCAGGAGAGCCCCGATTTCCAGATCGGCCGGATCGTCGGCAACGGAACCGCGCAGGGGGCCGGCCCCGAGGTCGTGGCCGCCTACGACGCGCCGTTCCCGGACGACCGCTACACCGCCGGTGCGCGGATCTTCCCCACGCTGGTGCCCACGTCGCCGGACGACCCCGCCGCGGCGGACAACCGCGCCGCGTGGGAGGTCCTGTCCCGCTGGGAGAAGCCCTTCCTGACCGCGTTCTCCGACAGCGACGCGATCACCCGGGGCGGCGAGCGGGTGTTCCAGAAGCTGATCCCGGGCGCGCAGGGGATGCCGCACACCACCCTGGCCGGCGGCGGGCACTTCCTGCAGGAGGACGTCGGGCCCGAGCTCGCCCGGGTCGTGGTCGACCTGATCGCGGCCACCCCTCGGTGACCGCTGCCGCGGACTTCTTCGCCCAGCTGCGCCGGGCACCGGACATCGAGGCGCCCGAGCTGGTCGCCGTCGATGCGACCGACCGGCTGCTGCTGGACGAGGCGGCGGCCGCGCTCGCGCTGTGCGGCCCCGGCGAGGTGGCCGTCGTCGACGACTCGTACGGGGCGCTGACCCTGGGCGCGGTCGCCCTGCACGGTGCCCGCGACGTCCGGGTGGCGCAGGACCTGCTCCTGGGGGAGCGGGCGCTGGCCCGCAACGCCGAGCGCACCGGGCTGGCCGGCAGCTACCGCTCGCTGCCGCCGGCCGAGGTCGCCGCGGGTGCACGGGTCGTCCTCGTCCAGGCACCGAAGGCCCTCGACGCCCTGCGCGAGATCGCCGAGCTGGTGGCCGCCGTCGCGGCGCCGGACGTCACGGTCCTCGTCGGCGGCCGGGTCAAGCACATGACGCACGGGATGAACGACGTCCTCGCCGACTCCTTCGCCGACGTGTCCGCCACGCTGGCGCGGCAGAAGTCGAGGGTGCTGGTCGCCCGCGGGCCGCGGCCGGGGACGTCGTCGTTCCCCCGCTGCCAGCAGCACCCCGACCTCGGGCTGGCCGTCTGCGCGCACGGAGCCTCGTTCGCCGGGACGAAGGTCGACATCGGCACCCGGGCGCTGCTCGGCCGGCTCGGCGCCATGGCGCCGGAGGCCGCCACGGCGCTCGACCTGGGCTGCGGCACCGGGGTCCTCGCCGCCGCCCTGGCCGCCGCGCGCCCGGAGCTCCGCGTGCTCGCCGCGGACCAGTCGGCGGCCGCGGTGGCGTCCACGCGCGCGACGGCCGGCGCCAACGGCCTCGAGGGGCGGATCCAGGTCATCCGGGACGACGCCGCCGAGTCGGTGCCCGCCGGCAGCGTGGACCTCGTGGTGTGCAACCCGCCCTTCCACGTCGGTGCCGCGGTCGTGACCACGGCGGCCGACCGGCTGTTCGACGCCGCGGCGCGGGTGCTGCGCCCGGGGGGCGAGCTGTGGACCGTCTACAACAGCGCGCTGCGCTACAAGCCGACGCTCACCCGCTTCGTCGGGCCGACCCGGGTGGCCGAGCAGTCACCCAAGTTCACCGTCACGGTCTCCACCCGGCGATGACCTGCCACGCAGGCGGCCATCGACGAGGTCGCTCGCACGACGACCTCCCTGCACGGGTCGGTGGCCCGCTTCCGCTACTGACGCGGCGGACAGGTGCCGGGGCTACACTCTTCCGCGGCCACCGGCGCGCCCGGTGACCCATCGCCGGTCCACCCGTTCGGGTACCCCTGTGTCCGCGGGATCGACCGGTGTGTCCGAGACTGGGTGGGTGCGGCCGGGCACCTCCGGCCGGGAACGGGGCGAGGGACCAGTGGAGCGAGTGGCGGGCGAGCACGTGGCGCGGTCCACGCAGCCCGCGCCCGTCCCGTGCAGCAGCCCGCACGCCGCGGCCGTGGTCGCCTCCGACGCCGAGGTGCTCGCCGTCGCCGTCCCGTACCTCGAGGAAGGTCTGCGGGAGGGCGACCTGCTCGCTCTGACCTGCCGTCCGGAGATCGCCCACCTGATGAGCGATGCCCTGGACGGACTCCTGCACCCCGTCGCCAACGATCCGGGGCTGTCCCTGCTCGGCAGCCGGGCGCCCGACGCCCTGGGGTCCTGCAAGACCTACCTGGAACGAGCGGGCCAGGCCCGCAGCGGACGGTTGCGGGTCCTCTCCGCGGTGGACTTCGGGGACGATCCGGCCGACTGGCGCGAGGGTCAGCGCTTCGAGTCCGTGGTCAACGAGATGCTGGACGGCGTCCCGGTGTCGACGCTCTGCCTGTACGACCGCCGGTACCTGCCCGAGCCCGTGGTCGCCAGTGCCGCGGAGACCCATCCCCAGCTGGTCGACGGCGGTACGTGGGCGGCCAGCCGGCACTTCCAGGAGCCCACGGAGTACGTGCGCTCGCTGCCGGTCCCGAGGGAGGCGGCCGAGGACCTGTCCCCCGCCCTCGTCGTCGACGACGCCACCAGCCTGGCCGGCCTGCGGCACACCATGGGAGCTGCGTTCGAGCGGGTGGTGCCCGATCGGGACCAGCGGGAGGACACGCTCCTCGCCGCGGCCGAGATCGCGGCCAACGCCTTCCGGCACGGGCGTCCGCCGGTGTCGGCGCGGGTGTGGGCCGACGCCCGGACGCTGGTCGTGACCATCACCGACGGAGGCGCCGACTTCGCCGACCCGCTCGCCGGGTTCCAGCCTGCGCACGGGCCGGATCTCGGCCGCGGGGGCATGGGCCTGTGGCTCGCCCGCAAGCTCTTCGACCACGTCGACCTGCTGGCCGGGCCCGACGGCCTCACCGTCCGCCTCGCCACGCGCCTGCGCTGAGCACCGGCGCGCGCGACGGTCCTGGCTTTCTTGCTTCCCCTCCGCCGCACTGCTGAGCTGATGACGTGATCGTGGTGACCGCAGCGGGCGGGCAGACCGGTACCGCCGTCGTCCGCGCGCTGCGTGCCCGCGGTGAGCAGGTGCGCGCGGTGGTCGCCCGGCGCGGTCCCCGCCCCGAGCTCGACGCCCTCGGCGCCGAGGTCGTCGTCGCCGAGCTCACCCAGCCGCTGCCCTGGGCCCGCGTGCTCGACGGCGCCGACGCGTTCCACCTGATCTGGCCCGACGTCGACCCCGACGAGGCCGAGGGCGCCGCCGCGCTGTTCGCGGAGGCGCGCCGGGCGGGGGTCGGCCGCATCGTCTACCACTCGGTGCTCCGCCCTCAGCTCCGCGTCCTGCCGCACCACGCGGCCAAGGACCTCGCCGAGGAGGCGCTGGCGACCTCGGGCGTCGCCTGGCGGGTCCTGCAGCCGTGCAGCTACGCGCAGAACCTCGACGCCGTGCTGCCGGAGGTCGCGCGCACCGGCGTGCTGCGCTCCTTCTCGGGTGTGCGGACGGCCCAGTCGCTGGTCGACGTCGAGGACGTCGCCGAGGCCGCCGCGGTGCTGCTGACCGAGGACGGGCTGGACGGCGGCACGTTCGAGGCGGCCGGCCCCGAGCCGCTGACCGCACCGCGGATCGCCGAGCTGATCGGCGAGCGGCTGGGCCGGGAGGTGGTCGCCGACGACGTCATCCCGGCCGGTGAGCAGCCCACCGCGTACGCCGCGCGCTGCCGGCGGGCGATGCTGGACCACCAGCGGGCGCACGGCTTCGTCGGCAGTCCGAGGGTGCTCACCGCGCTGCTGGGGCGCCCGCCGCGCAGCTTCGCCGAGCACCTGGCCGGTCTGGATCTCGAGGACCTGCCCGACCGGGCCTGAGCGGCGCGGGGGCGGTCAGGCGTGCTGGACCGCGTCGCTGCCGAGCAGGGACGCGGAGTCCTTGCCGGCCCGCTTCGCCTCGTACATCGCCGTGTCGGCGCGGTGCAGGAGCTGTTCGGCGGCGTCCCCGGGGCCGCCGAGGGCGCCTCCGACGCTCGCGGTCACCGACAGGCTCCGCCCGTCGAGCACCATCGGGGCGCGCAGCGAGGCGAGCAGCCGGTCGGCGACGTCGCGGAGGCGCTCGGCGTCGGCGTCGGCGAGCAGGACGGCGAACTCGTCGCCGCCCAGCCGGGCGACCACGTCGTCGGCGCGGACGTCGGCGCTGAGCCGGGCGGCCACGGTCACCAGCAGGTCGTCGCCGGCCGCGTGGCCCAGCGAGTCGTTCACGTCCTTGAAGTCGTCGATGTCGACGAAGAGGACCGCGGGAGGGGAGCCGGGATCGATCGAGGCGGTGGCGGCGACCAGCCGCTCGTTGAACGCCGCGCGGTTGAGCAGGCCGGTCAGGGGGTCGGTCAGGGCCTGACGGCGCAGCTCGTCCTCCAGGCTCTTGCGGTCGGTGACCTCGCGGAAGTTGACCACCCAGCCCTTGATGCCGGCGGCGTTCACCCGGCCGCTGATGCGCATCTCGACCCAGCGGGCCTCGCCGGAGGCGTGCGAGACCCGGATGTCGGTGTCGACCGCGCCGGCGTGGACGTCGGCCGCGTCGTCCGCGGCGGCGACCGCCGCACGCAGGCGGGGCTGGTCCCGCGGGTCGGCCAGGTCGATGGCCTCCCGGCCCACGTAGTGCGCGGGTGGCCGGCCGAGGAGGGACTGGACGGCGGGGCTGATGTAGGTGATGGTGCCGGTCCGCGCCTCCACGATGGCGATGACGTCCGCCGCGTTCTCCAGGAGGAGCTGCAGCCGGGCCTCGCTGGTGGCCAGGGCGGTGCGGGTCGCCTCCCGGTCGGCGTCGAGCGTCGCCAGCCGCCACAGCGCCAGGCCGGTCAGGACGGCGGTGCCGAACCCGAGGACGTAGCCGATGCCGCCGTGGCCGATGGTCCACAGGACCAGCAGGGCCGGGCTGATGAGGAGGGTGGTGCCGACGCCCAGGACCCGGGAGCCGTCGGCGTCCTGGTCCTGCTCCGGCTCGCGCCCCATGTCGGCGACGGAGGGATGCCGCGCGGCGACGATCAATGCGGCCACGGCCAGGAGCGGCAGCGGGTCGAGCAGGACGATCTCGCGCAGCGGAGCCCCGACGATCATCCGGCCGCCGTAGCCGATGACGGTGAGGGCGGCCGCGGCCAGCAGTCCCGTCGTGGCGACCGATCGCTGGTGCCGGGACATGGCCAGCGGCGCGCAGACCATGAGCAGCACGACGGAGAGCACCGGCGTGCCGATGTTCAGCTCCCACGCCTGAGCGCCCGTCGTCCGGCCGTCGCTGGTGACGGCGACCAGTGCCAGCCCGACGGCGAGCAGCAGGGTCGCGGTGTCCAGCCACGATCCGCGCTTCCGGTTCCGGTGCCGGCCGCGGACCGTGGCGAGCCCGCCGACGCCCATCGCGACGTAGGCGGCGATGTCCAGGCCGGACTCCGCGGCGCCGGTGGCGCCCGGGTGGACACCGGCCAGCTCGAAGACCTCGGCGAAGCAGCTCAGGGCGAAGAAGGCGAGGCCGGCCCCCAGGGCCCGCCAGGCGAGGGCCGCGGGCGTCCGGTGGCGGACGACGGCGGTCCGCACCGCGGCGATCCCGAGGGCGAACAGCGCGATCTCGACCGCGGGCCGCCAGGGGCCGGTGGGCACGGAGACGATGCCGGCGACCGCTGCGACGGCCAACGCCCCGTGCAGCCAGGCAGCACGGGTGGTGGGGACGACGGGAACGGTCACATCCCACCCATCGTCACGAGGGCCGCCGACCTTGCGGGCGTTCACCCGTGTGGGGGATGTCGGCGCAGGGCATCCGCCCAGGTCAGAGCAGAGGTGGGAGGTCCTCGACGTGCAGATCGGGACGCACGCGCAGGAAGCGCAACGGGTGCCGGAAGACGCCCGCCTGCAGCGCGGCGTCGGCGCTCACCTCGGCGACCACCTCGGGGCGCACGCGGGTGAGCGGCACCGAGAGCCGTCCGCCGCCGAACCGGCCGGTGCCGATGCGATCGGGCCACGGGTGGTCGTCGCCGCCGGGCTCCAGGACGGCGGCCAGTTCCCCGGCCTGGGCGGGCGACAGCGGGCTGGTGCGGCCGACGACCACCAGCTCGCCCGCGCGGTAGCGGCCGGCCACCAGCTGGCTGGGGCGCTCGAGGGAGCCGATCACCCCGCCGGCCACCACCTCGGTGCTCTCCCAGCTCTTCACCTTCAGCCACTCCCGGCGGCCCGGCGCGTACCGCGTGCCGGCCCCCTTCGCGACGACGCCTTCGACGCCCGCGACCCGGAACTCCTCGAACCACTGCTGGGCCAGGGCGGGGTCGCCGGTGCTCGGGGACAGCTGCAGGGGCGGTGCCCAGCGGGCCGACAGGGTCTCCAGCTCGGCGCGGCGGCGGCCCAGCGTCTTCTCCCGCAGGTCGGCTCCGCCGAGCGCCAGCAGGTCGAAGGCGACGAAGGACGCGGGGTGGGCGGCGACCAGGGCGGTGATCCGGCCGGGGGAGGAGACCATGCGCTTCTGCAGCAGGCCGAAGTCGAGCCGGTCGTCGTGCCAGATGACGACCTCGCCGTCGACGACCGTGCCGGCCGGCACCTGGGCGAGCGCGGCCGCGGCGACGTCGGGGAACCGGTCGGTGAGGTCGCGGCCCTGCTTGCTCCAGAGCCGGGTGGAGCCTGCGTCCCGGACGATCACCAGGCGGTAGCCGTCCCACTTGGGCTCGTATCGGCAGCCGCCGGGCAGCGCGTTGACCGGCGGGATCTCGCGCACCGGCTTGGCCAGCTGGACGCCCACGGGCCCGGTCAGCCCCGGCGGGAGCTCCGGGAGGCCGGGAGCGGTGAGCGGCACCGCCCCAGCCTGACCCGGCACCGCGCCCCGCGCACCCCGGGGGGGCCGGGGTCGCACCCGATCGAGCGCGCGCACCCCTCTCGCGCGGATCCAGCCGTTCCGGTGGACCTCCCGGCTGCTGCCGGTCCGCACGCCGCGAGCCTGGCAGCGCGGTGCCACCATGGAGGCGTGACCCAGCGGAGACCGCCCGGGGTCTCGTTCGAGACGTGGGTGGAGCGACAGATCGCGCAGGCGCAGGAGCGCGGTGACTTCGCCGCGCTGCCCGGGGCGGGCAAGCCGCTGCGGAACCTGGACCGCGACGAGACCGCGTACGACTGGGCGCTGGCCAAGGCCCGGCGCGAGGGCGTGGACACCGCGGCCATGCTGCCGCCGGGGCTGCGGCTGCGACGCGAGCGGGACGAGCTGCCCGCCCGGGCCGCGCGGCTGGGTTCGGAGGCCGAGGTGCGCGCGCTCGCCGAGGATTACAACGCCCGGGTGGAGGAGTTCTGGCGCCGGCCGGCGGAGAGCCGCTGGGCGGCGGTCCCGGGCCTGTCCGACGTCGAGGCGCTCGTCGAGGGGTGGCTGCGCGACCGGCCGCCGCCGGATCCCGAGCCCCGTGCGCCGGAGCCGCAGCCGGTGGCCCGGCGTCGGTGGTGGGGTCGTCGGCGCTGAGGCCGGGCCCCTCAGTCCTGCCCGCCGCCTGCCTGTTCGTCGTCCGCCCGGGCGTCGCGCTCGCGGGTGGCCATGCCGCCGTGGCCGCCCTCGTCGTGCTGGCCGGGGTGCAGGTTGTTGGTCTCGTCGTCGTCGCGCGGCTCGGTCACGTGCCTGAGTCTGCCGCGCTCGTCCCCCGCCCGCAGGCGGCCGGGATCGGGTGACCTGATCGTGGCGCGTCCTCCCTCACGGTGGGTGGTGAGGGAGGACGCGTCGCGGCGAGGGAGGACGGCGCCCGATCGGCCGACGCCCGCGGCACCGGTCAGACCGCGGCCGGCACCCGGTCCAGGAAACCGAGGACAGTCCGGATCCGCCCCTCGCCGTCCACGGTGATGACGTCGAACCCGGCGACGGGCGCCTCCTGGCCGTCGGGCCCCAGCTCCCAGCTGAACCGCACCTGGTCGTGGTGGGCGTCGGCCGGCCCGGTCAGCCGGAACACGGAGCCCGGGAACTGCGCCCGGACGGCGGTGATGGTCGCCTCGATCGCGTCGCGCCCCTCGGCGTCCGTGATCGGGTCGGTGTAGCGGGCATCCGGGCCGAACAGGTCCGTCACACCTGCGTGGCGGGTGGCGGCGTCGCGCTCGTTCCAGACGGCCAGGTAGCGCTCGGCGTGTGCGGTGGTCGCGGTCATGTCGTTCTCCTCGTTCTCTCTGCCTGCGGTGGGTGGTCAGCGCCGGCGGAGGCCGGCGAGCTGGAGGGCGGCGAAGGCCGCGACGACGGCTGCCTGCAGGACCAGCCATCCGGCGCCCAGGCCGGTGAGCGAGCCGATCCCGACGACGGCGACGGCGACGCTGCCGACGGCCCAGAGCACGTTGGCGCCGATGACCGCCTCGACGGCCGCGCCGGAGATCTGCCGGCGGGACGCGACGAGCCAGACGGCGCCCGCGTACACGAGCAGGAACGCTCCGACGCCGCGGAGCAGGGTGGGGGAGAGGCCGAGCGGGCCGTCGAGCAGCGTGGCGCCCAGCAGGTAGGCGGCTCCGTTCGCGCCGGTGACGACGGCGTCGAGCCCGAGGGCCGGGCGGAGCAGCCCGCCGGCGCGGGAGAGCGGGGAGGCAGCGGGTGCGGTGGGCGTGGTCATGGCGCCAACCGTGGCCCGCGGGGGTAGCCGCGTCGATTACCTCCGACGTAGGCGACAGCTCCCCCGGTCGTCGTTAGCGTCGGCCCGGTGACCAGCGCTGTCGTGGCGGCCTCCTCCGTCGGCGAGCTGCTCCGCCAGTGGCGGCAGCGCCGCCGGCTGAGCCAGCTGGAGCTTGCCGGCGAGGCGGGTGTCTCCGCCCGGCACCTGAGCTTCGTCGAGACCGGTCGCGCCCGGCCGAGCCGCGAGATGGTGCTGCGCCTGGCCGAGCAGCTCGAGGTCCCGCTGGCAGCCCGCAACGAACTCCTGGCGGCGGCCGGGTTCGCGCCGGTCTACCGCCGCCGGGACCTCGGCGATCCCGACATGACCGCCGTCCGGGACGCCCTCGGCCACGTGCTGGCCGCCTACGAGCCGTTCCCGGCGCTGGTCGTCGACCGCTCGTGGCACCTGGTGGCGGCGAACCGGGCCCTGTCCGGGCTGCTCGCCGGGGTCGCCCCCCACCTGCTCGAGCCGCCGGTGAACGTCCTGCGGCTGAGCCTGCACCCCGAGGGGCTGGCGCCGCGGATCCTCAATCTGCCCGAGTGGCGGCGGCACGTGCTGCACCGGCTCGGCCGCGAGGCGCACCTGGCCGGCGACCTCGGGCTCGCCGCCCTGCACCGGGAACTGCTCGCGCTGCCGGGCGGGATGGACCGGACCCCGCCGAACGGCATCGCCGTGCCGCTGCGGCTCCGGGCCGGCGAGGAGGTGCTCAGCTTCCTGGGCACGGTGACCACTTTCGGCACCGCGGTCGACCTGACCGCCGCCGAGCTGAGCATCGAGGCCTTCCTGCCCGCCGACGCCGCGACCGCCGCCGTCCTCGGCCGGGGCGCCTGACCGCAGCCTCCCGCGGAACGGCGTCCCGGGAGGCGCCGCGCGTCTCACCCGCGGAGGGGAGCTTCGCGGTGGGCCTCAAGCCGGGACGGCGTCGTGCCGATCGGTCCCGCAGGTTCGGGATCCATCGGAAGCAGGGAAGTCATGCGGAGTCTGGGCAGGGCGGCACTGGTCGTGCTGTCGGCGGTCGTCGTCGTCCTGGGGGTGACCCCGGCGGCGAAGGCGGCCGACTCCTCCGTCTACATCGTGGACAGCGGCTGGCCGAGCGGGAGCCTGTCCGTCTGCCCGATGGGCGCCGGCTTCGAGAGCGGTCAGACGGCGGTCGTCCAGGTGCTGCGGGGAGGTGCGTGGGTGTCGTCCACCCGCACCTACTCGCAGTCGGCCTGGGGAGGGTGCATCCAGGCCGACGCGACCGCGCTGGTGCCGGGCCCCGGGACGTACTCCTTCCGCGCCTTGTCCCGCATCCCGTCGACCGGCGAGCTCCTGACGAGCGAGGCGGTAGCCGTCACGCTGCGCAAGGACGACGGCCAGATCTTCTGGCTGGGCGCCAGGAACGGTCTCCGCTACCCGACCAGCACGATCATCAGCGAGGGCCTGCGGCTGAGCACGCAGTCGGTGAAGGACCGCACCTCGTCGGTGCTGATCCCCGCGGCACACGGGCAGGTCGTCGACCTGCAGCGCAAGGCCGGATCCAGGTGGCTCAACGTCCACCGCGTGCATGCGCCGGCCAGCGGGACCGATGTGACCGTCCGCCTGACGTTCCCCTTGCGGCCCGGCTCGTCCACGCACCGGTTCGTGAGCCGGGCCACGGCGTGGAACCCCACGGTGGTCACCAACTCCTTCACGGTGTACCAGTCCGCCAAGGTGAACCGCGCCTCCTACGTCGCCGAGGCCCGGTCCTACATGTCGCGGTACTGCCCGAAGACGCCGATCAGGCTCGACACCCCGGCCGTCGCGAGCGGCGGGCCGATCGGCATGGCGTCGGCGTACACGTCCGGGTCCCGCGGGAAGCGGGTGCTGAACACGGGCATCGAGCTGCGGTCGGGGATGACCCCGGACCAGCTGCGCAGCGTCGCCCTGCACGAATGCGCGCACATCGTGCAGTACCGCACCATGGTGCAGGGGCGCTACGGCACCGTCACCCGGCAGGCGGACAAGCTGTGGCCGGGCCTGGGCGTGGAGGGCCAGGCCGACTGCATGGCCTTCCAGATCACCCGTGACCCCCGGTACTTCGGCTACGTCCGCGGCTGCACGAAGGCGCAGCTGGTCAACGCCGCGAAGATGTGGAAGGCCTACGGCGGGAAGCACCAGGCAGCGGCCGTCCGCTGGTGAGCGCCTGACCTCCACGGGCGCCTCCCGACCCGGTCGGGGGGCTCGTCGTCCGGGGCCGGCTCAGTCGAGCAGGGCGCCCAGCAGCCGGGCCAGCGTGGCGCGGTCCTCTGCGGACAGCCGGGACACCAGCGCCTCGTTGTCCGCGGCCCGCGCCCGCCCCACCTCGGCCCGGACGCGCCGGCCCTCGGCGGTCGGGCGCAGGATCACCGCGCGGCGGTCCCCCGGGTCCGGGGTGCGCGCGACGAGCCCGCGGCCCTGCAGCCCGTCGGCGACCTCGGTGGCCGACCGCGGGGCGATGTGCAGCGACTCGGCCAGGTCCGACAGCCGGACGCCGTCCCGCTCGACCACGACCCGCAGTGCCCGCGCCTGGTGCGGCGACAGATCCCACGGCGCCAGCGCCTCGCGCCAGCGATGCCGCTGGTTGCGGGCCACGCGCATGAGCAGCTCGCCGAGCTCTCCGGTCTCGTCGTCGGCCACGCGGGAACACTAGCGAAGGCGCGGCGGTTACCAGACCATGAGGTAACCTCAGCATCCACACGGGAGGTCGGTATCAGCGAGATGATGACGGGTGGCCGGGGCGGTGGTGGCACCGGCGGCCCCGGCGGTGGTGGCCGCAGGCCGGATCCGGCCGACCGCGCCCAGCTGGAACGCTCCCCGGTCCGCTGGAGCCGCGTCGCCGCGCTCTTCCGGCCCTACCGCGCCCAGTTGGCCGTGGTGATGGTCCTCATCGTGGCCTCCTCCGCGGTCGCCCTGGCCACCCCGTTCCTGATCCGGCTGGTCATCGACGAGGCGATCCCCGACCAGGACGTGCCGCTGCTGCTCTGGGCGGTCGGCGGCATGCTCGCCGTCACCGTCGTGACGGCGGTCTTCGGCGTCGTCCAGACGTGGCTGTCCACCACGGTCGGCCAGCGCGTGATGCACGGCCTGCGGACGGCGGTCTTCACGCACCTGCAGCGCCAGTCGCTCGGCTTCTTCACCCGCACCAAGGGTGGGGAGGTCCAGTCGCGGCTGATGAACGACATCGGCGGCATGCAGTCGGTGGTCACCTCGACCGCGACGTCCTTCGCCGCGAACGCCACCACGGTCATCGGGACGGTCGTGGCCATGGCGGTGCTGAGCTGGCGGCTGTCGCTGCTGTCGCTGGTCGTGCTCCCCCCGGCCATCTGGCTCACCCGCCGGGTCGCGCGGATGCGGCGGGCGATCACCGCCCAGCGGCAGCGGCACCTCTCCGACCTGCACTCCCAGGTGGAGGAGGGTCTCTCGGTCAGCGGCGTCCTGCTGGGCAAGACGCTGGGCGCGGGGCCGGCGCAGTCGCAGCGGTTCGCCGGCACGTCGGCGTTCCTGGTCGACCTGGAGGTCCGCTCCCAGCTGGCCGGCCGCTGGCGGATGGCCACGATGAGCATCGTCTTCGCCGGTATCCCGGCGCTGATCTACCTGGCCGCCGGGCTGCCCGCGACGTCGGGCGGGATGACCATCGGCACGCTGGTCGCCTTCACCACGCTGCAGGGCGCGCTGTTCCGCCCGCTCATGCAGCTCCTGGACATCGGCGTCTCGCTGACCGCCTCGATGGCGCTGTTCAGCCGGGTGTTCGAGTACCTCGACCTGCCCGTCGACATCGACGACCCCGCCGATCCGGTTGCCGTCGACCCGGCCACGGTGCGGGGCGAGGTCCGCTTCGAGCGGGTGGGGTTCCGCTATCCCGACGGCGTCCGCCCCGCGCTGGACGGCGTAGACATCAGCGTCCCGGCCGGCTCGTCGCTGGCGCTGGTCGGCGAGACCGGCTCGGGCAAGAGCACGCTGGCCTCGCTGGTGGCCCGGCTCAACGACCCCACCACCGGCCGTGTGCTGGTCGACGGCATCGACGTCCGCGACCTGGCGCTGGCCGACCTCGCCCGCATCGTCGGCGTGGTCTCCCAGGAGACCTACCTGCTGCACGGCACGGTGCGGGAGAACCTGCTGCACGCCAAGCCGGACGCGACCGACGACGAGATGGTCACCGCGGCCCGCCGGGCCCAGGTGCACGAGGTGATCACGTCGTTGCCGGACGGCTACGACACCGTCGTCGGCGCGCGCGGGTACCGGTTCTCGGGCGGTGAGAAGCAGCGCCTGGCCATCGCCCGCACGCTGCTGCGCGACCCGGCGGTGCTGGTGCTGGACGAGGCCACCAGCGCGCTGGACAACGAGACCGAACGGGCGGTGCAGGCGGCGCTGGAGGAGGCCAGCCGCGGCCGGACCACGATCACCATCGCCCACCGGCTCTCCACCGTGCGCGACGCCGACCAGATCGTCGTCCTCGACGCCGGGCGGGTGGTGGAGCAGGGCGCCCACGAGGAGCTCATGGCCCTCGGTGGCCGCTACGCCCGGCTGGCCGGCATCGCCCAGCGGGACGCCGTCCTCGCCGGCTGACGCGCTCGGTCGTACCGCGGTCGAGACCTCAGCCGGCCACCGGCCGGAGCGCGACCAGCGCGTCGGCCTCGCCCGCCAACCGCCGCCGGTAGCGCGGCGCCAGGACCGGGTTCAGCAGGGCGAGCACCCCGGTCATCCGGACGTCGACCTCCAGGACGACGGTGCAGCCGCCGTCGGCCTCGGGGACGACGGTCCGCCGTCCCTCGACCACCGCCTGGGCGTTGCCGCCGGTGAAGGACGCCGACCGCTCGTCCGCGGCGGTGATCGTGGTGGGAGTGACGAAGGTGGCGCCGCCGAACCGCAGCCACTCGGTGATCCGCTGCCCGACACGGGCCCGCCCCGGCGGCTCGACCTCCATCCGGGTCACCGCGGCCCGCCACTCGCCGTCCCGCGACCAGTCCAGGACCAGCGCGGAGGCCTCCTCGGCCGGCCAGGTCAGCCGGCGGCGCTCGACGTTGCCGCTCACGACGCCACCTCCTGCGACACCGGCTCGCCCCAGAACTCGTCCACTGCGTACTGGTCGCGGCTGTGCAGCCAGGACTCCGCGATCAGGCCGTCCCGGAGCCGCGCCACGTGGGCGAGGTTGTTCTCCAGCGGCCGGTCCCGGTCGGGGCGGGTGGCGGTGTAGGTCGCCAGCGCGACGCCCCACTCGCCGTCGTCCAGCACCCGGTGCACGTTCAGGCTCAGGGTGCCGCCGGTCACCTCGGCGGCGTGGCCCACGAAGCCCAGGACGGCGTCGCGACCGGTGTAGGTGCCGGTGTTCGTGCTGCGGCCGGGGACGTGCAGCACGGTGTCCTCGGTCAGGTTCCCGGCGGCGCCGGCGAGGTCGCCGGCGGCCAGGGCGTCGTACCACCGCGTGAGGGCGGATGACATGTGGTCCTCCAGGAAGGCGTCCCCGTGTCGGTCAGGATGTCGACGTCGGATCGTTTCGACGTCGAAATCATGCACCTGCCATCATTTCGATGTCAAACTCTTCTCGTGCGCGAGCTGGGCGGGGATGCGGTGGACGAGATGGTGGCGCAGTGGCGGCAGGAAAGGCCCGACGTCGATCCGTCGTCCATGGCCGTCTTCGCGCGCCTCGCGCGCGCTCACCTGGCCGCATCGCGAGCCATCGAGGCGACCCTGGGCAGCCACGGCCTCAACCGCGGGGAGTTCGACGTGCTGGCCTCGCTCCGTCGCTCCTCGGATCCCTACCGGCTCTCCCCCGGTGAGCTGGCGCGGGCACTGGTGCTCTCGCCCGCGGCCACGACCAACCGCGTGCAACGGCTCGAGGAGCGCGGCCTGGTCGTCCGCCGGCCCGACCCGGCCGACGGGCGGTACGGCGTCGTGGAGCTGGCCGAGGCGGGCCGGCGGCTGGTCGACGAGGCGGTCACCGACCACGTGGCCACCCTCGACCGGCTCCTCGCCGGCGTGGCCGGGGACGACCGACCCGGCCTCGCCGGCATGCTCGCCACCGTGGAGCGCAACGCCGCACCGTGACACGCGGCGACCGGGCCGCCTCAGTCCAGGTCCGCCCGCCAGAGGTCGGGGCCGAACACCTCGTACTGGATGTCCTGCGGGGGGATCCCCCGGTCCAGCAGCGCGCTCCGGACCGCCTGCATGAACGGCACCGGTCCGCAGAGGTAGTAGAGCGCCCCCCACGGCAGCTCGACGTCGTCGAGGTCCAGGTGACCCGCGTGGACGCCGTCGACCGGGAGGGAGCACTCGGCGCCCCGTTCGAACCACACGTGGAGCTTCCCGTCGGACAGCTTCTGCAGGTCCGCCAGCACCTGCTCGCGCAGCGCCCACGAGGACTCGTCCAGGTCGGCGTGCCACAGCCGGACGTCGAGCCGGCTCCCGGCCTCGACCAGGTGCGACACCATGCCGGCCATCGGGGTGATGCCGATGCCGGCGCTGACGAACACGACCGGGCGGCCGGAGTCGTCGAGGACGACGTCGCCGAAGGGCAGGGAAAGCTCCAGCCGGTCCCCGACCCCGACCCGCTCGCAGAGCAGGTTGGACACCTCGCCGTCGGGTCTGCCCCCGCCGTGCACCCGCTTGACCGAGAACTGGCGGTGCTCGCCGTCGTCGGCGCGCGTGAGGCTGTACTGCCGGGGCTGGCGGACGCCGTCGGGCATGGTCGGGCGCACCGTGACGTACTGGCCGGGCAGCGAGGTCTTCACCAGGCGGTCGTCGATCTTCCGGACCCGGAAGGTGACGACGTCGTCGGTCTCCCGGACCTTGTCGGTGACCTCCCACTCCCGCCAGACCGTCTCGGGCCGGACGCCGCGGGCGCTGTAGAGGCCGCGCTCCTGGTGGATCAGCGCGTAGGCCATCAGCCAGTAGACCTCGTCCCAGGCGGCGGCCACCTCGGGCGTGACGGCGTCACCCAGGACGTCGGCGATCGCCCAGAACAGGTTGTCGTGCACCACCTGGTACTGCGCCGGCGTGATGCCGAGCGAGGCGTGCTTGTGGGCCACGCGGTTGAGCAGCTCCTCGGGCAACTGGTCGGGGTGGTCGACCAGCGCGACGGCGAACGCCGCCACGGAGCCGGCCAGCGCCCTCTGCTGGGTGCCCTCGGACTGGTTGCCGCGGTTGAACGTCCCGTCCAGCAGTTCCGGGTGCGCCTCGAACAGGTGCGCGTAGAAGCGCCTCGCGATCTCGTCGATGTGCTCGGCCACCACGGGCAGCGTCGCCCGGATCACCGGTGCGGACTTCTCGGACAGCATGCGGATCTTCCTCCCCCAGGCGCGCGACCGGCCTCCCGCGCCCCGCGCCGACGTTCGGTCTCGTTCCGCTTCCCCACGCTAGGGACGGTCCCGGGGTCCGGCAGCGCGGGGGGTGGTGCGCCGCGAGCCCCTGCACGGGACGCGCCGTGGCCGTAGGGTCCCGGGATCGGCGTGCCGTCGAGGGCCGCCGAGGGAGGGAGCCGACGGTGGCCGCGGGGGAGCCCGGGACGGCGAGCGCCGGCGCCGGGGCGCTGGTGGCCGCCTTCATCGACGCCACGGAGGCGCTGGTCTGCATCGTGGACGCCGAGGGCCGGATCCTGTTCGCCAACCCGGCCCTCCAGCAGTTCACCGCTCGGGCCCCGGAACGCCTGCTCGGGCAGCGGTTCTGGGAGGTCTACGTCGTCCCGGAGCACGTCGAGCTGGCGCAGGACGCCCTCGCGCGGGCGATGGACACGGGGCGGGCGCACCCGCAGGAGGGCGACTGGCTCACCGGCGACGGCGTCCGGCGGCGGGTGGCGATGCGCAACACCGTGCTGCGCGACGACGCGGGCCGGCCGTACGCGGTCGCCTGCGTGGGCATCGACGTCACCGCCGACCGGGAGCGCGAGGAGCGGCTGCACCAACGGGCGCAGACCGACCTGCTCACCGGCATCCCCAACCGTGCCGCGCTGTTCGACGCACTGCACCGGCACCTCGGCGCCGGTGACGCCTCCGTCGGCGTGCTCTTCTGCGACCTCGACCGGTTCAAGGTGATCAACGACGAGCTCGGGCACGCCGTGGGCGACCAGCTGCTCGCCGAGGTGGCCCACCGGATCGCCGGGGTCGCGGGTCCCGGCGAGCTCGTCGCGCGCTTCGGCGGGGACGAGTTCGTCATCCTGTGCCCGGACGGGGAGGAGCCTGCGCTGACGGCGCTCGCCGAGCGGGTGCGCACCGCCGTCCTGGCGCCGGTCGAGCTGCCGACCGGTGCCCTCTCCGTCGGGGTCAGCGTCGGCGTGGCCCTCGGCCGCCCCGGGGAGACTCCCGACGACCTCATCGCCCGCGCCGACCGCGCGATGTACGGGGTCAAGAGCCACCACCGCCGCCGGGTCCCCCGCGGGTGACCGGAGGTCGTGTCCCGGTCCGGCCGTCGATGCCCGCAGCGTCTCGCGGACCCGCGGGCTCCGTGGTCTGATCGGGACGGCGGACGGCAGCGGTGCCGTCCCGAGCCCAGGGGGTGCGATGGCCGAGGTCCACGGCCGGTGCGACGAACGCTTCGCCGGCGTCCGGGAGGCGCTGGCCCAGCAGCTCGACAGCGGTGAGGAGCTCGGCGCGTCGATCGCCGTCGACCTCGACGGCGAGACCGTCGTCGACGTCTGGGGCGGGTACCGCGACACCGAGCGCTCCCAGCCGTGGTCCGAGCACACCATCGTCAACGTCTGGTCGACGACGAAGTGCGTGCTGGCGCTGGCCGCGCTGATGCTGGTCGACCGCGGCGAGCTGGAGCTCGACGCGCCGGTCGCCCTCTACTGGCCGGAGTTCGCGGCCAAGGGCAAGAAGGACGTGCGGGTGCGGCACCTGCTGTCCCACACCTCGGGCGTCTCGGGCTGGGAGCAGCCGTTCTCGATCCGCGACATGTACGACTGGGACTCGGCCACCGAGCGGCTGGCGCAGCAGCGGCCGTGGTGGGAGCCGGGCACGGCCTCGGGCTACCACGCCAGCAACCAGGGGCACCTGGTCGGCGAGGTCATCCGGCGGATCACCAACACCACGTTCAAGAAGTTCGTCGCCGACCAGATCGCCGATCCGCTGGGAGCGGACTTCCAGATCGGGGCACGGGAGTCCGAGGTCTCGCGCATCGCGCCCGTCGTCGCCCCGCCCCCGCCCGCGGCCGGCGGGCCCGCGCCCGACCCGGAGTCGGTGGCCGTGAAGACGTTCACCGGGCCGCGCGCCTCGGCCGCCGCGGCGAACTCCCCGGAGTGGCGGGCCGCGGACATGGGGGCGCTCAACGGGCACTCCAACGCCCGGGGGGTGATGCGCGTGCTGCGCACGCTGAGCCTGGGCGGCGAGGCGGGCGGTGTGCGGCTGCTGTCGCCGGAGACGGTGGAGCGGGTCCTCGACCAGCAGTCCGACGGCGTGGACCTGGTGCTCGGCGCGCCGTTCCGCTGGGGCACGGGCTTCTGCCTGGGCTCGCCGGAGGTGCCCTACGTGCCGGAGGGGCGGACCTTCTTCTGGGGCGGCTGGGGCGGCTCGCTGGTGGTCATGGACCTCGACCGCCGGCTGACGATCAGCTACATGATGAACCGGATGGGCAGCGGCCTGATGGGATCGCCGCGCAGCGAGTCCTACGTGCGGGCCGTCTACGCCGCGCTGGGCTGATGGAGCTCGACGACGTCGTCCCGCAGCCTGACCACGGAACGCGGCAGGCCCGCTGGGTCGCTGCGCCTCCCGGCACGGTCTGGGACGCGCTGCACGGCGTCCGGCTGTCGGGCCTGCCGGTGACCCTGGCGCTGTCGGCGGCCCGCTTCCTGCCCGTGGTCCTGTCCGGACGCGGCCTGGGCGAGGTGCGCGATCGGCCCTTCCTCGACGCGCTGCCGGTGCCGCTGCTGGCCTCGGAGGAGCCGTCGTCGGTGGTGTTCGGTGGCCTGCTGCAGCCCTGGCGGCTGACCGGCGGGGAGCCCGCTCCGGACCTCGACGCCGCGGGCGTGCGCGCCTGGGATGCGCCGGGGTGGGTGAAGGTCGCGATGGACTTCCGGCTCGCCCCCAGCGGCAGCGGGACCACGCTGAGCTCGGAGACCCGCGTGAGCAGCACCGACGCCGCCACGGGCCGGCGGTTCGCCCGGTACTGGCGGGTGGTGCGTCCCGGCAGCACGGCGATCCGCTGGGAGGTGCTGACGGCGGTGGAGCTGCGTGCGACCGGCCGGGGTGGTTGCGGCGCGGGGGACGGGTAGGACGAAGCGATGCCGGAGACCCGCTTCGAGCCGTTCATCCACCTGGTCGACGTCGCCCCCGAGCGGGCGCTGATCGCGTGGGGCGGGTTCTGGTTCCGCCGGGAGGACCCGGCCGGGCGGTGGCGCGTGGTCGAGGACGAGCGGCTCGACGAGGTGGACCCGGACCGGATCGACAGCATCGGCGCCCGCGCGGCGTCCTACGGGGACGCCGTCGTCGAGGTGCTCGACGCGTCCGGGGAGGTCGTCTCCTCCGCCCGGACCGCGGAGGTCAACCACACCTGGGTGGAGGGGCTGCGGCCGGACACCGCCTACCGCTACCGGCTCACCGTCGACGGCCGTCCCTGGGCCGAGGGGGAGCGCTGGGACTGGGGGCCGGTGCCCCGCGGTGGACTGGACCTGCGGCCGGGCGGGCGGGCCTACGACCTGCGCTTCCGCACCCATCCGGATCCCGCTGCCCACGCGCCGCTGGACTTCGCCGTGCTCGGCGACTACGGCGTCGGCGTGGTCGTCGACACCGAGAGCGCCCGCCGGCAGCGGCGGGTGGCACGGGTGCTCGACCGCCTGGTCGACGCCCCCGGTGTCCGCCTGGTCATCGGGACCGGGGACAACGTCTACCGCGGGCAGGCGGGCCGGGTGCACGGCGAGAGCGGCGGGAACGACGACGACTGGTACTCCAGCTTCTACCAGCCCTACCGCTACGCCCTGGCCCGCGTGCCCTTCTACCCGACGGTCGGCAACCACGACACCAGCGACAGCGAGACCGCCGACGACCGCGAGCAGGTGCGCGACAACTTCCTGACCGACCTGCGGTTCACCCCCGAGGCGGCCGGCGAGCGGGCCTCGGCCGATCCCGGCATGCTCTACCGCTTCGGCTTCGGTGCCGACGTGGAGTTCGTCTGCCTGGACACCTCGCTCGCCGACTCCCTGGACACCGAGCACTTCTTCGAGAGCCCGAAGCACCAGGGCTTCCTCGACCGCGCGTTCCCGCAGGACGATCCCGGCGGCCCAACCTGGCGGTTCCCGTTCAGCCACCATCCGACCTACTGCGCCGGGCCGCACCACCCGAACACCGAGAAGATGATCGAGAAGCTGGTGCCGTTGTTCCGGCGGTCCGGGGTCCGTGCGGCGTTCGCCGGCCACGAGCACAATTTCCAGCTGTCGCGCGCGGACGGCATCGACTACTTCCTCACCGGGGCGGGCGGCAAGCTCCGCGAGGACCCGCCGGAGGACTTCGCGGCCGCGCACACCGTGGCGTGGTCGGCGCAGTCGCACCTGCTGCTCGCCTCGGTGGAGGGCGCGACGCTCACCGTGACCCCGTACGCCGAGCTGGGGGAGGACGGCGAGCCGCAGCCGATGACCGCGCTGGCGCCGGACAACACCGTCGTCGAGGTCCCGTTCGTCGTCGCCGCGGGCTGAGCGGAGCGGTAGCTGGTCCGGTTCCGCCCCCACCCGTGCTCGCGGGCACGGGGCCCGGCGTCGCGGCGGTCGGCCCGGCGTGGGTGGATGGGTCCCATGGCATGGACCGAGAAGGACATACCCGACCTCAACGGCCGCGTCGCGGTGGTGACCGGCGGCAACGGCGGCCTGGGCCTGCAGACGGTGCTGGCCCTGGCCGCCAGGCAGGCGCACGTCGTCGTCGCCGCGCGCGATCCGCAGAAGACGACCGCCGCCGTCGCGCGCGTCGCCGAGCGGTACCCGGGAGCGTCGCTCGAGGTCGTGCCCCTGGACCTGGGCGACCTCTCGGTGGTGTCCGCCGCCGCGGAGACGATCCTGGCCGGCCACGAGCGGATCGACCTGCTGGTCAACAACGCCGGTGTGATGGCGATGCCGCAGCGGACCACCGTCGACGGGTTCGAGATGCAGCTCGGTGTCGACCACCTCGGGCACTGGGCGTTCACCGCGCACCTGGTCCCCGCCCTGCTGCGCAGCACCGCGGCCCGGGTGGTGACCGTGACCAGCACCGCCCGGTTCATGGGTGGCCCGCTGGACCCGGCCGACCCGCACATGACGCGGAAGTACCGGGCGTGGGGCTCCTATGCGCGGGCGAAGATGGCCAACTACCACTTCGGCCTGGGCCTGCAGCACCACTTCGCGCGCGCCGGCGTTCCCGCGGCGTCGCTGATCGCGCACCCGGGGCTGTCGAACACCGACCTGCAGGCGCGCACGGTCCGCGAGGGCGGTGGCGGCTGGGTGGGGGCGGCGGCGCACGCGCTCACCGCCCGGTCGGGCATGACGCCGCTCGAGGGCGCCCGGCCGCAGCTCCGGGCAGCCACCGATCCGGCCGCGTCCGGCGGTGAGCTGTACGCGCCGCGGTTCGGCTCGCACGGACCGCCGGTGCGCCGGCCGATCCTGCGCCGGTACGACCTGCAGAAGCAGATCGACGTCCTCTGGGAGGTCTCCGAGCGGGAGACCGGCGTCGCCCTGCGGGTGCCGCAGACCTGACGGGCGACGACGCCCGGGTCAGCTGCCGGGCTGGGGAGCGGCAGAGCTGGCGGTGCGCGCGCGGGGCCTCCGGTTGCCCGGGACCGTCAGCGCGGGAGCGGACCGCTGCCTGGCTCGTGCCGCTCGCGGACGTGCCGCTCCATGCCCCGGCCCACCCGCTCGCCGCAGACGTCGCACACCCAGGACGCCGTGATGCGGTGCCCGGCGTGGTGGAACTCGACGGGCGGCTCATCGGTCAGGTAGCGGTCGCCCCACTGCATGAGCCCCTGCAGCACCGGCAGCAGGTCCCGGCCGGCCCGGGTCAGGTGGTAGTCCGAGCGCGGGGGGCTCGCGCTGTACTGCTTGCGCTCGAGCACGCCGGCGTCGACCAGCGCGTTGAGCCGCGCGGTCAGCTGCTCGCGCGGTGCGCCGGTGCCGCGGAGGATCTCGCTGAACCGGTGCGCCCCCAGGGACACCTCGCGGACGACCAGCAGCGCCCACCGGTCGCCGACGACGTCCAGCGCGCCGGCGATGGAGCAGCGCCGTCCTGGCAGCTCGTCCAGTCGGTCGGTCATGCGGACAAGGTTCGCATACCGAACCAAGTCGTGTACGGTCCGGTCCAGTCGGTTCGAGGCGCGAACCGAGGACGGCGGGATGCGATGAGCGCGACGACGGATCCGGTGCCCACGGCGAGCCCCGCCCGCAGCCCTGGGCTGGTGCTCTTCGTCGTCTCGGCGGCGGTGTTCCTCTCGGCGCTGGACCTGCTGATCGTCAACATCGCCTTCCCGACGCTGCGCACCGAGTTCGACGCGTCCACCGTCGCCCTCTCCTGGGTGCTGAACGGCTACACGATCGTCTTCGCCGCGCTGCTGGCTCCGGCCGGCCGGATGGCCGACCGGATCGGCCGGCGGCGGGTCTTCCTCGCCGGCCTGGCCACCTTCCTCGCCGGGTCGCTGGGCTGCGCGCTCGCCTGGGACGTGGGCAGCCTGATCGCCTTCCGCGTGGTGCAGGCGGCCGGCGGCGCGATGGTGACGGCGACGTCCCTGGCCCTGCTGCTGGTGGCCTTCCCCCCGGCGCGACGGGCCCAGGCGATCGCCGTCTGGTCGATGGTCGGGGGCGTGGCCGCCGCCCTCGGGCCGCCCATCGGCGGGCTGCTGGTGGAGTTCTCGTGGCGCTGGATCTTCCTGGTGAACATCCCCGTCGGCATCGTGGCCCTGGTCGTCGGCCTGCGGGTGCTGCCCGAGTCGCGCGACGAGTCCGAGACGCGCCGTCCCGACCTCGCGGGCACCGTGCTGCTGGTCCTGGCCGTCGGGCTGCTGGCCTACGGGCTGGTCGCCGCGCCGGACCGCGGCTGGGACAGCGGCGTGGTGCTGGGTGCGTTCGCCGGCGCGGTCGTCGCGGGGGTGCTGGTTGGCCTGCGCGCGGCCCGGGCACCGCGCGGCACCGTGCCCGTCCTGCCGCTCGCACTGTTCCGGGTGCGCTCCTTCACGCTCGCCAGCCTGGCGATGGCGATCTTCATGGCCGGCTTCGCCGGCATGCTGCTGGGCAACGTCCTGTGGCTCACCGGGGGATGGGGCTACTCGCCGACGCAGGCCGGCTTCGCGTTGATCCCCGGGCCCGCGCTGGCCGCCCTGACCGCCGTGCCCGCCGGGCGGCTCGGCGCCCGGGTGGGCTGCGGGCCGGTCGGCGCGACGGGGATGACGCTGTTCGCCCTCGGCACGCTGGTCTGGTTCACCCAGGTGGGCGCCGAGCCGGCGTTCCTCACCGAGTTCCTGCCCGGGCAGATCCTCACCGGCATCGGTGTGGGGCTGACCCTGACCAACCTGTCCGCCGCCGCGTCGTCGTCGCTGCCGCCGGCGGCGCTGGCCACCGGCACGGCCACGTTCGGCGCCGCCCGGCAGATCGGCGCGACCCTCGGCGTCGCGGTGCTGCTGGCCGCCGTCGCCGGCCGGGGCGGGGAGCTCGCAGGAGCGGAGCGCGGATGGTTGCTGATCATCTGCCTCGCCGGCACGGCTGCCGTGGTCGCCCTCGCCGTCGGCCGCGGCCACCACGCCGACCTGCAACCGGCACCCGTCCCGGCGCCCGTCTCCGTCCCGGCGCCCGTCTCCGTCCCGGCGCCCGTGCCCGCGCCCGCGTCCGTCCCCGCGCCTGCATCGACCCCGGCGCCCGTCGAGCGGGCGGAGCCGCGCCCGTGACCCTCGCCCCGAGCGCGACGTCCTCGCGTGCACTGGTGTTCGGCCCCAGCTGGCGGACGTTCACGACCACGCAGGGCGGGCTGGTCATCGGCCACCTGCTCGCCGCCGCCGCCGACCTGACCGGCGGCGCACCCCGGGCCGTGACCGCGCACCTGCTCGGCGGCGTCGTCCCCGACGTGGCGGCCGTGGTCACCGCGGCCGCCGACCGGACCGGCCGCACCGGCAGCGTCCGGGGCGAGCTGCGGCAGGACGGTGCGCTGCGCGCGGTGGCCCAGGTGCTCACCTCGGCCGGGTCCGCAGCCCCGGTGGCCGAGCACTATCCGCCGTCCGACGCGCCGGGGCCGGAGGACGGCGAGCCGTTCGAGCTGCCCCGCGACTACGTGCCGGTCGCCGAGCACACCGAGATCCGGGCCCTGGGCGCCTCGCGGCCGATGGGCGGCGGGAACGAGCCGCGGCTGCACGCCTGGGTGCGCATCCGCGGCGCCGAGCTGGCGCCCCTGGTCCAGCTGGGCGTGCTGCTCGACGCGCTGCCGCCGTCGCTGTTCGCCGTCCGCACCGTGCCGGCGGCGATGCCGACCGTGGAGCTCACCGCCCACCTGGCCGGTCCGCCGCCGCCGACGGGCGCCTGGGTGCGGGTGGACCAGCGGACGGTCTGGGCCGACGACCAGGTCGCGGTGGACGACGTCGAGCTGCGTGCGCTCGACGGGTCGCTGGTCGCGCGTGGCCGCCAGACCCGGCGCCTGCTGGAGGCAGCGGGGATCAGGTGACCTGCTCATGGTGCGTCCTCCCGCACCGCCCACCGTGAGGGAGGACGCGCTGTGGTGAGGGAGGACGACGCCCGGGCTCAGGCGCCGTCGACCGCCCAGTCGGCGAACACCAGGCTCACGGTGTGCCCGGACGACGGCCAGTTCGGCACGTTGAGCGTCTGCGGGCGGTCGGCGTCCCCACGGGGCAGGTTCCGGGCGGTGACGGTGCCGTCGGCGTCGGGCGAGGCCGGGAGGAAGATGTCGATGCCGCTCTGGAAGGGCTGCTCGCCGAAGTAGGGCAGCTTCGCCAGCGTCGTCTCGCCGGGAGTGGCGACGTCGTCGTGCACGTGCAGCCCGATCGCGCCGTTGCCCACGAAGTCGGTGATCACGTCCACCGGCTCGCCGTCGTCCACGCTGAGCTCCAGGACGTCGGCGTCGCCTTCGGAGTGCCATTCGCGCATGCGGCTGATGACCAGCGCGGTGTGGTCGTCGCCGGTGGTGGTGTTCTGCCGGATCGTGCCGTCCGGCTCCGACGACAGCAGCCGGACGAAGTCGCTGCTGCGGACGTAGGGCTGCAGGTAGAGGTGGTGGACCACCGGCGAGGCGTCGGAGCTGAGCGCGTACTCGTAGTGGGCGCCGTTCTCGAGCTCGATCGGACCGAACCCGCCGTCGGCATCGAGCTCGGCGCTGGCGTGCGGCTCGTCGCCGGTGCGGGCCCCCGTGTCGGAGTCGATGGCCCAGATGTCGAGCGTCGCCTCCCGGCCGGTGTTCGCCGGGAAGTTGACCGCCCGGCCCGAGATCTCGACCGGGTCCCGCTGCGGCACGATGTCGACCACCTCGGGCTCCTCGCCGACGAGGAACTCGTACTGCGCGGCGAAGGACTCCTTCGAGGTGGCCACCTCGACGTGCGTCTGCCCCGGGAACTGGGCCTGGACGGGGGCGGTGCACGGTACGACCTGCGGCTCCGGGCACGGCCGGCCGTCGATGGCGACGTACTTGGCCACCGTGGCCGCCTGCGCCGGGTCGGCGAGGTAGAGGTTGGCCACGCCGGTGCCCCGGGAGTGGCCGATGAGGTACACCTGCTCGACGTCGAACTCGGCCAGGGTCTCGTTCACGACCTCGGTGAGGCCTGCCGCGTAGCCGGGGATGTCCAGGCCGGCGCCGTCGTGGTCGTAGGCGACGATGCGGTCCTCGGGGTAGCCGTTGGCCACGAAGCGCATGGCGTTGGACTCGATCTGCTGGGCCGAGCCGGCGAAGCCGTGCACGAACACGATCGGCAGGGCGACGTCGTCGGGCAGGGGCGGCAGCGGATCGGTGCCCTCGGCGGCCACCTCGGCAGGGTCCGCGGCGTCGTCGCCCCCGGCGTCGCCCCTCGCGGCGCCCCCGGGATCGCCACCTCCGTCGTCGCCGCCGGACGAGCAGCCCGTCAGCACCAGCCGGCCACGAGCGCGACGGCGTACAGCGGACGACGGATGCGGGAGGCGGTCACGCCGACACCTTAGGGTCTCGAAGTGACCTGGGTCGCACTCCGGAATGCGCTCCGCGCCGGGCTGCCTTCCTCTCCGACGTGGACCTGTTCTCCCCGATCGCCCTGGGCGACCTCCAGCTGGCCAACCGCGTCGTGATGGCGCCGCTCACCCGCCTGCGCGCCGGTGCGACGGGGGTGCCGAACGACCTGCTCGTCGAGCACTACCGGCAGCGTGCGGGCGTCGGGCTGATCATCACCGAGGGCACCTGGCCCAACCCCCAGTCGCAGGCCTACCCGGGGCAGCCCGGCATCGTCACCGACGAGCAGGTCGCCGGCTGGCGCCGGGTCGCCGACGCCGTGCACGAGCGTGGCGGCCGCATCGTTGTGCAGCTCATGCACGGCGGCCGGGTCACGCACCCGGATGTGAACGGCGGGCGCGATGCCGAGGCGCCGTCGGCCATCGCCATCGAGGGCACCGTCCGGACGGCGGCGGGCAAGGTGCCCTACCCGGTGCCGCACGCACTGACGACCGAGGAGCTCGCCCGCGTCCGCGACGAGTTCGTGCAGGCAGCGCGCAACGCGATCGCCGCGGGGCTGGACGGCGTGGAGCTGCACGGCGCCAACGGCTACCTGCTGCACGAGTTCCTCTCGCCGGCATCCAACGAGCGCACCGACGGCTACGGCGGGTCGCCGGAGAACCGCGCCCGCTTCGTCGTCGAGGTGGAGACGGCGGTGGCCGAGGCGATCGGGGCCGGCCGGGTGGGCCTGCGCATCTCCCCGCAGCACAACATCCAGGGCGCCTTCGAGACCGACGACGCCGACTCGCTGCTCACCTACGGCTCGCTGCTCGACCAGCTCCGCCCGCTGGGGCTGGCCTACCTCTCGGTGCTGCACGCCGAGCCCGGCGGCGAGCTGGTGCAGGAGCTGCGCCGGCGCTTCGGCGGGCCGCTGATCGCCAACAGCGGCTTCGCCTCGGTCACCACGCGCGCGGAGGCGATCAGCCTGATCGAGGACGCGCACGCCGAGGCCGTCGCCGTCGGCCGTCCGGTGATCGCCAACCCCGACCTCGTCGAGCGCTGGGCCGGCGACCACCCGGAGAACGACCCCCAACCGCACCTCTTCTACGCCGCCGGCGCCGAGGGCTACACCGACTACCCGACGCTGGAGCACGCCGGCTGACGCCGGCCGCACCGTGATCACCGCCCGCTGAGCGCCCCCTCCCCTCACCGGAGAGGGCGCTCACCGGGTTCTCGTCGTGGCTCGCCCGGCGAGATCTGCCCCTGCGGGGCCTCCCGCCACCGGAGGCCCCGCTCAGTCGGTTCTCGACGCGCTCGGCCTCGACGCGGTCGGCCTCGACGCGGCCGGCGTCGGTTCGTCGCGCGAGGTCACCGGCTCCGTCCGCAGGCCCTGGGCCCACAGCTCCCAGGTCTGGAAACCCCAGAAGACGGCGAAGCAGCCGATCAGGCCCGACTCGATCAGCAGCAGCCAATGCTCGACGCCGCCCCACCCGAGCAGCACGCTGCCGACGACGGTGGCGACCATCGCCAGCGCGGTCCAGGTGTAACGGTTGAGCCGCCGGACGGGAGCGGCGGTTCCCCTGCGCTCGTAGTAGAGGTTGATCGCGTTGACGACGACGTTGACGAAGATGAACACGAACATCGCGATCGCGGCCACCGGGTGGCCGTACCGGTCGAACCCCTCCGGCTGCAGCCAGAAGACGGCGACCGCGGCGAGGAACAGCAGGACCGACGCGGCGTAGCCCAGGAGCTCGATGCGGGTCGGCGATGGTTCGCCGGTCGCCCGCCGGCGGTTGTGGAACCAGAGCGCGGCCAGGGCCACCAGGGCGGCACCGATGACGGCGAGCAGCGCCACCACGTTGTTCGCGATGTTCAGGTCCCGGTTGAGGTCGTCGGTGACCACGCCGCACGCCCCCGGGTCGTGGATGGGCACCAGGGCCACGAAGGGCGCGCACATCCCCGCGAAGTTCAGCAGGACGTCCTCGGAGTCGGTGTTCCCCTTGAGCGACACCAGGCAGACCCCGATGGCCACGAGCGCGCCGACGAAGAGGTTCTGGACCGGGGTGTAGTAGTAGCCGCTCAGCGACGTCTGCCAGCAGTTCCCCTCGACCCGGAGCACCTCGTGCACCACGGCGACGCCCAGGCCGAACACCATGGCGACCATCGCCAGGCGCAGGTACCGGTAGCTCTTGACGGCGGCGACCGCCGGACGCGGCCCGGGCGTCTGCCCGGTCGCCACCTGCTCCAACCACCTCATGACCGCCCCCGTCCCCGAGCCCGAATGGTCGGGCCGGCGCGCGTCGGTCGCAAGGCCGAGATCGCGACGGTGGCGACCGGGGGAGACCTGTCCGGCGTGGGGGCCGGCTGCGACGAGCGGTTCGAGTTCGCCTTCGACGTGCTGCTGGAGGGCTTCGAACGGCTCCGCGGGCAGGGGTGGACGTCGAGGCGGGGCTGAGACGCGAACGGGCCCGCCTGCAGGTGCAGGCGGGCCCGTTCATCAGGAGAGCGTCAGCCCGCCGCTTCGATGAGCTGCGCCATGCGCTCCTGCTCCCCGAGCACCTCGCCGATCCGGTTCTGCACCGCGTCGAGCCGGCCGATGATCTCGCCGGTGGTCCGGATGCCCTCGCCGACGGCCTTGCTGCTGGTCTGGATGCCGGCGATCTGGTCGGCGACCCGCTGCGTGGCCTTCGCCGTCTCCCGGGCCAGGTCCTTGACCTCGCTGGCCACGACCGCGAAGCCCTTGCCCACCTCGCCGGCGCGCGCCGCCTCGATGGTCGCGTTCAGCGCCAGCAGGTTGGTCTGGTCCGCGATGGCCGAGATGATCCGGATGACCTCGCCGACGGCGGCCGACGCCTCGTCCAGCGCGACGACGTCCCCGGTCATGGTCGAGGCCTGGCCCACCGCGTTCTCCGCGACGTGCCCGGCTTCGTTCGCGGCCTCGCGCAGCCGGGCGATGGTCCCGAGCAGCTCGCGGGCGTTCGCCGCGCTCTCCTCGTTGCGCCGCAGCACGTCCAGGCGCTGGGAGACCAGCTGCTGCACGTTGCGCAGCGACGCCCTCCGGGACTCGGAGAGCTCGATGGTGTCGGTGACGAAGAAGTCCATCGTGCCGACCACCCGCCCGCTCACGACCAGCGGGAAGCAGACGCCCGACCTCACCCCGGCGCGCTGCGCAGCGGGCGCGCGCACGCAGTCGGTCACCTGGCCGATGTCCTGCACGAACACCAGCTCCTTCGCCCGCCAGGCGCGGCCGGACAGGCCCACGCCCTCGGCGAAGCTGGCGCTGAGGGTGACGGCGCGGAACTCCTCGCCGGCCGAGCCGGACTCCTGCTGGAACCGCAGCACGTTCGCCGACTCGTCCAGTGCCCAGTAGGAGCCGTACGCCCAGCCGAAGGCGCTGCGCACCGTGTCCAGCGCGACCCGCAGTGCATCCTCCTGGCTGGAGGCGGCACCGATCGTGGTGACGACGGTGGTCACGGCCTCGCGGTCGTGCAGCGTCTCCTGCAGCTCCGCCCGGGCCAGGGCGGCCCGCTGGGCGTGGACCAGGACGCCGCGGAGCGCCCGCCACTTCGACTCCCGGCCACCGAAGAACGGCAGCTCGCTGTCGTTGTAGAACTCGTAGAGGGACACGACCGCGCCACGCTCGTCGAGGATCGGCAGCACGCAGCCGCGTCGGGCACCGGCCCCCTGGGCAGCCTTCCAGCGCCCGCAGAAACCGGGGTCGGTGGTCTCGTTGGCCAGGACCACGTCCTGGCTCTTGATGGCCCGGCCGGCCAGCCCCTCGTGCGGCATGAGCCGCTCGACGCGTGCAGCCCGCATCGCATCGGCGTAGCCGCCGCTCTCCGCCGCCAGGGAGAAACCGCCGTCGGGGTCGGCCATCCAGGCGGCGCCGTAGTCCAGGCCGAGTTCGCGGGCCAGCGTGGTGACGATGGTCCGGTGGGCGTCCGCGCCGTCGGCGACGCCGGCGTCCAGCGCGTTGATCACCGCCTCGACCGCCTCCACGTCGCGGGGGACGGGAGCGGGGGCGGTCCCGGTGGTGGCCCTGTGCGTGCGTCGGCTCATCGGTCTCTCTCGGGGTCGGCTCGTGGGGCGACCGGAACTCCGCATCGCCGTATGCCGGTATCGGCAGGCCGAGTTCCGAGACGTACCCGAGTCCGGCATCACTTCGTCGCGCACAACCGGACCGCCGTCTCAGGGGGTGTGCCGGCCGCCGTCCCCAGCCGTGGCCCCTTCCCCGTGGACGTGCCCGAAGGTCGATCCGGCGGCCGGGTGCGGTCCCTCGCGGAGCAGCGACGCCTTCATCTCCGCGGGCGCCAGCGCCCGCGCGACGTGCCAGCCGACCACCGCAACGATCGTCCCGAGTGCGATCCCGCCGAGGGAGAAGTCGTCGGTGATCTGCAGCAGGGGGGCGTCCTCGCCCGAGTTGCCGACGGCGATGACGATCCCGGCGGCCAGCGGCACCAGGTTGATCGGGTTGGCGAAGTCGACGCGGTTCTCCTTCCAGATCTTCGCGCCGAGCAGGCCGATCATCCCGTAGAGCACCACGGTGATCCCGCCGAGCACGCCGCCGGGGATCGCGTTGATCAGCGCCCCGAACTTGGGCACCAGGCCGAGCACGATCGCCACGACCGCGGCCACGTAGTACGCCGCCGTCGAGTACACGCGGGTCGCGGCCATCACGCCGATGTTCTCCGCGTACGTGGTCGTCGGGGCGCCGCCCACCGACGTGGCGACCACGGTGGCCACGCCGTCGGCGAAGACGGCCCGGCCGATCATCGGGTCGAGGTCGCGGCGGGTCATCTCCGCCACCGCCTTGACGTGCCCGGCGTTCTCCGCGACCAGCGCGATGACCGCGGGCAGCACCAGCAGCGCGAAGTTGGCCGAGAACGACGGCGTGGTGAACTCCGGCAGCCCGAACCAGGGGGCGTCCCCGACGGCGTCGAAGCTGACCCGGTCGTGCGCGAACGGTGTCGCCAGGCAGTAGGCGCCCTCGATGTCGCACGGCTCCCCGGCGGCGTCGCGCAGGTTCTGCCCGGGCAGCGCCGAGGTGAGGGGGCCCGCCGTGGCGTCGAGCAGGACCGACAGCAGGTAGCCGAACACCAGCCCCAGCAGGATCGAGATGCGGGCCAGGAACCCGCGCAGCAGCAGCGAGGCCACGATGACGAACACCATCGTCGCCAGCGCCACCCACTGGTCCTGCAGCCAGTAGGTCGCCGTCGCCACCGGCGCGAGGTTGAACCCGATGAGCATGACCACGGCGCCGGTCACCGCCGGGGGCAGCACGCGGTTGACCACGCGCACGCCCGCCAGGTGGATGGCCAGCCCGGCCAGCGCGAGGACGACGCCGGAGACCAGCAGCGCACCGAGGACGTCGGCGTCCGAGCCGCCCGCGGCCCGCACCGCGACCACGCCGCCCACGAACGAGGCCGAGCTGCCCAGGTAGCTGGGCACCTTCCCCTGCACGATGAGCAGGAAGAGGATCGTCGCGACCCCGCTCATCATGATCGCGAGGTTGGCGTCCAGACCCATGAGCAGCGGGAAGACGAAGGTCGCCCCGAACATGGCGACGACGTGCTGCGCGCCGATCCCCGCGGTGCGCGGCCAGGAGAGCCGCTCGTCCGGGGCCACCGCCTCACCCAGCGGCGGGGTGCTCCCGTCGCCGTAGAGCTTCCAGCCGAACGCCATCGGTGCCTCCTCGACCCGCACGTGCGCCCGCGACCGGCGGCGGGCGACGCGCATCGTCGCACCCCGGCCGGGCCCCTCTCAGGGGCGGGCGGCCGTCAGTCCAGGGCGCAGCTCAGCAGCCCCCCGACGGCGCCGGCGAACTCCTCGCTGCGGGTCAGCGGCTCGGGGAAGGCGACCCGCACGTCGTAGCCGCCCCGCGGCGACTCGACCCGGTACCGGACGCCGAACCGGTCCAGTCCCAGCAGCCGGACGTCGTCCCGCCGCCCCGCCCAGCCCTGCACCCGCACGCGCAGCCGGGCCAGCGCCTCGGCCTGGGCCGTGAGGAGATCGGCCTCGACCGCGGTGACCGGATCGGGCGCGGCGGCGGCGAAGTCCTCGGGCTCGACGTTCTCCACCGCGTGCGACTCGTGCAGGACGACGTCGGCGACGTCCAGCTGCAGCAGCGCGGCGGTGAGCCCGACCTCGAACAGCGCGTCGCACGGGTGCGCCTCGGCGAACGCGAGCACGGCGGCCGGCACGTCCGCGGCGGGCACCGGCGTCAGCCAGCCGGCGAGCTCGACCAGTGCCCGGACGGGCTGCCGCGGCAGCGCCGGCGCCCGGTCGGTCACTGTCAGCCGTGCCGGGAGGTCGCCCACCGGTGAGCCGGCCAGCGCCGGGAGGAGCGGTCCGGAGGTGGGGACGACGACGAGCGTGCGGCCGTCGGCGGTCGTCGCCGCGGCCAGGGCGGGCGTCGTCCCCGTGCCCAGGACGTGCAGCGCGGCCGCGGGCCGGGCGGCGACCGTGCGGGCCCGCTCGGCGGGGGAGGGCTGGCCCCCTGCGGCGGCGGGTGCCGTGACCGGAGCCGGTGTGCCGGCACCCAGCCGGCTCGGCCTGCGACCAGTCGTCATGGGACCACCTCGGAGCTCTCGGACGGGCTAGTAAGGTGAGCCTAACCAAAGATGGAGGTCCCCGTGAACACCCCCCGCCCGAAGATCCGGATCAGCCGCGCGCTCGGCATCGCGCTCACCCCGAAGGCCGTCGCCTACTTCGAGCGCCGGCCCTATCCGCCCGGCGAGCACGGCCGCAAGCGCCGCAAGGACAGCGACTACTCCACCCGGCTCAAGGAGAAGCAGCGGCTGCGCGCGCAGTACGACATCAGCGAGACCCAGCTCCGGGCCGCGTTCGACCGGGCGAAGCGCTCGGGAGGCAAGACCGGCGAGGCGCTGATCCAGGACCTCGAGTCGCGGCTGGACGCCACCGTGCTGCGTGCCGGCTTCGCCCGCACCATCTACCAGGCCCGCCAGTTCGTCACCCACCAGCACGTGCTGGTCAACGGCACGCGCGTCGACCGTCCCTCCTACCGCCTGAATCCCGGCGACTTCGTGCAGGTCGCCGAGAGGTCCCGGTCCAAGGAGCCGTTCGTCGTCGCCGCATCGGGCGCGCACGCCGAGCCACCCGCCTACCTCGAGGTGCGGCTGGTCGACCTGGTCGCACGGTACGAGCGGACGCCGACCCGCGACGAGGTCCCGGTGATCTGCGAGGAGCAGCTGGTCGTGGAGTACTACTCCCGCTGACCGGCCGAGCCGACGTCGTTCCCAGGGCGCTCCCGTCAGAGCAGGCCGCGCGAGCGGAGCATGCGCAGTCCGGCGAAGACGTGACGGCGGATCTGGTCCTGGGTCTTCTCGTGCATGTCGACGAACCGGAAGCACAGCTCCCTGCGGCCGTCCTGCCGCAGGACCCGCCGGGTCACCTCGCCGCGGCAGGTCACCTCCTCGTCGTCCAGGCAGACGAGGAGGGGGAGGACGGCACCGATGCGAAGCGGATCCTCCTTCGAGGGGCCGGTGGCCTCGGCCGGAGTCGTCGGGGTCTCGAGCGCCTCGACCGGTTCGTCGGAGGACGCGACTGCCGCACCGGCCGGGTCGGGATGGGCTGACGGCGCGGCGCCCTTGGCGCCGAGTGGTGCGAACAGTGCCCGCAGGCCACCCTCGCTGATGTCGATCGTCGACCCGTGCACCAGTTCGTCCCCGACGGTCATCTGCAGGCGGAAGCCCAGCGGCGCCCGGACCGACGACCGCCGCTGGCCGCGGGTGGCGGGGCCGGCCGGGCGCAGCCGCCACTGCGGGGGATCGAGCTGCGTCGAGATGAGCTGGGTCGGACGGGAGCGCAGTTCATCAGGGCCGCGCCACACCACCTCGACGTGCTCGCCGGGTTCCAGTCCGACCCGTCGCTGCGACCGGTCATCCTTCATCGACACGACGAACTCGCCGTCGTCGGAGGACTCCACCCAGCTGAGGAGCACGTCGCCCCGGCTGGTCACCAGCAGATCGACCACGGTTCGTGCCTCCGGGTAGTCGATCCCCGCACTGTCCGTCATTCCTGCTCCTGCGCGTTCGGTACCCGACCCGCTTCTGGCCGCGGCAGGTTATCGGTACGAGGGGGCCAGGTGTGGATTACTGAACGCGGTGTTCCGGGTCTGGGTGCGGTGCCGTCCCCCCGGTGGCGCGAGCGTCGATCGGCACGCGGACGGCCAGGACGGCGATGTCGTCGTCCGTGCGCCCGCCCAGCTCGGTGAGCAGACCGTCGCAGAGCTGGTCGAGCGGCTCCCGCCCCCGCCGCCGCAGCAGCCCGACGAGCCAGTCGGTGCCCTGGTCGAGGGTCGAGTTCCGCCGCTCGACGAGGCCGTCGGTGTAGAAGAGCACGGTGTCGCCGGCCTGCAGGTCGAGCTGGTGGTCCCGCCGCTCGATCCCCGGGGCGATTCCGAGCAGCGGCTCCGGGGACCGCTCCAGCAGCTCGGTGGTGCCGTCGCTGCGGACCAGCACCGGCGGCGGGTGCCCGGCGTTCGACCACCGCATCGTCACCGTGCCCCCGCGGTGCTCCACGGTGGCGAGCACCACGGTGATCAGCGTCGGGAACCGCAGGTTCGTCATCGCCTGGTCGAGCCGGCCGAGCACCGCTGCGGGCGACGGGGGCCCGGTCTGGGCGATGGCACGCAGCATGCCCCGCGCCTCGGCCATCGTCGCGGCGGCCAGCGCGTCGTGGCCGGCGACGTCCCCGATGACCAGCACCGTGCTGCCGTCCGGGTGGCCGAATCCGTCGTACCAGTCCCCGCCCACCTGGGCGTGCCGGCTGGCCGGCTGGTAGCGGGCGACCGAGTCGAGCAGGGCGAGCTGCGGCGGCGCACCGAGCAGGTGTCGCTGCAGCGTCTCGGCGGTCTCCAGGGCGGCGCGCGCAGCCGCGGCCTCACTGCTGAGCCGCACGACCTCCGTCTCCCGGCGCAGGCGCAGGGTGCAGGCGACGACGGCGGCGGCCGTCCCCGCGACGATGCCGGCCAGCCGGATCAGCTGGGCGGCGACCTGGTCGGCGGTGTACAGGTCGTCGTAGATGCCGAGCAGCGCGGCCACGGCCAGCGCCAGGATCCCGTAGGCCAGGGTCGCCCGCCGGCCCCGCGCCGTCGCCGCGACCAGCGGCGCGATGACGACCAGGGTGAGGACGGCGCGGTCGGGACCCATCAGGATGTCCAGGACCGCGACGAGCGCCAGGACGCCGAGGGGCAGTGCTCGTTGGATGCGAGCCAACCCGCCCAATGATCGCTCCCCGTCCCCCGTGCCCAGGCGGCTGCTGGACCCTGCGCGCACGGTAGAGGACGCGTCCGGTCCGCGCAGACAGGTGCCGCGCGTCGATCCTTTCGGGTCGCGGGCGACCCGGTGAGGTCATCGCCTCCCCGGGTCGACTCCGGCGACGCCAGGTTCTTTTGGGACAGGAGTGAAGAACGGCCTCCGGCCTGCCGAAAGGTGCTGCGTCAAGGATGACGGCACAGCCATCGCGAACCGGGTGAATCGCATCCGGGCGGGTCTGGGCCACCGAGAGAACGGACTCCCCCCATGCGCCTGTCGCGCGTTCTGCTGGCCGGCACCGCGGTCGCCGCTGCCGGCATCGCCACCTCCGCCTTCACCGCCGGAAACACGGTCCAGCCCACTGTCGCCGGCTACGGCGACGCCGCCGTGACCGGCGCAACGACCACCAACATCGACTACGTGCTGGACGCCACCGACAAGTCCGAGGTCACGTCGATCGACTTCGACGTCACGGAGAACTTCGACATCGCTCGGACGACGCAGGGGCTGACGGCCTACCTGCAGCTCCAGGAGGCGGACGGGGACCCCGTCGGCGGCCCTGTGCTCTGCATCATCGGTGCCTTCGACACCGACCACACGCCGATCGACTGCGCGCTTCCCGCGGACACGAAGATCGCCAGCTTCGAACGCATCGGCCTCACGGTCTCCGAGTAGCCATTGCCTCCAGCGTGGCCGGCGGGCGAATACCCCTGCCACCCGCGCTCAGCCGGAAGCGACCATGAACGCCGCCACCAGAGCCGCCAGCACCAGCGCCGTCGTCGCGCTGGTGCTGGCGGCTGCCTGGTTGTTCTGGCCGGCGCAACTCGGTGGCGCCACGACCTACCTCTCGACGCACGGCGTGAGCATGGAACCGACGTTCAGTGCCGGCGACCTCGCCGTGCTGCGGCCCGCCGACAGCTACGAGATCGGCGACGTGGTCGCGTACCACTCGGAGGCACTGGACACCGTCGTCATGCACCGGATCGTCGCGGCCGAGGGCGACCGCTTCGTGCTGCAGGGCGACAACAACGACTGGCTGGACGAGGACCGCCCGACCGCCGACGAGCTGCTCGGCTCGCTGTTCCGCCAGGTGCCGCAGGGCGGCAAGCTGCTCGACGCCGTCGCCTCGCCGTGGTCGCTCACGCTGATCTTCGCCGTCGTCTTCGGCCTGTTCGGCACCCGCCGCCGGAAGCAGGGCCGGCCCGCCCCCCGCCACCGCGCCGCCCGCTCGCGGACGCCGGTCGCCCGCTCCCTGCCGACCACCTTCTCCATGCCGACGCGCGCGCAGGCGCGTCAGGTCGGGGTCGCCGCGGGCGCGATCGCCATCCTCGCCGCCGTCGCCGGGGCCGTGCTGCTCGCCATGCCCTCGACCGAGACCCGGGCCATCGACCAGCAGGTGACCCAGCAGGGCCGCTTCGACTACACCGGCGCCGCAGAGGCCGGGACGACCTACCCGACCGGGGTCATCGCGACCGGTGACCCGATCTACACCAGGCTCGCCGACACCGTCACGGTCTCCTTCGAGCACACGGTCAGCGCTCCCGACCTCGAGGAGCTCGCCGGCACCGTGCGGCTGGACCTCTCCGTCACGACCGCCGACGGCTGGAGCGCTCCGCTGGGCAGCAGCCCTCCCGCGGCCGTGCAGGACGGGACGGCGGCGGCCTCGGCGGCGCTCGACCCGGCGCGCGCCGCCGCCCTCGTCGGCCGGCACACCGCCGAGATCGGCAGCAGCGCGGGCGCGGCGAGCATCGTCGTGACGCCCGTCGTCGAGATGGCCGGCAGCGTGGGCGGTCGGCCGTTCAGCACGGCCGGGCTGACGCCGCTCACCTTCAGCATGGACGGCGTGGCGCTGCGCCCGCCCTCCGGCGACGCCGCCTTCGCTCCCACGGCCTCGGTCGCCGTCTCCGTCGACGAGGTGGCGGACCGCTCCTTCACGGTGCTCGGCGTGGACCTGCCGATCGGTGCGGCACGGGTGATCGCGGTCGTCGTCCTCGTCGCCGCCGTGCTGGTCGGGGCCGTCGCCGGCGGGATCGGCCGTGCGCGGTCGGGGGATGCGGCCGACGAGTTCGCCGTCCGCAACGCCGCGCGCATCCTGCCCGTCGCCGGGCTCACCCCCGGGCGCAGCGTCGTCGACGTCTCCGACGCCCAGGCCCTGCGGCGCGTGGCGGAGCGCATGGACGGGCTGCTGCTGCACCACGCCGGTCCCGACGGGCACACCTTCGCCGTCCAGGACAACGAGACGACCTACCGCTTCGTCTTCCCCGACACGGCGGTCACCCGGACACCGCCCCCGCCCCCGCCATCGGTGCTGGTCGCGCGGTCGGCGCCGATGACCGCGCCGCTGCCGCGCATCGCCTGAACCGGAGGGGGCCGGTCAGCGCCGCCAGAAGTCGAACCGGTCCCGGCCGGGACGGAAGCCGGCCGCCTCCACGACGTCCACCGCGAGGTCGAACTTCTGGCCCACCGCCGACGGGGTGTGGGCGTCGCTGCCGAAGCTGACCGCCTCGCCGCCCTCCTCGTGGAACCAGCGCATCTGGTCCGCCGAGGCCAGCGGGCTGGTGGTGTTGATCTCCAGGGCCCGGCCGGAGCGGGCCAGCGCGCGGAACACGGCCCGGTACTCCTCCTCGAAGTCCTTCTCGACGTACCGGTGCGTCCCGCCGGGCCAGTAGCGCCGCGGGAAGTCGGCGTGCGCCAGCACCTGGAAGACGGCGCTGCTCTCGATCATGTCCACCAGCTCGCCGAGGTAGCGGCGCATCGTGCCGTCCGCGTCGTCCCACAGCAGGTGGCCCACGCCGTAGAGCCGGCCGCCCTTGGCCAGCGAGTGCAGCGAGCCGAGGATGCGGTCGACCGGGGCGTCCCGCAGGTATGCGGCCACGCTGCTGCCGAACAGGTGCGGCTCGCCGGTCTCGACGCCGGACAGGATGCGCAGCTCGGGGAACCGCCCCCGCACCTCCTCCAGCTCGGCGAAGTAGCCCTCGACGTCGATCTCGGCGTGCCGTGACGCGTGCCGATCGACCAGGCCCTCGTCGGTCGCCCGGTCGTCGGGGTCCCAGACGGTGAAGTCGAGGTGCTCGGTGAAGGCGATCGCCGGCAGCCCGAGCTGGACGGCCTTCTCGCAGGCCCGGCGCATCGTCGAGGAGTCGGCGGTGTCCCAGGACCAGTGCGTGTGGACGTGGTTGTCCGGCGGTCGTTGCCCCTCGTGTGCCATCGCCTGTGGATTCTCCACCGTCGTCCACCGGTCCCGCGCACTGGTCGGCGTTGTCACCGGCGGTGCCTACTGTCGGGGCATGACCACCGCCGCGCCGACGTCCGAGGTCGCCAGCTCCGTCCACACGGAGGCGCTGGCCGTGCTGCGGGAGCTGACCGGCCGGCCGGACGCGGTGTTCCGCGAGGGGCAGGACGCCGCGGTCTCGGCCCTGGTCGAGCGGTCCCAGCGGGCGCTGGTCGTGCAGCGCACGGGCTGGGGCAAGTCCGCGGTGTACTTCGTCTCCACCGCCCTGCTGCGCCGTCGGGGCAAGGGTCCGACCTTGCTGGTGAGCCCGCTGCTCGCCCTGATGCGGGACCAGGTGGCGGCCGCGGCGCGTGCCGGCATCCGGGCGGTCGAGATCTCCAGCGCCAACATGACCGAGTGGGACGACATCGCCGCCCGCCTCGTCGCCGACGAGATCGACGTCCTGCTCGTCTCGCCCGAGCGGCTGACCAACCCGCGGTTCCGCGAGGAGCAGCTCCCCGGCCTGGTGGCCCGGTGCGGCCTGGTGGTGGTCGACGAGGCGCACTGCGTGTCCGACTGGGGCCACGACTTCCGGCCGGACTACCGCCGCATCCGCGACCTGCTGGGCACGCTCCCGGCCGGGACGCCGGTGCTCGCGACGACCGCCACCGCCAACGAGCGCGTGGTGGACGACGTCGCCGAGCAGCTGGGCGCCGGCGGCGTCGAGGTGACGACCGTCCGGGGCCCGCTGTCCCGCGACTCGCTCCGGTTGGGCGTGCTGCGGCTGCCGTCGGACCGCGCCCGCCTGGCCTGGCTGGCCGCGCGCATCGGCGACCTCCCGGGTAGCGGGATCGTCTACGCGCTCACCGTCGCCGCGGCGGAGGAGACCGCCGCGCTGCTGCGCGACGCCGGGCACGAGGTGCGCGCCTACACGGGCCGCCTGGACGACGCCGACCGCAAGGACGCCGAGGAGGCGCTGCGCAACAACGAGGTCAAGGCGCTGGTCGCCACCTCCGCCCTGGGCATGGGTTTCGACAAGCCCGACCTCGGGTTCGTCGTCCACCTGGGGGCGCCGTCGTCGCCGGTGAGCTACTACCAGCAGGTGGGCCGTGCGGGCCGTGCCGTCGAGCACGCGGACGTGCTGCTCCTCCCCGGCCCGGAGGACATCGCCATCTGGCAGTGGTTCGCCACCTCCTCCATGCCGCGCGAGGACCACGCCGCCGCGGTGCTCACCGCCATGGCCGACGGCAAGGCCTGGTCGGTGGCCCGCCTGGAGACCGTCGCCGACGTGCGCCGCTCGCGGCTGGAGCTGCTGCTCAAGGTGCTGGCCGTCGACGGCGCCGTCGAGCGGGTGCAGGGCGGCTGGCGCTCGACGGGGCAGCCCTGGGTCTACGACACCGACCGGTACGCCCGGGTGACCCGCACCCGCGAGGCGGAGCAGCGCGCCATGCTGACCTACGCCAAGCCGGTCGACGAGGCCGAGTGCCGGATGGCCTTCCTCCAGTCCGCGCTGGACGACCCGACGGCGGCTCCGTGCGGGCGGTGCGACGTCTGCGCCGGACCCTGGTACTCCACCGACGTCCCGGAGGCGGCGGCGCAGGCGGCGTCCGCGGCGCTGGACCGGCCCGGGGTGGAACTCGCTCCCCGCGCGCAGTGGCCGACCGGGGCCGACCGGCTGGGCGTCGACGTGAAGGGCAAGATCGCCGCCGGCGAGCAGCTGGAGCCCGGCCGCGCCGTCGCCCGGCTCACCGACCTCGGCTGGGGGCAGCGGCTGCGCACCCTGCTGGGGGACGACGGCGTCGGCGGCGTGGTCGACCTCGAGGCGCCCGGGATCGAGGAGGATCCCGATGCAGCCTTCGACGTGCCGGTGCAGCGCTCGATCTCCGACCTCCCCCCGGACGAGGAACTCCTCCGCGCCTGCGCACGGGTGCTGGCCGCCTGGGACTGGTCCCAGCGACCGGTGGCGGTGGTGGCGATGCCCTCGCGCCGTCGTCCCCGCCTGGTGACCGGCGTCGCACAGGGGCTGGCCCGCATGGGGCGGCTGGACTACCTCGGGGAGCTCGCCCTCGCCCACGGAGGACCGACCGGGCAACCCGGCGGGAACAGCGCCTTCCGCCTGGCTGGGGTGTGGGACCGGATCGTCGTGGGGCCCGAGCTCCGCGAGCAGCTCGCGTCCCTGGCCGGCCCGGTCCTGCTGGTCGACGACCTCGCAGACTCCCGCTGGACGATGACCGTGGCCGGGCGCGAGCTCCGGCGAGCCGGCGCGTCGGCCGTGCTGCCCTTCGCCCTGGCGCTCAGCGCCTGACGACGGACCCCGTCCTCCTGCCCCACGCCCGCTCGGGGCGGGCCTCGGGATGGGCCGTCCACAGGTTTTCGCACACATGTGCGAAAAGTCGGGGTAGCGTCCCGGGTATGGGAAAGGACCCCGCCCTCCTCGCCACTCGCTCGCTCGCCGCGAGCCTCCGGCCGGCGCCGAGTCAGCCCTCGATGTGGGACGTGGCCGAGGAAGCCACCCTGACCCCGTTGGCCGGCCGCGTGCAGCGGCACGAGCTCGGCTCCGGGGCCTGGGTGGACCACCTCCCGGGCTGGGTGTCCGGCTCGGACGAGGTGCTCGAGTTGCTGCTCGGCGACATCGGCTGGCGCGAGGACACCCGGCAGATGTACGAGCGCGAGGTCGTCGTGCCACGGCTGCTGCGCTGGTACGGCGCCGGCGAGACGCTGCCGCACCCGCTGCTGACCGAGGCGCGGACGGCGCTGGACGCCCACTACGGGCCCGAGCTGGGGGAGCCCTTCGTCAGCGCCGGCATGTGCCTCTACCGCGACGGCCGCGACAGCGTCGCCTGGCACGGCGACCGGCTGGGCCGCGGCCGCAGCGGCGACACGATGGTCGCCATCGTCTCGTTCGGATCCCCGCGCCCGCTCATGCTCCGCCCGGTGGCCGGCGGCCCGAGCCTGCGCTTCCCGCTGGGGCACGGGGATCTCGTGGTGATGGGCGGTTCGTGCCAGCGCACCTGGGAGCACTGCATCCCCAAGACGAGCAAGCTGGTCGGCCCGCGGGTCAGCGTCCAGTTCCGTCCGCGTGGAGTTGCCTGAACGCACCGCGCCGGTCGGACCGTTCGCGCGTCCAGGGGACGACCCCGGCTGACCGGCCGCTGACCAGGGTGGATGGGCGCGATCGGGAGCCCCTGGGACCCCCCTGCAGGCACCCCAGATCGTCGTGTAATGTTCTCCATGCGCCGCGCGGCCCTGAGGGGCCGCCGGACCGGGACCCGCCGCTGG
>JBELIQ010000024.1:42639-61107 GCA_042090795.1 Blastococcus sp. | reverse complement strand
CCCATTGCGCAATATTCCCCACTGCTGCCTCCCGTAGGAGTCTGGGCCGTGTCTCAGTCCCAGTGTGGCCGGTCACCCTCTCAGGCCGGCTACCCGTCGTCGCCTTGGTAGGCCACTACCCCACCAACAAGCTGATAGGCCGCGGGCCCATCCCCAGCCGATAAATCTTTCCACCACCAGACCATGCGGTCAGCGGTCATATCCGGTATTAGCCCCAATTTCTTGGAGTTATCCCAGAGCTGAGGGCAGGTTGCCCACGTGTTACTCACCCGTTCGCCACTGATCCCCCCGCAAGCGGAGTTCACCGTTCGACTTGCATGTGTTAAGCACGCCGCCAGCGTTCGTCCTGAGCCAGGATCAAACTCTCCGTAGATGATTTGATCGCAGCTGAGAACCGAGAGCTAGCACTCTCGATATCAATCAACCAAAGGAATCCCAGCCCCGACCACAAGTAGCCGGAGCACGGGGTATTACTTGGCACTGACTTTCGGCACGCTGTTGAGTTCTCAAAGAGCGGACGCACACAAACTCGACCCTCACGGGCTCCGTCTGAAGCTGGATGTCCAACACTACGCCGGTTTCCGTTGCCCCCGCCAGCGGCGGGTCCCGGTCCGGCGGCCCCTCAGGGCCGCGCGGCGCATGGAGAACCATACACGAGCTTCGGGGGTGCCTCGCAACCCCCCGTCGAGCGGCCCCCGTCACACCCGCCCGGCCCGCACGAGGCCGGCCCCGAGCCTGCGGAGCGAGAGGGACGGGATCCTCGGTCAGAGACCGAGGAGTCCCTCGATGCCGACGGTCAGGCCGGGACGGCGCCCGATCTCCCGCACGGCGAGGAGGACCCCGGGCATGAAGGAGGCCCGGTCGTAGGAGTCGTGGCGGAGCGTGAGGGTCTCCCCCTCCGCTCCCATGAGGACCTCCTGGTGCGCGACCAGGCCGGCCAGCCGTACCGCGTGCACCGGCACGCCGTCGACGTCAGCGCCGCGCGCACCGGGGAGGGCGTCGGTGGTGGCGTCCGGCGCCGGCGGCATGTCCGCCGCCCTCCGGGCGTCGGCGATCAGCCGGGCGGTCCGCACGGCCGTGCCCGACGGGGCGTCGACCTTGTTCGGGTGGTGCAGCTCCACCACCTCCACCGAGGGGAAGAAGCGGGCCGCCTCCTGGGCGAACCTCATCAGCAGCAGGGCGCCGATGCCGAAGTTGGGCGCGATGATCACGCCGACATCCGGCTTGGGCGCCAGCCACTCGGCGATCGTGGCCAGCCGGTCCTCGTCGAAGCCCGTCGTCCCCACGACACAGTGGATGTTGTTGTCGATGCAGAAGCGGATGTTCTCCATGACGGCGTCCGGGCGGGTGAAGTCGACGACCACCTGCGTGCCGGCGTCGGCCAGGCCGAACAGCCAGTCCCCCTCGTCGACCATCGCCACGAGCTCGAGGTCCCGGGCGTCGTTGACCGCCTTGACCACCTCGGTGCCCATCCGGCCCCGCGCTCCCAGCACCCCGACGTTGAGCACCGGGGCGTCGCCGGGAGGAGTGGGATCGGGCTGCTGGTCCGGTGCGGTGGTCACGCGGCCAGGCTTCCCGCAGGACCGCCGAACCGCAAGGCAGCCCGTCGTTCAGCGTGGCGACCGGCTCCGTCCGGCGAGCAGCCGCCACAGCGCCAGCCCGAGCAGGACGCCGAGCGCATCGGCGACCCAGTCGGCGAGCGACATGCCGCGGTCGAGCGCGGTGACGCCCTGAAGCACCTCGCTGGCCGCGGCGTAGCCGAGCAGGAGCGGCGCCAGCTCGCGGACCCCGGCACCGGCCCAGCGGCCGCTGACCGCCAGTGCGGCGAAGAGAGCCAGGTGCACGACCTTGTCCACCCCGGCGGGGGCCGAGGGGACGTCGGACGCGGGAGCGAACAGCACCGCCAGCGACACCAGGACCGCCAGGGCGAACGCACCCCGGGCGAGGGAACCCGAGGCGGCCGGTGCCGGGTGCAGCGCCATCAGAGCCGGTCGAGGTCCGACTCGCGGTACGGGCCGACGACGGCCAGGCACGTCGGCCGGCCGAACAGCTCCGTGGCCACCTCGCGCACCTGCTGCTCGTCGACGGCATCCAGCCGGGCCAGGACCTCGCGCACCGGCAGATACTCCCCGTAGGAGAGCTCGCTCTTGCCGAGCCGGCTCATCCGGGAGCCGGTGTCCTCGAGGCCGAGCACCATGCCGCCCCGGAGCTGACCGCGGGCCCGTGCCACCTCCTCGGAGGTGAGGCCGTGGGCAGCCGCGTCGTCGAGGCACTCCCGGATCAGCCGCAGCACGTCCGGCACCCGCTTCTTCGAGCACCCGGCGTAGACGGAGAACGCGCCGGCCCCGGCGTAGTGCGTGAGGGCGGAGCCGACGCTGTACACGAGGCCGCGCTTCTCACGGATCTCCTGGAACAGCCGGGAGCTCATGCCACCGCCGACGGCCGCGTCCAGGACCGCGGCGGCGTAGCGCCGCTCGTCCAGGCGTCCGAGGCCGGGCGTCCCCACCAGGAGGTGCGTCTGCTCGGTCCGCCGGGAGATCAGGCCGGTCGACCGCGCGGGACGGTCGGCTCCGGCCTCGCCGGTCCGCAGGGGGGCCGGCTCCCCGACGTCTGCGAGCCGGTCCCCGAAGGCGGCCGCGACCAGGTCGAGGACCTGCTGGTGGTCGACCCGGCCGGCCGCGGTCACGACCATCGAGGGCATGGCGTACCGCTGCCGGTACCAGCCGTCGACGTCGGCGCGGGTCAGCCCCTCGATCGACTCGATCGTGCCCAGGACCGAGCGGCCCAGGGGTGTGTCGCCGAAGAGCGTCTCGGAGAACAGGTCGTGGACGGCGTCCGCGGGCTCGTCGTCGCGCATGGCGATCTCCTCGAGCACCACCGTCCGCTCGGACTCCAGGTCGGCCGCCGTGTTGGTCGCGTCGGTGACCAGGTCGGCCAGCAGCGTCACCGCCAGCGGCAGGTCGCTGGCGAGCACGTTCGCGTAGAAGCACGTGTGCTCCTTGGCGGTGAACGCGTTCATCTCGCCGCCGACCGCATCCATCGCCGTGGCGATCTCCAAGGCGCTGCGCGACGTCGTCCCCTTGAACAGCAGGTGCTCGAGGAAGTGCGACGACCCGGCGACCGCGGGCGTCTCGTCCCGCGAGCCGACGTCGACCCAGATGCCCAGCGTCGCCGAGAGGACGCCGGGCATCGTCTCGGTCAGGACGCGGAGCCCGCCCGGGAGCGTGGTCCGTTCCACCCGGCCGCCGACCTCGTCGAGGTCGAGCAGCTGGGTCACCCCGACGGGAACCGGGGCGGGTGCACCAGCACCCGCCCCGGACCCCATCACGTCAGTGGACGTGGTCACTCACCTGCGGGTGCAGCGGCTTCGTCGGCCTCGGCCGGGGCGGCCGAGCCGGCAGCACCATCGGCCGAGCCCTCGGCGACCGGCACGAGGCTGATCTTGCCGCGGGCGTCGATGTCGGTGATCTCCACCTGCATCTTGTCGCCGACGTTGGCCACGTCCTCGACCTTGTTGATCCGCTTGCCGCCACCCAGCTTGCTGATGTGCACCAGGCCGTCGCGGCCGGGCAGCAGGGAGACGAAGGCGCCGAACGGCGTGGTCTTGACGACCGTGCCGAGGAAGCGCTCGCCGACCTTGGGCAGCGTCGGGTTCGCGATCGCGTTGATCCGGTCCACCGCGGCCTGGGCCGAGGGGCCGTCCGAGGCGCCGACGTAGATCGTGCCGTCGTCCTCGATGGTGATGTCGGCGCCGGTCTCGTCCTGGATGGCGTTGATCATCTGGCCCTTGGGGCCGATCACCGCGCCGATCTTGTCGACCGGGATGCGCACCGTGGTCACCCGCGGGGCGTAGGGGCTCATCTCGTCCGGGGCGTCGATGGCCTCGTTCATCACGTCGAGGATGTGCAGCCGGGCCGCGCGGGCCTGGGTCAGTGCACCGGCGAGGACGTCGGAGGGGATGCCGTCGAGCTTCGTGTCCAGCTGCAGCGCCGTCACGAAGTCGCGGGTGCCGGCGACCTTGAAGTCCATGTCACCGAACGCGTCCTCGGCACCGAGGATGTCGGTCAGCGCGACGTACTCGGTCTTGCCGTCGACCTCGTCGGAGACCAGGCCCATGGCGATGCCGGCGACCGGCGCCTTCAGCGGCACACCGGCGTTGAGCAGGGCCAGCGTCGAGGCGCAGACCGAACCCATGGACGTCGAGCCGTTGGAGCCCAGTGCCTCGGACACCTGACGGATCGCGTAGGGGAACTCCTCGCGGTCGGGCAGCACCGGGACCAGCGCCCGCTCGGCGAGCGCGCCGTGGCCGATCTCGCGGCGCTTGGGCGAGCCCACCCGGCCGGTCTCACCGGTGGAGTACGGCGGGAAGTTGTAGTTGTGCATGTAGCGCTTGCGGCTGACCGGCGAGAGCGTGTCCAGCTGCTGCTCCATGCGGAGCATGTTCAGCGTGGTGACACCCAGGATCTGGGTCTCGCCGCGCTCGAACAGCGCCGAGCCGTGCACGCGCGGGATGACCTCGACCTCGGCCGACAGCGGCCGGATGTCGGTCAGGCCACGGCCGTCGATGCGGACCTTGTCGCGCAGGATCCGCTGGCGGACGACCTTCTTGGTCAGCGCGCGGAAGGCTCCGGAGATCTCCTTCTCGCGACCCTCGAACTGGCCGGCGAGCGCGGCCTTGACCTCGTCCTTGAGGGCGTCGGTGGCGTCCTCGCGCTCGGCCTTGCCGGCGATCTGCTGCGCCGAGGCCAGCTTGTCGCCGACCTGCGTCTCGACGGCGGCGTAGACGTCGTCCTGGTAGTCCAGGAAGCGGGGGAAGTCGGCGACCGGCTTGGCGGCCTTCTCTGCCATGGCGGACTGCGCGTCGCACAGCGACTTGATGAACGGCTTGGCGGCCTCGAGGCCCTGCGCCACGACCTCCTCGGTCGGGGCGGTGGCGCCACCGGCGACGAGCTCGATGGTCTTCTCGGTGGCCTCGGCCTCGACCATCATGATCGCGACGTCGCCGTCCGGGAGCACGCGGCCGGCCACGACCATGTCGAAGACGGCGTCCTCGAGTTCGGCGTGGGTCGGGAACCCGACCCACTGGCCGTTGATGAGGGCGACGCGGGTGGCGCCGATCGGGCCGGAGAACGGCAGACCGGACAGCTGGGTGGAGGCCGATGCGGCGTTGATCGCCACGACGTCGTAGAGGTGGCCGGGGTCCAGCGCCATGACGGTGATGACGACCTGCACCTCGTTGCGCAGACCCTTCGCGAAGGTCGGGCGCAGCGGGCGGTCGATCAGGCGGCAGGTGAGGATCGCGTCCTCGGACGGGCGGCCCTCGCGACGGAAGAACGAGCCGGGGATGCGCCCCGCGGCGTACATCCGCTCCTCGACGTCGACGGTGAGCGGGAAGAAGTCGAAGTGGTCCTTGGGCTGGCGGCCGGCCGTGGTGGCCGACAGCAGCATGGTGTCGCCCATGGTGACGACGACGGAGCCGGCGGCCTGCTTGGCGAGGCGGCCGGTCTCGAAGGTGACCGACCGGCTGCCGAAGCTGCCGTTGTCGATGACTGCGGTGGCGGTGGTGACGCCGTCCTCGGCGTCGAACTCTGCGGTGATGGTGGGTGCGGACACGTGTCCTTCTCTCTTCTTTCGTCGCATCGGCCTCGTGCCGACCTGCGACTCCTCTGACGGCCAGTCCTGGACTGGTTGCCGTCCTGCGTCCGGGGCGACCGGTGCTCGATCGAAGCCCTCGGGACCTGGTTCCCCTGCCGGGGAAAGGCCATTCCTCGCGGTGGAGGAGCGTGCCCGGGGGCCACTACCGAGGACCGGTCCTCGAGGGACGCGTCCGGCGGCTGGCCGGTTCCCCCCGCGCGGCGGGTGCCGCACGAGGAAGGGGACCGTCCCGGAGTGTTCCGGGAGCGGCCCCCTCGTGGTGCCTAGCGGCGCAGACCGAGCCGCTCGATGAGCGACCGGTAGCGGTTGATGTCGGTCTTGGCCAGGTAGTTCAGCAGCCGGCGACGGCGACCGACCAGCAGGAGCAGACCCCGACGGCTGTGGTGGTCGTGCTTGTGCATCCTGAGGTGTTCGGTCAGGTCGCTGATCCGACGGCTGAGCATCGCGACCTGGACCTCGGGCGAACCGGTGTCGTTCTCGACCGTCGCGTAGTCGGTCATGATCTGCTTCTTGAGCGCGCTGTCGAGCGCCATGTTCGCCTCCGGGGCGGGTCACGTGTGGCTCTCGGTCTGAATCACGAGGGCAGGCTTCACACACGCCGGGTCACCCCGGCGGACTCCGAGGCTACCAGCGCCGGGTGGAGGGTCGTCCCGAGTGGGCGCCGGAGGGGTCCGCGCAGGGACGACGAAACGCCTCCGCGGCACGGGGGACGGCTCGTGGTCGCGGTGTCGTCCGGAGGACGACGGTGTCACAGCCCGAGGATCTGGCGGGTGTCCGCGACGTCCTTGGCCATGGCGGCCAGCAGGCCCTCGAGGTGGGGGAAGGCCTCCATCGGCCGCAGCCTCGAGGCGAACTCCACGCCGACGTGCTCGCCGTAGAGGTCGCCGTCGTAGTCCAGGACGAACGCCTCCACCGTGCGGCGGCTGCCCTGGAAGGTGGGATTGGTGCCCACCGAGATCGCCGCGGGGAGGCGCTCGCGGCTCGCACCGCTGCGCGGATCGCGGGTGACCAGGTGCCCGGCGTAGACGCCGTCGGCCGGGATCGCGGTGTAGGGCGGGCTCTCCACGTTCGCGGTCGGGTAGCCGAGGTCCCGGCCCCGCCGGTCCCCGCGGACGACGACGCCGTCGACCCGGTGCGGCCGCCCGAGGGCGCGGTCCGCCGACACCATGTCGCCGGCCGCGACGCAGGCCCGGATGTAGGTGGAGGAGATGGTCACGTCACCGGAGTCGGAGCTGTCCTCGGCCAGGGGGACGCCCTCGACGGCGAACCCGAACCGGCGGCCCTCGGTCGTGAGCGTCGGCACCGTCCCGGCGGCCTTGTGCCCGTAGGTGAAGTTCTCCCCCACCACGACCTGCGCCGCGTGCAGGTGCTCGACCAGCACCGTGTGGGTGAACGTCTCCGGCGGGAGCCGCATGAACTCGGCCGTGAACGGCAGGACGCACATGGCGTCGACGCCGAGGGCGGCCACCAGCTCGGCCTTGCGGTCCAGGGAGGTCAGGATCGCCGGGTGCGACCCCGGCCGGACGACCTCGGCCGGGTGCGGGTCGAAGGTCAGCAGCAGGCAGGGCCGGCGCATCGCGTGCGCCCGGGCGACCGCGGCACCGATCAGCTTCTGGTGGCCACGGTGGACGCCGTCGTACATGCCGATGGTGACCACGGTGCGACCGAGGTCGCCCGGGGTGGCCTCCAGGCCTCGCCAGCGCTGCACGGGTACGACGTCCTCCGGTCCGGGAGTGCTCAGCCGACGCGGTGCAGCCAGCCGTGGGTGTCGGCCACCCGCCCGTGCTGGATGTCGAGGAGCGCCTCGCGCAGTCGCATGGTCAGCGGACCCGGGGTGCCGTCGCCCACGGTGAAGTCCCCGGTGCGGGCCTTCACCTCGCCCACCGGGGTGATCACCGCCGCGGTGCCGCAGGCGAAGGTCTCGGTCACGGTGCCGTCGGCCACGCCCCCGCGCCACTCCTCGAGCGAGTAGCGCCGCTCGCTCACCGGCAGCCCCAGATCGCGGGCGACCGCCATGAGCGAGTCGCGCGTGATGCCGGGCAGCAGGCTCCCGGAGAGCTCGGGGGTGACCAGTTCGGCGTCGGCGCCGGAGCCCAGGACGAAGAACAGGTTCATCCCGCCCAGCTCCTCGATGTACTTCTTCTCGACGGCGTCCAGGTACACGACCTGGTCGCAGCCCAGCGCGCTGGCCTCCTGCTGGGGGAGCAGGCTGGCGGCGTAGTTGCCGGCGCACTTCACGTCGCCGGTGCCGCCCGGAGCGGCCCGCGCGTAGTCCTCGGAGACGTAGACCGACACCGGGTGCACCCCCCGCGGGAAGTACGCCCCGGCGGGGCTGGCGATGACGAGGAACAGGTACTCCTGCGCCGGCCGCACGCCGAGGAAGGGCTCGCTGGCCAGCATGTAGGGCCGCAGGTACAGCGTCTGGTCGGGGCCGGTGGGCACCCAGTCGCGGTCGGCGTCGACGAGGGCGTCCACCGCGGTGAGGAAGGACTGCTCGGGGACCTCCGGCATGGCCAGCCGGCGGGCGCTGCGCGCGAACCGGGCGGCGTTGGCCTCGGGCCGGAACATGGCAACGCTGCCGTCGGGCTGCGTGTAGGCCTTGAGGCCCTCGAAGATCGACTGGGCGTAGTGCAGCGCGGCCGTCGCCGGGTCCATCGGCAGGGGTCCGTAGGGGATCAGCCGGGCGTCGTGCCAGCCCTGCCCGTCCCGGTAGCGGGCCACGAACATGCTGTCGGTGAAGTACCGGCCGAAGCCGGGGTCGGCGAGCAGCTGGGCGCGCTCGGCGTCCGGCCGCCGGCGCACGCCCTCCACCACGACCGGCACACCCTCGCTGAACATCCGCGCGGAGGTACGGCTGTCGCTGAGCGTGTCGGTCATGGCTCCCACCTGCATGTGCGTGCGAACGGGCATCCGGCGACCACCGGACCCGGGCTCACACTATCCCCGCCACCGCAGGCGGCGGCCGGGAGCCGACCGCCGCCGCGCGCTCAGGCCTGGTTCTCCTGGTTGGCGCTGGGGCCGGCGTACTCCAGCACCTCGTAGGTCCAGACGTGGGCCGAGTGCGGCGCCGCGGACGCCAGGGTGTCGCCACCACCGTCGTGCGCCCGGTCGAAGTCCTGGCTGGACTGCCAGGCCTCGTAGGCCTCGTGGCTGCTCCACCGGGTGTAGACCAGGTACTGGTCGGTGCCCTCGAGCGGCCGGAGGAGCTCGAACCACTCGAAGCCGGGAGTGGACTCGACGGCTCCGGCCCGCCCGCGGAAGCGCTCCTCGAAGCGGTCCTGCTTGTCCTTGGGGACGGTGATCGCGTTGATCTTCACGACGCTCATGAGCGAGCCCTTCCCGAGACGCGACCGCCTCAACCCCGGCCCCCTGCAGGGTCTCGCCGCGAGCGTTCGAGCGGTGGGGTGCAGGCGGTCCTCTTTCAGCGCGGCGGGAAGCCCACCGCGACCCGGGCGGTCGTGCCGGCGTCCTCGAGCAGCGCGACCAGCCGGCCGCCGGGATCGACCGCCGCGTGCAGACCGGCCCCGCCGGTCGCCGGGATGCGCTGCCCGTAGCCGACGGCGACCGCCTCCTCGGCGGTGAGCGCGCGCTCGGGGAAGACCAGCCGCGCGGCGTCGGTCAGCGGGAGCACGCCCGCTCCCCCGCCGGCGGCCAGCGCCGCGCCGGCGTCCTCCACGGGGGCCGCCTGCGCCACGGTGAAGGGACCCGAGGCGGTCCGCCGCAGCGCCGTGAGGTGGCCCCCCACGCCGAGCGCCGCTCCGGCGTCCCGCGCGATCGCGCGGATGTAGGTGCCTGCGGTGCACTCCACGGTGACCTCGACGTCGACCAGGTCGGGCTCCGGCCGGGTGATGCGGTGGACGTCGAGCCGGTGGACCACCACCGAGCGCGGCTCCAGCACCACCTCCTCCCCCGCCCGCACGCGGTCGTAGGACCGCCGTCCGGCCACCTTCACGGCGCTGACCGAGGAGGGGACCTGCTGCAGTGCGCCGGTCTGGCCGGCCAGGGCGGCGCGGATCGCGTCGTCGTCCAGCCCGGCGGTCGAGGCGCCGCCGAGCGGCTCCCCCTCGCGGTCGTCGGTGACCGTCGACCGCCCCAGCCGGACGGTCGCCTCGTAGGTCTTGTCGTGCCCGCCGACGTACCCGAGCAGCCGGGTCGCCGTCCCGACGCCGAGGACGAGCAGTCCGGTGGCCATCGGGTCCAGCGTCCCGGCGTGCCCCACCTTGCGGACCGAGAGCACCCGCCGGGCACGGGCGACGACGTCGTGCGAGGTCAGGCCGCCGGGCTTGTCGACGAGCAGCAGGCCGGGCGGGACATCGGCATCCGGGCGTCTCGGGCTCACTGCTCGACTCCGTCCTCGTTCCGCTCCTCGGTCGCCGGCGCTCGCTGCGATGCTCGCTCGGGCGTCGTTCTCGCGGTACTCACGAGGTAACCGTCGCAGGTGCCTCGAGCCAGCGGTCACCGGCCACCCGCACGAGGACGCCGACCAGCCGGATGCCGATGAACAGGCACAACCCCGTCCACACCCCGGCCAGCCCCCAGTCCAGCGGACCGGAGAGCAGCGACAGCGGCAGGAAGCCGACGACGGCCGAGCCGATGGTCAGGGTGCGCAGGTACCCGACGTCGCCGGCGCCCATGAGCACCCCGTCCAGGGCGAACACGACGCCGGCCAGCGGCTGCATCGCCGCCAGGAACCACCAGACCAGCATCGCCTGGCCGACGACGGCGGGGTCGTCGGTGAACAGCGGTGGGAGGACCCCGCGCACGGCGAGCAGCACGGCTGCCACGCCGGTCCCGGTGGCCAGCCCCCACAGCGCCACCCGACGAGCGGTGACCCGCGCCTCGGCCGGCCGGCCGGCGCCGAGCGCGTGCCCGACGAGGGTCTGGGCGGCGATGGCGTAGGCGTCGAGGACGAGGGCCAGGAAGAAGAAGAGCTGGAGCGCGATCTGGTGCGCGCCCAGCTGCGCCGTGCCGGCGCGGGCGGCGACGCCGGCGGCCACGAGGAACGACACCTGCAGCACGGCGGCGCGCAGCAGCAGGTCGCGGCCGATGACGAGCTGGGAGAGCACGGCCGCCGGCCGGGGACGCCACGGCACGCCCTCCGCGGACAGGGCCCGCAGGAACAGCCCGGCGGTGATCGCCTGCCCGATCACGTTGGCGACCGCGGAGCCCACCAGCCCCCAGCCGACCGGGTACACGAGCAGCGGGCAGAGCACGAGGCTGACCAGGCTGCCTGCGAGGACGAATCGGGCCGGCCGGCGCAGCTCCTGGACGCCGCGCAGCCAGCCGTTGCCGGCCAGCGACACGAGCAGCAGGGGCAGGCCGAAGGAGGCGACCCGCAGCCACTCCTCCCCCGCCTCGGCCACCGGTCCGGCGCCACCGGCCAGCAGCCGGGTGAACGGCCCGGCGGTGACCTGGAACAGCACCAGCACGACGAGACCGAGGGCGGCGGCCAGCCAGGTGGCCTGGACCCCCTCGGCCACGGCCCCCGGACGGTCGCCGGCGCCCGCGCGCCGGGCGGCCCGGGCGGTGGTGCCGTACGCCAGGAAGTTCAGCAGCGCGGCCGACCAGGCCAGCAGCCCGCCGCCCACGGCCAGCCCGCCCAGCGCCACGGTGCCGAGGTTGCCGACGACCGCGGTGTCGACCAGCAGGTACAGCGGCTCGGCCGCGAGGACGATCAGCGCCGGGAGGGCCAGGGACAGCACCGAGCGCGGCGCCCGCGCGACGGCGTCCGGCTCCGGCTCGACCCGCGCCGGTTCAGTCAGCGCGCAGCTCCCGGCGCAGGGCCGCGACGGTGCCCTCGCGGTCGAGGGTGGAGGTGTAGCCGGCGGCCAGGGTGTGGCCGCCACCGCCGAGCGACATGGCGACGCGGGCGAGGTCCGTGCCGCCGCGGGAGCGCAGCGAGACCGACCACGTGCCGTCGTCCTGGCCCTTGAGGACGCAGGCGACGTCGGCCTCCTCGGCGGAGCGGACGACGTCGACCAGCGCCTCCAGTTGCTCGCCGGGCAGGCCGTGCTCGGCCGCCTCCGCGGTGCTCGACCAGGTCCACACCAGTCCGGCGCCGACCTCGCGCTCGAGCACCGCCCGGCCGGTCACGACCGACAGCAGGCTCAGCCAGCCGAACGGCGCGGTGTCGAACAGCCGGCGGCTGATCGCCGCGTGGTCGATGCCCGTCGCCAGCAGCCGGGCGGCCAGTTCGTGGGTCTGCGGCCGGGTGCTGCCGAACCGGAAGGACCCCGTGTCGGCGGCCAGCCCGGCGTAGAGGCAGGTGGCCAGCTGGGGGTCCAGGGCGACGCCCAGGTCGTCGAGCAGGTCGGCGACCAACGCCACCGTGGCCGGCGCGCCCGGATCGATCAGGCGGAGCCCGCCGAAGCCGGGGTTGCTGGCGTGGTGGTCGATCACGATCGACGTCGCGGCGGTGTCGAGGAGCACGGCGACCTCACCCAGCCGGCCGGGCGAGGCGGCGTCCAGGCTGACGAAGACGTCCGGGGTCGACGGCAGCGCCGTCGAGGGCACCAGGCCCTCGGCTCCGGGCAGCCAGCCGAGGGAGGCCGGCAGGGTCAGCTCACCGGGGAAGGTCGGCAGGACGCGCGCGCCCCGGCGACGCAGGCCCTCCGCGAGGGCCAGCGTGCTGCCCAGCGCATCGGCGTCGGGGTTCACGTGCCCGGACAGGACGACGGTGGCGCGGGCCTCGGCCGCTGCTGCCAGGACACCGGCCACGGACCGGGAGCCGGCGGCGAGCCCTGCCGCGGCCGAGGGGGTCGGAACGCGAGCCACGGGTCAGGCGTCCGGTCCCGGATCGGCGACCGGGGGCGCGTCCTCCTCCTCGGCGACCGACCCTCCGCCCACGGGATAGCTGGTGCCGTCGTCGGGCTCGTCCGCGGCGATGCTCGGGGCGTCGCCGATCTGGCCGCGCTTGCCGCCGTCGGTGGGGTCACCGGCGCCGGGCACCTCGCGGCCGCCCAGCACGGACCTTCCCTGGCCCTCGTCGGGCTCGTACGGGTTCGGGTCGTCCTGGCTCACGCGTCCACCTCACTGGCGCTCGTCGGCCGCGTGGCCGGGGCTGCTCTGTCCATCGGTTCGCTCGCACGCTCGCTCACAGCACACTCCCGGTTCGGGCGGAGACGTCGTCGGCACCGTCATCGGCAGGGGCGGGGGCGGGCGTGCCCTCGGTGGACACCTCGTGCTCGTCCTCGTCGTCGTCCTCGGCGGGCCTGCGGTAGGGGTCGGCCTCGCCGGCGTACTGGGCGCCCTCGCGGGCCCGGGCCAGCTCGGCGTCCGCATGCCGGGCGCGCTCGAGCGCCTCCTCGAGCTCCCGCGCGGTGTCCGGGACGATGTCGGCGATGAAGGCCAGGGTCGGCACGAACTTGATGCCGGTCTGCTTGCCGACGGTGGAGCGCAGCACGCCGGTGGCGCTGGCCAGGGCGGCCGCGGAGTCGGCGATCTGCGTCTCGTCGCCGTAGACGGTGTAGAAGATCGTCGCTTCCCGGAGGTCGCTGGTCACACGGGCGTCGGTGACGGTCACCATGCCGAGCCGCGGATCCTTGATCTGCGTCTCGATCGCGGCGGAGACGATCTGGCGGATGCGCACCGCCAGCTTGCGTGCGCGGGCCGGATCAGCCATGGGGACCTCCTACGTTGGTGGATGGGTGGCCCCTCGCAGGGGCCCGCGACGAGCTGGCGAGTCGTGGGGGCGAGGGGTCCTGTCAGTCCGTGTCGCTGAAGAGCTGACGATGCGTCGACAGCAGCGTCACCTCCGGCCGCTCCGCCAGCAACCGCTCGCACGCGTCGAGGACGTCGGCGACCTGCCCGGCGTCCGCGGAGACCGCCGCCAGGCCGACCTGCGCCCTGCGGTGCAGGTCCTGGTCCCCCACCTCGGCGGCGGCGACGGCGAAGCGACGCCGCAGCTCGGCCACGATCGGCCGCACGACGGCGCGCTTGCCCTTGAGCGAGTGGACGTCGCCCAGCAGGAGGTCGGCGGTGAGCGTGCCGGTGAACATGTGGCTCCGTCCCGGGCCCCGCCCCGAGCCCCGCGAGGGGTGGGGAGGACGGGGTCCTTCAGCTGCCCCCCGCCGCTCGCACGCTCGCGACGGGCCCCTGCAGGAGGGCCGACCGGCCCTCCTGCAGAGATCGTCGTCCTACGTCACGTACGCGGGATCTCGCGCATCTCGAAGGTCTGGATCACGTCATCGGCCTTGATGTCGTTGAACGAGCCCAGACCGATACCGCACTCGTAGCCCTCGCGGACCTCGGTCGCGTCGTCCTTGAACCGGCGGAGGGACTCCACCGTCAGGTTGTCGGCGACCACGGCACCGTCGCGGACCAGGCGGGCCTTCGAGTTGCGGACGATCGTCCCGGTGCGGACCAGCGAACCGGCGACGTTGCCGATCTTGGGCACGCGGAAGACCTCGCGGACCTCCGCGGTCCCGAGCTGGACCTCCTCGTACTCCGGCTTGAGCATCCCCTTGAGGGCCGCCTCGATCTCGTCGATGGCCTGGTAGATGACCGTGTAGTACCGGACGTCCACACCCTCGCGGTTGGCCAGCTCGGTGGCCTGCCCCTCGGCCCGGACGTTGAAGCCCAGGACGATGACGTCGTCGGCCAGCGCCAGGTCGATGTCGCTCTTGGTGATCCCACCGACGCCGCGGTGGATGACCCGCAGCGAGATGTCGTCGTCGACCTCGATCTTCATGAGCGCCTCTTCGAGCGCCTCGACGGTGCCCGAGTTGTCGCCCTTGATGATCAGGTTGAGCTGACGGGTCTCCTTGAGCGCGGCGTCGAGGTCTTCGAGGCTGATCCGCTTGCGCATGGAGGCGTTCTGCGCGTTGCGGATGCGGGCCTGGCGGCGGTCGGCGATCTGCCGCGCCACCCGGTCCTCATCGACGACCAGGAAGGTGTCACCGGCGCGCGGCACGGACGTCAGACCGACGACCTGGACCGGACGCGCGGGCAGGGCTTCCTTCAGCTTGTTGCCGTGCTCGTCGAGCAGCGACCGGACGCGACCGTAGGCGTCACCGGCCACGATCGAGTCGCCCTGGCGCAGCGTGCCGCGCTGGACGAGCACCGTGGCGACGGGGCCACGGCCCTTGTCCAGCTTGCCCTCGATGACGACACCCTGGGGGTCCTGCTCGGTGTTCGCGCGCAGGTCCAGCGAGGCGTCGGCGGTCAGCAGGATCGCCGTGAGCAGCTCGTCGAGGCCCTGGCGGTTGATCGCGGAGACGTCGACGAACATCGTGTCGCCGCCGTACTCCTCGGCCACCAGGCCGTACTCGGTGAGCTGCTGACGGATCTTGGCGGGGTTGGCCCCCTCCTTGTCGATCTTGTTGACCGCGACCACGATCGGCACCTCGGCGGCCTGGGCGTGGTTGAGCGCCTCGACCGTCTGCGGCATGACGCCGTCGTCGGCCGCGACCACGAGCACGACGATGTCGGTGACCTTCGCGCCTCGGGCACGCATCGCGGTGAACGACTCGTGACCCGGGGTGTCGATGAAGGTGATCGGCCGCTCGTTGTGCTCCAGCTCGGTGACGATCTGGTAGGCGCCGATGTGCTGGGTGATGCCACCGGCCTCCTTCGAGACCACGTTGCTGTGCCGCAGGGCGTCGAGCAGCTTGGTCTTTCCGTGGTCGACGTGACCCATGACGGTGACCACCGGCGGACGGGACTCCCAGTCGCCTTCCTCGCCCTCTTCGTCGCCGAAGGTGAGGTCGAAGGTCTCCAGGAGCTCGCGGTCCTCGTCCTCGGGGCTCACGACCTGGATGACCCAGCCGATCTCGGCACCGAGGAGCTGCAACGTGTCGTCGTTGACCGACTGCGTCGCGGTGATCATCTCGCCCAGGTGGAACAGGGCCGTGACCAGCGCGGCGGGCTCGGCGTTGATCCGCTCCGCCAGGTCGGTCAGCGAGGCACCACGGGGCAGGCGGACGGTCTGTCCGTTGCCACGGGGCAGGCTGACGCCGCCCATGCTGGGCGCCGCCATGGAGTCGAACTCCTGACGCCGCTGCTTCTTGCTCTTGCGGCCACGGACCGGACCGCGACCGCCGGGACGGCCGAAGGCACCGGCGGTACCGGCACCCGAGCCACCACGGCCACGGCCGCGAGGACCGCCGCCGCCACGGAAACCACCACCGGCCGGTGCGCCGGCGCCGGGAGCGCCACCGCCGCCACCGGGACGGAAGCCACCGCCACCGCCGGGACCACCGGGACGGCCACCGCCACCGCCGGGACCACCGGCACGGCCACCGGGGCCACCGGGGCCACCGGGACGGCCGCCACCGGGACGACCGATGCCCGGCGCCGGACGCTGCGGCATCATGCCCGGGTTCGGGCGGGGTCCGCCGGCACCGGGACCCGGACGGGGGCCGCCGGCGCCGGGAGCGGGACGCGGGCCGCCGGGGCCGGGACGCGGCCCACCGGGACCGGCTGCCGGACGGGGACCGCCCGGAGCGGCCGGGCGGGCACCCGGAGCGGCCGGGCCGGGCCGGGGGCCGGCACCGGCGACGGGACCGGGCGCCGCGGCCGGAGGCGCGGCCGGACGGGGCGAGCTGAACGGGTTGTTGCCCGGGCGCGGGGCCGGACGCGGTCCGGGACGCGGACCGGCGCCGGAGGGCGCGCCGCCACCGGCTGCGCCGGGACGCGGCGCGGACGGACGGGCGGCCGGAGGCTGCTGGGTCGGAGCGCTGGCGGCCGGGGCCTGCGGAGCGGGCGCCTCCGGACGCGGGGACTGCGCCGGAGCAGCCGGAGCGGCAGGAGCCGCCGGGGCCGCGGGTGCGCTGGCCGCGGGCGCCTGGGGCGCCGGAGCGGCCGGGCGCGGACCGGGAGCAGGGGCGGACGGACGAGCCGCCGCCGGACCGGGGCGTGCGGCGGGAGCCGGAGCAGCGCTGGGGGTTGCGGCGCCACCGGTGGCGGCGCCCAGTGCCTCACGGAGCCGCCGGGCCACAGGGGCCTCGACGGTCGAGGAGGCGGACTTCACGAACTCGCCCTGCTCCTTGAGCGTGGCGAGCACGGTCTTGCTGTCGACACCGAACTCCTTGGCGAGTTCGTGTACGCGGGCTTTGCCTGGCACGGGTCTCCTCGTGTGTGAGGCCGGCGGCTTGCCCGCTCGACCTCGTCGTTAGTGGCGCATGGTCATCGTGAGAACTTCACGGCTGAGTCATCCGACGATGTCCTGTCGACTTGCGGACCGGCCTGGTGCCGGCCCGACGTGGAACTGCTGGTGAGGTGGGGTGCGGCGGTGCCGCACTCACTCGCCCGTCCCGGGCCGCGGCCCGGCGGCCTCCGAGGAGGAGCCGAGGACGAAGTCCCGGAGCGGACCGACCTCCAGCGGGCTGCCTCCGGGGAGGCGCAGCGCCCGGGTGAAGGCCCGGCGTCGCTCCGCTGCGCCCAGGCACTCCGGGGTGGGGTGCACCGACGCCCCCCTTCCGGGGAGCCGCCGTCGAGGGTCCGGGACCAGGGCCCCGGAACTCAGAACGGCACGCAGCAGATCGGTGACCGGAGCGCGTCGCCGGCAGCCCACACAGGTGCGCTCCGGGATCTTCGTTTCGGCCACCCTGCACTCTAGCGCGTCGTGGGTCCCCGGTGTTCCGCGCGTCGGGGTGGAGTGCGCTGAGCGTTCGGACGTCCCCCTGCGGAGGGAGCCGGCGCGCCCGATCGCAGGGGCGCACGGCCCACGCCCGGCGAGGGCGCGGCGGCCGCGTCCTCGGCCTGGGCGTCGCTGCGGATGTCGATCCGGCAGCCGGTCAGCCGGGCGGCGAGGCGGGCGTTCTGCCCTTCCTTGCCGATCGCCAGCGACAGCTGGTAGTCCGGCACCACCACCCGCACGGCCTTGGCCTGCGCGTCGACCACGCGGGCCTCGGAGACCCGCGCCGGGCTCAGGGCCTGGGCGACGAAGGTGGCCGGGTCGTCGGACCAGTCGACGATGTCGATCTTCTCGCCGTGCAGCTCGCTCATGACGTTGCGCACCCGCTGTCCCATGGGACCGATGCAGGCGCCCTTCGCGTTGAGGCCGGGCACCTTGGTGCGGACGGCGATCTTCGAGCGGGCCCCGGCCTCGCGGGCCACCGCGACGATCTCGACGCTGCCGTCGGCGACCTCGGGCACCTCCAGGGCGAACAGCTTGCGGACCAGGTGCGGGTGCGTGCGGGAGACCGTCACCTGGGGGCCGCGGAACGTCCGGGCGACCGAGACCACGTAGGCCTTCAGCCGGCTGCCGTGCGTGTAGTCCTCGCCGGGCACCTGCTCGGTCGGGGGGAGCACCGCCTCGACCTTCCCGATGTCGATCAGCACGGTGCCCTGCACGTTGCGGCGGTCGTGCGCCTGCACGATGCCGCTGACGATGTCGCCCTCCTTGCCGGCGTACTCGCCGAAGGTCTGCTCGTGCTCGGCGTCGCGCAGCCGCTGCACGATGACCTGCTTGGCCGTGCTGGCGGCGATGCGGCCGAAGTCGCCCGGGGTGTCGTCCCACTCCCGGACGACCTCCCCGTCGGCACCCAGCTCCTGGGCCAGCACGGCGACCTCGCCGGTCTTGCGGTCCACGTGCACGCGGACGTGCTTGGCGGCGCCGTCGGCGTGCCGGTAGGCGGTGACCAGGGCGGTCTCGATCGCCTGGATCACCGTGTCGGCGGGGATGCCCTTCTCCCCGACGACCGCCTTGAGCGCGGTGACGTCGATGTTCACTGTGCTCCTCCTCGCGCCCGGGGCGCGTTCCCGGAGGCCACGTCGTCGCCGCGCTCCGGGTCGTCGATCACGTCGTCGTCGTGCAGGTCGTCGTCGTGCAGGTCGTCGTCGTGCAGGTCGTCGTCGTGCAGGTCGTCGTCG
>JBELIQ010000024.1:0-42539 GCA_042090795.1 Blastococcus sp. | reverse complement strand
GTCGTCGTCGTGCAGGTCGTCGTCGTGCAGGTCGTCGTCGTGCAGGTCGTCGTCGTGCAGGTCGTCCTCGCCGGGGTCGTCGCCGGACCCCGCCCCGGCGGCCGGCGCGCGCCCGAACTCCACCTGCACGCGGCCGTCGCCGAGCTCCGCCCAGGGCACCTGCCGCGGCGTCGGCGGACGCTTCTTGGCGCCGGGCTTGCCCTGCACCTCGACCGCGAGCGTCACCCCGGCGTCGTCGACCCCGGCGATGCGGCCGGTGAGCTTCTCCCCCGCGCCGGCCGGACCGGCGGTCACGGTGACCAGGCGCCCGGTGTTGCGCCGCCAGTGCCGCTGCTCGGTGAGCGGCCGGTCGACGCCGGGGCTGGAGACCTCCAGGACGTAGGGTGTGCGGCCCATGCCGTCGTCGAGGCTGTCGAGGACGTCGGAGACGGCGTGGCTGACCTCGGCGATGTCGTCCAGGCTGACGCCGGAGTCGCGGTCGACGACGACGCGGACGACGCTGCGCCGGCCGGCGGGGGTGACCACCAGTTCCTCGAGGTCGTAGCCGGCCCCGTCGACGACGGGCTGGATCAGGCCGGCCAGCCGGGCGGTCGCGGGGTCGGTGCGGGGGGTGCCACGAGAGGCGGACACAGCTACCTCCTCCAGGCTCGGACGGCCGCGGGGTGCGGAACGCCTCCTCGGGCCCTCCGGCGCTGCCGGGGGGAGAATTCCGAGGGAAGTGGCCAGGTTACCGCCCGCCGGGGGGACCGGGGACCGGGCACCGGGCGGACCGCTCGCCGCCGGTGGGGCGGGAGCGACGGGCGGGGCGGTGCCGACCGCGTCCGACCGGTACGTGCCGACCCCGGTGGCCGAGGGCTGCGAGGATGGCACCGATGTCTCCGCTCCCCTCCCCCGGCTCGCGAGGTTTCTCCCGGCGCACGCTGCTGGCCGCCTCGGCGGCCGGGCTGGCGCTGGCCGCGGCAGCCTGCACCTCGTCCCCGCCGGCCGAGCGCGAGCGGGTGACCGGGGAGCAGGCCGACCAGTTGCTGGGCCAGGTGGCCGTGCAGCAGACGCTCGTCGCCGCTTACACCGCCGCCGGGGCCGCCGATCCGGCGCTGGCCGGGGAGGTGGCGGAGCTGGCTGCCCAGGCCACCGAGCAGCTCGAGCGGCTGAGGGATGCGGCGCCCGGAGCGACCCCGAGCTCGTCGTCCCCCGGCACCCCGCCCTCGCCGGCCGAGGCACGCTCGTGGCTGCGCGAGCAGGTGGCCGCCGCGGCCGCGTCCCACGCCGCAGCAGCCGTCAGCCAGTCCGGCGCACGGGCGGCGCTGCTCGGCTCGATCTCCGCGGGTCTGCGCGGACAGGACGGACTACTGGCATGACGGGAACCCGCAATGGCTGACGACGGTGCCGGCGAGGACACCCAGAAACTGACCGCGGAGAACGCCGCCCTCGGACTCGCCCTGGCCGCGGAGCACGCCGCGGTCTGGGGGTACGGCGTCGTCGGGGCGGCGCTGGCGCAGGGCGCCCGGGGCGCGGCGACCACGGCCGAGGCCGCGCACCGCGACGTCCGGGACGCCGTGATCACGCTGCTCTCCCAGCGGTCGGTGGACCCCCCCGGCGCGGAGGGCGGCTACGCGCTGCCCTTCCCCGTGCTGTCCCCCACGGACGCCGCCGCGCTGGCCGTGGTGCTGGAGGAGGGCGCCGCCGCCGCCTGGGTGCGGGTGCTCGACCAGGCGTCGGAGCGGGCCACGCGCGAGCTGGCGCTCGAGGCGCTCACCGGCGCCGAGGTGCGCGCGGTCGCCTGGCGCGCCGCCGCGGGCCAGCCCACCGTGACCCGGGCCCTCCCGGGACTTCCCCCCGAGTAGGCCCGTCCCTCGTCCCGCTCCGGCTCAGCCGACCGCGGCCAGGAAGTCGTCGGTGACGGCCACGGCGGCGCTGCTGGACTGCCCGCCCTCGACCAGGACCGCGAAGGCGATGGGTCCCGTCGCTCCCCCGGTCCGGTAGCCGACGAACCAGCCGTGCGAATCCGGCGGGGTGTTGGTCCCGTACTCCGCGGTGCCCGTCTTGCCGTACACCTCGCCGCGTGCGGCCAGCGCGGCGGCGGTTCCGGTCAGGACGACCTCCCGCATCATCGGCCGCAACGCGTCGAGCACCTCCGGCCCGGGACCTGCCGGGGTCGGCCCGGCCGGCTCCGCGCCCACCACCTCGACCGGAGCAACCGGCGTGCCGCCGGCGATCCCGGCGACGACGAGCGCCATCTGGGCCGGGCTCACGAGCACCTGCCCCTGGCCGATCATGTTCGCGGCCTTGGTCGTGCCGGTGCTGTCGGTGGGCACGTCGCCGGAGAAGATGTCGACGGGCAGCTGCCAGTCGGTGCCCACCCCGTACGAGGCCGCCGCCTCGGCCAGGGCCGCGTCGGGCAGCTGCAGTCCCTGCTGGATGAACGTCGTGTTGCACGACTCCGCGAAGGCCTCGGTGAACGGCACCGTGCCGAGGTCGAACCGGTCCTGGTTCTCGAACTCGCGCCCCTCGACGACGGTCGTCGCGGGGCAGGGCACGGGAGCGGCGGGCGCGAGGGCGCCGGTCGAGAGCAGCGCGGTGGCGGTGACGGCCTTCATGCTCGAGCCGGGCGGGAAGCTCCCGGACAGCGCGTTGGCGGCGTCGGCCACCTCGTTGGAGGAGACGGCCAGCAGCTCGCCGGTGCCGGGGCGCACCACGACGAGGTGGGTGGGTCGCGCCTCGCCGGCGACGGCGGCGTCCGCGGCGTTCTGCAGAGCCGGGACCAGCGGGGTCTGTACCGGCGTGCCCGGCACGGGCTCCACGGCGGCGATCTCACGCCCCTCGTCCTCGAGGCTCTCGTCGAGGGCGACGACCCGGACGGTGAACCCGGCGGTGCCGGCCAGCTGGTCCTGGAAGGCCCGCTGCAGACCGGAGGTGCCGAGCTGGTCGCCCGCGGCGTAGCGGGGCTGGTCGTCCTCCGTCGACTCCTCCAGGATCTCCGCCGTCGCCGCCCCCACCCGGCCGAGCAGCGCCGCGGCGAAGCCGGCCGAGGGCGCGAGCAGCCGGGTGTCGGTCGGGAAGACGGCACCCGGGAGGTCGAAGACCTGCGCCCGGATCGCCTCGAAGGCCGGCCGGCGCAGCGTGATGACCGGGACGAACTGGCCGGCCGGAGCTGCCTGGACGTCGGCGGTGATCTCCTCCGCGGCGATGCCGGTGGCCGCCGACAGCGCCGCGGCCAGCGCGGGCAGGTCGGTCACCTGCCCGGGGTCGACGCCGACGTCGACCACCTCGGTCGGGGTGAAGAGCGCAGCGCCCGACGCGTCGGTGATCGGCGCGCGCTCCGGCAGGCTGCGGGCCAGCTCCAGGTGCTGTCCCTCGCCGAGCTCGGGGTGCACGAGAGCCGGCTCGGCGACCACCTGCCACCCGTCGTCGTCCTCGGTGAGCCGCAGCGAGGCGTCGTAGCTCCAGTCGGGGGCTGCTGCGAGGTCCCACGTGGCCGTCCAGTCCGCGGTGGCGGAACCGTCCTCGACGGTGACCTCGCCGAGCTCGGTGGACAGCTGCGCGTCGGGCAGGTCGGCCGCGGTCTGCTCCAGCAGCGCGGTCGTCACCTGCGGGTCCGTGGTCGACGCAGCGGCCGCTGCGTCGTCGCCGGCGGCCCAGTCCGCGAGGAAGGCCTGCGCGGCCTCGCGGACCTCGTCCTCGCCCCCGCCCGAGCAGGCGCCCAGGACAGGGACCGCGAGGAGGAGGGACGTCAGCAGGACCGGACCGGATCGGGCGCGCACCGCAGCAGCCTGTCAGAAGCAGGACCCCGTTCCTCTCGCGCCTCGCTGCGTTCGCCGCGGGCCTCCGGACGGGGCCGTCAGAAGAGCACGCTGGAGAACTGCCCGACCTCGCGGAAACCGACCCTGCGGTAGGCGGCACGGGCGGGAGCGTTGAAGTCGTTGACGTACAGGCTGACGACCGGCGCCACGGTGGACCGCGCGTACTCGACGACGGCGGCGGTGCCTGCGGCGCCGATCCCCGTGCCCCGGTGCTCCGGTGCCACCCACACGCCCTGCACCTGGCACGCTGCGCGGCTCACCGCCCCGATCTCGGCCTTGAACACCACCTGACCGTCCTCGATCCAGGCGAGGGATCGCCCGGCCCGCACGAGCTCGGCCAGCCGGGCGCGGTAGCCGGCCCCGCCGTCGATGCGCAGGGGGCTGACGCCGATCTCCTCGGTGAACATGGCGACGGCCGCCGGCAGCAGCACGTCGAGCTCGTGGGTCCGCACCGGGCGCACCCGCGTCTCGGGAGCGATCGCCGGCGCGCCGTCGATGGCGAGCAGCGGCTGCGTCGCCCGGTGGTCGCGCGCCGGCCCCCAGTACGGCGCCAGCAGGTCCCACAGCGGTGCCACCGAGGCCGCGGGGCCGACGATGGTGCTGCAGCGCCGCCCGGCCCGGCGGGCCAGCTCGGCGAAGGCGGCCGCAGCCACCCGCTCGGCCCCGGGGACGGCGAAAGGGATCAGGTTGGCGCCGGCGAGGCAGACCGCCTCCAGCGACCGGCCCGAGCCGAACCCCCAGAGGGGAGCGCCCACGGCCACCGGTGCGGTGCCGGTGAGCTCCACCCGGCCGGCCAGCACGCAGGCCGCGACGGGGTCGGTCGCCAGCAGGCGGTGGACGGCCGGCTCGTCACCCTCGTCGAGGACGCGCGCGGTGGGCGATCGCAGCACGGGCAGCGGGCCGGTGAGGGCCGGTCAGCTGACGGAGACGACGGGCGGGCCGGAGGGCACGCCGCCGTCGGTCTGCTCCTCCGCGATGCGCATGGCCTCCTCGATGAGCGTCTCGACGATCATCGACTCCGGCACGGTCTTCACGACCTGGCCCTTCACGAAGATCTGCCCCTTGCCGTTGCCCGACGCCACGCCCAGGTCGGCCTCGCGGGCCTCGCCGGGACCGTTGACGACGCAGCCCATGACGGCGACGCGCAGCGGGACCTCCATGCCCTCCAGGCCGGCGGTGACCTCGTCGGCGAGCTTGTAGACGTCGACCTGCGCCCGCCCGCACGAGGGGCAGCTGACGATCTCCAGCCCGCGCTGCTTGAGGTTGAGCGACTCCAGGATCTGGTTGCCCACCTTCACCTCCTCGGCCGGCGGGGCCGACAGGGAGACGCGGATGGTGTCGCCGATGCCCTGGCTGAGCAGCGCGCCGAAGGCCACCGCGGACTTGATCGTGCCCTGGAAGGCAGGGCCGGCCTCGGTGACGCCCAGGTGCAGCGGGTAGTCGCACTGCGCGGCGAGCAGTTCGTAGGCACGGACCATCACGACCGGGTCGTTGTGCTTGACCGAGATCTTGATGTCGCGGAAGTCGTGCTCCTCGAACAGCGAGCACTCCCAGAGCGCGGACTCGACCAGCGCCTCCGGTGTCGCCTTGCCGTACTTGGCGAGCAGGCGCTTGTCGAGGGAGCCGGCGTTCACCCCGATGCGGATCGGCGTCCCCGCGGCCTTGGCCGCCCGGGCGATCTCGCCGACCTTGTCGTCGAACTTCTTGATGTTGCCGGGGTTGACGCGCACGGCCGCGCAGCCGGCGTCGATGGCCGCGAACACGTACCGCGGCTGGAAGTGGATGTCGGCGATGACCGGGATCTGCGACTTCCTCGCGATCGTCGCGAGCGCCTCGGCGTCGTCGGTGTCGGGCACCGCCACGCGCACGATCTGGCAGCCCGAGGCGGTCAGCTCGGCGATCTGCTGCAGCGTCGCGTTGATGTCGGCGGTCTTGGTCGTGCACATCGACTGCACGCTGACCGGGGAGTCGCTGCCGACGCCGACGCCGCCCACGTCGAGCTGGCGGGTCTTGCGCCGCGGAGCGAGGACGGGCGGGGGCGCCGCGGGCATGCCGAGACCGACAGGGATGGCCATGCCGTCCAGTATCCACCGGCCTGCCACCGGACGAGGTGCGCGCGGTAGTGATCTCAGGCGGCGTAGGAGGAAGCTTCGGCGACCAGGGCGGCCAGGACGACCTGCACCGAGCGGCGAGCGGCCCGGTCGGGGCGCATCAGCGCCTCGACGACCCGCCCCGCCCGCAGGTCGGCCAGCGGGACGAGCGCCAGCCGGCCCTCGGCCCGATCCAGGGTCGTGTGGCGCGGCAGCAGCGCGATGCCGTGCCCGCGGGCGACCAGTTTCTCGGTGAGGGGCAGGTGCGTGGTCCGGCGCACGACACGCACCGGGGACCGCGCCTGGGCCGCGATCGCCGTCAGCACCCGGTCGATGGGGAACTCGGCCGGCGGGACGATCCAGTCCTCGTCGATGACGTCGGCCGGGGTGACGCGGTCCCGCCCGGCGAGCGGGTGGTCCAGCGGCAACGCGACGTCGAGCGGCTCGCGGAGCAGCAGGCGGACCTCGATGCCGTCGCGCGGCGGTGGCACGACGTCGTCGGAACGGTGGGCGACGACGACGTCGTAGGTGGCGGTGAGACCCGCGAAGTCGTCCTGCAGGACGTCCTCGTCGAAGGTCTCCAGGACGACGCCGGGGTGCTCGGCCAAGCGGTCGAGGAGACCCGGGATGAGCAATTCACCGGCCGAGTGGAAGGTCGCCAGCCGGACGGTTCCCCCGACCCCGCCGCGGTAGCGCTGCCAGTCGGCCTCCGCGGTGGCCAACGCGGTCGAGACGCCGGCTGCGATACCGGCCAGCGCCCGGCCGGCGTCGGTCAGCCGGACCCCCCGGCCGGCCCGCTCGACCAGCACGACGCCGAGCCGCCGCTGCAGCACCTTGAGCTGCTGGGAGACCGCCGACGGCGACAGCGTCGTGGCGCGGGCCACCGCGGTCACCGAGCCGTGCTCGGCCAGTTCGCGGAGGACGGCGAGGTGCGCGACGTCCACCCGGCCCCAGAGGTCCTGCCCGGCGTCGATTATGAAGCAACGCTACAAGGTCGGTGTGCCGGATTGCGCTTGTCCTTCAACAGCGCCGGTCCCACGCTCGACGGCGTGCCCCTCCGCGACCGACTCCTCGCCTGCCTCGTCGCCGTCTGCTGGGGCGTGAACTTCCCCGCCACGGCCCTGGCCCTCGAGCACTTCCCGCCGCTGTTCATGGTCGCGCTGCGGTTCGCCCTCGTGGCCCTGCCCGCGCTGCTGTTCGTGCGCCGGCCGCCGGTGCCGCTGCGCTGGCTGATCGGGGTCGGCCTGGGCATCGGGCTCCTGCAGTTCGCCTTCCTCTACCTCGGCATGGCCGCCGGGATGCCCAGCGGCCTGGCCTCGCTGGTGCTCCAGGCCTCGGCACCCTTCACCGTCCTGCTGGCCGGCGTCTGGCTGCACGAGTCGCTCTCGGCCCGGCAGCTCACCGGCGTCGCGATCGCCGTCGCGGGGCTGGCCGTCATCGCCGTCCACCGCTCGCAGACCGCGGCCTGGCTACCGGTCGTCCTCACCCTGTGCGGGGCACTGGGCTGGGCGATCGGCAATGTCTGCAGTCGGCAGGCCTCGGCGCCCAACGGCCTGCACCTCACGCTGTGGTCGGCGGTCGTGCCGCCGCTGCCGATGCTGGCGCTGGCCCTGCTGGTCGAGGGCCCCGACCGCATCGGCCGGTCGCTCGCCGAGACCACCACCGCGGAGGCGCTGCCGTCGGTCCTGGGACTGCTCTACGTGGTCGTCGTCGCCACGCTCGTCGGGTACGGGATCTGGAACTCGCTGCTGTCCCGGCACCCGTCCAACGTGGTGGCGCCGTTCTCGATGCTCGTGCCCGTGGTCGGCGTGCTCGCCTCGTGGCTGGCCTTCGGGGAGGTGCTGGACCCCGTGGAGCTGACGGCGGGGGCCGTCGTCGTCCTCGGCGTGCTGATCGGCTCGCGGCCGGCTCGCCCGGCGATGACTCAACCGGCGATGGCTCAGCCGGCGATGGAGATGGGGTTGACGATGTCGGCGATGAACAGCAGCGCCGAGAGCACGAGGAAGAGCCCGGCGACGACGTAGGCCACGGGCATGAGCCGGGCGATGTCGAAGGGGCCGGGGTCCGGCCGGCCGCGCAGCCGGGCGACGGTGGCGCGGGCCTTCTCGTACAGCGCGCCGGCGACGTGGCCGCCGTCGAGCGGGTAGATCGGCACCAGGTTGAACAGGAACAGCACCAGGTTCATCCCGGCGAGCAGCTGGAAGAACAGGCTGACCTTCTCCGTGCCGGTGAACTGCTCGAGGGAGAAGACCTCGCCGGAGATGCGGCCGACCCCCACCACGCCGATCGGACCCAGGGGGTCGCGCTCCTCGCCGAGGAAGGCCGCGCGGAACAGCGCGGGGATCCGCTCGGGGATCTCGACCAGCCGGTCGACCGCCCGGACGGTGTACTCCCCGATGAAGCCCGGCACGGCGGTGACCGGCTGCTGCACGTAGGTCTGCGCGGCCTGCACGCCGACGAAGCCGACCGTCTCCGTGCCGTCGGCCTCGCCGTCGCCGTCGTCGTCGACGTAGATGGTGTTCGCGATCGGGGTGACCGTCAGGTCCAGCTGCCGGGTGGCACCGTCCGCCTCCCGCTCGACGGTGAGCACCACGGGGCTCCCGATGCTGTCGCGGACGGCCTCCTGGACCTGGCCCCAGCCGGTCGCCTCGTCGTCCTGACCGGCGTCGGGGACCGGTGACACCGGCCGGCCGTCGATCGCCACGATCGTGTCGCCGGGTTCCAGGCCGGAAGCCTCGGCCGGGGAGGGGGCTGCGTCGTCCGTGCAGGTGCGGTCGGTGGCGGTGGCCGGCAGCACGCACTCCGGGATCGCGCTGATGGTGGTCGTCGTCGCCGGGAGGCCGAAGGCGGTGAGCACGATGGTGAAGAACAGCACCGCCAGGACCAGGTTGTGGAACGGGCCGGCGAACATGACGATGACCCGCTGCCACCACGGCTTCTTGTAGAAGACGCGGTCGCCGTCGGTGGGCCGGACGTCGTCGAGCGCCTGGCCGCGCACCTCGGCGATGAAGCTGCGCATGCGGGTGGCGCGCTTGCTCTCGTTCTCCTCGGCCGGCGGGATCATCCCGACGATGCGGATGTAGCCGCCCAGCGGGATGCCCTTGATGCCGAACTCGGTCTCGCCGAAGCGGCGCGAGAAGACCGTCGGGCCGAAGCCGACGAAGAACTGCGGCACCCGCATGCCGAACTTCCGCGCCCAGAAGAAGTGCCCGAACTCGTGGAACCCGATGCTGAACATCAGGCCCAGGGCGAAGGCGACGATCCCGAGGACCGTCAGCAGGATCCCGCTCAGCTCAAGCCTCCGGCGATGAGTCCCCGGGCGTGCTCCCGGGCCCACTTCTCCGCGGCCAGGACATCCTCGACGCGCGTGGGGACGCCGAGGTCCGGCGCCTCGTCGAGGGTACGCGCGACGAGCTGGACGATTCCTGGGAACGAGAGCCGACCCGCCGTGAAGGCGGCGACCGCCTCCTCGTTCGAGGCGTTGTAGATGGCCGGCGCCACGCCCCCGGCCTCTCCGGCCGCCCGGGCCAGCCGGATCGCGGGGAAGGCCTGCTCGTCGAGGGGGAAGAACTCCCAGGTGCCGGCGACGCTCCAGTCCAGCGCCGGCTGGACCTCCGGGAGCCGGTCGGGCCAGGCGAGGCCCAGCGCGATCGGCAACCGCATGTCCGGCGGGCTCGCCTGGGCGATCGTCGCGCCGTCGGCGAAGGTGACCATCGAGTGCACGATCGACTGCGGGTGCACCACGACGTCGATGTCGGCGTAGGGGACGCCGAAGAGCAGGTGCGCCTCGATGAGCTCCAGCCCCTTGTTCACCAGCGTCGCCGAGTTGATCGTGATCACCGGTCCCATGTCCCAGGTCGGGTGGGCCATGGCCTGCTCCACGGTCACCTGCTCCAGTTCGGCGGCCGACCGCCCCCGGAACGGCCCCCCGCTCGCGGTCAGCACCAGCCGGGCCACCTCGCTCCTGGTCCCGGCGCGCAGGCACTGCGCCAGCGCCGAGTGCTCGGAGTCGACGGGCACGAGCTGCCCCGGGGCGGCGGCGGCGAGCACCAGGTCACCCCCGGCGATCAGCGACTCCTTGTTGGCCAGCGCGACGGTGCGGCCCGCCCGCAGCGCCGACAGGGTGGGGCCCAGGCCGATCGAGCCGGTGATCCCGTTGAGGACGACGTCGGCGGGGCGGGCGGCCAGCTCCTCGGCGGCGCGCGGTCCGGCGAGGATCTCGGGCAGCGCGTACTCGCCGCGGGACCAGCCCTTCTTCGACGCCGCGGCGTAGAACGCCAGCTGCAGGTCCTGCGCGGCGGTCGCCTTCGCGACGGCGACGGTCCGGACACCGAGACCCAGCGCCTGCTCGGCCAGCAGTGCGACGTCGCCTCCGCCGGCGGCCAGCCCGGTGATCCGCAGCCGCTCCGGATTCTGCCGGGCGACCGCGATGGCCTGCCGGCCGATGGACCCGGTGGACCCGAGGACGGTCACCTCGCGCTGCGTCGTCACGGCTGCATCCTCCCCGACCGCGGCGGCACGCCGGGGAGGGGTGACCTCACCGGGTGTCCGGACCGGTGGGCTGACAGAATGCACACGAGCACGTGCGAGCCAGCACGTCGACACCGCAGGGCCGCCGCACGCGGCCGACGAGCCCCAGCGAGGAGCACGCGTGAGCGAGGCACTGCACCGCAGCCGGATCGCGCAGAACGACTCCGCCACCGAGCGGATCAACCAGCCCGGGCGCGAGGAGGGCGTGGTCCGCGCCGGCGCCCACCCGATCGACCACGAGGAGCCCGCCGACTGGGGCTGGCACGGCCAGACCGGCCGGTGGGGCCGTCGCGCCGCCTGGGTGACGGTCCTCATCGTGCTGGCCTACATGTTCGGCAACCACGAGGGCCGCGTCGAGGACCTGTGGGTCCTCGGCACCGCCCTGCTGCTGGCCACCATCCTGGTCTGGGACATCTTCCGCCGGAAGAACGCCTGGCGCAGCCACTGAGGAAGGACCCCCTGCCACCCACCGCTCGCACGCTCGCGGCGGAACCCTGCAGGGGGTCGTTCCCTCAGCTCACCGTGACGCCGATCGCCGAGCCGATCAGGTAGGTGATGCCGGCGGCCGCCGCGCCGAACAGCAGCTGGCGTCCCCCGCCGTACCACCAGGGCCGGGGCGTGAACCAGGACGACAGTGCCCCGGCGATCAGCAGTCCGATGCCGCCGGCCAGCAGCGCCGGCCAGAGCACCGAGACGCCGAGCAGGTAGGGCAGCAGCGGGATCAGCGCGCCGACGCCGAAGGTCACGAAGGACGAGACCGCCGCCACCACGGGCGAGGGCCGGTCCTCCGGATCGAGACCGAGCTCGGCCACCACGTGCAGGCGCAGCGCCGTCTCCGGGTCGCGGGACAGCTGGACGGCGACCGTGCGGGCCAGCCGGTCGTCGACGCCCCGGGACCGCAGCAGGTCGACCAGCTCGTCGAGCTCGCCGGCGGGGTTGCGGGTGAGCTCGCGGCGCTCCTTCTCGACCTCGAGCTCGAGCTGCTCGTTCTGCGTCTTCACCGACGTGTACTCACCCAGCGCCATGGAGATCGCGCCGGCGACCAGGCTGGCCACGCCCGCGAGCACGATCGCGCGCGGCGCCGCATCCCCGCCCCCGACACCGGCCACCAGCGCGGTGTTGGTGACCAGCCCGTCCATCGCACCGAAGACGGCGGCACGGAGCCACCCGCCGGAGACGTCGGCGTGCTCGTGCTCGATCCCAGTGGCCTCGTCCGACCCGGGCACGGGCGCGGGGGCGGGATCGCCGCCCGCGGTGCTCACCCGTCGGCCTCGGCACCCAGCTCGACCGGCGGCTCCACCGAGGGCGTCGGCACGGCCAGGCTGGGCACGCCGTCGACCCGGTCGGCAGCGGCGAGCTGACCGCACGCGCCGTCGATGTCCTGACCGCGGGTGTCGCGGACCGTCGTCGGCACGCCCGCAGCGCGGAGGCGGGCGACGAACTCCCGCTGGGCCGGCAGCGGGCTGGCGTCCCACTGGCTGCCCGGCGTCGGGTTGAGCGGGATGAGGTTCACGTGCGCGAGGCGCGGGGCCAGCAGCTTCCCGAGCAGGTCGGCGCGGAAGGGCTGGTCGTTGACGTCGCGGATCAGCGCGTACTCGATCGAGTAGCGGCGGCCGGTCCTGCGGGCGTACGCGTCGGCGGCCTCGAGCACCTCGCCGACCTTCCAGCGGGTGTTGATCGGCACGAGGGTGTCGCGCAGCTCGTCATCCGGGGCGTGCAGGCTCACCGCGAGGGTCACGTTGAGCCCCTCGTCGGTGAGCCGGCGGATGGCCGGCACCAGCCCGACGGTGGAGACGGTGACCGAGCGCTGCCCGAGCCCCAGGCCGTGCGGGGCGGGGGTGAGCAGTGCATCGAGCGTCTTGCGCACGCGGGGGTAGTTCGCCAGCGGCTCCCCCATGCCCATGAAGACCACGTTGGACAGCCGGCCCGGCCCGCCGGCGACGTCGCCGTTCGCCATGGCCGCGGCGGCCGCGACCGCCTGGCCGATGATCTCGCCGGCGGAGAGGTTGCGGGTGAGCCCCTGCTGGCCGGTCGCGCAGAACGGGCAGGCCATGCCGCACCCGGCCTGGCTGGAGATGCAGACCGTGGCCCGGTCGGGATAGCGCATGAGAACGCTCTCCACGAGCGCGCCGTCGTGCAGCCGCCACAGCGTCTTGCGGGTGCGCCCGCCGTCGGCCTCCTGGTGCCGGACGACGGTCAGCAGACCCGGGAGCAGCGCCTCGGTGAGGGTCTCGCGCACCGCGGCGGGCAGGTCGGTCATCTGCTCGGGATCGGTGACGCCGCGGTAGTAGTGCCGGGCCAGCTGGTCGGCGCGGAAGGCCGGCTGACTCAGCTCGGCCACGGCCGACCTGGCCTCCTCGCGCGTGAGGTCGGCGAGGTGGCGCGGTGGCTTGCCGCGGCGGGGGGCGTCGAAGACGAGGGGCAGGGCAGTCATGGCTGCTCCATCGTCCCACTCCCCCGGTCCGGCCACCGGGTCCGGAGACCGAACTCACCCCTTCGGCCCGTTCCTGGCAGGGTGACCGCCATGAGCCGGCTCGCCGACGTGGACCTGACCGCCGCCCTGGAGAAGAAGGCGGGGAAGAAGCAGCTGGCCGAGGTCCAGCACCGGCTCACCCACCTGCGGTTGCTCCTCGGCGGGCAGATCGGTACCGGGAGCCTCGGCCCCCCGCTGGTGGTGCTGTTCGAGGGCTGGGACGCCTCCGGCAAGGGCGGGGCGATCAAGCGGCTGGTCCACCCCCTCGACCCCCGGCACTCCCGGGTGGCGCAGTTCGCCGCACCGACCCACGACGAGAAGCGGCACCACTTCCTGTGGCGGTTCTGGCCGGTCCTGCCCGGTTGGGGCGGGATGACCGTGCTCGATCGGACCTGGTACGGCCGGGTGCTGGTCGAACGGGTGGAGGGCTTCGCCGAGGAGGCGGAGTGGCGACGGGCCTACCAGGAGATCGTCGACCTGGAGACCACGCTGGCCGCCGAGGGCGCGATCATCGTCAAGTTCTGGATGCACCTGTCGGCCGAGGAGCAGCTACGGCGCTTCGAGGCGCGGCAGGCCGACCCGCACAAGGCCTGGAAGCTCACCGAGGAGGACTGGCGCAACCGCGAGAAGCGGGCGGCCTACGAGGCAGCCGTCGAGGAGATGCTCGAGCGCACCGACATCCCCGCCGCGCCGTGGCACGTCATCGCCGGCGAGGACAAGCGGTACGCCCGGGTCGCCGTCGTGCGCACCGTCTGCCAGGCGGTGGAGGCCGCACTGCGCGACCGCGGCATCGACCCCGACCCGCCCGCGGCGGGCTGACCTCACCGCCCCTCCGAACCGTTCGGCGGGCCGATCGTGGCGTGCTGCCGCACCCAGGCGTGCATCGCGATGCCGGCGGCCACGCCCACGTTGATCGACCGGGTCGAGCCGAACTGGGCGATGGACACCGTCAGGTCGGCTCCTGCCCGCGCCTCCTCGGTGAGGCCGGGGCCCTCCTGGCCGAACAGGAGCACGCAGCGCTCGGGGAGGGCGGCGGTCTCGATCGGCTCGGCGCCCGGTGCGTTGTCGACGGCGACCACGGCCAGCCCCTCCGCCGCCGCGAAGGCCAGCAGCGCGGCGACGTCCGGGTGGTGACGCAGGTGCTGGTACCGGTCGGTGACCATGGCGCCACGGCGGTTCCAGCGGCGCCGCCCCACGACGTGCACCTCGGCGGCCAGGAAGGCGTTGGCGGTGCGCACCACCGTGCCGATGTTCGCGTCGTGGCCGAAGTTCTCGATCGCCACGGAGAAGCCGTGCCGGCGCCGGTCGAGGTCGGCGACGATCGCCTCGACGGTCCAGTAGCGGTACGCGTCGACGACGTTGCGCCGGTCGCCGTCGGTCAGGAGCTCCGGGTCGTACCGGGGGTCCTCGGGCCAGGCGCCCTCCCACGGGCCGACGCCGACCGTCGTCCCCCAGTCGGTGGGTCCGGCCGGCTCCTCGTCGCTCACTCCCGGGATGCTCCCAGTCCGTCCGGGAGCCACTCCAGCCACCCACCGTGCGGCGCCGACCGGGCCACCGGCCGCCCGTCGAGGGAGACGACGAACGCCGGGCGCACCGGATCGGGCGACACACCCTCGGTCCCGGGCACCAGCCCGGGCGCCTCCTGTGCCAGCCAGCGGACCGGGAGCTCGGCCATCCGGGCCACGAACGCGGCCCGTGCCGCATCCGGCAGGTACGGCAGGACGGCGGTGTGCATCACGACGACGGTGCAGTCCTCCGGCGCCAGTTCCAGGGCGTCGGGGAGCCGGTCCAGGAGGTCGCCGGTCAGCATCGTCGCGGGCTCGGTCCGCGCGGCCTCAGCCGCGGCGTCGATCCGGCGGAGCCGCTCCTCGGCGGCCGGGCCGGGCCAGACGAGCGCGCGCAACCAGGCCCGGACGTCGGGATCCGCCGGGTCGAGCGGGTTGAGATCGACACCGATGCGGGCCACCACGGCCGGCACCGATCGCGGCACGGGCACTCCGCCCGATGTGGAGACCGACAGGTGCAGCGGGCTGTCCGGCCCCACGGGCACTCCGTCGTACTCGTAGGAGTACCGGTCGGGGTAGAGGCACAACCCGGCGGAGGCGCCGACCTCGACGAGCGCCAGCGGGCCGCCCAGCAGCGCGAGCACCGGCAGCAACGCCCCGCACCGGGCCGGCTCGTTGGTCTGGGTGGCGCGGGCCAGCATCGTCTCGCGCAGCCGGTCTCCGTCCGTCGCGACGACCCGGCGCAGCTCCGCGCCGTCGGCGGGTGCGCCGTGCAGCAGCTGGAGGGAGGCGAACAGCAGGTTGGGCTGCTGCTTGCCCGGGGGCAGGGCGGCGAGGAAGGACAGGACGTCGTCCGAGTCCGCGACCTCCCCTGCCAGCCGCGCGTACAGCGGCGAGGTCGGTGCGGCCTCGGCCACGAACCCGCGGTACCGGCGAGCGATCCGGGCGTTGTCCTGATCTGCCACCGAGGCAGGATTGCAGGGTGACATCGAGTACTTCTCGGCCGCGTCCCGGGTCCCGCCCTGAGCTGGCGAAGGGCGGGGAGGACGTGGTCCTCCATCTGATCGAGCCGGCCGCCTGGCGGGCGGCGCTGGGCGACGGCGCGGTGCGGCCGCCGTCGCTCGGGACGGTCGGCTTCGTGCACCTCTCGGCGCCGGACCAGGTGCACCTGCCCGCGCAGGCGCTCTTCCCCGGCCGGCGCGACCTCGTGCTGCTCGTCGTCGACCCGGCGCGGCTGACCGACCCGGTCCGGCTGGAGCCGGGCCGGCCCGAGGACCCGGCCGGCATGCTGTTCCCGCACCTGTACGGCCCGCTGCCGACCTCCGCCGTCATCGCCGTCGTCCCGTACCGGCCGCCGGTACCGCCGGTCCTCCCCGTGCCCGACGACGCACTCGGCCGGGCGGTGGCGCTGTACACGTCGATGCCGGTCCGCCGGGCCGTCGGCGTCGGTGACGTCCCCGGCGGCGTGGCGGTGCTCGACCCCGACGTCCCCGCGTCCCACGACAACAACCGGCTGCTGCTCACCACGCCCGTCGACGCGGCGAGCGTGGCGGCGAGCGCCGAGGAGGTCGGCGGCAACGCCGGCTGGCCGCACCGGGCGGCGCTGCTCGCCTGGCCGGAGGCCGGCCCGGTCGCTGCGGAGCTGGCACGGGCGGGCTGGGGGGTCGAGGAGCTCGTGCTCATGGCCCGCTCCCCCGCCGACCCGCCACCGGCGGCGACCGGCCGGGTGGAGGCCGTTCCCCAGACCGAGGTGCACGACCTCTGGGACCGGTCGTGGCGCCGCGACCTGGCCGGGCTCGACCGGCTGGACGCCGCGGTCGCGCAGCTGATCGCACGCGAGCGGCTCAACGACCGCGTCGTCGCGGTGACCGACCTGGTGGTGCGCGAGCAGGGCCGGGTGGTCGCCGCCGCCCAGCTGCGGGTCGACGGCGCCACGGCGGCGGTGGAGTCGGTGATGACCGACCCGGACGCCCGCGGCAGGGGCTACGGCGACGCGCTGCTGACCCGGGCGCTCGAGCTGGCCGCCGGGGCCGGCTGCGACCTCGTGGTGCTGGAGGCCGTCGCCGACGACTGGCCGCGGCACTGGTACGCCCGACGCGGGTTCACCGAGGTCGGCCGCACCTGGTCGGTCAGCACCGACGCCTGACAAAACGGCCCAGCTGCGGGTCCCGCCGCGAGTCTGCGAGGGGCGGGGGCAGCGGGGTGCTCGATCAGACGGGCGCGAGGAGTGAGAGCAGCAGGTAGGCCACCGCGGCCGAGGGCAGCAGCGAGTCCAGGCGGTCCATGAGCCCGCCGTGCCCGGGGAGCAGGTTCCCCATGTCCTTGATGCCGAGGCTCCGCTTGATGAGCGACTCGCCGAGATCGCCGATCGTGGCCGAGGTGGCCATGGCGATCCCGAAGAGGACGCCACCCCACCAGGGCTGGTGGAACGTCAGGGTGAACAGCAGGACGCCGATGGCCACGCAGGCCAGCACCGAGCCGGCCATGCCTTCCCACGACTTCTTCGGGCTGATCGACGGCGCCATCGCGTGCTTGCCGAAGAGCACGCCGGCGGCGTACCCGCCGACGTCGCTGCCCACCACCGTGATGATGAAGGCGAGCACCCGCGCCACGCCGTCGTCGGGGACCACCAGCAGGACGGCGAACCCGGCCAGCAGGGGGACGTACAGCGCGACCAGCACGCCGGAGGCCGCGTCGCGCAGGTAGCCGGCCGGGCCGTCCGCCAGCCGCCAGAGCAGGACGGCCAGCACCGTCGCCAGGAACCCGGTGACCAGTCCGGTCGGGCCGCGGCTCCAGGCCAGCACGAGCATCGCCACCGCGCCCACCAGGAGCGGCACCATCGGTGCCCGGAACGCCCCGGCCCGCAGGGCGCGCGTGAGCTCGACGACCCCCACGAGGATGGCCGCGATCACCAGGCCGACGAACGCTCCCCGCCAGACGACCAGCGAGCCGATGATCAGGGCGCCCAGGCCGAGGGCGACGCCCAGCGCCGCCCGCAGGTCACGGCCGGCCCGGCCGTGACCGGTCACCGGCTTCTCCGTCTCCGGCAGCTCACCGGTGGGCACGTCCACCACCTCGTCGGCACCGGCCGGGGCGGCCGTCTCGGTGCCGGCCGGGTCGACCGCCGGCGCCTCCACCGTCTCGTCGGGGACGCTCACCGGCGGCCGGGCGGGCAGCGGTGGCAACGGCGGGACCGCCCGCGCCCGGGCGACCGGCCCGGTGTCGGCCGGCGACCGCCCGGGAGCAGAGCCGGAGCCGGGCGGCACGGATGACGAACCGGGGCGCAGGGAGCCCGGGCGGTCGGCGGGGGGAGGCGTCATGGGCTCGGGAGCCGTCGGAGGTCAGACCTCGAGCAGCTCGGTCTCCTTGTTCTTCATCGCCTCGTCGACGTGCGACACGTGCTGCTCGGTGAGGTGGTCGAGCTCCTTCTCCGCACGGCGGACGTCGTCCTCACCGGCCTCGCCGTCCTTGGCGATGCGGTCGAGCTCGTCCTTGGCGCGACGGCGGACGTTGCGGATCGCCACCTTGGCGTCCTCACCCTTGGCACGGGCCTGCTTGACCAGGTCGCGGCGGCGCTCCTCGGTCAGCTGGGGGAACACCACCCGCAGGATCTGGCCGTCGTTGGTCGGGTTGACGCCCAGGTCGCTGTCGCGGATGGCCTTCTCGATGGCCGTCAGCTGGGTCATGTCGTAGGGCTTGATCACGGCCATGCGCGCCTCGGGCACGGTGATGGAGGCCATCTGCGGCACCGGGGTGTAGGCGCCGTAGTAGTCCACCATGATCTTGCTGAACATGGACGGCGCGGCCCGGCCGGTGCGCACCGAACCGAGGTCCTCCCGGGCGACCGACAGAGCCTTGTCCATCCGCTCCTCGGCATCGAGCAGGGTGTCGTCGATCACGGGTAGTCCCTCCTGCGGCGGCCGGAGCGCGGCCACCGTCGTCCTCGTCTGTGCGCTGACCGGTGTGCCTGCGTCAGGCCGGCTGGCTGATCAACGTGCCGATCCTCTCACCTGCGGTCGCCCGGGCGATGTTGCCGTCGCGCAGCAGGTTGAACACCACGATGGGCATCCGGTTCTCCATGGACAGGCTGATGGCCGTGGCATCCGCCACCTTGAGCTCGTCGGCCAGGACGGTGGCGTAGTCCAGATCGCGGTAGAGGGTGGCGTTCGGGTTGTGCCGCGGGTCGTCGTCGTAGACCCCGTCGACGCCGTTCTTGGCCATCAGCAGCACCTGGCAGCCGATCTCCATCGCACGCTGGGCGGCGACGGTGTCGGTCGAGAAGTACGGCATGCCCGCGCCCGCGCCGAAGATCACCAGGCGGCCCTTCTCCAGGTGCCGCACCGCCTTGCGCGGGATGTAGGGCTCGGCGACCTGCCCCATCGTGATCGCCGTCTGCACCCGGGTCTCCAGCCCCACCTGCTCGCAGAACGCCTGCAGGGCCAGCGCGTTCATGACCGTGCCGAGCATGCCCATGTAGTCGGCGTGCCGGCGGTCCATGCCCGCCTGGGCCAGTTCGGCACCGCGGAAGAAGTTGCCACCGCCGACGACGACGGCGACCTGGGTGCCGCCGGCCACGACCTCGGCGAGCTGCTGGGCGATGCTGTGGACGATCCCGGAGTCGATGCCGACCTTCCCGCCGCCGAATGCCTCGCCCGAGAGCTTGAGCAGCACCCGCTTGTAGCCGTCGCCGTCGGCGGGCTGGAACGCGGTGGGCGCGGACAGCGGTGCGGTCGTCTCGGTCAACGCGTCATCCCTCGTTCGACATCAGTTGGTTGATCCTGCCGCACAGACGTTCGGCCCCGCTCCCGGAACGGGAACGGGGCCGACGTGACGTGCTGAGCGGCCCCCCGTGCAGGGCCCCGCCGCGAGCGTGCGAGCGGTGGGGGGCACAGGGGTCCTTCGTCAGGCCTGGCCGACCTCGAAGCGCGCGAAGCGCTCCACGGTCAGGCCGGCCTCGTCGACGATCTGCTTCACCGTGCGCTTGGGCTCGGTGATCGACGGCTGCTCGAGCAGGACGAAGTCCTTGTAGTAGGCGTTGACCCGACCTTCGACGATCTTGGTGATCGCCTGCTCGGGCTTGCCCTCCTCCTTGGCCGTCTGCTCGGCGACTCGACGCTCGGTCTCGACCGCCTCGGCCGGGACCTCCTCGCGGGTGAGGTAGCGGGGGCGCGCGGCGGCGATGTGCATCGCCAGGCTGCGGGCCGCCTCCTCGGTGCCACCGCTGTACTGCACTGCGACACCGATCGCCGGGGGCAGGTCGGTGGCCCGCTTGTGCAGGTAGGTCGCGACTGCGCCCTCGAAGATGGCGAAGCGGCTCAGCACCAGCTTCTCGCCGATGCGCGCGGACTCGCCCTCGACGAGCGCGGCCACGGTCTGGCCGTCGACGTCGGAAGCCAGGAGGGCCTCGGCGTCGGCGGGCTTGTTCGTGAGGCCGATCTCGAGCAGGCGCTCGGCGAGGGCGATGAAGTCGGCGTTCTTGGCGACGAAGTCGGTCTCGCAGTCGAGCTCGAGCAGCGCGCCGTCCTTGCTGACGACGATGCCGTTGGTCGTGGAGCGCTCGAGGCGCTTGCCGACGTCCTTGGCGCCCTTGACGCGCAGCAGCTCGACGGCCTTCTCGTAGTCGCCGTCGGCCTCGGTCAGGGCCTTCTTGCAGTCCATCATGCCGGCGCCCGTGGCGTCGCGGAGACGCTTGACGTCGGCTGCGGTGAACTCAGCCATGTCACTTCCTCTGTGGTCTGTCGGTACTGCTGTGGGAGCGGACAGGCGGCGGCGCCGTCCCCCTGCCGGTGTCAGCAGGGGGACGGCGCCGAACCGTCAGACGGCGTTGTTGTCCTTGCCGCCGGTGGTGGCGGGGACGTCCTCGACCGGGGCGACCTCGTTCGCGGTGACCGTGGGCGCCTCGGCCGGGGTCTCCGGCAGCGGGGTGGCGGTGGCGTCGTCGGCCGGGGCGGCCGCGGCGTCACCACCGGTCAGCAGCTCGCGCTCCCAGTCGGCCAGCGGCTGGTCGCCACCGATGACCGGCTCGGCGCCGTCCTCGCGGCCGGCGTTGGCCTGCGCGGCGGAGCGGGCCATGAGGCCCTCGGCGACGGCGTCGGCCACGACGCGGGTCAGCACGGCGATGCTGCGGATCGCGTCATCGTTGCCCGGGATCTTGTAGTCGACCTCGTCGGGGTCGCAGTTGGTGTCCAGGATCGCGACGACCGGGATGTTCAGCTTGCGGGCCTCGCCGACGGCGATGTGCTCCTTCTTGGTGTCCACGATCCAGATGGCGCTGGGCACCTTCTTCATGTCGCGGATACCGCCGAGGGAGCGGTCGAGCTTGGCCTTCTCGCGGCTGAGGACCAGCTGCTCCTTCTTGGACAGGCTGACCAGCACGCCGGTCTGCTCCATGTCCTCGATCTCCTTGAGGCGCTCGAGGCGCTTGAAGACCGTCTGGAAGTTGGTGAGCATGCCGCCGAGCCAGCGCTGGTTGACGTAGGGCATGCCCACGCGCGTGGCCTGCTCGGCCACGACCTCCTGCGCCTGGCGCTTGGTGCCGACGAACAGGATCGAACCGCCGTGGGCGACCGTCTGCTTGACGAACTCGTAGGCGTTGTCGATGTACCCCAGCGTCTGCTGCAGGTCGATGATGTAGATGCCGTTGCGCTCGGTGAAGATGAATCGCTTCATCTTCGGGTTCCAGCGACGGGTCTGGTGCCCGAAGTGGACGCCGCTGTCGAGCAGCTGCTTCATGCTGACGACTGCCATTGCAGCCTCTCTGCTCTGCGCGCGCGGCCGCTGGCCGCGCGGGTTTCCGGTTGTCGCGGGCACCGGGTGGTGCTCGCCCTGGCGTCCTGCGTCACCACTCCCCCAGCCGTTGCGGGCCGGGACCGAGGAGGCGAGCGCCCCGCCGTATCGGCGGGATGAGGACACGCGAAGTCGACCCGTCGGACGGGTCGCACCGGACAGCATACGCGACGCCGGGTGCGCGTTTCCCCGGCTGCCGGGGCCGTCCACAGCCGCTCCCGGGGCGGCCCCCGAGGGGCGTCGCGGGGCCAGCCTGGGCGGATGCGATCTGCCCTGGCGGCCGTGCTCGGCACGATCGTCGTCGCGGTGCTGGCACCCGCCCCCTCGACGGCGGACGACGGCGGCTCCCCGCGGCCGGTGACCCCCTCGGCGGCCGCCGGCTGGGTCGCGCCGCTGCCCGGTGGGGTCACCGTGACCCGCGCCTTCGAGGCGCCGGCGCACGCCTACGGTCCCGGTCACCGGGGCGCCGACCTTGGCGGCGCGGTCGGGACCCCGGTGCTCGCGGCGGGCGACGGCGCCGTGGTGTTCGCGGGCATGGTGGCCGGCCGGCCCGTGGTCAGCATCGACCACGCCGACGGCCTGCGGACGACGTACGAGCCGGTCGACCCGGGCGTCGGTGCGGGGCAGCAGGTCGTGCGTGGCTCCCCCATCGGCACGCTGGTGCCGGGGCACGCCGGCTGCCCGGTCGACGCGTGCCTGCACTGGGGACTGCGTCGCGGCGAGACCTACCTGGACCCGCTCCTCCTGCTGGTGGTGCGGGTCCGCCTGCTGCCGCTCCGCGAGGGTTGAGCATTCTCGGCCCGAGCGTTGAACCCAGCCGACCCACGAACGCAGCACTCCTGGGTCGGCTGGGTTCAACGGTTCTTCAGGTCGGCACTCCGGCGCAGAGTGAGAGGACGAGGTGCAGCCGGCGGTCGTCCACCGACCGCAGAGGGGGCACGAGCAGCGTGGGGATCCCCGACTCCACCGCCGCGCCGTCCGGGCGCGACCGGTCACCGACCATGAGCGCCTCGTCCGGGCCGACGCCGAGCGCGTCCAGCGTGCGCGTGAACATTCGCGGGTCGGGCTTCTGCACCCCGTGCTCGAAGGACAGGGTGAAGACGTCGACCAGCTCACGGAGGCCGGCCGCATCGAAGGCGGGTCGCAGGTCGACGTGGATGTCGCTCACCACCGCGATCGCGATGCCCCGGCCGCGCAGCGCCTCGAACGTCTGCCGCACGTCGCCGGCGAAGGGGTTGTGCCGGGGCTCGGACTCGACCGCGTACAGCGCCTCCGCCAGGTCCTCGTCCACCCCCGCGTCGGCGAAGACGTCGAGGTAGGTGCGCCGGTGCAGCGCCGCGTCGCTGTCCACGCCGGGCCCGTCCAGCCGTTTCCCCTCGCCGTCGGCCCGCAGGATCGCCGAGACGACGCCGTCGACGGCACCGGGCGAGCGGTCGCGGCCGAGCGCGAGCAGTGCAAGCTCGACCCACTCGACGTCGGTGAGGGTGACGACCAGCGTCCCGCGCCAGTCGAAGAGGACCGCTCCGGTCACGACCGGTCAGGCGATTCTCATGGCGCGATTCTGCAGGCGCGATCCCGTGCAGCCGGCTTCCGTGCCCCTGGTCCGTGCCTCGCTCGATGCTCGCCGCGGTGCTCCCGGGGCCGTCATCAGGCGATGTCGGCGAGCTTGGTGCGCAGGTGGAGCACGGCCTTGGTGTGCAGCTGGCAGATGCGGCTCTCGGTGACGCCCAGCACCCGGCCGATGTCGGCGAGGGTGAGGCCCTCGAAGTAGTAGAGGGAGACCACGACCTTCTCCCGCTCGGGCAGCTGCTCCACGGCGCGGGCCAGCAGCTGGCGGGCCTCGCCGTTCTCGGCCATCGCCTGCGGGTCGAGGGCGCGGGTGTCCTGGAGGGTGTCGCCGAGACGCGGCGAGCCGCCGTCGTCGTCGGTGAGCAGCTCGTCGAGGGCGACCACGTTCACCAGCGACAGCTGGCCCAGGAACTTGCGGATGTCCTCGACGTCCATGTCCATGGCGTCGGCGACCTCGTCGTCGGTCGGCGTCCGGTGCAGCCGGGCTTCCAGCTCGGCGACGGTGCGCTCGAACTGGCGGGCCTTCATGCGCACCGACCGCGGGATCCAGTCGGTGTTGCGGAGCTCGTCGATGATCGCACCGCGGATGCGGGCCATCGCGTAGCTCTCGAACTTGACCTCGCGGGTCGGCTCGTACCGGGTGATCGCGTCGATCAGGCCGAACGTGCCGTAGGAGACCAGATCGGCCTGCTCGACGTGGCTGGGCAGGCCGCTGCCCACCCGGCCGGCGACGTACTTGACCAGCGGGGCGTAGTGCAGGATCAGCCGGTCGCGCAGGCCCGGGTCACGGTCGGCCACGTACTGCGTCCACAGCTGCGACACGAAGGCGTCGGTGTCCTCGGGCGCCCCGTCGATCCGGTGGATCGTTGCCTCAGGCACGGTGGCCCTCCTCACTCGCGGTGCGCGCTCGCGCCCCGTGGTTCCGCCTCATGGTGGCTGCCGCCTGCCCCGTCCGCATCCAGCCCATCCGCTCAGGCTCGGGGATGAGCCTGGGCGTGGACGGCGCGGAGCCGCTCGACGGTCACGTGCGTGTAGATCTGCGTCGTCGCGAGGCTAGCGTGGCCGAGCAGCTCCTGGACGGACCGGAGGTCCGCGCCGCCCTCCAGCACGTGGGTCGCCGCTGAGTGCCGCAGGCCGTGCGGGCCGATGTCGGGCGCTCCGGGTGCCGCCCCGACGGCCGTGTGCACGACGCGGCGCGCCTCGCGCGGATCCAGGCGCCGCCCGCGGACGCCGAGCAGCAGGGCAGGACCGGAGGACGCGACCGCCAGCGCCGGGCGCCCGCGGGTCAGCCAGGCGTCGACCGCGGCCTCGGCCGGGAGCCCGTAGGGGACGGTGCGCTCCTTGCGCCCCTTGCCCAGAACCCGCAGCACCCGGCGCCCACGGTCGACGTCGTCGACGTCCAGGCCGACGAGCTCGCTCACGCGGATCCCGCTGGCGTACAGCAGCTCCAGCACGACCGCGTCCCGCAGCCCCACCGGCTCCTCGGCCCCGGCGGCCGATTCGACGACCGCCCGCGCCTGGTCGGGAGCGAGCACGTCGGGCAGGGTGCGGTGGGCCTTCGGGCTGACCAGCCGGAGGCCGACGTCCTCGGTCGTGAGGTCGGCCCGGCGCAGCCAGCGGGTGAACGACCGCGCGGCTGCGGCGTGGCGGGCGGTGGTCGCCCGGCTGTGCCCCTTCGTGCGCCCCTGGGCCAGCCAGCTGCGCAGCACGGGCAGGTCGAGGTGGTGAGGCTGCTCACCTCCGCGCCGGGCGAGGTGGTCCAGCAGGCCGACGACGTCGGTGAGGTACCCGCGGACGGTGTGCTCGGAGAGGTCCCGCTGGCTCCGGAGGTGGTCCTCGTAGCCGGCCAGGACCTCGGCCAGGGCAGGGGGCAGCGCGGCACGCGCGTCCGCCGTCCCTGTCGCCATGGCGGAACCGTCCGTCGGCCCGCCCGACCGGTCAAGACGCCACGCCGGACCGCCGCCCGTCGCGTCCTTCCTTGGGCGGTGGCGTCAGCCGCCAGCCGGTGCCCGTCCACTGGACGAGGTCGGCCAGCTCGAGGGCGGGCAGGATCCGCAGGACCTCGAGGACGTCGCAACCGGCGACCGCCGCGAGCCGCTCGGGGCTCACCCCGATGCGCACCGGGCAGGCGTCGAGGATCCGGGCGGCGACGTCGGAGAGGCCGTCGCGCACCGACTCCGGCCGCGGCGCCGGGTCGGCCAGGTCGGTGCCGATGCTGCCCACCGCCTCGATGACGTGCGCGGCGGAGGCGACGAGCCGGGCGCTCAGCTCCTCGTCCCGGAGCAGTTCGTGGCACCCGACGCTCATCGCCGACGTGACGGGACCGGGCACCACGAGCACCGACCGGCCCAGGTCCTGTGCCCGGCGGGCGGTGGCCAGCGCTCCCGAGCGGGCGGCCGCCTCGACCACCACCGTGCCGCGGGTCAGGGCGGCGATCAGCCGGTTGCGCACGAGGAAGCGGTGCCGCAGCGGCGCCGAGCCCGGTGGCCACTCGCTGACCAGCAGACCGGTCTCGGCGATGCGGTGGAACAGCGCGCCGTGCGCGGCCGGGTAGGGGCGGTCGACGCCGCAGGAGAGCACCGCGACGGTCGGTGCCTCGGCAGCCAGGGCCCCGCGGTGCGCGGCGGCGTCGATGCCGTAGGCCCCGCCCGAGACGACCGTCCAGCCCCGCTCCCCCAGCTGGTGGCCCAGCTCCGCGGCCACGTGCTCGCCGTAGGCCGTGGAAGCGCGGGAGCCGACGACGGCCACCGAGCGGTCGGCGAGCTCGTCGAGACGGCCGGGTCCGCGGACCCACAGCGCCATCGGTGGCACGGGCGCCTTCGTCCGGTCGGACTGGTTCCGCCGCTCCGCAGGTTCGCCGGCGACGGCCAGCGTGAGCGCGTGCAGCTGCAGGAACGGCCACTCGTCGTCCTCCGGGGTCACCAGCCGTGCTGCGCACCGCTCCGCGCGCTGGAGGTCGGCCAGGGTCGCGTCCTGCCCGGCCCGGGCGCCGACCAGCGAGCGCAGGGTGTCCGGAGCGGCTCCGCTGCGCAGCCGCTGCACCGCCGCCACCGGGCCGTGGTGGTCCACGTAGCGCCAGAGGTCGACCGTGCCCGGTTCGACCGCCCGGCTGAGCCACGCGCGAGCCCGGCGCACGCCCGGGTGCAGGGGGTCACCTGCGCCGGCGGCGTCCTCGAGGTCCTCGGCCAAGGTCGTCATGCCGCGGCCCGCTGCAGCCGCATGCCGAGGGCCTCGGCGACCTCGTCCGGGCCGGGCACCGTGCGGCCCGCCAGGTCGGCCAGCGTCCACGCGACCCGCTGGACGCGGTCGAAGCCGCGGACCGACAGCGCACCCCGTTCCAGCGCCCGCTCCGCCAGCGCAAGTGAGGACCGAGGCGGGGCGAAGCGGTCACGGAGCAGCCGCCCCGGCACCTGGCTGTTGAGCGCCAGGCCGGTGCCGCTCAGCCGCTCGGCGGCCACCGCCCGCGCCTGCCGCACCCGGCGGGCGACGGCCTCCGTGGACTCCGGATCGCCGAGCCCGTCGAGCCATGCCGCCCGCGTGACGGGTGGCAGCTCCACGCGCAGGTCGATGCGGTCGAGCAGCGGGCCGGACAGCCGGGACCGGTAGCGCCGCCGCTCGACCGGGGAGCAGGTGCATGCCGTGTCGCCGGCCGCACTGGCGCAGGGACACGGGTTCGCGGCGAGGACGAGCAGCGCCCGGCACGGGAACGTGGCCGAGCCCGAGGCGCGGTGGATGGTCACCTGACCGCGCTCCAAGGGCTGGCGCAGGGTGTCGAGCACCGCGCGCGGGAACTCCGGGGCCTCGTCCATGAACAGCACGCCCCGGTGCGCCCGGCACAGCGCGCCCGGGCGGATCTGCCCGGAACCACCGCCGATCAGCGCCGCCATGGTGGCCGAGTGGTGCGGCGCCTCGAACGGCGGCCGGGTGAGCAGCGGAGCGCCGGACGGCAGGCTGCCGGCGATCGAGTGGACCGCGGTGACCTCCAGCGCTCCCTCCTCGTCCAGCGAGGGCAGCAGGCCCGGCAGCCGCTCGGCGAGCATGGTCTTGCCCGCTCCCGGCGGCCCGGCGAGGAAGAGGTGATGACCTCCGGCCGCGGCCACCTCCACCGCACGGCGCCCCGTCGACTGGCCCACGACGTCACCGAGGTCCGGGCCGTCCGGCGACGCGGGCAGGGCGCCCCGGGCGTGCGGGCGCAGCCGCGTGCGGCCGGCGAGGTGCTCGACCAGTTCGCCGAGCGACTGCACGGCGAGCACCTCCACCCCCTCGACGAGAGCCGCCTCGTCGGCGTTGGCCACGGGCACCACCACCTGGGCGTGCCCGGCCCGCGCGGCGGCGAGGACGGCGGGCAGCACGCCCCGGATGGCGCGCACCGATCCGTCGAGGCCCAGCTCGCCCAGGAGCACCAGCCGCTCGACCGAGCCGGCGGGCACCGCGCCGGCGGCCGCCAGCACCGCAGCGGCGAGTGCGAGGTCGAAGCCGCTCCCCTGCTTCGGCATGGACGCCGGCGACAGCCCGATGGTGATCCGCCGCGCGGGGAACTCCCCGCCGGCGTTGCCCACGGCGGCCTTCACCCGGTCCACCGACTGGCGCACTACGGCATCGGGCAGGCCCACGAGCACCACACCGGGGAGGCCCGCGGCGATGTCGACCTCGACCTCGACCATGGCGCCCACCACGCCGGCGAGGCCCACCGACCAGGTGCGGGCGAGGGTCACGAGAACGCCGCCCGCAGGTGCGTGACCTCCGCCGGCCGGTCCCGGCGCACCAGGACCCCGACGACGTCGAACCGGACTTCCGGCGCGTGCTCGTCGTGAGCGGCCAGCCACCGCTGGGCCAGCGTTCTGATCCGGCGCTGCTTCGCCGGCGTGACCGCTTCGGCGGGATGGCCGTAGCCCGTGCCGCGTCGGGTCTTCACCTCGCAGAAGACGAGCGCTCCGTCGTCGCGGGCGACGATGTCGAGCTCGCCCTCGCGGCACCGCCAGTTGCGGTCGAGGACGCGCAGACCGGCGTCGGTCAGGAAGGCGGCAGCGATTCGCTCGCCGTGGTCGCCGAGGCGGGGAGGAGGCACCCGTCCACCTTCGCCGGGCGGGTCCGGCCGACCCAGAGCGGCGGCGAAGCTGTGGACGAGGTGCGTGTCTGTGGACGGGGACGGCCTCCAGGGGCGGTTACCGTCCCGGCATGTACGTCGAGACGGTCGTCCAGATCAACGACCGGGACACCTACCAGGCCAGCGTCCGGCTGCGCACCGCCGTCGTCTCCAACCGGCCGCCCATCGACGCCCTCGTCCGCTTCTCCCCCGCCGGCTGGCTCACCATGAAGCCGCTCGCCGGCGGCAAGGTCACCGTCGTCTCGGCCGCCGAGGTCTTCGACGTCACCGACCTGGAGCGCGTGCAGTCCCTCGACGGGTAGCGCGGCTCAGGGGCGCTGAGGTGTGTCCGGCAGCTCGAGGTCGGGCTTGTCCAGCTCCTCCACGTTGACGTCCTTGAACGTCAGCACCCGGACGTTGCGGACGAACCGGGCCGGCCGGTACATGTCCCACACCCAGGCGTCGGAGAGCTTCAGCTCGAAGTAGACCTCGCCGCCGGCCTCGCGGACCTGGAGGTCCACGGAGTTGGCCAGGTAGAACCGCCGCTCGGTCTCCACCACGTAGGTGAACTGGCGGACGATGTCCTTGTACTCGCGATAGAGCTGCAGCTCCATCTCGGTCTCGTACTTCTCGAGATCCTCGGTGCTCATCGGTCCTCGGTGCTCGTCGCTGGCTCGCAGGACACAGGGCGCATGACCCCATCATCGTGCATGCCGCCGTCGCCGGGCAGCCGGTGCGGTCTCCCGGCGTGGGCATCCCGCGCCCGCGCCACGTTGACGAAGCGCATCCGGTGCGCAGGACTGGGCCCGTGCCGCTCCAGCGCGGCGGTGTGCACGTCGGTGATGTAGCCCTTGTGCCCCGCGAAGTCGTACTCCGGGAAGCGCTCGTGCAGGTCGAGCATGAGGCGGTCCCGCGTGACCTTGGCCAGCACCGACGCCGCGGCGACGCACGCCGCCACCCGGTCACCCTTCCACACGGCGAGGCCGGGCCGGGCCAGGCCGGGGACCGGGAAGCCGTCGGTGAGCACGTAGTCGGGTTCGGGATCCAGCGTGCAGACCGCCCTGCGCAGGGCTTCCAGGTTGGTGACGTGCATGCCGCGGGCGTCCAGCTCCTCCACCGGGATCTGCACCACCGACCAGGACACCGCCCGCTCGAGCACCTCGGCGTAGACGCGCTCGCGGGCGGCGGCGGTGAGCAGCTTGGAGTCGGCGAGTCCGGGCACCCAGCCGCGCTTCCCGGCGGGCAGCACGCAGGCGGCGGCCACCAGGGGCCCGGCGCACGCGCCGCGGCCGGCCTCGTCCGCCCCGGCCACCGCGGAGAAGCCGCGGCGGCGCAGCGAGCGCTCCATGTCCCAGAGCGCGTCGGGGCGCTCCTCGCCGCCGGTCGCCCGCCGCCCGCGGGGAACCGGCGCGGCGGTGGCGTGAACGGGTCGGGCAGTCATCGGGCACCGACCCTACGACGCCCGGGCGCACCTCCGTGGACCGGACACCGGAAGGCGCACGAACACGCAGGGCCGGCCCTGGAGAGGACCGGCCCTGCGCGCGGAGGAACACTCGAGAGGGGCGTGGCGGAGAGGGGCCCAGCGCCCCGGGGACATCAGAGCTCGACGGGGACCTCGGGCTCCTCGGCGCGCACGGCGCCGTGGGCGCCGCAGCTGCACACCGGGTTGCGCGAGGAGAGCACCAGCGAGACGGCGTGCGCACGGTCACGGGCACCCAGCTTGCGCAGGATGGCCTTGACGTGGCTCTTGACGGTGTCCTCGCTGATGAACAGGTTCCGGCCGATCTGCCTGTTGGACTGCCCCTGCAGCAGCTCGTCCAGCACGTCCTGCTCGCGCCGGGTCAGGGGCACCTCGGGCGTGAACGGCTTGGCTGCAGGGGTGGCGGAGGGCTCGACCCGGCGGATCTGCGGGTCGACGACGGTCCGGCCGGCGCGGGCGGCCAGGATGGCCCAGCCCAGCAGGGTCGGCGACGTGTTGATCATGAGGTAGCCACCGACACCGGCGGCGAGCGCCTCGTTGACGACGGCCGGGTCCTCGGAGGTGGCCAGGGCGACGATGGCGACCCGGGGGAAGCGGCGGCGGAGGTCGCGGCAGGCGTTCAGGGTGGCGGCGCGGCCGGGCCCCAGCTCGACCACGACGGCGTCGGGACGGGCCGTCTCGGCCAGCGTCATCGCGCGGCGCAGCTCGCCGGGGGTGCCGACGGACTGCATGCCCGCGGTCTCGTTGATCATGCTGACCAGGCCACGACGCAGGACGGGCGCGTCGGCGAGGAGGAGCACGCGGGTGACCCCGCGTGCGGTGCTCGCCATGGGTGCAGACACAACAGACTCCGTTTCACTCCGAATTGCTTGCACAACCTCCATCGGAAGGGTGAAACGGTTACTTGAACACTTTGCAGCATTTTTCTGATTGGTCGCGGTGTCACCCATTCATGCGACCACCGTCACACCCGCAACGGCGGTAATGCGACGGGCTGTCACCGCGCACCCATTCCCGAATGGCGGGGCGGAACGGCAGCGGAGGCGCACCGTGGCACGGTGCGCCTCCGCTGGGAGGGGAACGGGTCAGCGGTGCCGACGACGCCGGCGCCAGGCCACCAGCGGCACGGCGCCGGCCAGCCCGAGCGCGGAGGAGGCGAGGAGGTCGGGCCGCACACCGGTGGCTCCGCCTTCGACGCCCTCGGCAGGAGCCGCAGCCACGTCCTGGATGTCGGGCGAGCCGACCAGGCCGAAGCGGCTCACCGGCCAGACGATCACCGCGGCCTTGCCGATGACGTCGTCCACGCCGATGGTGCCGGAGTAGCGGTCGTCGATGTGCGCCTTGGAGTCGGCCGAGGCCGACCGGTGGTCGCCCATGACCCACAACCGCCCCTCGGGCACGGTCACCGGGCCGAAGCCGCGCAGTTCGATGGGGGTGTTCTCGAAGATGTAGGGCTCGTCGAGCGGTTCGCCGTCGACGGTCACCCTGCCCTCGGCGTCGCAGCACTCCACCGTCTGGCCGCCGACGGCGATCACCCGCTTGACGTAGTCGTCCTCGCTGGGCGGGGCGACGCCCACGGTCCGGCCGAGCCACAGCATGGCGCCGGTGAACCAGTTCGCGGGCTCGGCGACCGAGACCTCCGGGCTCCACGTGTCCGGACCCTCGAAGACGACGACGTCACCGGGTTCGGGCTCGCCGAACCAGTACGGCACCTTGTTCACCAGCACCCGGTCCCCGGTGCAACCGGGACAGCCGTGCAGCGTCTCCTCCATCGATCCCGACGGGATGAAGAACGCCTGCACGAAGAAGGTCTTGACCACGAGGGCGAGCACGAAGGCCACGACGAGCAGCACCGGCAGCTCGCGCAGCAGCGAGCTCTTCTTGGCGTCCCCACGCTGGCCGTTCCTGCGCGCGGCGCGGCCCGACGGCTCTGTCGCCTGCTCCCCCGTCGGACCGGTACGTGGATCGCGCTGCGGGTCGGACTCCCCCGGAACGTCGGCGGGCCCCCCGGGCCGTTCGCTGCTCATCACGAGCAGCGTACGGCGCGGAGGGCCCACCGGAGTCGCAGCCGGGCGGAGCGGCCGCCCGGGATGTCAGCGCGTCAGCGCGTGACGGTCTCGCGCTTCTCCTTGATCTTGGCGGCCTTGCCGCGGAGCTCGCGCAGGTAGTACAGCTTGGCGCGACGGACGTCACCGCGGGTGAGCACCTCGATCTTCTCGACGACCGGGGTGTGCACCGGGAAGGTGCGCTCCACGCCGACGCCGAAGCTGACCTTGCGGACCGTGAAGGTCTCGCGGATGCCGCCACCCTGGCGACGGATGATGACGCCCTGGAAGACCTGGATGCGGGAGCGGGTGCCCTCGACCACGCGGACGTGCACCTTGACGGTGTCACCCGGGCGGAACGTCGGGATGTCGTCGCGCAACGAATCGGCGTCGAGTGCGTCCAGGGTGTTCATCGCGGCAGTCCTCATGTTCTGGCAGTGGCAAGTCAGCGGTGCGGACAGCGGAGCACCCCGGCTGTCCGTTCCCGGGAGCTACGGGCTCCTCTGGGGAGCTCCCGTCGACCCAGCCGACGGTGCGCAGCAGTTCTCTACTGTGCCACATCTTCACGTGACGATGCGCGGCACCCCGGTCCACGAGCCGGCGAGCAGCGCCGGGAGCACTGCGGCGAGCTCGCGCGGGGCGAACTCCTCGGTGCTCGCTGCGATCTCCTCGACGGTCCACCAGCGGTGCGGCTCGTCGCCCAGCACCTCGAGCTCGGTGCGTCCCCGTGGGTCGACGTCGTGCACGACGTCCCGGAGCACGAAGTACGTCTCGCGGTTGTCGATCGACAGCGCACCGAAGGGCCCGACGAACCGCCGGAACCACACCGGCCCCTCGAGGGCGGCCGGGTCGGCGTCCAGGCCGATCTCCTCGGCCAGCTCGCGCACCGCGGCCGTGCGCAGCGACTCGCCGTCCTCCACTCCCCCGCCGGGGGTGTACCAGAACAGGACGTCGCCCGGCGGCAGGTCGGGAGCGGTCAGCCGGGCACCCAGCAGCAGCACGCGGCCGACCGGGTCGAGGACGACGACGCGCGCCGACGGCCGCACCAGCGCCTTGCCGGGCACGCGGCTCAGCGACCCTCGCGCGCCGTGCGGTCGGCGTCGTCCAGCGCGCCCTCGGGCAACGCCGCCAGCAGGTCGGGACGGCGTTCGGCGGTGCGCCGCAGGGACTCGGCGCGGCGCCACCGGTCGATTGCCGCGTGGTCGCCGGACAGCAGCACCGGCGGCACCTCGTGACCTCTCCAGCTCGCCGGCCGGGTGTAGGAGGGTCCTTCGAGCAGGCCGTCGGCGTGCGAGTCGAACTCCACGGACTCGCGGTTGCCCACGACGCCGGGCAGCAGCCGGGTGACCGCCTCCACCATGACCAGCACGGCGGACTCACCACCGGCCAGCACGTAGTCGCCGATGGAGACCTCGGAGACCGGCCCGGCGTCGGCGGCCCAGTCGGCCACCCGCTGGTCGATGCCCTCGTAGCGGCCGCAGGCGAACACCAGCCCGGGTTCCGCGGCCCACTCCGCCGCCAGCGCCTGGGTGAAGGGGCGACCGGCCGGCGTGGGGACGACCAGCCGCGTGCCGGGCTTCCGCACCGACTCCAGGGCCAGCGCCCACGGCTCGGGCTTCATCACCATGCCGGGGCCGCCGCCGTACGGGGCGTCGTCGACGGTGCGGTGCACGTCGTCGGTCCACTGCCGCAGGTCGTGCACCCCGATGCTGACCAGCCCGCGCTCGGCGGCCTTGCCCAGCAGCGACTGGCGCAGCGGCGCCAGGTACTCGGGGAAGATCGTCAGGACCTGGATGTCGTAGGCCGCACTCACAGGTCGAGCAGCCCCTCGGGCGGGTCGACGACGAGGAAACCGCCGGCCACGTCGACGGTCGGCACGATCGCCGCGACGAACGGGATCAGCGCCTCACCACCCTCGCTGCGGCGCACCACGAGCAGGTCCTGCGCCTCGTGGCGGACGGCGGTGACCTCACCGATCACCGAGTCGTCGGACAGCCGCGCGCTCAGGCCGACGAGCTGGTGGTCGTAGTAGGAGTCCGGCTCCTCGATCGCGGGCAGCTCCGCCACCGGGACCAGCAGCATGGTGTTGCGCAATGCGTCGACGGTCTCGCGGGTCTCGTAGACCTCGCCGGAGGGGGCGGCCAGCTGCAGCAGGAGGGTGCCGCTGTGCCAGCGCTTCTCGACGACGGTCAGCGGACCCCTCGCGGCGGGGTCGGTGCGCAGCACGGTGCCCGGGGCGAAGCGGAGGTCGGGGTCGTCGGTGCGCACCTCGACGGTTGCCAGACCGCGAACACCGTGGGGCCGGCCGATGCGGCCGACCACCACGGTGTCGTCGTCGTGCGGGTCGCTCATGGAAGGGCTCGGATGGGCGCTGAAGGAGCTCAGCGCCCGTCGGTGTCGACGACGTCGACCCGCAGGCCGCGTCCACCGACACCGGTCATCACCTGGCGCAGCGCCTTGGCGGTACGACCGCCCCGGCCGATGACCTTGCCGAGGTCATCCGGGTGCACCCGGATCTCGAGGGTCTTGCCACGGCGGTTGGTGAGCAGGTCGACCGCCACGTCCTCGGGGTGGTCGACGATGCCCTTGACCAGGTGCTCGAGCGCGTCTTCGAGCACGTCTTACTCGGCGGTCTTCTCGGCCGGGACGGCGTCCGCGCCCTCGGGCGCGGGAGCCGGGGCGTCGGCGATGGCGGCCTCGACCGCGGCGACCTCGGCGGCCTCGATCTCGACACCGGCGTCGGCGGCCGGGGCGTCGGCAGCGGGCGCCTCGGCAGCGGCCTTCTTCGGCGCGGCCTTCTTCTTGGCGGTGGTCGCGTCCGTGGTCGGCTCGTCCATGCCGGAACGGACGGCGGCCTCGTAGAGGGCCTTCTTGTCCGGCTTGGGCTCGGCGACGCGCATGGGTGCCGGAGCGGGCTCGCCCTTGAACTTCTGCCAGTCGCCGGTCACCCGGAGGATGGCGCGGACGGCCTCGGTCGGCTGGGCGCCGACACCGAGCCAGTACGCGGCACGCTCGGCGTCGACCTCCATGTAGGAGGGGTCTTCCTTGGGGTGGTACTTGCCGATCGTCTCGATCGAGCGGCCGTCCCGCTTGGTGCGGGCGTCGGCGACGACGATGCGGTAGTACGGCGCGCGCATCTTGCCCAGGCGCATGAGCTTGATCTTGGTGGCCACGGTGTGTGGTGTTCTCCTCGAACGCTGTGTGGTTGCTCGCCGGCCGGACGCGTGGGGGTACGCCGGGGCGGAGCGATGGACACGGCCGGAAACGGTGAGAGGGCCGCCACCGCCGTGTTCGACCCGCCATTGTGCCAGACGCCCGGGTGGCCGCTCCCGGGAGCCGTCAGCCGCCGATCGGTCGGTCCCCGGGCTCACCATCTCGCCTCGGCGACCGGCCACCGGTCATTTCTCCGCGGCCCCCTCGGCCTCGTCGTCGTCGGTGAGGACGAAGCCACCCCAGCCGTCGTAGGTACCACCGTGGCGGTTGACGATTCCGACCACCTCGCGGGTGAAGGCGGCGGCGCTGTCATGGTCGACCGCGGTGATGGCGCTGAACTCCAGCCACACGGTGAGGAACCGGCGGCGCAGGCCGTCGATGCGGTAGCCGGCGGAGACCAGCTCCTCTCCTGCCGCCTCGGCGGCACGGCGCGAGCGGAAGCCGGCAAGATGGTCGATCGGCCGGGGCTCGTGCACCCGGTCACCGATGCTGAGGTTCTGCTCGACCACCTGGGCGCTCAGCGCCACCTGCTCCTCGACGTCCTGCGGCATGGCGTCAGTGGATCACGCGCCATGCCGCCGAGTGCACAGTTGCGGTCGGCGACTCGCGCCGGCACGCCGGGCCTGGCGACCACGACCGCCCACTCGGGGCAGAGGGCTTCAGCCGCGGGTGGCGGCGAGCACGCGGGCGCCGGCGTCGGCGACCGGCACCTCCTCGCGCTCGCCGGTCGCCCGGTCGCGCACCTCGATGACGCCCTCGGCCAGCCCGCGGCCGACGGTGACGATGGTCGGCATCCCGAGCAGCTCGGCGTCCTTGAACTTCACGCCGGGGCTGACCTTGGGCCGGTCGTCGTAGAGCACGGTCAACCCGGCGGCCACCAGTTCGGCGGCCAGCGCCTCCGCTGCCTCGAAGACGGCGGCGTCCTTGCCGGTGGCGACCACGTGCACGTCGGCCGGTGCGACCTCGCGGGGCCAGACCAGGCCGAGCTCGTCGTGGGTGGACTCGGCGATCGCGGCCACCGCGCGGGAGACCCCGATGCCGTAGGAGCCCATGGTGACCGTGACCAGCTTGCCGTTCTCGTCGAGCACCTTGAGGTCCAGCGCCTCGGCGTACTTGCGGCCGAGCTGGAAGATGTGGCCCATCTCCACGCCGCGGGCGAGCTCCAGGGGGCCGGAGCCGTCGGGGGCGGGGTCGCCGGGCAGCACCTCGGCGGCCTCGATGACGCCGTCCCAGCCGAAGTCCCGGCCGGCGACGAGGTCGAAGACGTGCTTGCCGGCCTCGTCGGCCCCGGTGATCCAGCGGCTGCCGGGCACGACCCGGGGGTCGACCAGGTACCGGATCTTCGAGTCGCTCTCGGTGCCGAGCGCCCGCGGTCCGATGTAGCCCTTCACCAGCGCCGGGTTCCCGGCGAAGTCGGTGAACGGCTCGACCTCGGCGGGAGCCAGCTGCGCCTCCAGCCGCTTGGCGTCGACCTCCCGATCACCGGGCAGGCCGACGACCAGGGGCTCGCGGCTGCCGTCGGGGTGGACGAGGGTGACGACGACGTTCTTCAGCGTCGACGCCGCCGTGTAGCCGGCGTCGGGGAACAGCTGCTGGGCCACCGCCACCAGCGACTCGATGGTCGGGGTCTCGGGGGTGTCCTCGACGTGCGCCTCGGGCAGCCCGTCGAACGGCACCTCGTCGGGCACCACGGTGGTGACCGCCTCGACGTTGGCCGCGTAGCCGCCGGGCGAGCGGACGAAGGTGTCCTCGCCGATCGCGGTCGGGTGCAGGAACTCCTCGCTCCTCGAGCCGCCCATGGCCCCCGACATCGCCGAGACGATCACGTACTCCAGACCCAGCCGGTCGAAGATCCGGATGTAGGCGTCGCGGTGCAGGGCGTAGCTCGTGTCCAGGCCGGCGTCGTCGATGTCGAAGGAGTAGCTGTCCTTCATGGTGAACTCGCGGCCGCGGAACAGCCCGGCACGGGGTCGCGCCTCGTCCCGGAACTTGGTCTGGATCTGGTACAGCGAGACCGGCAGGTCCTTGTAGGAGCCGTAGAGGTCCTTCACCAGGAGCGTGAACATCTCCTCGTGCGTGGGACCGAGCAGGAAGTCGTTCCCGCGACGGTCCTGCAGGCGGAAGAGGTTGGGGCCGTACTCGGTCCACCGGCCGGTCGCCTCGTACGGCTCGCGGGGCAGCAGCGAGGGGAAGGCGACCTCCTGGGCGCCCATCGCGTCCATCTCCTCGCGGATGATGCGCTCGACGTTGCGGAAGACCCGGTAGCCCAGCGGCAGCCAGGTGAACCCGCCCGGCGCGGCCCGGCGGATGTACCCGCCACGGGCCAGGAGGCGGTGGCTGGCGACCTCGGCGTCGGCCGGGTCGTCACGCAGGGTCCGCAGGAACATGGTCGACATCCGGAGCAGCACGGATGGAGTCTCCCAGGCCGGGCGAGCCCTTATCCGACGACCCTGCCGCGCAGCACCGTCCGCTGCGGCGACTGCAGCGTGTCCAGGTCGGCGCGCGGGTCGTTCGCGTAGACGACGACGTCGGCGACCGCGCCCTCCTCGATGCCGCGCAGCCCCAGCCATTCGCGCGCCTGCCAGGATCCGGCGGCCAGGGCGTCCTCGGCGGGGATGCCCGCCTCGCACAGGGCGCGGATTTCGTCGGCGATGACACCGTGGTCGATGCCGCCGCCGGCGTCGGTGCCGGCGAACACGGGCACACCGGCCTCGAACGCGGCCCGCACGACGGCGCCGGAGTTCGCGTACAGCCGCCGCATCGTGCTCGCGTACTCCGGGAACTTCTTCTCCCCCGCCGCGGCGAAGCCGGGGAAGTTCTCCACGTTGACCAGCGTCGGGACGACGGCCGTGCCCCGGGCGGCCATCTCGCCGATGAGTTCCTCGGTCAGCCCGGTGCCGTGCTCGATGCAGTCGATGCCGGCCGCGATGAGCGCGGGCAGCGCGTCGGTGCCGAAGGTGTGCGCCGTGACCCGGGCGCCCTCCTCGTGGGCCGCCGCGATGGCCGCCGCCACGACGTCGGCGGGCCACTCGGGTGCGAGGTCGCCGACCCCGCGGTCGATCCAGTCCCCCACCAGCTTGACCCAGCCGTCGCCGCGCCGGGCCTGCACGCGGGTCTGCTCGACCAGGTCCTCGGGCTCGATCTCGACACCCAGGCCCGGGATGTACCGGCGGGTGCGGGCGATGTGCCGGCCGGCGCGGATGATCGTCGGCAGGTCCGGGTCGCCGTCCAGCGCCCGGGTGTCCACCGGCGATCCGCAGTCGCGCAGCGCCAGCACCCCGGCCTCGCGCTCGGTGATCGCCTGGGCCCGCGCCTGGCCGAGGTCCTCGGCGTGCCCGCCGCCACGGACGATCCCGACGTGGCAGTGGGCGTCGACCAGCCCGGGGACCAGCCAGCCGCCGCGGCTCACCGTCTCCGCACCCGGCACGGGCTCGAAGGTGAACCGGCCCTCGCGAACCCAGACGTCGCGGTGCTCACCGAGGGGCAGCACCACACCGGACAGGTGCAGCGGGGGCAGCAGAGCGCTCACCGCCCGTTGCCGTCCTTGAACTGGTCGAAGTTCAGCTTCGTGAGGTCGGGCATCCCCTGCCCCGGGGGCAGGTTCGGCATCCCACCGGGGAGGCCGCCGAAGGGGTTGCCGGCGCCCGGCGGGAGCCCCGGGGCCCCGACCGGCCGGCGGGCGGGACCGCCCTTGCCCTTGCCGCCCTTGCCCTTCTTGCCCTTCTTGGACTGCGCCTGCATCTGCCGGCCGCGGGCCTTCTTCGACATCGGCCCCATGCCGGGCATGCCCATGCTGCCGGCCATCTGGCCCATCATCTTCTGCGCCTGCGCGAAGCGCTCCAGCAGGCTGTTGACCTCGCTGACGGTGACGCCGGAGCCGTTGGCGATGCGCACCCGCCGCGAGGCATTGATGATCTTGGAGTTGACCCGTTCCTGCGGCGTCATCGACCGGATGATCGCCGTCGTCCGGTCCAGGTCGCGGTCGTCGACCTGCTTGAGCTGCTCCTTCATCTGCCCGGCACCGGGCAGCATGCCGAGCAGGTTGGCGATCGGCCCCATCTTGCGGATGGCCAGCATCTGCTCGAGGAAGTCCTCGAGGGTGAAGCCCTCGCGGGAGGCGAGCTTGCCGGCGATGCGCTCGGCCTGATCGGCGTCGAAGGTTTTCTCGGCCTGCTCGATCAGCGTGAGGACGTCGCCCATGCCGAGGATGCGCGAGGCCATCCGCTCGGGGTGGAAGACGTCGAAGTCGGTCAGCTTCTCGCCGGTGGAGGCGAACATGATCGGCTGCCCGGTCACGTGCCGGACGGACAGCGCCGCACCACCGCGGGCGTCGCCGTCGAGCTTGGTGAGGACGACACCGCTGAAGCCGACCCCGTCCTGGAAAGCCTGCGCCGTGGTCACGGCGTCCTGGCCGATCATCGCGTCGACGACGAACAGGGTCTCGTCCGGCTGCACGGCGTCGCGGATGTCCGCGGCCTGCTGCATCAGCTCCGCGTCGATACCCAGCCGGCCGGCGGTGTCGACGACGACGACGTCGTGCATCGTGCGGCGGGCGTGGTCGATCGAGTCGCGGGCGACCTGCACCGGGTTGCCCACGCCGTTGCCCGGTTCGGGGGCGTAGACGTCGACACCGGCCTGGCCGGCGACGATGGACAGCTGGTTGACCGCGTTGGGGCGCTGCAGGTCGCAGGCCACGAGCAGGGGCGTGTGCCCCTGCTCCTTGAGCCAGCGGCCGAGCTTGCCGGCGAGCGTGGTCTTACCGGCGCCCTGGAGACCGGCCAGCATGATCACCGTCGGCGACTGCTTGGCCAGCCGGATGCGGCGGGTCTCGCCGCCGAGGATCCCGACGAGCTCCTCGTTGACGATCTTGATGACCTGCTGCGCCGGGTTCAGCGCCTGGGAGACGTCGGCGCCCCGGGCGCGCTCCTTCACCGCGTCGATGAAGGAGCGGACCACGGGCAGGGCGACGTCGGCCTCGAGCAGCGCGATGCGGATCTCGCGCGCGGTGGCGTCGATGTCGGCGTCGGTCAGCCGACCCTTGCCCCGCAGGCCGGTGAAGACCTTGTCCAGGCGGTCGGAGAGGGTCTCGAACACAACACGTCCTCAGCAGTCACGGGCGCGAGACACGTCGCGCCGTCCGCCCCGAGGGTATCGACGGACTAGGCGGCGTGCGTCAGGCCCGACCCGACGAGCTCTCCGACGGGGACGCCGGTCACCAGCGCGGCACCGCAGTCGACGCAGGCCCACTCCGGGCACAGCCCACCGTCCTCGGTGTGCCCGTCGATGCACGACGGCTGCACGAACTCGCGCTCGTCGCCGCAGTCGGAGCAGTGCCAGATCTGGCTCTCCACGCCGTCTCCTCCCCCTGGTGGGACCGTTCCGTCCCGCTCGGTGCCGACCGTCGCACGGGCCACCGACAGGTTTCCGGAAGCGCGCCGGCGTGTCGCCGACGCGCGGGTCAGGGCCGGGTCAGGGGGCCAGGGTCCGGGGCGCCTCCACCGCCGGGCTCATCGCCCCCACCAGCGCCGCATCCACCCGCTGCCGCTGCTCCGGGTCCACCGGGTCGCCCGAGGGGTTGCACACGTAGAAGCAGTCGACGGCGTCCGCACCGAGGGTCTCGATGCGGGCCGAGGTGACGTCGAGCCCCTCCCGCGCGATCGCCGCGGTCAGCCGGTACAGCAGCCCGGAGCGGTCACCCGCCCGCACCTCGACGATGCCGGTGGCGGCGCCGCTGACCTCACTGTTGTGCCAGGAGATCCGCGGCGGCGCGGACCGCACGCCGTCCTCGCGGTAGTCGGCCTCCCGCTGCCGGAGGCGGTCGGCCAGCGGCAGGCTGCCCTCCAGCGCGGCGCGCACGCCGTCGGCCAGGATCTCGGGGACGGGGGCGCGGCCGAACCGGGGGCGGACCGCGAACACGCTGACGGCGTAGGAGTCCGCCACGGTGATCTTCGCCGCCCGCACGTCCAGCTGGTTGAGCGCGAGCACGCCGGCGCAGGTGCTCAGCAGACCCGGCCGGTCGGGTGCTCCGATGGTCACCTGCTGGCCGTCGGCGACGTCCTCGATCCCGACGGTCACCGGACCGGCTCCCCCGGGGACGTCCGGCATGGTGGCGGTCGCCTGCGCGGTGACCGGGTGCAGCACCGGGCTGGCCTCGCCGGTGGGCGCCCCCGCGAGCTTGCCCTGGACCCGGGCCACCAGCGCCGCCACCAGATGGGCTTTCCACGGCGACCACGCCGAGGCGCTGGTGGCAGCGCCGTCGGCCTGCGCCAGCGCGTGGAGGAGATGGAGGACGGCGGCGTCGGCGCCGATGGTGGCCGCCACCCGGTCGATCGTCGCGGGGTCGTCGATGTCGCGGCGGGTCGCGGTCGCGGGGAGCAGCAGGTGGTGGCGCACCAGCGTGGCGATCACCGCGACGTCGGGCTCGGCGAAGCCCATGCGGGTCGCGATCGCGGCGGCGATCGGCTCGCCCACCTCGCTGTGGTCGCCGGGCCAGCCCTTGCCGATGTCGTGCAGCAGCGCGGCCACCAGCAGCAGGTCGGGGCGGTCGACGTCCCGGGTCAGCTCGGCCGCGGCGGCCGCGGCCTCGACCAGGTGGCGGTCCACGGTGAACCGGTGCCACGGATGCCGCTGCGGCAGCGAACGGACGCGGTCCCACTCCGGGATGAGGCGGGACAGCAGGCCTTCCTGGTCCAGCTGCTCCAGCACCGGGACGGCCGAGCGCCCGCTGGCCAGCAGGCGGAGGAACGACCAGCGCACCTCCGGCGGCCACGGCTCGGGCAGCTGCTGGCTGTGCACCGCGAGCACCTTGAGCGTGTAGGGCGACAGCAGCAGGTCCACGCGGGCCGCGGCGGCCGCCGCCCGCAGGAGCAGTCCGGGGTCCGCGGCCGGACGGGCATCGCGGGCGAGGACGACCTCGTCGCCCTGGCGGACGACGCCCTCGGCCAACGGCTCGCGGCGCACCCGCCGGTACCGGCTCCGCGGCGGCCGGACGAGAGCCGTCTCGACGCGCCGCCACGTCTCGTCGGCGACGAAGGCCAGCCGCCGCCCGGCCAGGCTCACCTCGCGCAGCAGCGCGTCCTCCCCGGCCAGGTCGAGGGCGACGGCGACGGGCCGCTGCTCCTGGCGCACCAGGACGTCGGTGGGCCGGCCGCTGCGCCGCCGGAGCTCGTCGCGCACGTCGAGCAGGAAGGAGTAGGCGGCCTCGACCTCCGACGTGGGCTCGTCGGCGAGCTGGGCGGCGGCCACGGCCCGCAGCACCTGGCCCTCGCGCAGCCCGCCGTAGGCCTCCTTGAGGTCGGGCTCGAGCAGGAACGCCAGCTCGCCGACCTGGCGCGCGCGCCCGCGGCGCAGGTCGCGCAGCGCAGGCAGCAGCCGGGAGCCCGTCTGCCGCCAGCTGCTCAGCGTGGCGGTGCGCAGCCGGCCGGCCAGCTCCGCGTCGCCGGCCACGAGCCGGGCGTCCAGCAGCCCGAGCCCGGCCTTGACGTCGCTGGAGGCGACCGACACGGCCTCGGCCACCGAGCGCACCGAGTGGTCCAGCCGCAGCCCGGCGTCCCAGACGGGGTACCAGAGCGCATCGGCGACGGCGGCGATCTCGGGGCGGCCGTCGTGGACCAGCACCAGGTCCAGGTCGCCGTAGGGCGGGAGCTCCCGGCGGCCCAGGCTGCCCACGGCCATCAGCGCCAGCCCCTCGGTGCCCGTCCGGGGAGGGGCGCCGCCCCGCCGCGGCAACGGCGGCGGGGTGCCGGCGACGGCGTCGTCCAGCAGCCCGGCGAGCCAGGCGTCGACGGCCTGCACGCGCTCGGCGCGGCCCAGCCCCGGCAGCGCCTCGGTGTCCAGCACGCGTCCCCCTCCGGTGGAGCGAACAGCAGAAGTGCGTCGGCCGGGGTGGTGGGCGGTCCCACCACCCCCGCCCACCGTCGAAAGGACCCCCAGCCCCCCGCAGCACGCACCCGCGCCCGGGCC
>JBELIQ010000046.1:0-15126 GCA_042090795.1 Blastococcus sp. | reverse complement strand
GACTGTCAGCCCATCACCGATGGACCGACCCGGCCAGCCTCACAGTCAGTCCTGGGGCGGCACCCCGCCGCGGATCTCGAAGTCACCGGCGACCGCGAGCACCTGCTGCCACGGCTGCGGCGCGGGGGAGGTGCCGTCGGAGTAGGCGAGCGTGGCCACGTAGCCGGCGTCCTCGGCCCGCTCGGTGTAGCGCTCCCCGAACGGGATGCGCCAGAAGTCGGACACCTGGACGTCGACCCCCTCCTGGTGCAGCTGCAGCACCAGTCCCGCGCCGGGGGTGAACGTGCCCCCGAAGTCGGGCCGCGTGGTCCCGGCGAAGTCGACGCGGACGACGGGCGGGTCGGGGACCGTTCGGAGCCCGAGCCGGTCCAGATCGGCCAGGACCGCCTGCTCGAGCCGGCGCACGTCGGGCTGTGCGGGATCCGCTCCCGCGGTGCCGATGCCGGTCACCAGCGCGGCCGCCGTCGCCAGCGCCGCCAGCGGCACCCCGACCGCCGCACCCGCCCACGGCCACCGCCGCGACCGGTCCCCGACGCGGCGCCCGAGCGCCGTCACGAGTTCGGGGAGCAGGCTCAGCCCGACGGTGATCCAGGCCAGGACGCCGACGACGGCCGTCCACTCCGTGAGGTACGGGAACGGCAGGCCCTCGACCCGGGCGAGGGCCGCCACCCCCGCCGCGCCGACGGCCAGCGTCAGCGCGCCGAGCCACAGGACGTCCGCGCTGCGGCGGCGCACCCCGTTGGCCAGCGCGGCGACGAACAGGGCGAGACCGACGGCGATGGCCCACGGGGGGACGAGGTCGGGCAGGAGCAGGCGGCCGGGGACGTCGGCTCCCACCGCGTAGGCGGGGAGTTTGCCGAACTCGTCCGCGACCGCCCGGATCGCGGTGGACAGGGGGATGGACGCGCCGGACGAGCCGTCCCGCAGGTAGTCGAGCAGCACTCCGACATTGCCGGGGGTCCTCGTCAGCTGCTGCACGATCGGCGGCAGCCAGAGGAACACCCCGACGCCGACGGCGGCGACGGTCGCGCCGAGCCACCGGCGCGGACGGCGGGAGGGCTGCTCCACCAGGGCGCCGTCCTCCCGGTCCCGGTCCCGGGCCCGCCGGACCGCCCGCAGCAGGAGTCCGCCGACGAGCACGGCCCCGACGGCGCCCACCGCCGGCACGTAGCCGATGTGGGACTGGACGGCCAATGACATCGGCACCACCGCCAGCGGCAGGGCCCAGGCGTCGCCGCGGATCGCCGTCCAGCACAGCAGCACGCCCGCCAGGAACGGCAGCACCGGCAGGAAGGGGTTCCAGAACTCGCGCAGGAACTCGTCGCCCAGCAGGCGGACGGCCACGCCGACCACCAGGACCGCCCAGACGGCGACCAGGAGCCCGCCCCGGCGCCTGACCACGGCCACCGCCGACACCGCGGCGATCCCGCCGATCACCAGCGCGCCCACGGTCAGGGCCCCCGGCGCGCCGTCCAGCAGGCGGTAGGGGACGGCCAGCAGGTAGGCCGCCATCGGCCCGGGGTGGTACCAGCCGAAGCGTGAGTAGGGGCCGAGCAGCACCTCGTGCCGGCCGACGCCGTCGACGGTCAGCGCCAGGAGGGCGTGGTCCCCGAGGGGGAGGGCCGGCTCCGCGTCCAGCGCCAGGGCGACCAGGCCGAACGCTGCGGGCAGCGCGGCGAGCAGCAACAGCGCGACGCCGGCGAGCAGGCGGGTCCGGCGGCCGACCGGGCCCGCTCCCGTCTCCGGCTCCTCGTCGGCCGGGGGCGCGGCGACCGGCAGCAGGTCGCCCGTGGAGCTGGGAGTCACTCGGAGGTCCAGACGTCGTGGGCAGGAGGCCGGAGGGAGGTTAGCGAAGGCCTCCGGCAGCCACCGGACTCCGAGGCGGCGGGTCGTCCCGTCACGGATGGCCGAACCGGTTCCGGCGGGGCGGGTGCACGGGACGGCGCCGGGGTAGCCCGTCCGGCATGGCGACAACAGGCGCGAGGGCGGGGGAGCGGCTGCCCTCGCGGGCCTCCGGGCTGCTCTACGGCATCGGCTTCGGCGGCTTCGTGGACGGCATCGTGCTGCACCAGATCCTGCAGTGGCACCACATGACGAGCTCGGTCGAGGGCCGCGATCCCGGCACGCTCGCCGGGCTGGAGGCCAACACGGTCGCCGACGGGTTCTTCCACGTGGGCGCCTGGGCTGCGGCGGTCGCCGGGATGGTGACGGCGCTGGTGGCCCGGCAGCAGGGGCGGATCGCCCCCAGCTGGAGCTTCCACCTCGGACTCGTCGTCGCCGGCTGGGGGCTGTTCAACCTCGTCGAGGGGCTGGTCGACCACCAGATCCTCGGCGTCCACCACGTGCGCGACGACCTCGGCGGACCGCTGAGCTGGGACATCGGGTTCCTGCTCTCCGGCGTCCTGCTGATCGCCGGCGGAGGGCTGGTCCACCGCCGCGGCGTGCGCGACCTCCGGCGTCGTGCCGAGAACCGGACGGCGCACCCGGCCACGCCCTGACCGGCCGGACGTCCCTCCGGGCCCGGTCAGCCGGCGGGTGGAACCCCGCCGTAGACCTGCAGCTCCCCGTCGACGAGCAGGATCTCCTGCCACGGCTCCGGTGGTGGCGAGGTCCCGTCGGAGTAGGCGAGCGTGACCACGTACCCGGCGTCGTCCGCCCGGTCGGTGTAGCGGTCGCCGAACGGCATGCGCCAGAACGGGGAGACCTGCACGTCCACGTCGTCGAGGTGGAGCTCCAGCACCAGACCCGTGCCGGGCCAGAAGGTCCCGACCAGGTCATCGGGACGGGTGGTCCCCGGGAAGTCGACGCGCACCACCGGCTCGTCGGTGCCGGCGCGCAACCCGCGCTGGTCGAGATCGGCCAGGACCGCCTCCTCGAGGCGGCCGATCTGCCCGGTCACGTCGGTCATGGGGGGCGTCGCCCGGGCCGTGCCGAGGCCGGTGACGAGGACGGCGGCCGCCGCCAGGACCGCGAGCGGGACCGCCAGCAGCGCACCGCCCCGGCGTGGTCCGGCCCACCGGGCGGCCAGCGCCTGCAGCGCGGGGAGGGCGCTCATGCCCACCGTGGTCCAGGCCAGGATGCCGACGACGACCGTCCAGCGCGTCAGGTAGGTGTACGGGAGGCCGTCGATGCGGGCGATGGCGGCCACGCCGGCGGCGGCGACGGCGAGGGTCAGCACGCCCAGCCACACGACGTCCTCGCGCCGGCGGCGGACGCCGTCGGCCAGAGCGAGGGCGAACAGCGCCACGCCGACCGCGATGGCCACCGGCGGCCACGACTCCGGCAGCAGGGGCTCGCTGGGTGCACCGGCTCCCACCAGGTAGGCCGGCAGCTTGCCGAACTCGTCCGCGACCCCGCGGAGCCCGGCGCCGATGCCGGCCGGCTCCTCGGTCGAGCCGTTCCGCAGGTAGTCGGCGAGCTCGCCGAGGTTGCCCGGCGATCCGGTCACCTGCTGGACGATCGGCGGTGTCCAGAGCAGGGCCGCGAGGGCGAGGGCGGCGAGGACCGCGACCAGCCAGCGCCCGGTCCGTGGCCGGTCGGGCCCCTCCGGCGCAGGGGAGTTCCTGCGCCGCAGGTGCCGGACGGCGCGCAGCAGCAGGCCCAGCGCCAGGACCGCGCCGGCCGCGCCGACCGCCGGCAGGTAGCCGATGTGGGCCTGGACGGCCAGCGACATGGGCACCACGGCGAGCGGCAGCGCCCAGGCGTGCCCGAGGACCGCCGTCCAGCACAGGAGCACCCCCGCCAGCAACGGCAGCACCGGCAGGAGCGGGTTCCACGAGTCGTACAGGAAGCCCGCCCCGAGCAGGCGCACGCTGATCGCCAGGACCAGCACGGTCCACAGCGCGGGCAGCGCGCCCGCGCGGCGGTGGACCAGCCACACCGCGAGCGCCGAGGCGACGCCCGCGATGATCAGCGTCCCGACGGCCATCGCCTGCGTCGCGCCGCCGAGCACGCGGTAGACGCCGGCCAGCAGGTAGGTGGCCATCGGCCCGGGGTGGTACCAGCCGAAGCGCGAATAGGCGCCCAGCAGGACCTCGTGCTCACCGACGGCGTCCACCGAGAGCGCCAGGATGGCCTGGTCCCCGAAGGGGACGTAGGGCTCGTCCCGGTCCAGCCAGAGCGCCACCAGCCCCAGGAGCGCCGGCAGGGCGGCCAGCAGCGCGAGGAGGACGCCGGGTCCCCGCCGGGCCGGGGGCGTGGTGCCGGCCGGGGGAGTGGTGCCGGCTGCGTCGTCCCCGGTCGCCGTGGACGGGGTCGCCATGGACGGGGTCGCCGTGGACGGGGCCGCCGTGGCCGCGGCCGCCGTGGAGCCTTCGCCGGTCCGGCTGGTGGTCACGGGAGCTGTCCAGTCGTCGTAGGGCGCGGAACCGCAGGCAGGGTAGCCGTCATGGCCGGGGTCTCACTCGCCCGGCGGCACCCCACCGTGGACCTGGTAGGTGGGGCCCACGGCGAGCACCTCCTGCCAGGGCTCCGGCGGTGGCGACGTCCCGTCCGCGAAGGACACGGTGGCCACGTAGCCGGCCTCGTGCGCCCGTTCGGTGTAGCGCTCGCCGAACGGGATGGCCCAGAAGTCGTCCACCTGGACGTCGACGCCCGCGCGGTCCAGCACCAGCACCACCCCCGTGCCGGGGTCCGGCGTGCCGAGGAAGACGTCGGTCCGGGATGTCCCGGCGAAGTCGACGCGGACGACGGGCCGGTCGGCCCCGGACGTCAGGCCGAGCCGGTCGAGGTCCGCGACCACCGCGCGCCCGAGCGCGGCGGCCTCCCCGGTGACGTCGCTCGCCGGCGTGTCGGCCCGTGCCACGCCGATCGCAGCCAGCAGCACCGCGACCGCCGTCGCGGCCGCCAGCGGCAGACCGAGCACGATCTCCGGCCGCAGGACGGGGCGTGGCCGTGCGGTGACCCGCCGGACCGCGGCGGCGAGCTCCGGGAGGAGGCCGAGCCCGATCGTGGTCCAGACGAGGATGCCGATGACGTACCTCCACTGCACGAGGTACGGGAAGGGTGCGCCGTCGACCCGGGCGGTCGCCACCACGCCGGCGGCGGCGAGGGCCAGCGTCAGGGCGCCCAGCCACAGGACGTCCCCACGCCGTCGGCCGACGGCGACGGCCAACGCGGCGACGAAGAGGAGGATGCCGACCGCGATGGCCGCCGGCGGCCACCGTTCGGGCAGGAAGAACGCATCGGCGGGCAGTCCCGCGCCCACGACGTGGGCGGGGAGCCTGCCGAACTCGTCCGCGACGGTCCGCAGGCCCGCCGCGAGGCCGGCGGGCTCCTCGGGGGTGCTCTGCAGCAGGTGGTCGTAGAGCACCCCGGCGTTGCCGGGGTTCCCGGTGACCTGCTGCACGATGGTCGGCAGCCAGAGCAGCACTCCGACGGCCAGCGCGATCACGCTCGCCCACAGCCAGCGCCTGGGGTTCCGCACCGGCTGCCCGCCGTCATCCGCGGCGGCCTCCGTCGCGCGGCGACGCCTGCGCTCGCGCCGGACGGCGCGGACCAGCAGCCCGGCGGCCAGCACCGCGCTCACCGATCCGACGGCCGGCAGGTAGCCGACGTGGCTCTGGGCCGCCAGGGACATCGGCACGACGGCGAGCGGCAGCGCCCACGCGTCGCCGCGGATCGCCGTCCAGCACAGGAGCACGCCGGTGAGGAGCGGCAGGACCGGCAGGTAGGGGTTCCAGGGGTCGCGGAGGAACTCGCCGCCCAGGAGCTGGACGGTCAGGGTGATCACCAGGAGCGCCCAGAGCGCGGTCACGAGCCCGGCGCGCCGGCGGACCAGCCACACCGAGGCGGCCGCGGCGACGGCGCTGGTCATGAGCATGCCCGCCGACAGCGACTGCGGTGCACCGTCCAGGAGCCGGTACGGCCCGGCCATGAGGTAGGCGCCCATCGGGCCGGGGTGGTACCAGCCGAACCGCGAGTAGGCGCCGAGCAGCACCTCGTGCTGACCCACGGCATCGGCGGCGAGCGTGAGGAGAGCGTGGTCGCCCAGCGGCAGGTACGGGTCGTCGCGGTCGAGCCAGAGGTCGAGCAGGCCCGCGAGCGCAGGCACGGTCGCGAGCAGCAGCAGTGCGGCGGTGACGGCCCGGGACACAGCGCGCCGCCGGGTCCGGCGGGCCGCGGGCGCCGGGTCCGGAGCGGTCGGGGGCGGCACCGGGGGCAGGTCCCGGATCCGGCTGGTGGTCATCACGGGCGTCCAGACGTCGGAGGTGACCGGGTGAACACGAAGGATAACCGTGGCGGCGCGGGTGCCCGGACCTCGCGGAGACCGCGGCGGGCGCGTGCCGGGGTCCCTTGATCCAGACACGACGGCGGGGCAGGCTGTGAGCCAGACCACACTCGAACCTCCGGAGGTCGCCGTGGACACCCTGCCGCACGTTCCCGGTCCGCAGAGCTGAGCCGGGGCGATGGCGAAGGAGACGGTGGCCGCGCCCGCCCCACGAGCGGCCGGGCTGGTGCGCAACGTCGCGCTCGTGGGCCACACCGGCGCCGGGAAGACGACGCTGGCCGAGGCGCTGCTGGTGGCCACCGGGGCGCTGTCCCGCGCCGGCCGGGTGGAGGACGGCACCACCTGCCTGGACACCGAGGACGTCGAGATCCGGCAGCGGCGGTCGGTGTCGCTGGGCGTCGCGACCGTCGAGCACGCCGGGCACCGGATCACACTGCTGGACACCCCGGGTGCCCCCGACTTCGTGGGTGAGCTGCGCGCCGGGTTGCGGGCGGCGGACGCCGCGCTGTTCGTCGTCTCCGCCGTCAACGGGGTGGACGCCGCCACCGTGGCGCTGTGGCAGGAGTGCGCAGCCGTCGGCATGCCCCGCGCGGTGGTGCTGACCCAGATCGACCGGCCGCAGGCCGACGTCGAGGAAGTCGTGCGGCTGTGCCAGTCGCTCCTGGGTGAGGGCGTCTTCCCCGTGCACGTGGTCGACCGGGCCGCCGACGGCTCGGTGCGCGAGCTGGTCTCCCTGCTCGACCCGGACGCGGCGAGCGGACCGGCCGGCGAGCGCGGCGCGGCCCGCCTCCGCGCCGAGCTGATCGAGGGCATCATCGGCGAGAGCGAGGACGAGGAGCTCATGGAGCGCTACCTCGCCGGCGACCAGCTGGTGCAGTCGGACCTGATCGCCGACCTCGAGACCGCCGTCGCCCGCGGGCACTTCCACCCGGTGCTCTGCGCTGCGCCGCCCGCCGGCATCGGCGTCGCCGATCTGCTCGAGCTCGTCGTCGCCGGCTTCCCGTGCCCCGGGGAGCACGGCTGCCCGCCCGTGACCACGCCGGACGGCGCCCCGGCACCGGCGGTGTCCTGCGAGGCAGAGGGGCCGCTGGTCGCCGAGGTCGTGAAGACGACCACCGACCCGTACGTGGGCAGGGTGTCACTGGTGCGCGTCTTCTCCGGCACGTTGCGACCGGACATGGCGGTGCACGTCTCCGGCCACGGCGGTGCCGACCGCGGGCATCCCGACCACGACGTCGACGAGCGCATCGGTGCGGTCAGCTCGCCCCTGGGGTCGGCCCTGCGGCTCGTCCCGGCCTGCCCCGCCGGCGACATCTGCGCGATCGCCCGGCTCGCCAGCGCCGAGACGGGGGACACGCTGTCCTCCCCGGACCACCCTCTCCTCGTCCCGCCGTGGGCACTGCCCACCCCTCAGCTGCCGGTGGCCGTGGAGGCCTCCTCCCGCAGCGACGACGACCGGCTGGCCACGGCGCTGGCGCGGCTGGTCGCCGAGGACCCGACCGTCCGCCTGGAACGCCGATCCGGCACGGGGCAGCTGCTGCTGTGGTGCGTCGGCGACGCGCACGCCGAGGTGCTGCTGGAGCGGCTGCGCAGCCGGCACGGCGTCTCCGTCGCCACCGTCCCGGTGCGGGTGCCACTGGTGGAGACGCTGGCGGGGCCGGCGCGGGTCACGGCGCGGCACGTGAAGCAGTCCGGTGGGCACGGGCAGTACGCCGTCGTCGTCGTGGAGGGGGAACCGGGGCCGCCGGGCAGCGGGATCGTCTTCGCGCAGCGCGTCGTCGGCGGGACGGTGCCCGCCCAGTTCCACGGCAGCGTGGAGAAGGGCATCCGGGCGCAGGCCGAGCGCGGGCTGGGCGCGGACCGCTCCGTCGTCGACGTCCGGGTCACCCTGGTCGACGGCAAGGCGCACTCCGTGGACTCCTCGGACGCGGCCTTCCAGGCGGCCGGCGCGCTGGCTCTCCGCGAGCTCGCCACCGCCGCGGGCACCCGCGTGCTGGAGCCGTGGTGCGAGGTGGCGGTGCAGGTGCCGACGGACTGCGTCGGCGCCGTGATGAGCGACCTGTCCTCGCGGCGGGCCCGGGTAACCGGCAGCGACTCCGATCCGGACGCCGACCGGGCGACGGTCCACGCCGAGGTGCCCGAGGTGGAGCTGCTCGGCTACCCCGGCGTGCTGCGCTCGATCACCCACGGCGCCGGCTCCTTCGACCGGCAGCCGCTCGGCCACGAACCCGCTCCGACCTCCCTCTCCGTCCTGGCGTAACGGCCCTCGTCCAGAGGCTCGCCGCGAGCGTGCGAGCGGTGAGGGGGACGGGGGTCCTTCGGCTAGCCTCTGCGCAGGGTGAACACCGGGCTGGAGGGATCGTGACGTCGTCGAACGGGCCATCGGCCGAGGCGACGGCGTCGCAGGGTCCCGGCCCCGTCGGGCGGGACGAGCTCCCCGACCGGGTGTGGACGCTGCCCAACGCGCTCTCGGTGCTGCGCCTGCTGGGCGTGCCGCTGTTCCTCTGGCTGCTGCTGGGGCCCGAGGCCGACGGCTGGGCGGTCGTCGTCCTGATGATCTCGGGCATCACCGACTGGGCCGACGGCAAGCTCGCCCGGTGGCTGGACCAGAGCAGCCGCCTCGGCGCCCTGCTGGACCCGGCGGCCGACCGGCTCTACATCGTCTGCACGCTGGTCGCCCTGGCGATCCGCGACATCGCGCCGGTCTGGATGGTGGCGCTGCTCCTGGGCCGCGAGGTCGTCCTCGGCATCGGGCTGCTGGTGCTGCGCCGGTACGGCTACCCGCCGCTGCAGGTCCACTACCTCGGCAAGGCCGCGACGTTCCTGCTCCTGTACGCCTTCCCGGGGCTGATGCTCGCGGACGGGACGGGTTGGCTGGCCACGGCCATCGAGCCCTTCGCCTGGGCGTTCACCATCTGGGGCACCGCCCTCTACCTGCTGGCCGGCGTCTTCTACGTCGTGCAGGTCGTCGGGATCGTGCGCGCCGAACGGGCCGCTCCCGCGGCGGGCGCGGTGCCGTGACCGCCCACCCCCCGGGCGGTCAGCGCTCCCTGGGCGCCTCGCTGCTCGACGACGTGCTCGCCGAGACGCTGGACCCCGCCTACGCCCAGGCCGCCGAGGCCCGCGCGGCGGCCGGCCCGGCCACCGCCGGACCCCGCTGGCGCGGCGCGGTGCTCGTGGCGCTGACCATGGTGGTCGCCGGCGTGCTCGCCGCGGTCACCTACGACCAGGCCGCCGCCCGGGTGCAGGGCCGGCAGGAGATCCGCGCGGCCCTCGTCGCCGACATCCGCACCGAGTCCGAGGCCAGCGACGAGCTGGCCGGCGAGCTGGAGGAGCTGCGGGCCCAGGTCACCCGGGCCCGCGACGAGCTGCTCGCGTCCTCCACGACCGGTCAGCGCGCCCTCGACGAGCTGGCCCGCGCCGAGGCGGGTGCGGCCGCGGTCCCGGTGGACGGACCGGGCCTGCTGGTCACGCTGGCCAATGCCGGGTCCGACGCGGACGACGACCCCGTCGGCGGCGGCACGGAGGCCGACGTCCGGGGGAGGGTGCGCGACGGCGACCTCCAGCTCGTGGTCAACGCACTGTGGGCCGCCGGGGCCGAGGCGATCAGCATCAACGGCCAGCGCCTGGGCCCCACCAGCGCGATCCGGTTCGCGGGCGAGGCCGTGCTGGTCGACTTCCAACCGGTGACCAACCCCTACGAGGTGAGCGCCATCGGCGACCCCGAGACCCTCCGCAGCGGATTCCTCGCCAGCCCCGAGGTGGGTGCGCTGGCGCTCGTCGAGGAATCCTTCGGGCTGGGCTTCGACTTCGGGGCCGAGGACGACCTGCGCCTGCCCGCCGCCAGCACCCCCGAGCTGCGTTTCGCGCGGCCGGTGCCGGAGGCGGACGACCCGCCGCCGAACGCCCCCGCGACCGGAGACTGACCCGTGATCCCGATCCTCGGCCTGGTGGCCGGTGTCCTGTTGGGCCTGCTGCTCGATCCCACGGTTCCGCTGGGGCTGCAGCCCTACCTGCCCATCGCGGTGGTGGCGGCGCTGGACGCGGTGTTCGGCGGCTTCCGCGCCCGCCTCGACGGCATCTTCGACGCGAAGGTCTTCGTCATCTCGTTCGTGTCGAACGTCGTCGTCGCGGCCCTCATCGTCTTCCTCGGCGACCAGCTGGGGGTCGGCGCGCAGCTGTCCACCGCCGTCGTCGTGGTGCTCGGCATCCGCATCTTCGGCAACGCCGCGGCCATCCGGCGGCACGTCTTCCGGGCATGAACACCGACCCGGAGCCGGTCGAGCCGTCGGCCGCGGAACGACCGCCGACCGAGGCAGAACCTTCGGCCGCGGAACAGGCCCCGGCCGCGGGGGAGACGACGGCCGCGCAGGACACCCCGGTCGCGGAACAGACCCCCGTTGCGGAACAGACCCCGGCCGCGGGGGAGTCCCCGGTCGCGCCGGGGTCCGGTGGCACCGCCGCGCGGGCTCCCGCGCCCCCGCGCCGCCGCGATCGTCCGGCCGCCGTCCTGATCGGCATCCTGACCCTGCTGCTCGGTTTCGCCTTCACCGTGCAGGTGCGCAACTCCGGCGACGACCAGATGCTCGCGGGAGCCCGGGAGGAGGACCTCGTGCGGATCGTCGACGAGGTCAGCTCCCGGGGGAGTCGGCTGCGCGAGCTGATCGCCGACGAGCGCAGCACCCTGCGGGGGCTCACCAGCTCCGACAGCGAGAGCGCTTCCGCGCTCGAGGAGGCGCGGACCCGGGCGGCCTCGCTCGCCGTCCTCAACGGCACCGCCCCCGCCCAGGGCCCGGGGCTGAGGATGACGGTGCGGGACCCGGACGACGAGCTGCGGGTCACCGACCTGGTCGACGTGATCCAGGAGCTGCGCGGTGCCGGGGCGGAGACGATGCAGTTCGACGGCGTGCGCGTGGGGCTGACCACCGCCGTCACCGGCGCCCCCGGCGCGCTGCTGATCGACGGCCGGCCGATCACCGCTCCCTACGAGGTACTCGTGCTCGGCTCGCCCCAGGACATGGAGACCGCCCTCAACATCCCCGGCGGAGTGGTGCAGCACATCGGGACCCGCGGTGGGTCCGTCGCCGTCGAGCAGGTCCCCGATCTGCTCGTCGACGCGTTGCGACCGCTGCCACCGGCTCAATACGCTTCGCCGGACGCCGACGACTGAAGAAGGTCCTCCCTGCCCCTCGCGGCACGCATGCTCGTCGCGGGGCCCTGCAGGGAGGCCGTCACCCCAATGGAGACTTGCTGCATGAGTACGCCTGACGACCGCCGTTACACCGACCAGCACGAGTGGGCGCTGGTGCAGGGGACCGACGGCACGTCGACCGTCGTGCGCGTCGGCATCACCGACCACGCACAGGACGCCCTCGGCGACATCGTCTTCGTGCAGCTGCCCGCCGTCGGCGACGAGGTGACCCCGGGGACGCCCATCGGCGAGGTGGAGTCCACCAAGTCCGTGTCCGACGTCTACGCCCCCGTCGCCGGCGTCGTGGCCGCGGTCAACGAGGCCTTGACCGATGCCCCGGAGACGATCAACGCCGATCCCTACGGAACGGGCTGGCTGGTGGAGATCAGCGTGCCCGGTGAGGGCGGCGACCCCATCGGTGCGCTGCTGGACGCCGACGCGTACCAGGCTCTCGTCGACGGGTCCTGACGGCCCCGCCTGCGGGGCCGGAACACCCGCCGCTCACTATGATCGCGATGGGGCACGGAGTCGTCGGTGACCAGCCACGCAGCTCCCCGCCCCGACGCTGCACGTGCGGTTGACCCTCGGGTCGACCGCTGGTTCCATGACCACGGCCCGCCGCATCCGCGGTGGCCGACACACGACGGGCCGGCCGGCCCGTCGACCGCCGGCCGCCCGCGGCCTCTCAAGGCCCGCGGCGACGCCCCTCGTACCGGAGGAGACGCAACGTGCACTGCACTCGATGTGGACACGAGAACCCCGAGGGCAGTCGCTTCTGCGCGCAGTGCGGCTCGGCGCTCCCCCCGGAGCGGATCGGTGAGTCGACCAGCGTGATCCCCAAGGTCGGGGGAGAGGACTCCGGCGAGCAGCCGGAGGCGACGCCCGAGTCGCCCGCCGACGCCCACGCCGGCGCCGTCGAGTCCCTGCCCGCGGGCTCCGCACTGCTCGTGGTCAAGCGCGGCCCGAACGCGGGCAGCCGGTTCCTGCTCGACCAGGACGTCACGACCGCCGGGCGCCACCCCGACAGCGACATCTTCCTCGACGACGTCACCGTCAGCCGCCGGCACGTCGAGTTCCACCGCGAGGGCGGCGGGTTCTCGGTGCACGACGTCGGCAGCCTCAACGGCACCTACGTCAACCGCGAGCCGGTCGACGTCGCCAACCTGGCCGGCGGCGACGAGGTGCAGATCGGCAAGTTCCGCCTCGTCTACCTGACCGGTCCGCGGACCGGCGAGCCGGCTGCTCGCTAAGGCATGACCGCGGTGCCCGAGCGCGAGAACGCGCCCGGGGACGCCGGCGACCAGCACACACCGCGCCTCACCATCGGCGAGGTGCTCGCGGTGCTGCGCGACGACTTCCCCGACGTGACGATCAGCAAGATCCGCTACCTCGAGTCCGAGGACCTGGTCCACCCGCAGCGCACGCCGTCGGGGTACCGCAAGTTCTCCCGGGCCGACGTCAGCCGGCTGCGGTACGTGCTGAGCGCGCAGCGCGACCACTACCTGCCGCTCCGGGTCATCAAGGACCACCTCGAGGCGCTGGACCGCGGGGAGCCGATCCCGGGCACCGCTGCGCCGGCGACCGTGCCCCCGCCCGCGCCGGGGGACGGGAACGGCGAGGCGGCGCCCCTGACCCCTGACCAGTTCGCACGGGCCGCGGGCCTGGAGCCCGAGCAGCTGGCCGACTGCGTGCAGTTCGGCCTCCTGGCGACCGACGCCGAGGGCCGGCACCCGGTGTCCGACCTCGCCGTCGCCCGGGCCGCCGCCGGCCTCGCCCGGCACGGCATCGAGCCGCGCCACCTGCGGGTCTACCGCACCGGGGTGGAGCGCGAGGCCGGCCTGGTGGAGCAGCTCGTCGCACCGGTCCTGCGCGCGCGGTCCGAGGAGGCCCGGGCGCGGGCCACCGAGAAGCTGCGCGAACTGGCCGGGCTGTCCGCGCAGCTGCACACCGCGCTGCTGGAGGCGCGGCTCCGGGATCTCCTGCGGCCCTGACCCCGCGTACCGTGGACGTGTCGCTGTCCCCGACCGCCGACCGATACCGCCACCACACGCCCGCCGCCGGACGACGTCGTCGCTCCGGCCGGGCACGCAGCCGAGGGAGCCGTACCGTGCAGGAGCTTCGAGTCGTCGGCGTCCGCGTCGAGCTGCCCGGCAACCAGCCGATCCTGCTGCTGAAGGAGACGCAGGGGGAGCGCTACCTGCCGATCTGGATCGGTGCGGTCGAGGCCGCGGCCATCGCGTTCGAGCAGCAGGGCGTCCGTCCGGCGCGGCCGATGACGCACGACCTGCTCCGCGAGGTCATCACCGCCCTCGGCGCCGAGCTCGAGGCCGTGCACATCACCGAGATGCGCGACGGCATCTACATCGCCGAGCTCCTCCTCGGCGAGGAGCGGGTGGTCAGCGCCCGGCCGTCGGACGCGGTGGCGCTGGCGGTCCGGACCGGGGCACCGATCTTCGGCGCCGACGAGCTGCTCGACGAGGTGGGGATAGAGATCCCCGACGAGCAGGAGGACGAGGTCGAGAAGTTCCGCGAGTTCCTCGACCAGATCTCCCCGGAGGACTTCGGCGCCGGCTCGGGATCGGGCGGAGGGTCCGGCGGCCCCGCGTAGGTAACGGGACGCCCCACCAGTCCCAGCTGCAACGTCCTCGGCAAGATCTGATGATCGGCAGCGCCCCGGGTGTCCTCCACTCGAAATGATGACCGGCGCGACACGCCGTCCCGCTCAGTTGACCGGCCCCCGGGCCCGGCTTACGGTCGGCGAACAACAACGGTGTGACACCTGAGGTCGACGGGCTCGGTCCGGACCCGGCGATCAGGAGTGGCAAGCCGTCGACCCGGTCCGTGCGAACGGACCGGGACAGAGGAGGACGCCGACGTGAGCGACCAGGACAAGGGCTCCCAGGGTCAGCTCTTCAGCGACGCCGCAGTCGGGGCTCCCGCGTACGACGAGGTGGACACCGACCTCGTGGGCTACCGCGGCCCGACCGCCTGTGCCGCTGCGGGCATCACCTACCGGCAGCTCGACTACTGGGCCCGTACCGGACTCGTCGCCCCGTCCGTCCGCAGCGCCACCGGCTCGGGGACGCAGCGGCTGTACTCCTTCCGCGACATCCTCGTCCTCAAGGTCGTGAAGCGGCTCCTGGACACCGGCGTCTCCCTGCAGAACATCCGCAAGGCCGTCGACCACCTGCGCAACCGCGGCATCAAGGACCTCGCCAACGTCACGCTCTTCTCCGACGGCGCCACGGTCTACGAGTGCACCTCCGCCGAGGAGGTCGTCGACCTGCTGGCCGGCGGTCAGGGCGTGTTCGGCATCGCCGTCTCCGGCGCGCTGCGCGAGCTCTCCGGTGAGCTGGCCGAGCTGCCCGCCGAGCGCCTCGACGGCGCGCCGATGGCCTCCGCCGACGACGAGCTCGCCATGCGTCGTCGCCGCCGCGCCATGTGATTCGTCGTCCCCCGGACGACACCGCGGCCACGTGCCGTGCCCTGTGACTGTCGTCCTCCGGACGACACCGCGGCCACGTGCCGTTCCCGACCTGCGTTGAGCCCTTCTCCGGATCCCCCTCGGGGAGCCTCCGGCCCCCGCTCCGGTGACCGGCCTCGCGGGGCGGCTTGCGTTCCAGCGTCTTCGGCTGCCGGTCTGTCCGCTCGTCGGGGACTGTGAGGGTGGCGTGGCCGGCTCAACTCTGCTGAGTTGGTAGTCGGT
>JBELIQ010000023.1:0-64889 GCA_042090795.1 Blastococcus sp. | reverse complement strand
TCAGCCGCCAGCTCTACCGGCACCTCGAAGCAGGCCTCGCCATGGCTTGACATCCGTAGGAGCGTCCCTCCGGGCCCCGCTCGTCACGACACCGCCTCCGGCGGCTCGCGATGGGGCACCACCTACGGTGAGTCCCGTGAGTGACCCGTCGGAGATCAAGCCTGCACCGCACATGACTCCCGAGCAGTTCCGGCAGCACGGCCACGAGGTCGTGGACTGGATCGCCGACTACTGGACGCGGGTCGGCTCGCTGCCGGTGCGGTCGACGGTGGCCCCGGGTGACGTGCGGGCGGCCCTGCCCACGGCTCCCCCGGAGCAGGGCGAGCCCTTCGCCGACGTCCTCGGGGACCTCGACCGCGTCGTCGTACCTGGTCTCACCCACTGGCAGCACCCCGGCTTCTTCGGCTACTTCCCGGCGAACACCTCCGGCCCCTCGGTCCTCGGCGACCTCGTCTCCGCCGGCCTCGGGGTCCAGGGCATGTCCTGGGTGACCAGCCCCGCCGCCACCGAACTCGAGCAGCACGTCATGGACTGGTTCGCCGACCTCCTCGGCCTGCCCGGGTCCTTCCGCTCCACCGGCACCGGCGGCGGCATCGTCCAGGACTCCAGCTCCGGCGCCAACCTCGTCGCACTGCTCGCCGCCCTCCACCGGGCCAGTGGCGGCGCCACGGTGCGCGGCGGCGTGGAGCCCGAGCGCGTGACCGTCTACGTCTCCGCCGAGACCCACTCCTCCATGGAGAAGGCCGTCCGCATCGCCGGCCTGGGCAGCGACGCCGTCCGCATCGTCGAGGTCGACGGCGACCTGGCGATGAACCCCGGCGCGCTCGCCGCCCGCATGGAGCGCGACGTGGCCCGCGGCTACACACCCGTGCTGGTCTGCGCCACCGTGGGGAGCACGTCCACCACCGCCGTCGACCCGCTGGCGGCCATCGGCCCGATCTGCCAGAAGCACGGCGCCTGGCTGCACGTCGACGCGGCCTACGCCGGCGTCAGCGGGATCGTCCCGGAGCTGCGCGGCCTGCAGGACGGCGTGGAGTGGGCCGACAGCTACACCACCGACGCGCACAAGTGGTTGCTCACCGGCTTCGACGCCACCCTCTTCTGGGTCGCCGACCGCGCCGTCCTCACCGGGGCGCTGGCGATCCTCCCCGAGTACCTGCGCAACGCCGCCACCGACGCCGGCACCGTCGTCGACTACCGCGACTGGCAGATCCCCCTGGGCCGCCGGTTCCGCGCGCTGAAGCTGTGGTTCGTGCTGCGCTGGTACGGCGCCGAGGGGCTGCGCGACCACATCCGCGGCACCGTCGCCCTCGCCCAGGAGCTCGCCAGGTGGGCCGAGGACGACGAACGGTTCGACGTCCTGCGCCCGCACCCGCTGTCGCTGGTCTGCCTCACGCCGCGCTGGCCGTCCGGGGTGGACGCCGACGTCGCCACGATGACCCTGCTCGAGCGGCTCAACGACGGCGGCGAGGTCTTCCTGACCCACACCACCGTGCGCGGCTCCGTGGTGCTGCGCGTCGCCGTCGGCGCGCCCACCACCACGCGGGCGCACGTCGAGCGGGTGTGGGCGCTGCTCCGGGAGAACCACGACTGGCTCGCCGCCGACTTCGCCGATCAGGCGGCCGAGCGCGCCCGCGAGGCGGCCGCCCGGGCTGAGGAGCACTCCCGGGCCGCCGCCGAGGAGGCGGCGGCCAAGGAGGCGGCGGCACAGGATGAGGCGGCACAGCGGCCGGCGGACGACGACGGGGCCGGGGCGGGCTCCCCCGCCGACGTGCCCGTCGAGGCCCTTCCGCCCGTCGAGGCGCCCGCGGCGCAGGACGAGACGGCGACGCAGGCGGCCGCCCAGGCGGATCTGCCCCCGGCGTAGCCGACTACGCCAGGGCGTAGCCGGGCTACGCCGCGGCGGGCGGTCTCAGGACCGCAGCGAGCGGATGAGGCCCTGCTGCGAGACCGTCGCGATGTGGGTGCCGTCCTGGGCCCAGACCTGCCCGAAGCACAGCGCCCGCCCGTGCGAGGCCGCCGGGCTGTCGGTCTCGTAGAGGAACCACTCGTCGGCCCGCACCGGCTGGTGGAACCACACGGCGTGATCGAGGCTGGAACCCGCGGTCCGGCCCCAGCCCCCGCCCATGCGTGCCGTCCCGGCGCCCAGCAGGCTGAGGTCGCTGGCGAAGGTAAGCGCGGCGCCGTGCACCGCCTGGTCGTCGGGGAGCTCGCCGGCGACCCGCATCCAGATCCAGGACTTCGTGTCCGGGTAGGCCTTCGGTGGCCGGTCGAAGGGGTGCTCGAGCATCCGCTGCTCCACGGCCAGACCGATGCTCATCGCCGCCCGGGCCTCCTCGCCGCGGGCGGCCAGCAGCTCGACGAACGTCGGCAGGCTCTCGGGCTCGGGCACGTCGGGCATGGGCAGCGAGTGCTCCGCGTACGGGGGCTCCCCCGCCGAGGCGTCGGCCGTGAGGGCGAAGATCGCGACGTCCTTCTCCCCACGGCGCTGCCAGGCCACCACCCGGCGGGTGCTGAACGTCCGGCCGTCGCGCATCCGCTCCACCGCGTAGCGGATCTCCTCGTTCGGATCCCCCGGACGCAGGAAGTACGAGTGCAGCGAGTGGACCCCACGGCCCTCGGGCAGGGTGCTCGCCGCGGCCATGAGGGCCTGCCCGGCCACCTGACCGCCGAAGATCCGCTGCATCGTCGTGCCCGGGGTCTTGCCGACGAACAGATCGGGCTCGCGCTCCTCCAGCACCAGCACCGACATCAGCGCCGCCGCCTGCGTGTGCTCACCACCGCCGCTCACGAGTCGGTCCCGACCTCGTGCACGCGCATCAGGTTCGTCGAGCCCACCGTGTTCGGCGGGCTGCCGGCCACGACCACGACCCGGTCGCCGACCTTGAGCCGGCCGATGGACAGCAGCGAGAAGTCGACCTGGGCGACCATGTCGTCGGTGTGCGCGACCTCCGGGACGAGGAAGGTCTCCACCCCCCAGGACAGGGCCAGCTGACTGCGCACCCGCGCATCGACGGTGAAGGCCAGCAGCGGCTGGTGGGGGTGCAGGGAGGACAGCCGGCGGGCGGTCTCGCCGGTCTGGGTGAACGTGGCCAGGGCCTTGACGTCGAGCGCCTCGCCGACGTCCTTGGCAGCCCGCACGATCGCCCCCGAGCGGGATCGCGAGCGCCGCACGACCTCGGGGACGGGCATGTGGTCGCTCTCGACCGCGTCGATGATCCGCTCCATCGTGCGCACCGCGGCGATGGGGTGGGCACCGACCGACGTCTCGCCCGACAACATCACGGCGTCGGCGCCGTCCAGCACCGCGTTGGCGACGTCGGAGGCCTCGGCGCGCGTCGGTCGCGAGTTGGTGATCATCGACTCGAGCATCTGGGTGGCGACGATCACCGGCTTGTTGCGCTCGCGCGCCGCCTGGATCGCCCGCTTCTGCACCAGCGGCACCCGCTCGAGGGGCAGCTCCACGCCCAGGTCGCCGCGGGCCACCATGATGCCGTCGAAGGCCTCCACGATCTCGTCGAGCCGCTCGACCGCCTCGGGCTTCTCGAGCTTGGCGATGATCGGGACCTCGATGTCCTCCTGGCGCATGATCTCGCGCACCAGCTCGGCGTCGGCGGCCGAGCGGACGAACGACAGGGCGATGAAGTCCACGCCGAGCTGGAGGGCGAAGCGGAGGTCGAGCTCGTCCTTGTCCGACAGCGCCGGCACGCTCACGGCCACGCCGGGCAGCGACAGCCCCTTGTTGTTCGAGACCGGGCCGCCCTCGATGACCAGGCAGACCACGTCGGGCCCCTGGACGGCGAGCACCGTCAGTGCCAGCTTGCCGTCGTCGACGAGGAGGCGGTCGCCCACGTTGACGTCGTTGGCGAGGTCCTTGTAGGTGGTGGAGACGCGGGCGGCGGTGCCCTCGACGTCGTCCACGGTGATGACGACCTGGCTGCCGGTGGGCCACTCGACCGGCCCGTCGGCGAAGGTGCCGAGCCGGATCTTGGGGCCCTGCAGGTCGGCGAGGACGGCGACGGCGTGCCCGGTGCTGTCGGAGGCCTCGCGCACCCGCTGGTAGGCGGTGGCGTGGTCGGCATGCGCGCCGTGGCTGAAGTTGAGCCGGGCGACGTCCATGCCGGACTCGACGAGGGCGACGATCTGCTCGGCGGAGCTCGTGGCCGGACCCAGTGTGCAGACGATCTTCGCGCGGCGGGGCATGGGAAGAACGCTAGTGGGGCGGCCCGGGACCCGCAGGTACCGGGTGTCGTGCCGAGAGGGGCCCGGAGGGCTCCGCGCAGGCACGACCGACGCGCTCCTCCGGACCGGGGACGGCCTCGGCCGCCGTGCGGTCCGGAGGAGCGCGGTGCTAGCGCAGGGCGACCGCGGTGGGCGTGACGGGACGGGGCAGCGCCGAGGCTCCGGTCAGCCAGGTGTCCGCGGCGCCGGCCGCGGCCCGACCCTCGGCGATGGCCCACACGATGAGCGACTGCCCGCGGCCCATGTCGCCGGCCACGAAGACGCCGGGCACGGTGGACATGAACTCCGCGTCGCGGACGACGTTGTCCCGTTGGTCCATCTCCACGCCCAGCGCGTCGAGGAGCCCCTCGCGCTGCGAGCCGGTGAAGCCCATGGCCAGGAACACCAGGTCGGCCGGCAGCTCGCGCTCGGAGCCCTCGATCTTCTGGAACCGCCCGTCGACCCGCTCCACCTCGTGCAGCAGGAGAGCCCGCACGTTGCCGGAGTCGTCGCCCACGAACCGCTCGGTGTTGACCGAGTAGAGGCGGTCGCCGCCCTCCTCGTGCGCGCTGGAAACCCGCATGATCATCGGGTAGGTCGGCCACGGGTTGCCGCCGGAGTCCCGGCGGTCCGGGGGCGCCGGCATGATCTCCAGCTGGGTCACCGAGGCAGCCCCCTGGCGGTGGGCGGTGCCGAGGCAGTCCGCCCCGGTGTCACCGCCACCGATGATCACCACGTGCTTGCCGGCCGCGTTGATCACCGGATCGTCCAGCTCGCCGAGCGCCTGCAGGTTGCCCAGGGGCAGGTACTCCATCGCCAGGTGGATCCCGGCCAGCTCCCGCCCGGGAGCCGGCAGGTCACGCCCGACGGTGGCGCCACCGGCCAGCACCACGGCGTCGTACTCGGCACGCAGCTGCTCGGTGGACAGGTCGTGCTCGCCGGCACCGCCGACCTCGACGCCGGTGACGAAGCGGGTGCCCTCGGCGCGCATCTGGTCCAGCCGCCGGTCCAGGACGGACTTCTCCATCTTGAACTCGGGGATGCCGTAGCGGAGCAGCCCGCCGATGCGGTCGGCCCGCTCGTAGACGGTGACGTCGTGTCCGGCGCGGGTCAGCTGCTGCGCGGCGGCCAGCCCCGCGGGACCGGACCCGATGACGGCGACCTTCTTGCCGGTGCGCTGGGTGGGCGCCACGGGTGCGACCCAGCCCTCGTCCCAGGCCCGGTCGATGATCTCCCACTCGATCTGCTTGATCGTGACCGGCGACTCCTGCAGGTTGAGCACGCAGGAGCCCTCGCACGGCGCCGGGCAGAGCTTCCCGGTGAACTCCGGGAAGTTGTTCGTGGCGTGCAGCCGCTCGATGGCGTCGTGCCAGTCGTCGCGCCGGGCCAGGTCGTTCCACTCGGGGATCAGGTTGGCCACCGGGCACGCGTGGTGGCAGAACGGGATGCCGCAGTCCATGCAGCGTGCCGCCTGCTTGCGGACCTCGGCCGTCGGGAAGAGCGGGTCCTCGCCGTTCTCCCGGGCGACGTAGACGTCCTTCCAGTCGCGGATGCGGACCTCGACGGGACGCCGCGGCGGGAGCTCCCGCTCGAACTTCAGGAATCCGGTGGTGTCAGCCACGAGCAGCCTCCTCCTTCGCGAGTGCCGTGAGACTTTCGGTTGCGTAGCGCGTGTCAGCCACGAGCAGCCTCTCCTGCGCACGTGCCGTAGGGCTTCCGGTTGCGTAGCGCGTGTCACCCACGAGCAGCCTCCATGACAGCGAGATCGACGTCGGTCCCGTTGGCCTCGGCCATGCGCTGGGCGTCCAGCGCCCGCTTGTAGTCCCGGGGCATGATCACGCTGAACTGCGCGGACCAGCGGCCCCAGTCGGCCAGCAGCGCGGTGGCCACCGGGGACTCGGTCTCGGCGGCGTAGCGCACCAGCACGTCGCGCAGCCACTGCGCCGACTCACCGTCCAGCGGCTCGACGTTCACCATCTCGCCGTTGACGCGGTGGCGGGGCAGGTCGAGCACGTACCCGATGCCACCGGACATGCCGGCCGCGATGTTGCGCCCGGTCGGCCCCAGGATCACCGCACGTCCGCCGGTCATGTACTCCAGCGCGTGGTCGCCCACGCCCTCGACGACCGCCAGCGCCCCGGAGTTGCGGACGCAGAAGCGCTCGCCGACCCGGCCGCGCAGGAAGATCTCGCCGCCGGTGGCCCCGTAGCCGATGACGTTGCCGGCGATCACGTTGTCCTCGGCGGCGAACGGCGCCTCCCGCGAGGGTCGCACGATGATCCGGCCGCCCGAGAGCCCCTTGCCCACGTAGTCGTTGGCGTCGCCGAACAGCCGCATGGTGATGCCGCGCGGCACGAAGGCACCGAAGGACTGCCCGGCCGACCCGCCGAAGGTGAGGTCGATCGTGCCGTCGGGCAGGCCCTCGCCACCGAAGCGGCGGGTGACCATCGAGCCCAGCATCGTGCCGACGGTGCGGTTCACGTTGCGCACCGGCAGCTCCAGGCTGACCGGCCGTGCGTCGAGCAGCGCGCCCTCGCAGAGCTGGATCAGCGTCTGGTCCAGCGCGACGTCGAGCCCGTGGTCCTGGTCGCGCACGCGCCGTCGCGGCGTCCCCTCGGGGAGCTCCGGGACCACCAGCAGCGGGGCCAGGTCCAGCCCGGCGGCCTTCCAGTGCCCGATCGCCTGGCGGGTGTCGAGCAGCTCGGCGTGCCCGACCGCGTCGTCCAGCGAGCGGAACCCGAGCTCGGCGAGGTACTCCCGCACCTGCTGGGCCAGGAACTCGAAGAACGTGACGACGAACTCCGGACGCCCGGTGAACCGCTTGCGCAGCTCCGGGTTCTGCGTGGCCACGCCCACCGGGCAGGTGTCGAGGTGGCAGACCCGCATCATGACGCAGCCGGAGACCACCAGCGGGGCGGTCGCGAAGCCGTACTCCTCGGCGCCCAGCAGCGCGGCGATGATCACGTCGCGGCCGGTCTTCATCTGCCCGTCGGCCTGGACCGTGATCCGGTCGCGCAGGCCGTTGGCCAGCAGCGTCTGCTGGGTCTCGGCCAGGCCCAGCTCCCACGGGGAGCCGGCGTGCTTGAGGGAGGTGAGCGGAGCCGCACCCGTGCCGCCGTCGTGGCCCGAGATGAGCACCAGGTCCGCGTGCGCCTTGCTCACACCGGCCGCGACGGTGCCGACGCCGACCTCGGCGACCAGCTTGACGTTGATCCGCGCCTGGTCGTTGGCGTTCTTCAGGTCGTGGATGAGCTGCTTGAGGTCCTCGATCGAGTAGATGTCGTGGTGCGGCGGGGGGCTGATCAGGCCGACGCCCGGCGTCGAGTGCCGGGTGCGCGCCACCCACGGGTAGACCTTCTGGCCGGGCAGCTGGCCGCCCTCGCCGGGCTTGGCGCCCTGCGCCATCTTGATCTGGATGTCGTCGGCGTTGACCAGGTACTCGCTGGTCACGCCGAACCGGCCGCTGGCCACCTGCTTGATGGCCGAGCGGCGCAGGTCGCCGTTCGGGTCCGGGGTGAACCGGTCGGGGTCCTCGCCGCCCTCACCGGTGTTGGACTTGCCGCCCAGCCGGTTCATGGCGATCGCCAGCGTCTCGTGCGACTCCTGCGAGATCGAGCCGTAGCTCATCGCGCCGGTCTGGAACCGCTTGACGATCTCGCTGACCGGCTCCACCTCGTCGATCGGCACGGGCGGACGGACACCGGTCCTGAGCGCGAACAGCCCGCGCAGCGTCCCGGCGTCCTGGCTGAGCTGGTCGACGGTGTCGGTGTACTTCTGGAAGACGTCGTACTGCCGCGAGCGGGTGGCGTGCTGGAGCAGGAACACCGTCTCCGGGTTGAACAGGTGCACCTCGCCCTCGCGGCGCCACTGGTACTCCCCGCCGACTTCGAGGCGGCGGTGCGCGGTCTCGGTGGGGTTCTCCGGGAAGGCGCGGCGGTGGCGCATGGCCACCTCCTCGGCCAGCACGTCGATGCCGACGCCGCCCAGTGGGGCCGACGTGCCGGTGAAGTACTCGTCGACCAGGTCCTGGGACAGGCCGACGGCCTCGAAGATCTGCGCCATCGTGTACGAGCCGGCGGTGCTGATGCCCATCTTGCTCATGACCTTGAGGACGCCCTTGCCCAGCGCCTTGACCATGTTGCGCACGGCCTGCGCGGGCTCCACGCCGGTGAGCGCACCGTCGCGGATGAGGTCCTCGATGGACTCGAAGGCCAGGTAGGGGTTGACCGCGGCCGCGCCGTAGCCGAGCAGCAGCGCGACGTGGTGCACCTCGCGGCAGTCGCCGGACTCGACGACCAGGCCGACCTCCATGCGGGTCTTCTCCCGCACCAGGTGGTGGTGGACCGCGGCGGTCATGAGCAGCGACGGGATGGGGGCGCGCTTCTCGTCGCAGTCGCGGTCGGACAGCACGATGATCCGGGCGCCGGCGGCGATCGCCTTGCTCACCTTGGTGCGCAGGTCCTCGACGGCCTTGGCCAGGGCCGGGCCGCCGCCGTTGACGTCGAAGTGGCCGGTGATCCGGACGGCGGCGTAGCCGGGCAGGTCGCCGTCGTCGTCGATGTGCAGGATCTTGGCCAGCTCGTCGTTGTCGATGACCGGGAACGGCAGGTACACCTGGCGGACCGAGGCCGGCGTGGCCGTCAGCAGGTTCTGCTCCGGGCCGAAGGTGCGCCCGAGGCTGGTCACCAGCTCCTCGCGGATCGCGTCCAGCGGCGGGTTGGTGACCTGGGCGAACAGCTGCCCGAAGTAGTCGTAGAGCAGCCGGGACCGGTCCGACAGCGCCGCGATGGGCGTGTCGGTGCCCATCGAGCCGATCGGCTCGGCACCCGAGGCCGCCATCGGCTGGACGAGGATGCGCAGCTCCTCCTCCGTGTAGCCGAACAGGGCCTGCCGGCGGAGGACGGACTCGTGGCTGGGCCGCGACCGGCGGCGCTCGGGCAGCGTGGGCAGGTGCACCAGGCCCGCGTGCAGCCAGTCCTCGTACGGGTGCTCCTCGGCCAGCGCGCCCTTGACCTCCTCGTCGGAGACGATCCGCCCCGAGGCGGTGTCGACGAGGAACATCCGGCCCGGCTGCAGCCGGCCCTTGGCGACGACGTCGGCGGCCGGGATGTCCAGCACGCCGACCTCGCTGGCCAGCACGACCAGGTCGTCCTTGGTGTGCCACCAGCGGCCCGGGCGCAGCCCGTTGCGGTCGAGGACGGCGCCGATGAGCGTGCCGTCGGTGAAGCAGACGGCGGCCGGACCGTCCCACGGCTCCATGATCGAGGAGTGGAACCGGTAGAAGGCCCGGCGGGCCGGGTCCATCTCGTCGTGGTTCTCCCACGCCTCCGGGATCATCATCAGCACCGCGTGCGGCAGCGAGCGGCCGGACAGGTGCAGCAGCTCGAGCACCTCGTCGAAGGTCGCCGAGTCGCTGAAGTCGCTGGCCGTGACCGGGAAGATCCGCTCCAGGCCGAGCTCGGACGCCGGTCCGGCCGGGCCGTCGAACATCTCCGTGGCCAGCTTGGCCTCGCGGGCCCGCATGCGGTTGCGGTTGCCCTTGATGGTGTTGATCTCGCCGTTGTGGGCGACGAAGCGGAACGGGTGCGCCAGCGGCCAGCTCGGGAAGGTGTTGGTGGAGAACCGGCTGTGCACCAGCGCGATCGCCGACTCGTAGCGCTCGTCGCGCAGGTCGGGGAAGAACAGCGGCAGCTGGTCGGTGGTCAGCATGCCCTTGTAGGTGATCGTCCGGGACGACAGCGAGGCGATGTACAGCGAGCTGCCGGCGTCGACCGCGGCGCGCTCGGCCCGCTTGCGCAGCACGAAGGAGCGACGCTCGAGCCGGGTGACCCCGTTGCACTCGACGTTGCCGCCGAAGGCGGTGCCGTCGGCGCGGGCGCCCATGGTCTCGGCGACGAACAGCTGGGCGAAGTGCGGCATGACCGCGCGCGCGGTGGGGCCGAGGTCGGCACCGTCGGGGTCGATGGGCACGTCGCGCCAGCCCAGGACGGTCAGCCCCTCCTCGCCGGCGAGGCGGGCGACGTCCTCGACGCGGGCGGCGCGCTCGGCGCCGTCGGCGGGCATGAAGGCGATGCCGACGGCGTACTCGCCGGCGGGCGGCAGGTCGAACCCGACGCTGGCGCGCAGCAGCGCGTCGGGCACCTGGGTGAGGATCCCGGCGCCGTCGCCGGAGTTGGGCTCGGCCCCGGCGGCACCGCGGTGGTCGAGGTTGTGCAGGGCCGTGAGGCCCGCGGACACGATCCGGCGGCTCTGCCGCCCGTGGACGTCGGCCACGAAGGCGACGCCGCAGGCGTCCTTGTCGTTGGCCGGGTCGTACAGGCCGGAAGCAGCGGGTACCGCGGAGAACGGAACGGCTGACTTCGGAGCGGCGGGGGCGGTGAGGTCGGGCATGTCACTCCCGTCGTCGGCGGCGCCTGCCTCCCCGGGAGGGAAGCGGGCGGGGCTGGAGCCCGGGCCGGTGGTCAAGGGTCGGCGGACGGCACTGCGGAGGGCCGGCACCCCGGACGCTACGTCGCCCGGTGCGGCAGGCTCGAGCCCACCGGGTGGTCGCCGACGGGCTGTCGTCCGCGGGGCGGCGCTGGCCCGAGTCCGACGATAGGGCCCGGTCGGGATCGCCGGCGGGCCCGTGGCGAAGCGTACACAGCCGTAACACAGGCCTCAGCCGTGTAAATCACAGTCCGCGCCGCGTCGGCAGGAACACCGCGGAACGTGGCGGCATCCGACCGCCCGAGCCGCCCTTTCGGTGACCATGTTCACGCCGTCGCCACCCGTCCGCAGGCCTGTGGAACCCGATCAGGGATCCCGCCGCACACCCGCGGACCGCTTCTCGGCGGAGATCACGATCACGAACTGGTCCGCTCCAGCGGTGGGCCGAGGCCGGACCGTCGTCAGCTCGGCTCGGCGGGGCGGTGGTCGTCGGCGCGCCCCGGGCCGGGCTCGGTGGCCGGTGCATCCGGACCGTCCGCCGCCCCCGACGAGGCACGTTCCGCCGCGGCGAACTCCTCCCCGCGGGTGATCACCTCACGGGGCCGGCCGCGCTGCCAGACGAGGTAGGCGACGGCGAGCAGGCCCACGACGATCGCGGTGAACACGTTGAGCCGGACGCCGAAGAAGGTCTCGGCCGGGTCGGTGCGGAGCAGTTCGATCCACAGCCGGCCGGCGCAGTACAGGGCCACGTACAGGGCGAACGCACGGCCGTGGGAGAGCCGGAAACGCCGATCGGCCCAGATGACGACCGCCGCGGCGGCCAGGTTCCACAGCAGCTCGTAGAGGAACGTCGGGTGGAAGGTGGCGACGTCCAGGTACTCCGAGGGACGGTTCGCCGGATCGATCTCCAGGCCCCAGGGCAGGTCGGTCGGCCCGCCGAAGAGCTCCTGGTTCCACCAGTTGCCCAGCCGCCCGATCGCCTGGGCGACCAGCAACCCCGGCGCCAGGGCGTCCCCGAAGGCGGGCAGCGGGATGCCCCGGCGCCGGCAGGCGATCCAGGCGCCCACCGCCCCGAAGGCGATCGCGCCCCAGATGCCGAGCCCGCCCTCCCAGATGGCGAAGGCACGCATCGGGTCGCCGCCCTCGCCGAAGTACGGCCGGGGGCTGCTGATCACGTGGTAGATCCGGCCGCCGATGATCCCGAACGGCACGGCCCAGACGGCGATGTCCAGCACGTCACCGGGCGCGCCACCACGGGCGATCCAGCGCTTCTCGGTCAGCCAGGCGGCCGCGATGATGCCGGCGATGATGCACAGCGCGTAGGCGCGCAGCGGGAACGGGCCGAGCTCCCAGACGCCCTGCGACGGGCTCGGGATGGCGGCGAGGAGGTTCATGCCGGCACCCCCGCCCGGCGGACGCCGGCGGCGAGGTCCGCGGTGAGCGCGCGGACGCCGTCGGCCCCCCGCCCCTCCAGCATCTCCCGCACGTAGGCCGATCCGACGATGACGCCGTCGGCGAAGGCGGCGAGCTCCGCGGCCTGGGCGCCGTTCGAGACACCGAGGCCCACGCAGAGCGCGATGTCCGGCCGCGCCTCGCGCGTCCGGGCCACGAGCGTCTGCGCCGCGTCGCTCACGGTGTCGCGCGCACCGGTCACGCCCATGGTGGAGGCGACGTACACGAACCCCCGGCTCGCCGCCGTCGTCGAGCGCAGCCGCGCGTCGGTCGAGGACGGCGCGACGAGGAACACCCGGTCCAGCCCGGCGCGGTCGCTGGCGGCGATCCACTCGGCCGCCTCGTCCGGGATGAGGTCCGGGGTGATGAGCCCCGCTCCCCCGACGGCCGCCAGGTCGGTGGCGAACCGCTCGACCCCGTAGCGCTCGATGGGGTTCCAGTACGTCATGACCACCGGGACGGCGCCGGCCGCGGCCACCGCCTCGACCGCGCGCAGCACGTCCGGGATGCCGACGCCGGCCCGCACGGCCACCTCGACGGCCTCCTGGATCACCGGCCCGTCGATGCCCGGGTCGCTGTAGGGCACGCCGATCTCGATCGCGTCGGCCCCTGCCTCCACCATGGCGACCATGGCCTCGATCGAGCTGTCGACGTCGGGGTAGCCGACGGGCAGGTACCCGATGAGGGCGGCCCGCCCCTCGGCCTTCGCAGCCGCGATGCGGTCGGCGAGCATGCTCACAGCGCGGCTCCCGCGTCCTGACCGGCGACGGCCTCGTCGTTGCTGACCGCACCCTCGGTGGGCTGCTGGTCGGTGTCCATCCCCGGCCCCGGATCGGCACCGCGCCCGGCCTCCACGGCACGGTCGTCCCCGTCGGTCGGTGCGCCGTCGGCGCCGAGGCCGAACCAGGCCGACGCCGTCTCCACGTCCTTGTCACCGCGCCCGCTGAGGTTCACCAGCAGCAGCGGCGGCTCGCCCTGCCCGCCGGCCTCCCGCGCCGCGAGCTCCTGGCCGAGCCGCATCGCGCCGGCCAGGGCGTGCGCCGACTCGATCGCCGGGATGATCCCCTCGGTCCGGCACAGCAGCGCGAAGGCCTCCATGGCCTCGGCGTCGGTGACCGGCCGGTACTCGGCGCGGCCGATGTCGTGCAGGTAGCTGTGCTCGGGGCCCACGCCGGGGTAGTCCAGACCGGCGCTGATCGAGTGCGACTCGACCGTCTGGCCGTTGTGGTCCTGCAGCAGGTAGGACCGCGCTCCGTGCAGCACGCCCGGGGTGCCACCGGTGATGGTGGCGGCGTGCCGGGCGGTGTCCACGCCGTCGCCACCGGCCTCCAGGCCGATCAGCCGGACGTCCGCGTCCGGCACGAAGGCGGTGAAGATGCCGATCGCGTTGGAGCCACCACCCACGCAGGCCAGGACGGCGTCGGGCAGCCGGCCCTCCCGCTCGAGCACCTGGACGCGGGCCTCGTCGCCGATCACCCGCTGGAAGTCGCGCACCATCGCCGGGAAGGGATGGGGGCCGGCGACGGTGCCGAACACGTAGTTCGTCGTCTCCACGTTGGTCACCCAGTCGCGGAACGCCTCGTTGATCGCGTCCTTGAGGGTGCGCGAGCCGGTCGTCACCGGGATCACCTCGGCGCCGAGCAGCCGCATGCGCGCGACGTTGAGCGCCTGGCGGCGGGTGTCCTCCTCGCCCATGTAGACGGTGCAGGACAGCCCCATGAGCGCGGCCGCGGTCGCGGTCGCCACCCCGTGCTGGCCGGCGCCGGTCTCGGCGATCACGCGGTTCTTGCCGATCCGCTTCGTGAGCAGCGCCTGCCCCAGCACGTTGTTGATCTTGTGCGAGCCGGTGTGGTTGAGGTCCTCGCGCTTGAGCAGGACGCGCACCCCACCGCAGTGCTCGGCGAACCGGGGCACCTCGGTGACCGGGCTGGGCCGCCCGGTGTAGTCCCGCTGGAGCGTGGCGAACTCCCGCAGGAACGCAGGGTCGACCCGCATGGCCTCGTAGGCCTCGGTCAGCTCGTCGAGCGCGGCGATCAGCGCCTCGGGGACGAAGCGGCCGCCGAAGGGGCCGAAGTGGCCGGTGGCGTCGGGCCAGCCCGGGCGCGCCGGCAGAGAGAGTTCTCCGGGCTGCGGGGGGCTGGTCGTCGTCATGAGACCAGACTAGGGACCCCTCCGCCCCCCGCCCCTCGCAGGCTCGCGGCTGACCCCTGCAGAGCCGCCGTGGGGGTCAGCGGCAGGTGCGCGGCGTGGCGGGGTGCGCCCCGGCGGTCACGAGGTCGGCCACGGCCTGGCGGGCGTCGCCGGCGGTGACCAGGCCCTCCCCCACCAGCACCGCGTCGGCACCCGCCGCGGCGTAGCCGATCAGGTCGTGCGGGCCCCGGACGCCGGACTCGGCGACCTTGACCACCTCCGAGGGCAGGCCGGGGGCGATCTTCTCGAAGGTGGACCGGTCGACCTCGAGGGTCGTCAGGTCACGGGCGTTCACCCCGATGACGGCGGCACCGGCGGCGAGCGCACGGTCGGCCTCGGCCTCGGTGTGCACCTCGACCAGGGCCGTCATGCCCAGCGACTCCACCCGTTCCAGCAGGCCGGTGAGCACGTTCTGCTCGAGCGCGGCGACGATCAGCAGGACGACGTCGGCACCGTGGGCCCGGGCCTCGTGCACCTGGTAGCTGCTGACGATGAAGTCCTTGCACAGGACCGGCACGTCGACGACGGCGCGGACGGCGTCGAGGTCGGCCTGCGAGCCGAGGAACCTCTGCCGCTCGGTCAGCACGGAGATGACCCGGGCGCCGCCGGCGGCGTACTGCCGGGCGAGCTCGGCCGGGTCGGCGATGGCCGCCAGGTCGCCCTTGGACGGGCTGCGGCGCTTGACCTCGGCGATGACCCCGACCCCCGGGGCGCGCAGGGCGGCCAGGGCGTCCAGTGCCGGCCGGGCGTCGCGGGCGGCGGCCTTGACCTCGGCCAGCGGGCGGAGCGCCTCGCGCGCGGCGAGGTCATCCCGGACGCCGGCCACGATCTCGTCGAGCACGCTCACGGGCTCTCCTCGCTGGCGCTCGTCGCTCCCGTTCGCGGGGCTGCTGTACTTCTGCGCTCGCTCGCAAGCTCGCTCACGTGGTCGCCCCTGCCGACGCGGATGCGCGCCCGCCGCTCGTCTCCACTGCCTGTCGCACGTCGTCCCCTCACCAGCCGGATCGGTGTGGCCACTCTAGAGCCGACGCCGATCCAGCCCGGTCGAGGGGGCGGTCGGGGCGGGTCCGCCCGGTTCCGCTATACATCGCGCGGATCGGTGGGGTCCTCGCCCCGGTCCAGCGCCTTCCACGCGTCGACGGCGCGGTCCTCGTCGGTGCGCGGGCGGGCAGCCGCTGCCGCTGCGGGCTGCGTGCCGCTCCCCGTCCGCTCGTAGCGGCGGCCCATCCCCGGCCAGGTCCGGCCCCGCAGCACCGTCAGCACGCCGGTGGCGACGGCGACCAGGCCGGCCAGTGCCGCGAGCAGCGGCCACGTCGCGGCCACGTCGGTCGAGGTGGCCTCCCCCGTCGCCCCGCTCAGGCCGGGCAGCTCGGTGGCGGCGTCGTCGAGGGCCCCGGTGAGCGCGCGCAGCCCCGACCAGGCCAGCGCTCCCCCGGCCGCCGCCGCGAGGAGACCCACGCCCACGCGCCCGGCGCCGCGGACGGCGAGCAGCGCCACCGCCGCGGCCAGGAGCACCAGGCCCGCGGCCGGGACCAGCGGGGCGGCGTCGGCCCCGGACAGGGTCGCCGAGACCGGCGGCAGCGGTGCCCGGCGGTCGGCGGTGACCGTGGCCCAGGCCTGCCCCCCGGCGATGAGCGCCAGCGCGCCGGCCAGCACCGCACCCAGGACCGCGACGGTGAGCTCCCTGCGGCCCTCGCCGCTCACGGCGCCCGGTGGTTCGCCCACGGGAGAGGCACCGCTCACGGGAGCTCCTGGAGGCCCTCTGCCCGGGCGATCGCCGACAGCACCGCCCGCGCCTTGTGCCGGGTCTCGGCCTCCTCGGTGACGGCGTCGCTGTCGGCGACGATCCCGGCGCCGGCCTGCACGTAGGCCCGGCCGCCGTGCAGCACGGCGGTGCGGATGGCGATGGCCATGTCCATGTCGCCACTGGCGTCGACGTAGCCGACGGTGCCGGCGTACAGCGCCCGGCGGGTCGGCTCGAGCGACTCGATGATCTCCATCGCCCGGGGCTTGGGGGCGCCGGAGACGGTGCCGGCCGGGAACGTCGCGTCGAAGACGTCCAGGGCGTCGTGCTCGGGCGCCACCTCTCCCGCGACGGTCGAGACCAGGTGCATCACGTGGCTGTAGTGCTCCACCCGCATGAAGTCGGGCACCTCGACCGACCCGGGCACGCAGACCCGGCCCAGGTCGTTGCGGGCCAGGTCGACCAGCATGACGTGCTCGGCACGCTCCTTGGGGTCGGCGAGCAGCCCCTCGGCCAGCCGGAGGTCCTCCTCCTCCGTGGCCCCGCGCGGGCGGGTGCCGGCCGGCGGGTGCACCACGGCCGAGGACCCGGTGACGGTGACCAGCGCCTCCGGCGAGGAGCCGACGACGTCGAAGGGCGACTCCCTCCCCTCGAAACGCAGCAGGTACATGTACGGCGAGGGGTTGGTCGCCCGCAGCACCCGGTAGAGGTCCAGCGCGTCGGCCGTCGTCGCCGTCTCGAAGCGCTGGGCGAGGACCACCTGGAAGGCATCCCCGGCCCGGATGTGCTCGCGCACCCGCTCGACGCCGGCCTCGTACACGCCCGGCGCCATGTTGCTGGTCACCTCGGGCAGCTGCGCCTCGCCCAGCACCGCCACCCCGGGTGGGACGGCGCGGGTCAGGTCGGCGGCCATCGCGTCGAGCCTGGCGACGGCGTCGTCGTACAGGCGCGCGGCGTCCCCGCTGCGCCCTTCCCCGCCCTCAGCACCCCCGCAGACCACGTTGGCGATGAGCAGCACGGTGCCGTCGGCGTGGTCGAGCACCGCCAGGTCGGTCACGAGCATCATCGCCAGCTCGGGCATGCCGATGTCGTCGCTGCTGGTCTCGGGCAGCCGCTCCAGCCGCCGGACGACGTCGTAACCCAGGTAGCCGACCAGACCACCGGTCAGCGGGGGCAGCCCGGGCGTTCGCGGGGAGCGCAGCCGGCGGGCCAGCGTGCGGACCGCGGCCAGCGGATCGGCGGGCAGGTCGTCGGTGATGCCGGGGATGTCCTCCCCCAGCCACTGGGTGACGCCGCCGCGCTCGGTGAGGACGCCGGCGCTGCGGGCTCCCACGAAGCTGTAGCGCGCCCAGCGCTTGCCCTGCTCGGCCGACTCCAGCAGCACCGTGCCGGGGCGGTTGCGGGCCAGCTTGCGGTAGATGCCGACGGCGGTCTCGCTGTCGGCCAGCAGCCTGCGGACGACGGGCACCATGGGCCGGTCCAGGACGAACTCGTCGCGGGCCGGCGTCGCGATCCCGAACCTCATGCGCCGGCCGCCGGGGCCGAGGGCTCGCCGGGCACGCTGGGCAGCACCCGGAAGAAGCAGGTGGGCGCGCCGGTGTGGCACGCCGACCCCTCCTGGTCGACGAGGACGAGCAGCGCGTCGCCGTCGCAGTCGATGCGCACCTCCCGGATCCACTGCCGGTTCCCGGAGGTCTCGCCCTTGACCCAGTACTCCTGCCGGCTGCGGGACCAGTAGGTCGCCCGGCCGGTGCTCAGCGTGCGCCGCAGGGCCTCGTCGTCCATCCACGCGACCATGAGGACCTCGCGGGTGTCGTGCTGCTGGACGACGGCGGTCACCAGGCCGAGGGGGTCGCGGCGCAGCGCTGCTGCGATCTCGGGGTCGAGGGCGGGCTCGGAGGTGGCGGCGGGCATGCCGCCAGTCTGCCGTGCCGCTGCGTCAGGCCGGCGGGGTGGCGGTGAACCAGCGCCGGGCCGCCCCGCTGAGCAGCAGGCCGAGGGAGACCACCGGGCCGACCACGAAGAACAGCGAGAACGCCGCGAGCGCGCCCTCCCCGTCGGATCCCTGCACGTTGCCGAGGAGGTCGAGCAGCCGGCCGGCCCAGTACAGCGCGAGCACGACCTGGACCACGTGCGCGGCGGCGAGCAGGCGCTGGGCGGCCGGTGTGCGGCGGGTCAGGGCCGCGATCCCGCCCACGACGAGCAGGACGACCGACACCAGCTGGACGATCGCCAGGACCGTGCCCTCGGTGGCCAGCTGCCGCGCGGTCTCGCTGGTGTAGACGTCGGGCCGGCCGCTGGAGGCGAGGTCGGCGATCGAGGCGAAGAACCAGACGTACAGCGAGGCGATGAGCACCACGAGCGCCTGGACGAACCCCAGCACGGCAGCGGTGATGACCTGGGCCGGGGTGCGGTCGCGCCGCGGGCCCCACGGCGGCGACCCCGGCCCCCAGGGAGGAGGCCCCGCCTGCGGCGCGCCCCACGGCTGCTGGCCCCACTGCTGCTGGCCCGGCTGCGGCGGGCCCCACTGCGGCTGGCCCCACGGCTGCTGGCCCCACTGCTGCGGGGCGCCGTAGGGCGGCTGCCCGTACGCGGGCTGCTGCGGGGGGCCCGCGTAGGGGGGCGCGGTCGGTGGCGGTGCCTGGTAGGTCGGGGTCGGGGGCCGGTCGGGGTCCGCCCAGGGGTCGCGCTGACCGGGCCCGCTCACAGTGCCGCCGCGACGGCCCGGCCCGCGGTCCGCCCGGAGAAGAGGCAGCCGCCGAGGAAGGTGCCCTCCAGCGAGCGATAGCCGTGCATGCCACCGCCGCCGAACCCGGCGACCTCGCCGGCGGCGTACAGGCCGGGGAACACCTCGCCGCCCGGGCGCAGGACCCGACCGGAGAGGTCGGTCTCCAGACCGCCGAGGGTCTTGCGCGTGATGATGTTCAGGCGGACGGCGATCAGCGGGCCGGCCTCGGAGTCGAGGATGCGGTGCGGCTGCGCGACGCGGATGAGCTTGTCGCCCAGGTAGTTGCGGGCACCCCGGATCGCGGTGATCTGCAGGTCCTTGGTGAACGGGTGGGCGATCTCCCGGTCGCGGGCGACGATCTCCCGCTCCAGGTCGGCGAGGTCGAGCTCCGGCGTCCCGCCGGTGATCCGGTTCATGCCGGCGACGAGCTCGGGCAGCGTGGTCGCGACGACGAAGTCCTCGCCCTCGTCCAGGAACTTCTGGACCGGCGCGGAGACCCCGGCGCGCGCACGGTTGACCAGCAGCTTCACGTCCTTGCCGGTCAGGTCGGGGTTCTGCTCGGACCCCGACAGCGCGAACTCCTTCTCCACGATCTTCCTGGTGGTGACGAACCAGGTGTGCTCGTGGCCGGTCGTGCCGATGTGGGCAAGCGTGCCGAGGGTGTCGAAGCCGGGGAACAGCGGCACCGGCAGCCGCCGGCCGAGCGCGTCGAACCACATCGACGAGGGCCCGGGCAGGATCCGGATGCCGTGCTTGTCCCACACCGGCGAGTGGTTGGCGATGCCCTCGGTGTAGTGCCACATGCGGTCGTTGTTGACCACGCTGGCGCCGGCACCGGCGGTGGCCTCGAGCATCCGGCCGTCGACGTGCGCGGGCACGCCGGAGAGCAGCCGCTTCGGCGCCGGGCCGAGCCGGGCCGGCCAGTTGCGCCGCACCAGCTCGTGGTTCCCGCCGATGCCGCCGGAGGTGACGACGACGGCCTGGGCGGAGATCTCGAAGTCCCCGACCTCGGTGCGCGAGCTCGCCTCGCCGCGGGCGACGTCGCTGGGCTCGAGGACGGCGCCGCGCACGCCGGTCACCGCGCCGTCGGTGACGACCAGTTCGGAGACGCGGTGCCGGAAGCGCAGCTCGACCGTCCCTGCCTCGACCGCGGCCCGCACCCGGCGGGCGAAGGGCTCGACGATGCCGGGCCCGGTGCCCCAGACGATGTGGAAGCGCGGCACGGAGTTGCCGTGGCCGGTGGCGGTGTAGCCCCCGCGCTCGGCCCACCCGACGACCGGGAACAGGCCGATGCCCTGCTCCTTGAGCCAGGACCGCTTCTCACCGGCGGCGAACTGGAGGTAGGCCTCGGCCCACTGCCGCGGCCAGTGGTCCTCGGTGCGGTCGAAGGCGGCGGTGCCGAACCAGTCCTGGCGGGCGAGCTCCAGCGAGTCGTGCACGCGCAGCCGGCGCTGCTCCGGGGAGTCGACGAGGAAGAGCCCGCCGAAGGACCACCAGGCCTGTCCGCCGAGGGACGCCTCGGGCTCCTGGTCGACCAGCACGACCCGCTTGCCGGCGTCGGCCAGCTCGGCTGTGGCCACCAGGCCAGCGAGCCCCGCGCCGACGACGACGACGTCTGCCTCGGTGTTGTTCTGCACGGACCCGACGCTAGCCGCCCGGCCCGACGATGTGCCGCCGCACCGGGCGCGACCCACCCCGCAGGGTGCTGCCGGGTCGGGGTCCAGCCCGCGACGGATGGGGCGGCCGGCACGGACCACGGCGGACGACCTGCCGGAGCAGCGCGGGCTCACCTAGGCTCGGCGCGGGCCGTGACTGGCGCTCGAGGTGGGTTACCACCGGGGAGCGGCCCCGATGATCCGCCGCGCGCCTGGGCTCCATCCCGACGAGGAGAGCCCATGGACCAGACGCCCAGCCCGACCGTCCGCATGCTGCCCGGACAACCCGTCGCCGACGCCGTCTTCGAGCAGATCACCGCCGAGGTCGCCCGCCTGCGTGCCGTCGGGGTGACGCCGAGCCTCGCGACGGTCCTCGTCGGGGACGACGACGCCAGCGCCGGATACATCCGGATCAAGCAGCGCACGGCGCGGACCCTAGGGTTCGCCTCTCCGCACGTCCACCTCCCCGCGGACGCCACCCAGGCCGACCTCTCCCGGGCCATCGGCACGCTGAGCGCCGACCCGGCGGTGCACGCCCTGCTCATCCAGCACCCGGTCCCGCCGCACCTGGACTTCGACGCCGCCCTCGCCGAGGTGGACCCGGACAAGGACGTCGACGGCATGCACCCGCTCAACCTCGGCCTGCTCGCCCTCGACCGTCCCGGACCCCGACCGTGCACGCCCGCGGGCATCGAGGCCCTCCTGGCGCACCACGGGATCCCGGTCGCCGGCCGGGAGGTCGTCGTCCTGGGCCGGGGCGCGACCCTCGGGCGGCCGCTCGCGATGCTCTTCGCCCAGAAGCGCCCCATCGCGAACGCCGCGGTCACCGTCGTGCACACCGGCGTCCCGGACTGGGCCCGGTACACGCGGCGCGCCGACGTGCTCATCGCGGCCGCCGGCTCCCCCGGCATCGTCCAGCCGGAGCACGTCAAGCCCGGCGCGGTCGTCATCGGTGGCGGTGTGCGCTACTCCGGCCGGCGGCTGCTGCCCGACGTCGACGAGCGGTGCGCGGAGGTGACGTCGGCGATCACCCCGCGCGTGGGAGGCGTCGGGCCCACCACCGTCGCGATGCTGTTCCGCAACGCCGTCGAGGCAGCGGGGAGGTCGTCCAGCCCAGGAGCCTGAAGCGTTGAACCCGAGCGACCCGGGACCAGGCCGGTTCCGGGTCGCCCGGGTTCAACGGTGCAGTGCGCCCGGTCGTCGTCGGCCGACGACGACCCGGTGACCGGCCGCGACGACGACGCGAACCCGCGCCGGCCGTGGTCGCGAGCCGGTCGCCCACCCGGGACGCTGGCACCGTGTACGCCGATCCGCCCGTGGCCCGGCTGGCCTGGCACACGCTCTTCCTGGCCGAGCGCGTCATCGGTCCCCGCGCCGCGCGGCTGGCGGCGGCGCTGGTGCTCCGCGCCGCCGTCCGCGCGCCGGGGAGCTACGCCAGGACGATCCGGCGCATCTCACCGCGGCTGCGCGACGAGAATCCCGGTCTGATCAAGATCCCCGCACGCTGGTCCCGTCGACACCCGACCGTGCGCGTGCGCCGTGGCGGCCTGCTCCTGGAGCTGGACCTGCGCGACAACCTGCAGGCGATCCTCTTCTACGCCGGCGTCTACGAGCCGAGCTTCAGCGGTCACCTGCGCGCCCAGCTGCGCCCGGGCGACGTGGTGGCGGACATCGGCGCGCACATCGGCGTCCATTCCCTTGCCGTGGCCCGACAGCTGGACCGGCTGGGCGGAGGCACCGTGCTGGCGTTCGAGCCCGCCGCGGACTCCGCCGCGGGACTGCGCGCCGCTGCTGCGCGCAACGGCGTCGTCGTCGAGGTCGTGGAGGCCGCCTGCAGTGATCGGCCGGGGCGGCCGGACCTCTTCGCCGACGATCGCTATCCCGTCGCGGACGCCGGCGTCCGGTCCCTGCACGGGCACGGGCCGCGGATCGGAGCCGTCACGGCGGTCCGGTTCGACGACTGGGCGGCCGCACGCCCCGGCGGACCGCTCGCACGGCTCGACGTGGTCAAGCTCGACGTCGAGGGACACGAAGCCGCTGCGCTGACCGGCATGCGTGCCACCCTGGGCCGGCTCCGCCCGCGGGCCCTCTACGTCGAGATCAAGGACGACGCGATGGGCCGGGCCGTCATCCCCGACGGGCAGCTCCGTCACCTGCTGGAGACCCTCGGGTACCGCGGTACCGGACAGACCTTCGACCACAACGAGCTGTTCGTCCCCGCCGACCCGGGCGGCGGTCACCGGGCCGAGGATCCTGAGCGCTGAACCCGAGCGACCCAGGACCGGGCCGGTCGCGGGTCGCCCGGGTTCAACGGTGCGGTGCGGTGCGGTGCGGTGCGGTTCGGTGCGGTTCGGTGCGGTGCGCCGTCGGCCGAGGGCTCAGGCGGTGGCCCGCCCGGCGACCCAGGCCCGCACCGACGGCAGGGACGCGAGGACGGCGGCCGCAGCGGGGAGCAGGCCGGTGGCCAGGCCGAAGCCCAGCGCGCCCTCGGCCCAGCCACCGAACAGCGTGCCGCCGATGATCAGCAGCGCCAGCACCGCGCCGGACACGGCGACGATCCGCCAGGACCGGCCCAGCAGCAGCTGCACGGCGCCGATCAGCAGGCCCAGCGAGAGACCCAGCGGCACGACCAGCAGCAGCCACTCCAGCCCGGACAGGTTCCCACCGGAGAACCCGACCGCGGCCAGGAAGAACAACCCCGGTGCGAACGCGCTGAGCACGGCCAGCGGAGCGGCCAGGATCGCGGGCAGGGGCGGCACGCGCGTCACGGGTAGGGACACGCGCGCAGCCTAGGGCCGCAGCCCCTCAGGCCACCGGTTCCGGCTCGCCGGCCGAGGACCGCCGCCACGAGGCGTGCAGCCGGGCGTAGGTGCCCTCGGCCCCGACCAGCTCGGCATGGCTGCCGCGCTGCACGACGTGGCCGGCATCGACCACGAGGATCTCGTCGGCCCGCTCGGCGGTGGACAGCCGGTGGGCGATGGTCAGCGTCGTCCGGCCGGCCGTGAGGGTGTCCAGGGCCCGGGTCAGCCGCTGCTCCGTCGCCGGGTCCACGGCACTGGTCGCCTCGTCGAGGACCAGCAGGTCGGGGTCGGCGACGTAGGCGCGGGCGACGGCGACCAGTTGGCGCTCGCCCGCGGACAGCGACTCACCGCGCTGCCCGACCTCGCTGGCCACACCGGCGGGCAGACCGGTGACCCAGTCGGAGAGCCCCAGGTCGTCGAACGCCTTGGCGACGTCGGCATCGCTGATGCCGGGCCGGCCGTAGCGCACGTTGTCCGCGACCGTGGCGTCGAAGAGGAAGCCGTCCTGCGGCACCATGACGACCCGCTCGCGCAGCGAGGCGAAGGCGACGTCCCGCAGGGGCGCCCAGCCGGTGGCGTCGGATCCCAGCAGCACCTGTCCCTCGCCGGGGTCCATGAGCCGGGTGACCAGCTTGGCGAAGGTGGTCTTGCCCGACCCCGTCTCGCCGACGATCGCCACCCGCCGGCGCGGCGCGATGGTGAGGTCGATGTTGTCGAGAGCAGCCCGGGCGCCGGGGGCGTACCGGAAGGTGACGGAGTCGAAGCGGACGCCCAGCACGCCGTCGGGCAGGTGCAGGGTGCTCTCCGGCGCGGCCGTTGCCGGGTCCCGCACGTCGGGCTCGGTGTCGAGGATGTCGAGCACCCGCCGGAACCCGGCCAGCGCGTTCTGCGCCTCGTTGATCACCTCGCTGGCGGTCTGGACGGGCGCGACGAAGAGGGTGACCAGGAAGAGGAAGGCGACCAGGGTGCCGGCCGTGATGTCGCCGGCCAGGCCCAGGTACACGCCTGCGACGACCAGGGCGGCATTGGCGAGGGCGGCGGCGAACTCACCGCTGACGAAGACCCCCACGGCCACCCGCTGCGCGTCGACCGCCGCCCGGTAGTGCCGGTCGATCGCCGCGTCGATGCGTTCCGCGGTGCGCTCCCGCACGCCGTAGGCGCGCACGGTCGACGCGCCGACGACGGATTCGGAGATGGCGGCGAGCAGGTCGCCGATCCGCTCGCGGACCCGGCCGTAGACGATCGCCAGCTTGGCGGCGAACCAGCGGACCGCGATGCCCAGCGGCACGAAGCAGACCAGGACGACGAGGGTCAGCTGCCACGAGTAGACGAACATCACGACCGTGGCCACGAGGAGCTGGCCGAAGCTGATCAGGCCGAGCACACCGCCCCACTGCATGAACTGCGACAGCTGGTCGACGTCGCTCGTCACCCGCGACACCAGCCCGCCGCGCTTGTCGCCCTGCTGGTGCACCGCGGACAGGTCGTGCACGTGGCGGAAGGCCCGCACCCGCAGGCCGGCCAGCGCAGTTTCGGTGGTGCGGAACAGCCGCAGGTTCATCCGGTAGATCGCCACGGCCGTGAGCACGACGATCACGGCCGAACCGAGCACGACCCAGGTGACGAAGTCCAGATCGGGCCCACCCTCCGCGCCGATCCCACGGTCGAGGACCTGCTGGACGGCGATGGGGACGACGACCCGGCCGGCGGTGGCGAGCACCGCGAGCAGGACGGTCAGCGGTAGCCCGCGCCGGAACTCGGGCATCATCCGCAGGCCCCGGCGCAGCGTCCGGATGCCTCCCTCGTGGCGGTCCTCGTCGGGCAGCGTGACGGTCATGCCGGCACCCCCTCGGCCTGGGAGTAGGCGCGCACCAGGTCGGCGTAACCCGGCACCTCGCGGAGCAGGTACGCGTGGCTGCCGCGCGCGACCGCGCGACCGTGGTCGAACCAGACGACCTCGTCGGCGAGCGCGATGGTCGCCTGGCGGTAGGCGACGACCACCACTGTCGCGGGGGCGTCGCTGGCCCGCAGCGCATCGAGGATGCGGGCCTCGACCGAGGGGTCGACGGCGCTGGTGGCGTCGTCGAGCACGAGCAGCCGGGGCCGGCGGACGATGGCCCGGGCCAGCGCCAGCCGCTGCCGCTGACCGCCGGACAGGGTGGCGCCGCGCTCGCCCACGTGGGTGTCGAGGCCCTCGGGCAGGGCGTTCACGAAGTCGTCGGCAGCTGCCACGCGCAGCGCCGCCCAGACGTCCTCGTCGGTGTAGGGACCACCCAGGGTGATGTTGCCGCGCACCGTGTCGTCGAAGAGGAACGCCTGCTGGGCGACGAAGGCGGCGTGGTCGCTGACCTGCCCCTCCCGCAGCCGGCGGATGTCGAGACCGTCCAGCAGGACCGTCCCGTCGACGGGATCGACGAGCCGGACCAGCAGCCCGGCGAGGGTGGACTTGCCCGAGCCGGTCGGCCCGACCACCGCGACGGTCCCGCCGGCGGGGACGTCGAAGGTCACGTCGCTGACGGCCGGGCGCTCGACGCCGGCGAAGGTGTAGCCGATGCCCTGGAGTCCCAGTGCCGCACCGCCGCCCGCCGTGGCGGCGTCCTCGGGCCCGTACGGCGTCTCGCCGGTCGCCTGGAGGACAGGGGTGATCCGGTCGTAGCCGGCCAGCGCGCGCGGCAGCTCGGCGAGCACCCAGCCGATCGCCCGGATGGGCAGTGCCAGCAGCGTGAACAGGTAGGCGATGGAGATCAGCGCGCCGACGTCGATCGCCCCGTCGGCGACCCGATGGGCCCCGACCAGCAGGACCGCCAGCGTGCCGAGGTTGGGCAGCGACTCGATCAACGGGTCGAACAGGCCACGGACCCGGCCGACCGCGATCAGCCCGTCGCGCAGCTCTCCGGCGCGGGCGGTGAAGCGCTCGGTCTCCGACTCCTCGCGGCCGAGGGTCTTCACCACGAGTGCTGCGTCGAAGCTCTCGTGGGCGATCTCGCTGACCTCGGCGCGCAACTGCTGGGCACGCTGCTGGCGCGGGCTCATCACCTGCGAGTACAGCGCGTTGATCACGAAGACCAGGGGGAAGACGACGAGACCGATCAGCGCGAGCAGCGGATCGGTCACGACCATCGCCCCGCCGGTGATCAGGATGATGACGACCGCGCCCAGCCCGAAGGCCAGCGGCGCGACGAAGAACCAGGCCGCCTCCACGTCGCTGTTGGCGTTCGAGAGCAGCTGGCCCGTGGGGTGCTGCTGGTGCCAGGACAGCGGGAGCCGCAGGTACTGCCCGGTCACTTCGCGGCGCATCTGCGCCTGCAGCCGGTACTGCATGATCCCCGACAGCAGCCGGCGCCCGATGATGCCGACGATCCGCAGCAGGGCCACGCCGATGATGGCGGCGACGGCGAGGGCCAGCGCGGCGGTCGGGGCGCTGCCGTCCTCGAAGGACGGCAGGACGACGCGGTCGGTGATCTCGCCGATCACGTACGCGCTGGCCACCGTCATGACGGCGAACAGGCTGCTCCCCAGCAGGGCGGCGGCGAAGATCTTCGGCTGGAGCGCGATGGCTCGGCCGACGTGTCGGATCCCTCGCCGCACGACGGCATCTCGACGGCGGCGCGGCACGGTTCTCCTCGGGGTGGTTCGGTTCCGGCTCTCGGATGTTACGTGGATCTCAGCGAGCAACCGAACGCTATTCGGATTATTCCGCGCGCCCGGCATGGGTAGCGTCGGGTGATGACCTCATCCTCCGCCGCGGGTTCGCTGGCCGATCAGGAACGCCGCGCGCTGGCCGATCTGCTCGCCGAGCTCGGGCCCGACGCCCCGACGTGCTGCGAGGGGTGGACCACCGCCCACCTCGCGGCGCACCTCGCCGTCCGCGACCGCCGGCCCGACGCGATGCCGGGCTACGCGCTGGAGATGGTGCCGGGTCTGGGCCGCCTGGGCGACTGGGCGCACCGCGTCGAGGACCGGTCCCGTGAGCGCAACTCCTACGCGGAGCTCGTCGAGCAGGTGCGCAGCGGACCGCCGGCCTGGACCCCGCTGTCCTGGCCGGGGCTGGAGCGGCTGAACGAACCCGAGTTCGTCATCCACCACGAGGACGTGCGCCGCGCGCAGCCGGGCTGGGCACCACGGGAGCTGCCGGCCGCCGTGCAGGACAAGCTCTGGGCGCCCGCCCGGCTCTACGCCCGGCGGAGCGCCGGCCGGCGCGGGGTCCTGCTGCGCCGCTCGGACCGCCCCGGTGTGGAGGCCCGCATCGGGGCCGCGGGGCGGACCGTCGAGGGCGAGCCGCTGGAGCTGCTGCTGTGGGCGGCCGGCCGCCGCGACGTGGCGCGGGTGACGATCGCCTAGCCGGTCGGGACCGCGCTCACGGCAGCTCAGGTGCTAGCGGACCGGGATGCCGGCGCGGGACAGCCCGGCCTTGACGTCGCCGACCCGCAGCTTGCCGAAGTGGAAGACGCTGGCGGCGAGCACCGCGTCGGCTCCGGCCTCCACCGCGGGCGGGAAGTCCTCGACCCGGCCCGCTCCCCCGCTGGCGATCACCGGCACCGTGACCTCGCGGCGGACCGCCCGGATCAGCTCGGTGTCGAAGCCGGCCTGGGTGCCGTCGGCGTCCATCGAGTTGAGCAGGACCTCGCCGACGCCCAGCGCAGCCGCCTGGACGACCCACTCGACGGCGTCCCGACCGGTGCCGCGACGCCCGCCGTGGGTGGTGATCTCGAAGCCGGAGTCGGTGGTGGCGCCGTCGCGGACCCGGCGGGCGTCGACCGAGAGCACCAGCACCTGGCTGCCGAACCGCTGCGCGATCTCCGCGATCAGCTCGGGCCGGGCGACGGCGGCGGTGTTCACGCCGACCTTGTCCGCACCTGCCCGCAGCAGCCGGTCGACGTCGGTGACCGTGCGCACCCCGCCGCCGACGGTGAGCGGGATGAAGACGCTCTCGGCGGTGCGGCGGACGACGTCGTAGGTGGTCTCGCGGTTGCCGGAGCTGGCGCTGATGTCCAGGAAGGTCAGCTCATCGGCGCCCTCGGCGTCGTAGACCCGGGCCATCTCCACCGGGTCGCCGGCGTCGCGGAGGTCCACGAAGTTGACGCCCTTGACCACCCGCCCCTGGTCGACGTCCAGGCACGGGATGACGCGCACCGAGAGACTCATGCGGGCGCCCCCCGGAAGGCGTCGGCCTCGATCTCGACCAGCATCGCGGGGTCGATGAGGCCGGCCACCTCCACCATGGACGTCGCCGGGCGGATGTCGCCGAAGATCTCGCCGTGCACCCGTCCGACCTCCTCCCACCGGGAGATGTCGGTGACGAACATGCGGGTGCGGACGACGTCGTTGAGCGTGAACCCGGCCCGTTCGAGCGACTGCTCGATGGTGGCCAGGCACTGCCGGGTCTGGGCGGCGGCGTTCCCGGGGTGCGCGACCTCGCCGTCCACGGTGGACGTCGTGCCGCTGACCCACGCCGCATTCCCGCGGACGACGACGCGGCTGTACCCGACGACCGCCTCCCAGGGGCTGCCCGAGCCCAGCCGGATCACCGTCACGCCAGCTCCTCGGTGATCCTCAGCGCCTCCGGCAGCGTGAAGGCGCCGGCGTAGAGCGCCTTGCCCACGATGGCGCCCTCGACGCCGATGGCGCTCAGGCCGGCGAGCGCGCGGATGTCGTCCAGCGAGCTGACCCCGCCGGAGGCGATCACCGGGCGCGGCGTGGCGGCGCAGACCTCGCGCAGCAGCTCCAGGTTGGGGCCCTTGAGCGTGCCGTCCTTGGTGATGTCGGTGACCACGTAGCGGGCGCACCCCTCGGCGTCCAGGCGGGCGAGGGTCTCGTAGAGCTCGCCGCCCTCCTGGGTCCAGCCCCGGGCGGCCAGCCGGGTGCCGCGCACGTCCAGGCCGACGGCGATCCGGTCGCCGTGCTCGGCGATGGCTCGGGCGCACCACTCCGGCGACTCCAGCGCGGCGGTGCCCAGGTTGACCCGCCGGCAGCCGGTCGCGAGCGCCGCGGCGAGGGACTCGTCGTCGCGGATGCCGCCGGAGAGCTCGACGTCGACGTCGAGCTGGCCGACGACGCGGGCCAGCAGCTCGCGGTTGGACCCGCGGCCGAATGCGGCGTCGAGGTCGACCAGGTGCACCCACTCGGCGCCGTCGGTCTGCCACTGGAGGGCGGCCTCCAGGGGGTCGCCGTAGGAGGTCTCGCTGCCGGCCTCCCCCTGGACGAGGCGGACGGCCTGTCCGTCGGCGACGTCGACGGCGGGGAGCAGCTGCAGCTTCGGCACGGGACCAGCCTAGGAGCGTCGCAGGCCGGCGCCTGCGGCAGGCTGTCGGCGTGGAGTTCGCAGAGGTGGTCCGCCGGCGCCGCATGGTGCGCGACTACGACCCCGACCGACCGGTGCCGCCCGACGTGCGGGAGCGACTGCTGGCGCACGCCATCCGGGCACCCTCGGCCGGGTTCAGCCAGGGCTGGGCGTTCCTGGTGCTGGAGACCTCCGAGGAGCGGGACCGCTTCTGGGCGGCCACCACCGACGCAGATCCTGGTCACCCGCCCACCGCCCCTGACGGCTGGCTGACGCGGATGCGCCGCGCGCCGCTGCTGATCGTGCCGATGTCGAACAAGGACGCCTACCTGGACCGCTACGCCGAGGCGGACAAGGGCTGGACCGACCGGGACGAGTCGCGCTGGCCGGTGCCGTACTGGGATGTCGACGCCGGCATGGCGTCACTGCTCGTGCTGCTGACCGCCGTCGACGAGGGGCTGGGCGCCTGCTTCTTCGGCGTCCCCGCCGACAAGGTGGCGGCGCTGCGGGCCGCCTTCGGCGTGCCCGACGCCTACCGCCCGGTCGGCTGCCTCTCCATCGGCTACCCGGGGGACGGCGACCGCCGCTCCCCCTCGCTGCGCCGGGGCCGGCGGGGCGTCGACGAGGTCGTGCACCGTGGGAACTGGGGCGCCCGGCCCCACTAGGGTCGCCGGGTGGCCGACGAGCTGTGGCGCCCGTACGACCGGATGGCCGACGAGTTCCGCGCCCACGCGGAGGACGGCGCCTACAACGCGCACTACGACCGGCCGGCGGTGCTCGAACTCGTCGGGGACGTCGCCGGGAAGCGGGTGCTGGACGCCGGGTGCGGTCCCGGGCTCTACGCCGACGAGCTGCTGGCGCGCGGCGCCGAGGTGCTCGGGTTCGACGCCAGCACCGCCATGGTCGAGCTCGCCCGGGCCCGGGTCGGGGACCGCGCCGAGATCCGCGTCGCGCGGCTGGACGAGCCGCTCCCCTACCCCGACGACTGCGTCGACGTCGTTCTCTGCGCGCTGGCCATCCACTACGTCGAGGACCGGCATGCCGCCTTCGCCGAACTGCGCCGGGTGCTGCGCGCAGGCGGTGTCGCTGTCGTGTCCACCCAGCACCCGACGACCGATTGGGTGCGCAAGGGCGGGTCCTACTTCGACCGTGTGCTGGAGACCGACACGTGGGCCCTGCCATCGGGACCCCAGGAGGTCCGGTTCTGGCGCGAGCCGCTGTCGGACCTGTGCGCGGCGGCGACGGACGCGGGCTTCGTCATCCAGCGCCTCGTCGAGCCACGGGCGCCGCAGGTCATGCGCGAACGCTGGCCGGAGGAGCACGAGAAGCTCAGCCGGCGGCCGGGCTTCCTGGCGCTCCGGCTGCTCGCGCTGCCCTGATCAGTCGAGGCTGCTCAGCCAGTTGGTGAGCAGCTGCGCGCCGGCGTCACCGCTCTTCTCGGGGTGGAACTGAGTCGCCGACAGCGCCGCGTTCTCGACCCCGGCGACGAAGCGGTCGCCGTGCTCGGCCCAGGTCACCTTCGGCCTGGGCAGCGGGGACGGCGCGGGGTCCTGCCCGAGCGGGAAGTCGCGGACGCCGTAGGAGTGGACGAAGTAGAAGCGCTCGTCCTCGATGCCGTCGAACAGCACGCTGCCCTTGGCGACGTCGACCTGGTTCCACCCCATGTGCGGCAGGACCGGCGCCTTCAGCTGCTCGACCACCCCGGGCCACTCGCCACAGCCCTCGGCGTCGTGGCCGTGCTCGACACCGCGGTCGAACAGGATCTGCATGCCCACGCAGATGCCGAGCACCGGGCGGCCACCGGCGAGCCGGCGGCCGATGATCCGCGGGCCGTCGACGGCCTTGAGGCCCTCCATGCACGCGGCGAAGGCGCCGACGCCGGGGACGACGAGCCCGTCGGCGTCCAGCGCCGTCTGCGGGTCGGAGGTGACCGTCACGTCGGCACCCACCCGCGCCAGCGCGCGCTCGGCCGAGCGCAGATTGCCCGACCCGTAGTCGAGGACCGCCACCTTCTTCACGCCTGCCACGCTACCGACCAGCGCAGGGAAGCCCGCCGGGATTCCCCCCGAGGACCGTGCGCCGGGCCACGCCGTTCCGAGGCCCCGGCACCTTCGTGGGCGTTCCTCGTGCTCCAGGGGTGCTGCAGAACCCGCCAAGGGAGAGGAACACCCGCGTGGGCGCCACCTGGCTCTGCCGCGGGTGACGGTGCCTACCCGTCCCAGGGCAGGACGGTGAGCTCGGGCCACTCCCCCCGCCAGCGCGCCGCCTTGGTCTCGTAGACCTCCTGCGGTGCGAGCCGCCGGTTCGGCCGCACCACGAGCGCGAACAGGTCGTCGTACCCGTGCGGCGCGTACACCCGGGTGCTGCCGTCGGCTCCGACGGTGATCCCGAGGCAGCAGCAGACCGCCGCGAAGTGGTCGATGGCGTCGGCGCAGTCGCGGAACGGCGGCGCCGGCACCCCGAAGTGGTCGGCGTACCAGAGGTGCACCCGCGCCTCGTTGCGGATCTCCACCGGCACGGCCACGTCGGCGAACAGCTCCGTGCCGGCGCGGATGACGGCGTCCTCCGCCTCCCACGAGGTGTCCTCGTCGAAGTAGAAGAGGTCGGCGTCCCGGATGCCGGTGCCCGGCGGCCGACCCGTGAGGTCGTTCCACACCGTCTGGAACAGCACGCCCGCGGTGAGCCACCAGTCCCCCACGCCCAACGCGGGCGCCCGGTCCAGGATCGTGCGCACCGCCGGATCGGCCAGCACGATGCGCTGGAAGCGCTGCTCGTCCGCCCCGTTCACGTCCGGCTCAGACCATGCGCAGGATGCCTGACGCCGACGCCAGGAGCGCCGCCACCAGGAGGACCACCGCGAACACGACCTGCGGGGTGCTCCGCTGCGGCGCGTCCTCGTCGACGCTCCACACGCTCCAGGCCCCACCGAGGAGGAAGCCGCCGACGAGCAGCAGGACCAGTCCCGAGTTCACCGGTTACAGGGCGCCCTTGGTCGAGGGCACGTCGGTGACGCGGGGGTCCAGCGCCACGGCCTGGCGCAGCGCCCGCGCGAGCGCCTTGAACTGACCCTCGACGATGTGGTGGGCGTCGCGGCCGGCGTAGAGCACCCGCACGTGCAGGCTGATCCGCGCGTTGAACGCGAACGACTCCAGCACGTGCTTGGTGAGCGACGTCGGGTAGTCCGGCCCGATCATCGGCGTCATGTTCTCGGGCTCGGCGTGCACGAAGTACGGGCGGCCGGAGAGGTCCACGGCGGCCTGGGCGAGCACCTCGTCCATCGGGATGGTGGCGTCGCCGTACCGGGTGATGCCGCGCTTGTCGCCCAGCGCCTGTGCGAACGCCTGGCCCAGCGCGATCGCGACGTCCTCGACCGTGTGGTGGGCGTCGATGTGCAGGTCGCCGTCGGCCTGCACCGTGAGGTCGATACCGCTGTGCTTCGACAGCGCCGTGAGCATGTGGTCGTAGAAGCCCACGCCCGTGCTGATCGAGCTGGTGCCCGTGCCGTCGAGGTCGAGTTCCACGACCAGCGTGGTCTCGCTGGTCGCGCGCTCCACCCGGGCGGTGCGGCGTGCAGGTGCGGTCATGGGGTCAGTCTCCCAGAACGGTGCGCTGATGACGGACGACCTCACCCAGCGCGGTGAGGAACGCGTCGGTCTCGGCGGCCGTGCCGGCGGTGACCCGCAACCACCCGGGCAGGCCGACGTCGCGGACGAGCACCCCGCGGTCCAGCAGCGCCTGCCAGGCCGCAGGCGCGTCGGCGAACCGCCCGAACAGCACGAAGTTGGCGTCGCTGGGCACGCTGGTGAGCCCCATCGCCGGCAGCTCGGCGACGATCCGGTCGCGCTGCTCCCGCACGGCGTCGACGGTCGCCAGCAGCGCGTCGGTGTGCGCCAGGGCGGCCCGCGCCGCCGCCTGGGTGAGCGAGCTGAGGTGGTAGGGCAGCCGCACCAGCTGCAGCGCGTCGACGACGGCGACGTCGGCCGCCAGGTAGCCCAGCCGCAACCCGGCCATGCCGAACGCCTTGCTCATGGTCCGGCTGACGATCAGCCGCGGGCGACCCGGCAGCAGCGTCAGCGCCGAGGGGGTGCCGGTGCGCGCGAACTCCGCGTAGGCCTCGTCGACCACGACCATCCCGGACGTGGCGTCGTACAGCTCCGCGACGGTCTCCAGCGGGACGGCGGTGCCGGTCGGGTTGTTGGGGCTGGTCACGAAGACGACGTCGGGCGCGACCTCCCGCAGCTGCGTGACGGCGGCCCCGGGGTCGATGGTGAAGTCCGCACGCCGGTGGCCGTCGACCCAGCCGGTGCCCGTTCCGGCGGCGATGATCGGGTGCATCGAGTACGACGGGGTGAAGCCCAGCGCCGTCCGCCCCGCGCCGCCGAAGGCCTGCAGGATCTGCTGGAGCACCTCGTTGGAGCCGTTGGCCGCCCACACCTGCGCCGGCTCCACCGCCGTGCCGGCGGACCGGGAGAGGTAGGCGGCGAGGTCCGCGCGCAGCTCGCGGGCGTCCCGGTCGGGGTAGCGGTTGAGCTCGAGCGCCGCGTGCCCCAGCGCCGTCCCCAGGTCGGCGAGCAGCCCGTCGGGCAGCGGATGCGGGTTCTCGTTGGTGTTGAGCCGGTGCGTGGCCGGCACCTGGGGGGCGCCGTAGGGCGTGCGACCACGCAGCTCCGGCCGCAGCGGGAGCTCGTCCATCGACGTCATGGGCGCTGACGGATCCGGACCGCGGCGGCGTGCCCGGGCAGGTCCTCGGCCCCGGCGAGGGCGTCGATGTGCCCCGCGACGTCGGCGAGGGCCTGCTCGTCGTACTCGATGACGTGGATGCCGCGCAGGAAGGACTGCACCGACAGCCCGCTGGAGAACCGGGCGCACCCGCCGGTGGGCAGCACGTGGTTGGAGCCCGCGATGTAGTCGCCCAGCGAGACCGGCGACCAGGCGCCCACGAAGATCGCGCCGGCGTTGCGCACCCGAGCGGCCACCGCGCGGGCATCGCGGGTCTGGATCTCCAGGTGCTCGGCGGCGTAGGCGTCCACGACCCGCAGCCCGGCGTCGACGTCGTCCACCAGCACGACCCCCGACTGGCTGCCGTCGAGCGCGGTGGTGATGCGGTCGGAGTGCTTGGTCGCCGTCACCTGGCCGGGCACCAGACCGAGGACGGCGTCGGCGAGGGCCTCGCTGTCGGTGACGAGCACCGCGCCGGCCAGCGGGTCGTGCTCGGCCTGGCTGATCAGGTCGGCGGCCACGTGGGCGGGGTCGGCGGTGTCGTCGGCGAGGATGGCGACCTCGGTCGGGCCGGCCTCGGAGTCGATGCCGATCAGGCCGCGCAGCAGCCGCTTGGCCGCGGTGACGTAGACGTTCCCCGGTCCGGTGACCATGTCGACCGGCTCGCAGGACCCCGCGCCGTACCCGAACACGGCCACGGCCTGCGCCCCGCCGACGGCGTACACCTCGGTGATGCCCAGCAGCGCGCAGGCGGCCAGGACGCCCGGGTCGGGCAGCCCGCCGTGGTCGCGCTGCGGCGGGGAGGCGACGGCGATCGACTCGACGCCGGCGATCTGCGCGGGGACGACGTTCATGACCACGCTGGACAGCAGCGGGGCCAGCCCACCCGGCACGTAGAGGCCGACCCGGCGCACCGGCACCCAGCGCTCGGTCACCGTCCCGCCGGGCACGACCTCGGTGGTGACGTCGCTGCGGCGCTGGTCGGCGTGCACCTTCTGCACCCGGGCGATCGCCTCCTCCAGCGCCGCACGCAGCGTGGGATCGCACTCGGCGAGCGCGCGGTCCAGCGCCTCCTGGGGGACGGCGAAGTCCTCGTTGTCGACGCCGTCGAGGCGTGCGGTGATCTCGCGGACGGCCTGGGCGCCCCGGATGCGCACGTCCTCGCACAGCGGCCGGACGGTGGCCAGCACGGAGTCGATGTCGGTGGCGGCCCGCGGCAGCAGGCCGGCCAGCTCGCGGGTTCCCGGCAGCGCGGATCCGCGCAGATCGATGCGGGCGAGCACGGGGTTACCTCCGGGATGGCGGGCGGGTCGACGACTCAGCGGGAGGGCGGGAGGAGCCAGGTGCGCCGGCCGGGGTGCGGCCAGCGCGAACTCCCAGCGTAGCCAGGCACCGCAGGATGTCCGGCCGCGCCCAGCGCCGGGAGACGCCACCGGGAGACCGGACCCGGCGCCCGGGCCCCCGCGGGCCGTAGGCTGCCGGGATGGGTGAGCTCATCCCGCTGTTCCCGCTGGGGACTCCCCTGTTCCCCGGCATGGTCCTGCCGCTGCACGTCTTCGAGCCCCGCTACCGGCGGCTGGTGCTCGACCTGCTGGCGATGCCCGAGGAGAGCGACCGCCGTTTCTTCGGCGTCGTCGCCATCCGCCAGGGCTGGGAGGTGGAACGCGTCGCACCGGCCGAGGCGCTGTACGACATCGGCTGCGTGGCCCGCCTGCAGATGGTGCGCCCCCAGTCCGACGGCGGCTTCCGCGTGGTGACCGTCGGCGGCGACCGCTTCCGCCTGCGCGACGTCGTCGTGGGCGACGACCCGCCGTACCTGCAGGGCCAGGTGGAGTGGCTCGCCGACGAGGAGGCCGCCGAGGAGGCCGCCGGCGACGCCGAGGGCCTGGCGCTCCCCGGCAGCGGTCCCGTGCCCGGCGGGACCGCGGGAGACGGGGGAACTCCCCCGTGCGACGAGAACCTCGACGAGGTGGTCGCCTCCGTCGCCCGGGGCTCACTGGCGCTGGTGGCGTCGGCGGTGCAGGAGCTGTTCACCGACTACGTGGACGAGGTGGCCGACCTGGGCGCGGGCAGCGACGGCGAGGACGCCGAACGCGACGCGCTGCTCGCCGCGGTCGCCGGCGACCCCACGGCGCTGTCCTGGCTGGTGGCGTCCGCGGCGCTGCTGACCACCGAGGACCGTCAGGCGCTGCTGGCCGAGTCGGCCACCCGGCGCCGGCTCGCCGCCGAGACGCGGCTGCTGCGACGGGAGCTCACCCTGCTCCGGGAGCTCGGCGCGGTGCCGGCGCCGCTGCAGCGCTTCGCGACGCCGATGACGGTCAACTGAGAGAGGACCCCGCCCCTCCCACCCGTCGCGGGCTCAGGGCGAGCCTCCGGACGGGGACGACGACGCATCCATGCGTCCGAGGCCGTCGTCGGCGTTGACGACCACGCCGATCAGGTAGATCAGCACCGCCAGGAACGGCGCCACCGCCAGCGCCGCGGTGGCCCCGAGGTCCAGCCCGGTGGTGACCACTCCCCCGACGTCGGACAGCTGGGCCTCCGTGGGCCCCTCGCCGAGCAGTTCGCCGACCAGCCAGGCGATCGCCCCGGCCGCCGTCGCCCCCACCGCGAGCCCGGCGAGCAGGGTGACGCCGCGGTGCCGGCGCAGTGGCCACGCGGCCAGCCCGGCGAGCAGTCCGATCACCGCCATGACGAGGATGAAGATCGCGTCGTCGGCGACCAGCAGCTCCGCCGACGGCGAGCCGACCACCACGGGCCCGTCCGCGGTGATGCGGAACTCCGCACGCGGCGCCAGCGCCCACCACACGAGCCCGGCCGGCACGCCGATCAACGCCAGGGCGAGGGCGAGCCAGGCCGCCGCGCGCCGGTCGGCACGCAGCTCCTGCCGGACCTCCCAGCGGTCCGACCGCACCGGTCGCACGCCGCGGTCGGGCAGGAGCGGCGTGGGCGGCGGGGTGCTCACAGCAGCGCGACGCTCATGGGCCCGAGCAACGCCTTGATGTCGCCCATCAGCGCCGGGCTCGGGCGGACGCGGAGCCCCTGGTCCAGCCGGAGCACCGTCTCGCGGCTGCCGTTGACCAGCTTGAGCTGCACCTCGGTGGTGCCGGGGTGGCTGCCCAGCACCTCGCGCAGCCGCTCGACCACCGGCGGGGTGCAGCGCCCGGCGGCCATCGAGACCAGGACCGGTCCCCGCGCCCCCTCGGTGAGCTCGGGCAAGGTCACCTCGGAGCCGAAGAGCGAGGGCTGGTCGTCGCGACGGCTGATGCGGCCCTTGACCACGACGATCTGGTCGCGGACGACCTTCTCCGACACCTCCGCCCAGGTCTTGGGGAAGAAGAGCACCTCGATGCCGGACTCGAGGTCCTCGAGCGTGGCGATGGCCCAGGGCGCGCCCTGTTTGTTGGTGCGCGGCGAGACCGCGGTGAGGATGCCCGCGATGGTGACGTTCGCGCCGTCCTCGACGCCGCCGGCGTTGATCTCGGCGATCGGGGTGTCGGCGTTCTGCGCCAGCACGTGCTCCACCCCGTGCAGCGGGTGGTCGGAGACGTAGAGGCCGAGCATGTCGCGCTCGAAGACGAGCCGCTCGCTCTTGGACCAGTCCGCCGTCGGGATGACGATGTCCAGCGCGCTGCCGAAGGGATCCTCGGCCGCCTCGCCCTCGCCGAAGCTCCCGAACAGGTCGAACTGACCCTCGGCCTCCTTGCGCTTGAGGCCCATCGCGGAGTCCACGGCCTGGGCGTGGATGGCCACGATGCCCTGGCGGGAGTGGCCGAGGGAGTCGAAGCCGCCGGCCTTGGCCAGCGACTCGATGACCTTCTTGTTGCACGCCACCGTGTCGATCTTCTTCATGAAGTCGGGGAAGTCCTTGAACGCCCCCTTCTCCTCGCGCGCCTTGACGATCGACTCCACGACGTTGTGCCCGACGTTGCGCACCGAGGCCAGGCCGAAGCGGATGTCGGTACCGACGGCGGTGAAGTCCCAGGAGGACTCGTTGACGTCCGGCGGCAGCACCTTGATGCCCATCCGGCGGCACTCGGCGAGGTAGATCGGCCGCCGGTCCTTGTCGTCCTGGACGCTGGTGAGCAGCCCGGCCATGTACTCGGCCGGGTAGTTGGCCTTGAGGAACGCCGTCCAGTACGAGATCAGCCCGTAGGCCGCCGAGTGCGCCTTGTTGAAGGCGTAGTCGGCGAAGGGGACGAGGATGTCCCACAGCGTCTTGATCGCCGCGGCCGAGAACCCGTTGGCCTTCATCCCGGCCTCGAACCCGACGAACTCCGCGTCCAGCACGGACTTCTTCTTCTTGCCCATCGCGCGGCGCAGCAGGTCGGCCTTGCCGAGGGAGTACCCGGCGACCTTCTGCGCGATCGCCATGACCTGCTCCTGGTAGACGATCAGGCCGTAGGTCTGCCCGAGGATCTCCTCCAGCGGCTCGGCCAGCTCCGGGTGGATCGGCGTGATCTCCTGCTGGCCGTTCTTGCGCAGCGCGTAGTTGGTGTGCGAGTTGGCACCCATCGGGCCGGGCCGGTACAGCGCACCGACGGCGGAGATGTCCTCGAAGTTGTCCGGCCGCATCAGCCGCAGCAGGGACCGCATCGGGCCGCCGTCGAACTGGAACACGCCGAGGGTGTCACCGCGGCCGAGCAGCTCGTAGGTGGCCTTGTCGGTGAGGTCCTTGCTGATCTCGTCGAGGTCGACCGGCTCCTTGCCGTTGATGACGATGTTGCGCAGCGCGTCGTCGAGGACGGTGAGGTTGCGCAGGCCCAGGAAGTCCATCTTGAGCAGGCCGAGCGTCTCGCAGGTCGGGTAGTCGAACTGCGTGATGACCGCGCCGTCGGCCTCGCGCCGCATGATCGGGATGCTGTCGATCAGCGGGTACCGGCCGATGATGACGCCGGCGGCGTGCACGCCCCACTGGCGCTTCAGGCCCTCGAGCTTCTTCGCCTGGTCGACGACCTCCGCGGCACCGGGATCGGACTCGTAGCGCGCGCGGAACTCCGAGGCCTCCTTGTACCGGGGGTGGGCCGGGTCGAAGACCCCCGTCAGCGGGATCCCCTTGCCCATCACGTCCGGCGGCATGAGCTTGGTCAGCTCGTCGCCCACGGAGTAGGGGCGGTCGAGCACGCGCGCGGCGTCCTTGATCGCGGCCTTGGCCTTGATCGTCCCGTAGGTGACGATCTGGCTGACGCGCTCCTCGCCGTACTTCTCCGACACGTACCGGATGACCTCGCCCCGGCGGCGGTCGTCGAAGTCGATGTCGACGTCGGGCATGGAGACGCGCTCGGGGTTGAGGAACCGCTCGAAGATCAGGCCGTGGGCCAGCGGGTCGAGGTCGGTGATGCCCATCGCGTAGGCGGCCAGCGAGCCGGCGGCCGAGCCACGACCCGGGCCGACGCGGATGCCGTTGTCCTTGGCCCAGTTGATGAAGTCGGCGACCACGAGGAAGTAGCCCGGGAAGCCCATCTGGCAGATGATCCCGACCTCGTAGTCGGCCTGCTTGCGTACGTGGTCGGGGATGCCGCCCGGCCAGCGCTTGTGCAGCCCGCGCTCGACCTCCTTGACGAACCAGGAGGTCTCGTCCTCGCCCTCGGGAAGGGGGAAGCGCGGCATGAGGTCGGCGCCCTCGGTGAAGGTGACCTCGCACTGCTCGGCCACCAGCAGCGTGTTGTCGCAGGCGACGGAGAGCTCGCCCGGGAACAGTGCCCGCATCTCCGCGGCGCTCTTCAGGTAGTAGCCGTCACCGTTGAACTTGAAGCGGTTGGGCTCGTTGAGCCGGGAGCCGGTCTGGATGCACAGCAGGGCGTCGTGGGCGTCGGCGTCCTCCTTGTGCGTGTAGTGCAGGTCGTTGGTGGCCAGCAGCGGGATGCCGAGGTCCTTGGCGATCGCCAGCAGCGCCGGGCGGGTCTTCTTCTCGATGGACAGGCCGTGGTCCATCAGCTCGGCGTAGAAGTTCTCCCGCCCGAAGATGTCCTGGAAGTCCGCCGCCGCCTGCTTGGCCTTGTCCTCCTTGCCCGCACGCAGCCACATGTTGACCTCGCCCGACGGGCAGCCGGTCGTGGCGATGAGGCCCGCGCCGTAGCGCTCGAGCAGGTCGCGGTCGAAGCGCGGCTTGCGGTACTGCCCCTCCAGGCTGGCCAGCGAGGAGATGCGGAAGAGGTTGTGCATCCCCTCGGTGGTGCGGGCCAGCAGCGTCATGTGCGTGTAGGCCGCCTTGCCCCGGTTGGAGCCGCCGTCGCCCTCCTCGTCGAGGAGTTTGTCGCCGAAGTCGAACGGGGCGCGGTCGAACCGCGAGCCGGGCGTGTAGTAGCCCTCCATGCCGATGATCGGCTTCACGCCCGCAGCGGTCGCGTGCTTGTAGAAGTCGTAGGCGCCGAACACGTTGCCGTGGTCGGTCATCGCCAGCGCCGGCATGCCCTGCTCGGCGGCCGCGTTCGTCACCTCGGGCAGCTTGGCCGCGCCGTCCAGCATCGAGTACTCGGTGTGGACGTGCAGGTGCGCGAACGAATCGGACGAACTGCTCACGGGCACTCCTCGCTGGCGCTCGTCGGACCCGTTCGCGGGGCTGCTGTGCTGATCGGTTCGCTCGCGAGCTCGCTCACAGTGCGGTCGTGCTCCTCAGTGGTCGTGCGTGCCCGGCCGGCATGGTCTCCGGCGGCCGACCGGTGGGGAAGACCGGCGTGCGAGCCCTCGGGAGGGGTGGATCGGGGTCGCCCCCGATCCTCGCACTGGAAGCTGTCTACGCCGAGGGTCTGACACGACGTGTCTGCCCCTTCGCGGACCGATCCGTCACACCCGCCCCGCATCGCTCCCCTGGCCGCCCGGCGCCCGGTCCGGGTCCGACCCCGCCAGCCTCCGGCGCATGGTGACGTGCGCGATACCGGCCTCGAGGTACTCCGTGCCGACGGCGGTGTAGCCGGCCCGCTCGTAGAACCCGCGGGCGCTCACCTGGGCGTGCAGCTCGACCGCGGCGGCGCCGTGCCGGAGCGCCTGGCGGTGCAGCTCGGCCAGCACCGCGGCACCGTGGCCCAGCCCGCGCACCGACGCGTCGGCGGCCATGCGGCCGATCCCCGCGGTGGCCGAGCCGTCGGCCGGCAGCAGCAGCCGCCCGGTGGCGACGAGGCGGCCGGCGGGGTCGCGGCTCACCACGTGGACGGCCGTGGCATCGCGCTCGTCCTGCTCGATCTCCGGCGGCACGCCCTGCTCCCGGACGAACACGCGGGTGCGCAGGGCCACGACCTCCGGCCAGTCCTCCGGGGTGGCTGCCCGGGCCGACGGGGCGGTCACCAGGCGGGCCTTGCGGCGGGGAGCACGGACGTGGGCACGAGGAGGAAGCGTAGGTCGATGGCCGCGTGCAGCAGCACCGGCAGCAGCAAGGAGCCCGTACCGAGGTAGAGCGCGGCCATCACGCCGCCCAGCACGCCGGTGAGGACGATGCCGGCCCGGCCCTGGTAGGCGTGCGCCAGGCCGAAGGCGACCGCGGCCACCACCACCAGCACCCAGGTCGGGAGGTCGCCGGCGACGGCGGCGACCACGGCGAGGAAGAAACCGCGGTACAGCCACTCCTCGCAGATGCCGGCGGTCACACCGACCACGGTGAACAGCCGCCGCTCGGCGGGCGTGCGCGGCAGCAGGGCGAGCGTGGCCGATCCCGGGGGTTCGGAGTGCCGGCCCTGGCCGGGCGGGCGCCGGGCAGACGGCGCGGGCGTGCCCGCCTCCACCAGCGCACCCCCGCGCAGGGCCCGCGTGGAGGCGACGACGAAGACGAGCACGAGGACGACGAGCAGCAGCGTGAGCGGCCCGGGCCACGACCGCGGCCAGGCGAGCCCCACCGCCCCGGCGTCCACCCCCGGGGCCGAGAGCCACACGAGGAGCGCCAGCAGGGCCAGTCCCCACTCGAGGATCAGCAGCCGGCCGTAGAAGGAGCGGCGGGCGCCGGGGTCGGTGCGCAGCCGCCCCTCGAACCGGCGGTGCAGGACGTGGCCGGCCACCGGCTCCCCGGCGACCAGGTACACCGCGACGACGACCGCGGCGAAGGCCGCCGGGCCGAAGTCGGTCAGCGACTCCGGGAGCCCGCTCACGGCCGACGCCGGGGCCGGGTCAGGCCTCGGCGCGCAGGACGACCAGCGCGCCGGCGAGATCGGACGGGTACTCGCTGGTGAACTCCACCCAGCGCCCGTCGGCCGGATGGTGGAACCCCAGGCGGACCGCGTGCAGCCACTGGCGGCTCACCCCGAGACGGGCGGCCAGCGTCGGGTCGGCGCCGTAGACCGTGTCGCCCACGCAGGGGTGCCGCAGCGCCGAGAAGTGCACCCGGATCTGGTGGGTGCGCCCGGTCTCCAGCCGGATGTCGACCAGGCTCGCGGCCGGGAACGCCTCCATCACCTCGTAGTGGGTCACCGACGGCCGGCCGCTCTGGACCACCGCGAAGCGCCAGTCGTGCTTCGGGTGCCGGTCGATCGGTGCGTCGATGGTGCCGCGCGAGGGATCGGGGTGGCCCTGGACCAGCGCGTGGTAGCCCTTCTCGACCGTGCGCTCCTTGAAGGCGGCCTTCAGCGAGGTGTAGGCGCGCTCGCTCTTGGCCACGACCATCACCCCGGTGGTCGCGGCGTCCAGGCGGTGCACGACGCCCTGGCGCTCGGCGGCCCCGGAGGTGGACACCCGGTATCCCGCGGCGGCGAGCCCTCCGATGACGGTGGGTCCGTCCCACCCGGGGCTCGGGTGGGCGGCGACCCCCACGGGCTTGTCCACGACGATCAGGTCGTCGTCGTCGTGCAGGATCGTCATGCCCTCGACCGGGCGGGGCGCCACCGGCTCGCCCGGAGGCGGCGGCAGCTCGACCTCCAGCCAGCTGCCCCCGCTGAGCCGGTCGCCCTTGCCGCGCACCCGGCCGTCGACCTGGACGTTCCCGGCGTCGGCGAGCTCGGCCGCGACCGACCGCGAGAGCCCGAACAGCCGGGAGATCGCCTGATCCACCCGCTGGCCCTCGAGCCCGTCGGGCACGGGCAGGGCACGGTGGATCCCGGACGCGGGCAGGCCGGGAGAGGAGGTCACTCCTCCATTGTGACGGGCCGCCCACCGCGGCCGGTGGAGCCCGCCGGACCGGCGCCTTCCCGGGTGCCGTCGAAGTCGACGCCGCGCAGCGCCAGGAGGACGCCGAGGATCCCGCCGCAGACGATCGCCGAGTCGGCGACGTTGAACACCGGCCACACCTCGCCGTCGGGCCCGAACACGGACAGGAAGTCGACGACGCCGCCGCGCAGGAAGCCGGGATCGCGGAAGATCCGGTCGATCAGGTTGCCGACGGCGCCCCCGAGGACCAGCCCGAGCGTGACCGCCCAGGCGGTCGAGTACAGCCGCCGGGCGGTGCGCACGATGACGGCGACGACCGCCAGGGCGACCAGGGTGAACACGATGGTGAAGCCCTCGGCGAAGGAGAACGCCGCGCCGGTGTTGCGCAGGTTGGTCAGGTACAGCGCCCCGCCGAGGACCCTGATGTCCTCACCCGGCTCGATCGTGGCGACGACGACCAGCTTGGTTCCCAGGTCGAGGAGCAGGACGGCCGCGGCCAGGAGCAGCAGCAGCCGCGTGCGCGGCCGCCCCCTGGGAGGAGCGGCCGCCACGCCGTCGGACGCCGTCGCGCCGTCGCCCGGGCGCTCGGACGCCGTGGCGCCGTCGTCCGGCTCGGACGGGTCGTGGTGCTCGGACAGGGCGCGCTCCTCGGTTCGGGGGCGGACCCGCTCCGGCGCCGCCGGACCCGACGATAGCCGCGAGCGGGGCCGCTCCCCCGGACCCACCCGGGCCGTCAGGCCGACGCTGCCGTGGCCCCACCCACCTGCTGACCCGCGGCCGTGCGGTTCTGCGAGTCCTCCAGCTGCTCCTCGCGGTCCTGGTTGGCCAGCCGGGTGAGCTCGGCGCCGGCCTCGGCGTCGCGGGTGAGGTTCTCCCCCGACTCCGGGTCGAAGACGTGCACCTTGCGGCTGTCCAGCCAGAACTCCGCCTCCCGACCCTCGCGGATCCGGCTGGTGGCGTCGATCGACACGATCGCCTGGGTGCGCAGCTCCTCCGAGTCCAGCTCCCGGGAGAGGTCGCGGAGCTTGCTCTGGATCGACTCGGGCGCCTCGTAGGGGATGTAGGCGAACTGCGAGTCGCCCAGCCACTCGGTGACGTCCACCCGGGCGGTGAAGGTCGACCCGAGCGGCCGCTTCGCCTCGTCGACCAGCGAGGCGTCCTCGAAGTACTCCGGGCGGATGCCGACCAGGAGCAGGTCGTGCCCGGCGAGCTTGCCGGCCCGCGACTGGTCGATCTCGATGTCGCCGAACGGCGTCCGCAGGCGGTTGCCCTCAGGCGTGGCCGGGAGGAAGTTCATCGGCGGCGAGCCGATGAACCCCGCCACGAACAGGTTGACGGGCTGCTCGTAGAGCTCCCGCGGGGATGCGACCTGCTGGATCTTGCCCTTGCGCAGCACGCAGACACGGTCGCCGAGCGTCATGGCCTCGGTCTGGTCGTGGGTGACGTAGACGGTGGTGATGCCCAGCCGGCGCTGCAGCCGCGAGATCTCGGTGCGCATCTGCCCGCGCAGCTTGGCGTCGAGGTTGGACAGCGGCTCGTCGAAGAGGAAGGCCTCGGCCTGCCGCACGATGGCCCGCCCCATGGCCACCCGCTGCCGCTGCCCGCCGGAGAGGTTGGCCGGCTTGCGCTCGAGGTGCTCCTCGAGCTCGAGGACGTCGGAGGCCTCGGTCACGCGACGACGCACCTCGTCGTCGGGCATCTTGGCCAGCCGCAGCGGGAAGGCGATGTTCTCGAACACCGTCATGTGCGGGTAGAGCGCGTAGTTCTGGAAGACCATCGACAGGTTCCGGTCGCGCGGCGCGAGGTCGTTGACCTTCTTGCCGCCGATGACCATGTCGCCGCTGGTGATGTCCTCCAGGCCGACGATCATCCGGAGCAGCGTCGACTTCCCGCAGCCGGACGGGCCGACCAGGATCACGAACTCGCCGTCGGCGATGTCCAGGCTGACGTCGTTCACCGCCGGGAAGCCGTCGCCGTACTGCTTGACGATGTTCTTCATCTCGATGGAGGCCATCAGTGCTCGTCCCCTCGGTGGGATGTGGTGCGGGAGGTCGGGATCGGGGATGCGGTCACGGCGATCAGCCCTTGACCGCGCCGTTGGTGAGACCGGCGACGATGCGCCGCTGGAAGAGCAGCACCAGGACCACGACCGGGATCGTGACGATCACGGCGGCGGCCGAGATGGCGCCGGTGGGCTCCTCGAACTGGGAGGCGCCGGTGAACAGGCCCAGCGCCGCCGGAACCGGCCGGGCCGCCTCGGTGGAGGTGAGCGAGATGCCGTAGATGAAGTCGTTCCAGGCGATGAAGAAGGCGATGATCGCCGTGGTGAACACGCCCGGGGCGGCGAGCGGGACGATCACCTTGCGGAACGCCTGCCACGTGGTGGCGCCGTCGACCTGGGCCGCCTGCTCCATCTCCCACGGGATCTCGCGGAAGAACGCCGACATCGTCCAGATCGAGATGGGCAGCGTCAGCGACAGGTACGGGATGATCAGGCCGGGCCAGGTGTCGTACAGGCCGATGTTGCGCCACAGGTTGAACAGCGGCGTCACGATCGAGATGACCGGGAAGATCGCCACCACGAGCGCCGTGGACAGGATCAGTTTCTTGCCGGGGAAGTCCAGCCGCGCGATCGCGTAGGCGGCGAACATCGCCAGCAGGCAGGAGATCGCGGTGGCGATCAGGCAGATGGCGAAGGAGTTGCGCAGGGCCGGCAGGAACAGGTCGCTGGCGCTGCCGGTCAGGATCAGCCGGTAGTTGTCCCAGGTGAACTCCGTCGGCAGGAACTGGCCGTTGGACAGGTCGCTCGGCGCCTTCATGGACACCGACACGATCCAGGCGATCGGGAACAGGCAGTAGATGACGATGACCGCCCCACCTACGCCCCACAGGACCTTGTTTCGCGTGGACATCGCTACTCCCCCCGTGCCTGGGACAGGTCGACCCGGAACAGCTTGATGAAGACGAAGGCGATGAGCACCACGGCGAGGAACAGCAGCACCGAGACCGCCGATCCCAGCCCGATCTCCAGCCGGGCGATCGTCTGGCGGTAGGCCAGGAACGAGACCGACTCGGTGCCGTTGGCGCCGTTGGTCATGATGAAGATCGAGTCGAAGACCCGGAAGGCGTCCAGGGTGCGGAACAACAGGGCGACCATGATGGCGGCCTTCATGTTGGGCAGCGTCACCCGCCGCATCCGCTGCCACCGCGTGGCCCCGTCGACCTTCGCCGCCTCCTGCAGCACCTCGGGCACCTGGGCGAGCCCGGCCAGCAGCAGCAGCGAGATGAACGGCGTGGTCTTCCAGATCTCCGCCAGGCAGATGACCAGGAGCGCGGTCCAGCGGTCACCGAACCAGTCGGTGTTCTCCGAGACCCCCGGCAGCCAGGTGAACCAGGAGTTCACGAAGCCGGAGTTGATGTCGAAGGCGAACTGCCAGGCGAACGCCGACACGACGGTGATGACCGCGTACGGGATGAGGATCGCCGCGCGCAGCACCGGGCGCAGGGCACGCAGCGCCTTGATCATGACCAGCGCCAGTCCGAAGCCGAGGACGAGCTCCACGGCCACGGTGACCGCCGTGATGAAGGCGGTCACCCCGATCGACTGCCACCACAGATCGTCGGTGAGGATCACCCAGTAGTTGGTCAGCCCCGTGAACGACCGGTTGTCCGGGTCGGTGAGCCGGTAGTCGAACAGCGATTCGTAGGTCGCCTGCAGGATCGGGTACGCCGTCACCAGGAGCATGACCGCGAAGGCCGGTCCGGCGAGCAGCCAGCCGAGCTTGCGCTCGCTCCGGGCGCGGTCGCTGATGCCCCCCTTGGGCGCCGATACCGGTTCGGTCTTCTTGGTCGGCGGGAGCGTCGTGGTGCTCATGAGAACTCCTCGCCGGCGCTCGTGTCCCGCATCCGCGGTGCTGATGTGCCCATCGGTTCGCGCGCGAGCTCGCTCACAACAGGTCCTCCTTCTCCAACACCGCGTTGATGAGCTCCGTCGCGGTCTCCCCCGTCTCGCCGGGGTCGATGCCCGAGGGCGGGTGGTAGCTGCGCTGGATGCCGACCGAGATCTCGTTGTAGTAGGGCGTCTGCGGCCGGGGTGCCGCCATCTCCAGGGACTCCCGGATGACCGGCGCCATCGGGAAGGCCTCCAGCACCTCGGGGTCGTCGTAGACAGCCTCGGAGGACGCCGGGTTGCCGTTGGTCACGAAGTAGTAGGCCTGGTTCTCGTCGGAGGTGATGCACTCCGCGGCCTCGTAGGCCAGCTCGGGGCTCTCGCTGAACGCCCCCACGCCGAGGTTGATCCCGCCGTAGGGCGGGGCGGCCGGCTCGTCCTCGTCGACCCGCGGGAAGATCGTCGCCGCGTAGTCCTCGGGGACCGAGGGGTCCAGCGTGCCGGCCTCGGCGGCGCCCAGCGCTCTCGGGTAGACGAACGGGTAGTTGACCTGGAAGCCGCCGTCCTCGCTCTCGAACCCGGTGGCGGTGGAGTCCTCGTTCGAGGTCGAGAAGGCCGCTCCCGCCGCGTCGGACTCCGCGACGAGCTTCATCACCTCGGCGGCGCGGACGGCCGCGTCGGAGGTGAGACCGAGCTCGATCTGGGAGGGGTCCTCCGGGGAGGGATCGGTGATGATCTCGCCGCCCGCGGACTCGATCAACGCGTTGAACCAGACGGTGAGCGACTCGGCCCGGGTGCCCTGGGCACCGACCAGCGTGCCGGTCTCCTCGGCCGCCTGCACGATCTCCTCCCAGGTGACGGGCTCGGACATGTCCAGCCCGGCCTCCTCGGCCACCGACTCCCGGTACCAGAGCAGCTGGGTGTTCGCCCAGAACGGGACGGCGACGAGCTCGTCGTCCCACGTCGAGCCCTCGATCGCGCTCTCCACGACGCCCTCGGTGACCCGCTCGGCGACGTCGTCGGGCACCGGGGCCAGGAACCCTGCCTGCGCGAACTCCGGGATGAACGGCGGGTCCAGGCTCATGAGGTCGATCGAGTCGTCGTTGGCCGCCAGCCGACGGATGAGCTGCTCGCGCTGGGACGCGGCGTCGCGGGGCAGCAGCGCGGTCTCGATCGTGTAGCGGCCGTCGGCCTCCTCGGTGCACCGGTCGGCGATCTCCGCCTGTCCGCCCGCGTCCGGGTTGATGTACCAGGTGAGCGACGAGGCTCCCCCGCCGTCGCTGCCGCAGGCGGCCAGCGTCCCGGCGGCGACCAGCATCGCCGCCGCCCCCGCCGTCCCGCGACCGCGTCGCCTCCGGCGCGGCGGCGCCGGGCTCCTTCCCTGCGAGCGGGTACGGCCTCGAGCGTCCGGCATCGGTCATCGCCTCCGTTGGCGCGTCACGAGCTGATCAACAGCGCTTCCCGGAGCGTGGTCCAGGCCACATTCGCTGTCAATTCGAAGCGGCCCCGTCACGCCCGGAGCGACCCGATCGTGACCACCGGAGACGGCTGGTCAGCGGCCCCGCGCACGGTCGGCGATCACCGACGGCGTGGTGACCTCCTGCGGCGTGCGCGGCAGGACGTCGGTGGCGTACGCACGCGCCGCCTCCTCCGTCCCGACGTCGCGGCCGGCCCGCTCGGACAGGAGCCACCGGTGCGTGAGCACCTCGTGGAAGATCTCCGCAGGGGCCAGCCGGCCGGCCAGTTCCGCGGGGATCGCGGCCATCACCGTCTGGTACACGTCCGCCAGCCAGCGGTGCGCGGCGACCGGCTCGGGCACCGGCGCCCCGCTCTGCTGCTCGAGGTGGGCCCGGTAGGCCCGGACGTCGTTGAGCAGCCGCTGCGCCTGGCGCTCCTGGACCTCCAGCCCGGTGAGGCGGAACAGCTCCCGGCGGTTCTGCCCGGGCTCCGAGACGCGGGTCTCCACACGCAGCCGCGAGCCCTCGGGCGAGGTGATGATCTCGACCTCGCCGACGTCGAATCCCAGCTCGTTGAGCCGCCGCAACCGCTCGGCCACCCGGTACTGCTGCTCCTCGGGCGAGAAGGTCTCCTCCCGGGTCACCTCCTCCCACAGCGACTCGTAGCGGGGCGGCAGGCTGTCGGCGACCTCGATCGGGTCGATCCCCTCGGGGAGCAGGCCGCCGAACCGCAGGTCCAGCAGCTCCGCGCCGACCCGTTCCCGGGCCAGGTCGACGTCGTGCCTGCGCTGGCCCGGGGTCAGCGAGGGGTAGCGCTCGACGGTCTCGGCGTCGACGAGGTAGGCGGCCAGGGTGCCGGCGTCCAGCCGGAAGAGGGTGTTGGACAGCGAGCAGTCGCCCCAGAACACACCGGCCAGGTGCAGCCGCACCAGCAGCACCACCATCGTGTCGAGGAGCTGCTCCGCGGAGTGGTCACCCGTCGGGCGGGAGAAGAGCCAGCGGTAGGACATCGAGTACTCGAGGTACCTGGTCACCAGGATCGCCTGCTGGTCGGCGGGGCGGTCCACGCAGATGCCGAGCACGCTGACGGCCGGCAGGCCTTCCTCCTGGAACCTGGCCAGCAGGGCGTACTCGTGCCGGGCCAGCCGCTCGGCGATCTCCTTGAGCGCGTACACGTGCCCGCCGGACGCGACGAAGCGGACGACGTGCCGCGAGATGCCCCGCTGGGGGACCTCCAGCAGCAGCCGGTCGTCCCACTCCTCGAGCGGGGCGTCCCACGGCAGGTTCAGCAGCTCGGCCGCCTCGCTGGCCGGGGGCCGGAAGAGGAAGCGCATGGCGGTCTCCGTCGGTCGCAGCAACCGTCGGGCGCCGTGCCCGCAGGGCACCCGGGGACGTCACCTTCCCACGCCCCCGTGGGAGCCGCCACGAGGCCCAGGACGTGCTGGAACGGCCGCCCTCCAGGGCCCCCGCGCCGGGCCGGCGAGGTGGGGGGCCCTCCGTCAGTCGGCTCCGGTCGCCGCCCCGGTCTCGCCGCGCCAGGACGCCAGCCGTCCCGCGCGGCTGACCGCGCGGAGCCGCCGCTCGGCCTCCGGCCGCGAGCGCCGTGCGGTCACGATGAGCGCCTGATCACCCTGCATGAGCCGGGTCTCGTCCGTGGGCACGAACGACCGCCCCTCCCGCACGATGAGCACCACCGCGGCGTCCTCGGGCAGCCGGAGCTCCGGCAGGTAGACGCCGTGCAGCCGCGACCCCTCCGCGACGGTGAGCTGGAGCAGGTCTGCGTCGAGCTCGTCCAGCGGGGCGGACTCGACGTCGACGTCCCGCGGGACGACGGGCGCGGTGATGCCCAGCCGCCGGGTGACCAGGGGCAGGAGCCCGCCCTGGACGACCGTGAAGACCACGACCAGGACGAAGACCGTGTCGAAGATCATCGCGGCGTCGGGCACCTGCGCGGTCAGCGGGAAGGTGGCGATGACGATCGGCACCGCGCCGCGCAGCCCCGCCCACGACACGAACGCCTGGTGCCTCAGCGGCCAGCGGAACCAGACGAGGCTCGCCAGCACCGACAGCGGACGGGCCACCAGCAGCAGGGCGGCCCCGACGAGCAGCGCGGGGAGCAGTGCCTCGGGCAGCCGGCTCGGCGACACGAGCAGCCCGAGCAGGACGAACAGGCCGATCTGGGCCAGCGACGCCGTCCCCTCGGCGAAACCGATGCTGGCCGAGCGGTGCGGCATCCGGACGTTGCCGAAGACCACCCCGCACAGGTAGACCGCGACGATGCCCGACGTGGCACCCAGGGTCGCCACCGAGTAGGCGAGCACGCAGATGGCCAGCGTCGCCAGCGGGTAGAGGCCCGCCACGGGGAGCGCCACCCGGCGCAGGACCCAGCCGCCGCCGAACCCGATGGCCAGGCCGAGGACCGCGCCGCCGGCGAGCTGGCCGGCCACCTGGAGCGCCACCACGTACCAGGCGTTCGCCGCGTCCCCGTTGAGCTGCGCGATCAGCGCCGCGGCCAGCAGGACCACCGGGGCGTCGTTGAGACCGCTCTCCGCCTCGACGGCGGCCACCAACCGGCGTGGCAGCGGCAGCCGCCGGAGCACCGCGAACACCGCAGCCGCGTCGGTCGAGCCGATCACCGCCGCCAGCAGCAGGGCGAACCCCCACTCCAGTTCCAGCAGCCAGACGGCGAGCGCGGCGGTGACCACGACGCTGACGGCCACACCGACGGTGGCCAGCGTGACCGCCGGCCCCAGCGCCCGCCGCATGTCGTCCCACCGGGTGGTGAGACCGCCCTCGGCGAGGATGACGACGAGGGCGGCGATGCTCAGGTTGGCGGCGAGGTCGAAGTCCTCGAACTGGATGCCCAGTCCGCTCTCCCCCAGTGCCACGCCCAGCGCCAGGTAGAGCAGCAGGCTGGGCAGACCGAGCCGATCGGCGAGCCGCAGGGCCACCGCGGCCACGAGCACGACGACGGCGCCGATGCCCAGCGCGAGCGTCACGGTCGTGCTCACCGTTCGCCGCCCGCCATGGGGGGAGTCTCCCGCACGCCCGGATCCGTCTCCCGCCCCGAGCCGGCGCCCGGACCGGCCGCCGGTGGACGCGCCGTGCGAATGGGTTTGCCGGTTCGGGGAGAATGGGCGGCGTGAGTTCCCCCTCGGCCACCGGCCCCTTCGCCGCGCTGCCCCCGCAGGTCGACCTGCCGGCACTCGAGCACCAGATCCTGCAGCGCTGGGAGGCCGACAAGGTCTTCGCGCGGACCCTGGAAGGCTCGGCCGGCCGGCCGCAGTGGAACGTCTACGAGGGGCCGCCCACGGCCAACGGACGGCCGGGGACCCACCACATCGAGGCCCGCGCGTTCAAGGACGTCTTCCCCCGCTTCAAGACGATGCAGGGGTGGCACGTGCCCCGCCGCGCCGGCTGGGACTGCCACGGCCTGCCGGTGGAGATCGCCGTCGAGCAGGAGCTCGGGTTCGCGGGCAAGCCCGACATCGAGCGCTTCGGCATCGCGGAGTTCAACGCGCGGTGCCGCGAGTCGGTCGAGCGGCACGTCGACTCGTTCTCCGAGCTGACCCGGCGGATGGGCTACTGGGTCGACATGTCCACCGCCTACTGGACGATGGACCCCGGCTACATCCAGAGCGTCTGGTGGTCGCTCAAGCAGATCTTCGACAAGGGCCTGCTGGTCGAGGACCACCGCGTGGCCCCGTACTGCCCCCGGTGCGGCACGGGCCTGTCCGACCACGAGGTGGCCCAGGGGTACGAGTCGATCACCGACCCCTCGGTCTACGTCCGGATGCCGGTCACCAGCGGCGAGTGGGCCGGCCGGGCGGACCTGCTGATCTGGACGACGACGCCGTGGACGCTGCCGAGCAACACCGCCGTCGCCGTGCACCCCGACGTCACCTACCTCGTGGTCCGCACCGAGCGTGCCGGCGCCGAGGCCACCGTCGTCGTCGCCGAGCCGCTGCTGGACGCCGTCCTGGACGCCGACGCCCCGCGCGAGGTGCTGGCCCGGACCACCGGCCGCGACTGGGAGCGGGTGCACTACCAGCGGCCGTTCGACCTCGTCGAGTTCCCCGAGGGCGACGCCCACTACGTCGTCCTGGCCGACTACGTCACGACCGAGGACGGCACCGGGCTGGTGCACCAGTCCCCCGCGTTCGGCGCGGAGGACCTCGCGGTGTGCCGCGGCTACGGGCTGCCCGTCGTGGTGCCGATCGACGCCACCGGGCACTTCCTGCCCGAGGTGCCGCTGGTCGGCGGGCACTTCTTCAAGGCCGCCGACCCGGCGCTGGTCCAGGACCTGCAGACCCGCGGCGTGCTGTGGCGCGAGCACCGGTTCGAGCACAGCTATCCGCACTGCTGGCGCTGCCACACGCCGCTGATGTACTACGCGCAGCCGTCCTGGTACATCCGGACCAGCCAGATCAAGGACCAGCTGCTCGCCGAGAACGAGAAGACGAACTGGTACCCCGAGAACATCAAGACCGGCCGCTACGGGGACTGGCTGAACAACAACGTCGACTGGGCGCTGTCCCGCGACCGCTACTGGGGCACGCCGCTGCCGATCTGGCGCAACGACGCCGACCCCAGCCGCATGGTCGCCATCGGGTCGCTGGCCGAGCTCTCCGAGCTGACCGGCCGCGACCTGGCCGACCTGGACCCGCACCGCCCGTTCATCGACGACGTCACCTTCACCCGGCCCGGTGAGGAGGGCACCTACCGGCGGGTGCGCCAGGTCATCGACGCCTGGTACGACTCGGGCTCGATGCCCTTCGCCCAGTGGGGCGCGCCGCACCGCAACCAGGAGCAGTTCCAGGCGGCCTACCCGGCGCAGTTCATCTGCGAGGCGATCGACCAGACCCGCGGCTGGTTCTACACGCTGATGGCCGTCGGCACCCTGGTGTTCGAGCAGAGCTCGTACGAGAACGTGCTGTGCCTGGGCCACATCCTGGCCGAGGACGGACGCAAGATGAGCAAGCACCTGGGCAACATCCTGGAGCCGATCCCGCTGATGGACCGGCACGGCGCCGACGCCGTCCGCTGGTTCATGCTGGCCGGCGGCTCGCCGTGGTCGGCGCGCCGGGTGGGGCACGAGACGCTGTCCGAGGTGGTCCGGAAGGTGCTGCTCACCTACTGGAACACCGCCAGCTTCTTCACCCTCTACGCGGAGACCAACGGCTGGGATCCGTCGGAGACGCAGGCGCCGGCGCGCGCCGACCGCCCGCTGCTGGACCGCTGGGCGCTCGCCCGGCTGGCCTCGGTCACCCAGGAGGTCACCGACGCCCTGGAGGACTTCGACACCCAGGGCGCCGGCCGGTTGCTCGCCGAGTTCGTCGACGACCTGTCCAACTGGTACGTGCGGCGCTCCCGGCGCCGCTTCTGGGACGGTGACCCCGCCGCCCTGGCCACGCTGCACGAGGTGCTCGACGGGCTCACCCGCCTCATGGCGCCGTTCGTCCCGTTCGTCACCGAGGAGGTCTGGGGCCGGGCCGTCGTCCCCGGTCTCGGCCCCGACCGCGCCGTCGACTCGGTGCACCTGTCCTCCTGGCCGGCCGTCGACGAGGCCGCGCGGGACGACGCCCTGCTGGACCAGGTGGACCTCGTGCGCCGGCTCGTCGAGCTGGGCCGTTCGGCGCGCACGTCCGCGAAGGTGCGCACCCGCCAGCCGCTGGCCCGCGCCCTGGTCGCGGCGCCGGCCTGGTCGGCGCTGCCGGGCGAGCTGGTCGCCGAGGTCGCCGACGAGCTCAACGTGCTGGACGTCGTCGAGCTGTCCGGTGCGGTCGGCAGCGATCTGGTCGACGTCACCGTGAAGGTGGACTTCCGCGCGGTCGGCCGCCGCCTGGGCAAGCAGGTGCAGGCGGTGGCGAAGGCGGTGGCCGCCGCCGACGCCGCCGAGCTGGTGTCCGGCTACCGGGCCGGGACGGCGACCGTCGAGGTCGACGGCGCCCCCGTGGCCCTGGAGGACGGCGACCTGATCGTCACCGAGAGCCCGCGCGAGGGCTGGACCGTGGCCAGCGGTGGAGGGCTGACCGTCGCGCTGGACCTGACGCTCACCCCCGAGCTGGAGCGGGCCGGACTGTTCCGCGAGGTGGTCCGCCTGGTGCAGGAGGCGCGGAAGAACGCCGGGCTGGAGGTCAGCGACCGGATCGAGCTGACCTGGTCGGCCGAGGGCCCGGTCGAGGAGGCGATGGCGGAGCACACCGACCAGCTGGCCGCGGAGGTGCTCGCCGTGCGCGTGCACGCCGGGACCGGAGCCGGCGAGGGCGTCGAGGGCCCGGAGGGATCGCGTTTCTGGGTGGTCCGCGCCTAGCGGCCCCCGTCCAGCGGCTCACCACGAGCCTGCGAGTGGTGAGTGGGACCGAGGTCCCTCAGCTCCGGGCGCGGACCCGGTCGGCGAGGGTCGCGTCCGGACGGCAGGTGCCGCACGGCGTGAAGCCGTCGTTCCGCGCCTCGTCCAGCGGGATCGGGAAGGTCTCCTGGCCGGCGAGGTGCCGGCAGCCCGCGAGGTGGTAGCGCGGGTGCTCGTCGACGACCAGCACCTCGTCGCGGAGGTCGACGACCAGGAGCAGGTCGGTGACCTCCACCTCCTCGACCGGCGGTTCGCCCGCGTCGAGCGGCGCGGAGGTCGACGTGGAGGTCGCCGTCGCACCGGCGTGTCCGTTGTGCGCCGCTGCCGTCGTGGTCCCGGTGGGCGTCGTGGTCCCGATGGACGTCGTGGTCCCGGTTGGCGTCGTCGTCCCGGCCGGTGGCATGGCCTGCGCGGTCTCGGCGGTGGTCTCCGCGGTCCCGGCCGGGGCCTGGGGAGGCCCGGCGGTGGTCCGGTCAGGCTCGGCGGCGGACGACGGGACCTCGGGAACGGCAGCGGGCGGACCGGCCACCGTGGCGGAGGACTCGGCCGCGGCCGCGGCCACGGGGGCCACCTGCTCCGCGGGGGCCGGGGTGGCAGTCGTCTGCGACGTCGACGGTGCTCCGGCCGTGGATCCCGTCCCGGCGGCGACGCTCGCCCCGCCGGCGGCGTCCGTCTCGGCGTGCCGGCCGCTGCCCGGCGCGACAGCCTCGGGTGCGACGGCGGGGGCGACCGGGGTGGCGCGGGCCGCGGGCGGGGTGGCACGGGCCGCGGGCGGGGTGGCGCGGGCCGCGGGCGGGGTGGCGGCGGTCATCCGGCGGCGGGCGAGGTACAGCAGCACGGCCGCGACCACGCACACCCCGACGCAGGCCCAGTACAGCGCCGTGACGCCGGTGAACACACCGGCCACGAACAGTCCCAGACCTCCCAGCACCAACAGGCCTGCCACCGCGATCACGGTCAGGACTCTAGGGGCACGAACTGCGCACCGCGCCCGCCCCAGCCTCCGCCACGCCTGGGTTCTCCGGCCCACCACGCCCCGGAACGCCACAGGGCTCCCGGACGAGAAGTCCGGGAGCCCTGTGGCGTGAATGCGTCGTTCAGGCGCTGGCGTGCTGGTTCTGCCGCGCGTTGGAGGCCGGCTCCGCCGAGCCGCGGCTGTCGAGGTCACGCAGGTGGGACTCGAGGTAGGAGCGCAGCCGGGTGCGGTACTCGCGCTCGAAGGTGCGCAGCTCCTCGATCCGGCGCTCCAGGCTGGTCCGCTTCTCCTCGAGGCCGCTCATCGCCTCGGTGTGCCGGCGCTCGGCGTCCTGGTCCAGGGCCGCGGCCTTGGCCCGCGCCTCGCGCTCCACGGTCTCGGCGCGGGTACGCGCGTCGCCGATCATCGAGTCGGCACGGTGCTTGGCCTCGCTGACCATCTGCTCGCTCTTGGCGCGGGCGTCGGTCATCAGCCGATCGCTGTTGGTCTTGGCACCGCTGAGCATCTGCTCGGCCTGCGTCTTGGCCTCGTTGACGTAGCGGTCGGCCGTCTCGGTCGCCAGGGCGAGCATCCGGGAAGCCCGCGCGCTGTCGTCCTCGCGCGGCTGCTGGACCGGCGGCGCGGCCTGCACCGGCGCGGGCGCCGGGGGCTCGGGACGCTCCTCGACGCGGGCCTGGACCCGGCTGCCGGCGCTCGAGCGCAGCTCGTTGTTCTCCTCGATCAGGCGGGCCAGCTCGGCCTCCACCACGTCGAGGAAGGCGTCGACCTCGTCCTCGTCGTAGCCCCGCTTGCCGATGGGCGGCTTCTTGAAGACGACGTTGTGCACGTCGGCAGGCGTGAGTGGCATCAGGTCACCTTAGTGTTACGGCGGGACTGGGGGCTGCAAGCGGTGCGCAGAGGACGGAGTCGCTGACGCGGCCCGCTACCGGGGAAGTATCACTCAACCTAGTAGGCGAGGCTCTGGGCGATCCCACGGAGGATCACCACGCCGATCAGCAGCACCATGAACCCCAGGTCCAGGCGGATCTGCCCGAGGTTGAGCGGCGGGATGACCTTCCGCACCGCCTTCAGCGGCGGGTCGGTGGTGCTGTAGACGACCTCGAGCCCGGCCGCGACGAGCCCCGAGGGCCGCCAGCTGCGGGCGAGCACCATCACCCAGTCCACGACGAACCGGGCGAAGAGCAGCACGAGGAACACGAGCAGGATCGATGAGACGATCCCCCAGAAAAGTGACACGGTCCTCGTTCGTCCAGGGCACCTGCCGTGCCGCCGTCATCGTGTGCGCCAAGCCGGAGCCGGCGCCGCCTCAGGACTGGTTGAAGAACCCGCCCTCGCGGATCCGCGCCTTGTCCTCGGCCGTCACGTCGACGTTCTGCGGACTGAGCAGGAAGACCTTCGCCGTGACGCGCTCGATGCTACCGCGCAGCCCGAACGACAGTCCCGCGGCGAAGTCGACGAGCCGCTTGGCGTCGGCGTCATCCATCTCCGTCAGGTTCAGGATGACCGGCATCCCGTCGCGGAACCGCTCGCCGATGATGCGCGCCTCGTTGTAGGTGCGCGGGTGCAGCGTCGTGATCCGGTAGGGCTGCGGGGCCGGGGCCGGGGCCGGGGCCGGCTCGGGCACGACGGCGGCGACCGGCTCGCGGACGGCCAGTCCGGCGGCGCCGACCGGGCCGCTGCTCATGGCGCTGATCCGGGATCCACCACCGCTGCCCACCGACGGGGCGAGGCCCAGCGGTCGGGCCGGGGCGACCCGGCGCACGCTCAGCGGCTCGGGGGCGCGGGCCGGCGTCGGCTCGGCGGGCTCGTCGTCGGCGTACCCGGCGGGGTAGTCGCCCTCGGCGTAGTCGTCGTAGTGGTCGTCCTCGTACCGCGCGTACCGGCGGTCGGCTTCGGGATGGTCGGACTGGCGGGCGTCGTACCGGCCGTACCCGCGGGCGTCGTCGTCCTCGACGAGCCCCAGGTAGATCCCCATCCTCCGCATGGCTCCAGCCATCGGACCTCCCCCTCTACTGGCGTGCTCAGCGTGCACGTTCGACGAGCGTCGTCGGAGTCACCCCGGGGCTCCGGAGGCCCGTGTGACTGGTGTGACTCGTGTGTCTGATGGCGAGGCTAGGGGCCGCCGGCCGAACAACGCGGTTCCGACACGCACGATCGTGGCGCCTGCCGCGACGGCTTCCTCCAGGTCACCGCTCATGCCGGCGGACAGCTCTCCGGCCCCCGGGTGGTCGCTGCGCACGCGGGCCGCGAGCTCGGCCAGCCGGGCGAAGGCCGGCGCGGGCGCGGCCCCGCGGGGGGCCACGGCCATGAGCCCGCACAGGCGCACGCCGGGCAGCTCGGCGACGGCATCGGCCAGGGCGGGCACCTCGGCGGGGTCCGCTCCCCCGCGGGCGCCCAGCTCCCCCTCGGGTCCGCCGAGGTCCACCTGCAGCAGGACGTCGACCCGCCGCCCGGCGCCCTCCCCCGCGCGGCTGAGCGCCTGCGCGAGCGCGGCGCGGTCCACCGAGTGGACCACCGCTCCCAGCCGCGCCACCGCGGCGGCCTTGTTGCGCTGGAGCTGGCCGATGAAGTGCCAGCGGACCGGGAGGTCGGCGAGCTCCGCGGCCTTGCCGGTCAGTTCCTGCACCCGGTTCTCGCCGACGTCGCACTGCCCGAGCCCGACGAGCGTGCGGACGTCGTCGGCCGGCCGGGTCTTGCTGACGGCGAGCAGCGCGACCGTGCCCGGGTCCCGCCCCGCCGCCAGGGCGGCCGCGTCGATGCGGGCCCGCACCGCCCGGAGCCCCTCCTCGAGGTCGGCCACGGTCAGCCGAGCCAGACCAGGCCGGCCTGGCGCCCGGTGACGCCGTCGCGGCGGTGGGAGAACAGCGTCGGGTCCTCCACGGTGCACCGGGGGTCGTGGACCACCTCGGTCACCCCGGCGCGGGCGAGGATCTCGGCCAGCCCGGCGCGCAGGTCCAGCCCCGCCGTGCCGCGTCGGGTCCGCACGGCCGCGGACGGGACGACGGCGGCCACCTCTGCCTGCATCTCGTCGGGCACCTCGTAGCAGGCGCCGCACACGGCCGGCCCCAGGAGCGCGGTGACGTGCCGGGCCCGCGCGCCCAGGCTCGCCATGGCCGACAGGGTGGCGGGGAGCACGCCGCGGCGCACCCCCTCGCGGCCCGCGTGCGCGGCGGATACGACCCCGGCGACCGGGTCGGTCAGCAGCACGGGGACGCAGTCGGCGGCCAGGACGCCGAGCACCAGCCCGGGCGTCGTGGTGACGACGGCGTCGGTACCGGCCAGCGGGCCACCCTGCGGGCCGTCGACCACCGCGACGACCGCGCCGTGCACCTGGTCCATCCAGACCAGCCGGTCCTCGCCGACCCCCAGCTCGCGCGCCGCGCGGGACCGGTTGGCCGCCACGGCGGCCGGATCGTCGCCGACGTGGTCACCGAGGTTGAAGGAGTCGTAGGGGGCACGAGAACGGCCGCCCCGTCGGTCGGTGACGACCCTGCGGGGTCGTACCGACGACGGGGCGGCCGGATTCGTCGTCACCCTGATCAGCCTACGTGTGCCAGACGTGAGGGAAGCGCGTCCGGTGGGGCTGGAAGGCCCCCGTCCAGAGGCTCGTCCCGAGCGTGCGAGGGATGAGGAGGACGGGGGTCCTCTTACTGCTTGAGGAACTCGGGGATGTCCAGCTCTTCCTCGAAGTCCTCGTTCGACAGCGGCCGGCGACCGTTGATCGCCCCGGGGATGGGCGGCAGCGGGGGCACGGTGATCCCGCCGCCGGCGGGCGGCGGCGTCGGCCGGGACGCGGCGACGGGCGCCGCGGCCGGCTGGGCGGGCGCGAGCCGCTCGCCGGAGCCCTGCGGCGCCGACGGGGTGGGGTTCATCGGCGCCATCGCGGGGCGACGGTGCGGCGACAGCCCGCTGGGCACCGAACCGCTGGACACCGGGCCGTTGGACACCGGGCCGTTGGACTGGCTCCCGGGCACCGACGCGGCGGCGCCGTCCTTGCGGACGTTGGGCTTGCCGCTGTCGAAACCGGCGGCGATGACCGTCACCCGCACCTCGTCACCCAGGGCGTCGTCGATGACGGCGCCGAAGATGATGTTGGCGTCCGGGTGCGCGGCATCGGAGACCAGCGACGCCGCCTCGTTGATCTCGAACAGGCCCAGGTCGGACCCGCCGGAGATCGACAGCAGCACGCCGTGGGCACCCTCCATGGAGGCCTCGAGCAGCGGCGAGGCGATCGCCTGCTCGGCCGCCAGCAGCGCACGGTTGTCACCGCGCGCGCTGCCGATGCCCATCAGCGCCGAGCCCGCACCGGACATGACCGACTTGACGTCGGCGAAGTCCAGGTTGATCAGGCCGGGCGTGGTGATCAGGTCGGTGATGCCCTGGACACCGGAGAGCAGCACCTGGTCGGCGGTGCGGAAGGCATCCATGACGCTGACGTTCCGGTCGCCCAGCTGCAGCAGCCGATCGTTCGGGATCACGATGAGCGTGTCGCACTCGTTGCGCAGCTCCTCGATGCCCGACTCGGCCTGCACCGCGCGCCGCTTGCCCTCGAAGGCGAACGGGCGGGTGACCACGCCGATGGTCAGGGCGCCGAGCTTGCGCGCGATCGAGGCCACGACGGGGGCGCCACCGGTACCGGTGCCACCACCCTCGCCCGCGGTCACGAAGACCATGTCGGCCCCCTTGAGGACCTCCTCGATCTCCTCGCGGTGGTCCTCGGCGGCCTGACGGCCCACGTCGGGCTGGGCGCCGGCGCCCAGCCCCCGGGTGAGCTCGCGGCCGACGTCGAGCTTGACGTCGGCGTCGCTCATCAGGAGGGCCTGGGCATCGGTGTTGATCGCGATGAACTCGACCCCCTTGAGGCCGACTTCGATCATGCGATTGACCGCGTTCACCCCGCCGCCGCCGATGCCGACGACCTTGATGACCGCTAGATAGTTGTGCGGAGGTGTCATGCGGCGCTCCCCAACTGGACCCTCATCCTCAAGTTCAGCCTTACAGTTATGTCAACTTGCTCGACATGGGTGAAGTTAGGTGCGGGTCGAGAGGCGCTACAAGCACCCCGTCCGGCTCGGCGTGTCGATAGGGCGGATGACGACCGACCACTGGCAACTCATGGATCACATCTGCACCACTGATCGTGACGACCCGCCCCGATTTCGTCTCAGGTCGGGGTGCAGACTCCCGCCCACCCCAGAAATCACACGCACGACATTTGTTTCTGCCGCCGGGCGTGTCGCGGTCATGGGCGTGTCGGCACCACTGGCCGGTCCGCGCCCTGTGGAGGCGACCGGCGACCGTGCGCGACGATCAGCGGACGACGACGGCCGTCGGCGCGCTGAGGTCCAGCTCGTCGGCGGGCTCGAGCGCCCCCGAGGCCAGCTGGTCCAGCAGCGCGGTGAGGATCCCGGCCTTCTTCTCCGACGCCTCGCCGTCGCCCCAGCGCACGACGGGCCCGTCCGCCAGCACCAGCACGACCTCGTCGGGGTCCGGCGCCTCCACGCGGGCGACCTGCTCCCGCAGCCCCTCCGGCAGCGCGCCGATCGCGGCCAGCGCGGCCGCGGTGGCCTCGTCGTCGGGCCCGGGGTCGTCGACCGACAGCGGGACGACCCCGGCCGGCGGCTCGCCGGTGACCGAGTCGAACACCACGCCGCGCTCGTCCAGCAGCGACCGCCGTCCGGCCTCCCCGACGACGGCCAGCGGGGTCCGCTCGACCAGGGTGATCACGACCCGGCTGGGCCAGCCCCGGGTCACGGTGACCGACTCCACCTGCGGCAGCTCGGCGACCGCTGCCCGCGCGGCATCGACGTCCACCCGCAGCAGCGACCTGCCCTCCTGGATGCCGGCGGCCTCCCGGACGAGCTCGGCGGGCAGCCTGGAGGCGCCGTCGACCTGGACGGACCGGACGGCCAGCAACGGCCCCGACCACAGGCCCCAGCCCAGCAGGACGAGCACCAGCGCGCCGACCGCGACCTGGGCGGCGCGACGGCGCCGCGCCGCGTGCCGGCGGTTGCGCAGCGGGGTGACCGGGGCGCTCGGGCGCCGGCCGGAGGACCGCCGGGACGAGCCGCGATCGCGGGTGGTCGTCCCCGTCCGGCTCACCTGCCCGGGCCCGTCGCGTCGCCCGCCTTCCCTTCCCCGTCCCACCCGTCCCGCTCGTCCCGCCCGGTCGCCCGGGCCGTGAGCGCCGCCAGCACCTCGGGCCCGACCATCGAGACGTCGCCGGCGCCCATGGTCATCACCAGGTCACCGGCGCGGGCCCGGTCGGCCAGCGCCGGTGCCGCCGCCGACCACGACGGCTCGAACAGCACCCGGCCCGGGGGCAGCGGGACGGCGTCGGCCACCATCGCACCGGTCACCCCGGGCACCGGGTCCTCGCGCGCGCCGTAGATCTCCATCACCACGACGTCGTCGGCCAGTCCGAGGGCGTCGCCGAAGCCTGCGGCGAACTCCCGCGTCCGGCTGTAGAGGTGCGGCTGGAAGGCCACGACCAGCCGCCCGTCCCCCGCCACCGCGCGGGCTGCCCGCAGCTGGGCGCGCACCTCGGTGGGGTGGTGGGCGTAGTCGTCGTAGACCCGGACGCCGTCGACGACGCCCTTGAGCTCGAACCGCCGGTGCACGCCGCCGAAGCGGCCCAGGCCGTCGATCAGCCCGTCCGCCGGCAGCCCCAGCTCCAGCCCGGCGAGCAGGGCGGCGGCGCTGTTGAGGGCCATGTGCTCACCGGGCACGAGGATGCGGACCCGGCCGAGCTCGCGGCCGTCGAGCACGGCGGTGTAGCTGGTGGCGTCCCCCTCGACGCGCAGGTCGTCCAGGCGCAGGTCGGCGTCGGCCGCCCGGCCGTAGGTGCGCAGCCGCGCCGGGGACGGCACGCCCCGCAGCCGGGCCGAGCCGGGGTCGTCGGCGCAGACGACGACGAAGCCGTCCGGGGAAACCGTCTGCAGGAACCGGTCGAAGGCCGCCTCGACCGCGGCGAGGTCGCCGTAGTTGTCCAGGTGGTCGGCTTCCACGTTGGTGACGATGCCGCCGAAGGGCGCCAGCAGCAGGAAGGAGCGGTCGCTCTCGTCGGCCTCGGCGAGGAAGATGTCGCCCTCCCCCGAGTGCGCGTTGCTGCCGGACTCGTTGAGGTCGCCACCGATCGCGAAGGACGGATCGGCGCCGCAGGCCTGGACGGCGACGGTGAGCATCGAGGTCGTCGAGGTCTTCCCGTGCGTCCCGGCCACGGCCACGCTGCGCCGTCCGGCCATGACCGAGGCGAGCGCGACCGCCCGCGGCAGCACGCGCAGCCCCCGGCTGCGCGCGGTGGCCAGCTCGGGGTTGTCGGGGCGGATCGCGGTGGAGACGACGACGGTGTCGGCGGCCCCGAGGTGCTCCTCGGCGTGCCCGACCTCCACCCGCGCGCCCAGGGCGCGCAGGGCCAGCAGCGTCGGGGTGTCGCGCCGGTCGCTGCCCGAGACGGGCACCCCGCGCGCGAGCAGGATGCGCGCGATCCCGCTCATGCCTGCTCCGCCGATGCCCACGAAGTGCACGGCACCCAGCTCCTCCGGCGAGGGCACCGGCCCGGTCCAGGCGGCGACGTCGGCGGCGCTCATCGTTGCATCCCTGCCACGGCGAGCACGATGTCAGCCAGTCGCTCGTCGGCGTCGGGCGCCCCCGCCGCGGCGGCGTGTCGGGCGTATCCCGCCAGCGCACCGGGATCGGTGAGCAGCGGGACCAGGTGGTCGGCGATCCAGCCGGGGGTGAGCTCCGCGTCCTCGACCAGCAGCCCTCCCCCGGCCTCGACGACGGGCAGGGCGTTGCGCCGCTGCTCGCCGTTGCCGATGGGCAGCGGGACGAACGCGCCCGGCAGACCCACGGCGGAGAGCTCCGCGACGGTGACCGCACCCGACCGGCAGAGGGCGAGGTCGGCAGCGGCGTAGGCGAGGTCCATCCGCTCGAGGTAGTCGACCACCACGTAGGGCGCGCCGCCGGCGGTCTGCCCGGGCGCCTCGACGTCGGTGTTCTTCGGCCCGCGCGCGTGCAGCACCTGGATCCCGGCCGCGGACAGCGCCCCGGCCGCGCCCACGGCGGCCCGGTTCAGGGTGGCGGCGCCCTGGGACCCGCCGAAGACCAGCAGGGTGGGGCGGTCGGACTCCAGACCGAAGGCGGTGCGCGCCTCGGCCCGCCGGGCCGCCCGGTCCAGCGAGCTGATCGCCACCCGCAGCGGCATGCCCACGTGCTCCCCGCGGTGCAGCGGCGTCCCCGGTGTCGTGACGGCCACCCGGGCCGCCAGCCGGGCACCGATCCGGTTGGCCAGCCCCGGCAGGGCGTTCTGCTCGTGCACGACGATCGGGACGCCGGCCCGCCGCGCCGCCAGGTAGGCCGGCAGGGCGACGTACCCCCCGAACCCGACGACGACGTCGGCGGCCAGCTCGTCCAGCAGCGCCCGGGTCTCGGCGACCGCCCGCCGCACCCGCCCGGGCACCCGCAGCAGGTCGACCGTTGGCCTGCGCGGGAGCGGCACGGGCGGGATCAGCCGCAGGTCGTACCCGCGGGCGGGCACCAACCGGGTCTCCATGCCGCGCTCGGTACCGAGGCAGGTGATCCGCAGCTCGCCGTCCGCGGCGGGACGGCGGCCCAGCGCGTCGGCGAGGGCGAGCATGGGCTCGATGTGACCACCCGTGCCGCCTCCGGCGAGGACGATGGACAGCGGGCGGGACGACGGCGCGCTCACCGGGTTCCGCCGGGACGGCGCGCGGCCGGGTTCCGGGGCGCGGCACGCTGCACGGGCCGGTCGTCGCGGACGGGGCGCTCACCTCGGACGGTGCGGTCACCCCGGACCGGGCGGTCACCCCGGACCGGGCGGTCACCCCGGACCGGGCGGTCGCCCCGGACCGGGCGGTCGTCGCGGACCGGCTGCGGCGCCGGGGCCGGCCGCTCGCTCCGGCCGGGCT
>JBELIQ010000045.1:0-16227 GCA_042090795.1 Blastococcus sp. | reverse complement strand
CAGTGGATCACACTCTGTCCCTACACGACGCTCTTCCGATCTGGGGCGCCGTCCACGGGCAGGTGGGTGCTGAGCCAGGCGAGGCTCTCCGGCGCGGTCACGGCGGCGTCGATGGTGAGGTGCGTCCAGGGGCCGAGGGTGAGGGCGACGTCGACACCGCGGTCGCGGAGGACGGCGTACTGGTAGAGCGTCTGCTCGACGAACCAGTCCTGCCAGCCGCCGATGAGCAGGGCGGGCACGGTGCTCGAGTGGACGGCAGGGGTGGCGCGGTAGCGGTCCCAGTAGGGGTCGTCCAGATCGGGGTGGGCCAGCCACTCGTCGAACCAGGGCGCCGGGTTGCCGCCGAAGCGCTCGGCCAGGCCCTGCAGGGGCAGCACGCCGAAGTGCGGGGCCAGCCGCCGCTCCGCCGTCGTCAGGCGGACGATGCCGCGCAGCCAGCTGACCCGCTCCTGGTGGGCCAGGAGCTCGGTCCAGATGGCCAGGTTGGTGAGCTGGAAGGCGCCGTCGATCATCCCGGCCTGGGCGAGGTCGTGCGGGCCGATGTGCAGGATCATCGCCTTCAGCTCGGGCGGCGGGTCCAGCGCCAGCGCCCACTGGGTGTAGGCGAGGTAGCTGGGCCCGAGGGTGGCGAGCCGGCCGTCGAACCAGGACTGCCCGCGCAGCCAGCCGACGGTGTCGTGGCCGTCCTGCTCCTCGTTGACGACCGGCGCGAAGTCGCCGCCGGAGCCGAACGTGCCGCGCACGCTCTGCATCACCACGGCGTAGCCGCGGGCGGCGAACGGGACGGCCATGGTGAGCGCGAAGCCCGGGCCGCGACCGTAGGGGGTGCGCAGCAGCACGGTGGGGTGCGGACCGGGAGCCGTCGGCAGGTAGACGTCGGCGCGCAGGGCGGTGCCGTCGCGCATGGGGACGTCCTGGTCGCGCAGGACCTGCACCTGGTTGCGCGGGGCGGGGAGTTTCCACCGGCGGCCCATGGCAGCGGCGGCCAGGCGGGCCGGGCGCGAGAGCGGCTGCGGCGACGTTCGGTCGAGCCGGGACACGGAGCCTCCAGGTCGGAACGGTGCGGACGGCGGCTCGGACCCTAGCCGCGGATTCCGGACGGTCTCTGCGGCCTCGCGCCGGCATGCGGCCGACCGGCCGGAGTTCACCCGCGGCCGGCCACCGCCCGGCCCATGGAACACGTCAGCCCTCGGCGTCGACGGTGAGACGAACGCAGTGCTCGCACGCGCTCCGGGACCCCACGAACGATTCGGGCGCCGTCGCCCGGCGGCAGGTGCGGCACCAGCGGAACGAGCGACGCCGGCGGGACGCGATGTCCTCCGCGAGCCAGGCCACCCCCTGCGGATCGTGCAGGAGGTCCTCCCTGGTGAACCGGGGCCCGTCGGCCATGAGCGGGCCCGGGCGGATATCGTCCCAGGAGGTGAGCGGCTGGGCCAGGACGAACCACGCACCCTGCACGCCGACCGCGAGCTGCGCCGGCTCACCGCTGACGAACCACGCGACGCCGTCCTGCCCGCCGGCTCCGGCCTCACGCCGCCAGCCGGCACCCAGGGCACGGACGACATCGGGGAAAGCCACACCCAGCAGTCCGGCCAGCTCCGCCTCGTCAGCGGTCGGATCGGACTCGCTGCCCCACGCCAGGTCGCAGCTGCGGCAGACGAACGCCGCCACGTCCTCCGTCATCACGCATCCGCCGAGCGCGACGACGCCCTCGTCCGCACGGCGGAAGTCGTCGAACCCCGGCATCCCGACGACCAGCGGGACAGAGTTCTGCTGCCCGCAGTCGGGACACACCCGCCCCGCCTGCACACCGACCGATCCGCCCATGCCACTCCCACGTCCGGGCCGTCTGCGACGGCGAGGGCTGGACCATGGCACGGGCCACCGACACGAACCGGCAGCCGGCCGACCCGGGCGCCACCCGATCCAGCGACGCAGCACGAGCCGCACCCTGCACCTCCACCGGCCGGCGCAGTGGCGCGGGGACCTAGGGTCGGGGGAACGTCGTCCTCGGAGGAGTTCGCATGCGCGCAGTCCAGTACCGGTCCGTCGGCAGCGAGCCCGAGGTGGTGGAGATCCCGACGCCGGAACCGGGCCCGGGGCAGGTGCGGCTGAAGGTGACCGCCGCGGGGCTGTGCCACTCCGACGAGTTCGTGATGGGCCTGCCGGAGGGCGCCTTCGAGCTGCCGATGACGCTCGGGCACGAGGGTGTCGGCGTGGTCGACGCGCTGGGCCCCGGCGCGACCGGGGTGTCGGTGGGTGACTCGGTCGCCGTCTACGGCGCATGGGGCTGCGGGGTGTGCCATGCCTGCGCGCAGGGTGCGGAGAACTACTGCTCGCGGGCGTCGGCGCTGGGCATCCAGCCGCCGGGGCTGGGCGCGCCCGGCGCGCTGGCCGAGTACCTGATCGTCGACGACGTCCGGCACCTGGTGCCGTTGGGTGATCTGGACCCGGTGGCCGCGGTGTCGCTGACCGACGCGGGGCTGACGCCGTACCACGCGATCGTCTCCTCGCTCGGTGCGCTGCCGGCCGGGTCGACCGCGGTGGTGATCGGCGTGGGCGGGCTCGGGCACGTGGGCATCCAGATCCTGCGGGCGATCACCGGGGCGACCGTGATCGCGCTGGACGTGAGCGAGGAGAAGCTGCAGCTGGCCCGGTCGGTGGGGGCGCACCGCGCGCTGCACTCCGACGAGAGGGCGGTCGCTGCGATCCGGGACCTCACCGGCGGGGTGGGTGCGCAGGTGGTGTTCGACTTCGTGGGGGCTCCCGCGACGCTGGAGATCGCACGGCAGTCGGTGGCGATGAACGGCCGCATCGAGATCGTGGGCATCGGCGGCGGGACGCTGGCGACCGGCTTCTTCTCGACGCCCTACGGCGCGACGGTGCGGGCGCCGTACTGGGGCACGCGGGCGGAGCTGATCGAGGTGCTGGACCTGGCGCGGGCCGGCGCGATCCACGTCGAGGTGGAGCGGTTCACGCTGGACGAGGCGCCCGAGGCCTACCGCCGGCTGCACGAGGGCACGATCCGCGGCCGCGCCGTCGTCGTCCCCGGGGACTGACCCGGCGCAGCTGGAGCCGGCGCCCCCGGCGCCGGATCACACGAGCCGGAGCACCGCCCGCTTGAGCCGGACGATGAGCCGCATGCCGCCGCTGTCGGCCAGTTCCCGCTGCCGGTCCTGCAACTGGCGGCCGAGCTCCTCGAGCCGGTCCTCGCCGAGCGCGTGCGCCTGGGGGAACATGCGCTGCTCCTCCTCCATCGTGTGGTGGCGCAGCGTGTTCTCCAGCATGCGGACCTCCGTGACGAACTCGGGGTCGTCGGGTGCGGTGCGCATGACGGTGGCGAGCTGGTCGTCGATCTGCCGGTGCTCGGCGTGCGCGAGGGAGAGCAGCGGCGAGACGTCGACGACGGCGGGGTAGAACAGCTCGTCCTCGATCTGGGTGTGGATCTCCAGTTCGCGCAGCAGCCGGTCCCGGAGCTCCTCGCGCCGGCCGACCTGCTCGTCGGTGGTCTCCGCCAGGTCGCGGAGCAGCCCGCGGAGGACGTCGTGGTGGGCGGTCAGGACCTGGTCGGCCTTCATCGGGATGCCTCCTGGACCGTGGTGAGCGCAGTGGGCGAGCGCCAGTCGGCGCGGCGGCGGACCTCGACCCGGCCGTCGCGGACGCGGGCGTCGAAGCAGGGCAGCGGCGCGGTGGACGGGCCCTGGGTGGGTTCGCCGGTGGCGAGGTCGAAGCGCGACCCGTGCCAGGGGCAGACCAGCTCGCCGCGGTGCAGCCAGCCCTCGCCGAGGGGGCCGGCCTGGTGCGGGCACCGGCCCCCGACGGCCTGCACCGCCCCGCCGGTGGCGACGAGCACGACGGGCATGCCGTCGACGTCGACCGGCACGGGCTCGCCGTCGGGCAGGTCGGCGACGGCGGCGACGTCCACGAACTGCCGGGGCTCGTAGCTGCGGACGGCGTGGTCGGTGCCCATCCCGTGCCGGTAGGCCAGGGCGCCGCCGAGCCACGCGCTGGCGAGGGTGATCGTGTACCCGGTGGCGCCGGTGACGCGGGCGCGGACGGCCCGGCCGCGGGACCGGTCGGCCAGCGACCACGCGTAGAGCCCGAGCGCGGTGCTGTTCAGGCCGGCGTGCACCAGGCCGACGCGGCGCGCCTGGTCGTGGGCGTGCTGCCAGTCGGTGAGCCCGGTCGCCGCGGAGGCGACGGCGCCGGCGACGCCGACCGTGACGGCGGTGCGCGCGGCGTCACCCGCTGCCTTGCCGCGGCCGGTCGCGTCGAGGACGTCGAAGGCGAGGGCCGCACTCCAGGCGCCGATCGGCACGGTGACCAGGGCCGGGTGCAGGGGGTGCCCGAGCCAGACGCCGTGCAGCAGGTCCTGCAGCGGGCGGGCGTAGCGGCCGGCGAGCAGGAAGGTCAGCGAGACGCCGTGCTCGACCGGGTAGCTGGGCGCGTCGAGGACCTCCGCGCGCTCGACGGACTTCAGCGCCCGTTCGAGCACGCTGCGCACGGTCACGGGTCCACGTCCGGTCCGCTCATCCCGGGCACGTGCCCACCGTCCGCGTCGGGAAACGATCCTCCTTTCAGAGATCGACCACTTCGGGAACGGCGATCCCGATGTCGGCCGTGTAGGCGGCGTGGTCGCTCAGGTGCCCGCCGTTCCACGGTGGGCGGTGCACCTGGGCGGTGGCGTCGCTGACGATCAGGTCCCGACTGACGGCCAGGTGGTCGATGGCGTGCGACGTGCCGTTGAGGTGCTCCGCCTGCTCGGTCAGCGCGACGAGCCCGAGTTCGTCGAGGGCCGCCCGCAGCGAGTGAGCACCCTGCGTGGTCGCGTACGTGAACGGCGGCGTCAGCGGCTGGTTGAAGTCGCCGCCCCAGATCAGGGGCTCCCCGTCGAGGCGCTCAGCGGAGATCCGGGCGACGTGGTGGTCCAGGACGTGGCGGAACTCCGCGGCCTGCCCTTCCGGCAGCCCGGGCCAGTACTTCCCGGCCCCCTTCCACGGCAACACGGAGCACGCAACGAGGACCGAGCGGCCGGCCACCTGCAGCCGCGAGAGCACCAGCCCCTCCTCGCCGGGGTGCGAAGAGTCGGCCGGCGTCCGCAGCGGCTCGCCGAGCGGCAGCTCGGTCTGGATGCCGGACCACCGCTTCTCCGCCGGCGCGCCCGCACGCTCGGACGACACCACCACGCGGGCGCCAGGGGTAGCCCAGTACCGGTGCACCTCGGTCAGCAGCCAGACGTCGACCGCCTGCGACGTCATCCAGTCGGCGATCGCCTGGCCCCGCGGCCACGACGACGTCGGGCAGAGCTTCAGGTTGTAGGTGCCGATACGCACGGCGCTTCCTCCTCCTAGTGCTGGGACGGTTCTTGTGCCTGTCATCGGCGCCGGGAACGGATGGCCTGGCGGCGGGTGAAGCGACCGCGCACGCCGCGCCGAGCGTCAGCACCGGCGTCCGTCCAGAGGCCGGCTCCATCGGGGGTGCCGGGCGACTTTTCTGTCAGCGCCGCTCTGCGGCGTACATGTCCACCGCCCGGCCGTCGGCCGGACGCAGATCGAAAGCCACGTTGTCGTCGAACTCGGTGAAATCGAGCTTCGCGCCGTCCGGCTCTGCGACGGACTGCGTAGGGATCGCCCCGGCATGCGCGACTGCCGTCTGTGCCGGGATGCTGCCCGCGTGCTGGGCCGCGACCTTCGCGGCCAACTGGTCGTTTCGCCAGCGCCGCACTCCCTCGCGGGTCACGGCTAGCTGCGCGTCGAGCACCATGCCTGTCGCTCTCGATTCGGCGTCGAGAGTCCGAGCGGCTCGCGCCTCCGCAGAGGCCAGCGCAGACCGGGCCAGAGTCTCGGCCTCCTCGTACTCGGTCTGCATGCGGAGCCGCATGCGCGCCTCCGTCTTCTCCTCCTCGAGCGCCGAGAGCCGCTCGTAGAGGGACGGGGGCGCGAGCGCCAGCATGGTTTTGAAGATGATCGGCAGGCACTCGATCGCTGTCATGAACAGGAAGAGCAGCAGGTGGGCGGTGCCGAGGATCGGATCCTTCTCCCCGATCCGCTCGAGTGCGCTGAGTCGGGACAAGATGCCGTCGCTGTTCCCCACCGCCTCCTCGTGCGCACGGATCTCGGCGGCCCTCGCCTGCTCGGCGTTCTCCACCTCCGTCTGCAGATCCTCGAGTCGTTGCTGCTGATCGGCCGAGGTCTGCAATTCCTGCGCCTCCAGCTGCGCACGAACAGCAGACTTGGTCGCCGCCAGCTCGTCGATCAGCGACTCCCGCTCGGCGGCCAGCCGATCGCGGTCGGCCTTCCGCGCTGCGGTAGCCGGCCCGTCCCCGGCGTCACCGGTTCCGCACGTGCCGTCCGCCTCGCACAGCAGGGTCGCCACCGCCGTGTCGTATTGCGCGGTGATGCCATCGAGCCGCTTCTGCACGTCGACGACCACCGGGTGTCCAGCAACGTCGTCCTCGGCGACCTCGTCCGCGAGGCCGGCCTGTAGTTGCTCGATCTGTTCCTTCTGGTCCGGGATCGCGGAGTAGCGACTGTCGTCCGCCAGCTTCTGCGTGAACTCGTCCTCTTCCTCCGCAGCCATCACGCGGATTTCGGCGTCGATCTCAGACTGGAACACCGCCAGTGTGAGCGGCGTCGATACCACCGCGCCGATGAGTACAGCGAGGACGACGCGCGGCAGCGCCATGCCGATGGTGCCCCACTTGGTCTTCAGGCGCGGGGTGGAGACGACCAGCCAGCGGTCCAGATTGAGGATGATCAGGCCCCAGCCGAGGCCACCAAGAGCCGCAAAGGCGAGGGGCACGTGCAGTGCGAGGTGCAGGGCGTAGGTGGCGGAGATCGCCGCGATGAGCGCAACCGAGACGAGCACGGCCCCCATCGCGATCTGCTTGGTGCGCTCCTTGGGCGCCTCCCGCAGAAGGTCGCGGTTCGCACCGGCGACGGTGAGCAGGCCCTCGCTGAACCAGCGCCGGTCGGCCCGACCACCGCGCCGACCGATCATCGCTCCGGCGTTCCTGAGACTTGATCGGATCTTCACGGCGTGGTCCCCCCCGTCGCGGGGCGCGCCCGCCTGATGTCTTCGATGAGCGACGTCGGTACGGCGGCCATGCGTGGCGCCGTGCCGAGGAGCCCCGTGGGCGCCGAGAGTTCCTGCCGCAGACTGTCTTGGGTCGCCCAGAAGTCGTCGAGGCGATGGGTGACCGAGCCCGTGGTGTTGACGGAGGCTGCGACGTCCGCGCGCAGCGAGACGATGGGCGGCGAGTCGACCCCTGGCAGGTCCAACTGGGGGACGGACATGGCCACGACGGACGCCGTCGCCACGGGCGTCTTGCCGTGGCGGTTGATGCCCACGACGCCGATGCGTCGGGTTCGGTCGACCTCGACGAGCGCCTCACCGCAGGACGGGTAGTCGCCGCGGCCGTCCACCTCGACCTGACGGGCATCCTCGAAGCACCACGTAACGCTGACGTTGGAGCCGGGGCGGACCAGCGTGTGGCTGGTCGACAGCGCCCGGAGGACGGGGGCCTGGATCGCGGACGGGTCGGCATCCATGGCGACCCCGTGCCGGCAGGTCACCGCCATCGGCTCGTCCGACCGTTCGGGCTGCGCCTCCGTGTTGTGTCGCTGCGCGTCCTCTTCCCGCCAGTCACGCAGCCAGCGGTCCGTCCACGGCAGGTCTGGGGAGTCGTCGGATACCTTCTCGGGCGATCCCTTGCGCATGGAACCGGTCCGCCGGGCGGGACCGGCCGTGCGCCACCCCCGAGCTCGCAACCAGGCGAGCAGCAGCAGGACGAAGAACGACCAGAGGAACGCCTCGGCCAGGTCCTTGAGAAAGCCGACGACGCGGTCGGCTTCGAGGTCCCCGCTCCATTCCGTGTTGCTGCTCAGCGCGACGCCAACAGCCACCACCATGACGACAGCCCAGCCGACCACCAACGGATCACGGCGCAACGGATCCCGGAACATGTATCCCCCCGTTATGCGAGTCGCCTCGCACGTACATGCCGACCGGACCGAAACGGAACGGGTACGGCTCACAGCTCGAGAGATTGTTACCTTGAGTAACCGCTGCTGGCACCATTAGTCACCCGTTTGTGCGAGCAACGGGGCCGGGCCACCCGAACCATCACCGAGCGTCAGCCCCCGCGATCTGCGATCGACGACCCGCACCTGGGACGAAGAGTTGCGCCGCATCGTTGACATCCGGGGCGGCTGGAGTCTGGACCATCATCACGTCCCTCCCGAACCAGCGCAGGTGGCCCCGTCGGACCGTGTTCGGCGGGGAGCCCGGTTACCAGGTGTCGACGTTGGGTCGGACGCGCCCTGGCGGCCGCGGGGTGGCCGCCACCTCGCGGGTCAGCGTGCTGATCCAGCGGCGGGTGTCGGCCGAGTCGATGACGTCGTCGATCTCCCAGTGGGCCGCCACGTTCAGGCCCTTTCCGCGCTCGTAGGCGGCGGCGACGGCGGCCTCGTAGGCGGCGGCTCGTTCGGCGTCGTCCTCGATGGCCTCCAGCTCCCGGCGCATGCCGAGGCGCACGGAGCCCTCCAGGCCCATCGGGCCGAACTCGCTCGACGGCCAGCCGACGGTGAACCGCGGCACCTTCGTGCTGCCGCCGGCCATGGCCTGCGCGCCGAGGCCGTACGCCTTGCGCACCACCACAGTCCCGATCGGCACCGACAGGTTGGCGCCGATGACGAAGAGCCGGGAGAAGTGGCGGACGGTGGCCGTCTTCTCCGACTCGACGCCGACCATGAAGCCCGGGGTGTCGCAGAGCGAGACGACCGGCAGCCCGTGGGCGTCGCAGAGCTGCAGGAAGCGGGCGGCCTTGTCGGCGGCGTCGGCGTCGATGGCGCCGCCGAGGTGCGTGGGCACGTTGGCAATCACGCCGATCGGCGCGCCCTCGACCCGGGCCAGGGCGGTGATCATCCCCGCGCCCCAGCCGTCGCGGAGCTCGAGCACCGAATCGATGTCGGCCAGGGCGTGCAGCACCGCGCGCATGTCGTAGACCCGCTTCCGGTTCTCCGGGACGAGATGCCGGAGCACGCGCGGGTCGGGTGCGGTCCAGTCGGCGACCGGCCCCTGGAAGTAGGAGAGGTACTGCCGGGCCGCGGCGACGGCGGCCGCGTCGTCGGCGACCCGGATGTCGACGACGCCGTTGGCGTGCTGGACGTCGATCGGCCCGATCTCCTCGGGTGACACCACGCCGAGGCCGCCGCCCTCGATCATCGCCGGGCCACCCATGCCGATGTTGGCGTCCTCGGTGGCGATGACGACGTCGCAGGTGCCGAGCAGCGCGGCGTTGCCGGCGAAGCAGCGTCCGCTGGCGATGCCGACGGTCGGGACGAGGCCGGAGAGCCGGCCGAAGAGCGTGAACGCCGCGGTGTCGAGTGCGGAGACGACCGGGTGGTCGACGTCGCCCGGCCGTCCGCCACCGCCCTCGGCGAAGAGGACGACGGGCAGCCGCCGTTTCTCGGCCAGCTCGAACAGGCGGTCCTTCTTGAGGTGGCCGCGATGGCCCTGGGTGCCGGCGAGCACGGTGTAGTCGTAGGAGACGACGACCGCCGCACTGCGCTCCCGCCCGACCAGGTCGCCGTTGACGTCGGCCAGCCCGCCGACGACGCCGTCGGCCGGCGTGCGCTCCTGCAGCTCCTCCCGGCTGCGGCGGCGCTCCTGGGCGGCGAACACCAGCGGCCCGTACTCGAGGAAGCTGCCCTCGTCGACGAGGTCGGCAAGGTTCTCGCGGGCGGTGCGCCGGCCGCGGGCGTGCCGTTTGGCCACCGCCTCGGTGCGGTGGAAGTCCAGGCCCTGCTCGTGGCGCCGTCGCACCTCGGCCAGGTCGGCGCGCTCGGTGTCGAGGTCCTTAGGCAGGCCGGTCGACCCGGCGAGGTCGCCGTCGGAGTGCTCGACGGTGGCGAGCACGTCGCCCTGCCGCACCGTGTCGCCCACCCGGACGGCGATGCGCAGGACGGTGCCGCCGGCGGGCAGCGCGACGACGTGCTCCATCTTCATGGCCTCCAGGACGAGGACGACTCCCCCGGGCTCGACCGTCGTGCCGCTCAAAGCCTCGACGGAGACGACGGTGCCGGGGACCGGTGCGCGGAGGGCGTCCTCGTCGGAGTCGAGCTGCTCCGGGCCGGGCTGGGTCTCCGGCTCGGCATCGTGCCCGGCGTGCTGCTCGGCGGTGGCGACCAGCTCGGCGACGCGGTCGTCGACGAGCGTGGTGGTGGCCCGGCCGGCCAGGACGTCGGGGTCGGCGAGCAGCGCGCGGAGGAAGCCGGTGTTCGTGGCGACGCCGCGGACGTCGACCTCGGCGAGTGCGCGACCGAGGTGGCGCAGGGCGTCGGCGAGGTCGCCCTGCCGCTCGGAGATGACTACCTTGGCCAGCAGCGAGTCGTAGCGGGGGCTCTGCTCGGTGCCGGGCCGGGCGGCGGTGTCGACCCGGACGCCGGGGCCGCCGGGGAGGGTGAGTTCGCGGATGGTGCCGGCGGAGGGGACGAGAGTGCCGTCGGCGGTGACGGTCTCGGCGTTGACGCGGGCCTGGACCGCGACACCCAGGGGCACCGGTGCGCCGGCGGCGAGGCCGAGGTCCGCGAGGGTCGCGCCGGTGGCGACGCGCAGCTGCAGCCGCACCAGATCGAGGCCGGTCGTCTCCTCGGTGACGGTGTGCTCCACCTGCAGCCGCGGGTTGCACTCGAGGAAGACGAAGCGCTCGGGGTCGTCGGCGGGAACGAGGAACTCGACGGTGGCCAGGCCCCGGAGCGACACCCGCCTGGCCAGCCGGGCGGCCGCGTCGTGCAACTGGGCGCGCACGGCGTCGGGCAGGTCCGGCGCGGGGGCGATCTCGATGATCTTCTGGCGGGACCGCTGCAACGAGCAGTCCCGGTCACCGAGGACGACGACGTCTCCCCTGGCATCCGCGAGCACTTGCACCTCGATGTGCCGGGCGGATTCGAGGAACGCCTCGGCCAGCAGCTTGGGATCTCCGAAGGCCACTCGCGCCTCGGCGCTGGCGCTGCGGATCGCCGCCGCCACGTCGTCGCCCCGGCGGACGATGCGGGTGCCGCGGCCACCCCCGCCGACGCGGGGCTTGAGCATGACGGCGCCGGTCTCGGCCAGAAGACTCCGGACCACAGCGACGTCCACACGGACACCGACGCCCTCGAGCACGGGAATGCCGGCCTCCTCCGCATGGCCGCGGGCGAGCACCTTGTCACCGAGGGAGACCAGAGCCATGGGCCGGGGTCCTACGAAAACGAGGCGAGGACCGCCTCGGCGGCCGGTCACCTCCGCGCAGGCGTCGGGCAGGTCGAGGCTCTCGGAGAGGAAGCCGTAGCCGGGGTGGATCAGGTCGCAGCCGGTGGCGACGGCGGCCTGCACGATCGCGTCGGCGTCGAGGAAGGCGGCCGGGCCGCTGCCCGGGAGGACGTGGGTCTCGTCCGCTGCGGCGAGGTGCGCGGCGTCGGGCTCGTCGGCCGCGGTGACGGCAACGCTGGTCATTCCCTCGGCCGCCGCGGCGCGGGCGATGCGGACGGCGATCTCGCCGCGGTTGGCGATCAGCAGGCGGGAGGGGTCGGCCACGCGGCGATGCTCGCACGCGACCCTGACACAGCTGTGACGGCGGTCACCGGGTCGTCGACCGCGGGTCTTTCACCTGCACGCGTCAGCGGGACGGGACCAGGTGCACCGCCGGTCAGCGGGTCCGTGCGACGTCGGGTCGGGCTCGGTGCGCCCGGTGCGGCTGGTCGAGGGGCTCCATCCGCTGGGTGACCTCGAGCTCGCCGGTGTCCGGGGAGGCATGCCGGCCCGCGCCGGGCATCCTGAATTCAGCCGTCTCGTCGAGCAGGTGCTTGGTCACGCCGTCGTCCTTCCGTGGAGGTTTCGCTCAGCCTACGAAGGGATCGGCGCTTTCCGTCGGACCTCCGGGGAACGCCCACGTCGGCTGTGACGAGCGGGACGACTGTGTCGACCGAGGTGTCGCCGGAGCCGCCGGGCGGCGCTCGATTCCCGCCAGGGGATGCTGTGGCGGGTCCACCGTCCTAGAGGAGTGTCCGTGCCGCAGTCCATGCACCGCAGCCACCGCGTCGCCGGCGCGCTGGTCGGCTCGGCCGTCGGTGATGCGCTCGGGGCGCCGTTCGAGTTCGGCCCGCCCGGGCAGTCCTCCGCGCGCTTCCCCGTGCCCGCGCGCGGATCGAAGACGGAGATGTGCGGCGGCGGGGCGCTGGGCTGGGAGCCGGGCGAGTTCACCGACGACACCCAGATGGCGCTCATGGTGGCTGGGTCGCTGGTCGATCGCGGCGGGCTGGATCCGGCGGACGTGTTCGACCGGTTCGCACAGTGGGCGGCGGCCGGGCCGCCGGACATCGGCAACCAGACCCGTGCGGTGCTGGGCTCGGGGCTGCCGTGGGACGAGGCCGCTGCCGCCCACTTCGCGTCGTCCGGTCACGCGGCGGGCAACGGCTCGCTGATGCGGACGACGCCGGCGGCGATCTGGTTCTCCCGGTTCGGCACCGAGGCATCGATGGACGCCGCCCGGCGCATCTCGGCGCTGACCCACGGCGACCCCGCGGCCGGCGAGGGCTGCGCGATCTTCCACGAGCTGATGCGGGTGACACTGGACGGCGGCGACCCGCTGGCAGCCATCCCGTCCGCACTGGCGGTGGTCGCCGACGAGCACCGCGATCGCTGGGCAGCCGTGCTGGCGGATGACTGGTGCCCGTCCGATGCCACCGAGTCCAACGGCGCGGTCTGGCCGACGCTCGGCCAGGCGGTGTGGGCCCTGCGCAACGGCCGCGACTTCCCCGAGGTGTTGCGGCTGGTCATCGACCTTGGTGGTGACACCGACACGGTGGCGTGCGTCGCCGGCGGGCTGGCCGGTGCGGTGTTTGGGATGGGCGGGATCCCGAGCCGGTGGGCGTCGGTGGTGCACGGACGGGTGCCTGGGTTCTCGGAGAAGCTGTGGCGGCTGGCCGACCTGCAACAGCTGGCGGCGGCGCTGGACGGCGCGGCGCAGCAGAGCTACGACCCGGGCGTGATCCCGCGGATCGGACCGGCGGAAGTGCTGCCGGGCATCTGGGCGGCCAACCTCGACGGTGCCCGGTACAGCGAGCAGGACTTCGCCGTCATCTCGCTGTGCCGGCTGGGCGAGCCGTTCGAGCACGAGCTACAGCGGATGGCCTACGTCGCGGACAACGAGCACAACAGCGACCTGGACGTCGTGCTGGCCGACGTCCTGGAGGACATGGCTGCACTGCGCGCGGAAGGGCACCGCCTGTTGGTGCACTGCCACGGCGGAGCCTCGCGGACCGGCCTGGTGCTGCGCGCCTGGCTGATGCGCACCGAGGGCATGACGGCCGACGAGGCGACGGCGCATGTCGCCGCACGCTGGCCCCACCTCGGGCTCTGGAACGCCAGCTTCACCGCCGCGCTGGACCGCCTTAACGCATAGACCGCCGCGCCCGTGGTCGCCGATGCAGCAACCCCGGACGCCTACGCCTGGGCCTCGGTGTGGACGACAGCCGCGCCACTCATCGAGGCTCGCCGACTCGGCCCAGTGCGCCGGTTTCCTGATGGCTGGCCGTTAGCGTCACCGTACGCGTCATTCGAGGGAGTGCGACTGTGGAAGTACCGTTCACCCGTATCGGGCCAGGACAGTTGGTCCGCCTCGTTTATCAGGTCATCGGAGCCGACGGCCCAATCCCCAATCCGCGCAAGATCCGCTTCATGGCTCTTGGATCGGATGCGGCCGAGGGTCTGGACTTGCCCTCCCCGACTGGCTGCCTTCCACCGCTACCGGCGGACGCCTCCGCCGCCATGGGGGCGGTTCAGCTTTCGAACCTCGGTATCGGAGTCGTGAACTTGGCGATCTCGTCGGCCGTCCTGGTCGAGGTGAAGCAGCAGACCCGAATTCTTCGGGAACTGCAGGTCGGTCTGTCCGAGGTTCGTGCCGGAGTCACTGACGTCCTGGAGAGGGCCAAGCGCATCGACCGCAATGTCGCGGAGGTGCAACTCCGCGAGACGCTCAGGCATGCGCTCAGGTCCTCCGCCAGGGACAACGAGGTGGACTTGGTTCTGTTGGCCGAGTTGGTCGGCAAGGCACTCGATCAGTACAACGAGTCGATCGGCGACTCGCTTAGGCCGGGGACCAAGCGAGACCTGTCGCTCTCCGCGGACGTGCGCGAGATGGCGGAGGCAGCACTCCACCTGTTGTGGGCGGCGCGGATGTCCGCCATCGAGGCGCACAACCTCGCGTGCTTCGGCGATCCCCGCAAGGTCGTCCGCGACGACGGAGTTCAAACGAGCCTGCACCGACTGTCGGAGACTGCAGCGCTCGTGGCCGCCACGGGAGTGGTCGCAGACATGGCCGACAAAGTGAGCGACAAGCTGAGCAACAACAGGCTCTTCTTCGGCAACACCGACGGCCTTCGGAGCGGCATGGAGAAGCAACTGGCGAGTCTCGACACCGCACTCGACCGTCTCGCCGGCGTACCTGAGGCCCGGGCGCTGCTGCTCGAAGTGGCCGATCAGGACGTCATACAGGTCGGCGGGGATGCGATGTCCGGCGTCCTCAACGACTATCTGCTCGCGTGGACGGCTCACACCGACGCCGGACTGCTGTGGCGACTCCGCTACGAACTCGACCTTCAGGGCGATGAGACGTACTGGCGAGGCCTTGAGAACTGGATGACAGCGCTGACGAGCGACACAGCGGAATCGCCACGCGGAATCACGCGGGGGGTAAGTCAGCCGGTGGACTGAACGGACCTGCAGGTCGAACGACGATCTCTGACCCGCTGCCGCTAGCACGCTTTGTGACGCTGCGAGACCGAGTTCGACAGCGGCGCAGCGCGAGATGTCCGCCCCCCGCGCTGGCGAGGGTCCCAGGCAGCGACCCGCTCACGGGCAGAACTCCTCGCGCTTCACGACACCGAAGTCGAGCTGCCCTTCCACCTCCCCGTTCACCGGTTGTCCGGGGGCGACGTTCTGGTCGCAGACAATCCAGTTCGAGTCGATGACCTGGTTCCGGCTGCCCAGTAGGTCGTGGGAGATGCTGTAGACGACACCGAGGTCTTGCACTGCGTTCTGAGCTGACTGAAGATCCAGGCCGGATAGATGTACTGCCCAGCCAGGTTGTTCAAGCGTGTGATCGGGGCTTGGTTGCCGATCGCGGTGTGGGGCCGGTGATGGTTGTACTCGTGGAGCCAGGCGGGCAGGGCCTTCCGGCGGGCTGACTCGCTGAGGAACATGCGGGCGAAGGCCCAGCCGTCGGCCATCGTGCGGTGGAAGCGTTCGATCTTGCCGTTGGTCTGCGGCCGGTAGGGCCGGGTGCGCTTGGGCGTGATCCCGAGCTCGAGGCATGCGTCGCGCCAGGCGTGGGAGCGGTAGGCCGAGCCGTTGTCGCTGAGCACCCGCTGGGTGATCACGCCGCGGGCGGCGAACCAGGCCACCGCCCGACGCAGCACGCCGATGGCGGTGGCGGCGGTCTCGTCGTCGTGGATCTCGGCGTAGGCGACCCGGCTGTGGTCATCGATCACGGTGTGCACGAAGGCAGTGCCCAGCAAGGGGTCGCGGTGCTTGCTCCGCGGCTTGCCGGCGGTGGCGGCCCGGTTCTTGCCGCCTTGCTGGCGGCCGGTGTAGCGCCAGCCGCCGCCGTCGGGGATGTTGCCCAGCTTCTTCACGTCGACGTGCAGCAGAGAGCCGGGGTGGTCGTGTTCGTAGCGGCGGATCGGTTCTCCGGTGGCGCGGTCGACGTGGGAGAGCCGGTTGAGCCGGCAGCGGACCAGCACCGCGTGCACGGTCGAGGGCGCCAGGCCGAGGCGGTCGGCGATCTGCACCGGGCCCAGGCGCTTCTTCCAGCGCAGGTGCACGATCTTGCGCACCACAGGCCGCGGCGTGCGCCGCGGGCAGGAGTGCGGGCGGGAGCTGCGGTCCTCCATCGCCGCCGGCCCACCGGACCGGTAGCGGTCGGCCCACTTCTTCGCGGTGGGCCAGGCGACGTTGAACACCGATGCGGCGTAGCTGATCGTCCAGCCGTCATCGACCACGGCACGGGCGAGCTTCAGACGGTGGCGAGGAGTCAGGGCAGCGTTAGCGTGGGCCACGAGGACCTCCGGGGTCGTGTGAGTGGGTGCCTTCAGCAGCTCCACTCCACGTCCGGAGGTCCTCCTTGCACAAGATCCTCAGTCAGATCCGGTGGTCACACGTCCTCGACCAACGTCTCTGGGCAGTACA
>JBELIQ010000044.1:0-16234 GCA_042090795.1 Blastococcus sp. | reverse complement strand
GCGATTGGCGCAGCGGTAGCGCGCTTCCCTGACACGGAAGAGGTCACTGGTTCGATCCCAGTATCGCCCACCGAAGAACCCCAGGACTGCCGTCGCCGGCTCCTGGGGTTCTGTCGTTCAGCCGGCTCCCGCAGCCGGCCCGGGCAGCGGGATCTCCGCCCGCACCACGTCACCGCCGACCGTGACGAGCGCGCCCGATGATCGCAGCACGCCGACGGCTGCGTCGTTGCCGGCGCAACCGGGCCGACCCCACGACGCGCTCGTCCTCCCGGCTCTCGCCACCGATCTCCACGACCGCCCACGTCGCCTCCTGGTGCGGCCCGTGGAGCCCTCGGCGCCGGTCGCGGTGGAGGCCCCGTAGCCACTCGACCCGCTCCGGCGTCCACCCCTCCCCCGGAGTCAGACGACGGGAGATGTCGTCGCGCAGCTCCCGCCGACGGCGGAGCAGGGCACCGACCTCAGCCATGCACCGGCTCGACGCGCTCCTGCCAGAAGCGGTCGACCTGCTCGGCGAGCTGTTCGAGGGAGCCGCTGTTGTCCAGCACGACATCGGCAGCCGCCCGGCGCTGCTCGTCGGTCGCCTGCGCGGCGATCCGGGCCCGGGCGTCCTCCCGGGGCGTCCCGCGCTCGACCAGCCGGCTCAGCCGCGTCTCGAGGTCCGCCTCCACGACCAGGACGAGGTCGTAGGTGCCCGCCTGCCCGGTCTCCACCAGCAGGGGGACGTCGTTGACCAGGACGGCGTCCGGCGCCGCCACGGAGATGAGCTCGACGGACCGTTCGCGCACCAGCGGGTGGACGATCGCGTCCAGTCGCGCCCGGGCGGCGGGGTCGGCGAAGACGACGGCGGCCAGAGCCGGCCGGTCCAGTGATCCGTCCGCCGCCAGCACCGACTCCCCGAAGGCGTCGACGACCGCGGCCAGCCCGGGTGTACCCGGCGCCACCACCTCGCGGGCGATCCGGTCGGCATCGACCACCACCGCGCCGCGTGCTGCGAGCAGCCCCGCGACGGTGCTCTTCCCCGAGCCGATCCCACCGGTCAGTCCGATCCGCAGCATGTGCGCAGAGTAGCGACCCGACGGGGGCAACATCACGGAGAGGTAACACGACGGCGGGCGCACCGGCGCGTCGCGCGAGTCCCACCAGTCACAGCACTAACTTCAGCCCCGGCGATCTTCCCCGCCGAGGAGAGGCAGAACCCATCATGTCCCGTCACAGGTCCGCAGCCGGCTCACCGTCGATCGGCGCCGTCCCCAGTGGTGCCGGCCGGCACCGCGTAGGTTCCCCCACCGGCGTCCGCTGCTCCGAGATCCCCGCCGTGCGCGAGCGCATGAGCTTCCAGAAGCCGGTGTCCGGACCGCGCAACGCCTTCCTGCGCTGGCTGGTGCAGTCGCCGCCCGCAGGCCGGCACACCTGGACCTTCCTCGCCGGCAACGGCGGCCGCCCCCGCACCGCCTTCGCGATCATCCTCAGCCTCTAGTCGCGAGCTCTCCACAGCCCCGTCGCGGCGGGGCGCCGGAGAGCCCGCACGACATGCAGGGTGTGCCGGCCCAGGGGGGATCTGGACCGCCGACACCCGCACGAAAGGCCCCGTGGACCACGGTCCACGGGGCCTTTCGTCGCGTTCCGGCACGGCGGGGAACCACGCACCCCCGACATGCCGGAGGCCCAGGACCGCACGGGTCCTGGGCCTCCGCCGTCAGCGCCGATCGCTCGGCGCCGGACTACCGGGTCACTCGCCGCCGGCGAGCTTGGCCCGCAGCGCGGCCAGGGCCTCGTCGCTGGCCAGCGTGCCGCCGGTGCTGGCCGGGGCGTCCGGACCAGCAGCGTCGTCGCTGGAGTAGCTGCCGCCGGCCGCAGCCTCGGCGTCGGCCTCCTTGGCCGCCGCGATCTGCTTGCGGTGCGCCTCGAAGCGGGTCTGGGCCTCGGCGTACTGCCGCTCCCAGGTCTCGCGGGCCTCGTCGAAGCCCTCGAGCCACTCGCCCGTCTCCGGGTCGAAGCCCTCGGGGTAGATGTAGTTGCCCTGCTCGTCGTAGGACGCCGACATGCCGTAGGCGGCCGGGTCGAACTGCTCCTCGTCGCCGACGACGCCCTCGTTCGCCTGCTTGAGCGAGAGCGAGATGCGGCGGCGGTCCAGGTCGATGTCGATGACCTTGACCAGCAGCTCGTCGCCGACCTGCACGACCTGCTCCGGGATCTCCACGTGGCGCTCGGCCAGCTCGGAGATGTGCACCAGGCCCTCGATGCCCTCGTCGACGCGCACGAACGCACCGAAGGGGACGAGCTTGGTGACCTTGCCGGGGACGACCTGCCCGATCTGGTGGGTCCGGGCGAACTGGCGCCACGGGTCCTCCTGCGTCGCCTTCAGCGACAGGGAGACCCGCTCGCGGTCCAGGTCGACGTCGAGGACCTCGACGGTGACCTCGGTGCCGACCTCGACGACCTCCGACGGGTGGTCGATGTGCTTCCAGGAGAGCTCGGAGACGTGGACCAGACCGTCGACGCCGCCCAGGTCCACGAAGGCACCGAAGTTGACGATCGACGAGACGACGCCGGTGCGCACCTGGCCCTTGGCGAGCTTGTTGAGGAACTCGCTGCGGACCTCGGACTGGGTCTGCTCCAGCCACTGACGGCGGGAGAGCACGACGTTGTTGCGGTTCTTGTCCAGCTCGATGATCTTCGCCTCGAGCTCGCGGCCCACGTAGGGCTGCAGGTCGCGGACGCGACGCATCTCGACCAGCGAGGCCGGGAGGAATCCGCGCAGACCGATGTCGAGGATGAGGCCGCCCTTGACGACCTCGATGACGGTGCCGGTGACGACCTCGTCGGCTTCCTTCTTGGCCTCGATCGTGCCCCAGGCGCGCTCGTACTGTGCGCGCTTCTTGGAGAGGATCAGCCGCCCTTCCTTGTCCTCCTTCTGGAGGACCAGGGCTTCCACCTCGTCGCCGACCTTGACGACCTCGTTCGGGTCGACGTCGTGCTTGATGGAGAGTTCGCGCGAGGGGATGACGCCCTCGGTCTTGTAGCCGATGTCCAGCAGCACCTCGTCCCGGTCGACCTTGACGATGACGCCTTCGACGATGTCGCCATCGTTGAAGTACTTGATCGTCGCATCGATGGCGGCGAGGAAGTCCTCGGCGCTGCCGATGTCGTTGACGGCGACCTGGGGGGTGCTGGAAGGACGGACCTGAGTGGAGGTCATGTGGTTGGTTGCTCCGGACGGTTTATGCGTAGGGACAGGACCACCCGCGGCCTCGTGACCACGGGGTGTTCAGCGGGGAGAGCCGGCTCTGGCGTTCCGTGTGGGGAAAACCACGACAGACCTCTGGCGCATTCCTCATCGTACGGACGTCGGGATGCCCTGGTCCACCTGGGTCCGACACCTCCGTCGGGCCCTCCGGCGTGTCACCATCGGCGTGTCATGAGCCTCCCCCCTCTGCCCGGCGCCGGGCTGCCGCTGGGCAGCGACGGGTATCCCGCGGTCGGGGGCGTCGCCCGCCGTCCGGCTGGTCAGGACGAATCCGCACGGGCCAACCGGCGCTGGTGGGACGCCGCCGCACCGGCCTACCTCGCCGAGCACGGCTCCGACCTCGGGGACGTGGACTTCCTGTGGTGCCCCGAAGGGCTGCGCGAGGCCGATGCTCGCCTCCTGGGCGACGTCGCCGGTCGGCGGGTGCTCGAGATCGGCTGCGGCTCGGCCCCGTGCGCCCGGTGGCTGGCCCGCGAGGGCGCCGCCGTCGTGGCGCTGGACGTGTCGGCCGGCATGCTGGCCCGGGCCGCCGCCCTCAACCGGGACACGGGGGTCGGTGTCCCGTTGCTGCAAGCCGACGCCGGCGCGCTCCCGCTGGGCACGGGGTCGATGGACCTCGTGTGCTCGGCCTACGGCGGGCTGCCCTTCGTCGCCGACGCCGGCGCGGTGCTGGCCGAGGTGACCCGGGTGCTGCGCCCGGGGGGACGCTTCGTGGCGTCGGTGAACCACCCGATGCGCTGGCCCTTCCCAGACTCCCCCGACCCCGAGGATCTGCAGATCACCTCGTCGTACTTCGACCGGACCCCCTACGTGGAGACCGACGGCTCGGGGCGCGCGGTCTACGTCGAGCACCACCGCACGGTGGGTGACTGGGTGCGCGCCGTCGTCGGTGCGGGACTCGTGCTGGCAGACCTTGTGGAGCCGGAGTGGACGGCCGGGCGGACGCAGAACTGGGGGCAGTGGTCCCCAGAACGCGGTGCGCTGGTCCCAGGAACGCTGATCCTCGTCTGCGACAAGCCGGTCTGACCGGCCGTGCGCAGGCAGTACCACTTCCGGCCGGGCACGCGCGGTCTCGACGCCTGGGACGTGCACCGGCTGATCCGGCTGTCCGCCGGCCTGCCGGTCATCAGCGTCCCGGTGGACGAGATCCCCGACCTGGACACGGCGTACTGGGCGCTGCCGGGCGCCGACCGGCCGACCGTGCGGGAACTGGTCGCGCACCTCCGCCTCGTCCTCGACGCCGACCCGTCGTACCCGGTGATCCTCGGCAGCGACGGTCGGGTGATGGACGGGATGCACCGGATCGCCCGCGCGGTCCTGGAGGGCCGCCCCGAGATCGCGGCTGTCCGCTTCGCGGAGGACCCCGAGCCCGACCACCGCGACGTCCACCCGGACGACCTGCCCTACGAGGACGCCCCGGAGGACTGACCGGGCGCGTCAGGCTCCGGCGAGCGGAGGCGAGCCGTGGCGGATCCAGGTCTCGCGGACCATGGCGGTCGCCGCGGCCGTGAGCGGCACGAACAGGAGCGCTCCGGCGATGCCCCACAGCAGCCCGCCTGCGGTGACCGCGACCAGCACCGTCACCGCGTTCAGCGGCAGCCGGTTCTTCATGACCCAGGGCTCGACCACGTCGTTGCCGATCTGCTGCACGACGACGACCAGGATCGCGACCAGCACGGCCGAGCCGAGCCCACCGGAGGCGTAGGCCACGACGACGGCGACCGCCCCGGCGACGAACGCACCGATGGTCGGGATGTAGGAGGCGAGGAACTGCAGCACGGCCAGGGTGAGCGCGAGGGGGATGCCGAGCAGCAGCAGTCCCCCGCCGATGGCGACCGCGTCGAACAGCGCCACCACGGTCAGGCCACGGACGTAGGCGCCCGCCGTGGCCCAGCCGGCTCGGCCGGCGGCGTCGATGTCCTCTCGCACGCGGCCACCGAACCTGCCGAGGAACCACTGCCACATGCCCGGTCCGCTGGTCAGGAACAGGAAGGCCAGGGCGATGGTCAGGAAGCCGGCGATGGCGAGCTCGGCGGCGGTCTGGGCGGGACCGAGGAGGTCACTGGCGCTCGTGCCTCCCGACGAGCCGCCCGACCCGCCGCCGCCCGATCCGCCGTCCCCGGAGGACGAGACCCACGGCAGCTCGACCCCCAGGCCCGACGACAGATCGCTCGACATCGAACGGAACGACTCGCGCAGCCGAGGGAGCTGGTCGGCGATGCGGGCCGCCAGGCCGAGCGCGGCCCCGCCGAGCACGACCAGCAGCAGGAGCACCAGCGCGCCCGCACTCACCCAGCGTGGGACACCGCGGCGGTCCGCCCACTGGACCCCGGGCGCGGCCACCCCGGCGAGCAGCAGGCCGACCAGCACCGCGACCAGCAGGAGGGTGACCTTGGCGGCCAGCCCCGCGAGCAGCCAGACGAGCACGGCCAGCACCAGCAGTCGTCCACCGATCGCCGCCGACCGGACGAGCCATGCGGGGGCGGACCCCTCCCGGGTGCTTTCGTCGAATGCCATGCCCGCAGGTGTTCTCGCCGTCGCCCGCCGCGACACATCAAGTCCGTGACACTTCGATGACGTGACGCTCCGACGAGCTCGGCCCGTCCCGGCAGCTCAGCGCCGTCCCGACCCGACGCCACCGAACGGCGCAGCAGCCGGCCGGCGACCCTGGAGCTCCACGTGAGGTTCAACCCCCAGGCCTCAGTGGGCGGCGGCGTCCCAACTGGTGCCGAAGCCGACCGAGACCTCCAGGGGCACGGACAGCTCCGCGGCGCCGGCCATCTCCCGGCGCACCAGGGCCTCCAGCGCCTCCCGCTCCCCCTCCGCGACCTCCAGGACCAGCTCGTCGTGGACCTGGAGCAGCATCCGGGAGCGCAACCCCTCGGCGGCGATCGCCTTCTCCACGTTCAGCATGGCCACCTTGATGACGTCGGCGGCCGAGCCCTGGATGGGCGCGTTGAGCGCCATGCGCTCGGCCATCTGCCGGCGCTGCCCGTTGTCGCTGGTCAGGTCGGGCAGGTAGCGCCGGCGGCCCAGCGTGGTCTCGGTGTAACCGGTCTGCCGGGCGTCGTCGACGACGCCGTCGAGGTAGTCGCGGATGCCGCCGAAGCGCTCGAAGTAGGCGTTCATCTGCTCGCGCGCCTCCTCCACGGAGATGCGCAGCTGCCCGGACAGCCCGTAGGCGCTCAACCCGTAGGCCAGCCCGTAGCTCATCGCCTTGATCCGCCGGCGCATCTCCGGGTCCACCTCGGAGATCGGGATGTCGAAGGCCCGCGAGGCGACGAAGGAGTGCAGGTCCTCCCCCGACGTGAAGGCCTCGATCAGCCCCTCGTCCCCGGAGAGGTGCGCCATGATCCGCATCTCGATCTGGCTGTAGTCCGCCGTCATCAGCGACTCGTAGCCGCCCCCGACGACGAACGCCTGCCGGATGCGGCGGCCCTCGGCGGTGCGGATCGGGATGTTCTGCAGGTTCGGGTCGGTCGAGGAGAGCCGGCCGGTCGCCGCGATCGTCTGCTGGAACGTGGTGTGGATCCGCGAGGCGTCGTCGACCATCGGGATCAGGCCGTCGATCACCGTGCGGAGCCGGGTGACGTCGCGGTGCCGCAGCAGGTGCTCGAGGAACGGGTGCCCGGTCGAGGCCAGCAGCGAGGTCAGCGCGTCGGCGTCGGTGGTGTAGCCGGTCTTGTTCTTCTTCGTCTTCGGCAGCCCGAGCTCGTCGAAGAGCACGGTCTGCAGCTGCTTGGGCGACCCGAGGTTCACCTCGCGGCCGATCACCGCATAGCACTCGGCGGCGGCCGCGGCGACGCCGTCGGCGAACTCCTTCTGCAGGTCGTGCAGGAAGTCCAGGTCCACCGCGATGCCGCGGTACTCCATCGCGGCCAGGACCCGGGTGAGCGGCAGCTCGATGCCGCCGAGCAGTGCGTCCCCGCCCTTCGAGCCCAGCACCTGCTCCAGGGCGTCGGACAGGTCGTTGACCGCCACGGCCTTGAGGACGTCGGCGTGCGCGGCCTCGCGGGCGACGTCGTCCTCGGTGGGCCCGAGCCCATCCAGGGTCAGCTGACCCTCGGGCTCCGCGGTGTCCTTGAGCTCGCGCCGCAGGTAGCGGACGGCGAGGTCGCCCAGATCGAAGGACCGCTGCCCGGGCAGGGCGAGGTAGGCCGCCAGCGCGGTGTCGCTGACCGTGCCGGCGAGCTCCCAGCCCCGGGCCCAGATCGCCAGGAGCGGGCCCTTGACCTCGTGCACCACCTTGGGCCGGTCGGCGTCGGCCAGCCAGGCGGCGAGCGCCTGCTCGTCGGCGACGTCCAGGCCGGGGCCGAGGTCGACGAAGGTGGCGTGGTCGTCACCACCGGCCAGCCCGATGCCGGTCAGCTCGCCGGCGCCCCGCCCCCAGGTGCCGCGGAAGATCACTCCGGTGCGGCCGCGCGCGTGGGTGTCCAGCCACTCCCCCAGCTCGCCGCGCGCCAGCTCGTCGAGGTCGACCTCGAAGCCACCTTCGACCTCCGGCTCGGCGCTGGTGAGGGTGGCGAACAGGCGGTCGCGGAGCACGCGGAACTGCAGGTTGTCGAAGAGCGTGTGCACCTCGTTGCGGTCCCAGGACTGGACGGCGAGGTCGGCCGGCCCCACCTCCAGCGGGACCGCCCGGTCCAGCTCGGTGAGCCGGCGGTTCTGCAGGACCGAGGAGAGGTGCTCGCGCAGCTTCTCCCCCACCTTGCCCTTGACCGTGTCGACCTGGTCGACCAGCGCGTCGAGGTCGCCGTACTCGCGGATCCACTTCGCGGCGGTCTTCTCCCCGACGCTGGGGATGCTGGGCAGGTTGTCGCTCGGGTCGCCCCGCAGCGCGGCGAAGTCGGGGTACTGCACCGGGGTGAGGCCGTACTTCTCCTCGACCGCCTCGGGGGTGAACCGGGTCATGTCCGACACGCCCTTGCGCGGGTAGAGCACCGTGACGTGCTCGTTGACCAGCTGGAGGGCGTCGCGGTCACCGGTGCCGATGAGGACGTCCATGCCCTGCTCGACGGCCTGCACGGTGAGCGTGGCGATGACGTCGTCGGCCTCGTAGCCCTCGGCGGTGATCACCGGGACCCGCAGCGCGCCCAGCACCTCCTGCACGAGGCTGACCTGACCGCGGAAGTCGGTGGGGCTCTCGGCCCGGTTGGCCTTGTACTCGGCGAAGATCTCGCTGCGGAACGTCTTGCGGCCCACGTCGAACGCCACCGCGAGGTGCGAGGGCTGCTCGTCGCGCAGGATGTTGATCAGCATCGACGTGAAGCCGTAGACGGCGTTGGTGGGCTGGCCGGTCGTCGTGGAGAAGTTCTCCACCGGCAGCGCGAAGAAGGCCCGGTAGGCCAGCGAGTGCCCGTCGAGGAGCAGCAGCCGCGGGCGGGTGCCCGGCATCGTGGGGGCGGCGGGCGCGGAGGTGGAGACCGGAGCGGACATCGCCGTCGATCCTAGTAAGAGGACCCCGTCGTCCCCCACCGCTCGCACGCTCGCGGCGGGCCCCTACGACGGGGCCGGGGTGGTGGCTACCGTGCGGTGGTGACCACTCCTCCCCCCGATTGGCTGTCCGGCACCAAGCACAGCCCGCTGGACGACAAGCTGGGCATCCAGATCGTCGACCACGCCCCCGACCGGCTGGTCGCGACCATGCCGGTCGCCGGCAACGAACAGCCCTTCGGCCTGCTGCACGGCGGCGCCACCTGCTCGCTGGTGGAGACCATCGGCTCGGTGGCGGCGGCCATCGGGGCCGGGCCCGGCAAGCAGGTCGTCGGGATCGAGCTGAACGCCAGCTACCTGCGGGCGGCGACGTCCGGCACGGTGACGGCGGTCTGCACGCCGGTACGCCGGGGCCGCACGCTGTCGACCTTCCTGATCGAGGTCACCGACGACGAGGGCCGGGCGACCGCGACCGCGCGGCTCACCTGCATGACGCTCAGCGGACAGCAGTAGCCGACGGCAGCGGGGGCACCCGCCGACGGCCGACGCCGGGCACCCGTCGCCCCAGCGGGATGATGCCCAGTCGCCGCCGCTGCCACGCCGACAGCGAGCGGCCCAGCGTGTGCACCGAGGCGATGCGCCGCGTGGTCAGCGGCGCGAAGCCCATGCGGGCGAAGAAGCGCTGCCGGTCGGCCTCCTGCGCCACGGCGGCGACGACGTAGGACGCGCCGTTCTCCGCCGCGTACGCCACGGCCGCGGCCAGCAGCGCCGCACCGACACCGGACCGGCGGTGCTCGCGGTGCACCACGAAGGTGTCCACCGTGACCTGCGGCGTCCCCAGCACCAGCGACAGCGGGTCCAGCCCGAGCACCGCCAGGCCGACGCCGATCTCGCCGTCCTCGGCCGCGCCCTCGGCCGCGGGCAGGACCGCCAGCACGACGCGGTGCCCGGCGTCCTCGAGCAGCCGGCGGAACCCGGCGCCGGCGGCGTGCACCGGCGGGTGCCCGGTCAGCACCTCCTCGGTGTGCGCCTCGACCCGGTGCTGGCGGACCAGTTCCAGGACGACGGGCAGGTCCACGGGACGAGCCACGCGCGTGACGACCCTGGATCGCGATGCAGACCCGGCCACAACTGCCTCCCCCTACGAGTTGAGCGCAGGGTGCACCGTTGTGCACAACCGGTAGCGACGGCGCGCCGTCCGTTGTGGCGCACGGTGCGGGCGGTGCGAGATGCGACCGCACGGTGAGCAAACGGCCTCGGCGCATCGCTGCCGGACGCGCCGGAGCCCGGGCGTCGTGTCGACACCCGGGCCCCGGCGGAGGTCCTGCTCCTCAGCGGCTCAGACGTCGCCGCCCAGGTAGGCCGCCCGCACGCTGTCGTCGGCGGCCAGCTCCCGGCCGGAGCCGGTGCGGACCACCTCGCCGGTCTCCAGGATGTAGGCCTGGTCGGCGATCTTGAGCGCCTGCGCGGCGTTCTGCTCGACCAGCAGGATCGTCGTCCCCTGCTCGCGGATCTCCTTGATGATCGCGAAGATCTGCTGGATCAGCTTCGGCGCCAGCCCCATCGACGGCTCGTCGAGCAGCAGCAGCGTGGGGTGGGACATGAGCGCCCGGCCGATGGCCAGCATCTGCTGCTCACCGCCGGACATCGTGCCGGCCGCCTGGTCCCGCCGCTCGTAGAGCCGCGGGAACAGGGTGAAGACCCGTTCCAGGTCGGCCGCCCTCGTCTTCGCCCGGTCGGCGCGCGTGTAGGCGCCCATGTCCAGGTTCTCGACGACGGTCATCCCCGGGAAAATGCGCCGCCCCTCGGGCGACTGGCTGATGCCCAGCGGCACCCGCTCGTGCGAGGGCATGTGGGTGATGTCCCGGCCCTGGAACCGGACGGCACCCGCACGCACCTTGCGCAGCCCGGAGAGCGTCTTCAGCGTCGTGGTCTTGCCTGCCCCGTTGGCCCCGATCAGGGTGACCACCGCGCCCTGCTCGACGGAGAAGGTGATGTCCCGGATGGCCTCGATGCGCCCGTAGTTGACGTACAGCCCCTCGACCTCGAGCAGCATCAGTCGCTCTCCTCCTCGTCGGCGTCGTCGACCTCGGTCCCGAGGTAGGCCGCGATCACCGCCGGGTCGTCGCGGATGGCGGCCGGCACGCCCTCGGCGATCTTGCGGCCGAACTCCAGGACGGCGACCCGGTCGCTGACGCCCATGACCAGGCTCATGTCGTGCTCGATGAGCAGCACGGTGAGACCCCGGTCGCGGATCCGCCGGATGAGCTCCATGAGCTGCGCCTTCTCGGCCGGGTTGAACCCGGCGGCGGGCTCGTCCAGGCAGAGCAGTCTGGGCTTGGTCGCCATGGCCCGGGCGATCTCCAGCCGGCGCTGGTCGCCGTAGGAGAGGTTGCGGGCCAGCTCGTCGGACTGCCGCTCCAGTCCGAGGAACTGCATCACCTCGCGGGCGGTCTCCTCGCCCTCCCGCTCCTCGCGGCGGTGCCGCGGGGTCCGGAAGAGCGCGTCGACCACGTTGGTCCGGTGATGGGCGTCGGCACCGACCAGGACGTTCTCCAGCGCCGTCATGTTGCCGAACAGGCGGATGTTCTGGAACGTGCGGGCGATGCCCAGCCGGGTGATCGCGAACCGCTTGCGCTTCCCCAGCGGCTCACCGGCGAACCGCACCTCGCCGGACGTCGGCTGGTACACGCCGGTCATCACGTTGAAGCAGGTGGTCTTCCCGGCGCCGTTGGGCCCGATGAGCCCGAGGATCTCGCCCTCGCGCACGTCGAAGCTCACGTGGTCCAGTGCCTTGAGGCCGCCGAACTGGATGCTCACGTCGTCGACCGACAGCAGTGCCGCCCCCTCGCGGGTGGCGGGCTGCCCGGTCACAGCGGTGCTAGGCACGGGCCTTCCCCTCCTCCATCGAGTCGATCTGCTCGTCCACGGCCTGGGCCCGCCGTGCCCGGCGGGGCGGCAGCAGCCCCTGGGGGCGGAAGTTCGCCAGCAGCAGCAGCGCGACGCCGAACACCAGCAGGCGCCACTCCTCGAACCCGCGGAAGCGCTCCGGCAGGTAGGCCACCACGATGGCGCCCAGGATGACGCCGTACCTGTTCCCCGCACCGCCGACGACGACCGCCGCGAGGAACAGGATCGACAGGAGGAGCAGGAAGGACTCGGGGTTGATGAACCCCTGGCGGGAGGCGAACAGGGCGCCGGACAGGCCGCCGACGAACGCGCCGGTGGCGAAGGCCAGCAGCTTGAAGCGGAACGTCGGGACACCCATGAGCTCGGCGGCGTCCTCGTCCTCGCGCGTGGCCTCCCAGGCGCGGCCGATCCGGGACAGCCGCAGCATCCGGTCGGCGCCGAGCACCACGAAGATCACCGTGAGGGCCAGCCAGTAGTACGGCGCCTGGTCGGCGACGCCGAACGCCAGGAACGTCGTCGTGTCGTCGAGGTCGATGAGCGCGGTCGCGCCCTCCCACTCCAGGTGCGGGACCTCGAACAGCTCGACGCCGGGGGGCCGCGGGACACCGGTGATGCCCTTCGCCGCACCGAGCCACTCGGTGTTGAGCGCCGTGAGCCGGATGATCTCGCCGAAGCCGAGCGTCACGATGGCGAGGTAGTCACCGCGGACCCGCAGGGTGGGCGCGCCGAGCAGGATCCCGGAGATCGTGGTGATGATCACCGCCAGCGGGATCAGCAGCCACCAGGACAGCTGGGCCTGCAACGAGCCCAGCACCGCCACGGTGTAGGCGCCCACCGCGTAGAAGCCGACGTACCCGAGGTCGAGCAGACCCGCGTAGCCCAGGACGATGTTGAGCCCGAGCGCGACGAGCACGTAGCTCGCCACGGTGAACAGGACGGCACCGAAGTCGGTGTCCGGGGTGCTGATGATCGGGAGCTCGAGCAACGGCAGCGCGTAGAGCAGCACCACCAGCACGCCGATGAGCGCCCACTTCACCCACCTGGGCAGCGCGGTGACGCGGCGCGCCAGGGCGCCGCGGTCCCAGCCCAGCCGGGGTCCCCACGCACGCGACCGCGCCACGCCGGGCGAGCTCTCCGGAGAAGCTTTGCCCTGAGTCATGCGCGTGCCCTCCCCAGGCTCTCGCCGAGCAGGCCTGTCGGCCGGAACAGCAGGATGACGACCAGGAGCAGGAAGGCGACGACGTCGCGCCACTGCGATCCCACGAGCGCCGAACCGTAGTTCTCGGCCAGGCCGAGGATGAACCCGCCCAGCAGCGCCCCGCGGACGTTGCCGATGCCGCCCAGCACGGCGGCCGTGAACGCCTTCACGCCGAGCAGGAAGCCGGCGTTCCAGCGGGTGACGCCGAAGCGCATGAGGTACAGCAGCGCCGCGGCACCGGCCATGATGCCGCCGACGAGGAACGTGGCGCGGATGACCCGGGCGCGGTTGACGCCCATGAGCGCCGCTGCCTCGGAGTCCTGCGCGACGGCGCGGATGCCGCTGCCGGTACGCGTGCGGCGGATGAACTGGTCGAGGGCCACCATCATCAGCAGGGCGCTGACGATGATGATCACGTCGACGTTGCTGACGGTGTAGCCGCCGACGGTGAACACACCCTCGGTCTCGAGGGGGTTGCGGAAGCGGGTGTTGTCGCGCGCGGAGCTGACATAGGGCGCGAGCGTGTCCTCCAGCCCGAACCCGCCGGCGACGCGGTCGCGCAGACCCATCAACTCGGCCAGCGCGAAACTGGCGCCGATGGCGCTGATGAGCGCCACCAGTCGGGGTGCGTCGAGGCGGATCAGGCGCCGGTAGGCCACCCGCTCCAGCAGCAGGGCGATGCCGCCGCTCATCGCCATGGCGGCGACCAGTGCCAGGAGCAGGACCCCGATGACGGCGGGCAGTGCACTACCGGGCGCGAGGCCGATGGCCACGGTCACCCACACCGCGGCGAAGCTGCCGAACATCCAGACCTCGGAGTGCGCGAAGTTGATCAGCTGGAGCACGCCGTAGACGAGGGTGTAGCCGAGGGCGACGAGGCCGTAGACCGCGCCGAGCACGAGGCCGGTGACGGTGAGCTCGACGAAGTTGTCGATCAGGAAGGACACGGAGTCTCCGAGTGGCAGGTGTCGACGCGGCCGGGCTCCCTGTGGAAGGGGGCCCGGCCGCGCCGGAGACGGTCAGCGGGAGATCAGTCGGTCTCGATCTCCTGGTCCGCGACGATCTCGCCGTCCTGCACCGCGTAGGCCCAGACGGAGATGTTCTGCACCTCGCCGGAGTCGTCGAACTGGACCTCCTTGGTGATGCCCTCACCGTCGTACTGGTTGATCCACTCGAGCATCTCCTCGCGGGTGGTGTTCCCCTCGGCGATGCCCTGGAGCATCACGTTGGCCGCGTCGTAGGCCTCGGCCGAGTAGGTCGCCGGCGCGCTGCCGAAGGCCTCCTCGTACGCCTGGAAGAACTCCTCGCTCTCCTCCGGCGGCAGGCACGGGCAGGTGATGATCGTGCCCTCGGCGGCGTCGCCGGCGGCCTCGATGAAGCCCGGGTCCTTCACGCCGTCCGGCACCACGAACGTGGCGTCGATACCGGCGGACCGCAGCTGCTGCACCAGCAGGCCGGCCTCGGCGTAGTACCCGCCGAAGAAGACCGTGTCCGCGCCGGAGTCGCGGATCGCGGTGATCGTCGCCGAGAAGTCCGTCTGGCCGGTCTGGATGGTGTCGGTGCCCACGACGGCGTCGCCCAGGCTCTCCTCCACGATCTCGGCCAGGCCGGCGCCGTAGGCGGAGGCGTCGTCCACCACGAAGACGCTGTCGCTCTCGATCACGTCCTGGATGTAGGACGCGGCCGCGGGGCCCTGGCTGGCGTCGTTGCCGAGGATGCGGTGGAAGGTGTCCCACCCGTTCTCGGACAGCGCCGGGTTGGTCGCCGAGGCGGAGATGGTGGGCAGCTCGCCCTCGGCGAAGATCGGGCCGGCGGTGTCGGACTCGCCCGAGAAGGCCGGGCCGACGACGCCGATGACCGCGTCGTCACCGATCGCCTGGGTGGCCAGACCGGTGGCCTGGTTGGGGTCGCCGGCGGAGTCGTACTCCTCCAGCTCCACCTGGCAGTCGTCGTTCTCCGCGTTGAACTGGTCGACCGCGAGCTCGACACCGTTGCGGATGTTGATGCCCAGGTTCGCCGCGGCGCCGGTGAGGGCGCCGAAGTAGCCGATGGCGATGTCCTCACACGAACCGGCCTCGCCACCGCTGGCCGAGGTCTCGTCGTCGTCACCGCCCGAGGTGCCGCAGGCGGTGAGCGCCAGCGCCATGGCGAGCAGCGGCGCGCCCGTCTTGACCGAGAAACGCACATGTCCTCCAGAGCAGATCGGCGGTCCCGCTGATCGGACCCGCCGGTGGTCGTTGCCGTCCCGATGGGCGGCTGGGAAACAGTAGGGCGCAACCAGGTGGACTCGGAGGGGCCCCGACGTTTCGTGACCGTCTCGTGATCGCACCGCCCAGTGCGCCATGACGCGGGCGGAACGGCGGCAGACCGCCCCCGACAACCGGATGCGGAACCTTCGCAGGTATCGCCATTCTCGGGCCGACGATCAGCAGGCAGGTGTGCCGGTGGAGTCGCTATAACGACGGCGACGTCACCGGCCTCAGGCGGAGCCTGCCTCCGCCGGCACGCCGTCGGTGAGGACCCGCTCGGCGAGCACCTTCATGGACGTCCGGTCGTTCATCGCGGTGCGCTGGAGCCAGCGGAACGCATCGACCTCGGCCATCCCACGCTCGGCCATGAGCCGCCCCTTGGCCTTCTCGATCACCTGCCGGGCCGCCAGCCGCTCCTCCAGCGTGCGCACCTCGCCGTCCAGCGCCGCCATCTCCGCGAACCGGCCGCGCGCCACCTCGATCGCAGGCACGAGATCGTTCTTGGAGAACGGCTTGACCAGGTAGGCCATCGCGCCCGCGTCCCGGGCCCGCTCGACCAGCTCCCGCTGGCTGAACGCGGTCAGCACGATGACCGGGGCGATGCGGGCCGAGGCGATCTGCTCGGCCGCCGACAGCCCGTCGAGCACCGGCATCTGGATGTCGAGGATGACGAGGTCCGGCGCCAGTTCCGTGGCGCGGTCGACGGCCTGCTGCCCGTCCCCCACCTCGGCGACGACCTCGTACCCCTCTTCCTCGAGCATCTCCTTGAGGTCGAGGCGGATGAGTGCTTCGTCCTCGGCGATGAGGACCCTGGCCGGCGCGCGTCTCACGGGCCGAGCCTAGCGACGTCGGCGCCCGTCCAGCCCCCGCTAGGCTGACCCGGCTGCCGGCCGCACCGGCACGCCCCCGTACCCCAATCGGCAGAGGGAGCGGATTCAAAACCCGCGCAGTGTGCGTTCGAGTCGCACCGGGGGCACTGGGCTGGATTGCGATCCTCCGGATCGCACCGCGGCCAGGAGCCGTTCCCCTCCTGCTCGGAGCCCACCCCTGCCGCTCGTCGGGGACCCTCCGGGCCCCGCTCCTCGCGGCGCCTCGCGGGGCGGCTCACGTCCCGGCGTCTTCGTCCTGCGTCGAGTCGTTCCTCGGGGACTGTGAGGGTGGCGTGGCCGGCTCAACTCTGCTGAGTTGGTAGTCGGT
>JBELIQ010000007.1:0-211899 GCA_042090795.1 Blastococcus sp. | reverse complement strand
TACCAACTCAGCAGAGTTGAGCCGGCCACGCCACCCTCACAGTCCCGCGCAGGCGTGACTCAGCGGCTCAAAGCCGCCGGGGGACGGCACGTGGCCGCGGTGTCGTCCGGAGGACGACGATGTGCTCAGTCGCGCTGGCGGAGGGCGTCGAAGAGCACGGCCTGCAGGTCGGTCGGGTCGGTGGCGGAGTAGGCCTCGCCGTCGGTCGCCTCGGCGATGCTCTCCAGGGCCGACAGGTCCGCGTCGGGACCCAGCGCGACGCCGATGACCTTGACCGGCCGCTCGGGATCGGCCTCCGCGGCCAGCTGGATCAGCAGGTTCTCCATGCTGATGCCGTTCTCGTCGTCGTCGTTCGTGCCGTCGGTGACCACGAGCACGCTGTTGACCGCGGTGGGGTCGTAGTTGGCCCGCGCCGCCCGGACCGCGGCCAGCGTCGTGTCGTACAGACCCGTCCCGCCCGGGGCCAACCGGTCGGGCAGGGTGACGGCCTGGGCGTCCAGGATCTCCCGCTGCGTCTGGCCGTCGACCTCGGTGTCCAGCTTCCGGATGGGCACCAGTTCGGTCCAGTCCTGGTCGCCGTCGAGCTGGTAGGCGAATGCCCAGAGACCGAGCGCGTAGTCGCCCGGCACCAGCGCCAGGGTCGTCCGCGCCGCGTCCCGGGCCAGCGTCGCGCGGGTACCGCCGCCGACCGGGGCCTCCATGGACCTGGAGACGTCGAAGGCGGCCAGGATCCGGGACGGCGTGGCCAGGGTGGACAGCCGGCCGAGCAGGCCGCCGACCTCCGCGGGGACCAGCTCCACCTCGGTCGGGGCCTCCTCGCGGATGCCGCTCTCCTCACCGGCCGCCGGTGGTGCGGCGCCGTCGGGCCCCCGGAAGCCGGCCTCCATGGCGGCCGCGCGTGCCTCCTCGGAGGTGAGCGCGGCGATGACGGCGTCCACCGCGTCCTGCGGTGCACCGCCCTCCCCGACCCGGAGCACGGGGTAGTCGAGCACCGGGGAGCCCTCGGAGGGGTAGATCGCGACGAGCGAGGACGCGGCGTCGTCGCGGTTGGCCGCGTACACGGTCTGCTCGCTGACGGGTACCAGCGCGGCGTCGTCGGCACCCTGCCCGGCGGCCTCCAGCGCCTCCTCGGCGGACCCGGAGCGCGCGGCGGCGAGCACCACCTCGATGACGCCGTTGTCGGCCTGCTCGCCTCCGCCCAGCGCGCTGCGCAGGGCGGTCAGCGCGGCGATGCCCTCGGCGCTGCCGGCCAGGTCGGGGACGGCCACCGCCTGCTCGGTGGTGAGCGCCTCCTCCCAGCTGGGTGCCGCGTCGGTCCAGCCGGCCGCGTCGACGACGGACTCGCTGGTGGCCAGCACCACGGGGGAGGAGCCCAGGGACCCCTCCTCGGCCAGCTCTGTCCCGCCGGCGCGCAGGACCCACAGCGAGGAGTCGGGCACCCACACGTCGGGCAGCGACTCGGGGTCCAGCGCGCTGAGCGCACCCGCGGTCTGCAGCGGCTCCTGCGCGGTGACCTCGGCGGTGATGCAGCCGTCGGCGTCCAGCGCGTCGGGTGCGGTGAGGAGGTCCTGCGTCAGCGCGAGCAGCTCGGGGGCGACCGTCACGTCGACGGTCGAGCGCGTCGCGCACTCCTCGTCGTCGCCCGCGGTCAGCCACCAGCCCAGCCCCCCGACCAGGAGCAGGGCGACGACCGCCCCGGCAGCGATCAGGGCGGTGGGAAACGTACGGCGGATGGCACTCGGATCAGCGTGGCGGCCCATGCTCGCTCTCTGTCATCACTCGGCAACGGGCGCGGCCCCCCCGGTCCGCAGGGACACCCTAGATGGGAAACCTGTGCGGACGGCCGGATCGCCGAGATCAGCCGGCGCGGACCTCCCGCTCGGCGAGCTGACCGGCGAACCACTCCACGGTGCGCCGCAGCCCCTCCTCGGAGGCGACCTGCGGCCGCCAGTCCAGCAGCTGCTCGGCGCGGGTGGTGTCGGGGCGCCGGACCTTCGGGTCGTCCACCGGCAGGTCGATGAAGTCGACGGGGGAGTCCGACCCGGTGAGCTCCACGATCCACCGGGCCAGCCGGAGCATCGACAGCTCGTCGGGGTTGCCGATGTTCACCGGGCCGGCGTGGCCGGAGAACGCCATGGCCAGGATGCCGGTCACGGTGTCGTCGACGTAGCAGATCGACCGGGTCTGGGAGCCGTCGCCGGCGACGGTGAGCGGCCGGCCGGACAGCGCCTGGCCGACGAACGCGGGGATGGCCCGGCCGTCGTCGACGCGCATCCGGGGTCCGTAGGTGTTGAAGATCCGGACGATGCCGGTGTCGGTGCCGCGGGAGCTGCGGTACGCCGTCGTCAGTGCCTCGCTGAACCGCTTGGCCTCGTCGTAGACGCCCCGTGGCCCGACGGGGTTGACGTTGCCCCAGTACTCCTCGGGCTGCGGGTGCACGAGCGGGTCGCCGTACACCTCCGACGTCGAGGCCAGCACGTAGCGGGCGCCCTTCTCCCGGGCCAGCCCCAGCGTGTGCAGCGTGCCGATGCTGCCGACCTTGAGGGTCTCGATCGGCATCTTCAGGTAGTCCAGCGGGCTGGCCGGTGAGGCGAAGTGCAGCACCAGGTCGACCGGGCCGGGGACGTGCACGTAGTCGGTGACGTCGCAGCGCACCAGCCGGAAGCCGGGGCGCTCCATGAGGTGCAGGACGTTCTCCGGCGACCCGGTGAGGAAGTTGTCCAGGCAGACCACCTCGACCCCGCGGTCGAGCAGGCGCTCGCACAGGTGCGAGCCGAGGAAACCGGCGCCGCCGGTCACGACGGCCCGTCGGATGTCGCGTGCTGCTCGCGCCGGCTGTGCCATGACCGCTCCCTCGTCGACCGCTGGCGCACGGCGGGGCGCCACCATCCCCGGCGTCCTACCCTCGGGATCGCGGCAGGCACACTTCGGAGTCGAAGCAATTCACGGAGAGTCGGCCACCGGGCCGGTGCGGTGGCCGCCGCGCGTGGTGCAGTCCGCACAGTGGGACGCAGACGACGATTGGGTCACAAGTCCGTCCGGTCGACGCTTCCGCTCCGTGGCCGTGGTCACAATGGGCGCAACGCACAGTCATGGTCGCGACCGGTTGTGCTGTACGTCACGCCCAGAGGAGGAGATCGAGTGCAGGCGTTCGACACCGAGGTCTCGTCCCGTTTGGTCGACCTCGCCCCGCTGCTGCTGGAGCAGCTGGACGCCATGACCGATCGCATGGTGGACGTGCTCTCCCGTACGGAGCCGGCCTACCGCGAGTTCGTCCGCGAGTCCGAGGAGGAGTTGCGGCGGTCGACGCGCGACAACCTCGAGCACGGCCTGCTCGCACTGGTCGGCGCGCCCGTCGCCGACCGCCCCGCACTGCACGGCGCGCGCGAGGTCGGTCGCCGCCGGGCCGCGCAGGGCATCCCGCTGGAAGCGGTGCTGCGCGCCTACCGGCTCGGCGGGCAGGTGACCTGGGAGGCGCTCCTCAAGGTCTCCGCCGAGGCCGGCGGCCGGCACGACGCGCTCCTGCTGCAGGTCGCCGGCACCGTCTGGCGCACCAACGACGGCGAGTGCGCCGCGCTGGCCGAGGGCTACCGCGCCGAGCAGCACCGGCTGGCCGGCGTCGACGAGGAGACCCGCCGCCGGATGCTGGACGGGCTGCTGGACGGCCGGGGGGACGACCCGTCGTTCGTGCGCACCGCCGCCGACCTGCTGGCCATGTCGCTGGACGGCCGGCTCATGGCCGTCGTCGCGCTGCCGGACGAGAGCGGCGGTCCGGGCCTCGACGGCGTGGGGCCCGAACTCCTCCGGCACGGCGTCCGTTCGGTCTGGGGCTCTCGCTCGGGCGCCCAGGTGGGCGTGATCGCGCTCGGGGTGCTGAGCGCCGCCGAGATCCGTGGCCGGCTCCAGGCGCTGACCACCGGCCCGGTCGGGGTCTCCGCGCCGGTCGACGGCGCCGGGGTCATCAGCTCCGCCTACCGGCTGGCCGAGACCGCCGCCCGGACGCTGCCGCGGGCCACGCGCCGCGTCGTCACGATCGACGAGCGGCTGCCCGAGGCGCTGCTGAGCAACTCGCCGGAGATCAGCTCCCGGCTCGTGGGCCAGACGCTGGGCGGGCTGCTGGCCCTGCCCGCGGACGAGCGCGAGGTGCTGCTGGACACGCTGGCCGCGTTCCTGGCCTCGGACGGCTCGCCCACCCGCGCCGCCGACGAGCTCTACTGCCACCGGAACACGGTCATGCACCGGTTGCGGCGGATCGAGCAGGTCACGGGCCGCAAGGTCGGCGATCCGCGGGCGCGTCTGCAGTGGCAGCTCGCCCTGCTGGGCGCGCAGCACGGGCGGCCGACGCAGCGCTCGGCCTGAAGTAGGACCCCCTGCCCCCCGCGCCTCGCCGGCTCGGCGCGGGCCCCTGCAGCGGGGTCGTTACTGCAGGTAGCTCTCGACCTGGGGCTCGGGGCGGGGCTGCGCCTCGTCCGGGTCCTCGTCGTACTGCCGCTTGGCCCGCCGCTGCCGGAGCAGGTCCCAGCACTGGTCCAGGTCGGCCTCGAGCTTGCTCATGCGGCTGCGCGTCTCGTCGGTGTGCTCGTCGCTGTCGCGGAGCTTGTGCTCCTCCTCGACGAGCGAGTGGATGCGGCTGAGGATGTCGGTCTCGTCCATGCCGACACCCTGCCCGCCGGCGACCGCCCGAAACAGGGGCCCGGTCACGCCTGTTCGGGGATCCAGCCCTCCACGAAGGCGGCCAGCCGCCGGGTGACCGCACCACCGGCGCGCCCGAGCGCGAGCAGGGCGGCCCGCTCCAGCGGGAGGCGCACCGGGCGCCGCCCGGCCGCACGGGTGACGACGGCGTGCCCCGCGGCCACCAGTTCCGGCCGGGGACGTGCCAGCTGGGCGCGCACCCGGTCCAGCGCCGCGTCCGTGGGTCCGGCGTTGCCCTCGACCATCGCGGTGACGAAGGCGGGGTCGCTGCCGATGACCCGGGTGCCGTCGCGGAAGCTGCCGGCGGCCAGCGCCAGGGCGAGCGGTCCCGCGTCGGCGGCGGCCGCGGCCAGGGCGGCGGCCAGCAGGTGCGGCACGTGGCTGATCGCGGCGACGGCGTCGTCGTGCTCGGCGGCGGTGACCGGCACGACCTCGGCGCCGACGGCCAGGGCGACCTCGGCCACCCGCAGCCAGCGGGGCAGTTCGGTGTCCGGCTCCACGCACAGCGCCCACCGGGCGCCGGCGAACAGGCCTGCGTCGGCGGCGGCGTGCCCGGACCGCTCCGTGCCGCACATCGGGTGGCCGCCCACGAACCGGGTGCCCAGCGCCGGCGTCAGCGCCCGCAGGACCGGGCCCTTCACCGAGCCGAGGTCGGTGACGGTCGCGGCGGGGTCGACGTCCAGCCCGTCCAGGGCCGAGGCCATGGCCGGGAGCGGGACGGCGAGGACGACGACGCCGGAGTGCTCCCGGGTGATGGTCACCCCGCGGGCCGCGGCGGCATCGCGGGCTGCGGGATCGGTGTCCCAGCCCGACACGGGGCGGCCCGCGGCGACCAGCGCGGCGGCCAGGGAGCCGCCCAGCTGCCCCAGCCCGACGATCGAGACCGGTGGTGCGGGCATGGTCGACACCCGGAACGAGGGGGCCTGCCCGGTAGCAGCGTTCCCGGCACCTTCGGCATCGGCCATGATCAGAGGCTATGACGCCCGTGCCGCACCACCCGTCAGCGCCATGACCGACCGGTCCTCCCTCCGCTCCCGGCAGCGCGGGCGATGAGCGCGGCGGACGCTGCACCCACCGGTCCGGCGAGCTACGCGGTGCGCGTGTCCCGGTCCGGCGAGCGCTGGCGGGTGGAGCTGCTGGCCGGGGACGCCGGCGACGAGCTGCCGGTGCTCGAGCGGGCACTGGGCGACGTCGGGACCTGGCCGCCGCCGTTCGTGGTGGTCGTGGACTCCCGGCTCTACTTCGTCGTCCTGCGGCACGGCCCCGGTGGGATGGTCCGGGCGCTGATCTCCGACGCGACGATGCTCGAATGGGTGCTCGCCGCCGAGGTGGTGGAGCGGTACGGGATGGGCGTCGACACCGACGGCGCCTTCGACGACGACGAGAGCGGCTGGCCGGGTGGGGACATGGACGTCCTCGCCGACGACGGACTGCCCGCCGAGGAGCTGAGGACGATCGTGACTGCTGACGACCTGTGGGCCGACGAGATGGTGCAGCGGATCGCCGCACGGCTCGGGTTCGCCGACGAGCTGGCCGCGGCGGTGGCCCCGTGAGCGGCACCGTGTCGGCGGTCGTCTTCGACCTCGGCGGGGTGATCACCGAGAGCCCGATGATCGCGTTCGCCGCCTACGAGCGCGAGGCCGGTCTGCCCGACGGGCTCATCCGGCAGCTCAACTCCACCGATCCGGACACCAACGCCTGGGCCCGCTTCGAGCGCAACGAGCTCGACGTGCCCGGCTTCTCGGCCGCGTTCGAGGCCGAGGCGGCCGCGCTCGGGCACCGGATCGACGCGGGCCGGGTGCTGGCCGCGCTCCGCGGGGAGGTGCGGCCCGCCATGGTGGCCGCGATCCGGGCGCTCAAGGACGCCGGGCTGCCGCTGGGGATGGTGTCCAACAACGTCTCGCCGATGGAGCGGGGCGGGCGGATGGACGACATCCTGGACATGTTCGACGTCATCGTGGAGTCCTCGATCGAGGGCGTCCGCAAGCCCGAGCCGGAGATCTACCGGCGGGCGCTGGACCGGCTCTCCGACGCCGTCGGCAGGCGCATCGAGGCGACCGACTGCGCCTACCTGGACGACCTGGGCATCAACCTCAAGCCGGCGCGGGCGCTGGGCTTCTCGACCATCAAGGTGGTCGACCCGGACGTGGCGATCGCCGAACTGTCCGCGCTGGTCGGCTTCCCGCTGGACGGCGCCCCGGCATGACCCGGGCCGCCACCCTCGCTCCCGGGCGCCAGGACGTGTCGTCCGCACAGTCGGTCTCTGCTTCCGGTGGTAAGCAGAGACCGACTGCGCGCGGGGGCACCTGATGGGCCCGGACATCGACGCCGCCATGGGCCGGGCTCTCGAGCTGGCGGCGGCCGCGCAGGAGTGGGGGGACACGCCGATCGGCGCCGTCGTCCTCGGTCCCGACGGCGCGGTGCTCGCCGAGGCGGCCAACGAGCGCGAGAAGGCCGGCGACCCCACCGCACACGCCGAGGTGCTGGCCCTGCGGGCGGCCGCACGGGTGCACGGCGACGGCTGGCGGCTGACCGGCTGCACCCTGGTGGTCACCCTCGAGCCGTGCACGATGTGCGCCGGCGCGAGCGTGCTGGCGCGCGTCGACCGGGTGGTCTACGGCGCCGACGACCCGAAGGCGGGAGCGGCCGGCTCGTTGTGGGACGTCGTCCGCGATCGGCGGCTCAACCACCGGCCGGAGGTCACCGCGGGCATCCGCGCCGAGGAGTCCGCCACGCTGCTACGTGCGTTCTTCCGCGCGCAACGGGGCCTGTAGTCTCTTCGGCGGTGGCGTGTCCGAGCGGCCGAAGGAGCACGCCTCGAAAGCGTGTGAGGTTCATAGCCTCCGTGGGTTCAAATCCCACCGCCACCGCCAGCTACCGGAGCCCCTGCTCTCCCGCGAGGGAGGCGGGGGCTCCGTCGTCGGTCAGGGGTCGAGCTCGCTGTCGAGGATCAGCTGGCCGTCCCGTTCGAGCACGGTGAACGCGCGGACGGCGGATCGCGTCTCACCGTTGGTGAAGGTCCAGTCGAGCCGGCCGGTGGCCCGGTTCTGCCCGTCGGACGCCTGCACCTCGCTGAGCCTCACGTCGGAGAACTGGTTCCAGTACCCGATGTAGTTCTCGCGGCTGATGTTCGCCCGGAGCGTCGGGCCGGTGCGGTCGTAGGCCGAGGCCGGGTCCTGGAGCACCTGCCGGTGGTAGTCGGCGAGGAACGCCTGGATGTTGGCGGCGCTCAGCGGGTCGGCCGGCGGTGCGGGCTCCGGTACCGGTTGAGGCGTCGGCGGCTCCGCAGCGCCGGTCTCTGCGCTGCCGTCGTCCGGGTCGGCGGAGTCGGTGGGTCGACCGGCCGGCTCCTCGCCGGTCGGCCCGTCCCCGATCGGCTCGTCCCCGGTCGGCTCGTCGTCGGCTGGCTCATCTTCGGTCGGCTCGTCCTCGGGCGCCTGAGTCCCAGGTGAGGACGACGGCCTCTCGTCGGCCTGCGTGCCGGCGCCGTCGGTGTCGTCGGGGCTCAGCAGCACGAACCCGATCACCGCGGCCAGGGCCGCCATGAGGAGCGCCGCGGCCAGCAGGATCCCCTTCCGTCGCCCGGTCCGTCGCGGCGCGGGCTCGACGCCGGGCCGGTCGGCCGGAGGGGCGGCGGAGGCCTCCCTGCCTGGCGGGGGTGCAGACGGCGGCGAGGACGGGGGAGGGGGCGAGGGGACAGCGGCGTCCGGGGGAGTCGCTGCCGGGGGAGGTGCGGTCCGCACCGGCGGCGCGGGCAGGGGTGCCCTCGCCGGCGCATCCGCCGCAGCGGCTGCTCCCACCGCGGCGGCCCCGACACCGGCCGCGCCGGCAGCGGCCGCACCGGCAGCGGCGGCTCCGACTGCCGGGAAGACCTCGGTGTGCGGGCGCCCGCCGGCCGTGCGCAGATCGGTGCGGGCCAGCAGCACCGTGGTGGTGTCCCCGCTGCGACCCGCGGCGAGCCGAGCCAGCTCGTCCCGGACCTCCGCCATCGTCGGCCGGTCCGCCGGGTCGACGGCGAGCATCCGCATCAGTGGGCCTGTGAGGGAACCGGCCCGCTCCGGTGGCCGGATGGACCCGCCCGCCACCTTGTGCAGCATCGCCAGCGCGTTGTCCTCCATGCCGAAGGGCGGCTGCCCCTCGAGGCAGGTGTAGAGGGTCGCGCCGAGGGAGAAGACGTCGCTGGCCTCGCCCATCTCGTAGCCCTGGGCGACCTCCGGTGCCAGGAACGCCGGCGTGCCGGTGATCTGGCCGGTCTGCGTGAGCGTGACGTCACCGTGGGCGTGCGAGATGCCGAAGTCGGTGATCTTGACCAGGCCCTCGATCCGCTCGCCCTGGCCGATGAGGATGTTGGCCGGCTTGACGTCGCGGTGCACGATGCCGGCCGCGTGCGTGGCGGTCAGCGCGTCGGCCACCTGGGCACCGATCTGCGCGACCTGGTCCGCCCGCAACAGGCCGTCGGCGGTGACGACCTCGGCCAGGCTGCGGGAGGGCAGGTACTCCATGACCAGCCAGGGGGTCTCGCCCTCCTGGGCGACGTCGTAGACCGAGATCGCGTGCGGGTGGCTCAGCCGCGCGGCGATCCGTCCCTCGCGCAGGGCGCGCTGCCGCTGCTGCTCGGCCAGCGCCTCGTCGGAATCGGAGACGAGGACCTGCTTGACCGCGACCTGGCGGCCCAGGAGCTCGTCGCGGGCCAGCCAGACCGCGCCCATGCCACCGCCACCGATCTGCGACTGCAACCGGTAGCGACCGGCGACGAGACGGCCGGGAGCGGTGAGGGATCGGGACATCGGCGGATGGGGGACGGGCCGGGGTCAGACGCCCGAGGGCTCCCCGTACCGGCGCACGTACTCCTCCTGGGCGCCCGCGGGCAGCGCGTCGAACAGGTCGCCCAGCTCGGTGTGCACCGCGGGGTCCAGGTCGTCGAAGATCCGGCCCCAGGTGGGCGGCTCGTCGTAGCTGCGCGTCAGCAGCAGCTCCCACGCCTGCGACTGGCGGTCGCGCTTGCCGCGCTCGGCGACGAACTCGGAGAGGTAGGAGTCCTTGGCGGCCGCCTTCTCCGCCGAGGTGGCCCCTTCCGGCAGTGCCGCGGCGTCACCACCCTTGAGGACGCCGACGATCGCCTCGACGACGTCCGGTCGCACCTGGGTGCCCTCGCTCATGTCCGCCTCCTCCTCCGGTCGGCCGCGGCGCGTTCCCGGAGCCATTGGTACGTATCCGCACGGGCATGCCCCCGGGTCGGGACACTCAACCACCCTGCGGGTCCGGAACGGTGTCCTGGCTCGCTCGCGACCAGAACCTCCCGCTCGCCGAGAGCCGTGCCGAGCCCGTGGGGGCCGCCCGGTAGCATCGGACGCGCAGTTGGAGGATTCGCCTAGTGGCCTATGGCGCTCGCTTGGAAAGCGGGTTGGGGGCAACCCCTCGGGAGTTCGAATCTCCCATCCTCCGCCGCACCGGGCCTGCCCCGTCCCTCCCGGACGGTGGCGGGCCCGTCGCATCCGGTGGTGCCGGCTGCTCGCCCGGTGTGCTCTACAGTGGGTTCCGACCCCTCGTGTGGCGTCACCCTGTGAACCTCCCCAGGGCCGGAAGGCAGCAAGGATAAGCGGGCTCTGGCGGGTGCGCGGGGGGTCCTTTGCTTTCTGTCGTCCTCCGGACGACACCGCGACCACGTGCCGTGCCGGTGGCGCTGAGCGGGACCCCGTGTCCCCTCCGGGAGGCCCTCCGGGGCCGCGCGGCGGGTCCACCTCGCTCCGCTGGGCGTGTCAGCCCCTCCGCGTAACCTGCCTGCGTGGCACTGGCTCTGTACCGGAAGTACCGCCCGGCGACCTTCGCCGAGGTGGTCGGGCAGGAGCACGTCACCGCGCCCCTGGTCAACGCGGTCGACGGCGGCCGGATCAACCACGCCTACCTGTTCAGCGGCCCGCGCGGCTGCGGCAAGACCTCGTCGGCGCGGATCCTGGCCCGCTCGCTCAACTGCGAGCAGGGGCCCACCTCCACCCCCTGCGGCGTCTGCGGCTCCTGCGTGGCGTTGGCTCCCGACGGCCCGGGCTCGCTCGACGTCATCGAGATCGACGCGGCCAGCCACGGTGGTGTCGACGACGCCCGTGACCTGCGCGAGCGGGCGTTCTTCGCCCCGGTGAACAGCCGCTACAAGGTCTACATCGTCGACGAGGCCCACATGGTCTCCTCGCAGGGCTTCAACGCCCTGCTGAAGGTCGTCGAGGAGCCGCCGGAGTTCCTGGTCTTCGTCTTCGCCACGACGGAACCGGACAAGGTGCTCTCCACCATCCGGTCACGCACCCACCACTACCCGTTCCGCCTCGTGCCCCCGACCACGCTGCGCGGGCTGCTGGAGAAGACCTGCGCCGCCGAGGGCGTGACGGTCGAGCAGACGGTCTTCCCGCTCGTCGTCCGCGCCGGCGGGGGCTCGGTCCGCGACTCGCTGTCCATCCTCGACCAGCTGCTCGCCGGCGCCGGTCCGGAGGGCGTGACCTACAAGAGCGCGGTCGGTCTGCTCGGGGTCACCGACGACGCGCTGCTCGACGAGACGATCGACGCACTGGCCGCGCACGACGCCGCCGGGGTGTTCCGCGCCGTCGACCGGGTGGTCGAGGCCGGGCACGACCCGCGCCGGTTCGCCACCGACCTGCTCGACCGGCTGCGCGACCTGATCGTCCTGGACGCGGTCCCCGACGCCGGTGGCAACGGGCTGCTCGACTCGCCGTCGGACCGGGTCGACCTGATGAGCCAGCAGGCCCAGGCGCTGGGCTCGGCCACCTTGTCCCGCATGGCCGACACCGTGCACGAGGGGCTCACCGAGATGCGGGGGACGACGGCGCCCCGGCTGCTCCTCGAGCTGGTCTGCGCCCGCATGCTGCTGCCCGGAACCGACGGGTCGGCGGTCGCCACGCTGCAGCGGCTGGAGCGCCTCGAGCGGCGGATGTCGATCGCCGGCGAGCACGCCGGCCGCCCGCCCGCGGAGATCGCCGCGCAGGAGTCTCCGCAGGCCGCCGCGCCCCGTCCGGCGCCCGAGCGGGAGCCGGTCCGCCAGGCCGCCCCGGAGACGACCCGACAGGCCGCCCCGGAGACCGCCCGCGAGGCCGCGCGGGAGCCGGTCCGCCCGACGCAGGCGGCACCCAGGGAGTCGGCGGCACCCGCCGCCACGCCGCCCGCCGCCGCCGCGCCGCCCGCCGCCGCAGGGACGGGCTACGTCCGGCCCTCGCAGCGCCGTGAAGCAACCGCTCCGGCGCCGGCGGCCCCTGTCGCCTCCGCGCCGGCCGCCGCCGCGGACGACTGGCCGGAGACGGTGCAGCCCGGGTCCGGGCGACGGTCCGGGTCACCCGCTCCCGCACCCGCGGTGTCCGCCCCGGCACCGACCGGTGCGGGTCCGGCGCCCCAGGCCCAGGGCCGACCCCGGGTGGCCGGCGACGAGCCGGACATCCCGTTGCCGCCCGAGCCCACCGACGACGAGGACTGGCCGCACCCGGCCCAGCCTGCGGCGGTCCGCGCCGCCGCCGAACGGGCGCAGGAGCCCGCACCGGCCGCCGCGCCGCGGCCGGCGGCGGAGTCCTCACCCGCGCCCCGGGGTGGTGAGCCCTCACCGGTGGTGTCGGCCAATCCGCCTGAGGCCGAGGGCACGCTGAACACCAGCGACGTGCGGCGCGTCTGGCCGGAGCTGCTGAAGGTGGTCCGCGGCCACAAGCGGACCACCGAGGCGCTGCTCAAGAGCGCCCAGGTGCACGACCTGGCCGGCGGCGTCCTCACCCTGGAGGCCACCTCGCCGGCGCTGGCGAAGATGCTCGGCGACGACCTGAACAAGGACGTCATCCGCGCCGCGCTGCAGGAGCTGCTCGGCGTCCGCTGGAAGGTTCAGGTCGTCGTCGCGGGCGCCGCCGCGCCCGGTCCTCCGGTCAGCCGCGAGGACGCCCGCGAGGCGGCCCGCGCCGCGGAGGCCGCCGAGGCGAGCGAGCTGATGGCCCAGCGGGCCGAGGAGGCGTCCGGGGACGGGGGCGAGCCCGCGCCCGCCGTCGACCCGGAGCAGGCGGCGCTGTCGCTGCTCCGCACCCAGCTCGGCGCCCGCCCGATCGAATGAAGGACCCCCTGCCCCCCGCCACTCGCACGCTCGCGGTGGGACCCTGCAGGGAGCCGACGGCCTACTCTCGAGGCATGTTCCCCGGAGGCCAGCCCGACCTGTCGCAGCTCATGAAGCAGGCGCAGGAGATGCAGCAGCAGCTCGTCGCCGCGCAGGAGGAGCTCGCCGCCCGCGAGGTCACCGGCACCGCCGGCGGCGGCCTGGTCTCGGCGACGATGACCGGCGACGGCGAGCTGACCGCGCTCACCATCGCCCCGGCCGCCGTCGACCCGGAGGACCTGGAGACGCTGCAGGACCTCGTGGTCGCCGCCGTCCGCGATGCCAAGCGCGCCGTCGACCAGCTGGCCGCCGACACGATGGGCCCGCTGGCCGGCGGTCTCGGTGGCGGTCCGGGTGGCGGCCTGGGTCTGCCCGGCTTCTGACCGGCCGCCCCGCACCCACCAGGGATCGAGGAACACCGTGTACGAGGGTGCCGTCCAGGACCTCATCGACGAGCTCGGCCGGCTGCCCGGCGTCGGGCCGAAGAGCGCCCAGCGCATCGCCTTCCACCTGCTGGCGTCCGAGTCCGCCGACGTCGGCCGGCTGGTGGCCGCGCTGAACCGGGTGCAGGCCGAGGTCCGCTTCTGCGTGACCTGCTACAACGTCGCCGAGGCCGAGCAGTGCCGGATCTGCCGCGACCCGCGCCGCACCGAGGACGTGCTCTGCGTCGTCGAGGAACCCAAGGACGTCGTCGCCATCGAGCGGACGCGGGAGTTCCGCGGCCGCTACCACGTGCTCGGCGGCGCGATCAGCCCGATCGACGGGGTGGGCCCGGACGACCTGCGGGTCAAGGAGCTGATGACGCGGCTGATGAACGGGGCGGTCACCGAGCTCATCATCGCCACCGACCCCAACCTCGAGGGCGAGGCGACCGCCGCCTACCTCGCCCGGCTGGTCGGGCCCATGGGCATGACCGTGAGCCGGCTGGCCAGCGGGCTGCCCGTGGGTGGGGACCTCGAGTACGCCGACGAGGTCACCCTCGGCCGGGCCTTCGAAGGTCGCCGCACCATCACCGCTTGACCGCGCGCAGTAGTGCCACGGGGACCGCTCGGGCGACGCCGAGTGCGGCATGTCACGAGATGGTGTCGATACAGGTCTCGCCTCGCCGGTACGGGAACGAGCGTCCTAAGGTCCGCTGAACAGTGTGGATCTTCGCGTCCGCGACTGTCAGATCCGGATCCCGTCCGGCCCACAGGGGCTGGGAAGGCAGGTCTTCCGCGATGCATCGTCGCCGCTACACCCGAGCGCTCGCCGCTTCGGCCGCAGCCGTAACCGCGGTCACCCTCTCCGCCTGTGCCTCCAGCGACCGTGACGACTCCGGCGACGGCACCGACGCCGCCGGCGAAGCCCAGTCCGGCGGCACGATGGTCTTCGGCGCTGCCGGCGACCCCGCCATGTTCGACCCGGCCTTCGCCAGCGACGGCGAGACCTTCCGCGTCGCCCGCCAGATCCACGAGGGTCTGTTCACGAACGAGCCGGGCGGCACGGAGCCCGTCCCCGCCCTCGCGGAGGACTACGAGGTCAGCGAGGACGGCCTCGAGTACACGTTCAACCTCCGCGAGGACGTCCAGTTCCACGACGGCACGGATTTCAACGCCGAGGCGGTCTGCTTCAACTTCGACCGCTGGCACAACTTCACCGGCCTGGCCCAGAGCCCGAGCGCCTCGTACTACTACCAGGCGGTCTTCGGCGGCTTCGCCGACAGCGACGACCCCGGCATCTACGAGGGCTGCGAGGCGACCGACGAGAACACCGCCGTCATCTCGTTCAACCAGGTGACCAGCAAGATCCCCGCCGCCCTGTCGCTGCCGGCGTTCGCCATCCAGAGCCCGACGGCGCTGGAGGAGTACGACGCGGACAACCTGTCCGGCAGCGAGGACGCGATCACCTACACCGAGTACGCCCTCGAGCACCCGACCGGCACCGGCCCCTTCAAGTTCGACAGCTGGGACCGCGGCAACGGCCAGGTCACCATCGTCCGCAACGAGGACTACTGGGGCGAGCAGGCGCTGCTCGACGAGATCATCTTCCGCACCATCCCGGACGGGAACACCCGCCGGCAGGAGTTGCAGGCCGGCACCATCGACGGCTACGACTTCGTCGCACCCGCCGACTACGACACCCTCGAGGGCGAGGGCGCACAGGTCCTCGTCCGCGACCCGTTCAACATCCTGTACCTGGGCGTCAACGGCGGGAACGTCGAGGGCACCAACGCCAACCCGGCCCTCCAGGACGTCCGGGTCCGCCAGGCGCTGGCGCACGCCATCGACCGCGAGACCATCGTGAACTCGCTGCTCCCCGAGGGCGCCGAGGTGGCGACGAACTTCATGCCGCCCACGGTCGACGGCTGGGCCGAGGACGTGCAGACCTACGAGTACGACCCCGAGCGGGCCCGCCAGCTGCTCGAGGAGGCCGGCGCGCTGGGGACCACGCTGCGGTTCTACTACCCGACCGACGTCAGCCGGCCGTACCTGCCGGACCCGGCCGCGATGTTCCAGGTCATCAGCGAGGACCTGGAGGAGGCCGGCTTCACCGTCGAGCCGACCGCGCTGCAGTGGAACCCCGACTACCTGCAGGCGGTCCAGTCCGGCCAGGCCGACGTCCACCTGCTCGGGTGGACCGGTGACTACAACGACGCCTACAACTTCATCGGCACGTTCTTCGCCGAGGACCAGAACAACCAGGCGTCCGCGGAGTTCGGCGCGTTCAGCGCCCCGGAGATCTTCGAGACGCTGGCGCAGGCCGACGCCGAGCCGGACCCGGACGAGCGGACGGAGCTCTACCAGGAGGCCAACCGCCTCATCAAGGAGTACCTGCCGGCCGTGCCGATCTCGCACTCGCCCCCGGCGCTCGTGGTGGCCGAGAACGTGCAGGGTCTGGAGCCCAGCCCCCTGACCGCGGAGGACTTCTCCACCGTGTACCTGGAGGACTGAGCCGGTTCCCGCTCGACCGCGCCGGCGGTGGCCTGATGCCGCCGCCGGCGCGGTCGCCCGTCCGGGGTCGGACGCGACCAGGACCCGAGCCGTCCGGAAAGGCTGACGCGACCAGGTGCTCCGCTTCATCGTCCAGCGGCTACTCCAGCTGATCCCGATCCTGCTCGGGCTGTCCGTGCTGCTCTTCGCCTGGCTCCGGGCGCTGCCCGGGGGCCCCGCGCAGGCCGCGCTCGGCGAGCGGGCGACGCCCGAGGCGATCGCCCAGTACAACGAACTGTTCGGCCTCGACGAGCCGCTCTACGTCCAGTACCTGCGCTTCCTCGGCCGGGCGCTGACCCTCGATTTCGGCAACTCCACCCAGTACGGCCGCCCGGTCACCGAGGTCTTCCTCGAGCGGTTCCCGGGCACCATCGAGCTGACCCTCGTCGCGATGGTCTTCGCGATCGGCGTCGGCATCCCGCTGGGCTACCTCGCCGCCCGCCGGCACGGCAGCTTCCTCGACTCGGCGTCCGTCGTCGGCTCGTTGATCGGCGTCGCGATCCCGGTCTTCTTCCTCGCCTACCTGCTCCGGCTGGCCTTCGCCGTCGAGCTCGGCTGGCTGCCCGGCTCCGGCCGGCAGGACGTGCGCATCGACGCCACCCGGATCACCAACTTCTACGTCCTCGACGGGATCCTGACCCGGGAGTGGGACGCCGCCTGGGACGCCGCGCTGCACCTCGTGCTGCCGGCCATCGCGCTCGGGACCATCCCGCTGGCGATCATCGTGCGGATCACCCGGGCGTCGGTCCTGGACGTGGTCAACGAGGACTACGTGCGGACGGCGAACGCCAAGGGCCTGGCGACGGCGACCGTCCGGCGCCGGCACGTCATCCGCAACGCCCTGCTCCCGGTGTCGACGACGATCGGGCTGCAGACCGGGCTCCTGCTGTCCGGCGCGGTGCTGACCGAGACCGTGTTCGCGTTCGGCGGGGTCGGCCTGGCGCTGCGGGACGCGATCACCTACCGGGACTTCGCGGTGCTCCAGGGCTTCATCCTGCTGCTCGCGGTGGTCTACGTGCTGGTGAACCTGCTGGTCGACATCTCCTACGGTCTGCTGGACCCGAGAGTGAGGGTCCGGTGACCGCGGTGGGTGACGTCCGCCGACGGCGGATCGACGAACTGGCCGCGCAGGCGGGGGCGATCCCGGAGGGCGACGGCGGGCTGTCGCTGACGCGCAGCGCCTTCAACCGGCTGCGGCGCGACCCGGTCGCCATCATCGGCGCCGTCATCGTGCTGGTCTTCCTGGTGGTCGCCGCCTTCGCCCCGTGGCTGGCGCCCAAGGACCCGGTGACGCAGTACCTGCTCTCGGAGATCCGGCCGGGGGAGATCCCCGGCCCGCGGGAAGGCTTCCCGCTCGGGGTCGACAACCTCGGCCGCGACCTGCTCTCCCGGCTGATCTACGGATCGCGGCAGTCGCTGCTCATCGGCGTCGTGTCCACCGTGCTCGGGCTGGTCGTCGGCATGACGCTGGGCGTGCTGGCCGGCGCCTTCGGCGGGTGGGTGGACACCGTCGTCATGCGGTTCGTCGACATCATCCTGTCCATCCCGGGCCTGCTCATGGCGATCACCGTGTCGGTGCTGCTGGGGCAGAACCAGTACTCGCTGATGATCGCCATCGCCGTCGTCCAGGTGCCGGTCTTCGCCCGGCTGTTGCGCGGGTCGATGCTCGCCCAGCGGAACAGCGACTACGCCGTCGCCGCGAAAGCGCTCGGGGTGAAGAGGGCCCGCATCGTGTTCGGGCACGTGCTGCCCAACTCGCTGTCGCCGGTGATCGTCCAGGCGACGCTGTCCCTGGCGACGGCGATCATCGAGGCGGCCGCGCTGTCGTTCCTCGGCCTCGGCGACCCCGACATCGCGCGTCCGGAGTGGGGCGCGATGCTGGCCAACGCGCAGGCCTTCCTGTCCGTCCGCCCGTGGCTGGCCATCTGGCCGGCGCTCTGCATCATCGTGGTGGCCCTCGGCTTCACGCTGCTCGGTGAGCGGCTGCGCGAGGCCCTCGACCCGAAGTTCCGGAGGTGAGCAGCCTGTGACGGTCCCGAACGGTCCGGTCCTGGAGGTCGACGAGCTCACGGTCACGTTCAGGCGCAAGGGCGAGGCCGGCACCCGCGCCGTCGACGGCGTCAGCTTCTCGGTCGCTCCGGGCGAGACGATCGGCCTGGTCGGCGAGTCCGGCTGCGGCAAGTCGGTGACCTCGCTGGCCATCATGGGGCTGCTGCCCAGGCGCGGCGTGCAGGTCGGCGGCTCCGTGCGGTTCGACGGCCAGGAGCTCGTCGGTGCCCGCGACGAGGTGCTGCGCCGCATGCGCGGCGCCGACATGGCCATGGTGTTCCAGGACCCGCTGTCCTCGCTGAACCCGACCGTGCCGATCGGCACGCAGGTCACCGAGGTGCTGCTCGAGCACCGCGACATGGACCGGAAGCAAGCTGCGCGGGAGGCCGTCGAGCTGCTGGACAAGGTCGGCATCCCCGACCCGGACCGGCGGCTCAAGGAGTACCCGCACCAGCTCTCCGGCGGCATGCGGCAGCGCGCGCTGATCGCGATGTCGCTGGCCTGCTCCCCGCGGCTGCTCATCGCCGACGAGCCGACCACCGCGCTGGACGTCACCATCCAGGCGCAGATCCTCGAGCTGCTGAAAGAGCTCGTCGTCGACACCGGGACGGCGCTGGTGATGATCACGCACGACCTCGGCGTCGTCGCCGGGCTGTGCGACCGGGTGCACGTGATGTACGCGGGCAAGATCATCGAGACGGCGGAACGGCACGAGCTCTTCGCCCGGCCCAGGCAGCCCTACACCGGTGGCCTGCTGGCCTCGGTGCCCCGCCTGGACGCCAGCCGCGGGACGCCGCTCCGGCCCATCCGGGGCTCGGCCCGCGACGCCATCCCGTGGTCCCAGGGCTGCGCCTTCGCACCGCGGTGCGACAACGCCCAGGACGACTGCCTGACCGAGGTGTCGGGCAGCATCGTGCCCCTGGAGTACGACGGTCCGGGTCGTGAGCTGCGCTGCCGGCACCCGCTGGAGTACCCGCCGTCCCGGTCCGGGGCGACCGTGTCCGGAGCCGCCCGGTGACCGCCGACGCGTCGGCACCGCGCCCCCCGGGCCAGGAACCGCTGCTGCAGGTCCGGGGCCTGAAGGTGCACTTCCCGATCAAGCGCGGGATCGTCTTCGACCGGACCGTCGGCCACGTCCGGGCCGTCGACGGCGTCGACCTCACCATCGAGCGGGGCGCGACCTACGGGCTGGTGGGGGAGTCCGGCTGCGGCAAGTCGACGCTCGGCCGGGCGATCCTGCGGCTGGAGGAGCCGACCGCCGGCGAGGTGGTCTTCGACGGCACCGACGTGGCCTCGCTCAAGGGCGAGCCGCTGCGGCACATGCGCCAGCGCATGCAGATGGTGTTCCAGGACCCACTGGGCAGCCTGGACCCGCGGCAGAACGTGGAATCGCTGCTGTCCGAGCCGCTGCGCGCCCACGGGCTCGGCGGCGGCAAGGCCGGCATCGCCGAGAAGATCCGGACGCTCCTGGACGCGGTCGGCCTACCGGCGGCCGCGCTGCGGCGGTACCCGCACGAGTTCTCCGGGGGCCAGCGGCAGCGGATCGGCATCGCCCGCGCCGTCGCGCTCGAGCCGGACCTGCTCATCGCCGACGAGCCGGTCTCGGCGCTGGACGTCAGCGTCCAGGCCCAGGTACTCAACCTGCTGGAGGAGCTGCAGGAGCGGCTGGGCCTGACCTACCTGGTCATCGCCCACGACCTCGCCGTGGTCCGGCACATCAGCGACGTCGTCGGCGTCATGTACCTCGGCTCGCTCGTCGAGCAGGCGCCCGCCGACGACCTCTACGAGCAGCCGCTGCACCCCTACACCCGGTCGCTGATGAGCGCCGTCCCCGTCCCTGACCCCGTCGTGGAGGAGACGCGGGAGCGGATCCTGCTCGCCGGTGACCTGCCCTCGCCGGCGAACCCGCCCAGCGGGTGCCGGTTCCACACCCGCTGCCCGTGGCGGCAGGAGACCCGGTGCGACGACGAGGTGCCGGTGCTGCGCGAGCTCGCGCCCGGCCGGCTGGTGAGCTGCCACTGGGCCGAGGAGATCCGCGACGGCGTGCTGCACCCGAAGTCGCCGGAGGAGATCCGTGCCACGCAGGGCGCGGCGGTGGCGGCCACCGGCGCCGGGCCGGTCGAGTCCGACGCGCTGGTGCAGGGCGTCGACGAGCCGGTCGAGCGCAGGTAGCTCCCCGGCCGCCGGGCGCTACGGTTCCCGCCGTGGACGCCCCCGGACCGTTCCGGCGCCGCGGAGTGCTGACCGGCTTCCCCAACTCCGCCGACCTGGGCGGTCTGCCGCTGCCCGGCGGCCGGGCGGTGCCCTCGGGCCGCATCGTCCGCGCGGACACCCCTGCGCGGCTCGACGGCGACGGACGGGCCGCCGCGGAGGCATTCGGCTTCACCACCGTCGTGGACCTGCGTTCCGCCGACGAGCTGCTGGCCTGCGCCCACCCGTTGACCGGGCTGCTCGGCTACCGGTCGCTGCCGCTGATCGACCCCGCTGCGGAGGCGGGGGAGGACCTGAGCCGCTACGGGACGCTGGGCGAGATCTACGCCAGCAGCCTGCAGCGCAACGCGGCGCACATCGCCGCGATCTTCGCCGCGCTGGCGGCTGCACCTCCCGGCCCGGTCCTGGTGTGCTGCCGAGCGGGACGCGACCGCACCGGCATGGTCGTCGCCCTGCTGCTGGACCTCGCCGGTGTGGAGCGCGACGTCATCGCAGCCGACTACGCCCTCGTCCCCGACCGGGCCGCTCCGGCCGACGCGGCGAGCATCCGGCGGATGCTCGACCACGTCGGCGGGGCGTACGGCACGACCGCCGGCTACCTGCGCGGGCTCGGTCTCGACGAGGCCGCCGTCGCCTTCCTCCGGCGGCGCCTGGAGCCCTGACCCGACCCCGGCGTCACTCCAGGACGACGTCGTCGCCGTTCCGGGTGGTCCGGCGGACACGCAGCCTCACGAGGCGGCCCACGGCGGCGACCAGCCCGGAGTAGACCGGGGTGGGCCCGTGGTAGCCGAGGAAGCCGCGCGGCCCGTCGACCATCTCGCCGGTGCGCACGTCGTACCGGCTCTGGTGCCAGGGGCAGACCAGGCAGCCGTCGGCGTCCACGGTGCCCTCGGACAGGTCGGCGAGCTGGTGCCGGCAGCGGCGGGAGACGGCGAAGTGGCGGTCCTCCCCGTCCGGTCCCGGGCCGCGGTTGCCGACGGCCCAGTCGCCGACACGGCGCACCCTCCCCGGGGGCAGCTCGGTGGCGGGGATCCGGTCGTCCTGCGGCACGGGGAGCTCCTCGGGAAACGGGTGGGGGGCCGGGTCGTGGACTGCTGGGCACCGCCTACCCACAGCGGTCCCGCCCGACCCCCGGCGCGCCGGTACCTTCGATCAGTGATCCGTATGAAGGTGGCCGTCCGCCGGCTGTTCGTGGTCGGGGGCGCGTCCGCCCTGCTCGCCGCCGGTGCCGCCGGGCCGGCGCTGGCGGAGGAGCCGTTCCGGCTCGAGGACCAGATCGTCGACGAGGCCGACGTCCTCGGGGGCGAGGCCGAGATCGAGGCCGCCCTGGACGAACTGCAGTCGGAGGACGGGACGCAGCTGTTCGTCGTCTTCGTCGACGACTTCGGTGGCCTCACCAGCCGGGAGTGGATGGTCCAGACCCGCGACGAGTCGGATCTGGGTGGCAACGACGCGCTGCTCGCAGTCGCCGTCGAGGAGAGGGACTACGGCTTCACGCTGCCCGCCGCCAGCGAGTTGACGGTCGCCGAGGCCGACCAGCTCGCCGGGCAGGCCGTGGAGCCGGAGTTCGCCGAGGGCGACTGGGCGGCCGGTGCCGTCGCGTTCGCCGACGTCCTGCGGACCGGTGAGGCGCCGGGCAGCGGTGGCGGGGGAGGCGCGCTGCTGGTGCTGGGCGCGATCGCCGTCGTCGGCGGTGGCGCGTACCTGGTCAGCCGCAACCGGCGGCGCAAGCGTGCTGCGCTCCCGCCGCCGGTCACCCGCCTGGAGAAGGCCGACCCGTACGCCGGCGTCTCCACCGAGGAGCTGCAGGGCCGGGCGAGCAACGCGCTCCTGCAGCTCGACGAGGCGATGCAGACCTCGCAGCTGGACCTCGACTACGCCCGCCTGCAGTACGGCCCGCAGGCGGTGGAGGGGTTCGACAAGGCCCTGGCCACCTCGCGGGACGAGCTCTCCCGCGCGTTCGCGTTGCGCCAGCAGCTCGACGACGACCCGGGGGACGGCAGGGACGAGCCGACGACCCGGCAGATGCTGGGGGAGATGCTGCAGCTCACCCAGGCGGCCGGCACCCGGCTGGACGAGCAGGCCGAGGCGTTCGCCGCGCTGCGCGATCTGGAGCACACCGCGCCCCAGGTGCTCGACGCCCTGGCTCCGCGCATCGCCGAGCTGCACGCCCGCATCCCGCAGGAGGAGCAGCGGCTCGCGCAGCTGCAGCAGCGCTTTGCCGGCTCGGCGGTCGCCCCGGTTGCGGACAACGTCAGAGAGGCACGCGCCCGGCTGGCCGCCGCCGAGCTGGAGGTCCAGGAGGCCCGGGCCGCGCTGGCGTCGCCGGAGCCCGCGACCGCCGTGGGCGACATCCGCGCGGCCGAGGACGCCGTGGCCCAGACCGCCACGCTGCTCGACGCCGTCGGGCGGCTCGGCGCCGAGCTGGACGGTGCCGGGAGCCGGGTCGCCGCGATCCGGGCCGAGACCGAGAAGGACCTCGCCGAGGCGCGCGCGCTCGTCGCGTCGGGGGATCGCAGTGGCCTGCGCCCCCAGATCGGTCGCGCGGAGGCGGCCCTGACCGCGGCCGACGGCGCGCTCGCCGGTGACCGGCCCGATCCGCTGGCCGCACTGCGGCAGCTGGAGGAGGCCGACATCGCCCTGGAGCAGGCGCTCGGCGTGGCGCGCGACGCGCAGACCAGGATCCGCCGGGCGGCGGCCGCCCTGGACCAGGCGATCACGACCGCGAGGTCGGAGATCGCCTCCGCCCGCGACTTCATCGCCACCCGTCGAGGCGCGATCGGCCCCGAGGCGCGGACCCGGCTGGCGGAGGCGCAGCGGCACCTGGATGCCGCCGTCGCCCGCGGGCGCGACGAGCCGGTGGCGGCGCTGCAGGAGGCGCACCAGGCGACGTCGCTGGCGCGCTCGGCGTTCGAACGGGCCCAGGACGACCTCTCCGGCTGGGGCGGCGGCCACGGTGGCGGGCCGGGCGGGATCAGCGGCTACGGGCCTGGCTACCGCCGGGGCGGCGTGGACCTCGGCAGCCTGGTGCTCGGCGGGATCCTGCTCGGCGGTGGCCGGGGTGGCGGGTTCGGCGGTGGCTTCGGCGGCGGCGGCGGCGGAGGGGGCGGCGGCTTCGGCGGCGGTGGCTTCGGCGGTGGCGGCGGCGGAATGGGCGGCGGCCGGTTCTGACCCGGCGGGCGACGGGCCCTGGGAACTGTCGGACCCCGGTGGGAGCGTGATCCTCCTCACATCAGGAGGAGGAGAGATGCCCACACGAGACACCGCCTGGCCCGCCGGCACACCTTGCTGGATCGACTACGGCGCGGCCGACATGGACGGCGCGAAGGCCTTCTACGCCGACCTCTTCGGCTGGTCCTGGACCGGCGGGGACGAGGAGTACGGCGGCTACGCCAATGCGGCCAAGGACGGGTCGCAGGTCGCCGGGATCGGCCCGCTCATGGGCGAGGGCGATCCGCCGGCCTGGACGACGTACTTCGCCACCGACGACGCCACGGCGACCGCGGGCCGGATCCGCGACGCCGGTGGCGTGGTCGTCGTCGAGCCGATGGCCGTCGGGCCGCTGGGCACGATGGTCGTCGCGCTGGACCCGCAGGGCAACGGCTTCGGGCTCTGGCAGTCCGGCGAGCACACCGGCGTCCAGCGCTACAACGAGCCCGGGGCGCTGGTGTGGAACGACGCCGCGGTCGACGACCCGGCCGCGGCCCAGGCGTTCTACACCGCGGTCTTCGGCTTCCGGTGGCAGGCCATGGAGGGCATGGCGCCCTACGCCACGTTCGGGACGGGCGGCGATCCCCTCGGCGGGATCGGTGACGTTCAGCCGGGGCTGCCCCGCGGCTGGACGGTCTGCTTCGCGGTGTCCTCGACCGACCGTGCGGTCGCCGGGGTCGAGGCCGGCGGGGGCAAGGTGCTGCAACCGGCCGCGGACACGGAGTTCGGCCGGTTCGCGGTGCTCGAGGACCCGTGGGGCGCCTCGTTCTCGGTGATGGAGGTCTCCGGCGGCTGAGTGCCCGGTGCGCTCGCCCGGAGGTGGGGGCCTCCGGGCGAGCGGACGTCAGGACCGGGGAGCCGGCGGTAGGTCCTGACCGGTCTCGCCGCGGACGTCGCCGTGCGGCACGGGCTCGCGCCGTCCGTACGCCGCGGGGATGGACCCGAGCCGCCCCTTCTGGAAGTCCTCGAACGCGTCGATGACCTCCTGCCGCGAGTTCATGACGAAGGGTCCGGCCATCGCGATCGGCTCGCGGATGGGTGCGCCCCCGAGGACGACCACGTCGAGCGCGGGGGTGCGCGACTCCTGGTGCACGGCGCCGTTGATCGTCACGGTGTCCCCGGGGCCGAGCACGGCGAGCTGGCCGGTACGGACCGGTGCGCCGTCGATGCCCACCGATCCGGCGCCGGAGAGCACGTAGACCAGGGCGTTGAAGTCCGGCCGCCACGGCAGGTCGAGGGTGGCGCCGGGGGAGACGGTGGCGTGCACCATCGCCATCGGCGTGTAGGTGGACCCCGGTCCGGTGGCACCGGCGACATCGCCCGCGATCACCCGGAGCAGCGCACCGGCGTCGGCGCTGGCCAGCAGGACGGACTCCTGCGCGCGCAGGTCCTGGTACCGCGGCTCCACCCACTTCTGCGCCCGCGGCAGGTTCACCCACAGCTGCAGGCCGTGGAAGAGGCCGCCGCTGGCGACGAGCTGCTCCGGGGGGCGCTCGATGTGCAGGACGCCGCCGCCCGCGGTCATCCACTGGGTGTCGCCGTTGCTGATCGTGCCCCCGCCGCCGTGGGAGTCGGCGTGCTCGAACGTGCCGTCGATGATGTACGTGACGGTCTCGAAGCCGCGGTGCGGGTGCCACGACGTGCCCTTGGGCTCACCGGGCGCGTACTCCACCTCGCCCATCTGGTCCATGTGGATGAAGGGGTCCAGGTCCCGGAGGTCGACACCGGCGAACGCCCGGCGGACCGGGAATCCCTCGCCCTCGAAGCCCGACGGCGCGGTGGTGACCGAGCGGGTCCGGCGGCGCACCGTGCCCGGAGCCGGCAGCGGGATGCGGACCAGCGTGGTGGTGTCCTCGACGGTGACGGCAGGCATGCCGACCTCCTGGGTTGAGAGTTCAACTAGTGCCACGGTAACCCGGGCGCCCCCGAATAGCTTCCCGACTGTCCGGCCGGTCGGATGCGGGCGCCGGCGCGTGTCCTCCCCCGGGTTTCGCAGCGGTCCGCAGCGGACACGGGTGGACGGTGCCGGACCTCCTCCCACCCCGGCTCGGCTGCCCCAAGCGCATGGTCTTCGGCCCGTGCGGCGGGGTGCGGCCCGACGGCCGGTGCGAGGTCGCCGAGCACCGCTGCGTCTTCCTCGACGTCCCGCCGCCGGCCTGGCCGGACCCGCCGCCGCGGTCGGCGCCCGGCAGTGCACTGCTCGCCGCCGCCGCGCGTGGCCCCGTGGTCCTCACCGACCTGACGACGGCGCCGTTCGACGCCGACTCCGTCCGCCGCGTGGTCGAGGTGCTGGCCCCCGTGTCCGACGCGCTCCTGGCCGGGGAGCACGCCAACCGCCCGGACGTCCCGCCCACGATGATGGCCGCCCGGGTGCACGCGGCCGGCGGCCGGCTGTGGACCACGTTGGCCTGCCGCGACCGCAACCGCGTGGTGCTCGAGCAGGAGCTGGCCGGGCTCGCGGCGCTCGGCGTCGACGGCGTCCTGTGCGTGACCGGTGACGCCCGCGGCCCCGGCGTCCGCACCGGGGTGAGCCAGGTGTTCGACCTGGACGGCCCGCGGCTGGCCGCGCTCGCCGCCGGGATGGGACTGGCCGTCGCCGTGCCCGAGTCACCCGAGGCGCCGCCGGTGGCCGCCCGCCCCGCCCGGGTCGCGGTCAAGCAGCGGGCAGGAGCGCAGTTGTGCGTGCTCAACCACGTGCGCGGCCCGGCGCAGGTCGCCCGGTTCGTCGCCGCGGCGCGGGCCGCCGGCGCGACGCTGCCGTTCGTCGCCGGGGTCGCCGTCTACACCGACGAGCGCTCGGCGCGGGTGCTGCAGCGATTCCCCGGCCTGCATCTGGACGACGACCGGGTCGAGCGGGTGCTGGCGTCGTCCGATCCGCGGGCGGCCGGCATCGCGGCGGCGGTCGAGGAGGCGCGGGCCCTGCTGGCCGTCGACGGCGTCGTCGGCGTGAACCTGTCCGGCATGGGCTCGGGCCGGGGTGAGGACGACGGCGCGCGGGTCAAGGCCGCCGTCGCGACGGAGCTGAGGGGCGTGACGTGAACGAGCTCGCGAGTTCACCGGAGGCAGAGCACGGTTCCGGCATGCGGCCGACGAGCCTCGGCGAGGAGGACGCATGACGGAGCTCGAGAGCGAGGCGATGGAGGCGGAGTTCGACACCGTCGCCGGCTGGACCGAGGAGGCGGTGCGCGCGCTCGGTCCCGATTCCGCGATCCCGGCCGGATGCCGGGGGAGCGGCAGCGAGGGCGCGCTGCGCTGGCTCGCCGACCGGCTGGAGCTCCATCGCGACAGCCGGGTGCTCGACTCGGGCGCCGGCGTGGCCGGACCCGCCGCCTGGCTGGCGGCCGAGCGGGGGGTGCGGCCGTTCTGCGCGGAGCCGATGGCCGCGGCGGTGCGGGCCTCCCGGCGGCTGTTCGGGCTGCGCTCGGTCGTGGCGATGGGCCAGCAGTTGCCCTTCGCCGACGGCTCGTTCGACGCGGCGGAGTGCCTCGGCGTCCTGTGCACGACCTCGGACAAGGCCGGTGCGCTGGCCGAGCTGCGCCGGGTGCTGGTCGACGGCGGGCGGCTGGGCCTGCTGGTGTTCGTCGCCGACGGGGCGCTGCCTTCGGCGCCACCGGAGGGCAACGAGTTCCCCTCGGAGGAGGAGACCCGCGATCTCCTGGCGGCCGCCGGCTTCGAGGTGCTCGAGGCCACCGAGGCGGACCTCTCCGACAGCCCCGCGGAGTGGAACCGGGCGGCCGACGCCGTCGACGCGGAGGTCGAGCGCCGGCACGGGGAGGACCCGGCGTTCCGGCAGGCGCAGGAGAACTCCGGGCGGGTCGGCCGGCTGCTCTCCGACGGCGCGCTGCGTCCCTGGCTCGCCATCGCCGTCGCCCGCTGACCCCGACCCCTCCGCGAGATCTGCACAGTCGGGGTCATCAGCGCCCTGATGGCCCCGACTGTGCAGATCTCGGGGCAGGACGGGCGCGCGGGTCGCGGGAGTGCCGCTCCGAAACGCGCGGGACACATCGCCGAACTAGGTTCGGGCCCATGGCAGATCTCTTCGACGGCTACCTCCTGGGGCAGCAGTGGGACGAGATGTTCGGCGCCGTCGGTCATCCACGGCCGGCCTACGCGGGCCTGTTCGCCTCGCTGCAGCCGATCGACGGCGAGGAGCTCGCCGCCCGCGCCGACCTCCTCAGCCAGACCTACCGCGACGCCGGGGTGACCTTCGCCCACGCCGGCGAGGAGCAGCCCTTCCCGCTCGACATCGTGCCGCGGGTCATCGGCGCCGAGGAGTGGGACGTCATCGAGCGCGGGGTCGCGCAGCGGGTGCTGGCGCTGGAGGCCTTCCTCGCCGACGTCTACGGCCCCGGCCAGGTGTTCGCCGACCGGGTCGTGCCGCGCAGCGTGGTGACGACGAGCGCGCACTTCCACCGGCAGGCGCACGGGCTGGTCCCGCCCAACGGCGTCCGGGTGCACGTGAGCGGCATCGACCTGGTGCGTGACGAGGCCGGCGACTTCCGGGTGCTCGAGGACAACCTGCGCTCGCCGTCGGGGGTCAGCTACGTCATCACCAACCGGGCGGCCATGAGCCAGGTGCTGCCCGAGCTGTTCGCCGACCACCGCATCCAGCCCGTCGACGACTACCCGACCCGGCTGCTGGCCGCGCTCAAGGCCGCCGCGCCCTCGAACGCCGCCGACCCGACCGTCGTCGTCCTCACCCCCGGCGTCTACAACTCCGCCTACTTCGAGCACGCGCTGCTGGCCCGCCAGATGGGCGTCGAGCTCGTCGAGGGCCGCGACCTGGTCTGCGCCGGCAACCAGGTGAGCATGCGGACGACGGACGGCCAGCGCCGGGTCGACGTCATCTACCGGCGCATCGACGACGAGTTCCTCGACCCGGTGCACTTCCGGCCCGACTCGGTGATCGGCTGCGCCGGCGTGCTCAACGCCGCCCGCGCCGGCCGCGTCACCATTGCCAACGCGGTGGGCAACGGCGTCGCCGACGACAAGCTGCTCTACACCTGGGTGCCCGACCTGATCCGGTACTACCTGGGCGAGGAGCCGGTGCTGCAGAACGCGGAGACCCACCGGCTCGACGACCGGGACACCGTCGAGTGGGTGCTGGAATCCCTGGACCAGCTGGTGCTCAAGCCGGTCGACGGGTCCGGGGGCAAGGGCATCGTCATCGGGCCCCGGGCGGACGAGCGGACGCTGGAGGAGCTGGCCGTCAAGGTCCGCGCCACCCCCCGCGACTGGATCGCGCAGAAGCCCATCGGTCTGTCCACCTGCCCGACGCTGATCGGCGGCCGGATCGCGCCGCGGCACGTCGATCTGCGCCCGTTCGCGATCAACGACGGCGAGAAGGTGTGGGTGCTGCCCGGTGGGCTGACCCGCGTCGCGCTGCCCGAGGGGGAGCTGGTGGTCAACTCCAGCCAGGGCGGCGGCTCCAAGGACACCTGGGTGCTCAGCCGCCCGCGTCCGGTGGACGACGGCGCCGCCCAGGACCCGGCGCGCGACCTCACGACCATCGAGTTCACCGCCGCCGACCTGCCCGAGGAGCCGCCGGCGCAGGACCCGGGCCCGGTCAACGACAACGCCCTGGCCCAGGCCCAGCAGCAGCAGCAGACGGCCTCGGTGCAGGGGCCCACTGCGAGCTCGCGAGCGGTGGGGGGCACCGAGGTCCTTCCGCCCGCCCCCCTCAGCCCTCGCAGGCTCGGGCCGAGCCTCTGGGCGGGGCCGGCCGCTGATGGCGTCGGTCGGGCGCGCGGCGGTGAGCAGGGGTGCTGAGCCGGATCGCGGAGTCGCTGTTCTGGATCGGCCGCTACGTGGAGCGGGCCGACGACACCGCCCGGATCCTCGACGTGCACACCCAGCGGCTGGTCGAGGACCCGTGGATCGACGAGCAGCGGGCGTGCGCGAACCTGCTCGCGCTCATGGGGTCCCCGGTGCCCGACCAGGAGGCCGACACCGAGCGGGTGCTGGCCTCGCTCGCCTTCGACCGGACCAGCCCCAGCTCGATCGTGGGCGCCCTGTCGGCCGCCCGGGAGAACGCCCGCGGCGCCCGCGAGGTGCTGAGTGCGGAGATCTGGGAGTCGCTGAACGTCACGCACAACGCGCTGCCGCAGCAGCGCACGATGGCCCGCCGCTACGGCCCGCACTCGCTGTTCCGGTTCGTCCGCGAGCGCTCGGCGATGGTGTTCGGGCTGGCCGACGCCACGATGAGCCGCGACGAGAGCTGGCTGTTCCTCATCCTGGGCCGCTCGCTGGAGCGGGTGGACATGACCGCGCGGATGCTCTCCACCCGCGTGCTGGCCGGCGACGCCGCGCCGTCCTGGACCCTCGTGCTGCGCTCCACCGGCGCCTACGAGCCCTACCTGCGCACCTACCGCGGGGTGGTCGACTCCAGCCGGGCCGCGGAGTTCCTGCTGCTGGACCGGCTGTTCCCGCGGTCGGTGTTCGCCTCGCTGGAGCAGGCCGAGGCGTGCCTGGTCGAGCTGGAGCGGTCGACGGTGCGCGACGCGGCCCGGGTCGGCGTCGCCGGCGAGGCGCACCGCATCGTCGGCCGCGCCCGGACGATGCTGGAGTTCATGAGCACCCCCGACCTGCTGGCGCAGCTGCCGGCGCGGCTGGAGGAGCTGCAGCGCACGTCCTCGGCGGCGAGCGCCGCGGTGACGCACCGCTTCTTCACCGAGCAGGCCCCGCAGGTCTGGGTACCGGAGCAGGCAGGGTGAGCGGACAGGTGCGTGAGCATCGCAGCGAGGAACGAGCGAGGAGCGGAGCGCCCCGCGGGAGCGAAGGACAGCGATGACCCAGTTCCAGACGCAGGCACCTGCCGCGCGCACCCCCGGATCCCGCTGGCGGCTGCAGATCGTGCACCGCACCCGCTTCTCCTACAGCGGGCCGGTGCGCTCGTCCTACAACGAGGCGCGGCTGACGCCGGAGAACAGCGCCCGGCAGACGACGCTGCGCTCGAAGGTGGAGATCGAGCCGGGGGCCACCGCCTACCCGTACCGCGACTACTGGGGCTCGACGGTGACCGCCTTCGACCTGCACACCCCGCACGCCGAGCTGGTGGTCACCGGCACGTCGATCGTGGAGGCCGGGCCGGACCTCGCCGCGCACGACCGGCTGGGCTGGGCCGGGCTGGCCGGCCGGGAGGTGCGCGAGGAGTTCGGGGAGCTGCTCGCCCCCACGCCGCTCACCGCCATCGACGACGACGTCGTCGCCGCTGCCCGGGACGTCGTCGGCGACGCGATCCCGCACGACGCCGGGCCGCTGGTGTGCCGGTTCGTGCACGACCACATGGAGTACCTGTCGGGCTCCACGAACGTGAAGACCAACGCCATGCAGGCCTGGACGTCGGGCAAGGGCGTCTGCCAGGACATCACGCACGTCACCGTCGGCATCCTCCGCGCACTCGGCCTGCCGGCCCGCTACGTCTCCGGGTACCTGCACCCCCGGCCCGACGGGGAGATCGGCGCCGCCGTCACCGGGGAGAGCCACGCCTGGGTCGAGTGGTGGGACGGCGGCTGGAACGGCTTCGACCCCACGAACTCCGTCCCGATCGGCAACCGGCACGTGACCCTGGGCCGGGGGCGCGACTACGGCGACGTCCCGCCGTTCACGGGGTTGTTCTCCGGTCCGCGCAGCGAGGGGCACACGGTGACCGTGGAGGTCACCCGCCTCGCCTGAAGGTCCCGCTGCCCCCGTCGCTCGCAGGCTCGCGACGGACCCCCGCAGGGGCCGCGGCGCGCCGAGGGGCGGTGGAGTGACTACACGGCGCTGACCTGCCAGGATGCCGCGGGTGCCCCGGGCGGTCCGGCGCGGGCGGAGCGGATGAGGGTCCATGCGGCGTCGGTGGTCGGTCCTGGGTGTGGCGGCGTGCGTGCTGGTGGCGACGGGGTGCACGAGCGAGCCCGAGGAGGCGGCCACCGAGGAGGTGGCCACCGGGAGCGCGGCCGAGGGCGATGGCTGGACGGTGCTCGTCTACTCGATCGCCGACACCGACCTCGAGCCCTACCTGCTCGCCGACCTCGCGGAGTTCGCCGAGGTCGGTTCGAGCGAGTTCCTCCAGGTCGCGGCGATGGTCGACCGCGCCGAGGACTACAGCAGCGACCCGCTGCTGGGCATCGACGACTGGGTGGGCGCCAAGTACGTCTCGATCGGGCAGGGCAGCGCCGAGGAACTCGCGGAGCTCGGCGACGTGGACACCGGTGACCCCGCGCCGCTGGCCGAGTTCATCGCCCAGGGCATCGCCGACCATCCCGCCGAGAAGTACGCGCTGGTCATCAGCAACCACGGTGCCGCCTGGCCGGGCGTGGGCGGCGACGAAGGCTCCGACCACAGCGTCCTCTCCCTCGAGGAGCTGCGCGGCGGCATCAGCGACGGGCTGGAGCAGGCCGGGCTGGACAAGCTCGACCTGCTCGGCTTCGACGCCTGCCTGATGGCCACGTACGAGACGGCCAGCATGATGGCTCCGCTGGCCGACCGGATGATCGCCAGCCAGGAGCTGGAGCCCGGCCACGGCTGGGACTACCGGGCCTTCCAGGTCGCCGCGGACGACCCGGCCGTCGACGTCGACACGCTGGGGAAGTCGATCATCGACGGGTTCGCCGCCCAGGCCGAGAACGAGGGCACCGGCGCGGACATCACCCTGTCGATGGTCGACCTGAACCGGATGGGCGACGTCGACACCGCCGTGGCCGACTTCAGCGAGGCGCTCAGCGAGCGGGCCGCCGACGTCGCCCCGGTCGTCGGCCGGGAGCGCGCCGAGGTGCTCTCCTTCGGCCGCGACCCCGACCCCACGGTGGACACCCACATGGCCGACCTCGGCCTGCTCGCGGCGCAGATCGGCGTGGACGCCCTCGACGTCTCCGACTCCGCCGATGCGCTGATCCGGGCGATCAACGACGCCGTCCCGTACAAGATCGCCGGACCGGCGGCGCAGGGCGCCAGCGGCCTGTCGATCTACTTCCCGCCGACCGAGGACCTGCTGAACGGCGACTACGCGTCGGTCGAGAGCGCGGACGCCTGGGGCGGCTTCCTGTCCAGCTACTTCGAGGCCGGGTCCGAGATCCCGGAGGACCGCAAGCCCAGCTTCGAGACGCTCGACGGCGAGGTGGAGTCCTACTTCGACGACTACGGGCTCAACCTCGAGGCGGTTTTTGACGCGGCCGCCGAGGACAACGTCGTGTGGTCCTCCATCAGCTACGGCGAGGTGGGCGACGACGGATCGGTCACCTTCTTCGGCGAGGAGCAGGCGGAGGTCTCGGACGACGGCTCGGGGACCGTCCTGGGCAGCTACGACCTCACCGCCATGACGATCAGCGACGGGACCGACACGTCGTACGCCTACCTCACGGTGACCTGGGGGGACGAGGACGCGGGGTCGGCCACCATCGACGTCCCGCTGGCCTACTACGCGCCGGGCGAGGACGAGGAGTACCGCGACGTCACGCTGACCATCTCCTTCGACCCCGAGTCGGGCGACGTGCTCAACGAGACGTACTACGCGAACACGGAGGCCGGCACCTACGGCGAGCTCACCGCCGACCCCGAGGGCATCATCGTGCCCAAGCTGCTGGTGGTCGCCCCCGACGGCACCGAGTCCTGGGAGCCGGCGACCGATGTCGGACTGTTCGCCGACCTGCCGAATCTGCAGTACGGCTTCGAGCCGCTCGAGAGCGGCACCCCGCTCTACGCGCAGCTGACCGTCACCGACTTCGGCGGCAACAGCGACTCGGTCTCCGCGGAGGTCGTCGTCCCCTAGGAGGACCCCCTTTCCCGCGCCGCACAGACTCGGCGCGGGGGCCTGGAGGGCGGCCGTTCCATCCCGCCACCGGGCCCGGGGATACTGGGTGGCGATGAGCGCACCCTTGAACCTGGTCAACCTCGAGCGGGTGCACAAGGCGCACGGCACGACCGTGATCCTCGACGACGTCTCCCTGGGCGTCGCTGCGGGCGAGCGGATCGGCGTCGTGGGCCGCAACGGCGGCGGCAAGAGCACCCTGCTGTCCCTGCTGACCGGCACCGACGACCCCGACTCCGGCCGGGTCACCCGCCGCGGCGACCTCGCCATGGGCGTCCTCGACCAGCTGGGCAGCCTGCCGGCGGGGACGACGATCCGCGACGTCGTGCTGCCCACCAGCATGTTCGCCAACGAGCACGAGTGGGCCGCCGACCCCGCCGTCCGCAGCGTGCTCGCCGGCCTGGAGCTGGACCGGATGGGCCTGGACGCGCCCGTCGCCCCGATGTCCGGTGGCGAGCGGCGCCGGGTCGCGCTGGCCGCCCAGCTCATCCGGCCGCTGGACCTGCTGGTGCTCGACGAGCCGACCAACCACCTCGACGTCGAGGGCGTCGCCTGGCTGGCCGAGTACGTCAACCAGCGCGCCGGCGGACTCGTCGTCGTCACCCACGACCGGTGGTTCCTCGACGAGGTCTGCACCACCACGTGGGAGGTCGCCGACGGCAGCGTGCACGCCTACGACGGCGGCTACTCGGCGTACACCCTGGCCCGGGCCGAGCGGGCGCGGATCTCCTCGGTCACCGAGGAGCGGCGGCAGAACCTGGTGCGCAAGGAGCTGGCCTGGCTGCGCCGTGGCCCGCCTGCCCGCACCAGCAAGCCGAAGTTCCGCATCGAGGCGGCGCAGGCGCTGATCGCCGACGAGCCGCCGGCGCGGGACACGATGGCGCTCAAGGGCTTCGCCGCCCGGCGCCTGGGCAAGACCGTCTACGACCTGGAGGACGTCGCCTACGCCGTCCCCACGGACGACGGGCCGCGCACGCTGTTCCGCGACCTGACGTGGAACGTCGGGCCGGGCGACCGCATCGGGATCGTCGGCGTGAACGGCGCAGGCAAGACCTCGCTGCTCAAGCTGCTGGTGGGCGAGACGCAGCCGGACGCCGGCACGGTCGTCGTGGGGCAGACCGTGGCGCCGGCCTACCTCTCGCAGCACGTCACCGAGCTGCCGCCGAAGGCGCGGGTGCTGGAGGCGGTGCAGGACGTCGCCCGGCTGGCCCGGATCGGCAACCAGGAGATCTCCGCCTCGACCCTGGCCGAGCGGTTCGGGTTCGCCGCCAACCGGCAGTGGACGCCGGTGGGTGACCTCTCCGGTGGCGAGCGGCGGCGGCTGCAGCTGCTCCGGCTGCTCATGGCCGAGCCCAACGTCCTCGTGCTCGACGAGCCGACCAACGACCTGGACATCGACACCCTCACGGCGCTGGAGGACCTGCTCGACAGCTTCCCGGGCACGGTGCTGGTGGTCAGCCACGACCGGTACTTCGTGGACCGGGTCTGCGACAAGGTCGTCGCGCTGCTCGGCGACGGGTCGCTCGCCGAGCTGCCCGGCGGGGTGGACGAGTACCTGCGCCGCCGGGCCGCCGGCGGGGCCCCGCTGACCACGGCGGCCGGCAGCGGTGGACCACGGCCGGTCGGGGCACCCTCGACCGCCGGTCCGGCCGTCTCCGCCGCCGACACCCGGGCGGCGAAGAAGGAGGTCGGCCGGCTCGAGCGCCGCATGCTCAAGCTGGACGCCGACGAGAAGAAGCTGCACGGGCAGCTCGCCGACGCGGCGGCCGACTACGCGAAGGCGGCCGAGCTCGACGCGCAGCTCAAGGCGCTGCAGGCGGAGAAGGACGAGGTCGAGGAGGCCTGGCTGGCCGCCTCGGAGCTCGCCGACGGCTGAGCGCGGCGGCCGGGGCGCACCGCGTCCTCCCTCACCGCGGAGCGTCCTCCCTCACCGTCTGCCGTGAGGGAGGACGCTCGATGATCAGGTGACCTGATCGCGGCCGGGGGAGGTGGGGTCCGGCCTGGTCACGCCGGGCGGACGGTGACGTCCGGGCGGTAACCTGGGGTCACCGCCGGTGTCCCCCGACGTCTGTGGTCGTCCCCGAGCCCACCCATGACTCCCGGAGACCCGTGCTCGCACTCCTGCTCCTCCACCTCGTCGCCGCCGTCCTGGGGCCCGTGCTCGTGCGTCGGTGGGGGCGCAACGCCTTCCTGGTGCTGGCGCTGGTGCCTGCGGCCGCCTTCGGGTGGGTGCTCACCCGGCTGGCGACGGTCACCGACGGTGCCGCGGTCACCGAGACCGTCCCGTGGGTGCCCTCCCTCGACCTCGAGGTCGCCCTCCGGCTGGACGCGCTGTCGCTGACCTTCGCGCTGCTGGTCACCGGCGTGGGCGCGCTGGTGCTGCTCTACTGCGCGCGCTACTTCGAGCCCGGCGACGACGGCAGCCCCCGCTTCGCGGGCAACCTCACCGCGTTCGCGGGCTCCATGCTCGGGCTCGTCCTGGCCGACGACCTCCTGCTGCTCTACGTGTTCTGGGAGCTCACGACCGTCTTCTCGTTCCTGCTCATCGGTGGCGCGGGCACGAAGCTCGCCGCCCGCCGGGCCGCCGGCCAGGCGCTGATCCTCACCACCGCCGGCGGGCTGGCCATGCTGATCGGGCTGATCATGCTCGGCGAGACGAGCGGGAGCTACCTGCTCTCCGAGGTCGTCGCGGATCCCGGCAGCGGCCCCTTCCTGGTCGCCGGCACGGTGCTCGTCCTCGCCGGGGCGGTCACCAAGTCGGCGATGGTCCCGTTCCACTTCTGGCTGCCCGCGGCCATGGAGGCGCCGACGCCCACCAGCGCCTACCTGCACGCGGCGGCGATGGTGAAGGCCGGCATCTACCTGGTGGCCCGGCTGGCCCCGGGCTTCGCCGAGGTGCCGGGGTGGCGGCCGATCGTGCTGGGGCTGGGGCTGGCCACCATGCTGGTGGGTGGATACCGCGCGCTGCGGCAGAACGACATCAAACTGCTCCTTGCCTTCGGCACGGTCAGCCAGCTCGGCTTCCTCATGGTGCTCGTGGGCGGTGGCAGCCGGGAGCTGGCCGCCGCAGGGCTGGCGATGACGCTCGCGCACGCCCTGTTCAAGTCCACGCTCTTCCTCACCGTCGGCGTCGTCGACCACGCCACGGGCACCCGCGACCTGCGCACGCTGTCCGGCCTCGGCCGCCGGCTGCCGGTGCTCGCCGTCGTCGGCACCCTCGCGGCCGCCTCCATGGCCGGCCTCCCCCCGCTGCTCGGCTTCGTCGGCAAGGAGGCGGCGTTCACCGCCCTGTGGGAGGGCGGCCTGCCCGACCGCACCGCCGCCGTGGTGGTCCTCGTCGGGCTGGTGCTGGGCTCGGTCCTCACCGCCGCGTACACCGCCCGGTTCCTGTGGGGCGCCTTCGCCCGCAAGCCGGGGTGCGCGGACACCCGGCTCATCCACCCGCCGAGCGCGCTGTTCCTGACCGCCCCCGCGGTGCTGGCCCTCGTCGGCCTGCTCGCCGGACCGTTCAGCCCGCTGCTGGAGCCGCTGGTCGCCGGGTACGCCGACACCCTGCCGCTGCTGGTTCCGGAGCCGGAGAAGCTGGCGCTCTGGCACGGATGGCAGCCGGCTCTCGCGCTCTCCGCGGTCACCGTCCTCGGCGGCGCGCTGCTATTCCTCGCCCGCCGTCCGGTGTTCCGCACCCAGCGCCGGCTGGCCGTCGGCGCGTCGGCGGACGAGGGCTACTGGAACACGCTGCAGGCGCTGGACCGCCTCGCCGTCCTGGTCACCGGGACGACGCAGCGCGGCTCGCTGCCGGCCTACCTCGGCACGATCCTGGTCGTCGTGCTCGCCCTCCCGGGGTCGGTGCTGCTGTTCCGCGCGCCCTGGCCCGGGGAGTGGCGGGCCTGGGACAGTCCCATCCAGGCGCTCGTCGGCGCGGTCGTCCTGATCGCCGCCGTGCTGGCGCTGCGCATCCGCCAGCGGCTCTCGGCCGTCCTGGTCGTCGGTGTCACCGGCTACGGCCTCGCGGTGCTGTTCGCCCTCCAGGGCGCACCCGACCTGGCCCTGACCCAGTTCCTCGTCGAGACGCTCACCCTCGTGGTCTTCGTGCTGGTGCTGCGCAAGCTGCCCAAGGACATCACCGAGCGGCACCGGCCGCGCGAGCGCACCGTCCGTGGCGTCATCGCCGTGGCGGTCGGCGGGCTGATGGCCGCGGCCGGTGCGGTAGCACTGAGCGCGCGCACCGCGACGCCGGTCTCGGTCGACTACCCCGAGGCCGCCTACGAGTTGGGCGGCGGCCAGAACGTGGTCAACGTGACCCTGGTCGACATCCGCGCCTGGGACACGCTCGGCGAGATCTCGCTGCTCGTGGTCGCGGCCACCGGGGTCGCCAGCCTCGTGTTCCTGCGGCGGCGCACCGGCTCGGTGGACCGGCTGGACCCCGGCTCGCTCACCCAGCAGAACAACACCTCCCGGCGCGCCCCCCGCGGTCAGTGGCTGTCCGCGACCGCGGCGCTGGCACCCGAACGACGCTCGGTGATCCTCGAGGTGATCACCCGGATCCTGTTCCACACCATCCTGGTGTTCTCGGTGTTCCTGCTGTTCAGCGGCCACAACGAGCCCGGAGGTGGATTCGCCGGCGGCCTGGTCGCGGGCCTGGCGCTGGTGCTGCGCTACCTCGCCGGCGGGCGCTACGAGCTGGGCGAGGCCGCCCCGGTCGATCCGGGCCTGCTGCTGGGGGTCGGACTGCTCTTCTCCGGCGGGACCGGCGTCGTCGGGCTGGCACTGGGTGCCGAGGTGCTGCAGACGGCGATCCTGGAGACCACGCTGCCGGTGCTCGGCGACGTCAAGCTGGTCACCTCGCTGTTCTTCGACATCGGCGTCTACCTGATCGTCGTGGGCCTGGTGCTCGACATCCTGCGCAGCCTCGGTGCCGAGCTGGACCGGCAGGTGGACGAGCACGACCCGATCGACGTCACTCCCGGACAGGTGATCGCCCGATGACTCCCACCGTCGCCCTGCCGGTCATCATCGGCGGCCTGTACGCCGCCGGCGTCTACCTGCTGCTCGACCGCAGCCTCACCCGCGTCCTGCTGGGCTTCCTGCTGCTGGGCAACGCCACCAACCTGCTCCTGCTCTCCGCGGGCGGGCCCGCCGGGCTCGCCCCGATCATCGGGTACGCGGAGCCGGAGGAGATGAGCGACCCCTTGCCGCAGGCGCTGATCCTGACCGCCATCGTCATCACGTTCGGCATCGCGGCGTTCCTGCTGGCCCTGATCTACCGGTCCTGGCGGTTGGTGCGGCAGGAGGTGATCGAGGTCGACGAGGAGGACCGCCGGATCGCTGCCCGCTCGGACACCGACGCCGACGAGATCGACCCCGACCAATTGGCACCGGAGGACCGGCCGGCCATGCACGAGGACACCTACGCGGCCGACGCCGACGTGGAGCGCCGGCTGGCCGAGGAGTACGCGGGCATCCCGTCCGACGACATCGACCTGCCCCCGACCCGGGGACGACGCCGATGATCGGCGTCCTCACGCCCCTGCCGGTGCTGCTGCCGCTGCTGGGCGCCGCCGCGGCGCTCCTGGTCGGCGGCCGGCACCCCCACACGCAGCGGGTGCTCAGCATCCTGGTGCTCACGGCGGTGCTCGCCGTGTCGGTCGCGCTGCTGGTCATCGCCGACGCCGAGGGGGCCGCCGCGGTGGCCGTGGGCGGCTGGCCCGTGCCCCTGGGCATCTCGCTGGTCGTCGACCGGTTGTCGGCGCTCATGCTGGTGGTCGCCGCCACCGTCGCGCTGGGCGTGCTGGTCTTCGCGGTCGGCCAGGGCGTGGCCGACGGTGACGAGGAGACGCCGATCTCGATCTTCCACCCGACGTTCCTGGTGCTGATCGCCGGCGTCGCCAACGCCTTCCTGGCCGGCGACCTGTTCAACCTCTACGTCGGGTTCGAGATCCTGCTGACCGCCAGCTACGTGCTGCTGACCCTCGGGGGATCGGCGCCCCGCATCCGGGCGGGCATCACCTACATCATCGTGAGCCTGCTCAGCTCGCTGCTCTTCCTGGCCGCGATCGGGCTGGTGTACGCCGCGACCGGCACGGTGAACATGGCGCAGCTCGCCGTCCGCCTGCAGGACCTGCCCGACGGCACCCAGCTGCTGCTGCAGTCGGTGCTGCTCATCGCGTTCTGCATCAAGGCGGCGGTCTTCCCGCTGTCGGCCTGGCTGCCCGACAGCTACCCGACGGCCCCGGCCCCGGTGACCGCGGTGTTCGCGGGCCTGCTCACCAAGGTCGGGGTGTACGCGGTCATCCGCACGCAGACGCTGCTGTTCCCCGGCGGTGCGCTGGACTCCGTGCTCATGTGGGCGGCGCTGGCCACCATGGTCATCGGGATCCTGGGGGCGGTCGCGCAGACCGACATCCGCCGGATCCTCTCCTTCACGCTGGTCAGCCACATCGGCTACATGATCTTCGGGATCTCGCTGGCGTCCCAGGCGGGGCTCGCGGGAGCGGTCTTCTACGTCGTCCACCACATCGCCATCCAGACGACGCTCTTCCTCGTCGCCGGCCTCGTCGAGCGGCAGGGCGGGTCCACGTCGGTCGACCGGCTGGGTGGGCTGGCGCTGGCCTCCCCGCTGCTCGCGATCCTCTTCTTCGTGCCCGCCATGAACCTGGCCGGCATCCCGCCGTTCTCCGGGTTCATCGGCAAGCTGGGGTTGCTCGAGGCCGGGGTCGCCGACGGCGGGTGGCTGCCGATCGTGCTGGTGGCCGGTGGGGCGGTGACCAGCCTGCTGACCCTGCTGGCCATGTCCCGCGTCTGGAGCCGTGCCTTCTGGCGGCCCCCGGCGGAGTCACCGGAGGTCGAGACCTCCGACGCCGCGGCAGCCGACGCCGGCCCCGAGCTCGCGACCGCCCCGCCGCCGGACACGGCGGAGCAGGCGGAGCCGGCGGGGGAGAAGGAGCCGGCGAAGCAGCCGGAGCTGGCCGACGGCGCCGTCGCCGGGCGCGCCGAGGCCCGCCGGATGGCGTGGGAGCGGCACACCGCCGTCGCCACGGCCACCTCGCCGGTCACCGACGGCCTGGGCGACGACGACCGGCGAGGTCCGTCCCTGCGGCCGCTGCCGAGGGTGATGGTCGGGGCGACCACCGTGATGGTGGCCGTGACGGTCGGGCTGACCGCGCTGGCGGGGCCGCTCTACGGGGTGGCCGAGCGGGCTGCCGGCGACCTGCTCGACCGCACGCCGTACATCACCGCGGTCTTCGGCGGGGAGGACGTGCCGTGAGCGGCGTGGACGACGTCGGCGTCGGGCACCGGCTGCGCCACCAGCTACCGCTGCTGGTCTGGCTCGTGCTGGTCTGGAACCTGCTGTGGGGCACGTGGTCGTGGGCCAACCTGCTCGGCGGGGCGGCCGTGGCACTCGGCGTCACGCTGCTGCTGCCCCTCCCACCCGTGGTCGGCGGTGCGCGCCTGCGCCCGGTGCCCCTCGTGCGCTTCGTGGGGCACTTCGTGGGCGACCTGATCAGCTCGGGCGCGCTGGTCGCCTGGCAGACGCTGCGGCCCGCCGGCATCGACCGGAGCGCGATCATCACCGTGCAGCTGCGCACCGACTCGGACCTGCTGCTGACCATCCTGTCCGAGTCGCTGACCCTGGTGCCGGGCTCGATGGTGATCGACCTGGACCGCGAGCGCCGCACCCTCGCGCTGCACATCCTGCACGTGCGTGATGAGGCCGACGTCGAGCGCCAGCGCGAGTCGGTGCTGGCCGAGGAGGAGCGCGTGGTGCGCGCCTTCGGCTCGCCGGACGAGGTCGCGGCGCTGGACACCCCGCCGGGGACACCCGTCGCGGGCGAGGGGGAGAGGACGCCGTGACCGTCGTCTACTGGCTGGCCTACGGGCTGCTGGGGGTGGGCGCGCTGCTCGCACTGGTGCGGCTGGGTGCGGGACCGTCCCTGCTGGACCGCGTGGTGGCCACCGACACCCTGCTGGTCATCATCGCCGCCGGGCTCGCCGTCCACGCCGGGCTGCAGCGGGACCCCACGGTGGTCCCGGTGCTCGTGGTGGTCTCGCTGCTGGCCTTCGTCGGCTCGGTGTCGGTCGCCCGCTACATCGGCGGCATGCTCATCCAGTCCGGCGGCGACGGCCAGGACATCGGGCTACCAGAAGCGGCCGAGGAACGGATCGCCCGGAGCCTGGAGGGCGACCGATGAGCGGCGTCCAGACGGTGGCCGACGTGGTCGCCGTCGCGTTCCTCCTGCTCGGGGCCTTCCTGTGCCTCACCGCGGGGCTGGGGCTGGTGCGCTTCCCCGACGTCCTCACCCGGATGCACGCCGGCACCAAGCCGCAGGTGCTCGGCGTGCTGCTGATCATGGTGGGCGCCGCGATCCGGCTCCAGGGCTGGTCGGCGACGTGGATGCTGCTGCTGGTGGCGGTCTTCCAGATGCTCACGGCGCCGGTGAGCGCGCACATGATCAGCCGGGTGGCCTACCGGCGGCGGCACGTGCGCCGCGACCGGCTGCTGGTGGACGAGCTGCGCACCGACGTCCGCCCGGACCAGGTGTACCGCGGTGACGAGCCGGCGGACGCGCCCCCGGAGGAGCCGGGCCGTGCGCTGGTGGAGAGCCGGCGGGAGGACGAGGAGAAGGACCCCCTTCCCCCCACCCCTCGCAGGCTCGGGGCGGGCCCCTGAAGGGGGCCTAACGCTGGGCGCGGTTGACCGCCGACACGACCGCGCGCAACGACGCGGTGACGATGTTGGCGTCGATGCCCACACCCCACAGGATGCGGTCGCCGACGGCGCACTCGACGTAGGCGGCGGCGCGGGCGTCGCCGCCGGCGGACAGGGCGTGCTCCGCGTAGTCGAGCACCCGGACGTCGACGTCGACGGCGTGCAGGGCGTCGACGAACGCGGCGATCGGCCCATTGCCGCGGCCCTCGAGGGTCGTGGGCACACCGCCGTCGACCAGCTCCACGACCATCTCGTCGGACCCGTCGCCGTTCGCGGTGTGCCGGTGGCCGGCCAGCCCGAACCGGCCCCACGGCGCGTCGGTGTCGGGCAGGTACTCGCTGGAGAACGCGGTCCACATCTGGGCGGCGGTGACCTCGCCGCCCTCGTCGTCGGTGTGCTGCTGGATGACCGCGCTGAACTCGATCTGCAGCCGGCGCGGCAGGTCCAGGTGGTTCTCGGTCTTCATGATGTAGGCGACGCCGCCCTTGCCGGACTGGCTGTTCACCCGGATGACGGCCTCGTAGCTGCGGCCGACGTCCTTGGGGTCGATGGGCAGGTACGGCACGGCCCACGGCATGCGGTCCACCGTCGTGCCGGCAGCCGCCGCGTCGGCCTCGAGCGCCTTGAAGCCCTTGTTGATCGCGTCCTGGTGGGAGCCGGAGAAGGCGGTGTAGACGAGGTCACCGCCGTAGGGGTGCCGCTCGTGGACGCCCAGCTGGTTGCAGTACTCGACGGTGCGGCGGATCTCGTCGATGTCGGAGAAGTCGATCTGCGGGTCGATGCCTTGGCTGAACAGGTTCAGCCCCAGGGTGACCAGGTCGACGTTGCCGGTGCGCTCGCCGTTGCCGAACAGGCAGCCCTCGATGCGGTCTGCCCCGGCGCGGTAGCCCAGTTCGGCGGCAGCCACGGCGGTGCCCCGGTCGTTGTGCGGGTGCAGCGAGAGGACGACGGAGTCGCGCCGGCCCAGGTTCCGGTGCATCCACTCGATCTGGTCGGCGTAGACGGTCGGCTCGGCCATCTCGACCGTCGCCGGCAGGTTCAGGATGGTCGGGCGGTCGGGGGTGGGCTCCCAGACGTCGGTCACGGCGTCGCAGATCTCGACGGCGAAGTCGAGCTCGGTGCCGGTGAAGGACTCGGGGGAGTACTCGAAGCGGATGTCGGTGTCGCCCATCTGCTCGGCGAACTTGCGCACCACGCGGGCCCCGTGCACGGCGATGTCGATGATGCCGGCGCGGTCGGAGTCGAAGACGACCCGTCGCTGCAGGGTGGACGTCGAGTTGTACAGGTGGACGATCGCCTGCTTCGCGCCGCGCAGGGACTCGAACGTCCGCTCGATCAGCTCGTCGCGCGCCTGGGTGAGCACCTGGATGGTCACGTCGTCGGGGACCAGGTCGTCCTCGATCAGCTGCCGGACGAAGTCGAAGTCGGTCTGGCTGGCCGCGGGGAAGCCGACCTCGATCTCCTTGTAACCCATGCCGACCAGCAGCTGGAACATCCGCCGCTTGCGGTCGGGGGTCATCGGGTCGATCAGGGCCTGGTTGCCGTCGCGCAGGTCGACCGCGCACCAGCGCGGGGCCTGCGTCGTGACCGTGTCCGGCCAGGTGCGGTCGGCCAGGACGACGGGGGTGAAGGGGGCGTAGCGGTGGATCGGCATCCGCGAGGGCTGCTGGGGATGGCGGACGTGGGGATGGGTGTCGCGCGGGTTCGTGCTCACGTGTGGGGCTCCTCTGGCGCGGGCTGGACTCAGCTCCGGTGGGGCGGTCAGCAGGCGCCGGGAACGCGCTCGGTCACGGCGGGACACCGCGGCGAGGGGGCCGACCTAGGAGAGGGCCTCGCCGCGGCGGGTAAGCAGGAGGCTGCCGCGCACCCGCTCACGGTAGCAGCGGCTCAGCCCAGGTCGCAGGAACACGGACAGTTTCCCGCGTGGACCGGCCGTCCGCTCCAGTCGTCGAGCTCGTCGCACGCAGCCGGGCAGGTGCACGTCCACTCCGGCGACGGAACGAGGTCGCCGGCCGCGCGCCGCCGCTCTCGCTCGGCGCGGAGTCGCTCCTGGGCGGCTGCTGCTCGCGCGGCCGCCCGCTCCGCCGGCGCGTCACCCGGCTGCGGGAGCAGGTGGTCGTCCGGCCGGTCGGTCCTGCGGCTGTCCGCGTCCTCCCACGGCCGGCGACGGTCGAAGGTGTACGTCGGCTGCCGCAGGAGCGGGCGATGCTCCCATCGCGATGCGCGCCGCTCGCTGAGCATGGTGTCCAGATGGGCGGGGAAGCGGCGCCCGCCCCGGTCCCGGACGGCGTCGGGATGCATGCCGCGCACCTCCATGCCTGCGCCGTCGAGCAGAGCCAGCCGCAGGCCGGCGAGCGCGGCGGCGCGCACCAGGGCCGAGACCGGCAGGTCCCGCGTGCCGGCCTCGGCGTGCGCGACGGCGGAGACGCTGAGGGCGGCGGCTCCTGCCAGCTCGCGCTGCGACAGATCGGCGGCCCGCCGGATGCGCCGCAGAGCGGCACAGAGGTCGAAGGCGCCGGGCACGGGACCATGATTCGACTGCGCGCCGCGGTGGAACCGGGAGCCGATCCACCTGTGGACATCGCGAGCGGTGGTGGATGACGTGTCGGGTCAGGGACTGCCCTGGGCGCAGTCGGCCTCTGCTTCCTCTTCGAAGCAGAGGCCGAAGACGTCCTGGGACTGTCCCTGGGCACAGTCGGTCTCTGCTTCCTCTTCGAAGCAGAGGCCGAAGACGTCCTGGGACTGTCCCTGGGCACAGTCGGTCTCTGCTTACAGGAGTGAGCAGAGTCCGACTGTGCTCGAGGTGCCTAGGCGCCTAGGTGCCAGGTGCCAGGTGCCCAGGTACCCAGGTGCGGAGCGTGCAGGGGCCGCGGGTCAGAACTCCTTGCGGAGGCGCATCCGCAAGGGCCGCCCGTCGGGGTCCACGACCAGCCGGTAGAGCGGGGTCGCCCACAGCCGGGTGAGCCGGCCGAGCTTCTCCGGATCGTGCGGGCGCAGCCGGCCTGGCGGGCGGGGGCCGCGCCGGCCGTTCTCGTGCCACTCGGCCAGGGCGGCCGCGCGGGCCTCGAGCGTGGCCACGAAGCGCTCGGGATCCAGCACCAGGTCGTCCTCGCCCCCATCGGGGTCCAGGTCCAGGTGCTCGCGGGCGAGCTCCAGCCGCAGGTCCCGCGCGAAGGTGCGCGCGCAGTCGCCCGTCCCGGCCGGGTCCCGCGGTTCGCGCGGGTCGAGCGTGGTGTCGAGGACCGCGGTGGACAGCTCGCTGTCGTGCGTCCACGACCGCCGGTTGAAGTTGTCGCTGCCGATGCTGGCCCACACGTCGTCCACCACGCACACCTTGGCGTGCACGTAGACCGGCGTGCCGGCGTGGTTCTCCACGTCGAAGACGTGCACCCGGTCCTTCCCGCCGGCCTGGACGCACAGGTCGATGGCGCGCCGGCGGCCGACGTACTGCGGGGTCGCGTTCAGCGCCCCCTCCTGGTCGGGGATCCGCGGGACGACGACCACCAGGTGCAGCTCCGGGTTGTCGATCAGCGCGTCGGCGAACAGCTGCGCGACCTCCGAGGACCACAGGTACTGGTCCTCCAGGTAGACGAAGCGCCGGGCCTGCTTGACCGCCTTGGTGTAACCGCGGGCGATCGAACGCTCCCCCTCGGGGGCGAAGTCGTAGCTCGGCCGGAGCTTGGGGTAGGTCCGCAGCGTCTGCACCAGGTGCGGCCCGCACGGCGGCGGGGGCGGCAGCTGGGGCGGCAGGGGCGAGGGGTCGAGCCGGGCCCGGCGCCACCGGTCGATCACGTAGGCGACGGGATTGCCTTGCACCGGGCTGGTCGGGTCGTCCCAGCGCTCGCGGAAGGACGTCTCCAGGACGGCGACCGCGGGCCCGCGGATCTCCGCCTGCACGTCGTGCCAGGCCGGCGTCGGGCCGTACGCCGGCGCCATGTCCACCGCCTGCGGGTCGCCCTCGTGCGTCGCGTCGTCCCGGCGGCTGTGGCACAGGTCGATGCCGCCGGCGAAGGCCACGTCGCGGGAGGGGTCGGCCGGGCAGCGGATCATCACGAGCTTCTGGTGGTGGCTGCCCACCCGGCGGACGCGCTGGTCCAGCACCACCCGGCCGCCGTCCTCCTCCAGCTCCTTGTCCAGCGCCCGGTTCTGCTCCTTGCTGTAGGACAGCGCGTCGGTGTGCGAGCGCCAGACCAGACCGCGGACGTCCACCCCGCGGTGCGCCGCCGCGCTGAGGAGCTCGTCCACCGTGGGGCCGTCGGGGCGCAGCAGCTGGTCGGGATCGCCCCGCCAGTCGGTGAACCACAGCCGGTCGCCGTCCCCGAGCTGCTCGACGACCTCCACCAACCGCTCGAAGTAGTCGGCGCCGTGGACCAGCGGCCGCACGAGGTTGCCCTCGGTCCATGCCGGGAGGGGCGTGCCGGGGTTGCCGCGCTCCGCGAGGGTGAGCAGCCAGCGCTCCGGATCGTCCATCCCATGATCACAACGTGCCGAGGCGGCGGATGCAACCACGAGCGCGTTGCGGCACGTCGGTAGCCTGTGGACCCGTGGCCCTCGTCGTCCAGAAGTACGGCGGCTCCTCCGTCGCCTCCGCAGCACACATGAAGCGTGTCGCCGAGCGGATCGTCGCCGCCAAGAAGAACGGCGACGACGTCGTCGTCGTCGTGTCCGCCATGGGGGACAGCACCGACGAGCTGCTCGACCTGGCCGGCCAGATCACCGACGAGCCGCCCGGTCGCGAGCTCGACATGCTGCTGACCGCCGGCGAGCGGATCTCGATGGCGCTGCTGGCCATCGCCATCTCCACGCACGGCTACGAGGCCCGCTCCTTCACCGGCTCGCAGGCCGGCGTCATCACCACCGGCAGCCACGGCAAGGCCCGGATCATCGACGTCACGCCCGGCCGGCTGCGCTCGGCGCTGGACGACGGGTCGATCGTGATCGTCGCCGGGTTCCAGGGCGTCAGCCAGGACACCAAGGACATCACCACGCTGGGCCGCGGCGGTTCGGACACCACCGCCGTGGCCGTCGCCGCGGCGCTCCACGCCGACGTCTGCGAGATCTACACCGACGTGGACGGCGTCTTCACCGCCGACCCGCGCATCGTCCCCAACGCCCAGCGGCTCGACACCATCACCTACGAGGAGATGCTCGAGCTGGCCGCGTCCGGGGCCAAGGTGCTCATGCTCCGCTGCGTCGAGTACGCCCGCCGCTACGGCATCCCCGTGCACGTCCGCAGCTCCTACTCACAGCTCCCCGGCACGATCGTGTCCGGCTCGATGGAGGACCTCCCGGTGGAACAGGCGATCATCACGGGCGTCGCGCACGACCGCTCCGAGGGCAAGATCACCGTCTTCGGGGTGCCGGACCGGCCGGGCGAGGCCGCCCAGCTGTTTCGCGTGCTGGCCGACGCCGAGATCAACATCGACATGATCGTGCAGAACGTGTCGGCCGAGGCCAGCAAGCTCGCCGACATCTCCTTCACGCTGCCCAAGAGCGACGGCCCGACCGCGCTGGCGGCGCTGGAACGGGTGAAGCACACCGTGGGTTACACCGACGTGCGCTTCGACCAGCACATCGGCAAGGTGTCGCTGGTCGGCGCCGGTATGCGGTCGCACCCGGGCGTCTCGGCCAAGTTCTTCGGCGCCCTCGCCGACGCCGGCGTGAACCTCGAGCTCATCAGCACCTCGGAGATCCGCATCTCCGTGGTCTGCCGCGACACCGACGTGGACATCGCCGTCCGCGCGGTGCACGACGCGTTCGACCTCGGCTCCGACGTCGAGGCCGTCGTCTACGGAGGGACCGGACGATGAGCGCAGACATGCGCCCCCTGCACATCGGCATCGTCGGCGCGACCGGCCAGGTGGGGGCGGCGATGCGCTCGATCCTCGCCGAACGCGATCTCCCGATCGCATCGATCCGGTTCTTCGCATCGGCCCGCTCCGCCGGGAGCACCCTGCCCTGGGGCGACGGCGAGATCACCGTGGAGGACGCCGCCACCGCCGACCCCACCGGGCTGGACGTGGCGCTGTTCTCCGCCGGTGCCACCACCTCGCGCGCGCAGGCTGCCCGGTACGCCGCGGCCGGCGTCGTCGTGATCGACAACAGCTCGGCCTTCCGCCGTGACCCGGAGATCCCGCTGGTCTGCAGCGAGGTCAACCCGCAGGACATCGCGAACGCGCACGGCGGGATCATCGCCAACCCGAACTGCACCACGATGGCCGCGATGCCGGTGCTCAAGCCGCTGCACGACGAGGCCGGCCTCGTCCGCATCGTCGCCAGCACCTACCAGGCCGTGTCCGGTTCGGGGATCGCCGGCGTGCAGGAGCTGCACTCCCAGGCCAAGGCCGTCGTCGAGAAGGCCGACGAGCTCGCCTACGACGGCTCGGCGGTGACCTTCCCCGACCCGGTGACGTACGTCGCTCCGATCGCGTTCAACGTGCTGCCCATGGCCGGCTCGGTCGTCGACGACGGCACGTTCGAGACCGACGAGGAGCAGAAGCTCCGCAACGAGAGCCGCAAGATCCTCGGCCTCCCCGACCTGCGCGTGTCGGGCACCTGCGTACGCGTGCCGGTGTTCACGGGGCACTCGCTGTCGCTGAACGTCGAGTTCGAACGGCCGATCTCGGTCGGCCGGGCCACGGAGCTGCTCGCGGCGGCGCCGGGCGTGGAGCTCTCCGACGTCCCGACCCCGCTGCACGCCGCCGGCCGCGACCCCAGCTACGTCGGTCGCATCCGGCAGGACCAGAGCGTGGACGGCGGTCGCGGGCTCGTGCTGTTCGTCAGCAACGACAACCTGCGCAAGGGCGCGGCCCTCAACACCGTCCAGATCGCCGAGCTGATCGCCGCCTCCCGCCGTTGACCCTCGTCTGAGTGCGCCGGCGCACGGCGTGTGACCCCGCGCCCCGTGCACGCAGACGATGATCGACTCGGTCGGCTGCGGGGCCCCCGCCGGCGGCTCGGGCAGGATCGATCCGTGACTCCCGACGACCCCTTCCCCGACGACGACCCGGCGTCCGCAGCGCAGTCGTGGCCCGGCCCGGACCGCTACACCCTGCGGGGCTGGGTCGAGCTGGAGCTCGCGCTGGCGGCCGGCGTGCGCGTGGACGCCGCGCACGCGGTCCTCAGCGACCTGGTGATGCGGTCGTCCGGCCCCGGCCTGTTCGGGTGGCTGGCGGAGGCGTTGGCCGCGGAGGGCCGTGACCCGCAGGACCTCACTCCTCTGCTGGACGACGACGCCCTGGCGGACCGGGTGCTCGCCGGGCTGCGGGGGAGGAGCGGCGAGGACGGTCCGGCAGAGGACGCCCAGGACGCCGTGCTCGTGTGGTCGGCGTACTCGCCGGACGATCCGGCCGGGCACCGGACGGCGTTCCGGCGGGCGCAGCGCCGGCGGGCGGAGAACGCGCGTCGGGCGCTGCTGGAACCCCGTCGTCACCGCGTCGCGGGCCGCCGCGACCGCTAGTCGAAGTGCCCGCTGGCCGGAGGGCCCGCTCACCGCGGCGACCGCTGGCCGCCGCGACCGCCGGCCGGAGTGGCCAGATCGGGTCCTCGGCGCGGACGTGCCGCGACCTCCCCGGTGCACGATGGCCATCCCGGCCTCAGGGCTGCACGTCCTCCGACGCCGACGCCCGTGGAGCTCCGCGCCCGGCGTCCTCGCGACCGCGGCCCGGGGAGGCCGCTGCATCGCCGGCCGCAGGGGTGTCCTCCGGCTGGGATGTCGCTGCCGCACCTGTGCTCCTGGGGGCGACCGGCCGCGCCGGGGTGTTCCCCGGGGATCCGCCCGTGGCGGGCGGCCTGCCCACCTCCGGACGCGCCACCCGGGCCTCCGGTGCTGTGGACCGTTGCTCGTCGCGGTCCACCCCCGGTGGGGACGGCCGATCCCTGTCGCGGCCCGGGGCAGGCACGGTGGATCCGGTGCCCGGGCTCCCGGCGCGCTCGCCGTCCGTGGCATCCGGTCCGGCGCCGGTGCCGCCGTCCTCCCCGGGTGCGGGCGCCGCAGCGCCGCTGTCCGGACCGGAAGGAGCCTGGGTGGGTGCCGGCTCGTCGGACGTCGGCCCCGTCCCGGTGGCCGGTTCCGGCGGATGCGTGGTGGAGCCGTCCGACGGGCGAGCGCTCGGCAGCTCGAAGGGGGTCAGCGCCCGCACCACGCCCGCCAGTCCGTCCTGCACGGGCGCGGGCAGCGCCTGCGCCGTCCCGGCCACGAGGAGGGAGGCCGCGGCAGCGGTCAGTCCTGCGGCGGCGCGGACCGACCATCGCCGCCGGAGAGTGGGGCGGCGGAGCGGCGCGGCCTCCGGTGCGAAGCCCGTGACGAGCAGTTCGGCCAGAGCCGCCGTGGGCCGGGGAGCCGGGCCCGAGCCCATCGAGCGCACGAGACCCAGCGCGTGCTGCAGCTCCGGATCCGCCGGCGCGGAGTGCCCGGTCAGCAGCCGCTCGACCGTCCGGTCGTCGAGGACGGGAGGCCGCCCGGCGCTCACGGGGTCGCCTCCACGGCGCCGACCGGGTGGCCGGACTCCTGCAGCCGGGCGCGCAGGACGAGCAGCCCGCGACGCTGGAGCTGCTTGACCGCGCCGGTGCTCCGGCCGATGGCCTGGGCGGTCTGCTCGAGGCTCAGGTCACCGACGACCCGCATCAGCAGGACGTCGCGCTGGTCGGCGGGCAGCTCCTCGATCAGGGCCCGGACCTCCGCCGTGCCGAGGCGGTCGACCGCCTCGTCCTCGGTGGATGCCGTCGTCCGGTCGTCGTGCCAGCTCTCGTAGGAGACGGCGTCCCCGCGCCGGGACCGCCGGCGCAGGTCGTCCACCAGCCTGGCGTGGGCGATGGAGAACGCCAGCGTGCGCAGACCTGCCGCGCCGCCGGTCACCGTTCCGAGCGTCGAGAACACGGTCAGGAACACCTCACTCGTCAGGTCCTCGGGCTCGGAAGCGCCTCGGGCTCGCAGGTAGCCGTGCACCCGGGGCGCCAGCTCCTCGTACACGGCTCGCAACGCCCACGGCTGGCCGCTCTGGGCCGCGGTCAGGGCGTCCTCGAGCCAGGTGCTCGGTTCGGGGGCCACGACTACACCATCGGCCGGTGACGGGCGGACCGGAACGTCCAGTCCGCCCGTCGTCGGCCGATCCGGCCCGCCGGGGTCAGCCGCGTCCGCCACCCGCACCGGGCTGACGCTCGCCGGCCAGGTCGGTGGAGCCGGCCTCGCGCTCGGCCTCCGGGGCCCCGCGCTCGGCGGCCCGGGTGGGACGCTGCGACTGTGCGGGCTGCGTCGGGCGCGCCGCCTGCTGCGGTCCGCGACCGGCTGCCGGCCCACGCTCGGCGGTGCCCGTGACGGCCGCCCGGGCGCGGTCCAGGCCTGCATCGGCCTGCTCGGGCGCCTTGCTCTGCGCGGCGTCGAGCGCCTCCAGAGCGGACTTCCCGCCGTTCTCGTCGTCGCCGTCCTCCTCGTCGGGCGCCTCGGTCTCGGGCGCCTCGGTCTCGGGGACCTCGGTCTCGGGGACCTCGGTCTCGGGGACCTCGCTCTCGGGTGCTTCCTCGTCCTGAGCGGGGTCCTCCTCCGGTGCCTCGACCTCGTCGCCGTCCGTGTCGGGGGCGGGGGCCGTCTCCTCGGCCGGGACGTCTGCCTCCTCCTCGACCGTCACCGAGGTGTCGTCGGGGAGCAGCGCCTCGACCGGCACCACCCCGGTGGCTCCGGCGGTGCCGATCGCGGCGGCGGACACGGCCCCGATGACGGTGACCTTGGCGGTGGCGGTCGCTGCGCCGGCCTTGGCGAGCAGGAGTACGAGCAGGTTCACGGTGGTGCCTTTCCTTCGGTGGCCCCGATGCCCCCGAGGGGCCGGTGGCTTTGCTGACTGCCGTTGCCGGCAGGTCGCCCTTGTCCCGGACGGAGATGTCATCGCTGGACACCGCCACCGGGTTACGCGGACCGGAGGATTTCTCGGAAGGAGGAGGCCGAGCGCCGAGCGGACCGGCGCCTCGATCAGGGCCGGACGTGCTCCAGCGCGAAGGTGAGCGCGACCTCGACCTGGCGGATGGTCTCCTCGATGACCAGCGAGCCGTGGCCGGCGTCGAAGCGGTACACCTCGTGCGACTTGCCGAGCTCCTCGAGGCGGGTCAGGTAGTTGTCGATCTGCCGGATCGGGCAGCGCGGGTCGTTCGCCCCCGCGACGACGAGCACCGGTGCGGCCACCGCGTCCACGTAGGTGATCGGGGAGGACCGCACGTAGACGTCCCGCACCTCGTCGGGCGAGCCGCCGAACAGCGCGCGGTCGTAGGCCCGCAGGCCCTCCATCTCGTCCTCGTAGGCGGCCAGGTAGTCGGCCACCGGCACCTCGGCGATCCCGGCTGTCCAGCGCTCCGGCTGGGTGCCCAGCCCGAGCAGGGTCAGGAAGCCGCCCCAGGAGCCCCCGGTCAGCAGCGTGCGCCCCGGGTCGACGACGCCCTCCGCCACCAGCGCGTCGTAGACCGCGCCGATGTCCTCGAGCTCGGTGAGGCCGGGCCGGCCGGTCAGCGCGTCGCGCCAGGCCGAGCCGTACCCGGTCGAGCCCCGGTAGTTCACGTGCACCACGGCGTAGCCGGCGTCCACGTAGGCCGCGCGGCGCGCGCGGTAGGAGTCGTCGTCGGCCGACTCCGGGCCACCGTGCACGAGGAACGCCGTCGCGTACGGGCCGTCGCCGGCCGGCCGCACCAGCAGCGCGTGCACGTCGCCGCCCGGGCCGGGAACCCAACGGTCCTCGACCGGGTAGGCGGCCGGCGGCTCCTCCTCGCTCACCGACAGGACGACGGGGCCGTCGGCGCGGCGGACCACCGGCGGCAGCTCCGCGTTCGACCAGGCCAGTTCCACGGTGCCGTCCGGGCGGGCGGTGGCCCCGCGGACGACGCCGGTCGGGGTGTCCAGCTGCTCCAGGGCGCCCGAGGCCAGGTCGTAGCGGTACAGCTCGGTGCGGGCGGCGTGGTCGTGCCCGACCAGCAGCGCCGTCCCGTCGGGGTACCAGCCGGCCGAGACGTCACCGGGCAGGTCCAGGACGATCTCGGTCTCGGTGTCGGCCGCGACGTCCCAGATCAGCAGCTCCTCGCGGCCGCGGCGCTCGTGCCCGACCAGCAGCCGCGTGTCGCCGGACAGCGGGGCGAACTCCGAGGCGTGCAGCCCGCGGCCCTCGCCGTCCCACTTCTCCGCGACGACGGCGGGCGCGTCCTCGGTGGTGTCGGCCGTCCGCAGCACCCGCAGGGCCGGGTAGCGCGGGTCGCCGTGCTCGGAGTGCGAGATCACCAGCAGGTCGCCGTCGTGGGTCAGCGCGTCGACCGAGGCGGGGTCGGGGTGCCGGTAGACCACCCGCGGTGCCGAGCCCCGGGGGCAGAGCCACAGCTCGCTGCCGTCGTCGGTCGAGCGCCCGATCGCGACGAGGTCGTCGCCGATCTCCAGCCCCGCCGGGTAGGCCGGGCCCACCTCGGGGACGGCGACGACGTCCTCGCCGCCGGTGAAGGGCTGGGTCATCCAGACGCCGAACTCGTCGCCGTCGGTGTCGGCGAACCACCAGATCGTCTCGCCGTCGGGGCTCAGCGTGCCGATGAGGGTGCCGTTGGGCCGGTCGGTGGCCTGGCGGTGGCTGCCGGTCGAGCGGTCCCACGCGTACTGCTCGATGACGCCGCTGACGTCGGAGGCGTACAGGTTCCGGTGCGGTGCGTCGAACGCCCAGTCGGGCAGCGAGACCCGCGGTGCGCGGAACCGCGCCTGCCAGCGGGCGGTGACCTCGGGGGGAAGGGCGGGGACGGTCGGCTCGGCGGTCACGCGATTCATCGTGCCAGTCCCGTGGAACGACTCAGGGGCCGCCATCGGCGGCCCCTGAGCAACTGTCGGGGTGACAGGATTTGAACCTGCGGCCTCGTCGTCCCGAACGACGCGCGCTACCAAGCTGCGCCACACCCCGAGGTGCGCTGGTCGAGTCTAGCGCGGCGACTCGACCGGCCCCTCCGCAGGGTCCCGCCGCGAGCGTGCGAGCGGTGGGGGGCGGAGGGGTCCTCTTTCGGTGAGCGTGAGGAGGGTGGCCTCGGGCGGGCAGGCGAACCGGGCCGGCGCGTACGGGCTGGTGCCCAGCCCGGCCGAGACGTGCAGCCACGTGCCGGTGGGGTGGTCGGGTCGGGGGTCGGCCCAGCGGTGCAGCCAGCGCACCCGCTCGCGGTCGATGCCGCAGTTGGTGACCAGCGCGCCGTAGAACGGCACCCGCAGCTGCCCGCCGTGGGTGTGCCCGCACAGCAGCAGGTCGTAGCCGTCGCCGGCGAAGCGATCCAGCACCCGGGGCTCGGGGGAGTGCGCCAGACCCAGGCGCAGGTCGGCGGACGGGTCGGCCGGCCCGGCGACGACGTCGTACCGGTCCCGCTTCAGGTGGGAGTCGTCGACGCCGGCGAACACGATGCGCCGGCCGTCCACGACCAGCTCACCGGCGGCGTTGGTGAGGTCGAGCCAGCCGCGCTCGGACATCCCGTCCCGCAGGTCCCGCCAGGGCAGTTCGTCCCCGTGCACCCGCTTGTGGCCGGGGAAGAAGTACTTCAGCGGGTTCTTCGGTCGCGGCGCGTAGTAGTCGTTGCTCGCCAGCACGAACGCGCCGGGCCGCTCCATCAGCGGCCCGAGCGCCCGCAGCGTCGGGGGCACGGCGTCGAAGCCGGCCAGGTTGTCGCCGGTGTTGATGACCAGGTCCGGTTCCAGGGCGGCCAACCCCGCCACCCACTCCTGCTTGGACCGCTGCCCGGCGGTCATGTGCAGGTCCGAGACGTGCAGCACGGTCAGCGGCGCGGAGCCCGGCGCCAGGACCGGCACGTCGAAGCGGCGCAGCGTCCAGCGGGTGCGCTCGTACAGGCTCGCGTAGGCGAGGGCGCCCGCGCCGGCGGCGAGGGCGGCGGTGGGAACGGCGGTGGTCCAGCGCACGGTCGCAGAGCCTACGGGCGCGGGCCGGGGCGGCGTCGTGCCAGGCTGGGAACGTGAGCGACCTCAAGAAGCAACTGCGCGACGACCTGACCACCGCCATGAAGGCTCGGGACGAGCTGCGCACGGCGACGTTGCGCATGGTGCTGACCGCGGTCAGCGCCGAGGAGGTCTCCGGCAAGAAGGCCCGCGAGCTGTCCGACGACGAGGTCCAGGCGGTCCTGCGCCGGGAGGCGAAGAAGCGCCGCGAGGCCGCCGAGGCGTTCGGCGGAGCCGGGCGGGCCGAGCAGGCCGAGCGGGAGCGGGCCGAGGGCGAGGTGCTCGCCGCCTACCTGCCCGCCCAGCTCGAGGACACCGACCTCGCCGCGATCGTCGCCGACGTCATCACCCGCACCGGGGCCTCCGGAATGCAGGACATGGGCAAGGTCATGGGTGCCGCCAACGGCGTCGTGGCCGGCCGGGCCGAGGGATCCCGCGTCGCCGCCGAGGTCCGTCGCCAACTCGGCTGACGCCCGGTCCGGACGGGCGCGGTGCACCCGTCCGGACCGTCCCCGGTCAATCGCCCGGAGGAGGCGCGGGCTCACCGGGGAGGGGCTCGGCGGGTGCGGGCTCGGCGGGCAGGGGCTCGGCGGGTGCCTCCGGTGCCGGCGACGCAGGCGGCGCAGGCGGCGTCGTCCGGACCGGAGGGGTGGTCTGCTCCCTCGGGGGCGCCTGCGAGGTCTGGCGAGACGCCCGGGCGCCGCTGCTCACCCGGATCGACACCGGCTCGCTGACCAGCGCCTGGGCGCCGGCCGCCGGACTCGTGCCCAGGAACGCACCCCTTGGGCTGCTGTCGCGGACGGACGTGACCTGCGTCTGGAAGCCCGCCTCCCGCAGCACCCGTTCGCACTCGGTGGTGGACAGGCAGGCCGGCACGGGCAGGGTCCGGCCGAACTCCACCTGCGGGTCCGCCGGCGCGAAGGGCACGGCCGGCTGGCCGGTGAGGATCGGCGCCATGGCGTCGTGCCAGATGGTGGCCGGCATGCCGCCGCCGAAGCCGTCGATCGTCTGGTTCATCTTCGGGTTGAGCACCATCACGCTGGCTGCGTACTGCGGCGTGTAGCCGGCGAAGGCCACCGAGAAGTTGCTCTGCGACGTCCCGGTCTTGCCGGCGATCTGGTGGCCGGGGACCGCGGCCCGGGTGCCGGTGCCCTGCGGGCTGCTGACGTCGCCGATGAGGACCTGGTTCAGCGTGTTGGCCACGCCGACGGGGATGACCTCCGGAGTGCAGTTGCTCCCGGTCACCACCGGGGTGCCGTCGTCCCTCTGCAGCGGCTCCCCGTTCCGGTCCAGCACCTCCACGACCGGGATCGGGGAGCACGCGGTGCCTCCGGCCGCCAGCGTGCTGTACGCGCTGGCCAGGTCGAGCGGGCTGGTGGCGTTCGGCCCGAGCACGAAGGAGCCCTGGCGCTCGTCGATGATCTCGTCGGCGACCGGGTCGAGGGACCGCAGGCCCATCGCCTGGGCGATCCGCACCGGCTTCTCCACGCTGCCCAGCTTGTCCAGCAGCGCGAGGAAGTAGGTGTTGGACGACCGGACGAGCGCCTCCCGCATGTCCAGCGTCCGGGGGTACCGGGTACCCACGTTCGAGACGTCGTAGGGAATGGGCACGCCGGCCTCGGGGTCCCAGTCCGGGAACACCGTCGAGACGTAGGTGTTGGGCGTCGTGATCACGTGGTTCGCGGGGTAGCCCTCGATCATCGCGGCGGCGGCGACGAAGGTCTTGTACGTCGACCCCGCGCCCTGGCTCGCACGGGCGTTGAGGATGACCGACTCGCACTCCGGGCCGTCGCAGCCGAACCGGCGGTTGACGCTCATCGCGAGCAGGTGGCCGGTGCCGGGCTCCACTGCGGTATACATGGCGGCCAGCGGATCGCCCATCGGCAGCTGGTTCAGCACGGCCTGGTCGCCGTTGACCTGCATGTCGGGGCGCATCGTGGTCTGGATGGTCAGACCGCCGTTCCGGAGCTGGTCGCCCGTGAGACCGAGGCCGCCGCTCTCGGGGGCCCGCACCAGGTGGTCGAGGACGTAGGCGCAGAAGAAGCCACCGATGGTGGCGTCGATGCACTCGTTGGGCGGCGCGATGCCCGGCGCCACCGCGACCGGCGTGGCGGCGATCTCGACGTACTCCTGCTCGGAGATGTGACCGAGGTCGAACATCCGCTTGAGCACCTGGTTGCGCCGGACCTGGGCGTTCTCCGGGTTGTCGATCGGGTCGTCGTAGAACGGGCTCTGCACCAGGCCGGCGAGCATGGCCGCCTGCGGCAGGGTGAGGTCGGCCGCGTTGACGCTGAAGTACCGCTGGGCCGCGGCCTGGATGCCGTAGGCGCCCTTGCCGAAGTACACGATGTTCAGGTACCGGGTGAGGATCTCGTCCTTGTCGTAGGTCTCCTCCAGCGCCAGCGCCAGCCGCGCCTCGCGCACCTTGCGGGCCGGCGTCTGCTCGGTCGCCGCGTCCCGGCCCTCCGCGGAGTCCGCCGTCTGCAGCAGCGTCTGCTTCACCAGCTGCTGGGTGAGCGTGGAGCCGCCTTCCTGCACCGATCCCGCGGCCAGGTTCTTCACCAGCGCGCGCATCGTGCCCTGCACGTCCAGCCCGTTGTGCTCGTAGAAGCGCGAGTCCTCGATGTCGACCAGCGCCTGCTTCATCACGTCGGCGATCTCTTCGGAGGTCACCGGCGTGCGGTTCTTCGTGTACAGGTTCGTGATCAGGGTGCCGTCGGCCGCCAGCACCCGGGTCATCCCGGGCGGGGTCGCGTCGGTGAGCTCCACCGGCAGCGCGTCCAGCAGGCTGGCGGAGTTGCGCGCGACCAGCCCGCTCCCTCCGACCAGGGGCAGCAGGAGACCGGCGACCAGCACGCCGGCGACCACGATCGACAGGGCGAGCTTCCCGAGCAGGCGGGTGCGGAGGCGTGCGTCGTCAGACATCGCCGCCCAGCGTACGGCGCGTTTTCGCCTCGTGGCCGGCGTCAGCCGCGGCGCGCAGGCAGGATGCGTGTCCGCGGCGTGCCGGTCGGCGTGTCCGCGTCGGCCCCGGTCAGCTCGGCGGCCATCGTGCGCAGCCCGTCCAGGTCGTGCACGTCACCGGCCGCGGCCGGCACGGTGCGGACCGCGACCTCCGGGTGGGCGCTGGTGAAGCGGTCGGCCAGGTGCTGCTCCCGGGCGGCCAGCGTCATCCGCTCGGCGTGCACCCGCAGGGCGGCGGCGGCGAGTCCGGCATCCGGGCCGCCGGCCTCGAGCACCTCCTCGGCGGCGGCGGCGGCGCGGGTGGCCGACAGCGCCGCGGTGGCCGGCGGGTGCGTCCGGTTCACCACCAGGCCGGCCAGCGGCATCTGGTCGGCCGAGAGCCGGTCCACGAAGTAGGAGGCCTCGCGCAGGGCGTCGGGCTCGGGCGAGGCGACGACGACGAAGGACGTGCCCGGGCGGCGGAGCAACTCGTAGGTGGCGGTGGCCCGCTCGCGGAACCCGCCGAACATCGTGTCCAGCGCGGCGACGAACGCCGAGATGTCGCGCAGCAGCTGGCCGCCCAGGATCTTCGACACGATCCGGCTGAACAGCAGGAAGCCCGCGCTGGCGAACTTGAAGCCCGCCCGGCTGGGCGCCATGAGCAGCCGGATCATCGTGCCGTCGAGGAAGCGGCTCATCCGGTTCGGGGCGTCGAGGAAGTCCAGCGCCGACCGGGACGGCGGGGTGTCGACGATGATCAGGTCCCACTGGTCGCTGGCCCGCAGCTGGCCCAGCTTCTCCATGGCCATGTACTCCTGCGTCCCGGCGAACGACGAGCTCAGGGTCTGGTAGAAGGGGTTGGCCAGGATCTGCTGGGCGCGATCGGGCGTCGAATGCGCGACGACGATGTCGTCGAACGTCCGCTTCATGTCCAGCATCATCGCGTGCAGTTCACCCGCGGCTCCGGGGACGTCGACCCGCCGCGGCTCGTTGTCCAGCTCGGTCAGGCCGAGTGACTGGGCCAGGCGCCGGGCCGGGTCGATGGTGAGGACGACGACGCTGCGCCCGGCCTCGGCGGCGGCCAGGGCGAGCGCCGCCGACGTCGTCGTCTTGCCCACCCCGCCGGCGCCGCAGCAGACCAGGATCCGCGTCTCCGGGTCGGCGATCAGCGCGCCGAGCTCCAGCGCGGGGGCCTGCGGCCGCGGCCGACCGGTCGTCGTGCCGCGCGGCTCCCCGGCCGGCTGGGCACTCACGCGGCCACCTCGGCGCCGCGCAGGTGGTCGTCGAGCCGGCCCGCGAGCTCGAACAGGGCGCCGAGATCCACCGGGCCGGTGAGCAGGGGCAGCTCCACCGTCGGCTGTCCCAGCGCCTCGACGTCGTCGCGCAGCGCGTCCTGCCCCGTCCACCGGCGGGCGTGCTCCACCGTCTGGGCGGCCAGGGCGTCGGCGACGTCCCCGTTCGCCGGCAGGTGGGCGGCGGCGAGCGCGGGGGCGAGGTCGGCACCGGTCAGCCCGGCGGCGGCGGCCCGGGCGAGGTCACCGGGCGCGAGCACGGGGTCGGTGGCGAGGTTCACGATCACCGAGCCGATCGGCAGGCCGGCCTTGCGCAGCTCGTCGATCGCGTCGGCGGTCTCCTGCACGGGCATGTCCTCGAGGATCGAGACGACGTGGACGACGGTCTGCGGCGAACGCAGCACCGCCATGACGCCGTCGCTCTGCGTCTTGATCGGCCCGGAGCGCGCCAGCTGGCCCATCTCGTTCGTGACGTTGAGGAAGCGGGTGATCCGGCCGGTGGGCGGTGCGTCGACGACGACGGCGTCGTAGACGTGCTTCCCGTCGTGGCGGCGGGTGACCGCCTCCTTGATCTTCCCGGTGATCAGCACGTCGCGCAGACCCGGCGCGATCGCTGTGGCGAAGTCGATCGCGCCCATCTTGCGCAGCGCCCGGCCGGCGCGGCGCAGGTTGTAGAACATGTCGAGGTAGTCCAGCAGGGCCTCCTCGACGTCGATGGCCAGTGCCTTGACCTCGCCGCCACCGCGCGCCACCGCGACCCGCCGCTCCTCGTAGGGCAGCGGGGCGGTGTCGAACAGCTGGGCGATGCCCTGCCGGCCCTCGGTCTCGACCAGCAGCACCGAGCGTCCGTCGGCCGCCAGGGCCAGGGCGAGCGCCGCGGCCACGGTCGTCTTCCCCGTCCCGCCCTTGCCGGTGACGACGTGCAGGCGCGCGGAGGAGGACGGGATGACCGGCTGCACGGGGCTCACCGGTCCAGCGTAGGAGAAGGACGCCGCGCCCCCCATTCCTCGCAGGCTCGGAGCGGGCCCCTGCACGGGGCCGCCCGGTCGGGTCACCTCCTGCGCTAGCGTCCGAGGCATGACCGAATCGGCACGCCAGCGGTGGGAGTACGCCACCATCCCGCTGCTCATCCACAACACCAAGGCGATCCTCGACTCGTGGGGCGTGGACGGCTGGGAGCTGGTGACCGTGCTCCCCGGCCCGAGCGGCTCCGACCAGCTCGTGGCCTACCTCAAGCGCCCGGCGTGACCGCGCCGGCTGCGGGCTGGCACGCGCGGCTGGCCGAGCTCGGCATCCGGCTGCCACTGGTGGCCGCGCCCGTGGCCGCCTACGTCCCGGCGGTCCGCACCGGATCGCTGGTGATGACGTCGGGTCAGCTGCCCTTCGTCGACGGCGGTCTGCGCCGCACCGGCAAGGTCGGCGGCTCGGTGGACGTCGAGGCCGCCGCCGCGGACGCCAAGGTGTGCGCGCTCAACGCCCTGGCCGCGGTCGACGACCTGGTCGGCCTCGACGAGGTGGCCCGCATCGTGCGCGTCGTCGGGTACGTGGCCAGCGCCGAGGGCTTCACCGGTCAGCCCCGCGTGGTCAACGGCGCCAGCGAGCTGCTCGGCACGATCTTCGGCGAGGCCGGCCGACACGCCCGCAGCGCCATCGGCGTCGCGGAGCTGCCGCTGGGCGCCCCGGTCGAGGTCGAGCTCACGGTCGAGCTGCGATGACCACCGAGATCCGGCACGCGGCGACGGTGCTGCTGGTCCGCGACGGTGCACCGGGTCTCGAGGTGTACCTGCTGCGGCGGACCAAGGGCATGCCCTTCGCCGGCGGGATGACGGCCTATCCCGGCGGAGGGGTCGACGAGCGTGACGCGGACACCGAGATCGGCTGGGCCGGACCGTCGCCCGCCGAGTGGGCCGCCGCGTTCGGCTGCGACGAGCGACTGGCGCGCGAGCTGGTCTGCGCCGCGGTGCGGGAGACCTTCGAGGAGGCCGGCATCCTGCTCGCCGGCCCCGCGGAGGGGGCGGTCGTGCCGGACGTGTCCGGGGACGACTGGGAGGCGCAGCGCCAGGCGCTGCTCAGTCGCGACCTGTCGCTGACCGAGCTGCTCGCGGGCCGGGGCCTGGTGCTGCGCTCGGACCTGCTGCGGCCCTTCGCGCACTGGATCACCCCGCCCATGGAGTCCCGGCGCTACGACACCAAGTTCTTCGCTGCGGCACTGCCGGCCGGGCAGGAGGCGCGGGACGTCTCCGGCGAGGCGGACGAGGCCGCGTGGCTGGCGCCCGCCGCCGCGCTGGCCGAGCACCACGCCGGCGACCGGCCGATGCTCCCGCCCACGTCGCACACGCTGTCGCAGCTGGGCCGCTTCGCCGACGTCGCCGCGGTGCTGGCCGGGTCGCCGCCGGACCCGCTCGAGCCGATCATGCCCGGGTTCGAGCAGACCCCCGAGGGTCGCTTCGCCGTCCTGCCCAACGGCGACAAGGTGCCGCTGGTCCTGCCGAGGAAGAACTAGCGAGCGAGCGCTTTACGCGAGAGGCCCAGAACCGGTCCGGTTCTGGGCCTCTCGGGTTCACTGCTGTCGTGCCGAGTGGGCCCCGGAGGGGTCCGCGCAGGCGCGACGGATGCGCTCGACCCGCCGGGGCACGGCTCCTGGCCGCGGTGTGATCCGGCGGATCACGATGTCATCGTGCGCGGCGCCGGAGGCGGTCCTCGTCGAGGACGACGACCGACTTGCCCTGCAGCTGGATCCAGCCGCGGTGCACGAAGTCGGCCAGCGCCTTGTTGACGGTCTCGCGGGAGGCGCCGACGAGCTGGGCCAGCTCCTCCTGCGTGAGGTCGTGCTTGACCCGCAGGCCGTCGCTCTCGCGGTTGCCGAACCGGTCGGCCATCTGCAGCAGCGCCTTGGCCACGCGGCCGGGGACGTCGGTGAAGATCAGGTCGGCGACGGAGTCGTTCGTGCGGCGCAGGCGGCGGGCCAGCACGCGCAGCAGCTGCTCGCCGATCTCCGGGTGCGCCTCGATCCAGGGACGCAGCACCGACTGCGGCATCCGCGCCATCCGGACGTCGGTGACCGCGGTCGCCGTCGCCGTCCGCGGGCCCGGGTCGAAGACCGACAGCTCGCCGAACTGGTCGGACGGGCCCATGACGGCCAGCACGTTCTCGCGGCCGTCGGGAGCGCGGCGGGACAGCTTGATCTTGCCCGTCATCACGATGTAGAGGCTGTCGCCGGGTTCGCCCTCGTTGAAGACGACGCGGCCGCGGGGGAGCGTGACGATCTCGAGGCGGCTGAGGACGGGGTCCACCGCGTCTTCCGAGAGTCCCTGGAAGAGCCCCGACTGGGCCAGCACCTCGTCCACTGCACGTCCTTTCCCACTGCCGATCGACGGGCGCAAAGCTCCCGTATCCGGAGGAAGTCTAGGGGGCTGTGCCCCGGGTCACCCGTTCGGTGGCCGGGAACGTCCCTCCTCCGAGCGAGTGCGCCCGCTCACAGTGCCGGCGGGACGGCTCAGACGAGCGGCGGATTGGTGGTGCTGCCGCCGTGCCGGCGCCGGCGCCAGCGGGAGAGGGCCCGGCGCAGACCGGACGAGGCGAGGGTCTCGACCTCGGCGGCGTTCGCGGTGTCGAGGAACTCGCCCACCTCGCGCGGGGAGGCGGGGCGGCGCAACGGCTCCTCGACCCGCTCCATCACGAGCAGGAACGCGATGAGGAGAGGCGGGAAGAGGATGACGCTCAGTGCGACCACGGCGACCTCCTCGGACTTCGGACCGCCCCGATGATGACACGGACGATGGTTGTCAGCAGGTCCGCCTACCCTCGGTCGCGTGTCCGCCCCCGCTTCGCCGCCGGTCTACGCGCGCCCGGCCCCGGTCCGCCGGCCCACCAGGGCCGCCCGCACGGGCGCGTCCCCCTTCGACGCCGGTGAGACCCCGCTCGGCCGCACGCGCCGGGCCCGCCGCATGGCGCGCGAGCTGGCCGTTCTCCACCCCGACGCGCACTGCGAGCTGGACTTCACCGACGCCTTCGAGCTGCTCGTCGCCACGGTGCTGTCCGCGCAGACGACGGACAAGACGGTCAACAAGGTCACCCCGACGCTGTTCGCCCGCTACCCCGACGCCGTGGCCCTGGCCGGCGCCGACCGGGCCGACCTGGAGGAGATCCTCAAGCCCACCGGGTTCTTCCGCGCGAAGGCCAACTCCGCGCTCGGGCTGGCCCAGGCGCTGGTCGAGCGGTTCGACGGCGATGTCCCCGCCCGGATGGCCGACCTGGTCACCCTGCCCGGGGTCGGGCGCAAGACGGCGAACGTGGTGCTCGGCAACGCCTTCGGCGTCCCCGGCCTGACCGTCGACACGCACTTCGGCCGGCTGGTCCGCCGGTTCGGCTGGACCGAGGACGAGGACCCGGTCAAGGTCGAGGCGCAGATCGCCGAGCTGATCCCGAAGAAGGAGTGGACCGACTTCTCCCACCGCGTGATCTTCCACGGCCGGCGGGTGTGCCACGCCAAGAAGGCCGCGTGCGGGGCGTGCGGGCTGGCGAAGTGGTGCCCCTCCTTCGGGATCGGCCCGGTCGACCCGGAGGCCGCGGCGAAGCTGGTGAAGACCCCCGCCGCCTCGGACACGGAGTGAGGCGCGGACTGGCGGCCGCCGCCGGGGCGCTCCTGGCCCTCAGCGCCTGCACGTCGGAGGAGGAGGCCGCGCCGGCGGCCCCGGAGCCCTCGGCGCTCACCGCGTGCGCCGACCAGCCGGACGCCCCCGCCCGGGGCGCCGAGCTGCTCCCGGACCTGGCGCTCGACTGCCCGGGCGGGGGCTCGCTGGACCTCGGCCGTGCCCCGGGCGTGCCGACGGTGGTCAACCTCTGGGCGACCTGGTGCACACCCTGCCGCGACGAGCTGCCCCTGCTGCAGCAGTTCGCCGACGAGGCCGGCGACCGGGCGCAGGTCGTGGGCGTGATCAGCCGGGACGGCAGGCCGCAGGCGGAGTCCTTCGCCGCCGAGGCCGGCGTCTCCTTCCCCAACGCCTTCGACGGCTCCGGTGAGCTGATGGCCGACCTCGGTCTCAACGTGCTGCCGCACACCTATTTCGTGGACGCCGACGGAGGTCTGGCGTTCGTGCAGGTCCGACCGATCACCTCCGTCGAGCAGCTGCGCGACCTGGCGGCCGAGCACCTGGGGGTGCAGCTGTGACCGCCCCGGCCGGGGAACCGCGCACCGACGGGTTGCCCGAGTACCTGCTGCGCCTGCTCGACGGCGCCCACGACCTGCCGCTCGCCCGCCGGATGCCGCGGCCGTCGGCGACCGCGCGGCGCTCGGCGGTGCTGATCCTCTTCGGGGAGGGCCCGATCGGGCCGGACCTGCTGTTCATCGAGAAGTCCGCCCACCTGCGCAGCCACGCCGGCCAGCCCGCGTTCCCCGGGGGCGGGGTCGAGCACGGCGACGACTTCCCGGTCGGCACCGCGCTGCGGGAGGCGCAGGAGGAGGCCGGGATCGATCCCGCCGGCGTCCGGGTCCTGGCCACCCTGCAGGAGCTGTACCTGCCGCCGTCGAACCGGCTCGTGGTGCCCGTCGTCGGCTGGTGGGACGACCCGCGCGACGTCACCGTCGGGGATCCGCACGAGGTGGCCCGCGTGGCCCGGGTGCCGCTCGCCGAGCTCGTCGACCCGGCGAACCGCTACCGGCTGCGCCACCCGGCGGGCTACATCGGCCCGGCCTTCGCGGTCGCGGACATGGAGGTCTGGGGTTTCACCGCGGGTCTCGTCGACGCGATCCTCGAGGCGGCCGGGCTGGCCCTGCCGTGGGACACCGCCGACGTCCGGGCGATGGGTGCGCCTCGGCACAGCCCGTACACCCTGCCCGGCTCCGGGGACGACGACGACCCGGCCGGCGATGCCGCCGCGCCGACGGTCGCCGATCCCGCGCCGGACGGTCCGCCGGCGCGTACGGTTCCGCCCCGATGAGGCGGCAGGCGATGCGGAGGACGGCGAGCCTGTGCGCCGCCGCGGTGCTCGCGGCGGGCGCGCTCGCCGGCTGCGGCAGCGACGGGGCGCCCGCCTCCGGGAGCTCCGTCGCACCGGATGAGGGACTCGGCACGGTGACCATCGCCGCGGACGGCGTGCAGGAGGTCACCCTGCAGACGCAGGACGACTTCGAGTTCACCCCCGACCGGTTCACCGTCGCGCCGGGCAAGGTCCGGCTGACGGTGGTCAACGTCGCCGACCAGATGACGCACAACCTCGAGTTCGACGAGGGCGAGGGGCCCGAGCCGATCGGCGCGGGCATCGACTTCCTGGCGCCCGGCCAGGAGATGACCATCGACTTCGAGGTCACGGTCCCGGGTGACCATCCCTTCGCGTGCACCTTCCACCTCCCGCAGGGCCAGGTGGGCACGATGACGGTCAGCCAGGAGGGCTGACCGTGTCGCTCGTGGACGTCGTGCTGATCGTGCTGGCGCTCGCGTTCGCCCTGTCCGGGTTCCGGCAGGGCCTGCTCGTGTCTGTCACCTCCATCGCCGGTTTCCTCGGCGGCGCCGTCCTCGGTGCCCAGCTGTCGGAGCCGGTGGCCGAGCGGATCGACGGCTCCAGCGTGACGCGGGTCTTCGCCGCGCTCGTCGTCGTCCTGGCCGGCGCGCTGCTGGGGCAGATCCTGGCGGCCGCCGTCGGCCGGGCCGTGCGGCGCAAGGTCACCTGGGAGCCGGCCAAGATGCTGGACTCGGTCGCCGGTGCCGTCGTCTCCGCCGCCGCCGTGCTGCTGGTCGCCTGGATGGTCGCCTCACCGCTGGCGACGAGCCCGTTCCCGGAGGTGTCCGGGCAGGTGCGCCAGTCGGCGCTGGTGCAGGCCGTCGACAGCACCGTGCCCTCGAGCGTGCGGGCGGTCTACGACAACCTCCGCGAGGCCATCGACCGGCGTGGGCTGCCCGACGTGCTGGACCCGCTCACCCCGACCCAGGTCCGCGACGTGCCCGCGCCCGACCCGGCGCTGGAGGGCAGCCCCGTCGTGGCCTCGGTCCGGGGATCGGTCGTCAAGATCACCGGTGTGGCGCCGTCCTGCTCGCGGCAGATCGACGGATCCGGCTTCGTCTACGCCCCGGAGCGGGTGATGACCAACGCCCACGTGCTGGCGGGGGTCAGCCGGCCCGTGGTGGAGGCCGAGGGCGAGGAGTACGACGCGACGCCGGTGTTCGTCGACGAGGCGGTCGACGTCGCCGTCCTCCACGTCCCCGGACTGCCGCAGGTGCCGCTGACCTTCACCCCGGCGCTGGCCGAGGCCGGGGACGACGCGATCATCATGGGCTTCCCCGGCGGCGGGGACTTCTACGTCGGAGCGGCCCGGATCCGCGACGAGGGCGAGATCAGCGGCCCGAACTTCCGCAACTCGGGGACCGTGGTCCGCGACGTCTACGCGCTCTTCGGCAGCGTGCGCGCCGGGAACTCCGGTGGGCCGCTCCTCGCACCCGACGGGAAGGTGCTGGGCGTGGTGTTCGCCTCGGCCATCGACGACCCGAACACCGGGTACGCGCTCACCGGTCCGGAGGTCCTGGAGGCCGCGACGGTCGGCAGCGAGGCCAGCGCCGCGGCCGACACCGGCCCCTGCGAGTAAAAGGACCCCGCTGCCCCCCACACCTCGCTCCGCTCGGCGCGGGCCCCTGCAGCGGGGCCGTTCCATCGCGTCGCCGCGGGCCGCTCCGCTGCGCTACGCGGCCCAGTCAGCTATGGCAGCGGTGATCTGGTCGGGGGCTTCCTCGGGCAGGAAGTGCCCGAGGTCCGGGAGGTCCCGCCACTCGTACGCGCCGGCCACGTAGCGGCCCGAGCCGCGCGCGGTGGCGGGCAGCACGCACGTGTCCGCCCCGCCGTGCAGCTGCAGCGTGGGAGCGGTGATCGGCGCGGACATCCGGCGCGCGAAGCGGAGACCGTCGGGTCGCAGCTGGGAGCGGCCGGCCCAGCGGAAGTACTCCATCGAGCCGTAGGCGGCCTGCGGGATGCGGGCGGCGGCGCGGTACCGGTCGACGGACTCGGCGAAGTCGGCGGTCTGCGTCCACCCCGGGCCCGCCCAGGAGCGCAGCAGCTCGGCCACCGGGTCGTCGTCGTCCCGGGTGAGCCGGCGCTCGGGCAGCCGGGGCAGCTGCGCGCCCAGGAAGTAGCGGAACGCCCGTCGTTGCGCCCCGCCGGTCATCGCCGCGCGCAACCGCCGCGGGTGTGCCATGGAGAGGACGACGAGACGGCGGACGCTGCGCGGGTGCAGCGCGGCCATCGTCCAGGCGACGAGAGCGCCCCAGTCGTGGCCGACCAGCACCGCGTCGCGTTCGCCCAGTGCCCGGATCAGCGCGGCGACGTCGGCGGCCGCGGTGGGCAGGTCGTACCCGCGCGGGGGCTTGTCGCTCGCCCCGTAGCCCCGCAGGTCGGGCGCGACCACGCGGAACCCGGCGTCGGCCAGGCCGGTGAGCTGCGCGCGCCAGGTCCACCAGAACTGCGGGAACCCGTGCAGCAGCAGTACGAGCGGGCCTTCACCGGCCTCCGCGGCGTGCAGCCGGATGCCGTTGGCCGAGATGTCGCGGTGGGTCCACGGTCCGGGCAGCAGGACGCTCGTCGCGTCCGGCTGCCCGCCCGGAGGGACGGTCACCGGCGGCTCAGACCTTGTAGGACTCGTTGCCGCGCAGCACGACCTTGCCGTTGCTGACCTCGGGGACGGCCCGGTGGCGCTGGCCCGGCGCCTCGCGGTGCAGCACCTCGGGCAGGTCGGAGAGGGTCTCCAGCGTGCGCTCCGGCTTCTCGATCTTCGAGATCATCCGCTTCCCGATGAGGGCGCAGATGCCGGCGAGGACCAGCAGGAACAGCGTGACGATGCCGTAGGAGATCCAGCGGGGCAGACCCAGCGCCGTCAGCGCCTCGGCGATGGTGACGAACAGGTAGATGCCGGCGAAGGCCGCCAGCACGCCCGCCGCCCCGAACAGGCCGACGCTGATGCCGGCCTTCTTCGCCGACCTGCCGACCTCGGCCTTGGCCAGTTCGATCTCGCTGCGCACCAGCGTGGAGATGTCGGCCATGGCGCTCTGCACGAGGGCGCCGACCGAGGGCTCCTCCGTCCCCGTGGGACGGACGGCGGACGACGAGCTGGGCGTGCCGGAGACACTGTGTGCCACGGGTGGCTCCTTCTTCGACTGCGGTGCCGGTCAGAGGAATCGTGCCGCACGACGGCCGGGCGCGCGCCCCCGCATCCCCCGGAGGGGACGCGGAGGCGGTGCCGCTAGTCCTCCGACGGTGCCGCCGGCAGCTTCTCCTTGATCAGGTTCATCACCGACGAGTCGGTCAGCGTGGTGACGTCGCCGAGCTCGCGGTTCTCCGCGATGTCCCGGAGCAGTCGGCGCATGATCTTGCCCGAGCGGGTCTTGGGCAGCTCCTGCACCACCATGATCTGGCGGGGCTTGGCGATGGGGCCGATGTCCCGGGCGACGTGGTTGCGCAGCGTCTGCACGAGCTCGTCACCGGAGTCGACGCCGCTCTCGCGCAGGATGACGAACGCGACGATGCCCTGGCCGGTGGTGGGGTCGCTGGCGCCCACGACCGCCGCCTCGGCGACCGACGGGTGGCCCACGAGGGAGGACTCCACCTCGGTCGTGGAGATGCGGTGCCCGGACACGTTCATGACGTCGTCGACCCGGCCGAGCAGCCAGATGTTGCCGTCGGCGTCCTTCTTCGCGCCGTCACCGGCGAAGTAGACGTTCGTGCCGAACCGCGACCAGTAGGTGTCCACGTAGCGGTCGTCGTCGCCCCAGATGGTGCGCAGCATCGACGGCCACGGCTCCGTGAGCACCAGGAGGCCGGTGGAGTCGTCGGAGAGCTCGTTGCCCTCGTCGTCGACGACCTTGGCGGAGATGCCCGGGAAGGGGACCTGCGCGGAGCCGGGGACCAGCGTGGTCACCCCCGGCAGCGGGTTGATCATGTGGCCACCGGTCTCGGTCTGCCACCAGGTGTCCACGATCGGGCAGCGGCCGCCACCGATGTTGGCGTGGTACCAGAGCCAGGCCTCGGGGTTGATCGGCTCGCCGACCGAGCCGAGCACCCGCAGGCTGGACAGGTCGAAGCCGGCCGGGACGTCCTCGCCCCACTTCATGAAGGTCCGGATCACCGTCGGTGCGGTGTACAGGATGGTGACGCCGTACTTCTGGATGATCTCCCACCAGCGGCCGCGGTGCGGCGTCTCGGGCGTGCCCTCGTACATGACCGACGTCGCCCGGTTCGAGAGCGGGCCGTAGACGATGTAGCTGTGGCCGGTGACCCAGCCGACGTCGGCCGCGGTCCAGAAGACGTCCTCGTCGGGCTTGAGGTCGAAGCTCGCCCAGTGCGTGAAGCTGACCTGGGTCAGGTAGCCACCCGAGGTGTGCAGGATGCCCTTGGGCTTCGCCGTCGTCCCCGACGTGTACATGATGTAGAGCGGGTGCTCGGCGTCGAAGAACTCGCAGGTGTGCTCGGGGGACTGGCGGCCCACGACGTCGTGCCACCACAGGTCGCGGCCCTCGGTCCACTCCACGTCCTGCTCGGTCCGCCGGACCACCAGGACGTTGCGGACGCCGGGGGAGCGGCTCACGGCGTCGTCGACGGCCGGCTTGAGGGCGCTGGGCGCGCCGCGGCGGTAGCCGCCGTCGGCGGTGATGACCAGCACGGCGCCGGCGTCGTCGAGCCGGCTGGCCAGGGCGTCGGCGGAGAACCCGCCGAAGACGACCATGTGGACCGCGCCGATGCGGGCGCAGGCCAGCATCGAGATGACCGCCTCCGGGATCATCGGCAGGTAGATGGCGACGCGGTCGCCGGCCTGCACGCCGAGCTCGGTCAGGGCGTTGGCCGCCTTGCTGACCTCGTCCTTGAGCTGGGCGTAGGTGATCGTGCGGGTGTCGCCCGGCTCGCCCTCCCAGTGGTAGGCGACCTGCTCGCCGTGGCCGGCCTCGACGTGCCGGTCCACGCAGTTGTAGGCGACGTTGAGCTTTCCGCCGACGAACCACTTCGCGAAGGGCGGGTTGCTCCAGTCCAGGACCTCGTCCCACTGCCGGTCCCAGGACAGCCGGCCGGCCTGCTCCGCCCAGAAGGCCAGCCGGTCGGCGGCGGCCTCCTCGTAGACCTCGGGACCCAGGTTGGCCCGGGAAGCGATCGCCTCGGGCGGGGCGAAGTTCCGGTCCCCGGTCGACGTCTGGGTGTCGCTCATGCGGTACCTCCGGTGTCCGGCGTCGCTCGGCGACGCGACGTGCCTCGGATCACACCGTATGGGCTCGGCGACGCACTCGTCTGCCGCGGGACGGCGGGCGGCGGGTTCCGTGCGACGGCCGGTCAGACTGGCCGGGTGAGGACCGCTGAGCAGGACGCCGTGGTCCGGCTGCTCCCCGGCGCCGGGGCTCTCGGACTGCTCGTCCCGGCGGGGGCCGGCATCCTCCCGGCAACCGCGCTGGCCGACCCGGCGTGGACGGCGGAGGTGCTGAACGCACGCACGCCCCGGCGGCCGGGAGTCCGGCGGCGGGTGGTCGCGACGGTGTGGTGGTACTCCGCGTCGTCGGTGCTGGTGACGCCGCCGCTGGCCGGGCTGGTCGCCGGCATCCCGCTGTCGGCGCGGCTCGCCGACCTCTCCGTGGCCCTGCTGCCGGGAGCGGTGCCGATCGCGGCGGTGGCGACCGCGGGTGCCGTGGACCCGGCGGCGGACCTGCGCGAGTCACTGGCGGCGGTCGTCGCTGCGGTCGCGGAGGCGGGCGGGATGCCCCAGCGCCCGCTGTGGGCGATCGCCACCGATTCGCTGGCCAACCGGCTGCTCGACCTGGGCCGGGCCGCGGGGGATCCCGCCGCGGCCACGGCGCGGGCCCGGCTGCTCGCCGAGGCGATCGGGGCCCCCCTGCCCGCGCCGCGGTACGAGGACGTCGGAGGAAGGCGGTTCACCCGCCGGGCGTCGTGCTGCCTGCTGGTCGAGTTGCCGTCGGGGTCGATGTGCACGTCCTGCCCCCGCCGTCCGCCGGCCGAGCGACGCGCGCTGCTGGAGCGCGCCACGCGTCACCGGTGAGGACCGGACTTCCGGTACCGGAAGTCCGGTAGGGGGCCCGGACTTCCGGTACGGAAAGTCCCCGGGCTCGAGGTCAGGAGGAGCGGGGGACGTCCTGGAAGGGGACGTCGCGGTCGACCTCGGGCTCCCGGGGCAGGCCGAGCAGGCGCTCGCCGATGATGGTCCGCTGGATCTGGTCGGTACCCCCGCCGATCGAGGTGAAGTACGCGTTCATCGCGGCGAAGTTGGCGTCGTCGCCGTCCGGGTTCTCCGGTCCCTCCAGCAGTGCCTGCGGCCCGACGATGGCGGACTGCACCCGGCCGGTCTCGTGCACGATCCGCGACATCGCCAGCTTGCCCAGCGACGCCAGGGGTGAGGAGCCGCCCTGCTCGGCCTGGGCCTGTGCGCGCCGGCTGGTCCAGCGGTTCACCGAGCGCAGGGCCACGACCCGGGCGATGTCGCGGCGCAGCAGCACGTCGTCGGCCCGGCCGTAGCGCTTCGCCAGCTCGACCAGGTCGGCCTCGCCGCGCCCGTTCGCCCGGGTCATCGCCCCGAGGTTGGCCTGCCCGAGGGCCACCCGCTCGTAGGCCAGCGCGGTCATCAGCACCCGCCAGCCCTGCCCCGGCTCCCCGAGCATGTTCGCGGCCGGCACCCGGGCGCCGGTCAGGAAGACCTCGTTGAAATGCGCCTCGCCGGTGATCTGCCGCAGCGGCCGCACCTGCACCCCGGGCTGGTCCATCGGCAGGAAGAAGAAGCTCAGCCCGCGGTGCTTGGGCACGGTCGGGTCGGTGCGGGCCAGCAGCATCCCGTAGTCGGCGCCGGCCGCGTTCGACGTCCACACCTTCTGCCCGTCCACGACGTAGTCGTCGCCGTCGGGCTCCGCGCTCGTCCGCACCCCCGCCAGGTCGGAGCCCGCGCCCGGCTCGCTGTAGAGCAGGCACATCCGCACCCGGTTCTCCAGCAGCGGTCGCAGCAGCCGGTCGCGGAGCTCGGCGGTCCCGTAGGAGAGCAGGGTGCCGGCCCACAGGTTGGTCCGGTCCTGTCCGGTGCCGGGGGCGCCCACGCGGGCGAACTCCGCCTCCACGACGCGCGCCTGCTCGTCGCCCAGTGCGCGGCCGAACGCGTCGCGGGGCCAGCGGGGTGCGGCCCAGCCGGCGTCCACGACCGCGGCCAGCCACCGCCCCCGGTCGAGCGCCGGGTCCCAGTGCGTGGCCAGCCAGGTCCGGACCTCGTCGCGGAGTTCGTCGTCGCTGCTCATGGAGTCCTCCCGGTCGCCCGCCGGGCCGACCGTAGCGGCATCCCGGCGGGGTCAGCGACGCAGCAGGACCGTGGCCAGCGCCATCACCCCGACCAGGAGGATCAGCACGGTCGCCGCCGCGTTGAGGCGTGCGTCCGGCAGCTCCTCCTGCCGGCGCAGCCGCGCGTCGGCGGTGCGGGAGCGCAACGCGGCGCGGGCGCCGATCACGGCGACGAGGGCGGTGGTGCACGCCGCCAGGGCGACGGCCACGACCGGCGAGCGGTCCAGCAGCAGGCGCCCGATGAGCAGCGAGGCGCCGTACCCCGACAGCACCGTCCGGCGCCAGGCGAGGGTGGTGCGCTCCAGCTGCAGCCCCGGGTCCCACGGGGCCGGCGGCGCCGTGCCGGACGGTTCCGGGCGGAGGAGCCGAGGACGGAGCCGGCCGGCGAGACGTGCCATCAGAGCAGGATGAGGAGCACCAGGCCGAGGGCGATGACCCCGATGCCCCCGGCCAGGACCGTCCCCAGCCCGAGGCCGGGCAGCGGCTCCTGCCGCCGCATCGCCCGCTCGTTGGCCATCCAGCGGGTGAAGGCGGTCCCGCTGGCGGCCATGCCGAGGACGATCAGGGCCGCCGCGAGCGGCCGGAAGCCGCCGGCGTCGGCGTCCCCCGACTCGGCCAGGACGTCGACGGCGACGCCCGCGACGACGAGGGCGAGGGAGGTGCGCAGCCACGCCAGGAAGGTCCGCTCGTTGGCGAAGGTGAACCGCGGGTCCGGCTCGACGCCCTCGCGGTAGACGCTGCCCGGCCAGCGCCCCACTAGTCCTGCTTCGGAGCCAGCAGCCGGGCCGACGGACCCGCCTGGGGCCCGGTCCCGTCGGTGACCTTGCGCGACTCGCCCGCGGCCCAGGTGAAGATGCCGCGGGCCATCAGTGACTCCTCCGCCGCGGCCCGGGCCGCGTAGACCTCGGCGCGGGCGGCGTGCGCGGTTCCGTCGTCGGGGTCGGCCTGCACGGCCAGCTCGGCGAAGTGCGCGGCCAGCCGCAGCTCGCCGGCGCCGGCGTAGCGGCGGGCGGCGTCGGCCAGGGCCGTGGCGCCACCGGCGAGCTCGGCCACGGCGGCGGCGAGCTGGCGGTCGGAGGCCGGCTTGAGGTTGGCCGGGTTGCCGTCGTACCAGCCGGCGTACCGGCGCCAGAGGTTGCGGACGATGAACTCCGGCTCGTCGTACCGGGCGCGCAGGTAGGGCCGGTCGGCCAGGTGTGCCGGGGGGCGGACCGAGTGGACCAGCTCGTCCAGTCGGGCACCGGCATTCATGCCGTCCAGGGTCTGCTCGACCAGGCTCTCCAGCCACTCGGCCGTCTCGGTGAGCGCCTGCCGGATGCGGTCGGCGCCGAAGATCGGCGCTCCGTGGGAGGGCAGCATGATCTCCGCGCCGAGCGCGGCCATCCGGCGCATCGCGATCGCCCACTCGCGGGGGTAGCGCTGCACCTTCTGCGGGTTGCCGCAGTTCGGGGTCACCCAGATGAACATGTCGCCGGGGCACAGGATGCGCTGCTCGGGCAGCCAGGCCACCGTGGCGTCGTCGGTCTCCCCCTGGACGTGGAACAGCTCCATGGTCAGCCCGTTGCGGGTGAGGGTCATGCCGTCGCGGTAGGTGATGTCGGGACGGCGGTACTCGGTGGGCCAGGTCAGCTGCGGCGCCTGGAACTGGCGCTGGTTGATCACCGCGTTGTAGCCGTTGGTGAGGACGTAGCGGTCGAACCGGTCGCCGATGAGCTCCTGGGCCACCACCGTGGGACGGGGGGAGTCCTCGGCATCGAAGGGCCCCACGCCGAACACGTGGTCGATGTGCCCGTGGGAGAACACCACCGTGCTCACCGGGTCCCCGCTCCACTGCCGGACCGCCGTGTGCAGTGCCTGTGCGCCCATCGGGTTGCCGCTGTCGAAGAGGACGAGCTCACCGCCGGCGCGGAAGGTGACCACGTTGCCGAAGCCGGGGTGGAACCCGACTCCCTCGGCCACGTCGAGCACGCCGGTCCCGCCGGTTCCGCTCTGGGCGATGTTGTCGTCGGCGGCCCCGCGCCAGACGTCGTCGGCGTAGTCGACCAGAGAGCGCGTCATGCCTCCCACCGTGGCGTCCCGGCACCGGCCGGACAACTGGCCGGAGAGCCAGTCCGCCGGAGCTATCGTTGTGACGTGTCACAACCGGGAGGCGACCCGCGGCAGGCGGCGCTGGCGGCGCGGCTGCTCCCGCAGGTGCCCCGGCTGGCGCGCCGGGTGGTCGAGCGGATCAGGGCCGAGGTGCCCGGCTTCGACCGGCTCCCCAGCGACGTGCAGGACATGGAGGTCGCCGCGACCGCGCGGGCGGCGATCCGGGCGTTCCTGCTGCACGCGCAGGGGCTGCCCGGGGAGAGCGGCGGGCTGTCGCGGCAGCGGGCCGTGCAGCGGGCAGAGGAGGGGGTGCCGCTGGCCGCCCTCGTGCAGACCTACGCCGTGGGCGCGGAGGTGGTCCTCGACGCCCTCGCCGAGGCGGCCCTGCCCGGCGAGGAGGACGTCCTGCTGCGGCTGACCCGCATGCAGATGCGCGCGGTGGGCGAGGCGGTCGCCCAGGTGACGGAGGCCTACGTCGCGGGCGCCGGCGAAAAGCACGTCGCGGTCCGGGAGCTGACCTGGGCGCTGCTCCGCGGGGAACGGTCCGCGGACGTCGCCGCCCGGTACGGGCTCCCGCTGGAGGCCGGCTACCTGGTGCTCCGCGTCCGGACCGCCCGCGGCGGCGAGCCGTCCGGGGCGCGGGCGGCGCTGCGGTTCGTGCTGGCACAGACGGCGCTCCGTGCCGACGGCCGCGCGCTCAGCCTGCGCGACGACCTCGGCGGGTTCGTGCTGCTGCCCGGCTCCTACCCCGTCGAGGACGTGCTGCGGGGGCTCGCGGCCGCCGCGGCGGCGGCACCGGTCGTGGGGATCGCGCCGGCGGGTTCGCCGGAAGCCGTGCCGGAGGCCGCGGCCCGTGCCGACCGGATCGCCGCGGTCGCCGGCCGTCCGGGGGCGCACCAGCTCTCCGACGTGCTGCTGGAGTACCACCTCACCCACGACGTCGACAGTGCGGCGGAGCTGCTGGCGGTGCTCGCGCCACTGGCCGGGCACCCCGAGCTGCTGCCCACCCTCGTCGCCTTCCTCGACGCCGACCTGAACCGGCGGGACGCCGCCGGAGCCCTCGGGGTGCACGCCAACACCGTCGACAACCGGCTGGACCGGATCGGTGACCTGACCGGCGTCGACCCCCGCTCGGCCCGGGGCATCCAGCTCCTGGGTGCGGCGATCGTGGTCCACCGGACCGCCGCCCGGGGTCCGCTCGGCCGCCCGGCCGGCGTGCGCGCGGAGGACGACCGGGCCGGCCGGAGGCGCGGGCCGGCCTAGGCGGTGCGCGGCAGCTCCTGCTGCACCGTCTCCGCAGCACGACACGCCGTCACCCCGCATCGACAGGTCGTGGTCGGCGTCCCTGGATCCGTCGAGAGTCGAAACGCTCCGTCCCGGTCCGGGTGCACAGAGTTACGACGCACGCCGGGTAACAGCAAAATCCCGGGGCGGACTGGCGGGCCGTTGTGACCCTTCGGACAGTGAGTGCGCTCACCCACTGTTCGTAACCGGGAGTCACACTTGTCTCAGCGCCGTCCCTCCTCGCCGCACGGCCGCCGTGTCCTGGTCGCCTCGGGCATGACCGCCGCACTCGTCCTCGTCCCGGTCGGCATGGCCCAGGCTGCGCCGGAACTCCCGGACAACCCGGTGACCGAGGCACTCGACGACGCGACGGCTGAGGTCCCTGTCGTCAGCGATCTCCCACTGGACCTGGGGACCGAGGAGCCCGAGGTCACGGCGCCCGAGGTCGCGGCGCCCGAGGATGACGGAGCCCTGCCGCCGTTCGAGGTGCCTGCGGAACTGCAAGCACTGTTCGCGCAGGCGGGCTTCTCGGAAGAGTGCATCGAGGGCGTGTCCGCCGGGCTCGAGCAGTTCGGCGCAGGGCTGGCTGCGCTGCTCGACGTCGAGGAGTACGCGGCCGAGCTCGAGGCGTTCCTGGCGGAGCTGAGCGAAGCGGACCCGGCTGCGCTGCCGGTGCTCGTCGAGGACCTCCTGACCGGCTTCGTCCCCAGCGAGGAGGAAGCGGGCCCGTCCGAGGACATCATCGGTGGCCTCGAGCTCGTGCTGGCGTCGCTGGAGGCGTGTGTTCCCACGCTGCCGTCCGGTGAGGAGCCGGAGCCGGGGATGCCGCCGGTCGTCCACCCCACGCCCGAGCAGCCCGCGCCGCATGCTCCCCAGCCGGTGAGTCAGCCGGTGGCGCAGCCGGTCGCCTACCCGGGCTACGCGCCCACCGGCGCGGAGACGGCCCGCGCGGACGACACCTCGGTGCCGCTGACCGCTCTGGGTGGCGGGCTGCTGCTCGTGGCCGCCGGCGCGGCTGGATACGGGATGCGGGGCCGTGCGGTACGTACGCGGGATTGATCTGCGCGCCGTCGGCGCCTTTCTGGTGGTGCTGGCGGCCGGACTGGCCCTGCTGTTCGTCGTCACCGGGCGGCCGGACGCGGACACCGCTCCGCGACCGGCCCCCGGGGCGTCGGCGCCGCTCGACGGCGAGGCGCCGGCCCTGGCCGGCGAGGTCCTCGCCACCACCGGGGCGATCCAGCCGGCGTCGCTGAGCATCCCGGCGATCGACGTGGACACGGTCGTGGAGTCCCGCGGCACCGTGCAGTACGAGAACCCGTTCACCGGCGCGCAGGTCGACGGCTACGGGGTTCCGGAGTCGATGCGCACCACGTCGTGGTGGTCCGACGGCCCGCTGCCCGGCTCGGGCCGGATGGCGGTGATCCTGGGTCATCAGCAGGCCTCCGGTGGCGCGGTCTTCGACCAGCTGCACACGCTGCGCCCCGGCGACGAGGTCAGCCTGCGCGACGGCAACGGCGCCGTGCTGCGCCTCCAGGTGCTGGGCGAGCCGGTCACCGGCCTGGACAAGGCGACCTCCGCCCTGGCCGACACGCTCAACGGCCACCCCGCCGACGCCGACGTCGCGCTGGTCACCTGCGGCGGCGAGTTCGTGGAGGACGCCGGCACGAGCACCGACAACACCGTGGTGTTCGCGACCGTCGTGCGCTGAGGCCGATCTCGCAGCACCAGCGTGCCGACGTGCCGACGTGCCGCCGTCGGAGCGTTGAACCCCAGGGGCTCAGGACCGGGAGGTCGTTGGGCCCCTGGGGTTCGACGGTTGCGTCGGAGGACGCGGCGACGGAGGTCAGCCGGTCGGATCGATCCCGGCCGCCAGCGAGACGACGGGGCCGACCACCCACACGGCGGGCGGCCGGATGTCGGCCGTCGCCAGGGTGGCGGGGAGCTCGGCGAGCGTCGTCCGGACGGTGCGCTGCGTCGGCATCGAGCCGTCGCTGACGATCGCCACGGGCGTCGAGGGCGCGCGGCCGTGCTCGACCAGCGCCGCGGCGATCGCCGGCGCGGTGTCCACGCCCATGAGGACCACCACGGTGCCCCGCAGCTGCGCGATCGCCGGCCAGTCGACCAGCGACTGGGGATGACCGGGGGGCAGGTGCCCGGAGACCACGACGAACTCGTGGGTCATCCCGCGGTGGGTGACCGGGATGCCGGCGAGCGCGGGCACGGCGATCGCGCTGGTCACCCCGGGGACCACCTCGACCGGCACGCCCGCGGCCAGGCAGGCCTCGACCTCCTCCATGCCGCGGCCGAACACGAACGGGTCCCCGCCCTTGAGCCGGACCACCCGCTTGCCGGCCAGGGCGCGGTCCACCAGGAGCTCGTTGATCTGCTCCTGGGCCATCGAGCGGCCGCGCGGCAGCTTCGAGGCGTCGATGACCTCCACCTCGTCGGGGAGGGACGCGAGCAGGGACAGCGGCGCCAGGTGGTCGGCCACGACGACGTCGGCCTGGGCCACCGCCTGCCGCCCGCGCACGGTGATCAGCGACGGGTCGCCCGGGCCCCCGCCGACCAGCACGACACCGCCGGCGCGGCCGGTCATCACGTCCCGGGAGGTGCGGTCGGCGATCGTCCCGTCGGTCAGCCCGGTGGCGACGGCGTCGCGGACGGCGATCGCGCGCTGGGGGTCGCCGCCGCCGTGGATGCCGACGACGAGGTCGCCGTGCCGTCCGGTCGCGGGGGTCCAGACGCTCGAGGAGGCGCGGTCGTCGGCGCGCGCGCAGAAGATGCGGGCGCTCTCGGCCTCCGCCGCGACGGCTGCGTTGACGTCGGGGTCGTCGGTCGCCGCCACGGCGTACCAGGCGCCGTCGAGGTCGCCGGGCTCGTAGCGGCGGCGCAGCCAGGTGAGCGATCCGGGCGCGACGAGCGCCTCCAGCGCGGGGGTGACCTCCGGGCTGACGACGGTCACGCGGGCCCGCGCCTCCACCAGGCCGGCCACCCGGCGGTGCGCGACCTGCCCGCCGCCGACGACGACCACCGGCCGGTCCAGCAGTCGCAGCCCGACGGGGTAGACGGCACCGCCGGCCTGCCCGGGAGCCGCCGCGGGGTCGGTGCCGCTCCCCGGCCTCCCGGTGCCCATCAGCTCTTCTCGGTCACGCCGGCGGAGTCGAAGGTGGCCACGTCCCGCAGCGCCCGTGCGGCGCTGGTGACGAGCGGCAGCGCCAGCAGCGCTCCGGTGCCCTCCCCGAGCCGCAGGTTCAGCCCCAGCAGGGGTCGCAGGCTGAGGGCGTCCAGCGCGACGGCGTGCCCGGGCTCGACCGAGGTGTGCCCCGCGAGCGCGTAGTCGAGCACCGTCGGGCACAGCGCGGCGGCGACCAGCGCCGCCGAGCCCGCGATCGCGCCGTCCAGCAGGACCGGCACCCGCGCGGCGGCCGCGCCCAGCACGAAGCCGGCCAGGCCTGCGTGCTCGAGGCCGCCCACCTCGGCGAGCACCGCAAGAGCCGCCTCGGGCGTCGTCGGCCGGGCGGGCACACGGGACACCGCGCGGCTCACCACCTCGATCTTGCGGGCCAGCGTCGGGTCGTCGATGCCGGTGCCGCGCCCGGTCGCCGCCGCCGGGGTGGCGCCGGTGAAGGCGCACACCAGGGCGGCCGACGCGGTGGTGTTGGCGATGCCCATGTCGCCGGTGATCAGGCAGCCGCTGTCGGCGGCCAGCGTCGTCGCCACCTCGATGCCGACCTCCACGGCCCGGCGCGCCTCGTCGACCGTCATGGCCGGGCCGACGGAGAGGTCGGCGGTCCCCGGGCGCACCTTCCGGTCGAGCAGCGACGGCATCGCGTCCAGCGGGGCGGCGACCCCGACGTCCACCACGACGACCCGGGCGCCCAGCCCGGCGGCGAAGGCGTTCACCACGGCACCGCCGGCCACGAAGTTCGCCACCATCTGCGCGGTGACCTCCTGCGGCCACGGCGTCACCCCCTGGGCGTGCACCCCGTGGTCACCGGCGAAGACGGCGACGGTGGCCGGCTCGGGGAGCGGCGCGGGGCAGCGGCCGGCGATGCCGGCGAGTTGCGCGGCGACGTCCTCCAGGACGCCGAGCGAGCCCGGCGGCTTGGTCATCCGGTCCAGCCGTTCGCGTGCGGCGCGCTCGGCGACGGCGTCCCGCGGGTGGATCGCGGCGATGGTGTCGCCGAGCAGGGTGCCGGCGAACGGGGCGGGTTCGGTGCTCAGCGGAACTCCTCGGGCGCGGGGACGGCGCCCAAGGATCGCAGACGCGCGGGAGCGGGTTCACCGCACGATGCCCACGTCACCGGCGTGCGGTGCATCGCGACGGCCGGCGCAGGGTCTCCCCCCGGGCGTGATCCGCGCCTACCCTGGCTGGTCGCGGAACGAGCGAGGGAGCGCTGAACTGTCCGAGGACGCTGGAACCGGGGCCGAGCCGGCCGACGACGACGCCGTGCTGCTGTTCGTCGGCGGCCCGCTGGACGGTCGCGTGGAGATCCGCAAGGCCTGCCACGGCGACCCGCTGCCGACGGTCACCCACGTGCACCTGCACGGCGGCCCCAAGGTGGTGCACCGCTACGACCTCGAGTCGCTCACCGACCAGGCCGGCGTCTACACGCTGCGCCCACGCGCCGAGCACCCCGCGCGCGACGGGTCCGTCGCCGACTGAGGCCGGCCGCACTCACCAGCCCTGCACGCGACGGGCCTCGGTGACGACGCGGTCGAACCGCGCCCGGTCCAGCGCCGCACCCTCGCGACGCACGTCGCCGGGCGCGAGTTGCAGCAACCGGTCGAGCCGGACCTCGCTGGGGCGCCCGCGCGCGTCCCAGGCGCCGGTGCCCAGATCGGTCCACAGCCGCCCGTGCCGCGCCTCGTCGGCGGCGTCGCGGTCGTGGTCCTGGCTGCTGAGCATCAGGCCGAGCAGGTCCTCGCCCCGCCGCCCGATGACCAGCACCGGGCGGTCCTTGCCGCGGCCGTCGTTCTCGTCGTAGGGCACCCACGCCCACACGATCTCGCCGGGATCTGCGGCGCCGTCGTCCCGGGGCCGGTACTCGACGTCGGGCGCCGGCCGGCCGGGGCGTCCCGCACCCGGCGGCGCCGGCCGGGGCGCCGCCCGTCGCCCTCCGGCGCCGGAGCGCCGCACCAGGCCCAGGATCGTCCGGGCCGCCGAACGGAGCCTGCGCTGCGCTGCCATGCCTCGCACGCTACGGGCGGCGGACCGCAATCCCTGGGACCCGTGTGGCTCGAGTGACACATCGGTGTTGCGCGGTCACGGAGTGGTTAGGACGGCGCATCCCAGGGAACCTCACGGCTCGGGATCGGCCGGAACGTGCGTTCGAGGTGCCGTCCCGTCGGAGAGGGGTTCCCCATGACGTCGGCAGAGCCGGTGCGCCCCGCCGTCCCCCGGGCCGGCGACCCGCAGGCGAGCGTGCTCGCCGCCTTCCAGCTCGTCGAGGACGCGCGGTACCTCGGCAGCAGCCGCAGACCCCGGCGCCTCCGGGCCCGGCTGCTCGCCGAGCGGGTGGTGGCCGACCGCAGGCTGGAGCGCGACCTCCCCGAGGACTGAGTTCAGGCGACGCAGAACTCGTTGCCCTGCGGGTCGGCCATGGTCACCCAGGCCATCGGTCCCTGCGCACCCCGCCAGAGTTCCGTCGCGCCCAGCGAGAGCAGGCGCGTCACCTCGGTCTCCCGGCCCTCCGGACCCACGTGGACGTCGAGGTGCAGGCGGTTCTTCCCCGCCTTGTTCTCGGGGACGCGTTGGAAGAGCACGCGCGGCCGACCCGGCTCGGGTGAGGTGATGGCCGCGCCCAGCGTCCACACCAGCGCGCCACGGTGCCGCATCGTGTCGCCCTCGCCGGCGGCGCCGGACTGCACCATGCGGGTGATGAACGATTCGTCCTGCGGCTCCACCTGCCAGCCCAGCGCCTCGGCCCACCAGTCGGCGAGCTCGTGCGGGGCGGTGGAGTCGACGACCACCTGGATGTCGAATGCCATGGCGCGACGCTAGGGCGGGGTGCCGACGGTTTCTACAGCTCCTGGGCCAGGTCCGCCCAGATCGCCGCGTCGTCGGGGAGGTCGGCCTCCAGGGCGCAGTGGTCCTTGATCACGCGGCCGAAGGGCGTCAACGTCCCGGGCTCGAGCCGCTGCGCGGGGTCCCACAGCCCCGAGCGCATGACCGACTTGGGGCACTGGAAGTACGCCTTGCGCACCTGCAGCACGAGCACCGACATCGGGGCGCGGCCGAACTCGGTGAGGTCGACACCGAGCTCCGCAGGTCCCACCAGGGACGTGGTCCCGTAGACGCGCAGCGTCTGGTCGACGCCGGGGACGAGGAACATCAGCGCCGCCCGGGGGTTCACCGTCAGGTTGCGCAGGCTGTCGACGCGGTTGTTGCCCGGGCGGTCGGGCAGCGCCAGCCGGTGCTCGTCGAGCACGTGGACGAAGCCCCGGTCGCCACCCCGCGGGGAGATCTCCGGCCAGCCGTCGGCGTCGGCGGTGGCGAGCGTGGCGAAGGGGGAGTGGGCGATGAACTCCCGGCAGTGCACGTCCAGGTGGTCGATCACCTTGTCGAGGACCAGCCCACCCGGGGTGCGGTAACCGGCGACCACGGCCCGGCCGGCGGGGTCGGAGGCGAGGGCCGGGTCGGGGTGCGGGAGATCCGGAGCGCTGACGGGGTCCACCCGAGGACCGTAACCGGCTCCGCGGATAGCGTGGCCCTCCGTGTCCCAGGTGTGGAGTGCCCCCGTCCGGTTCGCCGAGTGCGACATGCAGGGCATCGTCTTCAACGCCCACTACCTGGTGTGGGCCGACGAGGCGCTGACCCCGTGGTGGATCGAGCGGGGCGTCGACTGGGGCCGGTTCGGCGCCGAGGGGTTCTCCTACGTCGTCGTCGCCAGCGCGCTGGAGTGGCGGTCGTCGGCGCGGCACGGCGACACCGTCGAGGTCGACGCGGAGCTGGAGAAGCTCGGCCGCACCAGCCTCACCGTGCGCTTCGCCATCCGGGTGGGGGAGCGGCTCTGCTGCACCGTGCGGACGACCTACGTGTGCCTCACCGGTGGCGCCCCGACAGCCTGGCCCGACGACCTCCGGGCGTCCCTGGCCGGCTGAGCGGGCCTCACCCGGCGGCGAACCCCGACCCCGGCGGCAGCAGCGGGAGGTCCGCGGGCGGGCCCTGCTCGATCAGCCGCCAGAGCGCGTCGGTGTCCGCGTGCTCGGCGACCAGGTCGCCCAGCCGGTCCAGCCGCGCCTCGCGGACGGCGGCGAAGTCGGTGTCCGGGGCGGGTGCGAAGCGGCGCCCGGCGAGCGCGGCGGTCTCGCGCAGGAACGCCCGGCGGAAGCCGTCGTTCTCCAGTGCCCCGTGCCACGTCGTCCCGAAGACCGATCCCGCCCGCGCCCCGTCGAGGAAGGGCTCGGCGTCGGCGTCCAGCGTGACGACGCCGTGGTGGATCTCGTAGCCGGTGACCGGCTCGCCCAGTGCGGAGCCGGCCGGGCGGCCGAGCGTCTTCTCGGGCGCGAACCGCACCTCGGTGGGCAGCAGCCCGAGCCCGGGGACGACGCCGGCCCGCGACTCGACGTCGTCGCGGATGGTGCGCGCCAGCATCTGGAAGCCGCCGCAGATGCCCAGCACAGGGAGCCCCGCTGCGGCCCGTCGGGCGACCGCGTCGGCCAGGCCGCTCGCGCGCAACCAACCGAGGTCGGCGACGGTTGCGCGGGTGCCTGGCAGGACCACGAGGTCGGCGTCGGCGAGCTCCTCGGGGCGGGTGGCGTAGCGGAGGAGGACGCCGGGCTCGGCGGCGAGCGCGTCGAGGTCGGTGAAGTTCGAGATGCGCGGCAGCCGGGCCACCGCCACCCGCAGCACCTCCTCGCCGAGCGCGGGCCCGGCGGGGGAGCGCGGCGCGTCCAGTCCCAGGGAGTCCTCGACGTCGACCTCGAGGTCGGCCAGCCAGGGCAGCACGCCGAGCGTGGGGCGGCCGGTCAGCTCGGTGAGCCGGTCGAGCCCGGGGCGCAGCAGTCGGACGTCGCCGCGGAACTTGTTGACCAGAAAGCCCGCGACCAGCCGCTGGTCGGCGGGCGGCATCAGCGCCACGGTGCCGTGCAGCGCGGCGAAGACCCCGCCGCGGTCGATGTCCCCGACCACCACCACCGGCAGGCCGGCCGCGGTGGCCAGCCCCATGTTGGCGATGTCGTCGGCGCGCAGGTTGATCTCGGTGGGCGAGCCGGCGCCCTCGCAGACGACGACGTCGAAGCGGGACCGGAGATCGGCCAGGCTGGCCAGCACCTGCTCCATCAGCGCGGCCTTCCGCGGCCGGTAGGAGAGCGCGGTGACCTCGCCCACGGCGCGGCCGAGGACGACGACCTGGCTGGAGTTCTCCCCGCCGGGCTTGAGCAGCACCGGGTTCATCGCGGCCTCGGGCTCCACCCGGGCGGCGGCCGCCTGCGCCACCTGCGCCCGGCCGATCTCCGCGCCGTCGGCGGTGACCATCGAGTTGTTGCTCATGTTCTGCGCCTTGAACGGCGCCACCGAGACGCCCTCCCGCACCAGCCAGCGGCAGATCCCCGCGGTCACGAGGGACTTGCCGGCGTCCGAGGTCGTGCCGGCGACGAGCAGGGCGCCGCTCACGCCGCCGCGTCCGGCGACGACCCCCACCCTGCCTTCTCCTGCCCGGAGAGCGTGGCGATCTGCTCCATGATCGCGTCGGTGACCTCCCGCCGGGCCCGGCCCTTGCCGGCCATCCCGCGGTGCTCGGGGAAGGTCATCGGCTCCCCGAAGGTCACCGACACCCGGCGCGGCCTCGGCCAGCGGGCGTCGACGGGCTGGACGCGGTCGGTGCCGTGCACGGCGACCGGGACGACGGGGCAGTCCGCGGTCAGCGCCAGCCAGGCCACGCCGGTCTTGCCGCGTGCCAACCGGCCGTCGCGCGAGCGCGTGCCCTCGGGATAGAGGCCGAAGGCCAGGCCCCTGTCGAGCACCGACAGCGCGGTGTCGAGCGCGGCCTGCGCGGCGCGGTGGGTCTCCCGCTCGACCGGGTGCGCGCCGAGGGCGGTGAACAGCGTCCGGGTGAACCAGCCGGAGATGCCGGTGCCGGTGAAGTACTCGGCCTTGGCCAGCAGCGCGACCCGGCGCGGGCTGAACACGGGGATCACGAAGCTGTCGATGAAGGACAGGTGATTGCTGGCCAGGATCACCGGGCCGGTGAGCGGCACGTTCTCCCGGCCGCTGATCCGGGGCCGGAGCAGGACCCAGAGCAGCGGGTGGATGACGAGACGGACGATGACGTAGACCACCGCGTGCTCCCTCCTCGGCCCGCCGTCGGCCGCCGGCAGGAGCGCACGGTTCGTGCGCGTCCGCATTCTCCCGGACGGCCCGCGGCGGTTCCGCGCAGGCCGCCCGAGGCGCGCCGGGGTCAGTCCGAGGAGGTGCCCGGAGGGCAGGCGTCGCGCAGGATCGCCCTGATGTCGGCCGGGAGCCCGCTGCCGCCGGACGCCGACGCGGTGATCGCCTGGGCGACGTCGCGCAGCTTGCGGTGGGTGAGCCCGGAGATGTGCGCCAGCAGGTCGAACGCCCTCTGGTCGCCGCAGCCGGTGAGCAGCATCAGGATGCCCTTGGCCTGCTCGATCACCGCCCGGCTGGCCATCGCCGCGCGGAGCTGGGCGACCTCGACCTCCAGAGCGGCCGCGCGGTCGGCGTCGGCGTGCGGCCAGGACGTTGCGCGGGCGCCGCCGTCGTCGGGCAGCGGGGTGGGCGTGGTGAGGGGACGTCGGGAGCGCAGCCGGTGGACGGGAAGTGCGGCAGAGGACATGACGCTCGCTCCAGGGCGAGAGGCGTACCGGGATTCCCCGGCAGGACCACGCAGCCGCTGTCTCGACCTCCGCGGATCCACCGCCCCGCGCAGGGGCCGGCCACTCCGATGCATCAACGGTACGGCGGCGTCCGGAGGTGCGCAGCCGATGTCGGGCGGGTCGCACGGGAAGCCGTGAGCACCCGCGCCGCGCCGTCACCGCCTGTGAGTGGTCCCGGCCGGTCGGCTCGGCGGAGCGGGGTCCGGCGGAGCAGCCGGGCGCCGGCGGCGAGAGCCGCCGCTGTCGTCCAGACCGCCGTCGACAGGCGCACCGCCCGGCGGACGTCGCCGGGCGCGGGAGGCCGGCCCGAGCCGAGCGTCGGCCGGTCCTCCACCCGGGAGCCGTACACGTTGCGCCCGCCCAGGCGCAGGCCCAGGGCGCCGGCCAGCGCCGCCTCGCAACGCCCCGCGTTGGGGCTCGGGTGCGCCGCGCCGTCCTTGCGCCAGGCGCGCAGGGCTCCTGCGGCGGAGCCGCCGGCCAACGGTGCGCAGGCAACCGTCAGCGCGGCCGTCACCCGCGCCGGTGCCCAGTTGACGACGTCGTCGAGCCGGGCGGACGCCCAACCGAAGCGCTCGTACCGCGGTGAGCGGTGCCCGACCATCGCGTCCAGCGTGTTGATCGCCCGGTAGGCGAGCAGGCCCGGTACGCCGGCGACCGCACCCCAGAACAGCGGGGCGACGGCGGCGTCGGAGGTGTTCTCCGCGACCGACTCCACCGTCGCCCGCGCCAGCTCGTCGACGCCCAGCCCGCTCGAGTCGCGGCCGGCGAGGGCGGGGAGCACCGCGCGCGCTCCGGGCAGGTCGCCGCCGGCGAGGGCGTCCGCCATGCGTTCCGCGGTGCGGGACAGCGACGTGCCTCCGAGCACGGTCCACGTCGCGGCCGCGGTGACCAGCACACGCGCGCCCGGCCGGGAGCCGGCCGCCCGCTCCAGCGCCGTCCCGAGCGCGGCCGCCGCCGCCGTCAGCAGCAGGGCGTGACCGGCTCCGGCGAGGCGGTCGTCCCGCCAGGTCCGGCGTTCCAGCGCGGCGGCCACCGAGCCGAAGCCGGCCACCGGGTGCCCGCGGCGCGGGTCGCCCAGGAGCAGGTCGGCGACGGAGCCGAGGGCCAGGCCGGCGGCGGTCGGGACGTCCACGGGCGTCATGGTGCCCGCACGCCCGCCGGCGACCTCCCTAGGATCGGTCGTCATGCGTCTGCCCGGCCGTTACGACGGCGTCGCCCGGCCCATCGTCACCTACGGCAGCAACCCCGTGCTGCACCGCTCCTGCACCCCGGTGACGGTGTTCGACCGCGACCTCCGGCACCTGCTGCTGGACATGTTCGCCTCCATGGAGGCCGCCGACGGCGTGGGGCTGGCGGCCAACCAGATCGGCGTGGACGCACGGATCTTCGTCATCGACTGCCCCGACGCCGCCGGTGAGGACGTGGTCGGGTACGCGATCAACCCGACCCTGACGATCCTCCCGGCCGAGGGCGACGATCCGGCGGAGGAGGTCACCGAGGAGGGCTGCCTCTCGGTGCCCGGCCCGTACGCCGAGCTGGCCCGCGCGTTCCGCGCACGGGTCGACGGCGTGGACGTGCACGGCCACCCGGTGTCGATCGAGGCGACCGGGATGGCCGCCCGTTGCCTCCAGCACGAGGTGGACCACCTGGAGGGGACCGTCTACGTCGACCGGCTCCCCGAGGACGTGCGCGAGCGGCTGCTCGCCGAGGCCGCGGGCCCGGGCGGCGACCTGCCCGCGTGAGCGGGCAGGTGAGCGGACTCCCGCGGGCGTGCCGGGCGCTGTCGAAAATGGCGTGATCGGCCGGCCCGCGGCGCGCACCATGGGCCGTCCCCCCACGCAAGGAGATCGATCGTGCACGCCCTCACCGAGCAGCAGGTCCGCCGCTCGTTCGTCAACTGCTCGCAGGGCGAGGCCAAGGGTCTGGCGCTGCCGAGGGACTTCGCCGAGCTGGACTGGGCCGCCCTGGACCTGCTCGGCTGGCGGGACCCGAAGGCGCCGCTGCGCGGCTACCTGGTCATCGACGCCGGCGACGGCCCCGTGGGCATCGCCGTCCGGGCCGCCGACACGAGGATGTCCAGCCGGACCGCGGCGATGTGCCTGCTCTGCCAGACGGGGCAGACCGGGGACGCCGTCTCGCTGTTCACGGCGAAGCGGACCGGTGCTGCCGGGCGCAACGGGAACACCGTGGGCACCTACATGTGCGCCGACCTCGGCTGCGCGGACCGCGTGCGGACGGAGATCCCGCCGTGGCTGCAGGACCGGAACCCGGACGAGGTCGTCGCCGAGCGGGCCGCGGAGCTGCGGGAGCGGGTGCGCAACTTCGTCGACGCCGTCCGCCGCTGATGTGTGGGAGCGGCGGGTGACGGGGCACCTGATGGCGCATGACCGAATCGACACCGCTCCGCGCACTCGCCCTCGTCTGCAGCCTCAAGCCCTCGCCCGCGCCGTCCAGCAGTGACCTCATGGCCCGCCAGATCCTCGAGGAGCTGGGCAAGCACGGGGCGACCGGCGACGTCGTCCGCGTCGTGGACCACGACGTCAAGCCCGGCGTCGAGGTGGACATGGGCGAGGGCGACGCCTGGCCGGCCATCCGCGAGCAGATGATGGCCGCCGACATCCTGATCGTCTCCACGCCCACCTGGGTCGGGCACATGAGCAGCGTCGCCCAGCGGGTGCTCGAGCGCCTCGACGGCGAGCTGTCCGAGACCGACGACTCCGGCCGGCCGCTGGTCGCCGGCAAGGTGGCGGTGACCGCCGTCGTCGGCAACGAGGACGGCGCCCACAAGATCACCGCCGACCTCTTCCAGGGCCTGAACGACATCGGCTTCACGATCCCGTCCCAGGGCGGCACCTACTGGAACGACCACGCCATGGGCAGCACCGACTACATGGACCTCGACGAGACCCCGGAGGCGGTCGCCTCCACCACCGCCACGCTGGCCGCGAACGCCGCCCGGCTGGCCCGGGCCCTGAAGGTCACCCCCTACCCGGGGAGCTGAGCGGGGACCTGCCGGGGCCGCTCGAGGGGGACGAGCGACCCGGCGGTCCGCCGGGCGCGCAGCAGGCCGGCCACGGCCAGCAGCGCGAGGACGACGACGGCGACGCCGTAGACCTCGGTCGTCCGGGTCAGCCCGACGTGCCCCGACGCGATGCCCGCGGCGATGGCCGGCAGGCTGAACGCCAGATAGCCGACGACGAAGATGGCAGCCAGCAGGCCGGCCCGGCGCCCCGGCTCCACGCCCGCGGTGATCGTGCCCACGGCGCCGAGGAACGCGGCGCCGAACCCGAAACCGGTGCCGACCGCCGCGCCGAAGAGCAGCGGGGCGGAGGTGGTGAGCAGGGCGCCGAGGGTGCCGGTGACGCCTCCGGCGACGACCAGCGCGCCGACGAGCATCGCGCGCTCGGGGGCGGTCGTGCGCAGCGCCAGCGAACCGGCGACGCCGGTGCCGTTCAGCGCCAGGATCAGCAGCCCGCCCGCCAGGTGGTTGTCGACGGCGAAGACGTCGGCGACCAGCGACGGGCCGAGCGAGGCGTGCAGCCCGCCCAGCGACCAGCAGGCGATCAGCAGGGGCAGCGCGACGACGAAGGCCCGCCGGTGAGCGGGTGGCACGTGCACGCGCGGGAGCAGGGACGCCACGGCCCCGGCCGTCCGCGGGGAGCTCTCCGGCAGCAGGATCACGCCGAACGCGGCCAGCACGAACACGCCCGCGAGCACCCCGAACGCCCACGTGTCCGGTGCGGCCACCGACTCCACGAGCAGGCCCGCCGCGACCGCTCCGATCGAGAGCCCGAGGCCCGGCGAGGCGCTGTTGATGAATGGCCCCAACGGGCGCTCCGCACGCTGCAGGTCCAGCAGCGCTGCCCCCAGCGTGCTGGTGAGCGCACCGGTGGCCAGCCCCTGGACGACCCGCGCGGCCAGCAGCCAGCCCACACCGTCGGCGGCCAGGAACAGCACCATCGCCACGGCCTCGAGCAGGAAGGCCGCGATCAGCACCGGCCGCCGGCCCACGTGGTCGGACAGGCCGCCCACCACGAGCAGCGAGGCGAGCAGCGCGACGGCGTAGATGCCGAACACCGTCGTCAGCACGCCGGGACCGAAGCCGAACTCCTCCTGGTAGACCCGGTACAGCGGGGACGGCACGCCCGACGCCGCCAGCATGAGCACCATGAGGACGGCCACCGACCAGAAGGCCGGGGTCCGGGGAAGGCGACGGGACTCGGGCACGACAGACAGGAAGCCGCCCGCCCGGGGTCCGATTCCCGCCGCCGCGTGTCGGCCGGGGCGTGCCGGCCGTGACCGCCGGGTAGGGGCGGCGCATGGCGCTTCCCCGCATCCTCGTCCTCGTGCTGGCCGGCGGAGCGGGGGGCCGCCTCGAGCTGCTCACCGACCACCGGGCCAAACCGGCCGTGCCCTTCGCGGGCGTCTACCGGCTGATCGACTTCCCGCTCAGCAACTGCCTGCACTCCGGCATCGCCGACGTCTGGGTCTCCATCCAGTTCCACCCGACGTCGCTCTCGACGCATCTCGCCAACGGCCGGCCGTGGGACCTGGACCGCAGCGTGGGCGGGTTGCTCACGCTGCCGCCGTACCGGGGGACCGAGCGCGGTGGGTGGAACACCGGCACCGCGGACTCGCTGTGGCGCCAGGCCGCCCAGATCCGGGACTTCGCGCCCGATGCGCTGGTCGTGGCCAGCTCCGACGCGGTCTACAAGCTGGACTACCGGGAGGTCGCCGAGGCCCACCTCGGCTCGGGCGCCGAGGTCACCATGGTGACGACCGAGGTCGCCGCCGACGACGCCTCCCGCTACGGGATCGTCGAGGTCGGCGAGGGGGGCCGGGTGACCGGCTACGCCTACAAGCCCGAGGAACCGGCGACGACGACGGCGACCAACGAGGTCTTCGTCTTCTCGCCGACGGCGACCCTGGACCGGCTCGAGGCGCTGGCCCGGGACTCGGGGGAGGAGGGGCTGGAGGACCTCGGCACGCAGCTGCTGCCCGACCAGACCGCCGAGGGGCTGGCCCGCGCCCATCCGTTCGAGGGGTACTGGCGCGACGTCGGCACCGTCCCGGCCTACTGGGAGGCGCACCGCGAGTTCATCCAGGAGCAGCCGCCGCTGGATCTGGACGACCCGCTCTGGGCGATCCGCACCCGCGGCGGCCGGCACAGCGCGGCGCGGCTGCTGCGCGGGGCCGAGGTGGAGCACAGCCTGGTCTCCGGTGGCACGCGGGTGGCCGGCCAGGTGCGCGGCTCCGTGCTGTCGCCGGGCGTCGTCGTGGAGGAGGGCGCCACGGTCGTGGACTCGGTGCTGCTCCCCGGGGTCAGGGTGCGCGCCGGGGCGACGGTGACCCGCGCCGTGCTCGACGACGGGGCGGAGATCGGCGAGTCGGCCACCGTCGGGGGCGACGGCGAGATCACGCTGGTCGGCCACCGGGCGGTCGTCGACGCCGGTGCGCGGCTGGCCGCCGGTGCCCGCTTCCCCGAGCCCGAGGACGACTGAGCTCAGTGCATCTCCATCCACACCCGGCGCCGGTCGCCGCGGCTGTGCACCCGGGCCATGGCCTCGACCCGGCGTCGCTGGTCGGGGGTGGCGGTGTGGTTGACGACCGCGATCTCCGCCTCGCGCATGGCCCGCTCGGCGGCGAACTCCTCCGGCGTCGACGGGACGCCGTCGGTGCCGTCGTCCGTGTCGTCGTCGTCCTGCCGCGGGCGGGCGTAGGGGCTGTCGGGCGGGAGGTTCCCGCTCACCCGGCCGTAGGCGCCCAGGAGGAGCAGCACCAGCCCGGTGACCTCGGCGAAGATCACGTTCTCGATCTCGAAGGCCAGCAGGTTCGCGTCGGTGCGCAGCACGGCGAGGCTCAGCAGGCCGGAGAGGAGGAAGAGGATCCCGACGACCATCATGAGCGTCGAGGCGGTCCGCGGGCTGCGCAGTGCAGCGAGGACGAGCACGCCGGCGGTGAGGACCGAGACGGTCGAGAGCAGGCCGTTCGACGACAGGCCGAGGATCGGCTCGCCGTCGGTCGAGAAGAAGTCCAGACCGCCCGCGAACCCGAGCAGGCCGAACACCAGGATCACCGCGGCGACGGCGAGGGCGCCGACCCGCTGGACGGCGAAGACCCGTGGGTCGTACCGGCGGCCGTGCTCGTCCGTGGCGTGCCCGTCGGTGTGGGCGGTCGTGGCGTGCCCGTCGGTGGGGTGCTCGCCGGTGGGGTGGGCGGCGGTGGCGTGCCCGTCGGTGGGGTGGGCGTCCGTGGGATGCCCGCCGGTGGGCTGGGCGTCCGTGGGCTGGGCGTCCGTGGGGCGGGCGTCCCTGGTCGGCGCGGACCCCCGCGGCGTCCGCAGGGAGGGAAGGCGGCGAAGCTGCATGGTGACTCCTCGGTCGGGGTCGATGCCCGCTCTTCGTCTCCCCGCACGGGTTCGGATGCGACCGGCGCGTGTCGGGCCGGTCGCCGCGCCGGGGCGGGGAAGTCGTCGGGGCCCCGCCGCGTTCACCGAAGCGTGAACCAGCCGTTCGAGATCGACCTGCACTCCGAGTTCCTGCGCGCGGACCTCTTCCTGGCCATGGGCCAGCCCACCGAGGCGGCCCGGATCCTGGAGGCCGTCGTCGAGGGCGAGCCCACCAACCAGGCGGCCCTCGAGGCGCTGGCGCGCGCCTACTTCGGCTCGGCCCAGCTCGCCCGCGCCGAGGAGGCGCTGATCCGGCTGGTGCACCTGGCCCCGGCCAACGGGTGGGCCCGGCGTGCGCTCGCCCGCACGTTGGAGCGGCAGAGCCGGCACTCCGAGGCGGTTCCGCACCACCGGATGGCCGACGCTCTCGGCGCACCGGCGTCCTGACCTGGCCTGCTACCCCTGCACGTGCTGGCGCTGCCCCGGTCGGCTGCTGGGCGTCGACGCGTCGTCACGCCACGCCGGAGGGCACCGGGGGGTGCTTCAGGAGGCGCTCCGGTGGGCATCCCCACTCCCATGAGCATCCTCGGACGACTGATGGGAACAGCCGAAGGCGCAGCGCGCGGAGCGGCCCGGGGCGGACGTGGGACCGCCCGGACCGGGCGGGGGATGGGCCGGTCCACCGCCAAGGGCGCGGTCGGGCGGGGCGGTCGGGGGCGCGGCCGTGCCACGCCGGCCTCCTCCGGAGGCCTCGGCGGGCTGGTCGGCGGACTCCTGCGACGGCGCTGACCACGGTTCCCTGACCGCCCTGCGCCCGGGGCTCTGCGCCCGGGGCTCTGCGCCCGGGGCCAGGCAGGCAGGCGGCTACCAGAGGGCGGCGGCGACCAGCAGGGTCGCCGCCGTCGCCACCTCGCCCATCGCACCCATGACGTCCCCGGTCGTGCCGCCGAGTCGGCGGTGCGCGCGGCGGTGCAGGACCTCGGCCGCGAGGACGCCGATCGCGAGCGCGCCGGCGAGCCCTGCGGCCCGTCCCGTTCCGGCCACCGCGGCCGCGCTGAGAGCGGCGAGGACCACGACCAGGACGGCGGCCGAGGCCAGCCACGCCGTGGAGACGGTGCCGGCCACGGTGCGGCCCAGCGACGACCCGTCCGCGATGGCCACCCCCGTCAGGCCGGTGCGGGTCATGACCAGCCGGGCGACCACGACCGCCGCCCAGAGCGCGAGCCAGCCACCGTCCTGCGGCAGCAGCGCCGCCAGGCAGGCCACCTGCAGCAGCAGGGTCAGCACCAGGGTGGCGACGCCGAACGGGCCGATGTCGCTCTGGCGCATGACCTGCAGGGCCCGCTCGCGGCCGCGCAGCGGACCGAGGCCGTCCGCGGTGTCGGCCAACCCGTCGAGGTGCAGCCCGCGGGTGAGCAGCGCCAGGACGGCGACGGCGAGCACTGCCCCGGTCAACGGGGAGACCGCGCGGGCGCCGGCCTCGGCTGCCCCGGCCGCGATCCCGCCCAGCACGACGCCGACCAGCGGCGCCCAGGGCAGCACCCCCCGGGTCGAGGTCGCCGCGCGGGCGGGGACCGGCAGAGCGGTGAGCAGCGCCGCCGACTCCAGCGGGCCGGTGAGCCTCATCCGGGCTGCTGGAGCGGCCCGGTCGGCCGAGGGCGGGTGCGCAGACTCCCGGTGGACCAGCTGCCGGTGGGCCTGCTCCCGGTGGAACTGCTCCCGGTGGAACTGCTGCCGGTGGAACTGCTGCCGGTGGACCTGCTGCCGGTGGAACTGCTGCCGGTGGACCTGCTGCCGGTGGCCCCCGGGGTGCCGCAGGGTCGCCGTCGGACGACGGCTGTCACGGGCAGAACTCCAGGCGGGTGATGCTGCCGTTGTGCGGGGTCACCGCCGGCATCGCATCGGGACCGAGGCCGGCCACCACGGCCTGGATCGCACGGATCGTGTCGCCGTGGGTGACCAGTGCGATCACGTCGGCGGGGGGCTCGGCGCAGAGGTCCTTGAGGTAGGCCTCGACCCGGCCGTGCAGTTCCGCGAGGCTCTCGCCGCCCTCGGCCGACCACTGGGCGTCGCTCCAGTCGACGACGTCCCACAGCTCGCGCGAGGGCCGGCCCTCCAGCACGCCGTATCCCTGCTCGCGCAGAGCAGGCGTCGTCACGACCGGCAGGCCGGTCGCCTGCGCGCAGCTGTCCGCGGTCTGGACGGCGCGCAGCAGGTCGCTGCTGATGAGCACGCCGGGAGAGAGCCCGGCCAGCTCCTCGGCCGCTTCCTCGGCCTGGCTGCGCCCGAGCGCGGTGAGCGGGATGTGCGGCGTCTGCCCCTGCATGAGTCCCGCGGCGTTCCACTCGCTCTGGCCGTGGCGGACGAGCAGCAGCGTCAACGGGTGGGCCATGGTGGATGAAAGCGTAACCAGGTGGCCGGCGGCGCGGGGAGCGCGCCTCGTACCGTCGTCGTCGCGGCCGTTCCCCAGGCGGGCGCGCACCAGCACAGCAGCGCCGGCCGGACCGACCGACGGGCGCAGCGAGGAGAGCACGTGAGCATCCCCGTCCGTCCCGGCGCCGCACGCGCCGCCGCCGCGAGTGGTCCCGATCCGCTGGCCACCCTGCTCGAGCTGCCCGGCGTGCGCGTGGCCGCGGACCAGGCGCGTGCGGGCGTCGACCGGCTGCTCGGCCACAAGGTGCTGCGGCGGGAGTCCGCGGGCGTGAGCACCGAGTCGGCCCTGCGCGGCGCCCGTGCATCGGCCGCCCTCGAGGGGGTCGACGTGCCCCTGGCCGAGCTCCGGGCCGGCGCCGTCGACGACCCGGTCGTGCAGGGCGCGCTGCGGCTGTCCGCCGGCCTCGGCGGCATGATCGACACCTGGCCCCGGGCGCCGGGGCAGGTGCTCGCTCGCATGCACCTGCTGGCCGCCAGCGACCGGGTCGAGCCGGCCGACCTCGGCCGGCCCTCGCCGCACGCCGGCCCCCGGCTGTCCGGGCTGTTCTCGCTCGTCACCGGTAGCACGTCGGCGCCGGCGGTCATCGTGGCCGCGCTCGTGCACGGCGAGATCGCCTCTCTGGCTCCCTTCGGGGTGGCCGACGGACTGGTCGCCCGCGCCGCCGGCCGGCTCACCGGGATCACCCGCGGGCTGGACCCCAAGGCGGTGTCCGCCCCGGAGGTCGGCTTCGCCGAACTGGGCGCCGCGGCCTACGCCGAGGCGTTGGCCGGGTACACCTCCGGCGAACCCGCCGGCCTCGCCCGCTGGCTGGTGCACTGCTGCCAGGCGACCGAGCACGGAGCCCTGGAGGGGCTGGCGATCTGCGAGAGCCTGCTGCGCGGCTGACGGCGCGCGCCCGGCCGAGGCGCCGCGGGTCAGCGCGGCGCGAGCACCAGGCCGGTCAGCGCGACGACGGTCACGGCGATCGCCCCGGCGGCCGCTGCCGTCAGCCAGGCGCCGGTGAGGGCTCCGTAGCCGAGCGCCGCGAGCACGGACAGCCACGGGCCGGACAGTGACAGGAAGAGGCCGATGCGCGCGGCCCGCCGGCGGCGCCGGCGGCGCGGTGCGGTCCGCACGGACCGGCCGAGGAGCAGGGCAGCCACGCCCACGGCCAGGACCGCCAGCCAGGCGACGACCGCGGTGAACACGTCCGCAGGATGGACGACGCGCCGGCGGGCCGGACGGCGCCTCGCCGGAACCGGCCCAGCCGGCCCCCGGTGACGCTCCGGTGGTCGGGGAGGTCAGGCCCCGCGGCGCCGGCGACGTCCGCTGAGCGGACCCGGCGTCTCCGGGACCATCGGCCGGGCCGTCCGGTGCCGGGCGTACCAGGCCAGCCCCACCACGGCCGCGCCCACGCCCATCGCCGCCGCGCCGGTGACCATCGGGGCAGCCGGCACGGAGAAGCGGGACCGCATGCTCACCGGCCGCTCGAAGCGCAGCATCGGCCAGCCCTGCTGCAGGGCGGCCTTGCGGAGGCCGCGGTCGGGGTTGACCGCCGTGGGGTGCCCGACCGCCGCCAGCATGGGCAGGTCGGTCACGGAGTCGCTGTAGGCGTAGCAGTCGGCGAGGTCGTAGCCGCCGGCGGCTGCCACCTCGCGCATCGCGGCGGCCTTGTTCTCCGCGTAGGCGTAGAAGTCGATCTCTCCGGTGTACCGGCCGTCCTCGACGACCATGCGGGTGGCGACCACGCGGTCGGCTCCCAGCATCTCGCCGATCGGCTCGACCATCTCCGCCCCGCTGCTGGAGACGATGACGATCTCCCGCCCGGCCGCCTTGTGTTCCTCGATGAGGTCGGCGGCCTCGGCGTAGACCAGCGGGTCCACGATCTCGTGCAGGGTCTCGCGGACGATCTCCTGGACGGCGGCGGCGTCCCAGCCGGTGACCATGGCGGTCATCTGCGCGCGCAGCCGCTCCATCTGCTGGGCGTCCGCGCCGGCGAGGGAGAAGACGAACTGGGCGTACGCGGTCTTGAGGACCGTGCGCCGGTTGATCAGCCCGCCCTGGAAGAACGGACGGCCGAAGGCCAGGGCGCTGGACTTGGCGATGATCGTCTTGTCCAGATCGAAGAACGCCGCTCCGCGGGTCACGAGGCATGAGGTTAGTAGGGCCCGGCAGGTGGAACAGACCGCGCGCGCCGTCCACACCCGAAGGAGTCATCCACAGTTCGGGCCCGGATCTGGCACTGTTCGCCCACGCTCGGGTGGGCTCGCTGCCGTGCCTTCCGCTCCCAAGTCATCCGACCCGTCGCCCCGCCCCCTGGTGGTCAGCCGTGACGAACAGCTGCTCGACGACCTGCTGCGCGTGCTGGCCGCGGCCGGCACGGAACCCGAGATAGCCGTCGGCGGTGCACCGCTGCGACGCGCCTACCGCACCGCGCCGCTGGTCGTGCTGGGTGCCGACGTGGTGGGTGCGGCGGTGGTGCGGGAACTGGGACGCCGGCCCGGCGTCGTGGTCGCCGCCCGCGCGGAGCTGCCCCCGGAGGAGTGGGCGGCGGCGGTCGAGGTGGGCGCCGAACGCGTGGCGCTGCTGCCCGCCGACGAGGGGTGGCTGCTGTCCCGCGCGGTCGCCGCGGTCCGCACCCCGGTCGCACGCGGCTGGCTGCTGGCCGTCGGCGGCGGGTGCGGGGGCGCCGGCGCCAGCACCGTGGCCGCCGCACTGGCCGTGGCCGCCGCACCGGGCGCCGTCCTGGTCGACGTCGACGGCTGGGGTGCCGGGCTGGACCTGCTGCTCGGCGCCGAACGGGCCGAGGGCCTGCGGTGGCCCGAGCTCACCGGGCTCCGGGGCCGCGTCTCCGGCGAGGCGCTCCGCGCGTGCCTGCCCGAGGTGGCCGGCGTGCACGTCCTCGCCGCCTCGCGATCCGTGCACGCGCCGCTGCCCGAGGAGGCGGTCCAGGCAGTGGTCGAGGCCGCCCGGACCGACGGGGCGCCCGTCGTGGTCGACCTGCCCCGGCCGGGTCCGGACGGGTTCTGCGCCACGACGCACGCGGTGCTCGCCGAGGCCGACCTCGCGCTGTTGGTGGTCCCTGCCCGGCTGCGCGCGGCCGGTGCGGCGCGCCTGCTCGTGTCGGGGCCCGGCTCGCCGTGGACGACGGCGCAACTGGTCGTGCGTCCGGTACCCGGCGGCCTGTCCACCGACGAGGTGGCCGACGTCGTCGGACGGCCCGTGCTCGCCGAGCTGCGGCACGACCGGAGCGCGGTGCCGCGGAGCGAGCGCGGTGAGGTGCCGGCCGTCGCACCGCGCACGCCACTCGGCGGCGTCGCGAGGCGTGCGCTGGCCCGGGTCCGCAAGGCCGCCGCGTGAGCGCCGGCCTGCTCGACCGCGTCCGCGCCCGCCTGGCGCTCGAGCCAGGTATGCCGACGCAGGCCGACGTCGCGTCGGTCGTCCGCCAGGAGAGCGGCGGGCTGCTCGGGGACGACGACGTGCTGAGGGCCGTCCGTGACGCGGTCGACGAGCTGGCCGGTGCGGGTCCGCTCGAGGCACTGCTGCGGCTGCCCGAGGTCACCGACGTGCTCGTCGCTGCCCCCGACCGGGTGTGGATCGACCGCGGGGCGGGGCTGGAACTCACCGGTGTCCGCTTTCCCGACGACGCCGCCGTGCGCCGGCTCGCCGTACGCCTGGCCGCGGCGGCCGGACGCCGGCTGGACGACGCCGCGCCCTGGGTCGACGTCGGACTGCCCGACGGCACCCGACTGCACGCCGTCCTCGCGCCGGTGGCGCGCAGCACCTCGCTGTCGCTGCGGGTGCTGCGGCGCTGCTCCCGGAGTCTCGCCGACCTCGAGGCGCTCGGGGCGCTGCCCGGCGAGAGCCCCGAGCTGCTGCGCGCGCTGGTGCAGGGTCGGCTGGCCTTCCTCGTGACCGGAGGTACCGGGTCCGGGAAGACGACGGTGCTCTCCGCGCTGCTGGGCGAGGTCGGTCCGACCGAGCGGCTGCTGACCTGCGAGGACGCCGCCGAGCTGGCGCCCGCGCATCCGCACGTCGTCGCGCTGCTCACCCGGCCGCCGAACGTCGAGGGCGTCGGTGAGGTCACCCTGCGCGACCTCGTGCGCCAGGCCCTGCGGATGCGGCCGGACCGGTTGGTCGTGGGCGAGGTGCGGGGCGCCGAGGTGGGCGACCTGCTCGCCGCGCTGAACACCGGCCACGAGGGTGGCTGCGGCACCCTGCACGCCAACCGCCCCGCCGAGGTGCCGGCCCGCCTGGAGGCGCTGGGTGTGGCCGCCGGGCTCGACCGGGCCGCGGTGCACAGCCTTGCGGCCGCTGCCCTGCACGTCGTCGTGCACCTGCGCCGGACGCCCGCGGGCCGGAGGGTCCACGAGCTCGGCGTCCTGCGGCGTGCCGGCGACCTCGTGGTCGTGGAGCCGGGCTGGCGGGCCGACGGCGGCCCGTGTCCCGCAGGTGACCGGCTGCGGGCCCTGCTGGACACGACGGCTCCCCGGTGACCGGGATGCTGCTCGCCTCGGCTGCCGCGCTCCTGCTCTGGCCCGACCGGCGGGCTGCCGGACGGCTGCCTGAGCCGTCGACGGGCGGCCCGTCGACCGGCGTCCTCCCGACGGCCGGCCCGTCGACGGCTCTGGTCGCCGTGCTGGCTGCGGGTGCCGGCGCGGCCGTGAGCACTCCGCTGGTCGCAGCCCTGGGCGCCGCGGCGGCGGTGGCCGGCCTGCGTGCGTGGACCGGGCGCCGGGCCGCCGTCCTGGAAGACGCCGGGCTCCGCGGACTGGCGGACGGCCTCGGAGCACTGGCCGCGGATCTGCGCAGCGGCCGCTCCCTGACGGTGGCCGCGGCAGCGGCCGGTCAGGCGTGCGGGGATGCGGAGGCCGGCCGGCTGCTGGTCCGTGCGGTGCAGGCGCCCGAGGAGCCCGTCGGCGGGGCGTCCGGCGAACTGGGGGACGCCCTCGGCAGGATCGCCGCCGCCACCCGCCTCAGCATGCGTACGGGATGCTCGCTGGCGGCCGTGGCCACCGCGGTGGAGGACGACCTGCGCGCCCGCGCCCGGCACCGCGGCGAGCTGCGGGCAGCGACCGCCGGCCCACGGGCGAGCGCAGCCGTGCTCGCCGGTCTCCCGCTGCTCGGACTGCTCATGGGCAGCGGCGTGGGGGCCGATCCCTGGCGGATCCTGACGACCACCGGCGTGGGGCAGGTGCTGCTGGTCGGCGGGGTGGCGCTGGAGGCGGCCGGCCTCAGCTGGTCGTACCGGCTCGTCCGACGGGCTCTGCGGTGAGTCGCCCCCGCTCCCGGTGGTGACGCCGGACCGGGCCTGGCCGGCTCTGCTGGTCCTCGCGGTCGCGCTGGCGTTGTGGCCCGGCGTCGGCGGGGCCGGTGCCGCCCGGTGGTCGGCCCTGCGACCGGTCGAGGACGCCCCTCCCAGCCGCGCACCGCACCGGGCAGCGACACGGGAGCGGCTGCGCCGGTGGCTGGTCGCGGCGGCCCCGGGTGCGGCCGGCGCCCTGCTCGTGGGCGGGCTCGTCGGGCTGCTGGCGGGCGCGGTGCTCGCCGTCGTCGTCGAACGGGTGCTGCGCGCACGAGCACCCGACGATGCGGGGACCGACCGGTCGGCGCTGGTGCGCGATCTTCCTGCGGCGTGCGATCTGCTCGGGGTCTGCCTGATCGCCGGGCTGCCCGTGGAGGGAGCGCTCGAGGCGGTGGGCGGTGCCGTCGGCGGACCGCTGGGGGGCCACCTGCGCTCGGTCGCCGCCCTGTCCCGGCTGGGTGCCGATCCGCGGCGCGCCTGGGCGGAGGTGCCGCAGGAGCTGGCCGCGCTGGGGCGGGTGCTCGTGCGGGCGGGGGAGTCGGGAGCCATGGTCGCCGGCGCCCTGCGCACGCTGGCCGCCGAGAGCCGGGCCACCGCGCGCGCCGACACCCAGGTGGCCGTGCAGCGGGCCGGGGTGTGGGTGCTCGCGCCCCTGGGCGCCTGCTTCCTGCCGGCGTTCGTCTGCCTCGGGGTGGCCCCGCTGGTGCTGGGCATCGCGGGGGACGTCTTCGGCTGAGGCGCCGCGCCCGGCTGCCCGGATGTCCACAGCGGCGGGCGTCCTCCACAGATGGCGGGAGGCCATGGGTCGGCGGGCCGGCGGCCCCGAGGCTCGGTGCACGGCCCGACCAACGAGCCCCGACGCCAGGAGACGACCATGCCCAGCACCCCCGCATCCGCACCCGAGCCCTCCGGCGACCAGCCGGCGCAGGCCCCGACCGGCGCCGCGGTGCGCTGGTCTCGGGCCCGCGACGCCCTTCACCGTCGGCTCGCGGTCCTGCAGGAGCAGCCCGAGGCGGGCATGAGCACGGCGGAGTACGCCGTCGGCACGGTGGCCGCATGCGCTTTCGCAGCCGTCCTCTACCGGGTGGTGACCGGGGACTCCGTCGTCGACGGCCTGACCGACCTGGTCGACCGCGCGCTCGCCACGCTCGCCTGACGTGCCCGGCCCGCGGGACGTCCGGCGGGTGCGCCGCCGGGAGGCCGACCACGAGTCCGGGATGGTCACCGCCGAGACGGCGGTCGTCCTGCCGGTGCTGGTGCTCGTCCTGCTCTGCGCGGTGGCGGCCGTGAGCGTGGTCGGCGCGCAGCTGCGCTGCGTCGACGCCGCCCGGGAGGGCGCCCGCGCCGCCGCGCGCGGGGAGACCGCCGCGGTGGTGACCGAGCTGGCCGGACGGGTGGCGCCCGACGGGGCGGTCACGACCCTGCGCACGGCTGGGGACCGCGTCCGGGTGACGGTGGGCGTCGAGGTGTCACCGCTGGGCCCGGTCCCGCTGCGCACGCGGGTGTCGGCCGAGGCGGTCGCGCAGCGCGAGCCCGGTGGACCACCGTGAGGGACGCTGCGGGGACCGACGGCGAGCGCGGTTCGGCCACGGTGTGGGTGCTGGCGTTCGGCGGTGTCCTCGCGCTCGTCGGACTGGCCGCCGTGCTGGTGGGTGCAGCCGCGGTGGCCCGGCACCGGGCGGGCAGCGCAGCGGACCTCACCGCGCTGGCCGCCGCCGGCCGGGTGGTGCTCGCTGATCCGGCGTCGTGCGCCGTGGCCGGCGAGATCGCCGCGGAGAACGGGGCCCGGCTGGACGCCTGCACCCTCGAGCCGGGCGGCGTCGCCGAGGTGACCGTCAGCGTGCGGGTGCGGCTGGCCCCGGTCGGCTCGCGGACGGTGACCGCCCGCGCCCGGGCCGGCCCCGTGCCGGCGGTCGCGGGCGCCGCCGCCTCAGAAGCCGCCGCCTCAGAAGACGAGGTCGGGTTCCGGGTCGGCGGGACGGGGCGCCGCAGCGACGTCACCGGCGGCCACGTCACCGGCGGCCATGTCACCGGCGGCCATGTCACCGGCGGCGACGGCACCGGTGGCGATGTCGCCGGCGGCAACGCCGTCGGCAGGCTGATCCCCGGCGGCCGGGTCCTCGGCAGTCAGGTCGCCGGCGGCCGCGAGCTCGTCGAGCACCACGTCCAGCACGCGCACCGCCCCGGCCTTGTCCAGCGGGTCGTTGCCGTTGCCGCACTTGGGCGACTGGACGCACGAGGGGCAGCCGCTGTCGCACTCGCAGCTGGCGACGGTGGCCCGGGTCGCCTGCAGCCATTCGCGCAGCACGTCGAAGCCGCGCTCGGCGAAGCCGGCCCCTCCGGGATGCCCGTCGTAGACGAAGATCGCCGCGGTGCCGGTGTCCGGGTGGAGCGCGGTCGACAGGCCACCGAGATCCCAGCGGTCGCACGTCGCCAGCAGCGGCAGGATGCCGATCGCGGCGTGCTCCGCCGCGTGCAGGGAGCCGGGCAGTTCGGTCTCGTCGACCTCGGCCCGCTCCACCGCCCGGTCGCTGAGAGTCAGCCAGACCGCACGGGTGCGCAGCTGCCGGGCGGGCAGGTCGAGCGGGAACTCGGCGAGCACCTCCCCGGTGCCCAGCCGGCGGCGCTGGTAGGCAACCACCTGGTTGGTCACGTCCACCACACCGGTGTGGGCGGTGATCGTGCCGAGCCGGTGGCTCCGGCCGGGGGACACGATGGAGAGGTCGGTGATGTCGCGGGCGACCGTGGTCCACTCCGGGCTCTCCGGGTGCACGGCGGCGCAGGCGTCGTCCACGTCGAACTGGTCGACGACGAAGGTCTCACCCCGGTGCACGTACAGCGCGCCCTCGTGCACGGTGGCATGGGCGGCGCCACCGTCGACGGTGCCGAGCAGGCGGCCGGTCGCGCCCTCGATGATCGCCACCGGCTCACCGCCGCTGCCGCGGATGTCGACGTCGGGACGTCCGCGTCCGGCCCAGTACCAGCCCGCGGGCCGACGTCGCAGCTGCCCGTCGGCCACGAGCTGCTCGAGCGCTGCCTCCGCGACCGCCCCGCCGAAGTCCGGCAGGTCCGCAGCCACCAGCGGCAGCTCCGCTGCGGCGCAGCACAGCTGCGGGCCCAGCACGTAGGGGTTGGCCGGATCGGTGACGGTGGCCTCGATCGCCCGCCCGAACACCGCCTTCGGGTGGTGGGCGAGGTAATGGTCCAGCGGGTCGTCCCGGGCCACGAACACCACGAGCGACTCCCGCTGCGCCCGGCCCGCGCGCCCCGCCTGCTGCCACAGCGAGGCCAGCGTCCCCGGGAAGCCGGCGAGCACGACCGCGTCGAGGCCGGCGATGTCGATGCCCAGTTCGAGCGCGTTCGTGGTCGCCACCCCGAGCAGGTCGCCGGACGACAGTGCGCGCTCCAGCTCCCGCCGCTCCTCGGGCAGGTAGCCGCCGCGGTAGGAGTCCACCCGTCGCACCAGGTCCTCCCGGCCGCGGTCGTGCAGGAGCCGGCGCGCCTGGTCGGCGACGGACTCCGCACTGCGCCGCGACCGCACGAACGCCAGAGTGCGGGCCCCCCGCTCCACCAGGTCGGCCAGCAGCCCCGCCGCGTCGGCAGCCGCGGACCGGCGCAGCGGAGCGCCGTGCTCACCGGTGTGCTCGGTCAGCGGCGGCTCCCACAGCGCGAAGGTCGCCCCCGGGCGGGGGGAACCGTCCTCGGTCACCGCGACCACCGGCTCACCGACCAGCCGGCCGGCGGCACCGGCGGGGTCGGCGACGGTCGCGGAGGCCAGCACGAACACCGGCTCGGCGCCGTACCGCCGGCAGATCCGGCGGAGCCTGCGCAGCACGTGCCCGACGTGGGAGCCGAAGACGCCGCGGTAGGCGTGGCACTCGTCGATGACGACGTAGGCGACGCGGCGCAGGGTGCTCGACCACTTCTGGTGGGCGGGCAGGATCCCGCGGTGCAGCATGTCCGGGTTGGTCACGATCCACCGCGAGTGCCGCCGGACCCAGTCGCGCTCCTCGCCGGGGGTGTCGCCGTCGTAGGCCGCTGGACGCACCGAGGGGTCGGCCAGCGCGGCCACCGCAGCGAGCTGGTCCCGGGCCAGCGCCTTGGTGGGGGCCAGGTAGAGCACGCACGCCCGGGGGTCCTCGGCCAGCCGGCTCAGCGCGGGCAGCTGGTAGGCCAGGGACTTGCCCGACGCCGTCCCCGTCGCGACGACGACGTGCCGGCCGTCGTGGGCGAACTGCGCGGCCTCCACCTGGTGGGCGTAGGGCGCTGCCACGCCACGCTCCTGCAGGCGCTCGCGCAGCGGCTCGTCGACCCAGGCCGGCCACGGCAGCGTCCGGCGCTCGCGCACCGGCAGGGAGTGCACGTGGGTGACCGGGCGGTCCTCCTCGGCGGTGCCGGCGAGCAGGGCGGCCAGCAGCTCGGCGCCCGGCGGCGGACCGTCCGGATCGCCGTGCGACGGCGCTCCGTCACCCGCGGCGGCTGCTCCCGGGCGGGCCGGGTGGAGCGTGGTCACCGGTCCTCCTCGCTAGGGGCTGGCCCACCGGGGTGCCCGGCTGCTGGTCCGTCGGGCGGCGGGGTGTGCGGTGCATCCCGCACCTCCACTGTCACACCTCCCGGCAACCCCGTCCGGGTGGCCGTCCGACCTGGCGGCACCGGAAAAGAACGCAGCGTTCAGGGGGGATGCACATCGTGTGATCTCCCTTACACTTCGCTCCCGTTGCGGTGCGCCACCGTCCGCATCGCAACAGCACCCTCCGCCGCACCGGGGAGCACCGGCGCCTCCCGGCGGCAGCAGACGCTGGGAGGAACGCATGCCCGACAGTTCACTGTCCGGCGGGGACACGGCGCTGGTCGTCGTCATCCTCGTCATCTCGCTGGCCGCACTGGCCTTCGCCGCCTATCTGGTCAAAGCCGTGATGGCCGCCGACCAGGGCACGGTGAAGATGCGCGAGATCGCGCTGGCGGTCCAGGAAGGTGCGGCGGCCTTCCTGCGCAGGCAGTTCCGGACGCTGGGCTTCTTCGCCGTCATCGTCTTCCTGCTCCTCCTCGTCCTGCCCGTCGCCGACGGTGGCTGGGAGACCCGCGTCGGGCGCGCGATCTTCTTCCTCGTCGGCGCGCTGTTCTCGGCAGCGGTCGGCTTCATCGGGATGACCCTGGCCACCCGCGCGAACGTCCGGGTCGCCGCGGCCGCCAACGCGGGCGGATACCTGCCGTCGTTCCGCACCGCGTACCGCACCGGTGGCGTCGTCGGGATGATCACCATCGGCCTCGGCCTCTTCGGTGCCGCACTCGTGCTGCTGCTCTTCGACGAGACCGCACCGATCGTCCTGGAGGGCTTCGGGTTCGGCGGGGCGCTGCTGGCCATGTTCATGCGCGTCGGCGGCGGCATCTTCACCAAGGCGGCCGACGTCGGCGCCGACCTGGTGGGCAAGGTCGAGGCGGGCATCCCGGAGGACGACCCGCGCAACGCGGCGACGATCGCCGACAACGTGGGTGACAACGTCGGCGACTGTGCGGGCATGGCCGCGGACCTCTTCGAGTCCTACGCCGTCACGCTGGTCGCCGCGCTGATCCTGGGACAGGTCTTCTTCGGCTCGGTCGGCATGGTGTTCCCGCTGATGATCGCTGCGATCGGAGTCATCGCCTCGATGGTCGGGGTGCTCGCCACCCGGCCCGCGAAGACCGACGCGAGCGGGATGGCGCCGATCAACCGCGGCTTCTTCACCTCCGCCGCGGTCTCCCTCGTGCTCGTCGCGGCGGCGTCCTTCACCTACCTGCCGGCCATCTCCGACGGCGTCGACATGGAGGTCAGCCCCCAGGTCCTCGGCTTCGTCTCCGTCCTCATCGGTGTCGTGCTCGCCGCGGCGATCCAGCAGCTCACCGGCTACTTCACCGAGACCAGCCGCAAGCCGGTCAAGGACATCGGCCGCAGTTCGCTCACCGGCCCGGCGACGGTCATCCTCTCCGGCATCTCGCTGGGCCTGGAGTCCGCCGTGTACGCCGCGCTGCTCATCGGCGGCGCCGTCTACGGCGCCTTCCTGATCGGCGGCGGTGCGGCTCTCTACGCCGTCGCACTCGCCGGTTGCGGGCTGCTCACGACCGCGGGCGTCATCGTCGCCATGGACACCTTCGGTCCGGTCAGCGACAACGCGCAGGGCATCGCGGAGATGTCCGGCGACATCGACGAGGAGGGCGCGCGCGTCCTCACCGACCTCGACGCCGTCGGGAACACCACCAAGGCGATCACCAAGGGCATCGCGATCGCGACCGCGGTGCTGGCGGCGACGGCGCTCTTCGGCTCCTACAACGCCCAGCTGGAGGTGGCGCTCGAGGACGCCGGGGACACCGCGGGTGCGACGCTCCAGGAGGCCTTCAGCCTGGTGAACCCGAACAACGTCGTGGGGGCCATCATCGGCGCCGCGGTGGTGTTCTTCTTCTCCGGCCTGGCGGTCAGCGCGGTCTCGCGGGCCGCCGGCCGGGTGGTCTTCGAGGTACGGGAGCAGTTCCGCACCAAGCCCGGGATCATGGACTACAGCGAGAAGCCCGACTACGGGGCCGTGGTCGACATCTGCACCAAGGACTCGCTCCGCGAGCTGGCCACGCCGGGCCTGCTCGCCGTCCTCGCCCCGGTCGCGGTCGGCTTCGGGCTGGGCTTCGGCCCGCTCGCGGCGTACCTGGTCGGGGCCATCGCCGCAGGCACGCTGATGGCGGTCTTCCTGTCCAACTCCGGCGGCGCCTGGGACAACGCGAAGAAGATGGTCGAGGACGGCGCCTACGGCGGCAAGGGCAGCGAGGCGCACGCCGCCACCGTCATCGGCGACACGGTCGGCGACCCGTTCAAGGACACCGCCGGGCCGGCGATCAACCCGCTGATCAAGGTGATGAACCTCGTCGCGCTGATCATCGCCCCGGCCGTCGTCAGCCTCTCCGTGGGCGAGGACGCCAACGACGTCATCCGGGTCGGCATCGCCCTCGCGGCGACGCTGGTGATCGTGGGGGCCGTCGTGGTGTCCAAGCGGCGCTCGGTCGTGGTCGGGGACGTCCCGGCCGAGCCCGGCGCGGGATCGCTCACCGCCACCGCTCCCTGACCCGCCCACACCGCGACCCTCCCGCCGAGAACGCCTCGGGGGGAGGGTCGCGGTGCGCGTTGTGGACGTCGCTGCCGACTGTGGACGGCGGCCGGCCCGCCGTCGTCGCCCGTGCCTAGCGTCGCCGCCTCCCGTCCGATCCGGACGGGTGACGACCGACGAGGAGGCAGCCGATGGCTCCCACGATCTCCGTGCAACCGGATGCGCTGAGCGCACTCGCCGACGAGCTGGCTCGGCTGGCCGCCCTGCTCGCCACGGACGGGAACCGCTGCCGCTCCGCCGCCGGCACCCTGGACGCCGCCCTGGGCGGCCGGGAAGGTGCGGCCGCCGGGGCCGTGGCCATCGCCTGGGCCGCACTGGCCGGTGCCCTCGCGGAGGGGACGGGCGCGGCTGCCGGCACGTTGCGTGCCGCGGTGCTCGCCTACCGGGCAGCCGACGAGGACCACGCAGGGTGGTTCGGCGGTCCGGTGCTCCCGGACGGGGACGAGGCGTGCTGAGCGGGCCCGTGGCGGGGGAGCCGTGACCACCCCGGTCGCGGTCCAGGACGATGCGCTCCGGTTGCAGGCGCTGGCCGCCTGGGACGTGCCCGCGCTCCGGGGCGGACTGCACGCCCTGACGGCGCTGGACGACGGCTTCCCGGGTTGGCGGAGCCGCCTGGACGCCGTCGTCCGGGCCCTGGAGGACGACGGGTGCTGGGCTGGCCCCGCCGCGGCGCAGGCCGGGCGGGTGCTCCTGCGCCTGTCCAGCGCCGCGGCCGCCGCGGACGCCGGGTTCGCCGCCTCCCGCGCGGAGTGCAGCTCACTGGTGCGGCAGGCGGACACCGCGTCGGGGCGCGCGGTGACGGCCCTGGCCCTGGCACCGCAGCTGCCGGTGCCCCTGGCCGCCGCGCTCGCCGACCAGGACACGCTCGCCGCCGCGGTCGACCGGCTGGTGCTGGGCCCTGAGTCGGTGGCCCCCGCGGTGGCGATGGCGGAGGAGGCGCTGGCCGCTGCGGCCGCCGCGGAGACGGCGGCGGCACGAGCCGTGGACGCGCTGGGGCCCGCGGGCGGTGTCGCCGGCCCGGCCGGGGTGCCGGACCTCGTCAGCGGCACCGCGGAACCGCCCGGGCTCCCGGCCGATTCCGACCCGGGGGCGGTGGCCCGGTGGTGGGCGGCGCTCCCGGTCGCCGCCCACCTCACGCTGGTGCACACCGCCCCGGGGGCGGTCGGGGCGCTCGACGGCGTGCCGGCGTGGGCCAGGGACCGCGCCAACCGGCACGCGCTCGGACGCGCGATCGAGGACCCGCGCGCCGACGACGACCAGCGGGCGACGGCCCGGGTCGTGGCCGCGCTGCTGGCCGAGGAGGAGGCCGCGGGCCGTGTGGCCCAGCTGCACCTCCTGGATCTGGCCGGCGAGCGCGTGGCGCTGTCGTTCGGCGACCTCGACACCGCGGCGGCGGTCGCGGTGGTCGTCCCGGGCATGAACGTCTCCCCGTTCGACGATCTGCACGGCGTCGCCGGTGACGCGCGGGATCTCGGTGCCGCAGCCAGGGACACCGACCCGGGCGTGGCCGTCGCCACGGTGGCCTGGCTGGGCTACCGGGCGCCGCACACCTTCTACTCGGCGAGCAACCGGCGAGCCGCCACCCGGGGAGGTGCGGCGCTGGACGCGGCGCTGGGCGGACTGACCGCGGCGCGGGCCTCGGCCGGTGCGCCGTTGCCGCGGACGACGGTCGTCGGGCACAGCTACGGGACGGTGGTCCTCGACGAGGCCGCCGACCGGCCGGGCCGGCTGGCGGCGGACGCCGTCGTCCTGCTGGGCAGCCCCGGCATGGAGGACGACGCCGCGAGCCTGGAGGTCCCCGAGGTGTACGACGCGGCAGCGCCGGCCGACCCCGTGTCGTGGATCGGCTGGTTCGGCGCCGAGACGTGGTCGCGGTCGTTCGGCTCGACCGCCCTGCCCGCCGACGCCACGACCGGCCACTCGGGCTACTTCGACCGCGACCGGCCCACGCTGGCCGCGATGGGGGAGGTGGTCGTCGGGCGGCCGCCCGGCTGACCCCATGGCGGGAGGCACCTTCCCCGCCCGGGAACAGCGGCGCACCATGCACGTTCGGTAAGGGGAACGGCACGCCCACGGGAGGTCGTCCCCGGCTCCAGTTCGGCCGGGTGGCTTACCGTGGCTGGCCGAGGGGTCTTTCCGCGGCCGCGGCCCCCGTCGCCGGTCCCCGGCACGGAGGCGGAGCAGAGTCCGACAGGCCGCACCCCGCACCACCAGGCGCCACCGACAGGAGCACCGTGCCCACGAAGACCACGCAGACCGGGAGCGAGAGCACCGAGCCCACCGCTGGGGGTACCAAGCCCCCTCGGCGGAGCTCGGCCGCGGCCGGCGGCAAGCCGCTGGTCATCGTGGAGTCGCCCACCAAGGCCACCAAGATCGCGGCCTACCTGGGCAGCGGGTACGTCGTCGAGGCCAGCGTCGGGCACATCCGCGACCTGCCGCGCAACGCCGCCGACGTCCCGGCCGAGTACAAGGGCGCCTCCTGGGCCCGGCTCGGTGTCGACGTGGACAACTCCTTCGAACCGCTCTACGTGGTCAGCCCCGACCGCAAGCAGCAGGTCAACCGGCTCAAGCAGCTGGTGAAGAGCGCCAGCGAGATCTACCTGGCGACAGACGAGGACCGCGAGGGCGAGGCGATCGCCTGGCACCTCATCGACACGCTCAAGCCGCAGGTCCCGGTCCGCCGGATGGTCTTCCACGAGATCACCCCCGAGGCGATCGCCCGCGCCGTCGCCAACCCGCGCGAGCTGGACACCGCCCTGGTCGACGCGCAGGAGACCCGCCGCATCCTCGACCGTCTCTACGGCTACGAGGTCAGTCCCGTGCTGTGGAAGAAGGTGCTCCCCAAGCTCTCGGCCGGCCGCGTGCAGTCGGTGGCGACCCGGATCGTGGTGGAGCGCGAGCGCGAGCGGATGGCCTTCCACTCCGCCGATTACTGGTCGCTGGAGGGCACCTTCGCCGTCCCCGGGAAGGCCGACGGCGCCGACGAGGGCGAGCCCACCACGGTGCGGGCGAAGCTGGTCAGCGTCGACGACAGCCGGATCGCGACCGGCAAGGACTTCGACGCCGCCACCGGCCGCACGACCGGCGAGGTCGTGCACCTGGACGAGGCGGGGGCCCGGGGCCTGGCCGCACGCCTGGAGGGCCGGCAGGTCGCCGTCAGCCGGGTCGACGAGAAGCCCTACCGCCGTCGCCCGTACGCGCCGTTCACCACCTCGACGCTGCAGATGGAGGCCGGACGCAAGCTCGGCTGGTCGTCGGCGCAGAGCATGCGCGTGGCGCAGCGGCTGTACGAGAACGGTCACATCACCTACATGCGCACCGACTCGACGAACCTGTCCGAGGAGGCCATCAACGCCGCCCGGCAGCAGGCGCGCGAGCTCTACGGCGACGCCTACGTCCCGGCCGAGGCCCGCCGCTACAGCAAGAAGTCCAAGGGCGCCCAGGAGGCGCACGAGGCCATCCGCCCGGCCGGGGACAGCTTCCGCACCCCCGGGCAGCTGGCCGCCGAGCTGGCGCGGGACGAGTTCCGGCTCTACGAGCTGATCTGGCAGCGCACCGTCGCCTCGCAGATGGCCGACGCCGTCGGGCAGACGGTGAGCATCCGGCTGGCCGGCCGCAGCGCCACCGACGAGGCCGTCGAGTTCACCGCCAGCGGCCGGACGATCACCTTCCCCGGCTTCCTGCGGGCCTACGTCGAGTCCCGTGACGAGGGCGCGCAGAACACCGGCGACGACGACCACGGCAGCGACGACGCCGAGCGCCGGCTGCCCCGCCTGGAGCGCGGGCAGCAGCTCGACGCCCGGGAGCTCGACGCGAAGGGGCACACGACCAGCCCTCCGTCGCGGTACACCGAGCCGAGCCTGGTGGCGCGGCTGGAGGAGCTGGGCATCGGGCGCCCGTCGACGTTCGCCTCGATCATGCAGACGATCCAGGACCGCGGGTACGTGTGGAAGAAGGGCAACGCCCTCGTGCCCTCCTTCGTGGCGTTCGCCGTGGTCAACCTGCTCGAGCAGCACTTCGCGCAGCTGGTCGACTACGACTTCACCGCCTCGCTGGAGGAGGAGCTCGACGAGATCGCCGGGGGGAACCTGCAGCGGGTCGACTGGCTCACCGAGTTCTACTTCGGCGGCGAGGGCCGGCACGCGGGTGCGATCGCGCAGTCCGGTGGCCTCAAGCACGTGATCGGAAAGCGGCTCGAGGAGATCGACGCCCGCGGGGTGAACTCGATCCCGCTGCGTGCGACGAGTGCCGAGGGGGAGCCGGTGGTGGCGCGGGTCGGCCGCTACGGCCCCTACCTGCAGGCCGGCGAGGACGGCGGCCGGGTCAGCATCCCCGAGGACCTCGCGCCCGACGAGCTCACCGAGGAGAAGGTGCGCGAGCTGCTGGCGGCGCCGTCGGGCGACCGGGAGCTGGGCACCGATCCTGAGTCGGGTCTGCCGGTGGTCGTGAAGGCCGGTCGCTACGGCCCCTACGTCACGACCGTCGTCCCCGAGGGCAGCAAGGAGGCCCCGCGGACGGCCAGCCTGTTCGCGTCCATGTCGCCGGAGACGGTGACCATCGACGACGCGCTGAGGCTCCTGACGCTGCCCCGCACCGTGGGGTCGACGCCGGAGGGCGAGGAGATCCAGGCCCTCAACGGCCGCTACGGGCCCTACATCAAGAAGGGCACCGACTCCCGGTCGCTGGAGGGGGAGGAGAAGCTCTTCACCATCACCCTCGAAGAGGCGCTGGCGATCTTCGCCCAGCCCAAGCAGCGGGGGCGCGCGGCGGCGAAGGCCCCGCTCAAGGAGTTGGGCCCGGACCCGGTCACCGAGGGCGTGGTCACGGTGCGCGAGGGCCGGTTCGGGCCCTACGTGACCGACGGCGAGACGAACGCCAGCCTGCGCAAGGGCGACGACGTCGAGTCGATCACCATCGAGCGCGCCGCCGAGCTGCTCGCCGATCGCCGCGCCGCCGGTCCCGCCAAGAAGAAGAAGGCCGCGAAGAAGACGACGGCCAAGAAGGCCCCGGCGAAGAAGACGACCGCGAAGAAGACGGCCGCGAAGAAGACGGCCGCGAAGAAGACGGCCGACCCGGTCGCGACCAGCTGAGCGGTCCCGGACCCCTGCTCAGGGGGTCCGGGAACCGGCGGCGGAACAGGCGCCGTCCGGTCGTGCGTCCAGCCCGCCCGCGCCGATCCCCGGCGAACGCCGGCCCTCCCGCGGGTGAACGGGAACGCACGGTTGCGCCCCGCGGACCGGGCCGGGCGGAAAGCGGTCCGGATCGTCGGCGGTGGCCGGTACCGTGAGCCCGCTGGGGGCAGGCCTCCGTCCCCCGTTCCCACGACCAGGGGAGCCGAGATCCAGTCCGACCCGACGCCTCCGGTGCCGCCGCGCGAGGAGCCGGCGGCACCCGACGAGCGGACCACGCCGCCGCCCGACGGGCTGCCGCCGGCGAACACGCCGGTGCCCGCGGACGCGGCGGTGCCGCTCGGCGAGGTCGACGCCGGTCGACCCGGTCCCTCGCCGACCGCCGCGGGGACGGAACGCGAGGCAGGCGAGCAGGCCTCGGGCGGGATGGCGTCGGTCGGGCTGGTCGCCCGGCTCCGCGCGGTGCTGCGGGTGCGCGACTTCCGCAAGCTGTGGCTGTCGATGTCGCTGTCCAGCTTCGGTGACTGGCTGGGTCTGCTCGCCATCACGGCGACCGCCACGTCACTGGTGGACGGCTTCGCGGCGGCCAACTTCGCGCTCGGTGGCGTGCTGCTCTTCCGCCTGCTGCCGGCGATCGTGCTGGGCCCGCTGGCCGGCGCCTTCGCCGACCGGTTCGACCGCCGCAAGACGATGGTGGTCACCGACGTGCTCCGCTTCGGGCTGTTCGCCTCCATCCCGATCGTGGACACCCTGGTGTGGCTGTTCATCGCCCAGTTCCTCATCGAGGCGTTCAGCCTGTTCTGGATCCCCGCCAAGGACGCCGCCGTCCCCAACATGCTGCGCAAGGACCAGCTGGAGCCGGCCAACCAGCTGTCCCTGGTCACCACCTACGGGCTGACCCCGGTGCTGGCGGCGATCGTGTTCGCGCTGCTCAACTCCACCGGCGGGCGCCTGCAGACGCTGTTCCCGGCAGTCGACCAGGTCGACGTCGCGCTCTACCTGAACGCGCTGACCTTCCTCGTCGCCGCGTTCGTCATCTGGAACCTGCCCTCGATCAGCGGGCGGCGCGCGGCGGGCAGCACCAGCGAGCAGGAGAGCTTCCTGGGCTCCCTGCGGCACGGCTTCTCCTTCGCCGGGCACACGCCCCTGGTCCGGGGGCTGGTCGTCGGGATCACCGGCGCCTTCGTCGCGGCCGGTGTGATCATCGCGACCGGACAGGCGTACGCGAACGCACTGGGCGGCGGTGACGCGGCCTACGGGCTGCTGTTCGGCGCCGTGTTCGTCGGACTGGGGCTGGGGATCGCGTTCGGTCCCAGCGTGGCGCGCGACCTGGCGCGCGAGCGGATCTTCGGCCTGGCCATCGTCGGCGCCGGCATCATGGTCGTGCTCATGGCGTGGACCGCGACGCTGTGGGTGGCGCTGGTCCTCGTCGTCCTCATGGGGTTCTTCGCCGGCATCGCCTACCTGGCCGGCTTCACGCTGCTGGGCACCGAGATCCAGGACGACGTGCGCGGCCGCACCTTCGCCCTCGTGCAGTCCCTGGTGCGTGCCGCGCTGATCCTGTCGCTGGCGGTCGTGCCGTTCGGTGTGGGCCTCATCGGCCGGCACTCGGTGGACCTCGGCGCGATCACCCTGCCGATCACGGGCGAGCGGATCATGCTGTTCGTGGCCGGGCTGCTGGCGGTCGGTGTGGGCGTGCTGGCCTACCGGCAGATGGACGACGGCCGGCCCGTGCCGCTGCTGGCCGACGTCGTCACCGCGCTGCGTCGGGACACCACGGCCCGCCGGCGGCTGGCCGGGGGCGGCGTGCTGATCGCCTTCGAGGGCGGCGAGGGGGCCGGCAAGTCCACCCAGGTCAAGCGGCTGCAGCAGTGGCTGACCGACGAGGGCCTCGTGGCGCGGACGACGTTCGAGCCGGGTGGGACGGCCTCGGGCGCAGGCATCCGCGCCATCCTGCTGGACCGGACGCAGGCGGCCATCTCCGCGCGGTCGGAGGCCCTGCTGTACGCCGCGGACCGCGCCCAGCACGTGCACGACGTGCTGCGGCCGGCGCTGGAGTCCGGCGAGGTGGTGATCACCGACCGCTTCGTGGACAGCTCGCTGGCCTACCAGGGAGCGGGCCGGACGATCCCGCTCGACGACGTCCGGATGCTCTCCCGCTGGGCGACCGGCGGTCTGCAGCCCGATCTCACCGTGCTGCTCGACCTGTCGCCGGAGACGGGCCTGGCCCGGGCCCGGGGGCGCTCGGTGGCCGACCGGATGGAGTCGGAGTCGATGGAGTTCCACCAGCGGGTGCGGCAGACCTTCCGGGCACTCGCGGAGAGCGACCCCGACCGCTACCTCGTGCTCGACGCCACCCGGCCGGCGGACGAGCTGGCCGCCGCCATCCGGATGCGGGTCACCGACCTGCTGTCGGGCCTGCCGCTGCAGACGCTCCCGCAGCCCGCCGGGGCGCCGGACGCGGCCACGACACCGGTGCACACGCATCCGCACGCCCAGACCGGCGCGACCCCCCAGCTGCACCCATGAGCGTCGCGGCGGACGAGGGGGTGTGGGCGCGGGTCATCGGCCAGCCCGCAGTGGTGCACGAGCTGCGGGCCGCGGTCGACGACCCGGCCGCGATGACGCACGCCTGGCTGTTCACCGGGCCCCCCGGGTCGGGGCGCTCGGTCGCGGCCCGGGCGTTCGCGGCCGCGCTGCAGTGCCCCGCCGGCGGTGACGGCACCTGCCACGCCTGCCGGACCGTGCTCGCCGGCACCCACGCCGACGTCAAGGTGATCGTCCCGGACGGGCTGTCGATCGGTGTCGTCGAGGCGCGCGAGCTCGTGCGGGTGGCCGGCCGGTCACCGTCCCAGGGGCGCTGGCAGATGATCATCGTCGAGGACGCCGACCGGATGAGCGAGTCCGCCTCGAACGCGGTGCTCAAGATGATCGAGGAGCCTCCGCCGCGCACCGTCGTCATGCTGTGCGCGCCGAGCCTGCACCCGGACGACGTCCCGGTCACCATCCGGTCGCGCTGCCGCGTCGTCGCGCTGCGCACGCCGACGGTCGAGGCGATCACCGATGTGCTCGTCCGCGACGGCGTCGACCCCGCCCTGGCCGCGTGGTCGGCCGCGGCGTCCGGTGGGCACGTGGGCCGCGCCCGCCGGCTGGCACGGGACGAGGAGGCGCGGCTGGCCCGCAAGGCGGTGCTCGACGTCCCGCTGCGGCTGGTGTCGCTGGCCGCGTGCCTGGACGCCGCGGACGACCTGGTCGGCGCGGCCAAGGAGGAGACCGAGGCCGCGACCGAGGTCCTCGACGGAGCGGAGACCGACGCGCTGAAGAACAGCCTGGGCGTCGGTGCCCGCGGGCCGGGCGTGGTGGCCGCCAGCCGGGGGAGTGCCGGCCAGCTCAAGGAGCTGGAACGCCGGCAGAAGTCGCGGGCCACCCGGATCGGCCGGGACTCCCTCGACCGGGCGCTGGTCGACCTCGCCGGGCTCTACCGCGACGCGCTGGTGCTGGCGGCGGCGCCCGCCGGCGAGCTGCCGCTGAACCACCCGGACCGCCGGGCCGACGCCGACAAGCTGGCCCGGCTGATGGGCGCCGAGGGGGCGCTCCGGCGGATCGACGCGATCCTCGACTGCCGGACGGCGCTGGAGCAGAACGTCAAGCCGCAGATCGCGCTGGAGGCGCTGACCGTGGCGCTTCGGCTCCCCGCATAGCCCCCCGCCCCTGCGCCGGACGGCCGCGGGGGTGCCGTAGTCTGTGTCGGCACGTCCGCCGCCTTAGCTCAGTCGGTAGAGCATCTCACTCGTAATGAGAAGGTCGTCGGTTCGATTCCGACAGGCGGCTCTCCTCACGCCAGCGGGTCCGTCCTCCGGGACGGGCCCGCTGCGTCGTTCCCGGGCACCCTGTCCTCGCGCGCATCGGGCGACCGCGCCCGGGAACGCTGACGGCGGCCCACCTCGGAAGAGGTGAACCGCCGTCGGTGCGCTCGGGGACCCGGAGGGCCAGGGACAGGGGGTCAGTGGTGCGGGGCCTCGTTCTTGGCGCGCTCGAGCGAGGCCATGATCTCCGCCTCGGCCTCTTCGCGGCCGACCCAGTTGGCGCCCTCGACCGACTTGCCCGGCTCGAGGTCCTTGTAGGTCTCGAAGAAGTGCTGGATCTCCAGGCGATCGAACTCAGACACGTCCGTGAGGTCCCTGAGGTGCGACTGGCGCGGGTCCGTCGCCGGCACGGTGAGGACCTTGTCGTCCCCACCCGCCTCGTCGGTCATCCGGAACATGCCGATGGCCCGGACAGTGATCAGGCACCCGGGGAACGTCGGCTCCTCGAGCAGCACCAGGGCGTCGAGCGGGTCGCCGTCCTGCCCCAGGGTGTTCTCGATGTAGCCGTAGTCGGCCGGATATCGGGTTGAGGTGAAGAGCATCCGGTCCAAGCGGATGCGTCCGGTGGCATGGTCCAGCTCGTACTTGTTCCGCTGGCCCTTCGGGATTTCTACCGTCACGTCGAACTGCACCCGCCTAGTCTTGCGCACGGTGACCTCGCGTGTTCTGCGGAGGTCACCTTTTGGGGGGTGGGCACCATCGCATCGAGCGGTTCGACGATCGTCACGGCCAAGACCGGACGGTTCCGTCGGCGCATCGCGCTGACCGTCGTCGCGCTGGTCGTCGTCCTCATCGGTGGTGGCCTCGCCTTCGCCGGTGGGCTGAGCGGCGGGGACGAGACGGCCGGCGGAGAGACGGTGACCATCCCCGACGCGGTCCTCCCCGAGCTCGGCGACGCCTCGCCGGTGCTCGCCTCGCTCGACTCCGCGGCACCCGTCCCCGACCCCGCGGTGCTGGCCGCGACGCTCGGCCCGCTGCTGGCCGACCCGGCCCTGGGCAGCGGTGTCTCCGCCGAGGTCGTGGACGTCCAGAGCGGTGAGGTCCTGCTCGACCTCGACGCGAACGCCCCGGCCGTGCCGGCGTCCACCGCCAAGCTGCTCACCGCGGCGGCGGCGCTCACCGCGCTCGACCCCGCGCAGACCCTCACCACGCAGGTGGTGGCCGGCAGCGCACCGGGCGAGGTCGTCCTCGTCGGCGGCGGCGACCCGACGCTGTCGCGCACCTCGCCGTCGCAGACCTATCCCGGCGCCGCCACGGTCGCCGACCTCGCCGCGCAGGTCGTCGCGGCCCTGCCGTCGGGCACCTCGGTCACCCGGGTCGTCGTCGACAGCTCCCTGTTCACCGGACCGCTGACCGCTCAGGGCTGGGGGCCGTCCGACGCGCCCTCGAGCTACGCCGCCCCGGTCACCGCCACGGCCGTCGACGGAGCCCGCGTGAGCCCCGGCTCGCAGGCGCGCAGCGGGCAGCCCGGGATCGACGCCGGGGTCGCCCTCGCCGACGCCCTCGGTGCGCCGAACGCCACCGTGGTCCTCGGCGAGGCGCCCGCCGGCGCGGAGCAGCTCGCCGCGGTCGAGTCGGCGCCGATCGCCCGGCTGGTGGAGCAGGCGCTGTCCATGTCGGACAACGTGCTCGCCGAGGCGCTGGCCCGTCAGGTCGCCCTTGCCCGCGACCTGCCGGCCTCCTTCGACGGCGGCGCGGAGGCGGTCGCGGGCGCCCTCGCCGACGCCGGCGTCGACACCACCGGCGTCAGCCTCGCCGACGGCAGCGGGCTCTCCCGGCTGGATCAGGTGCCGGCCGGCGTCCTCACCGAGCTCGTGGCCGGCGCGGCGGACGGCTCGCTGCCGGACGCGTCCGCGATGCTCTCGGGCCTGCCGGTGGCCGGCTACGACGGCACGCTGTTCGACCGTGGGGACGCCGACACCGCTCCCGGTCTCGTCCGGGCCAAGACGGGGACGCTCCAGGGCGTGCACGCCCTCGCCGGCACGGTGGTGACCCTCGAGGGCCGGTTGCTCGCCTTCGCCGTCATCGCCAACGGGTCGGGCGGCGAGGCCGGCGCCGAGGCGGCCCTCGACGACGTCGCCGCGGCGCTGGCCGCCTGCGGCTGCAGCTGAGAATCGGCCCCTCCTGCCGCCCCCCGCTGGCACGCTCGCGGCGGGCCCCTGCAGGAGGGCCTACGGTGAATCGATGAGCAGCGCCTCCTCGATGGTCGACTGGGACCTCGCCGGCCGCACCGCCCGCCGGCTCGCCGGCCCCGGTCCGCAGACCACCCGTGAGGACGCCGCAGCCGTCGTCCGTGAGCTGCACGAGGCCGCGGCCGTCGCCGTCGGGCACGTCGAGCGACTCACCGGCATGACGCCGGTCCCCGGCGGCCCGGTGCCCGAGGTCGCCGTGGTGGACCGCCCGGGCTGGGTCGACGCCAACGCCCGCGGGATGGCCGCGCTGCTGGACCCGCTCGTCGACGCGCTGGCCGAGCGGACGGGCAGCCGGCCGGGCGCCCTGGCCACGGCCATCGGCTCGCGGGCGACCGGCATCCAGGCCGGCGGCGTCCTGGCGTTCCTCAGCTCGCGCGTCCTCGGGCAGTACGAGGTGTTCGGCACGGGCGGGCGGCTGCTGCTGGTCGCACCCAACATCGTGGCGACCGAGCAGAAGCTCGGCGTCGACCCCTCGGACTTCCGGCTGTGGGTCTGCCTGCACGAGGCCACCCACCAGCTGCAGTTCACCGCCGTGCCGTGGCTGCGGCCCTACCTCGAGAGCCAGATCGCCGAGTTCGTCGAGGCCACCGACCTCACCGCCGACGTCCTGCGCGAGCGGCTGCAGGACGTGCTCCGCGGCGTCACCGACGCCGTGCGCGGTGACGACGGCGAGTCCGAGGGCCTCATGGCGCTGATCAAGGATCCCCGCCAGCGCGCCGTGCTCGACCGGGTCACCGCGGTCATGAGCCTGGTCGAGGGGCACGCGGAGTTCGTGATGGACGGCGTCGGGCCGGACGTCGTGCCGACCGTGCGCACGCTGCGCAAGCGGTTCGCCCAGCGCCGCAAGGGCCGCGGCCCGATCGACCGGGTGATGCGCCGGCTGCTGGGCCTGGAGCAGAAGATGAAGCAGTACGCCGACGGCCGCGTGTTCGTCGGGGGCGTGATCGACCGGGCCGGCATGGACGGCTTCAACCGGGTGTGGGAGAAGCCGGAGAACCTGCCCCTCATCGAGGAGCTCACCGCTCCGGAGCGCTGGGTCGAGCGGGTGCTGGGGCGCCCGGCCATCCCCGCCTGAGCGTGCCCGGCCCCGACCCGGCGGTCGCCCAGGTGCGCAGCGCCGTCCGGCCGCTCCTGGCCGCGGACGACGGGCCGGTGCTCGTCGCGTGCAGCGGGGGCGCCGACTCCCTGGCGCTCGCCGCGGCGCTCGCCTTCGAGGCGCCCCGGGCCGGGGTGCCGGCCGGGGCCGTCACGGTCGACCACGGGCTGCAGCGGGGGTCGGCGCACCGGGCGGAGCAGACTGCCGCCCTGCTGCGGAGCCTCGGTCTCGCGCCGGTCCTCGTCGTTCCGGTGGACGTCGGGTCGGACGGCGGGCCGGAGGGCGCGGCGCGCACCGCGCGGTACGCCGCCCTCGCCCGCGCCGCCGCCGACCACGGCGCGCGGATCGCCCTGGGGCACACGCTGGACGACCAGGCCGAGACGGTGCTGCTGGGCTTGAGCCGCGGCTCCGGTCCCCGCTCGGTGGCCGGCATGGTCGAGCAGCGCCGCGCCGGCGGCACCACCTGGTGGCGGCCGCTGCTCGGCGTCCGGCGGGCGACGACGCGGGCCGCCTGCGCCGCCCAGGACCTGGCCGTCTGGGACGACCCGTGGAACGACGACCCCGCCTACACCAGGGTGCGGCTGCGCACCGAGGTGCTGCCGTTGCTCGAGCAGGTGCTCGGCGGGGGAGTGGCGCCCGCCCTCGCCCGCACCGCCGCGCTGCTGCGCGCCGACGTCGACGCGCTCGACGACCTCGCCGCCGCCCGGCTCGCCACCCTGAGCTGCGACGACGGGCTGCCTGCCGCACCCGTCGCCGAGCTGCCCGCGGCGCTGCGCACCAGGGTGCTCCGGGGGTGGCTGCGCGCTGCCGGGGTGCCGGACCTGCAGGCGGTGCACCTGGACGCCGTCGATGCCCTGCTGGTGCGCTGGCGGGGGCAGGGCCGGGTCGACCTACCCGGCGGCGCGGGCGTCGTCCGGGCGTCTGGCACCCTGAACCTGGTGCCCGTGCGCGACGGCGGCGGCCCGTCCCCTGCACCACACGACCGCGAGGAGCCCGACGCGTGAGCGAGTCTGCGACCAGTACCGGGGCGCTCGGCCCCGACCACGGCTACGGACCCGACATCGACCACGTGCTCCTGAGCGAGGAGCAGATCCAGGCCAAGATCGGCGAGCTCGCCGCCCAGATCGCCGACGACTACGCGGGCAGGGAAGTCCTCCTCGTCGGCGTCCTCAAGGGCGCGGTGCTGTTCATGAGCGACTTCGCCCGGGCGCTGCAGCTGCCGACGCAGATGGAGTTCATGGCCGTCTCCTCCTACGGCTCGGCCACCAGCTCCTCCGGCGTGGTGCGCATCCTCAAGGACCTCGACCGCGACATCACCGACAAGCACGTGCTGGTGCTCGAGGACATCATCGACTCCGGCCTGACGCTGTCCTGGCTGCTGAAGAACCTCGGCGGCCGCGCGCCCGCGTCGCTGGAGGTCTGCGCACTGCTGCGCAAGCCCGACGCGGTCAAGGTCGAGGTACCGGTGAAGTACATCGGCTTCGACATCCCCAACGAGTTCGTCGTCGGGTACGGGCTGGACTACGCCGAGCGGTACCGCGACCTGCCCTACATCGCGACCCTCAAGCCCGAGGTCTACGCCTGACATTCGTCGGCCTCCGGCCGACACCGCGGCCAGGAGCCGTCCCCGGGCTGCGCTGAGCGCGTCCTCGGCACGCCTCGGGGAGCCTCCGGCCCCCGCTCGGCGCACCGATCCCGCGGAGCGGCTCGCGCGCCGGCAGCGACCGGGTGCCGTCCCCCTCCTGGGTGCGGCCGCTCCCGCCGTTCCTCGGGGAACCCTCCGGGCCCCCGCTCGTCACGGCGCCCTCCGGGCCCCCGCTCGTCACGGCGACCTGCGGGTCCCCGCTCGGCGCGGCGACCTCGGGGCCCGCGGGCGGGGCCACACCCCTCCGGGGCATCGCCGCTCGTGGCCAGGGAATGCACAGGTGTGCCGGTGTACCTTCGGGTCCGACGACGCTGCACGGAGCGCCGGGGGCCCTGCCCGGGTCGCAGGCAGCGTCACCGGACGATCAGGAGGGTCGACGGGCAGACCGGTTCGCCGGTGCCCGGCATCGGTGTATGGAACGTAAGAAGTTCTACCGCTCCGTGTGGTTCTGGGTCGTCATCGTCGTCCTCCTGGCCCTCACGCTCTCCTCCCTCTTCCGCGGCGGCAGCGAGTACCAGGAGGTCCCGACCTCCGTTGCCCTCGAGCAGCTGCGCGAGGGCAACGTCGAGAGCGTCACGATCAACGACCGCGAGCAGACGGTCGACCTCGACCTCTCCGAGGCGGTCGACGACAGCGAGCAGATCACCGCCTCGTACCCGATCGGCGCCGAGGACGAGATCTTCGACCTCGCGTCCGGTGTCGGTGAGGGCGACGCCGAGTTCGACACCAACGTCACCCAGGACAGCCTGCTGGCCAGCCTGCTGATCAGCTTCCTGCCGATCCTGCTGATCCTGCTGCTGCTCTTCTGGCTGTTCAACTCCATGCAGGGCGGCGGCCGGGGCGTCATGGCCTTCGGCAAGTCCAAGGCCAAGCAGGTCACCAAGGACACCCCCAAGACCACCTTCTCCGACGTGGCCGGCGCCGACGAGGCCATCGAGGAACTGCACGAGATCAAGGACTTCCTGCAGAACCCGGTCAAGTTCCAGGCCGTGGGCGCGAAGATCCCCAAGGGCGTGCTCCTCTTCGGCCCGCCCGGGACCGGCAAGACCCTGCTGGCGCGCGCCGTCGCCGGCGAGGCCGGGGTGCCGTTCTTCTCGATCTCGGGGTCCGACTTCGTCGAGATGTTCGTCGGCGTCGGCGCCAGCCGGGTCCGCGACCTGTTCACGCAGGCCAAGGAGGCGGCTCCCGCGATCATCTTCATCGACGAGATCGACGCCGTCGGCCGGCAGCGCGGCGCCGGCATGGGCGGCGGGCACGACGAGCGCGAGCAGACGCTCAACCAGATGCTGGTCGAGATGGACGGCTTCGACGTCAAGGGCGGGGTCATCCTGATCGCCGCGACCAACCGGCCGGACGTCCTCGACCCGGCGCTGCTGCGCCCGGGCCGCTTCGACCGGCAGATCGCCGTCGACCGCCCCGACCTCCAGGGCCGCAAGCGCATCCTCGAGGTGCACGCCAAGGGCAAGCCGCTGGCCCCCGACGTCGACCTGGAGACCGTCGCCCGCCGCACGCCGGGCTTCACCGGTGCCGACCTGGCCAACGTCCTCAACGAGGGTGCGCTGCTCACCGCGCGCCACAACGGCTCGCTGATCACCGACGCCATCGTCGAGGAGGCGATCGACCGCGTCATCGCCGGCCCCGAGCGCAAGACCCGGGCGATGAGCGAGAAGGAGAAGAAGGTGACCGCCTACCACGAGGGCGGGCACGCTCTCGTGGCGCACGCGCTGCCGAACCTCGACCCCGTGCACAAGGTGACGATCCTGCCGCGCGGGCGCTCGCTGGGGCACACCCTCGTGCTGCCGACCGAGGACAAGTACACCCAGACCCGGTCGGAGATGATCGACACGCTGGCCTACGCCCTCGGCGGGCGGGCCGCGGAGGAGCTGGTCTTCCACGAGCCGACCACCGGCGCGGGCAACGACATCGAGAAGGCCACCGGCATGGCCCGCGCGATGGTCACCCAGTACGGCATGAGCGCGAAGCTGGGTGCGGTCAAGTACGGCAGCGACGCCGCCGAACCGTTCATGGGCCGCGACATGGGTTCCCGGCCCGACTACTCCGAGGCCGTGGCTGCGGACATCGACTCCGAGATCCGGGCGCTGATCGAAGCGGCGCACGACGAGGCCTGGGAGATCCTGGTCGAGTACCGGCACGTCCTCGACTCGCTCGTCCTCGAGCTGATGGAGAAGGAGACCCTCTCCAAGGAGGACATGGCGCGCATCTGCGCTCCCGTCCACAAGCGCCCCTCGCTGGCCCCGTACAACGGGTTCGGCAAGCGCACGCCCTCGGACCAGCCGCCCGTCCTGACGCCGTCGGAGCGGGCCGGCCAGAACGGATCGGCCGGTGCCGACCCGTTGCCGGTCGGGGACGTCGGCGCGCCGGTCCAGCGGTGACGGCCGTGGCGCGCGCATGAGCGAGATCCCGGTCGAGCCGGAGGACCGGGTCGAGCCCGCGTTCGACCGGATCGACTCCGCGCGCGCGGAGGCGGCCGTCCGGGAGCTGCTCGTGGCCGTGGGGGAGGACCCCGACCGCCCCGGGCTCCAGGACACCCCGGCCCGCGTCGCCCGCGCCTACGCCGAGACCTTCGCCGGCCTCTGGCAGGACCCGTACGAGATCCTGGCGACGACGTTCGACGAGAACCACGACGAACTCGTGCTGGTCAAGGACATCGCGATGTACTCGACCTGCGAGCACCACCTGGTGCCTTTCCACGGGGTCGCGCACGTCGGCTACATCCCGGGTGCGGACGGCCGGGTCACCGGGCTGTCGAAGGTGGCCCGGCTGGTCGAGGTCTACGCCCGCCGACCCCAGGTGCAGGAGCGGCTGACCCGCCAGATCGCCGACGCGCTGAACGACGTCCTGAAGCCCCAGGGCGTCATCGTCGTCATCGAGGCCGAGCACCTCTGCATGGCGATGCGGGGGATCCGCAAGCCCGGCACCACCACGGTCACCTCCGCGGTGCGCGGGATCTTCCGGGACAGCGCCGCCACCCGCAGCGAGGCGATGAGCCTCGTGCTGGGTCGCTGAGGGAGTTCCCGGTGATCACGCTGCCCCGCCCCGGCCGGTGCGTGGTGATGGGCGTCCTCAACGTCACGCCCGACTCCTTCTCCGACGGCGGCTGCTTCTCCGATCCGGCGACGGCGATCGCGCACGGCCTGGCCATGCACGCCGCCGGCGCCGACTACGTCGACGTCGGCGGGGAGTCGACCCGCCCCGGCGCCGACCGCGTCGACTCCGCCGAGGAGTGCAGCCGGGTGGTGCCGGTGATCCGCGAGCTGTCCGCCGCCGGCGTGCGCACCAGCGTCGACACCACCCGCGCCGAGGTCGCCGAGGCGGCGCTGGCCGCCGGTGCGGAGCTGGTCAACGACGTCAGCGGCGGCCTGGCCGACAAGAACATGGCAGACCTCGTCGCCGAGACCCGCGTCCCCTGGGTGCTCATGCACTGGCGTGGGCACAGCCGGGAGATGTACGCCGCCGCGCAGTACGGCGACGTGGTCACCGAGGTCACCGCCGAGCTCACCGCGCGGGTCGAGGATGTCGTGGCCGCGGGGGTGGCCCCCGAGCAGCTCGTCCTGGACCCGGGCCTCGGTTTCGCCAAGAACGCCGAGCACAACTGGGCGCTGCTGGCCGGCCTGGACCGGCTCACCGCACTGGGCCTGCCGGTGCTGGTGGGCGCCTCCCGCAAGACGTTCCTGGGACGGCTGCTCGCCGGCGCCGACGGGTCTCCGCGGCCGGCCGACGAGCGCGACGCGGCGACCCTCACGACCACGGTGCTGGCCGCCCAGGCCGGCGCCTGGGGCGTGCGGGTGCACGACGCCGGCGCGTCGGTGGACGCGCTGCGCACGCTCGACGCCGTCCGTGCCGCCCGCGGAGCACGCCGTGGCTGACCGCCCCTCCGGCCGCCGTCCCGACCGGATCGCGCTGCACGGCGTGCGGGCCCACGCGCACCACGGCGTCTACGCATTCGAGCGCGAGCGCGGGCAGATCTTCACCGTCGACGCCGTCCTCGAGGTGGACACCGCGCCCGCCGCGGCCGACGACGACCTCGCGCTGACGGTCAACTACGCCGACCTCGCCCAGCGGCTGCACCAGGTGCTGGCCGGCGAACCGGTGGACCTGCTGGAGACCCTGTGCCAGCGGCTGGCCGACGTCTGCCTGGCCGACCCGCTCGTCGAGGCGGTGGAGATCACCGTGCACAAGCCGCAGGCCGAGCTGGGTGTGCCCTTCGACGACGTGACCGTGAGCATCCGGCGCGAACGCGCATGAGCCGCGTCGTCCTCTCGCTGGGCGCCAACCTGGGCGACCGGGCCGGCACGCTGCGCGCGGCCCTCGCCGCGCTGGCCGCGGACGGGCCGGTGGAGTGCTCGCCGCTGTTCGAGACCCCGCCCTGGGGGCCGGTCGAGCAGCCGCCGTACCTCAACGCCGTCGCCCTCGTCGACGGCGACCGGGACGCCCGCGGGTGGCTCGTCCGGGCGCACGAACTCGAGCAGGCCGCCGGCCGCACGCGGGAGGTGCGGTGGGGTGCCCGCACGCTGGACGTCGACGTCGTCACCGTCACGGGCGAGGACGGGGAGCCCGTCGTCGCCGACGACCCCGAGCTGACGCTGCCGCACCCGCGGGCGCACGAGCGGGCGTTCGTGCTCGTGCCGTGGTCGTCCGTCGACCCGGCCGCGGAGCTGCCCGGGCAGGGGCCGGTCGGTGACCTGGTCGCGGCCCTCGACCCCGCCGAGGTCGCCGCCGTCGTCCCGTGGCACGAGGGGTGACCCGCCGCCGATGACCCCGGTGCGCCGTCGAGACCTCGTCGTCCTCGCCGGGGGGCTGGCCGTGGCCTCCTGGCTGCTGGTCCGCGCCTGGTACGGATCGCTGCCGTCGCTGGACTGGTGGCTGCCCGTCTCGCTGGCCGTGCTCGCCCTGGTCGAGGCGCTCGGTGCGCGCACGCTGCGTGCCCGGCTGGCCGCCCAGCGCGAGGCGCGCGCGGGTCGGGCACCGCAGGCGGGGAAGGGGGCTGCCCGCCTGGTCGAGCCGCTGCTGGTCGCGCGGGTGGTGGTGCTGGCCCAGGCCAGCGCCTACGTCGGCGCGGTCTTCACGGGCGTGTGGGGGGGAGTCCTGGCGCACGTGGCTCCGCTCGCCGGCCGGGTGCAGGACGCACGCAGCGACACCGTGACCGCGGCGATCGGGGTGGTCTGCTCCCTGGCTCTGGTCGCCGCCGCGCTCTGGCTCGAGTCGGTCTGCCGCATCCCGCCCGACGAGGACGAGGGCATGCCGTCGTCGGCGCGGTGATCTGTCGTCCTCCGGACGACACCGCGGTCACGAGCCGTTCCCCCGTGCCACTGAGCCGCTTCGTCGTCCCTGCGCGGGACCCTCCGGGCCCCACTCGGGACGATCAGACCAGCGACGCCCCCGCGGTCTCCGGCACGGAGCCCTCGATCGAACGGCGCAGCGCGGCGTGCAGCGACTCGGGCGTCAGGACGCCGAGGAAGCGGTCCCCGTCCAGTACCGCGACCCATCCCGCCTCGTGCTGCAGCATCGTGGCGAACGCGGACTTCAGCGAGGAGTCGGCCGGCACCCACGCCTCCATGCGCCGGGCGACCGACCCGACGGTCCCGGACCCACCGGCGTGCTCGACGGACAGCCAGCCGTGCAGGTTCTCCTGGTCGTCGAGGACGACGGCCCAGCGTGCGACCGCCTGCTCCAGCGCGCTGCGGGCGTCGGCCAGCCCATCGGCGACGTGCACGACCGGCGGCCGCTCCAGGTCCCGGGGGTCGATACCGGTGACGGCCAGCCGCTTGAGGCCGCGGTCGGCGCCCACGAAGTCGGCGACGAACTCGTTGGCCGGACGGCCGAGGAGGTCGGCGGGGGAGGAGAACTGCTCGACCCGGCCGCCGGCGCTCATGACGGCGATGCGGTCACCGAGGCGCACGGCCTCCTCGATGTCGTGGGTGACGAAGACGATGGTCTTGCGCACCTGCTCCTGCAGGCGGAGGAACTCCGACTGCAGGCGCTCGCGGACGACCGGGTCGACGGCGGAGAACGGCTCGTCCATGAGCAGGACGGGAGGATCGGCGGCCAGCGCCCGGGCGACCCCGGCACGCTGCCGCTGACCGCCGGAGAGCTGGTGCGGGTAGCGGTCGGCGTGCACGGCCGGATCGAGACCGACGAGGGCCAGCAGCTCCTCGACCCGGTCGCGGGTGCGCACCCGGTCCCAGCCCAGGAGCCGCGGCACCGTGCCGACGTTCGCCCGGATCGTCTGGTGCGGGAACAGCCCGACGTTCTGGATGACGTAGCCGATCCGGCGGCGCAGCCGGACCGCGTCCACGCCGGTGACGTCCTCCCCGCCGAGCATGATCCGCCCGGTGGTCGGCTCGATGATGCGGTTGATCATCTTCATGGTGGTCGTCTTGCCGCACCCGGAGGGTCCGACCAGGACCGTGAGCTCGCCCGCCGCGAAGGTCAGGTCCAGCTCTTCGACGCCGACGGTGCCGTCGCCGTAGACCTTGCTGATGCCCTCGAGGCGGATCTCCTCGGCACCCCCGGACGGTGCGGGGGTCGGGGTCGGAGCAGTAGCGTCCACGTCGTGGCCTCCCTGGTGCGCGTTCGATGCTGAACGCGGTGGACGGTGCGGTGCTGGCGGTCGATGCGGCGCCGAACCCGTGGTTCGACCTTTCCTACGTGACCGACAACCGCGAGTCCATCTTGCGCCTGCTCGGCGAGCACGTGCGACTGACCGTGGCCGCTGTGGTGCTCGGCGCGCTCATCGCCCTCCCGCTGGCGGTGCTGGCCCGCCGCAGCCGGTGGCTGGCCGGACCGGTGCTCGGCGCGTCCACGCTGATCTACACCATCCCCTCCCTGGCCATGTTCGCCTTCGTCGCCCCGATCACCGGGTTGACGACGACCACGGTGCTCATCGGCCTGGTGCTCTACTCGCTGGTCATCCTGGTGCGGAACTTCCTCGCAGGCCTCCGGGCGGTGCCGGCCGAGGTCCGGGAGTCCGCCCGCGGGATGGGGTACGGCCCCACCCGGCTGTTCTGGCAGGTGGACCTGCCGCTGGCCCTGCCGGCGTTCATGGCCGGCATCCGCGTCGCCACCGTGTCGACGGTCGCACTGGTCACCGTGGGGGTCATCGTCGGCCACGGCGGGCTGGGTCAGCTGATCACCGGCGGGTTCGCGGCGAACTTCTACCGCGCCCAGATCGTCACCGGCGCGGTCGGCTGCGTCCTGCTCGCACTGCTCGCCGACGTCCTCCTGGCCGGAGCCGAGCGGCTGCTGACCCCGTGGGCCCGGGGGGTGCGGGCGTGAACCGGTTCGGCGACGCGATCCAGTACCTCAACGACCCGTTCAACTGGACGCGGCGGGACGGCATCGTCGACCTGCTCGGAGAGCACCTGCGGATCTCCGTCCTCGCGGTCCTCGCCGCCATGGCGGTGGCGCTCCCGGTCGGCATGCTGCTCGGGCACACCGGTCGCGGGGGCGGGTTCACCGTGGCGCTGTCCAACGTCTCCCGCGCGGTGCCGACGCTGGCCCTGCTCACCCTCTTCGCGGTCACGCCGATCGGCTTCGGCCCGACGGCGACGACGATCGCGCTCGCGGTCTTCGCCGTCCCCCCGATGCTGACCAACACCTACGTCGGTGTCCGTGGCGTCGACCGGGACGTCGTCGAGGCGTCCCGCGCCATGGGCTTCTCCGGGCGGCAGGTGGCGATGCGGGTGGAGCTGCCGCTGGCCGCGCCGCTGATCATGACCGGGGTCCGCACCGCCGCGGTGCAGGTGGTCGCGACGGCGACGCTCGCCGCGCTGGTGGCCGGCGGTGGCCTGGGCCGGATCATCACGCTGGGTTTCCGCCAGCAGGACTACGGCGCCGTCGTCGCCGGGGCCATCCTGGTCGCGACCCTCGCCGTGCTCACCGAACTGCTGCTCGTCGCCGTCTCCTGGGCCCTCACCCCGGGTGAGAAACGGCTGCCGTTCCTCACCGCACGGAAGACGTCCCCCGTCCCGGAACCGACGGCGTCCGGCGTCCCGCTCTGACGAACGCGGTCACGGATCGGCAACAGGTCGGCTGATCCGTTGCGCACCACCCATCCGCGGGGTTCGATTGCTCCTGCGGGAGTCCTCCCGCCAGACACGCGTGGTCCGGCACGGACCACGGGACACAGAAGGCGGGCAAGCATGCGTGCGCGTACCCGGTACATCGTCCCCCTCGCCCTCGCCGCCCTGGTGACGACAGCCTGCGGGGAGTCCGGCTCCTCCGGCACCGGAGGTGGGGACGAGGGCGGCACCGGCCAGGCGTCGGGCGAGGCCTGCGCCCCGGTCGCCGGTGACCAGCTGGTGGTTCTCGAGGACGACCAGCAGCTCCAGAACGCCGACAACATCATCCCGGCAGTCAACGCGGAGGCCGCCGCGGCCAACCCGGCGCTGCTCGAGACGCTGAACACCGTCTCGGAGGTGCTCACCACCGACGACCTCATCGAGATGAACGCCGCCGTCGACGTCGAGCGCCAGGCGGTGGACGAGGTCGCGGCCGGCTACGTCGAGGAGCAGGACCTGGCCTCCGGCGTCAGCGGCGGCAGCGGCCCCGTCGTCGTCGGCGCGGCCGACTTCACCGAGTCGCAGATCCTGGCCACCATCTACGCCGACGTCCTCGGCGCGGCCGGTTTCGACGCCTCGGTCCAGACGGTCGGCAACCGGGAGCTGTACCTGCCCGCGCTCCAGCGCGGCGAGATCCAGGCCTTCCCCGAGTACCTGGCCACGCTGACCGAGTTCATCGAGGGCGACGACACGACCACGGTCGCATCCGGCGACGTCGACGAGACGGTCGAGGTGTTGACGCCGCTGGCCGAGGCCGACGGACTGGTCGTCGGCGAGCCCGCCGAGGCCGCCGACCAGAACGCCTTCGCCGTGACGCAGGCATTTGCCGACGAGCTGGGCGTCAGCACCCTCTCCGAGCTGGCCGAGGCCTGTGGCGACGGCTCGCTGAGCCTCGGTGGGCCGGGCGAGTGCCCGACGCGCGCCGCCTGCCAGCCCGGGCTGGAGGAGACCTACGGCCTGGAGTTCGACTCCTTCCAGGAGTACGACGCCGGTGGCCCGCTGACCAAGGCCGCGCTGCAGCAGGGCGAGGTCTCGATCGGCCTGGTCTTCAGCTCCGACGGCGCGCTCGCCCAGGGCTGAGTCAGTACCAACCGCCGCCGGGGGGCAGTTGCTCCCCGGCGGCGATCGGCGTCTCGAGCCGGTTCCCCTCCGGCGCCAGCGGGCACGACCAGCGCGGGTCGTAGGCGCACGACGGGTGGTAGGCGAGGTTGAGATCGACCGCCAGCCGACCGCCCGCACTGCCCAGGTCCGCACCCTTCACCGTGTCCAGCAGGTAGCGGCCCCCGCCGTAGGTGGTCCGGCCCGCGCTGCCGTCGCGCAGCGGCACGAAGACGCCCCCGCCGTAGAGCGCGACCCACCACACGTCGAGGCGGCCCAGGCCCGGCAGCGCCACCGCACCGATCCGCTCGAGCGGCACGCTGCCGTCGGCGGCGGTGGGGATCTCGAGGCGGAGGGGGTCGGCCGGCTCGAGCAGGGGCTCGAACCGCAGCGCCGGGTCGTAGGGCGCGAACGGCAGCCCCTCGAAGGCCGTCCGTGCGGACTCGTCCAGCGGTGAGTCGGGATGGCCGGCGAACAATTCGTCGCGCCCGTCCCGCCAGGTGCGCCAGCCGGCCTCGGGGTCGGCCGCGGAGCGGGCGGCGGCGTACAGCGCGGCGGTGCGGCGGCGCCAGTCCAGCAGCGTGAGGGTCACCGGCCCACTGTGGCAGCCGAGTGCGACGAGTCGGAACCGCGCCGTCGTCGGAGAGTGGGACGGAGGGTCGCGCGCCGCTACGCTTGGTGCATGCCCCGCCGCCCGGATGACGACGTCTCCGGCGGCCCCCACGGTTCCGGCCGGCGCTCCCTGGTCGTGGGCGCGGGCTTCCTGCTGGCGGTCGGTGCCACCCTGGTCGTCTTCCTCACCGACAACCCGCAGTACCTGCGGATCGCCGTCGTCGCCGTGGCCTGGGCGTTCGTCCTCGCCACCTTCGCCGCCGGCCGTCGCGGCGGTGACCGGCAGGCGGCCGCCGCCCGTGAGGCGCAGCTGCGCCGGGCCTACGAGCACGAGCTGGACCTCGAGGTCGCCGCCCGGCGCGAGTACGAGCTGGAGCTGGAGAACGAGCTGCGCCGCGAGAGCGAGCAGTCGATCCGCGAGGAGGTCGACGCCCTCCGCGCCGAGCTCGCCGCGCTGGCCGACCTGCGCGACCAGGTCGCGGGCGTGGCGGCGCTCCGCTCGGACATCGCGGAACTGTCCGCGATGCGCGACGACGTCGCCCGCGTGGCCGCCCTGCGCGACGACGTCGCCCGCGTGGCCGCCCTGCGCGAGGACATCGCCGCGCTGGGCTCCTTGCGCCAGGAGCTGGGCCAGCTGCACGAGCTGCGCGACGACATGGGCCGCCTGCGCGTGGAGCTGACCGAGCAGCTGTCGTCGGAGATGCTGGTCGAGCGGATCGTCATGCGCACCCAGGCCAGCCGGCTCCCGGGGGACCCGGGCCGGCTGGACGGCCCCGCGCGCACGCTCGACGGGCAGCAGTGGAGCCAGGAGCCGCCGCGGGAGCTGACCGGTGGCTGGCCGGCGGTGCACCTCGACGAGCCTCTGCAGACCCGCCAGTTCGAGCAGATCCGGGTGGAGCGGACCGACGTCCGCGCGGTACCCGCCGCCGAGCCGCGCCCGCGCGAGACCCACACGACCGGATCCTGGTCCCCGGCGCCCCCGACGGCGATGTTCGCCGGGCCGCAGCCCTCCCGGTTGGGGCCACCTCCGTCGGCGACCGGGGCGACCGGGGCGACCCCGGGCGGTGGGTCCGCGACGCCGGCCCCGCCGACGCCCCACCTGCCGACGCCCCACCTGCCGGCCCCGGCTCCCGCGGGCTCGTCGACGACGTCCTTCCCGCTGCTGCCCGCGGCCACGCCTGAGCAGCCCCGGCCGCCGGCTCCGGTCGAGTCGCCGCCCTCGCCGCTGGACTGGCTGGTGGCCCGCGAACTGGTCGACCTCCCGGCCGAGCCGCCCGCCTGGCAGCCGCCCCCGCCCTCGCCGCGGCGTCGGCGCCGGGACGAGCCGGAGTCGCCCCCGGTGCCCGACGCGCAGGCCAGGACCGCGGAGCGGCCGAGCCCGACGCCCCGCACGCGCATCGAGGACCGGGGCGGGTACCGGGTCGCGGTACCCGACCCCGCACCCGTCCCGCCGCCCGCGGACACCGCGGTGCCCGGGCCGGCCACCTCACCGGGCAGCGGGAACCGGCTGGCCGAGATCCTGGCGGAGAACGGCGTCACCCCTGCGGGCGGTGGCCGCCGGCGCCGGCGCTACCGCGACGACGACTCCGACGACGTGCTCGCGCGGGTGCTCGGCCGGGACTGAGCGGGGACTCGCTCGCCCCTCGCAGGGTCGGGGTGGGCCCTGCGAGGGGCGGTGAGAGGCGCGGGCAGCGGTCCCGGGTCAGCGTCCGCGCGAACCCGAGCCGCCGTCGAGTACCAGCGTCTGACCGGTGACCCAGCCGGCACCGTCGCCCAGCAGGTACGCGGCCGCCTCGCCGACGTCCTCCGGCACGCCCAGCCGGCCCACCGGGTAGCTGGCGGCCACCTCGGCCTCCCGGCCCTCGTACAGGGCCTCGGCGAAGCGGGTCTTGACCACGGCCGGAGCCACGGCGTTGACCCGGACCTTCGGCCCCATCTCCACGGCCAGCTGCGTCGTCAGGTTGATGACCGCGGCCTTGCTGACGCCGTAGCCGCCGATCATCGGCGAGGAGCGCAGGCCGGCCACCGAGGCCACGAAGAGCACCGAGCCGCCGTGCTCGGACATCCAGGCCCGCCATGCCTGCTGCACCAGGTCCAGCGATGCGACGACGTTGGTGTCGAGGATCTTGCGGAAGGCGCCGAGGTCGAGGTCCATCATCGGCCCGTAGACCGGGTTGATCCCGACGTTGCCGACGAGCATGTCCAGGCTGCCGAAGGTGTCCACGGCCGTGCGCACGGCGGTGGCGCGGTGCTCGGCGTCACCGGCGTTGCCCGCGACCGCCACGGCGACGTCGGAGCCGCCCAGCGACTCGACCGCCTCGGCGAGCGCCTCGGGCTTGCGGGCGGTGAGGACCACCTTGGCCCCACGCTTCACCAGGCTCTGGGCGATGCCCAGGCCGATCCCGCGGCTGCCGCCGGTCACCAGGGCGGTCTTTCCCTCGAAGCTGCTCACGAGTCCTCCTCGCTGGCGCTCGTCGGCCGCGTTCGCGGGGCTGCTGTGTCTCTGTGTTCGCTCGCGAGCTCGCTCACGTCGTCTCCCGTTCGTCGCTGGTGGGGTGTCGGCGGTCACGTTAGGGGCGGCCGCCAGGCGGCAGGAACCCACCTCGGGTGAGCGATGCCACACCGCCCGCGCGTTGCACCGCGGACGAGGGAGTTCCAGACTCTCTCCCGGCGTTACCCGTGTGCGACGCCCTGCGCGACACATCCGGTTGCAGCAGGACCGCCGTGCACCGCCAGCTCGACCCGCACGACCCGGCGCCCGACAGGGCACCGGCAACCGACGTCCGGTACCCGATCGGGACTGGAACGAGAGGTGCACCGATGCCTGCTGCCCGCAGGAGCGTCCGCGCTGCCGGCCTCCCCGCAGCCGCCCATGCGCCCGCGCGACTACGCGTGGGGATCATCGGCGCCGGCCGCGTCGGCGCCGTCCTCGGTGCCGCGCTCGCCGCCGCAGGTCACGACGTCGTCGCCGCCTCCGGCCTGTCGTCCGCGTCCGCGGAGCGCGCCGCCCGGCTGCTGCCCGGCGTGCCGCTGCTCCCCGCCGACCGGGTGGTCGCCGCGACCGACCTCGTCGTGCTCGCCGTGCCCGACGACACCCTCCCCGGACTGGTCGCGGGCCTCGCCGAGACCGGCGCCTGGCGGGCCGGGCAGCTCGCCTTCCACACCTCGGGTGCGCACGGTCTCGCCGTGCTCGCGCCGGCCGAGCGGGCCGGTGTGCTGCCGCTGGCCCTGCACCCGGCGATGACCTTCACCGGCGCTCCGGAGGACGCCGACCGGCTGCCGGGCTGCCCCTTCGGGGTGACCAGTTCCCCGGCCTTCCGGCCGGTGGCGGAGACCCTGGTCCTGGAGATGGGCGGTGAGCCGTTCTTCGTCGCCGAGGCCGACCGCACGCTGTACCACGCAGCCCTGGTCACCGGCGCCAACCACCTGGTCACCCTGGTCGCCGAGGCGGCGGACCTGCTCCGCACCGCCGGCGTCGCCGAGCCCGGCCGGATCCTCGCCCCGCTGCTGACCGCCGCCCTGGACAACGGCCTGCGCCGCGGCGACCGGGGCCTCACCGGTCCGGTGAGCCGGGGCGACGTGGGCACCGTGGGCCGGCACCTGGAGACCCTCGCCGAGCGGGCGCCGGACTCGGTGGCCGCCTACGTCGCGATGGCCCGCCGCACCACCGAGCGGGCCCTGGACGCCGGGCGGCTGAAGCGGCACGAGGGCGCGCCGCTGCTCGACCTGCTGGCCACCAGCCACGACGAGGCGGGCTCGCGGTGACCGCCGTCCTCACCCCGGCGGTCGCGGAGACCGCCGGGGACCTCCGCACGCTCCTCGCCGACCTGCCCGGCCCGGTCGCGCTGGTCCCGACGATGGGCGCGCTGCACGAGGGGCACCGGGCGCTGGTCCGCGCCGCCCGCGAGCGCGCCGCCACCGTCGTCGTCTCCGTGTTCGTGAACCCCACCCAGTTCGGTCCCGGGGAGGACTTCGACCGGTATCCCCGCACCTGGGACGCCGACCTCGCCGCGGTGGCCGACGAGGGCGCCGACGTCGTCTTCCACCCGCCGGTCGAGGAGGTCTACCCGCCCGGTGCGGTGGGCGTGACCGTCGACCCGGGCCCGCTGGGGTCGGTGCTGGAGGGGGCGATCCGCCCCGGCCACTTCGCCGGCGTGCTCACCGTCGTCGCGAAGCTGTTCGGTCTGGTGCGGCCGGACCTCGCGCTGTTCGGCGAGAAGGACTACCAGCAGCTCACCCTCGTCCGGGCGATGGCCCGCGAGCTGGCGCTGCCGGTCGAGGTGGTCGGCGTGCCGACCGTCCGCGAGGACGACGGCCTGGCGCTGTCCAGCCGGAACAGGTACCTCGACGCCGGGCAGCGCGCCGCCGCCGCGACGATCTCGGCCGCCCTGCGCGCCGGGGCCGCAGCCGGCCCGCGGGGCGCCGACGCCGTGCTCGCCGCCGCCCGCGCCGTCCTCGCGGAGCGCCCGGACCTGCTCCAGGACTACCTCGAACTCACCGATACCGACCTGGGACCGGCGCCGACCGCCGGGCCCGCCCGCCTGCTGGTCGCCGTCCGCGCCGGCAGCACCCGACTCCTCGACAACACAGCGGTCCTTCTCGCCCACCCCGCCGCCCCTACCCACCCGACCACACCCCCGGGAGAGACCCGATGATGCGCACGATGCTCAAGTCCAAGATCCACCGCGCGACCGTGACCCAGGCCGACCTGCACTACGTCGGCTCGGTGACCGTCGACGAGGACCTCCTGGACGCCGCCGACCTGATTCCCGGTGAGCAGGTCGCCATCGTCGACATCACCAACGGCGCCCGGCTGGAGACCTACGTCATCCCCGGCGAGCGCGGCAGCCGCGTCATCGGGATCAACGGCGCCGCCGCGCACCTGGTGCACCCCGGCGACCTGGTCATCCTCATCAGCTACGGCCTCATGGACGAGACCGAGGCCAAGAGCTACCTGCCGAAGGTCGTGCACGTCGACGGCGACAACCGGATCGTGGAGCTCGGGGACGACCCCTCGGCCCCCGTCCCCGGCGCGACCGACCACCAGCGGAGCCCACTCGCCTCGTCGCCGGACCGGGTCGGGTGACGGCCCCGTCCCGGGTTCCCTCGCGAGCGTGCGAGCTGGATGGCCCCGTCGCAGGGGCCCGTCGCGAGCCTGCGAGCGCCGGGGGGCGACGGGGTCCTTCCGGGGGTCCTTCTGCTCGGCGTCCCGGTCCGGTGACGCCCCGGCCGGTCGGGGCACGGCCGTGCTGCTGACCGTCGACGTCGGCAACAGCCAGACCGTCCTCGCCACCTTCGACGGTCCGCGCCGCCTGGACTGCTGGCGGGTCACCACCGCCCCCAAGGCGACCGCCGACGAGCTGCGCATGCTCTGGCGCGGGCTGCTCCGGGACACCACGGTCACCGGCGTGGCCGTCTGCTCGGCCGTGCCTGCGCTGCTGCCCGCGCTGCGCCAGCTGCTGGACTCCCTCGAGGTGCCGGTGGTGCTCATCGGCCCCGGCGTGCGCACCGGTGTGCCGCTGCACGTGGACAACCCGCGCGAGGTCGGCGCCGACCGGGTGGTCACCGCGCTGGCCGCGCACGAGATGTTCGGCCGGCGTCCCGACGGCGCGGGCCGGCCCGTGGTGGTCGTGGACTTCGGCACCTCGACCAACGTCGACGCCGTCGGGCCCGACGGGCAGTTCCTCGGCGGGGCGCTGGCGCCCGGGGTCGAGGTCAGCCACGACGCCCTGGCCTCGCGGGCCGCGCAACTGCGCTCCGTGGAGCTCACCGCACCCCCGCAGGCGATCGGGAAGAACACCGTCGCCGCGCTGCAGTCCGGCCTGGTGCTCGGGTTCGCCGGGCTCGTCGACGGACTCGTCGGCCGCATCGCGGCGGAGCTGGTCGCCCAGTTCGGTTCCGCGCCGGTCGTCGTCGCCACCGGGGGGCTGGCCCCGCTGATGGCCGACAACTGCCGGACCATCTCCGAGCGCGAGCCCGACCTGACCGTGCACGGCCTCCGGCTGGCGTTCGAGCGCCAGCAGGGCCGGTAGGGCCCTGCCCGTAGGCTCGGACCCCGTGAACGACGGACCGAACGCCCCGATCGAGGACGACGACGCCGGCACCGACGAGCTGCCCGAGCAGATGCGGGTCCGCCGCGCCAAGCTCGACCGGCTCCGCGAGTCCGGCGTCGACCCGTACCCGGTCACCGTCGCGCGCACGACGACGCTGGCCGCCGTCCGCGCCGCCCACCCCGAGCTGGAGCCGGACACCATGACCGGCGAGCAGGCCGGCGTCACCGGGCGGGTCATCTTCTTCCGCAACACCGGCAAGCTCTGCTTCGCCACGCTCCGCGAGGGCGACGCCGAGCTGCAGGTGATGCTCTCCCGCGACCGCGTCGGCGAGGAGCCGCTGGCGGCGTGGAAGGCCGACGTCGACCTCGGTGACCACGTCCTGGTCACCGGCGAGGTGGGGACGTCGCGCCGCGGCGAGCTCTCCGTCTTCGCCGACACCTGGCAGCTGACCGCCAAGGCGCTGCGCCCGCTGCCGGTCGCGCACAAGCCGATGAGCGAGGAGCTGCGGGTCCGGCGTCGCTACGTCGACCTCATCGTGCGGGACGAGGCCCGCCGGACGGTGCGCCAGCGCGCCACGGTCATGTCCTCGGTGCGGGCGGGGCTCACCGCGCGCGGCTATCTCGAGGTCGAGACGCCGATGCTGCAGACCGTGCACGGCGGCGCGGCCGCCCGGCCCTTCCGCACGCACATGAATGCGTTCGACCTGGACCTGTACCTGCGCATCGCGCCCGAGCTGTTCCTCAAGCGCTGCATCGTCGGCGGCCTGGACCGGGTGTTCGAGATCAACCGGAACTTCCGCAACGAGGGCGCCGACAGCACGCACTCGCCGGAGTTCGCGATGCTCGAGGCCTACCAGGCCTACGCGGACTACCAGGAGATGGCCACGGTGACCCGGGAGCTGATCCAGGACGCCGCGGTCGCGCTGTTCGGCGACCACACCGCCCGCCACCACGACGGCACCGAGGTGGACCTCTCGGGGGAATGGCCGCAGCTCCCGCTCTACACCGCGGTGTCCGAGGCGGTGGGGGAGGAGATCACCCCCGAGACGCCGGTCGAGGCGCTGCGCGCGGTCGCCGAGCGCCACGACGTCGGCGTCGACCCCGCGTGGCTGCCGGGCAAGGTGGTCGAGGAGATTTTCGAGGCGCTGGTCCAGGACACGCTCCAGGCGCCCACCTTCGTCGTGGACTACCCGGTGGACACCTCACCGCTGACCCGGGCGCACCGCACGACGCCGGGCCTGGCGGAGAAGTGGGACCTGTACATCGGGGGGACCGAGCGGGCCACCGCCTACTCCGAACTGGTCGACCCCGTGGTGCAGCGCGAGCGGTTCACCGCCCAGGCCGTCCTCGCCGCGGCCGGCGATCCCGAGGCGATGGCGCTCGACGAGGACTTCCTCGAGGCGCTCGAGTACGGAATGCCCCCCACCGGTGGGATGGGCATGGGGATGGACCGCCTCATGATGACGCTCACCGGACTGGGCATTCGCGAGACCATCCTGTTCCCGCTGGTCCGCCCACTCGGTTCGCCGTAATTCCGAGAACGCGCGTTCCTGTTCTCCACTCCTTTCGGGGTCCGTGCGCATTCGCTGGCACTAATGGTTCTGCGGTGTGCTGTAATGGTTTGGTCGCCGACGGTGGCACGCCCATCCGAACACGGGGCTGGGGAAACAGAAGTGAGGAACGGAAATGGCGCGCAAGGTACAGGTCATCCTGAGTGACGACCTCGACGAGAACCTCCCCGCCGACGAGACCGTGAGCTTCTCGCTCGACGGCACGTCGTACGAGATCGATCTCGCGGAGAAGAACGCCACGGAACTGCGCGACGTCTTCGCGCGCTACGTGTCGGCCGCGCGCAAGGTGGGCCGCGGCAGCCGCGGCGCCTCCGGCGGAGGCCGTTCCCGTGCCACCGGCGGCCGCATGGATCGCGAGCAGGCCGGTGCCATCCGCGACTGGGCCCGCAAGAACGGTCACCAGGTCAGCGACCGCGGACGGATCCCGGCCGGCGTCGTCGAGGCCTACGAAGCCGCTCACTGAAAGAGGACCCGTCCTCCTCGCCCCTCGCAGGCTCGGGGCGAGCCTCTGGAGGGGGCCGGAAGAACTCGTCGAAGGCCCGGTTCCCCTCGCGGGGAACCGGGCCTTCGACGTCCCCGGGGCGGCGCGCGGCGTCCGCTGACGGCGTAACCACCACGGAACAGGCCGGGTCGGGCACCCGTTGGACCGGACAGCCATCCACCGCGCCCGTCGGACAGCGACGGGACGGCGTGGTTCGCGACTACAGTGGAATGACCGGTGCCCCCAGCGCCGACGGATGTCGGGTGCTCCTTCCCCAGACCAGGGAGGGACAGTGCCGGACCAGCCGGTCGAAGGAGAAGCAGCAGATGTTCGAACGGTTCACCGACCGAGCCCGCCGCGTTGTTGTCCTGGCCCAGGAAGAGGCCCGGATGCTCAACCACAACTACATCGGCACCGAGCACATCCTCCTGGGCCTGATCCACGAGGGTGAAGGCGTCGCTGCCAAGGCTCTGGAGTCCCTGGGCATCTCGCTCGAGGGGGTCCGCCAGCAGGTCGAGGAGATCATCGGACAGGGCCAGCAGGCGCCGTCCGGTCACATCCCCTTCACCCCCCGGGCCAAGAAGGTCCTCGAGCTCTCGCTGCGCGAGGCGCTCCAGCTCGGCCACAACTACATCGGCACCGAGCACATCCTGCTCGGCCTGATCCGCGAGGGCGAGGGCGTCGCCGCCCAGGTCCTGGTGAAGCTCGGCGCCGACCTCAACCGCGTCCGCCAGCAGGTCATCCAGCTGCTCTCGGGCTACCAGGGCAAGGAGCCGGCCGCGGCCGGCGGCCCCGCCGAGGGCACGCCGTCGACCTCGCTGGTCCTCGACCAGTTCGGCCGCAACCTGACCCAGGCCGCGCGGGACCAGAAGCTCGACCCGGTCATCGGGCGGGCCAAGGAGATCGAGCGGGTCATGCAGGTGCTGTCCCGCCGCACCAAGAACAACCCGGTCCTCATCGGCGAGCCCGGCGTCGGCAAGACCGCCGCCGTCGAGGGCCTGGCGCAGGCCATCGTCAAGGGCGAGGTGCCGGAGACGCTGAAGGACAAGCAGCTCTACACCCTGGACCTCGGGGCGCTCGTCGCCGGTTCCCGCTACCGCGGTGACTTCGAGGAGCGGCTCAAGAAGGTCCTCAAGGAGATCCGCACCCGCGGCGACATCATCCTGTTCATCGACGAGATCCACACCCTCGTCGGGGCCGGTGCCGCCGAGGGCGCGATCGACGCGGCGAGCATCCTCAAGCCGATGCTGGCCCGCGGTGAGCTGCAGACGATCGGCGCCACCACGCTGGACGAGTACCGCAAGCACCTGGAGAAGGACGCCGCGCTCGAGCGCCGCTTCCAGCCGATCCAGGTCAGCGAGCCGACCCTCGCCCACACCGTGGAGATCCTCAAGGGGCTGCGCGACCGGTACGAGGCGCACCACCGGATCAGCATCACCGACGCCGCCCTCGTGGCCGCTGCCACGCTGGCCGACCGGTACATCTCCGACCGCTTCCTGCCGGACAAGGCGATCGACCTGATCGACGAGGCCGGCGCCCGGATGCGGATCAAGCGGATGACCGCTCCGCCGGACCTGCGCGAGTTCGACGACAAGATCGCAGGCGTCCGCCGCGAGAAGGAGTCGGCGATCGACGCGCAGGACTTCGAGAAGGCCGCGGCGCTGCGCGACACCGAGAAGCAGCTGCTGGGCGAGAAGGCCGAGCGCGAGAAGCAGTGGAAGGCCGGCGACATGGACGTCGTCGCCGAGGTGGACGAGGAGCAGATCGCCGAGGTCCTGGCGAACTGGACCGGCATCCCCGTCTTCAAGCTGACCGAGGAGGAGACCTCGCGGCTGCTCCGCATGGAGGACGAGCTCCACAAGCGGATCATCGGCCAGGAAGAGGCCATCAAGAGCGTCAGCCAGGCGATCCGGCGTACGCGGGCGGGTCTCAAGGACCCGCGCCGTCCCGGTGGCTCGTTCATCTTCGCCGGCCCCTCGGGTGTCGGTAAGACCGAGCTGGCCAAGGCGCTCGCGCAGTTCCTCTTCGGTGAGGACGATGCGCTGATCCAGATCGACATGGGCGAGTTCCACGACAAGTTCACCGTGTCGCGTCTGGTCGGTGCACCTCCCGGCTACGTCGGCTACGACGAGGGTGGACAGCTGACCGAGAAGGTGCGGCGCAAGCCGTTCTCGGTGGTCCTCTTCGACGAGATCGAGAAGGCGCACGCGGATGTGTTCAACACGCTGCTGCAGGTTCTCGAGGACGGTCGGCTCACCGATGGTCAGGGCCGGATCGTGGACTTCAAGAACACGATCCTGATCCTCACGACCAACCTCGGTACGCGGGACATCTCGAAGGCCGTGGGTCTCGGTTTCCAGGCCGGCAACGACTCGACGAGCAACTACGAGCGGATGAAGCTCAAGGTCAACGAGGAGCTCAAGCAGCACTTCCGGCCGGAGTTCCTCAACCGCATCGACGACATCGTCGTGTTCCACCAGCTGACCGAGAACGAGATCATCCAGATCGTCGATCTGATGGTCGCCCGGGTCGAGACCCAGCTGGCGAACAAGGACATGGCGCTGGAGATCACGCCCGCGGCCAAGCAGCTGCTGGCCTCCCGTGGCTTCGACCCCGTCCTGGGTGCCCGGCCGCTGCGCCGGACCATCCAGCGCGAGATCGAGGACACGCTCAGCGAGAAGATCCTCTACGGCGAGATCACCTCGGGGCAGATCATCGTGGTGGACGTCGATGACGCGGAGGGCCCGCTGCAGAAGTTCACCTTCCGCGGCGAGGCCAAGCCGGTCGACCTGCCCGACACCCCGCCGGTGGCCCTCTCGGGCGCCGAGGGTGACGAGGACGGGCCGGCGGCAGCCGCCGAGTAACGCACCCGCAGGACGACGAGGGCCGCTCCCACCGTGAGGTGGGGGCGGCCCTTTCGTCGTCGTGCCACCGGTGGGCGCGGCTGGGATGCGGTGAGGGAGGACGTTCCTCGCGCGGCGCGATCGCTTCAGGCGGGCAGGCGGAAGAGGCCGTCCTCGGTCTGCTCGACCAGCCCGTCGGTCAGCAGCGAGTCCAGGCACCGGGAACGCTGCACGGCGTCGTCCCAGGCCGGCTCCAGCGCCGCGGCGTCCACCGCCTCCGACGCCGCGCGCAGGACGTCGAGGAGCCGACCGCGCACCTGCCGGTCGGTGCCGGCGAACTTCTGCGCCCGCCGGGCCGGCCCCTCGTGCGCGGGGGACCCGGCCAGCCGCCAGGCGCAGCGGTCGCGCACCGGGCAGGCGCCGCACCGGGGCGTCCCGGCCACGCACACCAGCGCGCCCAACTCCATGACGGCGACCGAGAACCGGACTGCCCGGTCGTCGTCCACGGGCGCCAGGGCTGCGATGTCGGGCAGATCCGTGGCCCGGGCGTTCGCGGCCTCGGCGCGACCGTGCACCAGCCGGGCGACCACGCGCCGCACGTTCGTGTCGACGACGGGCTGCCGCTGGCCGTAGCCGAAGCAGGCCACGGCGCGCGCGGTGTAGGTGCCGATACCCGGCAGCGCCTCCAGGTCGGGCACCGACGAGGGGACGACGTCGCCGTGCCGCTCGGCGATCGCCGCCGCGGCCTCGCGCAGCCGGAGCGCCCGCCGGGGGTACCCGAGCTTCCCCCAGGCACGGATGACCTCGGCCGGGCTCGCCGCGGCCAGGGTGGCCGGCGTGGGCCAGCGGGCCAGCCACTCGCGCCAGACCGGCTCCACCCGGGCCACGGGGGTCTGCTGCAGCATCACCTCGCTGACCAGCACCGCCCATGCGTCCACGCCCGGTCGGCGCCACGGTAGGTCACGGGCGGCGGTGGTGAACCAGTCGACGATCACCTCGCCGGTCTCCGGGCCGGGCCCGTGCGCGGAACGGGTGGGAGAACTGGTCACGGGGGTCCAGTGTGCCGTCCCGGGGGGAGCGGCGTGCCGGGTCGGGCGCCGAGCGGGCCCGGGCTAGCGTCCTTCCCGTGCTGCACCCGGTCGGACCCCTGCCGGCGCGCGTCTACTGGCGCCGCCGGCTGATCGTGCTGACCGTGCTGCTGGCGGTCCTGGGCGCCGGCGCGTGGGGTGGCGTGGTGCTGCTCTCCGGTGGCCAGGATCCGGCGGACGGGCGGACGGCGCTCGCGGCCACGGGCTCAGCGGTCCCCACGCCTGCGCTCGCGGAGGTGGTCCCCCCGCTGACCGCCGTCCGCACCCCGGTGCCACCGACGCCGGTGGCCGACGATGCGGCCGAGGCCCCCGCACCACCGGCCGACGCCGCAGCGTCCCCCGCACCCGCGCCCGCACCGGCACCCGAGGCCGGAGGGCCGTGCACGGGCGAGATGCTGGCCGTCGAGGTGCGCACGCCGGGGTCGGTGGCGACGGGCACCAAGCCCGTGTTCGAGCTGGTGGTGACCAACGCGTCCGAGGTGCCCTGCGTGCGGGACCTGGACAAGGGGCTGCAGGAGCTGATCCTGCTCGACGGCGCCGGCGCCCGGGTGTGGGGCAGCAATGACTGCTTCCCGGAATCGGGCCGCGACGTGCGGACGCTGGCGCCCGGCGAGGACGTCGTCTTCCCGGTGGTGTGGGGCGGGCTGACCAGCGACCCGGACTGCGCCGCCGAGCGGAATCCGCCGCCACCCGGCGCCTACGCGGTCCGCGGTCGGCTGGACACCACGATCTCGCCGGACGCGCCGCTCACCCTCACCTGATCGGCTGAGGCGGCACGTGGGCCCAGAACGAGGCCGCCGGAGCGGTCATGCTGCCGCCGGCGGTGGCCGACGACGCGGCCGTCGTCCGGGTGCGCGGCTGGTCGGACGTGGCCATCGCCGCCTGGAGCGCAGCGGTGATCTCCGGGTTCGTCCTCGACGGCCTGCTCGACGTCGGCGGTACGTGGCTGGACGTGGTGCGCGGCGTGCTCGGGGCGGTGGCCGTCGTGGCCGACGGCGGGATGCTGGTCCTCGCGACGCGGTGGCGCCCCGCGCCGCGAGCTCAGCTGTAGCGGTCGAGGATCGAGGTCTCGGCGAGGCGGGAGAGCCCTTCCCGGATTCCTCGGGCCCGGGCCTCGCCCACGCCCTCCACGGCCAGGAGGTCCTCGATGGTGGCGGCCAGCAGCTTCTGCAGCCCACCGAAGTGGTCGACCAGCCGGTCGATGATGCCCGACGGCAGCCGGGGCACCCGGTTGAGCAACCGGTACCCGCGCGGACTGACGGGGGAGTCCAGCGCATCGGGAGAGGTCGGCAGCCCGTAGCAGCGCGCCACCGCCGACAGGTCCAGCAGCTCGGTCGCCGACAGCGCCCGCAGATCGGTGAGCACCTGGTCGATGGTGCGCACCCGCCGGCCGCCGTCGGGCAGGTAGTCGCGGACGAGCAGGCCGCGGTCCTCCTCGACCCCGGCCAGCATCTCGTCGAGCTGCAGCGCGAGCAGGCGGCCGTCGGTGCCGAGCTCGACCACGAAGCCCTCGATCTCGTCGGCAATGCGGCGGACCATCTCCAGCCGCTGGCTGACGCTCATCGCGTCGCGCACCGTGACCAGGTCCTCGATCTCCAGCGCCGACAGCGTGCTGGCCACCTCGTCGAGCCGCAGCTTGTACCGCTCCAGCGCCGCGAGGGCCTGGTTGGCACGGGCCAGGATCGTGGTCGGGTGCTCCAGGGTGTAGCGGCGCCCGGCCACGTAGACGCTGATGATGTGCATCGACTGGCTGACCGAGATCACCGGGAAGCCGGTCTGGATCGCGACCCGCTCCGCGGTGCGGTGCCGGGTGCCCGACTCCTCGGTGGGGACGCCCGGATCCGGCATCAGGTGCACGCCCGCGCGGACGATCCGGGTGCCGTCGTAGGAGACGATGACCGCGCCGTCCATCTTGGCCAGCTCGCGGAGGCGGGTGGCCGAGAGCTGGACGTCCAGGGCGAACCCGCCGGTGCAGAGCCCCTCGACCATGCGGTCGTACCCGAGGACGATCAGGGCCCCGGTGCGGCCGGCGAGGATCCGCTCCAGCCCGTCGCGGAGCGCGGTACCCGGAGCGATCCGGCCGAGGAGTTCGCGGAGTGCGACCTCGGGGTCCTCAACGGCGGACACGAGCGCTCCTGACGGTCGAATGGTGCGGACGCCGAGTCTACGTGCCCGTTCGCCGGGGCACCGGGCTCGGCTGCCGGTCAGCATCCCAGATGCGAAACCGGTCCGGGTCAGAAGAGTCGCTGGAAGGCTGACCCGAGGTCGGGGACCTCGACGAGGCGGATCCCCGGAGGGGGTGGGCCGGCGTCCTCCGGCACGAGCGCGACCGTGTAGCCCTGCCGGGCTGCCTCCGCCAGCCGGCGACCCGTGCCGCCCACCCGCCGGATCTCGCCGGACAGCCCGACCTCGCCGAGGGCGATCATCCCGGCCGGGAGTGCACGGTCGTGCGCGGCCGAGGCGATGGCGAGGGCCAGCGCGAGATCGGCCGCCGGCTCGGCGATGCGCACGCCGCCGACGGAGGCGGCGAAGACGTCGGCGTCGGCCAGCTTGACCCCGCCACGGCGCTCGACGACCGCATTGACCATCGCGACGCGCTGCGCATCCAGGCCGCTGACCGCCCGCCGGGGCGAGCCGCCGCCGGACGAGCTCGCGACCAGCGCCTGCACCTCGGCGAGCAGCGGCCGGCTTCCTTCCATCGTGACCGTGACGCAGCTGCCGGGGACCGGGGCCGCGCGGCGGGACACGAACAGCGCCGAGGGGTCGGGGACGCCGACGACGCCGGAGTCGCCGATCTCGAAGCAGCCGATCTCGTCGGCCGGCCCGAAGCGGTTCTTCGTGGCGCGGACCAGCCGGAGCGTCGAGTGCCGCTCGCCGTCGAAGGAGATCACGACGTCGACCAGGTGCTCCAGGGTGCGCGGACCGGCGATGGCGCCGTCCTTGGTCACGTGGCCGACCAGGATGGTGGTCATGCCGCGGCTCTTGGCGACGGCGGTCAGCGCGCTGGCCACGGCCCGGACCTGCGTGGCACCCCCGTCGGTGCCGTCGCCGGGGGAGCGCACGGTCTGGACGCTGTCGAGGACGAGCAGCGTCGGGTTGACCTGCTCGACGTGGGAGAGGACGGCCGACAGCTCCGTCTCGGCGGCGAGGAAGAGCCGCTCGTGCAGCGCACCGATGCGCTCGGCGCGCAGCCGGACCTGACCCGCCGACTCCTCGCCCGAGACGACCAGTGCCGGGCCGTTGCTCGCCGCGACGCGGTGGGCCACCTCGAGCAGGAGCGTGGACTTGCCGACCCCGGGCTCCCCGGCGACCAGCAGCACCGCGCCGGGCACCAGCCCGCCCCCGAGCACCCGGTCGAACTCGCCGATGCCCGTGGGCACGGCGCGGGCGCCGGCCAGCTCCACCTCGGCGATCGGGCGGGCGGGGGCGGTGACGGGTCCGGCGGCCACCGCGCGCAGGCCGGGACCCGTCGAGCCGATCTCGGCGATCGTCCCCCACGCCTGGCACTCCGGGCAGCGGCCGACCCACTTGGCCGAGGCGTAGCCGCACTCGGTGCAGCGGTGGGCGGGGCGGGCGGTCTTCACTCCAGCAGGCGGCACGTCGCGACGCTAACCCCGGCCCACGACATTTCCCGGGACGTCCCTGGAGGGGCCGCCCTCCAGGGACCTGCGTCGAGCGTGCGAGGCGTGGGCGGAAGGGTGGTCCTTCGTCAGTCCTCGTCGCCGACGGCGGACTCGCGCTCGCGGGCGATGTCCTCGGCTCCCTCGCCGCCCTCTTCCTCGGAGTGGTGGAAGTCGAAGCCCTCCTCGCGCTCGACCTCCTCCAACGGGGCGGCGATCGTGGTGCGCACGGTGACCTCGCCGGCGTTCTCGAAGGTCAGCACGAGGGTGAGGTCCTGCGCGACCGTCAGCGGGTCGGTGAGGTCGGTGAGCGTGACCGAGGCGTCCTGGTCGGGGCCGACGAAGACGGTCTCGCCCGGCGCCAGCTCGATCTCGCCGGAGTCGGCCCCCGGGGGCGAGGATTCCCCGGAGATCTCGGCGGAGCCGAAGCCCTCGCCCTCGACGGAGACCAGGGTGTCGGGCTCGTTGCCGGTGTTGATGACGGCCATGGTGACCTCGGCGTCGTCCCCCGCGTCGTAGCTCGCGGTGCGCGGGAAGGCCAGCTGGACCTGGCGCAGGATGATGTCGCCGGCCTGGGCCGCGGCACCGACCCTGTCCCGCTCCTGGGTGCCGGTCTGCGTCACCTGTCCCGCGCTGCACGCGGAGAGGGCGACGGGGGAGAACAGAGCAACGCCCAGGATGGCGGCGCGCAGAGCGCGGGTCACGGCCGTCGACCTCCACACAGGTTCGGGATGGCGGTTCCCGGGGATCGGGACCGAGTCGCGCCCAGCGTATCTGCCACCGCACGATGATCGCCGGGAGGTGAGGTCGGTGGCGTCCAGCGCAGCAGGGGCCGGCGGCAGGGACGGCGACGGCCGCGACGGCGACGGCTGCGACCCCGCTCTCGCCGACTTCCCGGCCCGGGCCCCGGCGACCCGGCGGTGGTGCTTCGCCGACCAGCTCGGTCCGCACTTCCTCGACCGGCCGGACCAGCCGGTGCTCCTGATCGAGTCGCGGGCGGTGTTCGCCCGCCGCCGGTTCCACCGGCAGAAGGCGCACCTCGTCCTCTCCGCGCTCCGCCACCGCGCCGCCGAGCTGGGCGGTCAGGCGGAGTTCCACCAGGTCGGCACCTACGCCGAGGCGCTGGACCGGGTGCAGGAGCCGCTGAGCGTCTGCGCGCCGACGTCGTGGGGCAGCCGCGACCTGGTCCTCCGGCGTCCGGGCCTGGACGTGCTGGCGGCGCGCGGCTTCGTGACCACCCGGGCGGAGTTCGCCGCCTGGGCCGACGGCCGGGGTCGCCGGGGTGGCGGGGCGGGTGGAGGTCAGCGCCGGCTGCTCATGGAGGACTTCTACCGGGACTCCCGGCGGCGGCACGACGTCCTCATGAACGGCGCCGAGCCGGTGGGCGGGCGGTGGAACCTCGACGAGGACAACCGCGAGCCGCCGCCGGCCGACGGTCGGATCGGCGTGCCCGAGCCGTGGTGGCCGGAGGAGGACGAGATCGACGCCGAGGTGCGCGCCGACCTCGACCGGTGGGAGGCCGACGGTCTGGTCTCCTTCGTGGGGGACGACGGGCCGCGGCTGTTCCCGGTCACCCGAGCCGAGGCGCTGCGCCGACTGGAGGACTTCCTCGAGCACCGCCTGGGCGCCTTCGGCCCGCACGAGGACGCGATGCTGGCCGGGACCGCTGGCTGGCGCACTCGCTCCTGTCCCCGGCGCTCAACCTCGGCCTGCTCGACCCGCTGGAGGTGGTCGTCGCCACGGAGCAGAGCGCCCGGGACCGTGCGGCGGCGGGCGACCTCCTGCCGCTCAACAGCGTGGAGGGGTTCGTCCGGCAGGTCATGGGCTGGCGGGACTACATCTGGCACATGTACTGGCACCTCGGCCGCGACTTCCGCACCCGCAACCACCTCGGGGCGCACGCGCAGGTGCCGGGATGGCTGGCCGGCCTCGACGACGACGCGGTCGACGCCGCCTGCCTCTCCGACGTGCTGGGCGACCTGCGCCGCGACGGCTGGGTGCACCACATCCCGCGGCTGATGGTGCTCGGCAACTACGCGCTGCAGCGCGGCATCGACCCCTCGGCGATGACCGACTGGTTCCACGAGAGCTTCGTCGACGGCTACGAGTGGGTGATGGTCGCCAACGTCGTCGGCATGAGCCAGCACGCCGACGGCGGGGTGCTCGCCACCAAGCCCTACGCCTCCGGCGGCGCCTACATCGACCGGATGAGCGACTACTGCGGGAGCTGCCGGTACGACCCGAGGAAGCGGCTGGGCGAGGACGCCTGCCCGTTCACCGCGGGCTACTGGGCCTTCCTCGACCGCACGCGCGACCGGCTGGCCGGCAACCACCGTATGCGGCGGCCGCTGCAGGGCCTCGACCGGCTGAAGGACCTCCCCGCGGTGGTGGAGCAGGAGCTGATCCGGGGCACCGATCCACCGTGAAGGCAGCGGTCGTCCCGGCTACCGCGAGAGGCGGGGGGGGGGTCCGTCCTCAGGTGACACCGGCGCCACCGGCGAGGAGCAGGACGACGTCGAGCACGGTCAGCAGCATCACGGCGGGGAATGCCAGCCGGCGGAAGCGGGCGGTCCCGGCCAGGGCGGCGACGGCCGCGGCGGGCACCGCCACCACCAGTCCGGCCCAGCCGGCGGGGGTCGGCGGGCCGTCGGGGCCCAGGACCAGCACGATCGATGCGGCGAGCAGCAGCACCGCGCAGGTGACCGCCGAGAGCGTGGGCCCGAGCCGGTGCGGCAGGCCGCGCACCCCGGTGGCGAGGTCGTCCTCGAGATCGGGGGCGACGTTGGCCAGGTGGGCGGCCGCCCCCAGGGCGCCGCCGGCCGCGACCAGCCACCACGGCGCCCAGGGCGTGCCGGGCGCCGCGGCCACGACTCCGGCCGGGAGGGCGCCGAACCCCGTGACGTAGGGCAGCGCGGAGGCCGCCGTGCGCTTCAGGCCGGCGTTGTAGGCCCATCCGCTGGCCACCAGGACCAGCAGCAGCAGGCCCGGCACGATCCCGAGCAGCAGCGACAGGACGGCGGCCAGCGCGACGGCGGAGAGCGCGGCGGTCCGCAGCAGCGCGGGGGCCACGGCGCCCTGCACCACCGGCTTGTCGGGGCGCGCGACGGCGCGGTCGCGGTCGGCGTCGAGCCAGTCGTTGCTCCAGCCGATGGACGCCTGACCTGCGAGAACGGCCAGGCAGACGAGCACGGTCCGCGCGGGACCGGCGCCCGCGGCGACCGCGAGCAGGGTCGCGACGACGGTCACCGCGACCGTCGGGCCGAGGTGGGTGGCGCGCGTCAGGGCCACCGCGAGACCCGTCCCCGAGCCGGCTGCACGCACATCGGACATGCCTCTGTCAACCCCTCGCCGGAGGCGGACCTGCCTTCTGACCTGCACCTTTGCGGCACGACTCGGGTCCGTCGGATCAGTCTGCCGTGGTAGCCTGGAGTGAGCGAAAGGGGTCACATTCACATGGGCTTCACTGTCGGCGAGACCGTCGTCTATCCGCATCACGGTGCCGCACTGATCGAGGCGATCGAGCAGCGCACCATCAAGGGCGTCGAGCGGGCGTATCTCGTGCTGAAGGTCGCCCAGGGCGACCTGACCGTGCGGGTCCCGGCTGACAACGCCGAGATCGTCGGCGTTCGTGACGTCGTGGGCCAGGAAGGTCTCGACAAGGTGTTCGAGGTGCTCCGCGCGCCGCACACCGAGGAGCCGACCAACTGGTCGCGCCGCTACAAGGCCAACCTCGAGAAGCTGGCCTCCGGTGACGTGAACAAGGTCGCCGAGGTCGTCCGCGACCTCTGGCGTCGTGACAAGGACCGCGGCCTGTCGGCAGGGGAGAAGCGCATGCTCTCCAAGGCCCGTCAGATCCTGGTCAGCGAGCTCGCGCTCGCCGAGGGCACCAACGAGGACAAGGCCGAGATCCTGCTCGACGAGGTCCTCGCCAGCTGAGCTCGCGTTCCCCGAGCGCCCTGAAAGACATCCGGACCACTCCCGTGCACGCTGCAGCGATCGTCGCAGCGGCCGGGAGTGGTTCGCGTCTGGGGGCCGGACTGCCGAAGGCACTGGTCCCGCTCGCCGGTCGCCCGCTCGTCTGCTGGGCGGTCGACGCCCTGTTCGAGGGCGGGGTGGCCGAGGTGGTGGTCGCCGTCCCCGCCGCCCAGCGCGCCGAGTTCGCGGCCGCGCTGCCCGCCGGAGTCACCGTCGTCGACGGGGGTGCATCCCGCACGGCGTCCGTCCGCGCCGGCCTGGCCGCGATCGGGCCCGAGGCCACCGCCGTCCTGGTGCACGACGCCGCGCGTCCGCTGACCCCCGCCGCGGTGATCACCCGGGTGCTGGCCGCGCTCGGCGCCGGCGCCCCGGCGGTCGTCCCGGTGCTGCCCGTCGTCGACACCACGGTGCTGGTCGACGACGACGGCCTCGTCCTCGACGCCGTGCCGCGCGCACCCCTGCGCCGGGTGCAGACGCCCCAGGGCTTCGACCGCGGCACCCTCGAGGCCGCCTATGCGGCGCTCGCACCCGGCGCCGACCTCACCGACGACGCCGCCGTCGTCCGGCAGGTGGGCGTCCCGGTGACCACCGTGGCCGGCGACGAGCTGTGCGCCAAGGTCACCGTCGGCCACGACCTCGTCCTCGCCGAGCTCGCCCTGACCGTCGGCCCGGCTCCGCGGAAGGCAACCCCGTGACCCCCCTGCCCCGGATCGGCATCGGCACCGACGTGCACCCGATCGAGGCCGGCCGCAGCTGCTGGCTCGCCGGTCTGGAGTGGCCCGGTGTCGACGGCTGCGCGGGGCACTCCGACGGCGACGTCGTGGCCCACGCGCTCACCGACGCCGTGCTGTCCGCGGCCGGCCTGGGTGACATCGGCGGGTTGCTCGGCACGGACGATCCGCGGTGGGCCGGGGCCCGCGGCGCCGACGTCCTCGCGCACGTCCGCGAGGTGCTCGCCGCCGCCGGCTGGCAGGTGGGCAACGCGTCGGTGCAGCTGATCGGCAACAGCCCCAAGGTCGGGCCCCGCCGGTCCGAGGCCGAGGCGGTGCTCACGGCCGCGCTCGGCGCGCCGGTGAGCGTGACCGCCACCACCACCGACGGCCTGGGGCTGACCGGCCGCGGTGAGGGCCGGGCCGCCGTCGCCACCGCGCTGGTGGTCCGGACGGGGGAGGTAGCTTCTCCGCAGGCGGAACGGGCTGCCGGGACTCCGTAGACTCCCAGCAGTGACCCTCCGCCTGTACGACACGGCCGCCCGCGCGGTCCGCGACTTCACGCCCCTGCGTGCCGGTCAGGCGTCCGTCTACGTCTGCGGGCTCACGGTGCAGGGTCGGCCGCACATCGGCCACGTCCGGGCCGCGCTCGCCTTCGACGTGCTGCGCCGCTGGCTGGTGCACAGCGGTCTCGACGTCACCTACGTCCGCAACGTCACCGACATCGACGACAAGATCCTCGCCAAGTCGGCCGAGCACGGTGTCCCGTGGTGGGCCTGGGCCTACGACAACGAGCTCGCCGCCACCCGGGCGCTGAACGTCCTGGGCGTCCTGCCCCCCACGTACGAGCCGCGGGCCACCGGCCACATCCCGGAGATGGTCGTGCTCATGCAGCGGCTGATCGACCGCGGGCACGCCTATGCCGTGGACGGCGACGTGTACTTCGACGTCCGTTCGTTCCCCGAGTACGGAGCGCTCACCGGTCAGCGGCTCGACGACCTGCAGTCCGCCGGCGACACCGACACCGACGACCGCAAGCGCGACCCCCGCGACTTCGCCCTGTGGAAGGGACACAAGGAGGGCGAGCCCGAGACCGCGTCGTGGGACACGCCCTGGGGCCGCGGCCGCCCGGGCTGGCACCTCGAGTGCTCCGCGATGGTCGGCAAGTACCTGGGGCCCGAGTTCGACATCCACGGCGGCGGCCTGGACCTGCGCTTCCCGCACCACGAGAACGAACTGGCGCAGTCCTGCGCGGCCGGCGACGGCTTCGCCCGCTACTGGATGCACAACGGGTGGGTCACCCTCGGCGGCGAGAAGATGAGCAAGTCGCTGGGCAACACCGCGCTGGTCGAGGAGGTCGTCCAGCGGGTCCGCCCGGTGGAGCTGCGCTACTACCTGGTCGCCCCGCACTACCGCTCGATGATCGAGTTCACCGACGCGGCGCTGGACGAGGCGGCGGCCGGCTACCGGCGGATCGAGTCCTTCGTGACGCGGGCCGCCGAGAAGGTGGGCGCCGACGCCGGGTCGGCGGTGCTCTGCGCGGACTTCAGCAACGCGCTGGACGACGACCTGGGCACCCCCGCCGCCGTGGCCGCGATCCACGAGATGGTCCGCGAAGGCAACACCGCGCTGGCCGACGGGAACGACGGCGCCGTCGCGGGCACGCTCGGGTCGGTGCGCGCCATGCTCGGCGTCCTCGGGCTCGACCCGCTGGACCCCCAGTGGGCCACCGGTGCCGACGACCGCCTCGCGCAGGCCACCGACGGCCTGGTGGCGCTGGCGCTCGAGCAGCGGCAGGCCGCCCGGGCCCGCAAGGACTTCGCCGCAGCGGATGCGATCCGGAACCAGTTGACCACCCTCGGCGTCTCCGTCGAGGACACCCCTGATGGACCCCGATGGGAGCTGAGCCGCTGATGGCCGGCAACAGCCAGCGCCGAGGCCGTAGCGACGGTGCCGGCAAGAAGCGGGCGACCGCGGGGACCGGCGGCAAGAACCGTCGTTCCCTCGTCGGTCGCGGCGCGACGCCTCCGGCGGAGGCCCGCCCGGGCCACCCCGCGCAGCGCAAGGCCGCCGCGGTGGCCCACGCCCGTTCCGAGCGCGCCCGCGCCCGGGCCCGCTCCGAGGAGACCCCCGAGCTCCTGCTCGGCCGGAACCCGGTCGTGGAGGCGCTGCGCGCCCGGATCCCGGCGACCGCGCTGTACGTGGTCACCGGCGACGTGGGGTCGGGTCGGGCGGGCGGCAAGACAGCCACCGACGAGCGGATCACCGAGGCGCTCGGGCTGGCCGCCGACCGCGGGCTGCCGCTGCTGGAGGTGGGCAAGGCCGAGTTCGACCGGATGTCCCAGGGCGCGCTGCACCAGGGCATCGGCCTGCAGGTGCCGCCCTACGACTACGCGCACCCCGACGACCTGCTCGACCTGGCCCGCGACTCCGGGCGCCCGCCGCTGCTCGTCGCGCTCGACGGGGTGACCGACCCCCGCAACCTGGGCGCCGTCGTCCGCTCGGCGGCCGCCTTCGACGCGCACGGCGTCGTCGTCCCGCAGCGCCGGGCCGTGGGCATGACCGCGTCGGCCTGGCGCACCAGCGCCGGTGCGGCCGCGCGGATCCCGGTGGCCCGGGCGGTCAACCTGGCCCGCGCGCTGGGCTCCTACCAGGACGCCGGGTTGCAGACCGTGGGCCTGGCCGGCGACGGCGACGTCGACCTGCACGAGTACGACGGCTTCGCCGACCCGGTGGCCCTCGTCGTCGGGGCCGAGGGCACGGGCCTGTCCCGGCTGGTCCGCGAGAAGTGCGACGTCGTCGTGCGCATCCCGATCGACCGCGACACCGAGTCGCTCAACGTCAGCGTCGCCGCCGGCATCGCCCTCTACGCCGCCGGGATGGCCCGCCGCTGATCCGGCCATTGCCCTCGGGGCGGGAGCAGGAGCACACTCCGCCGCACCGCCCCGAGGAGGCATCCGTGCAGATCAGCCAACTGCTCCGCCACAAGGGCCGCGAGGTCGCCACCATCGATGGGTCCGACAGCCTGCGCTCCGCGCTCGAGCTGCTGGCCGAGAAGGGGATCGGCGCGCTCGTCGTCTCCTCCGACGGCCGCCGGGTCGACGGCATCGTGTCCGAGCGGGACATCGTCCGCGGGCTCCCCGACCGGGGCGGTGATCTCCTGGCGGACCCGGTGTCCAGCGTGATGACGACAGAGGTGCACGTCTGCCCGCCCGAGACCGGCGTCGAGGCCCTGGCCCGGACGATGACCGACCTCCGGGTCCGGCACGTGCCCGTCGTCGCCGACGGTGTCCTGGTGGGCATCGTCTCGATCGGCGACGTCGTCAAGGCGCGGCTGGACGAGCTGGAGGAGGAGCGCCGCCAGCTGGTCGACTACATCCAGACGCCCTGAGGCCGGCGGGTCAGCCGATCAGCTGGGCCGAGCTGTAGATCACCAGCCCGGCCAGGCCGCCGACGACGGTGCCGTTGACCCGGATCCACTGCAGGTCGCGGCCCACCTGCAGCTCGATCCGGCGGCTTGTCTCGTCGGTGTCCCAGCGGGCGACGGTGCTGCTCACCAGGTCGGCGACGTCTCCGGAGAACCGCTCCGCCAGGTACCCGGCGATGGTGCCCGAGTGCCGCTGCACCAGTTCCCGCACGGTCGGGTCTGAGTCCAGCAGCCGGGCGCCGTCGAGGATGAGGGCGGTCACGCGGGCGCGGAGCTCGGAGTCGGGGTCGGCGGCCGCGCTCAGGACGGCGGTCTTGGCGTTCGACCACAGCGACCCCGACCAGGTGCGCACGGCGGGGTGCTCGAGCAGCTCCTTCTTCAGCGCCTCGACCCGGGCCGCGGTGTCCGGATCGGTGCGCAGCGCGTGGACGTAGGCCCGCAGGCGGACGTCGTAGGACCGGCGCAGCTCGTGCCGGGGGTCGGCGCCGACCTCGGCGAAGAAACCCTGGATGCCGGCGAAGGCGCGGTCGAACACCCGGTCGTCCACCCAGTCCGGCACCCAGGCCGGGGAGGCGTCACCGAGCTGGGCGCGGAAGACCAGCCGGTTCTCCTCCAGGAAGCGGGAGAGCAGCCGCATGGCCGCCGACAGCACCTCCTGGTGCCGGTCGCCGTCGACGACGAGCTCGAGCACCCGGGCCAGCACCGGCGCGGCCGGCGTCTCGTGCAGCTTGCGCTCCACCAGGGCGGCGACGGCTGGCTCGAGGTCCTCGTCGCGGAGCAGCTCGGTCAGCGCGCTCAGCGCCGCGGCGGCGTCCCCGGACAGGCGCTCGGCGCGTCCAGGGGAGGCCAGGAAGGCGCCGAGCCGGCCGGGGACGTCGATGGTGCCGAGCTTCTCCTCGATCACCGTGCGGGTCAGGAAGTTCTCCTGGACGAAGGTGCCCAGGCTGTCGCCGATCTGGTCCTTCTTGCGCGGGATGATCGCGGTGTGCGGGATGGGCAACCGCAACGGGTGCCGGAAGAGCGCTGTCACGGCGAACCAGTCGGCCAGCGCGCCGACCATGGAGGCCTCGGCGGTGGCGCGGACGTAGCCGACCCAGGCGCCGCGCTCCTCCCCGATGAGGACGCAGACGACGAAGACGGCCGCCGCGAGCACGAACAGCCCGGTGGCGAACCGCTTCATCCGGGCCAGGTCGCGGGCCCGCCCGGGATCGTCGAGGGAGCCGGTGAGCGGGAGGGGCGGTCGGGGTTCCGGCACGTGCCGAGCCTAGAGAAAGGACCCCCCTGCCCCCGCAGCGCTCGCCAGCTCGCGGCACGGGACCCTGCAGGGGGGCCGTCGGGGTCAGCCGATCGAGCCGAGGGTGACCTCGAGCTGGCGCTCGCCGCTCCCGCGGCGGACGGTGACGTCCACCATCGCGCCGGGGGCCTCGCTGCGCACCGTGGCGGTCAGCTCGGTGGAGGAGGTGACCGGGCGGTCGCCCACCGCGGTGACGACGTCGCCCACGGCGATGCCGGCGTCCGCGGCGGCGCTGTCCGGCTCCACCGAGATCACCTCGGCGCCCGTGCCGACCTCGGCGTTCGGCCCCGAGGCTGCCGTCCGGGTGCTGACGCCCAGGAAGGCCCGGGTCGCCTTGCCGGTCTCCCGGATCTCGTCACCGATCCGCTTGGCCACGTTGCTCGGGATGGCGAAGCCGACGCCGATGTTCCCGCTCTGCGCCCCGCCGCCGGGGCTGCCGGAGGCGACGGTCGCGATCGCGGTGTTGATGCCGATGACCTCGCCGGCGCCGTTGACCAGCGCGCCGCCGGAGTTCCCGGGGTTGATCGCCGCGTCGGTCTGGATCGCGTCGATGACGGTGGCCTCGTCCTGCGATGAGCCGGTCTGCACCGCACGCCCGGTGGCGCTGATGATGCCGTCGGTGACGGTGTTCGACAGGCCCAGCGGGGCGCCGATCGCGACGGCGACGTCGCCCACCTGGACGTCGTCGGAGTCGGCGAAGGTGGCCGGCGTGAGGTCGGCGGCGTCCGCGAGCTTGACCACGGCGATGTCGGCGGACGGGTCGGTGCCCACCACCTCGGCGTCGTAGAGGGTGCCGTCGGCGGTGCGCACCTGCACGGCGTTCCCGTCGCCCTCGATCACGTGGTTGTTCGTGAGGACGAAGCCGTCCTCGGTGAGGATCACGCCGGACCCGCTGCCGCCGCCCGCCCGGCTGGTCACGTACACGGTGACCACGCTGGGTGCGGCCTTGGCGGCCGCGGCGGTGGCGGTGGTGGCGGACTCGGGGTTCTCGATGACGACGTTCTGCGCCGCGACGGGCGAGGCGCTCGACCGTCCGGCGTCGTCGTCGAGCGTGGCCACGCCCGCGCCGGCGGCGCCACCGATGAGCGCACCCGCGACCAGCCCGGCCAGCCCCATCTTCATCCGTCCGCTGCGTCGCGCGGACGCGCCCGGCTCGGCAGGTCCGGAGACCGGCGGCAGGCCGCCGAAGCCGCCGGGGGACGGGGCGGTCGGCATGCGCGGCGGCCCCCAGTACGGCTGCCCCGGCTGCCCCGACGGGGGCGCGTAGGGCGACTGGCCGTAGGGCTGCCCGTATGACGAGCGGCCGTACGGCTGCTGCCCGGGCTGGGCGCCGTAGGGCGGCTGGTTCGAGCTCGTCTGCCCGTAGGACGGCTGGGGAGCGGTCGGCGCGCGGTCCGGTCCCTCCGGCTGCACGCCGGATCCCTGCGTGGGGTCGGCCGGGCCGGTGTGACCCGACGATCCGTTTTCGCTCACTGGTCGTCTCCTCCCTTCGCGCAGCCATCCGGCCGGCGCGACGGTCCCACTGTCCTGCTCCGCGCTGGCGCGCAGCTGGAGGCTCCCTGTGAGGTGCCTGGACGGTTCAACGCGGGATGTCCTCCAGCAATGCCCCGCGGCCGACCAGTTCAGTGACGGCCCACACGGCCAGCATCTCGGCGGCGAGCAGCCCGACGAGCACGAGCAGTTGCGCGGCACCGGCCTCGAGCGGGGTCCCGCCGCCGAGCAGCACACCGACGAAGGCGCCCGGGAGGGTCACCAGCCCCACGGTGCGGGTCTGGTCCAGCGGGGGGATCAGGGCCGAGGCCGCCGCGGGCCGGACGACGAAGAGGACGGCGTCGCGGGGGAGGAACCCGAGGGCGAGCGCCGCCTCCACCTCACCCCGTCGCTGGTCCAGTTCCTCGCGCAGCCGGCGGCCGGCCAGCGACGTCGCCGTCATGGCGCCACCGATCAGGATGCCGGCGATCGGGATCACCGACTCGCCCCGGAAGGGGACCGTTCCGCTGGCCAGCACGAGCAGCACGACGGGAGCGGCGCCGCCCGCGATCGGCAGCGCTGTGGACAGCAACCGTTCCCGTGCGCCGGGGGAGCGCAGTGGCCGGCCGGTCACCCGGCCGGCGGCGGTGACCGAGGCGATACCGGTCATGAGGACGACGAACGCCGCGGAGAGCGGCAGCGACTCCACCACCGCGAGCAGCACGGCGGAGACCGCGGCCAGCTGCACCGTGGCGCGGGCCGCGGCGACCAGGATCGGCCGGTGCTCGCCCAGGCCGGAGAGGCGGCCGGCCGTCGCGGCCAGCGCGGTGAGGGCGAGCAGGACGATGGCCAGCCGGAGATCCGGGTCGACGACGGAGGAGCCCACGGACGTGGATACTGCCGGGGAGGGCGGACGTCCAGGCGGCCGCCATCCACGTCGCGCAACCAGCAGGAGGATGCCCGTGCACGGTCTCTCCGGACGGCCCGCACTGGTTCTCGCTGCGCCGTTCGCGGCCGTGCTGGCCGTGGCGGGCGGGCTCGCCCTGGACGGTTCGGCGGTCTTCGGCCTGGGGGTCGTCACCGGCCTCGTGGGTGCCGCCTGGGCAGGAGCGGCATGGGAGGGGTCACGGGACGGTGCGGTGGCCCTGGCCGCCGGGGCCCTGGCGGCGGCACGGACCGCCGGCGGGCTGCTCGTCCTCTGCGGTGCCGCGGTGCTCGCCGGGACCGCGGTGACCCTGCTCGCCGGTGCGGTGGTCGCCGCGGCCGCGGTGCTGCTCCGCCGGCCCGACCCGAGCCGCGCTGCACCGGCGCTCCCGGACGAGCCGGAGGGCCCGGTCGTCCTCTCCCCGCTGCATCCCGCGGCTCCGACGTTCCGCATCGGTTCGGCCGGCAGCGTGCGGGAGATCCTCCCGCACGTCCGCGGCCTCAGCGCCCCGGCGCTCGGGGAGGAGTGGCTGCGCACGACGGCAGTGCTGGAGGCCTCGCCGGAGCCAGGCACCCGTCATGCGGTCGCAGCCCGCAGGCAGTCGGTGCTCGACGAGCTGGAGCGGCGCGATCCGGCGGGGTTCGCGCGCTGGCTGGCGCAAGGGGCCGACCGCGGCGGCAACCCGGCGGTCTTCGTCTGCTCGGAGCCCCGCGACAGCTGAGGCACGCTGCACGGGAAAGGGGTCGAGCGGCTCGGCCGGAGCTGACAGCCTGACCGGCGTGCTGCCCGAGCCCGTGGTGCTCCGCCTCGCCCGGCTCGGCGACGGACCTGCGGTCGCCGAGGTGTGGCTGCGCTCCTACGACGCCGCGCTGCCGACCGTGCGCCGCGCGCATCCCGACGACGAGGTCCGCCGGTGGATCCAGGACGTCGTCGTCCCGAGGGCGGGCACCTGGGTGGCCGAGGCCGGGGGCGCGGTGGTCGGCGTCCTGGCGATGTCCGATGGCTGGATCGACCAGCTCTACCTCGCGCCGGAGGCCCGCGGACGGGGGATCGGGGACCGGTTCGTGGCGCTGGCCCAGCAGCGCTCCCCGTCGGGCTTGCAGCTGTGGACCTTCCAGGTGAACCGGCCGGCGCAGCGCTTCTACGAGCGGCACGGGTTCGTCGCCGTCGAACGCACCGACGGCGCGGAGAACGAGGAAGGGGAGCCCGACGTCCGCTACGCGTGGGTGCCGGGGAACCGGCGGCAGGTGGCGTCAGCCGGCCAGTGACCCGCCGAAGACCTGCCACGCCAGGGCCGACTTGGCGATCAGGCTGAGCAGCATGTAGGCGAACTCGCCGACCAGGTAGTCGCGCCACCGGCCGACCTGCCGGTACTGCAGCCACTGGTTGACCGCGAAGCTGTTGAAGAAGACGAACAGCGAGATGACGATCGCGTAGACGAAGGTCGGCGGGCTGGCGCTGCGCTCGCTCCCCGGTGCGAGGACGTACAGCACGATGGCCACCCAGGGTGCCGCACCGACGATGCAGCCGAAGATGAAGGGCAGCCAGCCTCCGCTGCCCGGGGTCTCGTAGACCTCCTGCAGCCACCCGAAGAGGATCATCGCCGCGTTCACGGTGAACAGGGCCAGCAGCGCCGCGGCGTCGCTGATGCCGGTCAGCTGGGCGATCAGGACGATCATGATCGACGCGCTGATCGCGTACTCGACCCAGCGGAACACGTTGCGTCCCCGCCGCAGGCCCGCGGCGTACCGGCCGAATCCCGGCCCGGCCACCGTCCAGTGCGCCACCGCGGAGACGGCGAGGAACGCGGCGACACCCCACGCGAGCCGGGCGTCGTAGAGCACCACCGGATCCGAGGGCGCCGAGCCCGGTGGGCCGGACAGGTAACCGGCGGTGACGGGCAGGGCGAAGTCGGTCGCCAGCACCAGGATGGCGATCGCCTGGAGCGCGTGCAGCAGCCCCAGCGCCGCGTTCCACCGGCGCAGCCGGCCGATGCGCGCCTCGACCTGCGTGTCGTCCCGGGTGCCGGAGTCCGTGCGGGAGCTGTCAGCCATCCCGCCATGGTGCCCGCCCGGGTGGACCGGCGCCGGTCCACCCGCGCCCGGCGCACCGGCTCGCCGGGGCGGCGAGGACGATGATCGGCAAAGGTGCTCGACCGGGCGACGTCGCTCGGCGACACTCGGGCGTGCTCGTCACTCTCTCCACCACGCACGCGCCCGCGACCGACCTCGGTTTCCTGCTGCACAAGAACCCAGCGCGCGCCCAGCAGGTCGACGTCTCGACCGGCACGGCGCATGTGTTCTACACGGAGGCGAACGAGCACCGGTGCACCGCGGCATTGCTGCTCGAGGTCGACCCGATCGGGCTGGTGCGCACGGCTCGGGCCAGCGGGGATGACGGCGCGCTCGCCCAGTACGTCAACGACCGGCCGTACGCGGCGTCGAGCCTGCTGGCCGTGGCGCTGGGCAAGGCGTTCTCCAGCGCCCGCCGCGGTATGAGCAAGGAGCGACCGGAGCTGGTGGACGTCGCTCTGCCGCTGGAGGTGCACATCCCCGCGCTGTCGTGCCGCGGTGGCGCCGAGATGGCGCACCGGTTCTTCGCGCCGCTGGGCTGGCGGGTGGATGCGACGGCGGTGCCGCTGGACGAGACCCTGCCGGAGTGGGGCGAGTCCCGGTACGTCGACCTACGGCTGACCGGGGAGCTCCGGCTCGCGGACGCACTGAACCACCTCTACGTCGGCCTGCCGGTGCTCGACGACGCGAAGCACTACTGGGTCGGGACCGACGAGATCGAGAAGCTGCTGCGCGCCGGCAGCGGCTGGCTGGCCACCCACCCCGAGCGCGACCTGATCACCCGCCGGTACCTGGGCCACCGGACCGCCCTGAGCCGTCGGGCCATCGAGCGGCTCGCCGAGGTCGACGACGCCGATCCCGAGGCGCTGGACGATGCGATCGCGCCACCGCTCGCGGCGGCCGGCGGCCCGCAGATCGCAGATGGTGGAGACGACGCCGCCGACCGGCCGGTGCCCCTGGCGTTGCAGCGGCACGGTGCGGTGCTGGCCGCGCTGCGCTCGGCCGGCGCGCAGCGGGTTATCGACCTCGGCTGCGGGTCCGGTGCCCTCCTGCCCGCGCTGCTGGCCGAGCGTGCGTTCACCGAGATCCTCGGCGTCGACGTCAGCGCCCGGGCGCTGGAGGTGGCCGCGCGGCGCCTGCGGTTCGACCGGCTCCCGGAGCGGCAGCGGGCACGGATCACGCTGCTGCAGAGCGGACTGACCTACACCGACGCCCGACTCCGGGGATACGACGCGGCGGTGCTGATGGAGGTCATCGAGCACCTCGATCTCGATCGCCTGCCGGCGCTGGAGCACGCCGTCTTCGGTGCCGCCGCGCCGGCCACCGTCGTCGTCACCACGCCGAACTCCGAGTACAACGTCCGCTTCGACGCTCTGCCGGCCGGCACGTTCCGGCACCGGGACCACCGGTTCGAGTGGACCCGTGCGGAGTTCGCCGACTGGGCCGCCGCGGTCGGCGACCGGTATGGGTACACGGGGCGTCTGCTCGGCGTCGGTGACGACGACCCCGAGGTCGGCACGCCCACGCAGATGGCCGTGTTCACCCGTGGCGCGGCGACGGAGGTGGCGGCATGACCACGCCGACCGAGGAGCGCGCGGCCGGCGAGCCGCGCACCGTCGTCATCCCCGAGCTCGCTCTGGTCGTGCTGATCGGCGTGAGCGGCTCGGGCAAGAGCACCTTCGCCCGCCGGCACTTCCGCGGTACCCAGGTGCTCTCCAGCGACTTCTGCCGGGGCCTGGTGGCCGACGACGAGAACGACCAGGCGGCGACGCCGGAGGCGTTCGCCCTGCTGCACCACATCGCCGGAGTCCGGCTGCGCGCCGGCCGGCTGACGGTGGTCGACGCCACCAACGTCAAGCGCGAGGACCGCGCCTCCCTCGTGGCGCTGGCGCGCGAGCACGACGTGCTGCCGGTGGCGATCGTCCTCGACGTGCCGGAGAGCGAGTGCCTGACCCGCAACGCCGCCCGGCCGGACCGCGACATCGTCCCCGGAGTGATCCGGCGGCAGCGGTCGGACCTGCGGCGCGGGCTGCGCGGGCTGGGTCGCGAGGGCTTCCGCAAGGTGCACGTGCTGGACGGCACCGAGGAGATCGACCGCGCGGTCATCTCCTACGAGAAGGCCTACAACGACCGCCGCGAGGACACCGGCCCGTTCGACGTCATCGGCGACGTGCACGGCTGCCGCGCCGAGCTGGAGGAGCTGCTCGGCGAGCTCGGCTACGAGCTGCGCCGCGACGAACACGGCCGCCCGGTGGACGGCGAGCACCCGGCCGGGCGCCGGGCGATCTTCGTCGGCGACCTCGTCGACCGCGGGCCGGACTCACCCGGCGTGCTGCGACTGGTCATGGGCATGGTCGCCGCCGGACACGCCCTCTGCGTGCCGGGCAACCACGAGAACAAGCTGGTGCGTGCCCTGCGCGGGCGCAATGTGCAGATCACCCACGGTCTGGAGCGCACGCTGGCCCAGCTGGAGGGGGAGGACGACGACTTCCGCCGCCAGGTCGAGGAGTTCTGCTACGGCCTGGTGAGCCACTACGTTCTCGACGGCGGGGCGCTGGTCGTCGCGCACGCCGGGCTCAAGGAGTCGTTGCAGGGCCGCGCCAGCGCCCGGGTGCGGGACTTCGCCCTGTACGGCGAGACGACCGGGGAGACCGACGAGTTCGGTCTGCCGGTGCGCTACCCGTGGGCGACCGAGTACCGCGGCCGCGCGATGGTGCTCTACGGGCACACCCCGGTCCCCGCGCCGGAGTGGATCAACAACACCCTGTGCCTCGACACCGGCTGTGTCTTCGGTGGCCGGCTCACCGCGCTGCGCTACCCCGAGCGCGAGCTGGTCAGCGTCGTGGCCGAGCAGACCTACTACGAGCCGGCCCGCCCGTTCCTGGCCGAGGGGGAGGCCGCCCCGCTGTCCGAGCCGCAGCGCCGGGACGACGTCCTCGACGTCGCCGACGTACTCGGCAAGCGGGTCGTGGAGACCCGGCTCTCCGGCCGGGTGACCGTGCGCGAGGAGAACGCCGCGGCGGCCATCGAGGTGATGAGTCGCTTCGCGGTGGCGCCGCAGCAGCTGCTGTACCTGCCGCCGACGATGAGCCCGTCGGCCACCTCGACCCGGCCGGGGCTGCTGGAGCACCCGGCCGAGGCGTTCGCCTACTTCCGCGGCGAGGGGGTGGCCGAGGTCGTCTGCCAGGAGAAGCACATGGGCTCCCGCGCGGTCGCGCTGCTCTGCCGGGATGGCGGCGGGGTGCTGCACACCCGCACCGGACGCTCCTTCTTCGGTCCCGATCTCACCGCCGCGTTCCTGAGCCGCCTGGCCACCGTCGCGGAGAAGGCCGGGCTGTTCGAGGAGCTCGACACCGACTGGCTGCTGCTCGACGCCGAGCTCCTGCCGTGGTCGGTCAAGGCCGGCGACCTGATCCGCAGTCAGTACGCCGCGGTCGGCGCTGCCGCGCGGACGGCGCTCCCCGCCGCCGTGGCAGCCCTGGAGCAGGCGGCCGCGCGAGGTCTTGACGTGGGGGACGTGCTCGACCGGCAGCGGCGCCGCGTCGCTGACGCCGAGGCGTTCACGCAGGTGTACCGCCGCTACTGCTGGCCCACCGACGGGCTGAGCGGCGTCGCCTTCGCGCCGTTCCAGCTGCTCGCCTCAGCCGGCGCGACGTACTCAGACCGCCCGCACGCCTGGCACCTGGCCATCGCCGACCGCCTCGCCGAGACCGACCCCGACCTCGTCCGCGGCACCCGCTCGCTCACGGTCGACGTCACCGACCCGACCAGCGAGACCGCGGCGACGGACTGGTGGGAGGAGATGACGGCGGCCGGCGGCGAGGGGATGGTCGTCAAGCCCGCGGCCAACCTCACCCGTGGAAGGCGCGGTGTGGTGCAGCCTGGCCTGAAGGTCCGCGGCCGCGAGTACCTGCGGCTGATCTACGGCCCGGACTACACCGAGCCGGAGCACCTGGAACGGTTGCGGGAACGGTCGCTCGGCCGCAAGCGCGGACTCGCCCTCCGGGAGTACGCGCTCGGCCTGGAGGGGCTGGAGCGGCTCGCCCGCGGCGAGCCGCTGTGGCGGGTGCACGAGTGCGTCTTCGCCGTCCTGGCGCTGGAGTCGGAGCCGGTCGACCCACGGCTGTGACTGCGGGCCGGCTGTGCCATGGGCGAGCGATCAGGCGTCGAGGCTCGTCGTCCGAACGCCGCCGCGGAGCTGTCCGTTGCGTTGTCCCTAGACTTGTGCCGGGGCTCGTTCCCATGTCCCGCCGACGTGGCGCAATTGGTAGCGCACCCGACTTGTAATCGGGCGGTTAGGGGTTCAAGTCCCCTCGTCGGCTCAAAGACCCAGTTCAGGGCCTCATCGATATGAGACGGCCCCTCGCTAACCATGACAAACCCATGATTTACCTAGCCGGGTCGACGTCCCAGCAGCTCAACCTACGAGGTGGACCGGTCGCGGGATGCGCCGCCAGCCCGCGCCGGATTCGATCCCGGTCCACTGGACCGCAGTTGGCTGGCGAGCGAGCGGAGTCCGACGTGGGGGAGTCGAGCTGGTGTCGTCGAAGGGCCCGGGCCACCCCGGTCGCGGAGTGCCATGGAAGTCTCCAGTTCCGCTCCTGAAGTTCTCCAGTTGGCAAGCCGCTCACCGCGGGTGGGCGCGCGCCGACCGAGTAGATGCTGGGGCTAGGGTTCGGTGTCACACGGGCGGGTGTCCACCGAACGGGTGATGTGGGGGAACGGCCATGGCGCGGCCACTGCTTCGAGGCGACCGCCTGCAGGCTGCCCGCGAGGCCATGGGGCTGACCCGGGAAGATCTGGCGACGAAACTGGCGCTCTCGAGCCCGGGGCGCATCCGGGTGTGGGAGACGGGGCTCGAGCGTCCGCGGCCCCGCTTCGTACCCCGGCTGGCGACCGCGCTGGGCGTCGACCCGTTGCATCTGCTCGACGTCGACTCCGATGACCCGCCCTTGGCGGCTCTTCGCCTGGCGGCCGGACTTGCCACGAATGAAGTGACCGCTCCTGGAGTGTCCGTCATGACATACGTGCGTCTGGAGGACGGCCGCCCCGGTGTGGATCCCTCGGTGGAGGCGATCGCCGCCATCGCTGGCATTCTCGGCGTGGACGTCTCTCGCGTAGAAGCGGCCGTCCGTCGTTCTCGCAGCAACCACGCGGCTCTGACACCGTCCGTCGGCGGCTGAACAGGAGAGTTACTGGAGGAAGGGCTTGCCTCCACGGGTGATCTCGGTGGTAATTTCCCTGCCACCGCTGCCCCGGAGGCGCCCATGTCCCGCACACCAGAGCCGAGCGTTGCGTGTGCCGGCGTGTTGCCGTCCCGGACCAGTTGCGCCTGGCCGGGGTTGAGCTCGGTGCCGTTAGCGGTGGCCTCCAGCAGCGCCAGCTCGACCACGGCCGGGTCAGCACGGCGACCGTCGCTGCGTCCGGCGGCGGCCACCAGCCGCGCCTCGGCGTCCAGCACGGCGCGGGAGGTGTAGAGCTGGGCGCCGGCGACGGTGTACATGCTGGCCCCGTCCGAGCGGCGCAGCTCCGGCGGTTCGTCAGCGGGATCCGGTTGGCCCAGCGGGATCGAGAGGGCGGGGGAGAGGGCCCGCGCGGTGATCCGGCTGACGGCGGCATCGACATCGGCAGGCGCGAGCGCGGCAGTGCGCGCCACCCGCTCGGCCTCGGCGCGAAGGTGCCAGTACTGCCAGGTCGCGCGCTGTCCGCTCACCGTGTCCAGTACCCCGGCCGCGGCTGACCGGACCCAGGTCCTGGTGATCCTCCGTGGGGCCGGTGACGGCTGGTTCCTCAGGACGCGGTCGAGCATGCCGGCCAGACTTGATGGGTCACCGAGCGCAGCGTTCGCCTCGCGCTGCCACGTCGCCCGCTGCTCGGCCAGTGAGCGCGGCTCGTGTTTGGCTTCCCGCGTCTCCAGGGTCGCCCGCTGCGCCAGCGCGATGGCCTCGGCCGTGGTGGGTGGCCGGTGGTGCTCGCGCTGGAAGTCCGCGGTGAGCGCGCCGCGGCGCACGTCGATCGCTCGCCGCCGGGACGACCACATCGTCAGCAGCGCGGCGTCCATGCCGATGATCTCGCGGACCGACCGCTTGCCGGCGTCTCGGTCGGGGCGCTCGGCAAAGCGGATCCCGAGCCGGGCGACCAAGTGCGTCTCCAGCCGGGTGTTGTACCGCTCCGAGGCGGCGACGTTGGCCTTGTGCAGCACCCTCCCGTCCAGCGCCCGCCACTGGCCGTCGCGGGTCTGCACCTTGTTGCTCACCGCCACATGGGTGTGCAGGTCTGGGTCGCCGGCGCGCGAGTCGCGGTGGGTGAACACCGCCGCGATCAGGCCGGTGGTCTCCACCTGGCGCACTCCACCGGTGCCCAGCCGGGTGAAGCTGGCCTGCTCCTCCAGCCAGGCCAGCGTGTCGGCGACTGCGGCAGAGTGTGCGGCCTCAACCTGTTCGGCTATCTCTCGGGGCGCGAGCGCCCACAGCGCCGAGACCGACTTGACCGGCGAGAAGGTCAAGTCCCAGCCGGCCACAGCCTGGGTCGCCGGCCGGGACGCCCGGGCGATGAATCCCGACAATTCGCGTGCGTCGGCCGCCGGACGGCCGTACGCGGCGGCGAACAGGCCGTTGGCGATCTCGCTGCGGATTCGCGCCCGTTCCTCCTCCGGCAGCGGGGCCTCGCGCGGCAGGCCCCGTGCCGCGTTGGCGGCGGCGAACGCCTGCGCGCAGCGCGCCCGGAAGCCGTCCGAGGAAGCGGCGTAGACCAGGAACGGCAAGCCGAGCGCGCCCGCGGCCCGCGCCTCGGCCGGCGCCGCTTGCGCAGCCAGCGCCTCCCGCTCCAGGCGCGCCGCGTCGGGATGGCGGCCCTCGCCGAACAGCGCTTTCATCTGCGCTTCGTCGACTGGCTGCCCGGCGTCCACGCCCGCCAGGCCGGCCAGGCCGTCGCCGGCCCACACGCCGGGTGACTCGCCGCGCTGGGAGTAGTAGTCGCCCAGGCCGGCAAGGCCCCGCTCGGTGGCGTCCAGCGCCGCTACCTGCCGAGTGAGATACGTGTAGCCGTCTCCCGCGGTCAGCTTGTGCAGCGACATCACGGTCGCGGACGCTAGGAACGCAGCCTCCAGTCCCTGCTGCGTAGTTCTCCAGTTCCGGTGGTCTCGCCGGTCGAGTGGCCTTCTTCGGTTTCGGCCCGGTGCGCTGCTGCGGCGCGCAGGTCCTCACGGTCGGGCAAGGAGAGTCGAGGGAGTCGGCCGCCCTCGGTAGGCGCCAAGGCCCGGCCCGATGATCCTCGAAATCAGTCGCGCTGCACCTCACCAGAGGACAGAGCAGTGCTTCAGCCGCCGGGGCGACTGCCCTGGTGAGGCAGCGCAGGGCCAACCCGGAAGCCATGTGCCTGTCGCATCAGATGCGACTCGCCACGGTCTTTTATCCGACAGTGCATGAGGTGTGATCGATTGCGATCTTGATCGCTGCCCTTGGGGATGAGAATGGGCCGGTCGTCCGGCGACGTCGTGACACATTGGTGCGGGCGAGCCCGCTGAGGTGTTTGGCGCGGGGTCCTCGGGTGCCCCTTGATTGCTGCCGTGAGCGCGTGGGTCTGTTTCCTGGCAGAGGACCCTCCGGGCGACGCCCCATTGGTCGCGGACCGGAGGAGGGGTCGCGGTGGAGGTGTTGTTCGAGCGGGTCGCCGGGCTGGACATCGGCAAGGTGTCGCTGACGGTCTGTGTGCGCACGCCGGGCCCGCGGGGCCGGCGCAGCGAGGTCCGGACGTTCTCGACGACGACCCGGGCGCTGGAGGTCATGCGGGACTGGTTGCTGTCGTGCGGGGTGACGGTGGCGGCGATGGAGTCGACGTCGACGTACTGGAAGGCGCCGTTCTACTGCTTGGAAGAAGTGATGGAGGTCTGGCTGGCCAACGCCGCGCACATCAAGGCTATCCCCAGGCGGAAGACCGACGTGCGGGACGCGGAGTGGATCGCCCAGCTGCTGGAGTGCGGGCTGGTGCGCCCGAGCTTCGTGCCGCCGCCGGACATCCGCCGGTTGCGGATGCTGACCCGCTACCGGGTGCAGCTGATGGGCGACCGCACCCGGGAGGCGACCCGGCTGGAGCTCATGCTGGAAGACGCCTCGATCAAGCTCTCGGTGGTCGCCTCGAGCCCGACCACGGTCTCGGCGCGGGCCATGCTGAACGCGCTGATCGCCGGCGAGCGTGATCCCGCGGTCCTCGCCGAGCTGGCCAAAGGCAAGATGCGCGCCAAGATCCCGGCCCTGACCGAGGCGCTCACCGGCCACTTCGACGCCGGGCATGCCCAGTTGGCCCGCTCCATGCTGCACCGCCTGGGGCTGGTCGAGGACGCCCTCGCCGAACTCGACGCCGTGCTCGCCACCGCGTTCACACCGTGGTCGCACCAGCTGGAACTGCTGCAGACCATCCCGGGAGTGGGGGAGAAGGTCGCGCAGGTCATCGTCGCGGAGACCGGTGCGGACATGTCTCGCTTCCCGTCGGCGGCACACCTGGCCGCCTGGGCCGGCGTGGCGCCAGGAGCCCACGAATCAGCCGGCAAGCACACCGCGGTGGGCACTCGCCCGGGCAACAAGTGGCTGACCGCGATGTTGGTTGAGGCCGCCGGCTCGGTGGGGCGGATGAAGGGCAAGAACTACCTCGCTGCCCAGCACGCGCGGCTTACCGCCCGGCGCGGGATGAGCCGAGCTCAGGTGGCGGTCGCCCACTCGATCCTCGTCTCGGCCTACTACATGCTGCTGCGCGACGAGCCCTACCGAGACCTGGGTCCCGACTGGCTCGCCCGCCGCAACGACGAGGCCCACACCCGCCGGCTGGTCGCCCAACTGGAGAAGCTCGGACACAACGTCACCCTGGATCAACCGGCCGCCTGACCAGCGGGGTGACAACCCCGGGCTGGCGCCCGGGGCGCTCACGCGCGCCTGCAACTCACCTATTCACGGGTCTGTGTCAGGTCGGAGGGGGTGAGGTGTCGCCGGCTCTGAGGTGTGGTCTGCCGCTGGGGTGACGCTCGGGTCAGGACCTGTATGCGGAGGGGGTTAGAGGCTCCGACGCTCGGTCAGCTGAGCGCGAGGAGACAGCGGTGGTCAGAGCGCTGAGTCGGCAGGCGGCGGCGCTGACGGAGGCGCGGGAGCGCTGCCGGGCCCTGGGCGCGGCCCGCCGTGAGCTAGACCGTCGAAGCGAGCAGACGACGGCCGAGACGCTCGTGGCCCTGAGGGCGCGAAGCGTGGCCGAGCAGGCCTGGGCGGCGGGAGGCCTAACGCTGATCAGAGTCACCGGGTGCGCCAGACCGTCCGCCCACGGGTGCGGGAGCTGCGGCGTCAGCCAGCGCAGCCTCGCCAGCGGAGGCAGCGCGCCGGCAGAGGTGAGCGGCGTGGGCAGCAGCCGAGTACGCCGAGCGGGCCAGCCTGGGCGACGACGACCGGGGCCGACTGGCCGCCACCGGTCGCAAGCCGCGCGACCGGCGACGCTCGAACTTGAAACCGGTGTTACGGAATCGTGACAAACTATGTCGCCTCGTAGTACTGTCGCGCCCGGTCCGCTTGAGCCCGTGCCCATCAACCGAGGGGCCTCATCCGGACTCCGCCGAACCGTCGTCGACGTTGTCATGACGGACCGGGGACCCACTGTCCTCTGGGGTGAATCCAGGCGCGCGTCCACGCGCCTGGTAGGGCGACTTCCAGCCCGAACCCGTCAGCTAACTCGGTAGGCGGCGCGGAAGAACGGAGCTCGTCGCCTTGGCGACCTTGCACGTGTCACCTGCCTGCGCGGAGATCTCGTCCAGCGGGCGTTCAACCTCTCAGCTCCGCTCACAGCGGCGTCGGCGTCTTGCCAGAACCATTGCGGTGTCGGCACTGGGCGTGGTCGTTGCCCTGGGCGTCGGCATCTCGATGCCCTCAGCTGTTGCGGCACCGGGGGGTGCTGCGACAGCTCGTTCCGACCGTGACGCGGCCGAGGCGGGGGTGGAACGCATTGAACAGTTGGTCACCCAGGCCGAGGACGAACTGGCCCGCTTCACCGTTGAAGCCGAAGCAGCCGCCGACGACTACCGACGAGCGCAGGCTGAGGTAGCCGCAGCGCAGGTCGAGGCCAAGGCGGCCGAAGCCAACCTCCAGGCCGCTACCGCGGCGGTCGATCGGGAGCGTGGCGAGATCGCGAACCTGGGGCGCGAGAGCTACATGGAGAACGATGCGTTCAGTGCGGCGGCGGCCTTCGTGGCGTCCACGGATCCCGGCGACTTCCTACGTCGAGCGGCCACCCTCGAGCTCCTGGCCGACGACCGCACCGAGCAACTGGCGAACTTCAAGAACGTGCAGGCGGAGCAGGCGCGGGCAGAACAGGCGGCCCGGGCCGCTGTGGCGGAGCGGGAACGGGTGGCCGGAGGCGCGGCAGAGCTGGAGGCCGCCGCCAACGCACGCCTTGGGGACGCCAAGCAGGCATACGACGACGTCATCAAGGAGAAGGCGGCTCTAGAGCGAGAACTGCAGCAGGCCGAGATCGAGCTGCTGGCGCTGCAGGGAGCCGCCAATCCACGAGCAGCTTGGGCGGAGGGAGTCAATGCGGAGTACGCGGCCAAGGACGCGGCTGTCGCTGCCAACGCGTCCGCCGCCGCCAGTGGGCGCGCGGTCGCTCCCACCACCGGCCGCGTGACTTCCTGCTACGGCTCCCGCTGGGGAACCATGCACTACGGCATCGACATCGCAGCCCCCATCGGCACACCGATCTACACGCCCGAGGCGGGGCGCGTACTGATGGCTGGACCAGCCAGTGGCTTCGGCCTGGCGGTCTACATCCAGCACGCCGACGGCACCATCACCGTCTACGGACACATCAACGACTACTTCGTCGCAGCTGGACAGCAGGTGAGGGCCGGCCAGCAGGTGGCCGAGGTGGGGAACACGGGCCAGTCGACGGGTCCTCACCTGCACTTCGAGGTGCAGACGGGCGGTCTCTTCGCCAACCGCAACAATCCCGTGCCCTGGTTGGCAGCTCGTGGTGTCTCGCTCGGCGGCGGTTGCTGACTTCCGTCGCAAGCGCCGGGGACTTGACCGCCTCGGCGGCGCGCACGACTAGGTAGCATCGTAGGGGCGCTGCGCTTGGGGCCGACGCTGGCCGGCGGTTGATGAGCCATCAGGGAAGGGTTTCATGCCGCGTCACCGCCTGTCCGTCGTCGGTGGCATCGCTTCCCTGGTGCTCGAGGTGGCGGCCTGTGCGCCGGAAGGCGACGGCGCCCGTGCAGGTGCGGCACCCGCCGCCCCGGAGTTGGGGGTCGAGCATGTGCACGGGCTCGGGGTCGATCCGGCTGACGGTGTGCTCTACGCCGCCACCCACTTCGGCCTGTGGCGCATACCGGAGCAGGAGCAGGCGACGAGGGTGGCCGACCGGCACCAGGACACGATGGGCTTCACCGTCGTCGGTCCTCGCACGTTCCTGGGGTCGGGGCACCCGGACTTCCAGATGGACCCGGACCTGCCCGTGCGTCTCGGCCTAATCCGTAGCGACGACGCCGGGGAGACCTGGGAGAGCGTCTCGCTGAGCGGAGGGGCTGACTTCCACGTGCTGCACGCCGCCCACGGACAGGTGTACGGGTGGGACTCGGGGAGTGGCCGGGTCATGGTGTCCGGGGATGACGGTGAGACGTGGGAGACCCGGAGCACCCTGGACCTCCGCGACCTCGTCGTGAGCCCTGCGGATTCGGAGCGGTTGCTGGCGACGACGGGTGGGGGTGTGCTTCGCAGCGAGGATGGCGGGCGCACGTGGGCCCAGGTCGTCGGAGCGCCCGCGTTCACCGTTCTCGCGTGGGCAGGGCAGGACTCCCTCTACGGCGTGACCGCGGACGGGACGGTGCACTACTCACCGGACGGCGGCGCGACGTGGCCCCAGCGTGGTGTGGTGGAGGGGGACCCGGAGGCTCTGACCGTGAGTGTCGACGGTCAGTGGGAACGGCTCTACGTCGCGGTCGCTCAGCGGGGCATCCTGAGCAGCGACGATGGCGGTGCCACCTTTGCGGTGCGGTACGCGGAATGAACGCCGTACGTCCTGTGGCCGGAGCCGCCGCCGTCCTGCTGGCCTTGGCTGGCTGCTCAACGTCCTCCGATGAGCGGCCCGTCGCCGACGTGGTGAGCGCCCAGGCGGCAGACGGGTATGCGGGGACCCTGTTGTCCGACCCGACGGTCGGGCGCCCGGACCTGGTCCTGGCGGACACCAACGGGCAACCCTTCGACCTGCAGGCGGACACCGACGGCGTCACGGCACTGTTCTTCGGCTACACGCAGTGCCCGGACATCTGCCCGACCACCATGGCCGACCTCGCCACTGCCAAGCGCGCCTTGCCGGCCGAGGGGCAGGACCGGATCACAGTCGTCTTCGTCACCGAGGACCCGGCGTCGGACACCCCGGTGGTCCTCCGGGAATGGCTCGACCGGTTCGACCGGCAGTTCGTCGGCCTGATCGGCGGCAACACCGGCACCCAGCAGGTGCTCGACGATCTGCACCTGCCCCCGACCGAGGGTCACGTCGACGCCGCTGGTAGCCCGCCGCACGAGGACGGCGAGCTCGAGCACAGTGGCGTGGTGTACCTCTTCGGGCCCGGCGACCGGGCCACCGTCGTGCACAGTGGAGGCACGACGATCCCGCAGTACGCCAGCGACCTGCGCCGGTTGCTGGCGGAGGGCTCCTGACCCCCTCGCCTGTGCGGCTGCTCCGGTGGGGCCAGTGAGCGCAGCGGAGTGAGCTCCTCCCGAGGCGTCAGCCGCCGTGGGGGAGCACGGCCCCCGACCCCGGGCCGGCGTCCAGCCGGAGTGCCTGTCGCCGCCGCCGTCGCCACCAGAAGACACCCATCAGCAGTGCCGGCAACGCCACGACCGCGAGCAAGCGAGCGATGTCGACCAGCGAGGTCCCGGAGTTCATGCCGGCCGCCGATGCGCCGATGCCGACGTACAGGACCGACCACGGCACGATGCCGATTGCGGTTCCGAGCAGGTAGGGCCCGAGCCGCACGCCGCTGAGCCCGGCCGCGTAACTGACCAGCCCGAACGGTGCCACCGGCATGAGGCGCGCGACCAGCACCGCGACGAAGCCTCGTTCGCTCACTGCCCGGTCAAGCCGGGCCAGGCGGGCGCCGGCCAGCGTCGCCACGGCCTCCCGGCCCATCCGGCGGCTCAGGGTGAAACCCGCCAGTCCACCGAGGAGTCCACCGCTCAGAGCTACTGCGAGCCCTGCGGGGAAGCCCGCGACGGCGCCCACCAGGAGGGACAGCGCCGTCCGGGAGACGGGCGTGAGGAGCGCGACGGAGACGCCGATGACCAGCACGAGCCAACGCACCGGCCCCGCCTCGTCCAGGCGCGCACGCACGTTGTCGACGTCCGGCACTCCGATCGACGTGGTGAGCGCCGTCCCGACGAGCAGCAGGACGACGACGGCGAGCACGCGCACGGGAACCCGCCGGGACAGGCGGATCATCGGCTCGTGCGACGGTCCGGATGCCCGACCGGACCGCTGCGCCTCCGGAGGGCACCCAGGCGCCGCGGTCGCACCAGTGGACCGGCTAGCAGCGCCAGCGAGGCGAGCGCGAGGACTGGGCCGTCACCGGTGCGCGCGTAGGTGGTCAGGCCCGTCCTCAGTGCGACGGAGGCGGACAGGACCTCGGCCGTGCTGAGGCCGCTCTGCTCCACGATCCGCCCGTCGGGCCCCACGATGGCCGTGTATCCCGTCGGCGCGGTCTGCAGAACCGCCCGGTCGAACTCCAGGGCGCGCATCCGGGCGGCGGCGACCTCCGTCGCGGGCACCTCCTCGGTGGTGTAGGACGCGGCGTTCGTCGGGACGAGGACCACTTGGCCCCCCGCGGTGACCGCGGCGCGGACGCGATCGGAGAAGAAGACTTCGTAGGAGATGACGACGCCGAGCGGACCGGCAGGCGTTCGCAGCAACCCCGGCCCACGGCCCGGGATGGCGTCTCGCGGCACCAGCGCGGTCATGTCCGAGATGCGCTCGAACAGGCCTCTCGCCGGGATGTACTCCCCGAAGGGCACCCGATGGACCTTCTCGTAGCGGTCCACGATGCGCCCGTCCGGACCCCAGGCCACCGCGGCGTTCCGGAAGCCGTCGTCGTAGGACTCGCTGAGCCCGACGACGACGGTTGCTCCGGTGCGCCGGGCCAGCTGTGCCACGCGGGCGGCCTCTCGCGTGTCGGCGACGGGGCCGGAGACACCCAGGCTGCTCTCCGGCCAGAGGACCAAGTCCAGGTCGGGTGGCAGGTCCTCGCTCAGGAGGAACTGCCGTTCGGTCACGGCATCGGCGTCACTGACGACAGCGGGGATGCCCCGCGGGCCGCCGCCCTGTACGAGCGCCGCGCGCAGCGACCCGGTGGGTTCACCGCCCGGAGCGGCCAGCAGGACACCGACCGCGCACACGGCGACCAGGACGGCGACGGTGACCAGCGTGCGCACGCTTCGGCCGGCGACGGCCAGTCCGGTCACCGCGGCGCCGGCTCCGGTGGAGAGCCCGACGACGAGGAGAGACCCGCCGAGGGGAGCGGCGGCGGCGAACGGGCCGTCCAATTGCCCCAGGGCCATCCCTGGGATCGGGAAGCCGCCGAACGGGAACCGGGCGCGCACCGCTTCCAGGGCGATCAGGGCCATGGGGACGGTCCACCAGCGTGCTCGCCGGGGATCGACCAGCAGCATCGCCGCGGAGAAGAGGACGACCTCCACGACGAGCAGGGCGCCGAACCCCGCGGGATGGAAGCCGGTCAGCCAGCTCAACGTCGGCAGAAAGAATGCCAGGCCCGCCGCCGCACCCAGCGCCAGTCGCTGCCGCCACGGCAAGGACAGCACCGCCCAGGTGAGGACGGCGGCGCCGGCGGGAGCCAGGTACCACGCCTCACGCGGCGGCATGCTGCCCGCCAGGAGTGCCCCGGCGAGCAAACCGGCGAACAGCCGCCGCCACCCGAGCAGCCATCGGCCGCGGCCAGAGCTCCGGCCGTCGACTCCCGTCGTCGGAGCGCCCGCCTCCTCGGCCGGCTTCGGCTCCTCATCGGTGGTCGTCACGGCGTCTGGGCGGCGTCTTCCACCAGCAGGGACACCAGCTCATCGAGACGGGCGGCGGATGCCTGTCCGATCTGCCGGTCGAGGATCCGGCCGTCGGCAGCGACGGCGAGGGTGACCGGCAACCCCGGCACAGCCAGTTCGGTCAGCAGTTCCTTGTCCTGGTCCACGACGTGCGCGTAGGTCACGCCCAGATCGGCCAGCAGAGATGCCGCCGCCGAACGGGTGTCTTCCGTGATGACGCCGAGAAACCCGACCCGGTCACCGTTGCGCTCGTACGCCACCTGCAGCAGGGGCATCTCCTCGCGGCAGGGTGCGCACCAGCTGGCCCAGAGGTTCAGCAGGACGGGTCGGTCGCCGAGGTCGTCGAGGGACACGTCCTGGCCTCCGACCAGACACGGCAACCGCAGGGCGGGCAGTCCCTCACCGCCGTTGACCGCGTCGCCGTTCGCGGCGAAGGACTCGCAGCCGGCCACGTCTGGAGGGACAGCTACCGAAGACTGGGCTTCGCTCTCTGCCGCCGAAGGCGTGGCACCGGCACTGCAGCCGCTCATTGCGACCACGGCCACCAGTGCCGCGGCCGATCGGAGGAGCAGCGTTCGTGTGCCCACCGGTGACGTCATCCGGTTCCCCCAGAACTGAGGTCGTACACCGGCTGACGTCATGGTCTGATCCACCTTAAAAGCCGGCCCGGGTCTTCCGGGGGCAGAGGGCCGGAGCGCGAGCCAGGAGCGAGGCCCGTGGCAAGCGCGGCACGTACCGCGGGCACCACACTACTAGTGTGCTTAGTACGTATCGGCGCAACAGGGCCGTCTTCTGACGTGAAGGAACGGGATGGCGACCGCCACAGGTACACGCGAGGTTCCGTTCGGCCGGCAGGTCGTGTGGCGCGCGCTCACCGACCGGACGACGTACTGCTCGGTGTGCGACGTCTCCTATGTGTTCGACGACGCTGCAAGTGGTGGTGGGCAGGCGCTTGGTCTGGGAAGCCGATTCGTCTGTGTGCCCGGCCGGCTGGAGGGAGAGGAACCGCCGCCGAGCGCGGTGGCCGGGGAGATCGTGGGATGGGCCGAACGGCGATGCATCGAAACCCGACTTGACGTGGCGTCGGAGATTTGGCAGACCCGCATCGACCTCGGCGACGCGGAGCGGGGCTCCACACGCGTCACGGTCACGGTCACTCGCGAGCCGAAGGGCGGCAGCCGTCTGCTGCAGAGCCTGCAGCGAAGAGCGATGCAGCGGCTTGTCCAGCACACGGTGGACTCCGAGCTGGCCAAGCTGCCCAATCACATCAGGCCGGTCCACGTTGGTGCGGTCGTCGAGGACAAGAGCGAAGCCATCGTCATGGAACGGGAAGGGAACGGCTGGGTGCTGCACCTGCGAGGCGAGGTGGACGCCTCCGCGGTCCGCCGCCTTGAGCTCGAGCAGCGACTGGAGGGGTCAACGGTCGTAGCTGTCGACGTCACTGGGCTGACGTACCTGGACTCGATCGCGTTACCGCCGCTGCGCCGGTGGGCCCGGGCCGCCTCGCGTGCAGGTCGCCCGGCTCTTGTCCGTGGCGTCAATCAGGAATTCGATCGGATGATGGGCGTCATGGGGATGACGTCCGTCTTTCGTCGGCAAGGCTGAGTCGACGTCGTCGGCCGGTGCATTCCTCCTCCCGTTCTCGGTGATCGCCACTGTCCATGCCGAGCGATAACGGGCCGCGGTCAACGAGGTGCGGGCTGCCATCACCGAACTGATCAGGAGTCGCCTGGCGATCGACCTTTTCCCCACCGCAGCCTCGTTTGATTGAAGCGTCCTGCTGAGTTCCTGCAGCGAGCGGCGGCCTCCACCTGCTGAACGATGACTGCCGCGAGCGCCTAGCCGACTGCAGGGTCGCGCACGAGGATCAGGTCGGGGCGGTTCACTCGGCGGCCACGGGGTCGGGTCCCGGGACTCCGTCGGTCCACCGCTGTTCGACCCGCCCGAAGCGCCACACCGCCGCGGCCACGGCCCAGGTCAGCAGGAACAGGCCGACGATGCCAAAGCCGACGTAGCCGAGGTCCAGGGAAGCGATCCACAGCAGGGGCGCGGCCTCCACGTGCAGTCGTTCGACGACCAGGCCGATGAGGAGGAGCCCTCCGAGGACGATCGCAACGGTGACCGACAAGACGGTGACGGTCAGGTTGTAGAAGACCTTGCGGATCGGCTTGAGGAACGCCCACCCGTAGGCCCGGGACATGAAGACGCCATCGGCCGTGTCGAACAGGCTCATGCCGGCCGCGAAGAGAACCGGGAGCACCAGGATCGCGTACCAGGGCAGAACGAAGGCCGCCGAACCGGCCGCGAGCACGAGCAGCGCCACCTGCGTCGCGGTGTCGAACCCCAGGCCCATGAGCAGGCCGACGGGGTAGAGGTGCCACGGCTTGCTGACGCGCTTTGTCACCCGCCCTAGCAGTCGGCTGAGGAATCCGCGGTTGTTCAGCTGCCGTTCCAGTTCAGCCTCGTCGTACTCGCCTGTTCGCATGCGGCGGAACACTCTGACGATCCCGACCACGGCGACGAGGTTGAGCAGGCCGATGAGCAGGAGAAACGTGCCGGCCACCAGCGTGCCGACGAGACCGAGGAGTTCTCCGATCTCCGAGCCCTCGTCCTGGAAGACCCCGGTGACAGACCTGATGCCGATGACCAGGAGGAGGCTGGCGGCGAAGACGACGGACGAATGGCCGAGGGAGAACCAGAAACCCGTGCTCACCGACGGTTGCCCTTCGCCGACGAGCTTCCGTGTCGTGTTGTCGATCGAGGCGATGTGGTCCGCGTCGAAGGCGTGCCGGACACCGAGGAGGTAGGCCGTCAAGCCGACGCCGGCCCCTAGGACGCCGGTGCTGCCGAGCTGGTACTCGCGGGGGGCGACCGCCAGCACGAGCACTCCCCAGCCGACGACGTGCAGCAGGAGAACGACGGCGGTCATTCCGCCGATTGACCGCCACTCCTGTGTGGTGAACGCGGCCCGGAGACCGCTCCTGGTCAGCATGGCTCCGGTCGGGGGCGCGTCGGCGAGCATGGGTCCTCACAGGGGTGGCGTGTTCTGCGACGTGCCCCCGCCGGTCGCTGAGAGCCTTGTTGCAAGTTAGTAGCAACAGTGTCCCGACTCCAAGTCGGCCGATGGCCGCGCGACCGGGAAGGTCCTGAAGGGAGGCGTTCACGAGATCTTGCGAGATACCCTTACCGGGTATACGGTTCAGCCGTGGGACCGGAGAGAGACGACATGCAGACGCGGCACGGTTACATCCACCGCAAGGACGACTACCTCAAGCGCCTGCGCCGGATCGAGGGGCAGGCCCGCGGGCTGCAGCGCATGGTCGAGGACGAGAAGTACTGCATCGACATCCTCACCCAGGTCTCGGCGATGACGAAGGCCTTGCAGTCGGTGGCCCTCGGCCTGCTCGAGGAGCACATGGGCCACTGCGTGGTCGCGGCCGCGAAGGCCGGTGACCGCGAGGCCGACGAGAAGGTCCGCGAGGCGTCCGAGGCGATCGCTCGCCTGGTGCGTTCCTGATCCGGCGAGTCATGCGGGCGCGATCTCGCCCCGCCATCAGCCGGGCAACACCGGAAGCAGTACAGCCATCAGAGAGAGGACATCAGAAGATGAGCACTGCCACCTACACCGTGGTCGGCATGACCTGCGGGCACTGCGTCAACTCGGTGACCGAGGAGGTCAGCCAGGTTCCCGGCGTCAGTGACGTCCAGGTCGACCTGGCCAGCGGCGGCCTCACCGTGGTGAGCGCGGCCGAAGTCGATGACGCCGCGGTTCGCGCCGCCGTTGAGGAGGCCGGGTACGAGGTTGCAGCGCCGGCCAACGACGCAGCGACGTCCGGGCTCAAGGTGGTCGCGCAAGAGGGACAGGGGTCCGGGTGCAGCTGCGGCTGCAGCTGAGCGTTGACCGGCGGTCCGACATCGGCGGAAGTTGGGCCCGAATAGGGGGTCAGGTGTGAACACTCCGACGAAGGTCGGCGGTTTTCTCGTTGGCCTCGCTGTGGTCTTCGTCGCTGCCCTCGGCGTCGGTAGCGCGGTGGGACCGGTCGGGCCGGCCGGTGATCGGCCCCAGCATCCGGCGCAGACAGAGGTCGGGCACGGCGGCATGGACGTGGACGGCGACGCCGGCGGCTGACCGGCCCGGCTCTCGGGGCGCACCGCACAACTGTGTGGTGCGCCCCCGGGTCGCCGTCCCTCAACCCCAGAACACTGCCAGGAGGACCGATGAGTTCCGCGATGAACAGCACGACGCCACCGGCGGCCGGTGGTGAGCAGCTCGAGCTCGCGATCAGCGGTATGACGTGCGCGTCCTGCGCCATGCGGATCGAGAAGCGGCTGAACAAGCTCGACGGCGTCACCGCGACCGTCAACTACGCCACCGAGAAGGCCAGGGTGAGCTACGCCGACGGCGTCAGCCCGGAGGACCTTGTGGCGGCAGTCGAGAAGGCGGGCTACACCGCGCGGCTGCCCGAGCCGCCGCGAGCCGGGAACGCCACGGCGGAGGACGGGGCCGATGCGCTCGACCCGGTGCGGCCGCTGCGGCAGCGTCTGTTGATCTCCACGGCGCTGACCGTGCCGGTCATCGCGATGGCGATGATCCCCGCCCTGCAGTTCACCTACTGGCAGTGGCTGTCGCTCACGTTGGCCGCGCCGGTCGTCGTCTGGGGCGCGTGGCCCTTCCACAAGGCGGCCTGGACCAATCTGCGGCACGGCGCCTCGACAATGGACACGCTCGTCTCGATGGGCACGTTGGCGGCCTTCGCCTGGTCGCTGTACGCGCTCTTCTTCGGCACCGCGGGTGTGCCGGGCATGACGCACCCGTTCGAGCTGACGATCGGCCGGACCGACGGCATGGGGAACATCTATCTAGAGGTGGCCGCCGGGGTGACCACGGCCATTCTCGCCGGTCGCTACTTCGAGGCCCGCTCCAAGCGGCAGGCGGGCGCGGCGCTGCGCGCGCTGATGGAGCTCGGCGCCAAGGAGGTCGCCGTCCTGCGCGGCGGGCGCGAGGAGCGGATCCCCATCGAGCATCTGGCCGTCGGTGACCTGTTCGTCGTCCGGCCGGGGGAGAAGATCGCCACCGACGGCGTCATCACCGAGGGCTCCTCGGCGGTCGACGCGTCGATGCTGACCGGGGAGTCCGTGCCGGTGGAGGTCGGTGCCGGGGACAGTGTCGTGGGTGCCACGGTGAACGCCGGTGGCCGCATCGTGGTGCGGGCCACCCGGATCGGCTCGGACACCCAGCTGGCGCAGATGGCCAAGCTCGTCGAGGAGGCGCAGAACGGCAAGGCCGAGGTACAGCGGCTGGCCGACCGCGTCTCCGGGATCTTCGTGCCCATCGTGATCGCCCTGGCCGCTGCCACGCTCGGGTTCTGGATCGGCACCGGCGCCGGGGTCGCGGTGGCGTTCACCGCGACGGTTGCCGTGCTGATCATCGCCTGCCCGTGCGCCCTCGGCCTCGCGACCCCGACCGCGCTCATGGTCGGAACCGGCCGCGGCGCACAGCTCGGGATCCTGATCAAGGGTCCCGAGGTGCTGGAGTCCACCCGCAAGGTCGACACCGTCGTGCTGGACAAGACCGGCACCGTGACCACCGGCCGGATGACCCTGCTCGACGTCGTCCCGGCCGAGGGCCAGGACGCACAGCAGGTGCTGCGGCTGGCCGGCGCACTGGAGGACGCCTCCGAGCACCCGATCGCCCAGGCGATCGCCAAGGGCGCGGTCGAGCGGGTCGGCACGCTACCGCCGGTGGAGGGCTTCACCAACCTAGAGGGGCTCGGCGTGCAGGGCGTCGTCGACGGCCACGCCGTGCTGGTCGGTCGCACCCGGCTGCTGGCCGAGTGGTCCCAGCAGCTGCCCGCGGGCCTCGAGCGGGCCAAGGTCGCGGCCGAGACCGACGGAAAGACCGCTGTGGCCGTTGGCTGGGACGGCGCCGCCCGCGGCGTGCTCGTGGTCGCCGACGCCATCAAGGACACCTCCGCCGAGGCGATCGGGCAGCTTCGCGACCTGGGGCTCTCGCCGGTGCTGCTGACCGGGGACAACGAGACCGTCGCCCGTTCGGTCGCCGCCCAGGTCGGCATCGACGAGGTGATCGCTGAGGTGCTGCCCGCCGACAAGGTCGACGTGGTCAAGCGGCTGCAGGCCGAGGGCAAGGTCGTAGCCATGGTGGGGGACGGGGTCAACGACGCCGCCGCCCTGGCCCAGGCCGACCTGGGGCTGGCCATGGGCACCGGCACCGACGTCGCGATCGAGGCCAGTGACCTCACCCTGGTGCGTGGTGACCTCCGGGTCGCCGCCGACGCCATCCGGCTCTCGCGCAAGACGCTGAGCACCATCAAGGGGAACCTGTTCTGGGCCTTCGCCTACAACGTCGCCGCCCTGCCGCTGGCCGCGGCTGGCCTGCTCAACCCGCTCATCGCCGGGGCGGCCATGGCTTTCTCCTCGGTCTTCGTCGTCTCCAACAGCCTGCGCCTACGCCGGTTCAAGGCCCTGGCCTCTGTGCAGGCTAACGGTGGATCTGGTGCGGGCCGGAGCCTCGGTGGCCGGCAGTTGGTCGATGTGGAATGAATGCGGGACCGATAGCCAGCCAGGTACATCCTCGGCGAGCGGTTGGCGTGCCGGAACCGCTCTCGTCAGTCGTTGCTGTCGGCTGCCAGACCTCGCGTCGGCTACACGCGGGCTGTCACGCCGCAGGGCACCCCCTAGGCTAGGTAGTAGAAAGTGCCAGGTCGCTGCGCGACACGGTCGACCGTGTAACCGGGCCGGGTCGGTCGGGCTCGGGGATGCCATCGGGGTGGGTGGGCCTTCTCCCGCTCGGTAGGTGTTCGACGACAGGCTCGACTCGTTGAAGAGCTTCCGGAGGTTGATGTGAGCACGACGTCGGCAACTGCGGTGATCGAGGCCTTGGGTGTGTACAGAGGGTCATCGAAGGCCGTGGTCGAGGCGGGGCTGTCCCGCCAACCGGGGGTTCTCGGAGTGGACATGAACCCGGTGTCGCAGACGGCCACGGTGACCTACGACCCGGACGTAACGACTGTCGCTCAGCTCACCGATTGGGTGCGCGAGTGCGGTTATCACTGCGACGGGCGCTCGGTGCCCGACCACATCTGTGATCCGATGCGCGAGCCCTCAGATGAAGGTCACACGGGACACGGCAGCGCGCACGCTCACGCCCAGTCCGGAGCAGTAGCGACCCCCACCGGTCACGGCGACCCTGCGGCCCCTGCCGGTCACGAGGGGGGACACGGCGACCACGAGCCTTCTTCGAGTCGCTCGGCGCAGGATGTGATGGGCCATGGCGGGGGTCATGGCATGTCGATGGACGACATGGTCCGGGACATGCGCAACCGGTTCCTGGTCGCCGCACTGCTGTCGATCCCGATCTTGCTGTGGTCGCCGATCGGCCGCGACGTGCTGGGTTTCACGGTCGCGGCTCCGTTCGGGCTGCGCGACGACGTCTTCTCGCTGATCCTGTCGCTGCCGGTGGTCTTCTACTCGTCCTGGATCTTCTTCGACGGGGCCTACCGGGCGCTGCGGAACCGCACGCTGGACATGATGGTGCTGGTGGCGGTGGCGATCGGCGCCGGTTGGCTGTACAGCGTCTTCGTCACGTTCACCGGTGGCGGCGAGGTCTTCTACGAGGCTGCCACGGTGCTGGCGGCCTTCGTGCTGCTGGGGCACTGGTTCGAGATGCGGGCGCGAGGCGGGGCGAACGACGCCGTTCGGACGCTGCTGGAGCTGTCGCCGCCGAAGGCGGTGGTGCTGCGCGACGGTCAGGAACTGGAGATCCCGACGGCTGAGGTACAGGTCGGCGACCTGATGCTGGTCCGGCCGGGATCGAAGATCCCGGTAGACGGCGTCGTGGAGGACGGGATCTCCGAGGTCGACGAGTCGATGGTGACCGGGGAGAGCCTGCCGGTGTCCAAGGCCCCCGGGGCCGAGGTGATCGGGGCCTCCATCAACACCACCGGCACGCTGCGGGTCCGGACGACCAGGGTCGGCGGGGACACCGCGCTGGCGCAGATCGTCAAGATGGTCCAGGAGGCGCAGAACTCCAAGGCGCCCGGGCAGCGGCTGGCCGACCGGGCCGCCTTCTGGTTGGTGTTCGTCGCGCTGATCGGCGGCACCGGCACCTTCCTGGTGTGGTGGCTGCTCGCCGGGGAGGAGGTGTCCACCGCCATCCTGTTCGCCATCACCGTGGTGGTGATCACCTGCCCGGACGCGCTGGGTCTGGCCACGCCGACGGCGATCATGGTCGGCACCGGCCTGGGCGCGCAGCGGGGCGTGTTGTTCAAGAACGCCACCGCCCTGGAGGCGTCGGCGGGGATCGACACCGTGGTGATGGACAAGACCGGCACCCTGACCAAGGGGGAACCGGAGGTCACCGACGTGATCGTCGACGGGATGGACGAGACCGACCTCCTGGCGCTGGTGGCCGCGGTGGAACGGGAGTCCGAGCACCCTCTGGCGGCCGCGATCGCCCGGTACGCCGAAGATCACGGCGCCCCCATTCTGGCGGCCGCGGACTTCCGCAACGTGCCCGGCCACGGCGCGGACGCGCAGGTGTCCGGCCGCCGGGTGCTGGTCGGCAACCGCAAGCTCATGACCGACGAGGGGGTCGACCTCGGGTCCCTGCTCGCGCGGAGGGACGAGCTGGCGTCGTCCGGGCGCACCGCGGTGCTGGTGGCCGTCGACGGGCGCGGCGTCGCGGTGATCGGCCTGGCCGACGCCGCCCGGGAGACCTCCGCGGCCGCCGTGTCCTCGCTGCACGAACTGGGCATCGAGGTGGTCATGCTCAGCGGGGACAACGAGGCCACGGCGCGGCGGATCGCCGGGCAGCTGGGCATCGACACGGTGATCGCCGAGGTACTGCCCGGTGACAAGGCGGACAAGATCGCCGAGCTGCAGCGCGCCGGCAAGAAGGTGGCGATGGTCGGTGACGGCGTCAACGACGCCCCCGCGCTGGCCCAGGCCGACCTCGGGATCGCCATCGGCGCGGGCACCGACGTGGCGATCGAGACCGCCGATGTCGTGCTGATGCGCTCGGACCCCCTCGACGTCCCGATCGCCATCCGCATAGGCAAGGGCACCGTGCGCAAGGAGCGGCAGAACCTGGCGTGGGCGATCGGCTACAACGTGATCGCCCTGCCGATCGCCGCCGGGGTCTTCGAACCCGCGTTCGGCCTCGTGCTACGCCCGGAGATCGCTGCGCTGTCGATGTCCGGCTCGTCCCTGATCGTCGCGGTCAACGCCCTGATGCTCAAGCGGCTCAAGCTGCCCGCGCCGCCCCCGGAGACCCACGCCGCCGGCGCGGCGGGCATCGAGCCCACACCGGTGCCGGCCGGCACCCGCTGACCGGCCCTTCACCGAGCGCCTGCCGGCGACGGCAGCCGACCGCACGGCACCTGCGACAGGAAGGATCGATCAGAGATGAATTCCGCACAGGGCACGACGGAGCTCGCCTCCCGGGCCGCCGGACCGCTCTCGGCCGACGAACTGGAGCGCATCCACGCCTGGTGGCGGGCGGCGAACTACCTGTCGGTCGGGCAGATCTACCTGATGGACAACCCGCTGCTGCGCCAGCCGCTGGAACCGGGGCACGTCAAGCCGCGGCTGCTGGGTCACTGGGGCACCACGCCCGGGCTGAACTTCGTCTATGCACACCTCAACCGGGCGATCGCCGCCCGCGACCTGGACATGATCTACGTGATGGGGCCGGGACACGGCGGCCCCGGCCCGGTCGCGGCCGCCTGGCTGGAGGGCACCTACAGCGAGGTCTACCCCGAGGTCTCGCAGGACGCCGCGGGCATGGACCGGTTGTTCACCCAGTTCTCCTTCCCCGGCGGCATTCCGAGCCACGTGGCCCCGGAGACCCCCGGGTCGATCCACGAGGGCGGCGAGCTGGGCTACGCCCTGTCCCACGCCTACGGCGCGGCCTTCGACAACCCCGACCTGATCGTGGCCGCCGTAGTCGGCGACGGGGAGGCGGAGACCGGGCCGCTGGCGGCCAGCTGGCACTCGACCAAGTTCGTCGACCCGGCCCGAGACGGGGCGGTGCTGCCGATCCTGCACCTGAACGGCTACAAGATCGCCAACCCCACTGTGCTGGCCCGGATCGAGCGGGACGAGCTCGACGGGCTGCTGCGCGGCTACGGGCACACCCCGTACTACGTGGAGGGCGCCGATCCCGAGCAGATGCATCAGGACTTCGCCGCCACCCTGGACCACTGCCTGGACGAGATCGCCCAGATCCGCCGCCGGGCCCGGGAGGACGGCGTCACCGAGCGGCCGCGGTGGCCGATGATCGTGCTGGCCTCCCCGAAGGGCTGGACCGGCCCCAAGGAGGTCGACGGGCTCAAGGTGGAGGGCTTCTGGCGCTCCCACCAGGTACCCTTCGCCAACGCCCGGGACGACGACTCCCACCGCGCGGTGCTGGAGGAGTGGTTGCGCAGCTACCGACCCGAGGAGCTGTTCGACGCCGACGGCGCCCCGGTGCCGGCCATCCGCGACCTGCATCCGGCCGGCCAGCGGCGGATGAGCGCCAACCCGCACGCCAACGGCGGAATGCTGCTGCGGGACCTGCGGATGCCCGACTTCCGCGACTACGCGGTGCCGGTGGACCATCCCGGGACCGGCGCGGTGGAGTCGACCCGGGTGTTGGGCACCTTCCTGCGCGACGTCATGGGCAACAACATGACGAACTTCCGGGTGTTCGCCCCCGATGAGAACAACTCCAACCGGCTGGGCGCCGTCCTCGAGGCGACCGACAGGGCCTGGATGGCGCCGATCCTGCCGGAGGACGTCGGCCTGGCGCCCGACGGGCGGGTGATGGAGATCCTCTCCGAGCACACCTGCCAGGGCTGGCTGGAGGGCTACCTGCTCACCGGCCGGCACGGTTTCTTCTCCTGCTACGAGGCGTTCATCCACATCGTCGACTCGATGTTCAACCAGCACGCCAAGTGGCTGAAGGTCACCAACGGCATCCCGTGGCGCCGCCCGATCCCCTCGTTGAACTACCTGCTGACCTCGCACGTCTGGCGGCAGGACCACAACGGCTTCTCCCACCAGGACCCCGGCTTCATCGACCACGTGATCAACAAGGGCCCGGAGGTCATCCGGGTGTATCTGCCGCCCGACGCCAACACGCTGTTGTCGGTGGCTGACCACTGTCTGCGCAGCAAGCAGTACGTCAACGTGATCGTCGCCGGCAAGCAGCCGCAGCTGCAGTACCTGCCGATGCAGGACGCCATCGTGCACGCCACGAAGGGCATCGGGATCTGGGAGTGGGCCAGCACTGACGCTGGCGTTGAGCCCGACGTCGTGCTGGGCTGCGCCGGCGACGTGCCGACCATGGAGACCCTCGCGGCGGTGGAGATCCTCCGCGGGTACTTCCCGGACCTGCGCATCCGGGTGGTCAACGTCGTCGACCTGATGCGGCTGCAAGACCAAGGGGACCACCCGCACGGGCTGCCGGATGCCGCATTCGACTCGCTGTTCACCACCGACCGGCCGATCATCTTCGCCTACCACGGCTACCCGTGGCTGATCCACCGGCTGACCTACCGGCGCAAGAACCACGTCAACATGCACGTCCGCGGCTACGTGGAGGAGGGGACCACGACCACCCCGTTCGACATGTGCGTGCTCAACAGGATCGACAGGTTCAACCTGGCCATCGACGTGCTGGACCGGGTACCTCGCCTGCAGGCGGTGTCCGCGCATGCCCGCGAGGCCCTGCGGAACAAGCTGATCGAGCACCGGCAGTACATCCGCACCGAAGGCCAGGACATGCCCGAGGTCCGCAACTGGCAGTGGACCGGCCACGGAGGGCCGTCCACCCAGGGCCCGAGCTCGCTGGAGGAGCCGGAGGCGTGAGTGTCCTTGTCGTCAACGCCGGCTCCAGCAGCCTCAAGCTGTCCCGGCTGACGGCCGATGGTGAGGTCACTGCGGCGATCACGGTCGAGCGCTGGCAGGGCGCGGGCCATCTCGAACCGCTGACGGAGTTCCTGCAGACGTGTGGCCCGGTCGACGCCGTCGGGCACCGGGTGGTGCACGGCGGCCCGCGCTACAGCGGGCCGGCCCGGGTCGACGGCGAGCTGCTGGCCTACCTGGAGTCGATCGCCGACCTGGCGCCGCTGCACAACCCGCGCGCGCTCGCCGGAGTACGGGCCGTCCGCGACCTGCTGCCGGACGTGCCCGCGGTGGTCTGCTTCGACACCGCCTTCCACGCCGGTCTCCCGGCCGCCGCGAGAACCTACGCGCTGCCGCGGGAGTGGAACGAGCGTTGGGGGTTACGCCGGTATGGCTTCCACGGGCTGTCCCACGGCTACGCGACCCGGCGGGCGGTCGAGTTGGTGGGGGAGACGGCGCCCGGCGACCGGATCGTCTCCTGCCATCTGGGGGCCGGGGCGTCGCTGGCCGCGGTTCGGGACGGGGGCTGCCGGGACACCACGATGGGCTTCACGCCGCTGGCCGGGCTGGTCATGGTTACCCGGTCCGGCGACGTCGATCCCGGCCTGCTGCTGTGGCTGCTCCAGCACGGCAAGGTCGGCGTCGACGAGCTGACCCAGGTGCTCGAGCACGAGTCCGGCCTCCGGGGTCTGTCGGGTACCTCCGGTGACCTGCGCGACGTGCTCACCGGGCGGGACGCCGGAGACTCGGACTGCGCCCTGGCCTTGGACGTCTTCCTGCACCGGCTCACTCGGGAGATCGCCGCGATGACCGCCGCGATCGGCGGCCTCGACGTCCTGGTGATGACCGGCGGGATCGGCGAGCACGCGCCCCTGGTACGCGCTCAGGTCGCGACCCGGCTGGCCTACCTCGGTGTCGACGTCGATCCGGACCGCAACGAAGCGGTCACCGGTGACACCGACATCAGTGCCGCCGGCGCGGCGGTGCGGACCCTGGTCGTCACCGCGCGCGAGGACGTGGAGATCGGCGGGCAGGTCGCCGCGGTCCTGGCTCCCGCTACGACGTCGCCGCGGTCCTCCGGGAGCCGACCGTGACCGAGCATCCCGCGGCAGAACGCTCCGCCGACGACCCGAGTGCGGCGGCGGCGCCGCGACCGCTCGGCGCGGTGCCGCCGTACCAGGCGGTGATCTTCTGCTGGGACGCGATCAGGTCCAGTGTGCCGGGCGGGCCAGGCCTCTCCGCCGCTGCCGCCGACCTCGTCGGCCGACTGCGAACAGGGGGAGTGCCGGTCGCCCTGGTGACAGCCGACCCGGTGCGCCCGGTGGTCTCCGACGAGTTCGACGTGGTCATCGGTGGTGCGGCGGACGGCGCGGACCCAGCGGTCCTCATCGACGCGGCCTACCGGATGGAGGCCGCTCCGTCGCAGGTCGCGGTGGTACAGGCGACGGCGGCCGGCGTGCGCGCGGCCCGGGACGCCGGCTTCGCCCTGCTCGTCGGCATCGCCCGGACCGGACATCGCCTGGGCCTGGAGACGGCCGGTGCCGACCTGGTCCTGGACGACGTCGGCCTGCTGGACCTCGGGGTGCTGCGGGCCGAGCCCTGGCTACTGGCCTACGAGGGGTTCGATCCGGCCCACGAGGGTCACCGCGAGGCGCTGACCACCGTGGGCAACGGATACCTCGGCACCCGCGGCGCGGCTCCGGAGCGCGCCGCCGACGGAGTGCACTATCCCGGCAGCTATCTGGCCGGGGTCTACAACCGGCTGACCAGCGTGGTACAGGGCCGCTCGGTGGAGGACGAACACCTGGTCAACGTGCCCAACTGGCTGCCGCTGGACCTGCGCATCGATGGCGGGCCGTGGTGGTCGCAGGGCGGCCTGACCCCGGAGCGGGAACGCCGGGAGCTCGACCTGCGCCGCGGACTGCTCACCCGGCGCGTGCAGCTGCGCGATGCCAACGGGCGTCGCCTGCGCGTCACGCAGCGGCGGCTGGTGGCCATGCACCGGCCGCATCTGGCGGCGTTGGAGACCACCGTCGTGCCTCTGGGGTGGAGCGGTCGCCTCGGCATCCGTTCCGGGATCGACGCGGCGGTGACCAACTCCAACGTCGCCGAGTACGCCGGACTGGCCAACCGGCACCTGGACGAGGTCACCGGACGACAGGTCGATCCCGACGTCCTCCTGGTCGAGGCGGTCACCACGACGAGCCGGATCACCGTCGCCACCGCCGCCCGGACCGTAGTCAGCAGCGTGCCAACGTTGGACCGCCAGCTGGAATCGACCCCCGACGGCCGGTACGCGCACCGGCTGGAGGTACCCGTCCGCGACGGGCAGCCGATCGGCATCGACAAGACCGTCGCCGTGGTGACCTCCCGGGACCGGGCCATCGCCACGCCCGCCCTCGGCGCGCTGGACCAGCTCGCCCGCTCTCCGGCCGGGGTCGCCGGCCTGCTGCCCGGGCACGAGGCGGCGTGGGGGCGGCTGTGGTCACGCTTCGGCGTCGACCTCGACGCGGACCGGGACACCCAGCTGGTACTCAACCTGCACGCCTTCCACCTGTTGCAGGCCATCTCCCCGCACACCGCCGAGGTCGACGCCGGCGTGCCGGCCCGCGGACTGCACGGCGAGGGATACCGCGGGCACGTCTTCTGGGACGAGCTGTTCGTCCTGCCGATCATCACCACGCACCTCCCGGCGGTCGCGCGCGCCCTGCTGGATTACCGCTGGCACCGGCTCGACGCCGCCCGCCACGCCGCACGCCAGGCCGGCCTGGCCGGGGCGATGTTCCCCTGGCAGAGCGGCAGCGACGGCCGGGAGGAAACCCCCGAACAACTGTTCAACCTGCGCTCGGGCCGGTGGATGCCGGACAACTCCCGCCGCCAGCGCCACGTCGGACTCGCGGTCGCCTACAACGCCTGGCAGTACTACCAGGCCACCGGCGACACCACCTGGCTCGCCGAGCGCGGCGCGGAGTTGATCATCGAGGTGACTCGGCTGTTCGCCGCGCTGGCCACCCACGATGCAACCACCGACCGATTCCACATCAGCGGTGTCATGGGCCCCGACGAGTACCACGACGGCTACCCCGACTCCCCGGGCAGCGGCCTGCGCGACAACGCCTACACCAACGTGCTCACCGCGTGGGTCTGCCGCCGTGCGGTGGACACGCTGGCCGCCCTGGCCGGCCACGACCGTGACGACGTCCTCGCCCGGCTGGGCGTCGATCCCGCCGAGCCGGCCCGGTGGGAGCAGCTGAGCCGCCGGCTGGCCGTGCCGTTCCACGCCGACGGCGTTCTCAGCCAGTTCGACGGCTACGAACACCTGGCCGAGCTGGACTGGGACCGGTACCGGGCGACCTACGGCAACATCGGCCGCCTCGACCTGATCCTCGAGGCCGAGGGCGACGCGACCAACCGCTACAAGCTGGCCAAGCAGGCCGACGTGCTGATGCTGGTCTACCTGCTCGGCCCAGAGCAGCTACGGGACCTTCTTGCCGACCTCGGCTATCGGCTCACCCGCGAAGGCATCGACCGCACGATCGACTACTACCTGGCGCGCACCGCCCACGGCTCCACGCTCAGCCGGGTGGTGCACGCCTCCGTCCTCGCGCGCGCCGACCCGGTCCGCGCCTGGGCCACCTTCCGCGAGGCGCTCGCCGCCGACCTCGACGACACCCAGGGCGGCACCACCAGGGAAGGAATCCACCTGGGCGCCATGGCCGGGACCGTGGACATCGTCACCCGGGCCTTCGCCGGCCTGCAGATCCGGGCCGACACCCTCACCTTCGACCCGTGCCTACCGGACGCGCTGCACCGCGTGCGGTTCCAGGTCCAGTACCGCGGCCAGCGGATCGACGTCACCCTCGACACCACCCGCATCCACCTGGCCGCCCACCCCTGCGCCGCCGCACCACCGGTCCGCATCCGTGTCGCCGGCACAGAACTGCTGCTCGCTGGTGGCGAGGAAGTACTCGTCGATCACCAGACTGGCGCCATCACGGCCGGCTCGTCACCGCTGGAGAGCGCCGCCGGCCACCAATGGACGACGGAAAGGTAGAGCCGATGGGGATCGACCTCGAGGAACTGCTCGGCGCAGAGACCGACAGCCTGCTGTCCTACCGATCACCCACCGGGCTCGCAGACCTGCTCACCGCACCTGGACCCGGCTACGTCGACCGGGTGCTCGCTGTCAGCGACCGTCCGCCCCGCGTCCTGGTGAACTTCCAACGCATGCTCGACCATGGACGCCTGGCCGGAACCGGGTACCTGTCCATCCTGCCGGTCGACCAGGGAGTCGAGCACTCCGCCGCAGCCGCGTTCGCCGCCAACCCGCGGTACTTCGACCCGCTGGAGATCGTCAGGCTCGCCGTGGAGGGGGGCTGCAACGCGGTCGCCACGACCCTCGGTGTGCTGGGCCTGGCGTCGCGCCGCTACGCCCACCGCATTCCGTTCATCGTCAAGCTCAACCACAACGAGCTGCTGACCTACCCCAACCACTACGACCAGATCCACTTCGCCTCCGTGCGTCAGGCGCTGGACCTGGGTGCTGCTGGGGTGGGCGCGACGATCTACTTCGGCTCACCGGAATCCGACCGGCAGATCCAGGAGGTCGGGGAGGCGTTCGCCGAGGCGCACCGGCACGGCCTGCTCACGGTGCTGTGGTGCTACCTGCGCAACCCGGCGTTCGACGTCGACGGGGTGGACCACGGCCTGGCCGCCGACCTCACCGGGCAGGCCAACCACCTCGGCGTCACCATCGAAGCCGACCTGATCAAGCAGAAACTTCCGGAGAACAACGGCGGCTACCTCGCCGTCGGCCGGCAGGGCGGCTACGGCAAGACCGACTCCCGTGTGTACGACGAGCTCACCACCGACCACCCGATCGACCTGTGCCGCTGGCAGGTGCTCAACTGCTACGCAGGCCGCATCGGCCTGATCAACTCCGGCGGAGGCTCCGCCGGTACTACCGACCTCGCCGCGGCCGTCCGCACCGCGGTCATCAACAAGCGGGCCGGGGGAATGGGACTGATCACCGGCCGCAAGGCCTTCTCGCGACCCTTCGACGAGGGGGTCGCCCTGCTCCACGCCGTCCAGGACGTCTATCTCGCCCAGCAGGTAACACCGGCCTGAAGGAGGCGTGGCGGCCGCGGAGTTGACCGGCAGAGGCCGGCCGACGATGCTCGGTGACACCTCCAGGTGGCCCCATGATCGTGGAACGAGGGGGTCCCCTCACTCTCGCCAGCGACAGTGACAGATCACATGATCCGTCCCGATACAGTCCTGGCAGGGTTTGATCATGAGCTCGACTGGCTGCGGGAGACGTACAAGCTGCTGCACGGGCATCCTGAGATCAGCCTGTCTGAACACGAGACGTCGGGGCTCGTCGCGGAGAGGCTCGCCGCGTTCGGCTACGTCGTCACTCGGGTCGGAGGCGCCGGCGTGGTGGGCGTCCTGGCCAACGGCGACGGCCCCACGGCCCTGGCGCGCGCAGACATTGATGCGCTCCCCGTCACCGAGGCCACCGGGTTGCTATACGCGTCGGAGGTGGACGGCGTGATGCGCGCTGCGGCCACGACATGCACGTGACCGCGCTGCTGGGCGCCGCCAAGCTCATAGCCGGTGGCCGCGCCGCATGGTCCGGCACTTACCTGGCGCTTTTCCAGCCCGCCGAGGAGGTCGGCCGTGGGCATCCTCTTCAACCTGTTCATGGTGGTCGTCGCGATCGTCGCCATCATGGTCACCGTCCCGAACCAGCGGCCAGCGAGGCGCCCGGAAGTCCCCGCCACGCCGTCGTCGGAAGCTAGGGCGCGGCCGGGCTCGAAACCCGCCGCCGGCATCTACAAGATGGCCTCCTCGCCACGGGCAACTTCCGGAGATCCGCGAATCCCCGGCGGCGCCCAGAACTCACTACCCACATGCTGTTCAGGCGGCTGGAGCGGCGCATCACGTTGCAGGCGACGCGAGCCCGACGCCGGGGACGGCGAAGGAACAATCTGGTGACGGCGGCCGCGTTCGGGCCACTCGCCGGCGCGGCCGCAAGCAAGCCGGAGCCTGCGCGCCTTGGGCACCCCAGCTGGACACCGGGGAGCAGTGCGAGGATCGCCGGATGACCCACAGTCAGACCTCTGACAAGATCGTCGTGGGGGTGGACGGATCACCCTCCTCCGAACAGGCGCTGCGCTGGGCAGCGCGACAGGCCCGACTCAGCGGCGGCGAGCTGCACGCCGTCACGGCCTGGGCCCTCCCGACAACCTATGGCTGGGCGCCGGTGGCTCTGGACTTCGACTGGGAGGACATCGCCCGTTCCAACCTCGAGCAGACGCTCCAGGACGCCCTGGGAGGGACGAAAGCCGCACCCGTCCAGCGGCATGTCGTGCCGGGGCATGCCGCGCGCGTGCTGCTGGATGCTGCCGCGGACGCCGACCTGCTCGTCGTCGGCTCGCGGGGGCATGGCGGATTCAGCGGCATGCTGCTCGGTTCGGTCAGCCAGCACGTCATCTCCCACGCTCCCTGCCCCGTTGTCGTGGTCCGCGAGGCGGCGGCAGCACCGGACTCGTCGCCGTCCGCATAGGTGGGCGTTCGGCCGGTGCGGCGTGCAACTGCCACCGAGGGCTCGGCCTGCGGCGACACTGCGCTCCGTTCCACCGGTGCTCCACCCTTGCCGCTGCTCCTGCGGGCAAGGCTGGGCCCCTGCCGTCTCCGTGACGTGGTGGTGCGGTGGCCACGCCCGTCGTTCGACGGCGCGATAACCAGCGCGCGCCCGGAGCCGGCGAGGGGCAACCGGCTGCCGACCCCGCCGTCCACGACCCGACGGCGCCAGACCGGGGCTGCCAGCACGGCAGCCGGCCACCACACCACGCTCACCAGCGAGCGGTGTCGTCGAACGCATCCTGAGCCGCTATCCAGGAGGACGACATCGCACCGTGGCCGGCAAGTGCCATGCGGAGATCGGCCGGTGACTGTGCTTGCGGTCGCGGCCGTCCCGCTGCGTACAGGGGGCCAGGACGCCGGTGACGAGAGCGGAGGCCACGGCGTCTTCTCAGCCGGCTTGGGTCAGAGGGGTCGCTCCGGCTCGGCCGGGGGGCGGTCGGCCTCGTCGGCCATCTGGCGCCGCTCGTAGGCGACCTCCCTGCTGAGGAAGTAGTTCAGTGCTGTCCGTATCGCCGCGACAGCGGCCAGTTGGCCCAGTTCCTGGAAGCTGGGCGCCACCGCGGTCCGCAGGACATCACTGGCGAGCTGGAATTCCAGGCCGAGGGTCAGGAAGCGGCCCAGCGAGAGCCGGATCGGAACAAGTCCAGTGGTGTTGCGCTGACGCAGCCCCAGCCGCAGGAACCGGGCGAAAGCCCACAACGCCCCGATCGTGATCACGGTGACGGCACACGCCTCGATGACGGTGACTAGGACGTTGACGACCTGCGTAAGCCTCTCCTGCACTCGGAAGTCCTACCAGCCCAGCAGGAACGGCCGGGACGACAGAAGGCCAGGGCGTCGCTGACCGTGGCCTGCGGCGGGGGCGCCGCGTGCTGGTGAACGCGGTTGCACGTGGAGTCGGTCGACACTGGTCCCACCCGCGGCGTCTGCACCGTCGAGAAGCCTGGAGCGGCTTGTTCAGGGTCCGTCGAGGCCGAACCGCCGGTGCCACTTCCACACGGTCAGCCACGGACCGAAGTCCTCGGACAGGTCGCGCCAAGCGGTCCCGGTCCGGTACCGGTAGTCGATGCCTTCGACCGCCTGGCTGCGGTCACGGAACGGACGTCCCACACAGCCCTCCGAAGACGGCGGAAGCCCGCAGATCCGCTCCGATTGGACACGATCAACCACCGCTCGACGCGACGTGTGCCGGTTCACGACCGCTGGTCGCAGCGGGAGTACGGTCCCCCGTGAGCAAACTTGCGCGCTCACCGGGCAGCAGAGCAGCGCCGCGGACGCGGCCGACGAGTGTCAGCGAGGAGGACGGGTGAGCACGCCGCTCCTGGTCGCGAGGGTCGTCGGCGAGCCGCTGTCGGTCTCCGGCGTCGTCCGCGACCCCGGCCTGGGGCAGTCGGTAGCGGAGCTGCAGTACGTCGGGCCCCCCACCGCCGGTGAGGTGATCCGCGAGCTGGCCGAGGAGTTCACCTGCGACGACGTGGACGCCGTGGCGGTCAGCCACCATATCGGCCTGCTGGGCATCGGCGACGTGGCCCCGGCTTGCGCAGGCAGCACCGGACACCGCGGCCAGGCCAACTTCGCCTGCGCGGAACCCGTCGATGACGTGAAGCTGCGCCTGCCGATCTGGAAGCGGCAGGTCTTCACCGACGGCGAGGAGGAATGGGTCGCCTGCCCGTGACGGTCCGGGAAGCGCCGCTGGTCGCGTGGGCACGCTCGGGGGAGGGGATCGGTGCGGGCGGTCGGGGCCCTCTCCGACTGCTGGACCGGCCCGGCTGGCGGGTGCTGCGGGCCGACGCGACCGGCCTGGTGGTCGGCACGGTGTTCGCGCTTCTGGCGATGACGCCGTCCGTTCTGCCGCGGGAGTGGTTGTTCCAGGCGATCGTCAGCGGCGTGTCGGCGGCGGCCGGGTACGGGATCGGTGCCGGGCTGGCCTGGCTCGTCCACCGGACCGCTGCCTACCGGCGGACCGCGGCCCGGGTGCGCCGGTCGGTACCCCCGCGGGCGCGTCACGTCGCGTGGATGGCGCTCGTCGTCGCCGTCCCCCTGAGTCTCCTGCTCGGGCTGGTCGTCACGTCGGACTGGCAGCGCGAGGTGCGGGTGCTGGTGCGTCTGCATGCTCACGACAGCGCCGGATGGCTGCGGGCGATGCCGGTGATCATTGTCCTGGCAGCGGCGATCGTCGTACTGTCCCGGGGCCTGCGGTGGGTGGTCTGGGCGCTGCACCGCCTGCAGCACCGCCTGCTGGACCGGTGGATTCGGCTCCCCCACTGGGTGGCTCAGGGCATCGCGATCGTGGCGGCGGCGTTGCTCGCCGTCGGGCTCTTCGACGGGGTGGTCCTGCGGTGGGCACTCAGCGCGGCCGACGCCAGCTTCAGCATCACCAACGACACCACCCCACCAGGGGTCGAGCAGCCACAGGCGAGCGAGCGGTCGGGGTCACCGGAATCCCTGTCCTCGTGGGACACCCTGGGCACCTACGGCCAGGAGTTCGTCGCCGGCGGGCGCTCGGTGGCGCAGATCGCAGAGGCGGCCGGCATCCCCGAAGGCGACGTGGTGCCGCCGATCCGGGTGTACGTCGGCCTCGAGGGCGGCGAGACCGCCGAGGAACGGGCCGCGCTCGCCGTAGCCGAGCTGGAGCGCACCGGCGCGTTCGACCGGGCGGTGTTGTGCGTGATCCCCACCACCGGCACCGGATGGGTCAACGGGGCGGCGCCGGAGTCGCTGGAGCTGATGTACGGCGGCGACACCGCGGTCGTCGCCACCCAGTACTCCTACCTGCCCAGCTGGCTCTCCTTCCTCTTCGACCGCGGCCGGGTCGCCGAAGAGGGCCGCGCGCTCTTCGACGCCGTGTGGGACCGGGTGGAGCAGTTGCCGGAGGGTGACCGCCCGCGGCTGCTGGTGTACGGGGAGAGCCTGAGCACCGCCGGTGGTGAAGCCGCCTTCGACGGCCTGACCGACATCCGGGAGCGGACCGACGGTGTGCTGTGGACCGGACCGCCGAACAGCAACGAGCTGTGGAGCAACCTGGTCGATCGCCGCGACCCTGGGACGCCGGAGGTCGCTCCGGTGTACGCCGACGGACTCGTCGTCCGCTTCGGCGACGCCCCCGAGGACCTGCTCGAGCCCGAGACGCCCTGGCTGGAGCCGCGGATCGCCTACCTGATGCACCCGTCGGACCCGGTGGTGTGGTGGTCGTGGGAACTGCTGTTCACCCGCCCGGACTGGCTCGAGGAACCCCGTGGAAACGGCGTCTCACCGGCCATGACCTGGTACCCCATTGTCACCTTCTGGCAGGTCAGCGCCGACCTGACCAACGCCGCCTCGCCACCCATGGGGTACGGCCACAACTACGGGGCGCAGTTGGTCGATGCCTGGAGCGTTGTGGCGCCACCGGGAGGATGGACCGCAGCCGACACCGAGCGGGCGCGGGCGGTGTTCCTTGGCTCGGGGGCGGAGGTCCTCGACTAGCTACTCCTCCCACGCCTGTCTGGACCTGCCTGAGCGCCGAGTTCGTCGGCCAGCAGGTGGAGCAGGGTCGTGGTCATCCGGCCGTACCGTGTGTCGGCCGACTCGAGTTCCTCCGCTCCCGGAGCCGTCCGCGGCTCCCGCCAGTGACCCCATTCGGCCAGGGGGACCTCGACGACGGTCTCCACCTCGGCGATGTTGGTCGCGCCGGGGAAGGCCGGCGCGGTCGACCAGGCGAGGACCGGCGTGGTCAGGAACCCGCTGTCGACGAGCGCGTACGGGGGCAGCAGCCCGATGATCTCGATGCTGGTGGGATCGAGCCCGGTCTCCTCCTGCGCCTCGCGTAGCGCGGTGGCCACCGGCCCGTGGTCGGTGTGTTCGGTCGCGCCGCCGGGGAAAACCATCTGGCCCGGGTAGTCGGCGAGGTCGGCCGTGCGCTTCGTGAGGAGGACGTGCCGACCCTCGGGACGGTCGATGACGAGCACGAGCACGGCGGCACAGCGCAGGGTGACCGTCGTGGTCCCCCGGCTGTCGGGGGACCCCGGAGTCGTGTGTTCGGCCAGTCGGTGCACCCACGCAGGCGTGGCCGGACCCGGGTCACCCGCGGGCGCAAGGCCTGGGGGAGTGGTCGGGAGCGGTAGCCACGTGAGCTGCCCGGAGTGCACCTGCAGGCGGGCGACGCCGGGCGTGGCCTCGGCACCAGGAACCCAGCGGGTCAGCTGACCGAAGCCGGGATGCCCGACCAGGGCACGTGCCGGCCGCTGCGCCTTCCGCCCCCCGGGCTCGGCCCACTGGGCGGGATTGTTGGCCACGACCACCAGCGCCTGATCCTCCCCGACCAGCTGAGCCACCGGACCGCCGAAGGGCACGAGGGTCTCGCTCATCGCCGGGACCAAGACCAGGTTGGCGCCCGCTTCGGTGAGCGCCTCGACGGCGTGCGGATTGAGCAGATCCCGGCAGATGGCGAGCGCCAGGTGCCATCCGTCCGCGGTGACGTAGATCCGCAGCTCGGGCCAGCCCTGCGGCTGCAGGTCCTCGAAGACCGGCCGGTCAGCGGGGGAGTGCTTGTCGTGCACCAGCGGCCGGTCGAAGCCGCGTACCCATGCCACCGCGGTGTTGCGGCGCCGACCCCGACCCGTCCTGCCCGGGGCCGGCGGATCCTCGTGGTGGTAGCTGCCCGCCACCAGCAGCCGCGGACCGTCAGGCCGACGAACCCACTCCGCCAGCTCCCAGGCCAGCGCTTCGTCGACGCACAGCTCGGGCAGGACGACGATGGAGGCGCCGGCGGCGACCGCTGCCGTTATCAGCGAGGCGATGCGCTCCCGTTGCCGGTCCAGGTCGGCCGGCCGAACCGGAAAGGATCGACCCCGGTGGTCTCGTGGCAGGTCGATCTCGTCCAGGTACGTGTTGGGATGGCAGGTGGCCACGACGGTGTCGGCGGTGACCAGCCCGGCCAGGATGTCGACCAGCGAGTAGTCGAACACCACGCGGAACTGGGCGGGCCACTCACCGGCCAGTCGCACCCGCCGGGTCTCGTCGAGCCGGTTGGCCAGCCGCCACGGCGGCGTGGTGGGCGGCAGGGCGGTCACCCGCCGCAGGTCGGGACTGTCCAGGGGAACGGGGTCGCCCACCCGCGGCTGGTAGGGGCTGCGGTGGGCGAAGGACGCCGCGAACGTGTGGCCGTAGCGGTCGTCGATGACCTCGGCCAGGGCGCGGGCGACGACCACCACGGGGGTGTCGTCGACCGGCTCGAGCGCGGCGGTCAACGCCGCGCGCACCGCCGGGGACAGGTCCGCCGCCGTCCCCGGGGCGGGAAGCTGCGCCGACAACTCCCCCAGCAGGCGGTCGACCCTGCCGCAGCAGGCGGGATCGTCGAGCCGTGACCACAGGACCGGGTGCTCGTCGCGGCACAGCCGCAGCAGGTGGGTGATCGTGACCAGTGGTTCCGTCTGGCCGGCAACGGCGTCCTGCAATGCCACGAGCCGGTCACCGACGGTGCCCAGATGCGGCACGCAGGCCGCGGGCGGTTCCGACGGGCTCGCCGCCGCGGCCGCCGACCCGTGTTCGGAGGACCGGTCGCGGGTCGATGGCGCACCGGACGGTCTGTTCGCCCTATCACTCCCAAGTTTCCCGGCGTCGGTCATCGGCCGGAGGAAGGCCGAGCCGCGAGGCCGTCCGCCGACCCGGACGGCGGTGCGGGCGGCGGTGCGGGCTGGAGGCGCCGCGGCCGCAGGACGAACCACAGCGCCCCCAGGACCAGGACCAGGCCGGCCAGGGTCCAGGCGTCCGGCCGCTCACCGAGCAGCACCAGCCCAAAGCCGATGCCGAAGACCGGGGTCAGGAACGTCCAGGCGGTCAGTAGCCCGAGCGGGCACCGCTGGGTCTCGCGGAACCACACCACGAACGTCCACGCCGTGCCGAGCAGAGCCAGGAAGGTGAGGATAGCGATGAACCGCGGGGTCCAGGCGATCTGCGGGCTCCCCTCCACCGCCGCGGCGACCAGAGCCAGGCCGATGCCGCCCAGTGCGAAGTGCCACCCACTGACCATCACCACGTCCAGGTGTCCGATCCGCCGGGCCAGCAGCGTGCCGGCGGTGATCGCCGCGGCGGACAGCAGTGAGAGGGCCGCTCCGGTCCCGCCTCCACCCGGACCGGCCACCACGATCAACCCGGCGAAGCCGAACCCCATCGCCACCGCCGTGCGCGCGGACACCGGCTCGCGGTAGAGCCACCAGGCCGGCAGCAGGATCAGCAGCGGCTGCGCATTGGCGAGCACCGCGGCGACCCCGGTGGCCAGCCCCGCCACCCCCGGCGAACATCGCCCCGAACGCGATACCGGCGTTGGTGACGGCCAGCGCCCCCACCAGACCCCAATCACCGGGCGTCCGGGGGCTCGGACGTCTCCGCAGCCAGCCGTAGCCGAGCAACGCCACACCGGCCACCCCCGATCGCAGCGCGGCGAACCACAGCACCGGGGCATCCCGCAGCCCCCACTGGATCAAGACGAAGCAGAACCCCCACACCGCGGTCACCGCCACCATCCGCACCGCGGACGGACGCGCCCCCGACGGTCCGGCGATAGGTTCGCCGCGGGCCATCAGATGCAACCCCCCGAGCCGGTGATCCGGACCTCCATGACCCTCCTTCCGGCCATCCCGGCCTCGGAGCGCGGGAAGGCCCCCTCAATTGGGCTGCGGCCCCCGCAATAGGGCTGCAGTGTCGCCAACGACACGCAGCCCACTGCCGAGAGGGCTGGCCGGTGTGACGAAAGGAATAGCCCCCCGCATGGGTCTACTAGGGGGCATCGTAATAGATGAGCGTGGCGAAGGGTCCTGTCGTTGGGTGGATTTCCGGTGCCTCACGGTCACCGGCTGCCCGAGCCCGTCGAACACGTCGCGGCGACCGGTCCGCTCCGGGGCGCAGGGGTCGCGGTTGTGGCCGACGGTGCTAGTCGGGGCCCGGGGGCAGGCGGATAGCGGTCCCGCCACATGTGGCCGCCCAGCAGGCCGGTGACGCGTCCTGAGGCGTGATAACACTGCGGCTCCTGCCGTGCTCGCAGGCGTCATCCACCCGGCGCCCTGGCGGCCGCTGAGGCAAGCCGCTGTGCTGTTCGTCCTCGGCGGGACGTTTCTCGTCCGTTCCCAGCTCCGCTCCGCGCGCCTCCGCCACGTGGCGACCGATCGGGCGGTGCACCGGGGGATCCTGGTCCATCCGGTGCACCGCCTGGAGGGTGGTCCGTCGCGCCGGTCGAGCTCGCCGCGTCCGGCGACTCCGGGATGGCGGGTGTCGGTGTCCGGGACGTCGCGCACACCCTGCCGGGCGAGACTCGCCCGCCGGGTCGCCGACGAGCCGGGTTGGCCGGTGCACGTGGTCGGTCACGGCCGGAGCGGCACGCGGACCGCGGACGGTCCTGGCCGGGCAGGTTCCGGAGTCACCGATCCCGGTGGAGGCCCGCGTGGTCATGGTCGGGGCCAACGACGTGATGCGTCTGACGCTGCGGCCGCGGCTGGCCCGGGATTCCGATCAGCTGCTCGACACGCTGGCCGGCCTCGGTGGGCCGGTAGTGCTCTCCAGTCTGCCGGAGTTCCGCGCCATGGTCGCCGTGCCGGCGGTGCAGCGCCCGGTCGTCGTGGCACGGGAGGCGATGGTGCGGTGCGTGCAGCGCGCGGTCCGTGCCCGGCCGGACGCCGTGCCCCGACGAAGCGCCGCGCCGTCGGGCCGCGCTTCGTCGGGGACGCAGCCGCGACGGGCGCCGCCACCTTCCATCCGTCGGCGTTGCGCTACGGCCTGATCGCCGACGTGCTGGCGCCCGCGGTCGTGGCCGCGGTCAGCGATGTTTCTCGTCCCGAGCGGAGCCGCCCTCTGGCTACCGCGGCTGCTGCGGCCGAACCTCCGTACCCGCTGCGTGCCCGTAATACGGGCACGCAGCGGCTATTGACGGCTCACGGTTGCGAGCGACGTTCACGACGTCGTCGCGAAACTCCTTGGGGTAGGGCTTGGGCACGGTGAACATCCTTCCAGCGGCGCCTCTCGGCACCGCAGATCAGGTGTCACCTCGCCGTGCAGCAGTCCCGACGTCGTTGGGGTGATTCTGGCCGTCTGCGGACTGTGTGCAGAGTGTGTGCGGACTGAGGCCGCCGCAGTAGTCGCCTCGGACATTGCCCTTGTGACAGCACCCGCCCCCACACCCGCAGGAGTCCCTCCTCATGGCATCTTTCAGGTTCTGCAGTGGTCAGGCGGCGGTCTCGACCGGGCGACCGGCCTCCATCCAGGCGCCGGTGCCACCGATCACGCTCGTGGCGTTGATCCCGACCGCGCGCATCAGGTCGGTGGAGTGGGCGCTGCGCCCACCGGCCTGGCAGATCACGTAGATCGGCTGATTCTTGGGCAACTCCGGCAGCCGGGGCGGTAGCACGCTCAGGGGCACGTTGTGGGCGCCGGGCGCGTGGCCGGGGCGCTACTCGCGGGCCCCGCGGACGTCGACGACGAGGCGTCGCCCTGCGCAAGGCGGTCGGCGAAGGTGTTCTGGTCCATCTCAGGAAATCACGTCAGCTCCTGGGGTACAGACCGGAAGGGTACCCGGGGGGGTATACTGGTCCCAGCCATACCAGGGGTGACCTCATTCCCCCGGGGGCATCGTCGATTGGGCGGTCGACGGCGACCGAGAAGCATCGGCAGGCCTGAGGTCCCGGGGATGGTGGGGAACACATGACGGAGAGGCGGGAACCAGCGTGGAGATCTGGCAGCACCTGAGTGCCGGTCCTGGAGGACCGGCGGGAGTAGGCAGTGGATGGACCAGCACCACCGCCTGGCTGGTGGCCGGAGCGGTTCTCGCGCTCCTCGTCCTCGTCACCTGGTGGATCGCCGCACCCGGCCGGCGGCAGGGGCAGTGGCGGGGGCGGGGAGCGGAACTGGCACTGCGGCGTTACGACCTCCGCCGGCCGCCGCGGCGTGGCCGGTCGACCGGGCCAGAGCTCGGGCGTCCGGGCGGTGATCCCGACGACCCCCGGCCGTGACGCAGCAGGATCGACTGAAGGAGAGGTAGCGCAATGGGCTTCGGGATGGGCATGGGATGGGGCTGGCTGTTCTGGCTGCTGATGGTGGTGAGCGTGATCCTGCTGGTCGTGGTCGCCGTCCGGGCGCTGGGCGGAGGGGTCACGGGCGCCGCCGGTGGCAGTCGACCGGCGGCGCGGAGCCGGGCGCGGGAACTGCTCGACCAGCGCTACGCCCGCGGTGAGGTGTCCACCGAGGAGTATCGGGAGCGGCTGCAGGCGCTGGGAGATGACGCGTAGTGCGGCCGATCAATAGACGGCGGGCGCTCCAACTCGGGGGTCTCGGCCTGGCTGGCGTCGCCCTGGGCGGCACGGGCCTGGCCTTGTCGCGCGAATCGGTGCTCGATCCGCAGATCGGCGCGGACTGGTCGGAGCCGGAGGTGCTGCGCAGCACCGACGGCCTGTTGCGGGTCCGGCTGGAGGCCGCCGAGGGAACACTGACCATCGCCGGGCGGGAGGCGACCGCCCTCGGCTACAACGGCGGTCTGCCGGGGCCGACCCTGCGTCTGCGTCCGGGGGACCAGCTGCAGGTGCAGCTGGTGAACAGGCTGGAGGCGGTGACCAATCTGCACGTCCATGGCCTCTACGTCTCCCCGGAGGGCAACGGGGACAACGTGTTTGTCGCCGTGCAGCCGGGGGAGTCCTTCGACTACGACTACCAGCTGCCCGACGACCATCCGCCCGGGGTGTACTGGTACCACCCGCACCACCACGGGATGGTCGCCGACCAAGTCTTCGGCGGCCTGTACGGGGCGATCATCGTGGAGGACCCCGACGAACCGCCGGTCACCCGGGAGCGGGTCCTGGTCGTCTCCGACATCACCCTCGACGACGCCGGCCGGCTGCGGCAGCCCTCCACCATGGCCCGGATGATGGGCCGCGAGGGCGAGCTGGTTCTCGTGAACGGGCAGGTGCGGCCCGCGCTGACCGCCCGCCCCGGGGAACGGGAACGCTGGCGGATCATCAACGCCTGCTCCGCCCGCTATCTGCGACTGCGCCTGGATGGGCAGCAGATGCAGCTCCTCGGCGTCGACTCCGGCCGCTTCCCGCAGCCGCGCGACGTGGACGAGGTGGTGCTCGCCACCGGCAACCGGGCCGACCTACTCGTCACCGCCGCCGAGGGAACCAGCACCGTGGACGGGCTCGCCGTCGACCGGGGCTCGGCGGGCATGATGGGCGGATTGGGCACCCCGTCCGGTAACGCGGGTGCCCTGGCGACGCTGCGGGTGACCGGGACCCCGGGGCCGGAGCTTTCGGCGATGCCGGCCCAGCCGGTTCCTGTGGATCTGCGAGGCGTCGAGACGGCCGCCCGGCGCCGGCTGACCTTCGCCATGGGCATGGGAGGGGGCGGCATGAGCTTCACCATCGACGGCAAGGAGTTCGACGCTCAGCGGATCGACCAAACCGTTCAGGTCGGGACCGTCGAGGAGTGGACGCTGACCAACGCCTCCTCCATGGACCACCCCGTGCACCTGCACGTGTGGCCCATGCAGATCGTGGCCGAGGCCGGTCGCCCCGTGGACGGGGTGATCCGGCAGGACGTCGTCAACGTCCCGGCCAGGAGCGATGTCACCGTCCGAGTGGCCTTCGACGAGTTCGGTGGGCGCACCGTCTACCACTGCCACATCCTCGACCACGAGGACAACGGCATGATGGGCGTCGTGGAGGCTCGACGGGCGTCCTGACAGGCGAGCGTGCAGATGGCCGTTGCGGTGGCAGGGAACCCGGTGATCCGAGGTCGCCGGTCGACGAGAGGGATACCGGATGCAGCGTCAGGACAGGACCCGGCAGCACCAGCCGTGCAGCGTGCCGTGGCCACTCGACGGCGAGCCGGACGTCGTCGCCGTCGACACGACGTGGGGCATCCTGCAGCGGCTGCACGCCGCCCCCGACGTCCCGAGCGTCGGCGAGCTGGAGCTTCTCGAGATGGTGAACGAGGGCGCCGTACTGATCGACTGCCGGACCGCCGGCTCCTACGGAGGTCACACGATCCCTGGATCGGTGCGCATCCCGCACGACGAGATCGTGAACCGGCAGGCCGAGCTGGACCGGGAGCGGCTCTCGATCCTGTACTGCAACGGTCCTCAGTGTCCTCAGTCGCCGCACGCCATCCGCAGCCTGCTCGAGGCCGGTTACCCGGCCCGGGCCCTGGCGTACTACCGCGGCGGCATGCATGACTGGGTGACCCTGGCGATGCAGACGGAGCCGCTGTCCGACTGACGCTGGCCCCGTCCGGGCGTTTGCGAACGCAGGGCCACGCCCACTGACGTCGAGACGGGATCGATCCTGGCTGCGGTCTGCTCGGCGTGTCCGAGTTCGTCACGTAGATGGGCGCCGAGTACGTCCTGCTCGGTGAGGGCACGCGCGACCTGCTCGGCCAAGGGGTCGCTCCAAGCCCCGGGATTGGTAGATCCGGGGCAGCTCGAGCAGTTCGGCGTCGCGGTCGTCGGGGGAGTTCCTGCCGATCCTTGGCCATGTCGGCGCGCTCGGCGTCGCGCTGGAGGAGACGGACACGTATTCGCCGGCAGACATGGACATCGCGCCCGCGGCCAGCCGGCGAGTCCGGCGGTGAGCACCGCGGTCGCCGAGCCGGCGGCGGCGGCGGAGATTCGTACATGAGCCCGGCGGTGGAGACGATGCCGTCGTCGGCGCCGAGGACGGCCGCGCGCAGCCATCCCGCACGTTCGCCGGTGTGGCTTTCCTGGCGTCCCCTCCTGCGGACCTGCGGTCGCGATCATTTCCGTGGTCTGCTGGCCTGTGGGAACGAGGATCTCGAAGGTCGTCGGGCGGCGGCGGCGGTGCGCAGCTGCAGCCGGGCCCCTCGGCGTCGCCGAGTGAGCGGGCGAGCACTACGCCGGCGCGCGCCGGCGGCTGCCCGGCACTACGTGGAGGCCGACCGCGGCCGGGCGGGCGACCACTACCTTACAGAAGGCGCCGGGGTCGCCCGCCGCGTAACCGCCACAGACGGTCGCGTGACCGAGTTGGCGCCGCTGACCGGTGCCACCTACGAGGGCTGGGTGGCCGGCCGCGACCCGGAGACGGGCGAGCCGCGCGGGCGGCTGTGCGGCGACGAGCACGCCGTTCGCTTCGTCGAAGTGGTGGTCAATGGCCCGAAGACCTGGTCGCTGGCCGCCGCCCTGCATCCGGACATGAGGACGGCGTACGAGGCGGCGCCCGTCGACCGGCATAGGCCGACACGACATCGTCCGGTCTCACCGAGGAGGCCCGGGTTGGATGCGCAGCCAGTTCCACAGCTCGGCCACCGACGTGCGGGAGTCATGCAGCACGATGATCCGGCGGCCACGGGCGTCCGCGTGCACGTCGACCACTCCAGGAGCACCGCGCAGGAGCGCGACCCCCGCGGCGGCATCGCTGACCTGGGGCAACTGCTGCAGTTTGATGTCCAGGCGACAGACGGGGCCGTCTGCCTGGACGACGTGCCGACGTCGCCATGGCATCAGGCGGTCTCCGAGTAGCCCCCGTAACCGGTCGAGATCCAAGCCGATCACCTCCGATCCCCGTAATCGTCTCCGACGAGGCCCACAAGGATTCCGCATCCAGACCTCAGGTCGACGAGGCGGAGAGCGGGGGCGATCCGCAGCCGGTCCGCCACTTCCCGCGCCGATATGCCAGCTCAGCACCGCGGTCGCGGCGACGGCCGCGGTGCTCGGCCCTGTTCACCCTGCGCGGTGGCGGGCACCAGCGTGCGGTCGCGTCACAGCCGAACGCCCGACAAGGGGCCCCGAATCCCAGACATCGATCTGTGTCAGACCTTGTTCCCTGAGCCGTACCGCTTCTCCAGGAGGACCTCGAGCCGCTGTCGGTACTCCGGCTCGTCGATCTCACCGCGCGCGAAGCGCTCGGCGAGCAGGTCCTCCGGCGCCGGGCCGGTGTCCGCGCGGTCGTTTCGCCCGGGGGAGCGCACGAGCCAAACGACGCTATAGATCACCAGACCCCAGAACACGATCATGCTTATCGTCATCAGCGCGTAACCCCATCCGTTCAAGGTCCCGTCCCCGAACCACCACATCACGGCAGATCACTTCCCGCGGTCGGCCGGTTGTCGTCCCGGACGTGGCCGCCACGCCTCTGTCCTTCACCGCCGTGCCCGCCACCGTGCATGCCGCCCATCATCATGATCATCATGAGCGGGCAGAGGACGAGAAACGCCGCGGCGAAGAGCCATCCGGACGAGGCATCGAACACGGCCACCCCGATGAGTAGCACCGCCGCCGCAATCGCCAGGAACACCAGGTGCTGTCGTCTCATGAACGCTTTCCCTTCAGAGGTGGATGCGGTCAGCGCTGCGCAATCACTATCGATCGTATGGCGTCCTAAGGACCGTAGTAGCAGGGCGCCGGTGGCTCCGGACTACGACCAGGAAAGCAACGCCCGTTCCGGCCTGAGGTTGACCTCTGGCCAGGTCGGCATGGGCCGGGGAGCGGTGACGGTCACGACCGCACCGCTGGACGCCGGTCGCCGCGCAGTGCGGCGAGACGGTCGTTGAATTTCTGCTCATCGATCTCGCCATGGGCAAAGCGTTCCGCCAGCACCTGCTCCGGTCCGGGCCGCTGTGCTGACGGCGATCCGACCCGCCGCCGGTCGAGACCACGGACGAGCCACACGACGGCCGCGACCAGCAGGGCCCAGAACGCCACCATGCCGAGAGTCATCCCGACCCACCCCCATGCACTGAGGTCGTGACTGTGCCAGAGCATCATGTCTCTGCCCTCCTCCGCGGCCGGCGGCGTGGATGGGCTGGTGCTCATCGCGCCGTCGGCCTGCTATCTGCACTCTCCGGCCGTAGAGCACCTCGCGTACAGGGAATCGGTAGACCTTCAGCAAACCTTCACGCATCGGCCGCAGCCGCCGCGCTCCTCAGCGGGATGCGGGCAGCGTGAGGGTGAACGCGGCGCCGGCGGCGGGGACGCTGCGGGCGCTGATCCGGCCGCCGTGCGCCTCGACGAGGGCCTTGGCGATGGCCAGGCCGACGCCCGAGCCGCCGTGCGCCCGGTCGCGGGCGGCGTCGACCCGGTAGAACCGCTCGAACACGTGCGGCAGGTGCTCGGGCGGGATGCCGGGGCCGGTGTCGGCCACCTCGAGCGTGAGCTCCCCTGCGGTAGCGAATGCGCGCAGGTGCACCTGCCCGCCGGGTGGGGTGTGTCGCAGCGCGTTGTCGAGCAGGTTACCCAGCACCTGCCCGATGCGATCGGGGTCCACGGTGAGGGTGGGCAGGCCGGGGACGACGTCGGTGGTCAGCGCCACGCCGCGCTGGGCGTAGCGCTCGGCGGCGGAGGCTACCGCCGCATCGACCAACTGCCCGGGGGTGGTGGTCACCGGACGGAGGTCCAGCTGGCGCTCCTCGGCCTTCGACACCGCGGTGATGTCCTCGGCGAGGCGGGCTAGCCGCCGGATCTGCGCGCGCAGCATTGCGGCGGTGTCGGTGTCCCATGCCGCGACGCCGTCCTCGAGCCCCTCCAGGTAGCCGTCCAGGGTGGCCACCGGCGTGCGCATCTCATGGGCCAGGTCGGCCAGCAGCCGGCGTCGCGTGACCTCGACCTGCCGTAGCTGCGCGGCCATCGCGCCGAACGCGGAGGTGAGCGTGTCGAACTCCGGCCCCAGCGCCGGGGCCGGCAGGTCGACGTCGTACCGCCCGGCGGACACGTCGGCTGCGGCTGCGGCCAGGGCCTTGGCGGGGCGGGTGATCCGGCCGGTGACGAAGGCGCTGACGGCGGTGGCGGCCACCAGCGCGGCGAGCAGCGCCACGGCGAGGCTGATCGCGCCGGCGTCCCGGAACGCCTGCTCGGCGTGCCCTGCTGCGCCGGCCGGGGCGGCGACGTGGGTGTCCTGGCCCAGGTGGGACCGGAAGATCGACGGGCCGACGGCGATCGCGGCCAGACCGGCGGCCACCGCGGCGGCGACCACCACGAGCAACTGCGCGGCGAGCAGCCGCACGGCCAGCCCCGGCCCCCGGGCGCGGCTCACCGGCCGTCGCCCATCCGGTAGCCCACGCCCCGAACGGTGCGCACGAAGCGCGGCGCGGCCGCGTCGTCACCGAGCTTGCGGCGCAGGTGCCCGATGTGCACGTCGACGAGGTGTTCGTCGCCGACCCAGTTCTCTCCCCAGACCGCAGCGATCAGCGCCGCCCGGCTGAGCACTCGCTGCGGATGCTCGGACAGGGCGGCCAGCACGTCGAACTCGGTCCGGGTGAGCGGCACCACCTGACCGTCGACGTGCGCCTCGCGGCCCGGCACGTCGATGGCCAGCGGGCCGAACCGCCGTGGCGGCTCCTCGCCGGCCGGCGCGGCGCGGGGGGTGCGGGGACGGCGTAGCAGGACATGCACCCGCGCCACCAGTTCCCGCGGGCTGAACGGCTTGGTCAGGTAGTCGTCCGCGCCGGCGGCCAGCCCGCCGAGCTTGTCGTGCTCCTCGCTGCGGGCGGTGAGCATCAGCACGTAGCAGTCGGAGAACCCTCGCAGCGCCCGGCACACCGCCAGCCCGTCGAGGCCGGGCAGGCCGAGGTCGAGCACGACGACGTCCGGGTCCACGGTGCGGGCCGCGGTGACAGCGGCTCTGCCGTCGCCGACGACGGTGACCTCGAATCCATCGCGACTCAGGTAGCCGGCGACCAGCCGGGCCAGCGGAGCCTCGTCGTCGACGACCAGCACCCGCCGCCCGCTCGCACTGTCCGGCGCAGTACACAAGTGCTTCATCCGCTTCCTCCGATTCTGTCGTGGGCTCCACGGGTCGCAGCGCCGGCACGCGCTCCCGGTCCGTGGCGGCTCTGCGAGGCCGCAGAATCGAGTGTGACGAGCAGCGAACCGCCGTCCCGCACCGAGGAAGGAAGGGACGGTGCGGGACGGCGGCGAGGCGGCAGGCTGTCCGGCCTACTGCACGTAGGACAGCGTCGTCTTCATGCCCACGGCTTCGTGGTACAGGTTGTGGCAGTGGATGAGCCACTGGCCGGGGTTGTCCGCTACGAACTCCACCGTCACGGTCTCGCCGGGTGCGACGTTCACGGTGTCCTTACGCGGTCCGGTCCCGCCGTCGGTGACCAGCTGGAACGTGTGCCCGTGCAGGTGCATCGGGTGCCACATGCCGGTGTTGTTCACGAAGGACAGCCGCACCCGCTCACCTGCCTGGACCGGCATCGTCACGCCGTCCGCCTGCGGGGCGTCGATGCCCCACTCGTAGCTCATCATGTCGCCGGTCAGCGTCATCTGGTAGTCCCGGTCCACCTGGGCCGAAGGCAGTGCGACATCGGTGGTTGCCCGGAGGTCGTCGTAGGTGAGCAGCCGGCCGTCGAGCTGGGTCGGCCGGACGTCGGCGGCCGGCAGCGCCCCGGCGCCGGACTGCAGGACGGCCATCGCCTGATCACTGCTGCCTTCCAGGGCGGCGACGAGCGGGAAGGCGCCGTCGCCGGGGACGGTGACCAGGACGTCGTACCGCTCACCCATGCCGATGAGCAGCGCATCGGTGGCCACCGGCTCGACCGGGAAGCCGTCGGTGGCGACGACGGTCATCTCACCACCGCCGAACGCCACCCGAAATGGCACGCTCGACGCGGCGTTGACGAGCCGCAGGCGCACCTGGTCGCCGGCCGACACCGGGTGGACCTCCGGCGCCTCGGCCGCGCGCCCGTTGATCACGTAGAACGGGTAGCTCACGTCGGAGATGTCGGTGCCGAGCGGGCTCGTCGCGGCGGACGGATCGGGCTCCGGCATGTCCATCCCGCCCATGTCCATCCCGCCCATGGAGCCGTGGTCCATGCCGGGCATCGAGCCGTCGGCCATGCCTTCCATGGAGGTCAGCCCCTCCAGCACCTCCTCCGGGGTCTGGCCCGTGCCGTCGATCCAGTCGTCGAGCAAGAGCGGAATGTCTGCGCCCGGAGCGGCGGCGTCGCGCTCGTCGACGATCAGCGCTCCGTACAGGCCGCGGTCGAGCTGGGTGCCCGTGTGCGGGTGGTAGAAGTACGTGCCGGGGTCGGGCAGCGTGAACTCGTAGGTGAACTCCTCACCCGGGGCGATCGGCTGCTGGGTCAGGTCGGGCACGCCGTCCATGTCGTTGCGCAGGGCGATGCCGTGCCAGTGGATGGTCAGTTCCTCGGGCAGGTCGTTCACCACCCGGGCGCGCAGCATGTCGCCGGCCGTAGCCCGGATTGTCGGTGCCGGGACGGCGCCGTTGAAGGCCCAGGTGTCCACGGTCCGGCCGCCGACCTCAACCGTTGCCGGCGCCGCGGTCAATGCCGTCTCCACGGTGCGGGCTCCGTCCACCGCGCGCGCTTGCTCCGCCTGGGTGACCGCGGCGGAGGCGGGGCCGACGACTCGGGCGCCGGACGCCTCGTCGCCGGGCAGCAGCCACACGACGACTCCGGTCACGACCGCGAGCACGGCCGCCACGGAGACGACGATCAGGGACTTCTTGGTGCGCATCACGGTTCCTTCACTCAGGCGCGTGGGTTCGGCCCGCTCTCGCGGGGCACCCCCAAGCAACCACGTGGCGCGGCGCTGGACACCGTGTAGCCGGGAACCACACCGAACCTTCAGGATCGACGGGCCGGCCGGTCGTCCCTCGGGGACTCAGTCGGGCGAACTTGTCTCGTGCACCGCGTGTTCTGCCTTGCGTGCCGACGGTTCGGGCTGGGATCGGCCACTGTGTCGTGCGCTCCTCGCGGGTGCAGGATGGCGACCATGCCGGCGATGTCTGCCTTCGAAGCGTGGTTCTGCCGCAGCTCGCTCTGGCGACTCGCCACGCCCCGGGTCATCTCGTGGACGATCCAGGGAGTTCCGCTCGAGGGGGACGTCCTGGAGATCGGTGGCGGAAGCGGCGCCATGGCCAGGGACTTGCTGCGGTTGCATCCACTGCTGCAGCTGACCGTGACCGACCACGATCCGGGGATGGTGGAAGCAGCACGCGAGCGCCTCGGCGAGTTTCCCCACGTGGCAGTGCGGCAGGCGGACGCCACGCGCTTGCCGTTCGCCGGAGAGACATTTGACGCCGTGCTCAGCTTTCTCATGCTGCATCACGTGATCGATTGGGAGCAGACCATCACGGAGGTAGGCCGGGTATTGAGGCCTGGTGGGAAGTTCGTCGGCTATGACCTGACCTATTCCGTGGCGGCGTCCTGGCTCCATCGAGTCGACAAGTCGCCTCACCGCCTCATCGAACGCCAGGCCTTCGATCCGGCACTCACGCATGCCGGGTTTCGCGTGACATGTCTGCGCGAGTCCTTGGGTGGCCGAGTAGTGCGGTTTGTCGCACACAAGTCCGAGTCGCCCATCTGAGTCATAGGACGCCTGAGTCGGCCGGACCGAGCCCATGTGGCGGTGGAGCCACC
>JBELIQ010000006.1:0-212672 GCA_042090795.1 Blastococcus sp. | reverse complement strand
TCGCGGAGGACCTCGTCGCGGAGGACCTCGTCGCGGAGGACCTCGTCGCGGAGGAAACGGAGTCCGGGTCCGGCCTGGATCTCGAGGTGGTCGCTCCCGTGCTGGCTCGCACCGCCAGCGACCCGGCGCCCGTCGGCGGCTCGATGAGCATGGACCAGACCACCGTCATGCCGCCGCTGTCGCTGCTGCCCGGCTCGTCGTCCCGCGGCCGAGGGTTGCCGCCCGTTCCGCCGCGGACCGGCCGGCCCCCCGTCCCGGCCTCGCACTCCCGCGGCCCCGCGGCCCCGACCGCCGGTCCCGCGGCCCCGTCGACGACCGTCACCGACGACGTCGCGTCGTCCGCCGACCGCGCGCCCGAGCTGCTGGCCACCGTGACCCGGCTCCCGGTCGGTCCCCTGATGGCCACTCCCGAGACGCCGGACAGGCCTGACCTGGCTGACCTGGCCGACCTGATCGAGGCCGACCTGATCGAGACCGACCTGGTCGAGGCCGACGGTCCGGGTCTGCTGGACGGGGTCGAGCTGCCCGCCGTCGTCCCGGCCCGGCCGGCGCGGGTGCGCATCGCTCCGCCGAGCACCCCCGCGGAGGTGCTCTCGCGGCTCGCCGACCTCGGCGTCCCGGCCGACCTGCTCGGCCCGGCCTTCACCGAGCAGGTCGCGGCCGACGGCATCTACGCAGCGCTCACCCGCGCGCTCGGCGACCGCCTGCCGGAGGCCCCGGAGCTGCCGACCGGCGCAGGGGACGTGCTGTTCGTCGTGGGCCCCGGCGTCGAGACGCTGCGCGCCGCGCGCTCGCTGGCCGCGACCCTGCGGCTCGATCCCGACCGCGTGCAGTGGGCCACCCGCGGTGACCTGGTGGGGCTCTCCCCCGAGGCCAGCCGGATGAGCACCATCGACACCGCGCTGCGCCGTCGGCAGGACGCGGCGACGTCCGGGACCGTGACCATCGTGGCCGTCGACGCGCCGCTGCGCTCCGACGCCTACTGGATGGCGCAGATGCTGGCCATCTGGTCGCCGGTCGCGGTCTGGGCGGTCGTCGAAGCGACCCGGAAGCCCGATGACCTCGAGCACTGGCTCGACGGCCTGGCCCGCGTGGACGCGCTGATCGTGCAGGACACCGACCTCTCCGCCGATCCGGCCGCCGTGCTGGACCGCCTGGCCGCGCCGGTCGCCGTCGTCGACGGCCTGCGTGCGACCCCGCACCGGTGGGCCTCGGTCCTCTGCGAGCGGCTGGAGAGCGCGCCGGCATGAATCCGCTGCGCTGGGACGTGCTCCTCGTCGGGTTCGTGCTGGCTCTGCCGGTGCTCGCACTCGGGCTCCGGGGGGACCTGAGCGCCGAAGAGGTGACCACGCGACTGCCGTGGTGCCTGGCGGCGGGCTGGGGTGCGGTGGCACTGCTGCGGCTGGCCACCACTCCCCCGCCTCCGGCGCGCGCCAAGGCCGGCGCGCCGCGTGCGCAGCAACCGGCCACCGAGGACGAACCCGCCGTCTGACCCCGGCCTGCGGCTTCCCGTGCGCCCGTGGCGGACGCCCTTCATGGGTCTTCTTCGTGCTCGGTGGGTCCTGCAGAACCCCCGGAGCACGAGAGGTACCCCCGGAGCACCTGTCCACAGGCGTGCGCGGCTTCCACGGATCGATCGCGACCCTTCATCGGTCGCCCCGGGCGCGTCAGCGTGGCCGGATGCCGCCCGCTGACCGGATGCCGCCCGCTGATCCGCTCCCCCACCTGCACCTGCGCCGCCGAGCCGTCCGCGAGGGCTGGTCCGACGACGAACTCGGACGCCTCGTCCGGGCCGGTGAGCTGGCCCGTCTGCGTCGCGGCGCCTACGTCGATGCCCTCCTGCCCGTGGACGTCGCCACGCGGCACCGCCTGCTGGTCCGCGCCACGCTGGCCGGACTCCGGCGGAGCGCAGTGGTGATCCACCAGTCGGCGGCAGTCCTGCACGGCCTACCGCTGTGGGACGTCGCGCTGGACCGCGTGCACGTCACGCGGCAGCCACCGGCCTGGCAGGACACGAGCAGGGTGCTGAGGTGCCACGTCGCGCGGGTGCGAGCGGACGAGATCGAGGAGATCGACGGCATGCCGGTCACCTCGCTCACGCGGACCGCGCTCGATCTGGCGCGATCACTCCCGCACGAAGCCGCCGTCGTCGCCCTGGACGCGGCTCTGCACCGCGGGGACCTGCACCGCGACGTGCTGCGGGAGCGGCTGTTCGACCTCGCGGGTACCCCCGGCAGCCGAGCCGCGGCCCGAGCGGTCGCGTTCGCCGACGGCCGCAGCGAGAGCGTCGGCGAATCGCGCAGCCGCGTCCTCCTGCACCGCTGGGGCATGAGCCCGTCGTCGCTCCAGTTCGAGGTGCGCGCTGCGGGCGGGCTCGTGATCGCACGGACCGACTTCGTCTGGGAGGAGCACGGCGTGGTCGGGGAGTTCGACGGGCGGGTGAAGTACGGCCGCCTTCTCAGAACGGGCCAGGAACCGGGCGACGCCGTGTTCGAGGAGAAGCGCCGCGAGGATGCCGTCCGGGACGAGGGGTGGGGTGTGACCCGGTGGGTGTGGGCCGACCTCGCGACCGGGCACCGGCTCGCCGCCCGCGTCCGCCGGGCCCTCGACCGGCGCAACCGCTGAGCGGCTCCGGGGGTCTTCCTCGCGCTTCCCGGGTCCTCCAGGACCCGGGGTGCACGAGAAGGACCCCCGGAGCGGCGGGTCAGAGCGGGAGGTCCTCCAGCATCTCGGTCACCAGCGCCGCGATGGGCGAACGCTCCGAGCGGGTCAGCGTCATGTGGGCGAACAGCGGGTGCCCCTTGAGGTTCTCCACCACCGCGGCGATGCCGTCGTGCCGGCCCACCCGCAGGTTGTCGCGCTGGGCGACGTCGTGGGTGAGCACCACCCGTGACCCGGCCCCCAGCCGGGAGAGCACGGTGAGCAGCACCCCCCGCTCCAGCGACTGCGCCTCGTCGACGATCACGAACGAGTCGTGCAGCGAGCGACCGCGGATGTGCGTGAGCGGCAGGACCTCGATGAGCCCGCGGTCGGCGATCTCGTCGAGCACGGCCGTCGAGACCAGTGCACCCAAGGTGTCGTAGACCGCCTGCGCCCAGGGCGACATCTTCTCGTTCTCGCTGCCGGGCAGGTACCCGAGCTCCTGGCCGCCGACGGCGTACAGCGGACGGAAGATGACCACCTTCTTGTGCGCCCGGCGCTCCATCACCGACTCCAGCCCCGCGCACAGGGCCAGCGCCGACTTGCCGGTCCCGGCGCGACCACCCAGGGAGACGATGCCGATCTCCGGGTCCAGCAGCAGGTCCAGCGCCACCCGCTGCTCGGCGGACCGTCCGTGCAGCCCGAACGCCTCGCGGTCGCCGCGCACCAGCCGCACGTGCTTGTCCGGCAGCACCCGGCCCAGGGCCGACCCACGCGAGGAGAGCAGCACCAGCCCGGTGTGCGTGGGCAGTTCCGCGGCCGCGGGCACGAAGGCCTGACCGCTGTCGTACAGCTCGTCGAGCTCGGCGTCGTCCACCGACACCTCCGCCATCCCGGTCCAGCCGGTGTCGACGGCGTCGTGCACGCGGTACTCGTCGGTCGCCAGGCCCACCGCCGCCGCCTTCACCCGCAGCGGCACGTCCTTGGTGATCAGGCAGACGTCGCGGCCCTCGGCGCGGAGGTTCAGTGCGACGACCATGATCCGGCTGTCGTTGCTGTCGTTGCGGAAGCCGGCCGGCAGCACGGAGGGATCGCTGTGGTTGAGCTCGACGTGCAGCGTGCCGCCCGCCTCACCCACGGGCACCGGGGCGTCGAGCCGGCCGTGCCGGACCCGCAGGTCGTCGAGCATGCGCAGCGACTGTCGGGCGAACCAGCCCAGTTCGGGATGGTCCCGCTTGCCCTCCAGCTCACCGATGACGACGAGCGGGAGCACCACGTCGGAGTCGCCGAACCGCAGCAGTGCACCGGGGTCGGAGAGCAGGACGGAGGTGTCGAGGACGTACGTGCGGCGAGGGTTCACGTGTCGGCTCCCGTGGGGCGCACAGCGCGCCCCGACTCGATGGCGGCCGGGCCCCGGCGCAGAGGCCGGGTGCCGGCCCCCCTGGTCGACGAACTCAGTCGCACCAACCGGGCCTCCCGTGAACGACCCGGGCAACTCCGAGCCGTTCACCAGGGACGGTAGGACCGGCCACCGACGAAAACGCGCCATCCACCCCGAAGGGAACCCAACGTTCACCTGGATGCATCACATCCGCCACGCCCATCCCACCCTGCGTAGCCGTCCCACCGCGCTCGCGGCATCAGTACCGGCGGCCCCACGGGTCGTCCTCCGACGGGCGGCGCACCGCCGGGCGTTCGACGGTGTCGGTGCGCTCGGCCGGTGCCGGCGCGACGGGGGGAAGGCGGCGACGGCGCGGGTCCGCGGCCTCGCCGTCGTCCCATCCCTGGTCGGGTCCCCGGTCGTCGTGTCCCCGGTCGTCGTGCCCACGGTCGGTGTCCCAGCCGTCGTCCCGGGACCAGCCGTCCCGAGGCCATTCGTCGTCGGCCCAGTCGTCCCGGGCCCAGTCGTCGTCGGCCCAGTCGTCGCCGACCCAGTCGTCGCCGGGAGCCGGACGGCGCCGGGGACGGAGTGCGACCAGGGCCCACAGCAACGGCACCGCCAGCACCGGCCACTGCACCGACGGCTCCCCGAGCCACAGGATCCCGGCCAGCAGGAACGCGGCCAGCCAGCCCGCCGTCCACAGCCCCAGCAACCGGGCTCGCCGTGGATCGCGCCGGCGCACGGCGCTCAGGCCCCCACGAGCTCGCCGGCGACCGCGGCCGGGGTCAGCGGCTCGTCGAGCAGCCGCAGGAAGCGGTCGGCGACCGGCTGCTCCTCCGGTCGCGCCTGCAGCCACCGGGAGAGCAGTCCGTAGCCCTCGACGTAGGTGGAGATGTAGGCGCGCCACAGCGGGTCGGTGAGGAAGCGGATCTGCTGGCGGGCCCGGTCGCCGGCGACCAGCGACCAGCGCTGCAGGTATGCGGCGACCTCGTCGGCGTCGGCACCGCGGTCGTGCAGCATGATCGCGGCGTCCTGCCGCACACGGTTCAGCGGTGCGGCCGCCGCCGCGATGCGCTCGGCCAGGTGGCCGTCGAACCGGAGGCCGAGGTCACCGAGGATCTCCGCCGCCCAGGGCCCCCAGCCCGCCCCGATCGCCGCCTCGACGCCGAGGTCGGCCAGGCCCTCGGCCATGAGGCACTCGGGGGTGTTCACCAGGAAGACGGTGTGCTCGGCCCGCCCGGCCCGCTCGACGAGGCCGCGCTCCTTGCGGCAGTGCTCGGTGTGGTGCCCCGGATAGGACTCGTGGGCGACCAGGTGGGTCAGCTGCGAGAGCCGGTGCGGCAGGTCGGCGTTGATCGCCACGCGCGACCGGTAGTCGCCCTCGTAGTAGTTGAAGCCCGACCACGGCTTGTCGGTGACCACCTCGTAGCGGACCGTCTCGGCCTCGGGCAGCCCGTACCTGCCCCGCACCCGGTCGCGCAGCGCACTGGACAGCGCGTGCACGGCGGCCTCCAGGCGGTCCGGCGGGCACTCCTCGCGACGCCGGTGCGCCGCGTACCGCTCGGTCAGCGAGCCGCTGCCGGGCAGCAGCTCGTCCAGCTCCGCGTGCGCCGCGGCGTAGGTCGCCTCGTCCCCGAGGGACACCTCGACCTGGAAGTAGCAGGAGACCTCCTCCAGGAAGCCCACCGGTTCGCCGCTCAGCTTGCGGGCGCTGCACTCCAGTCCGGTCAGCTGACCGCGGAGGAACTCGGTCCGGTCGGCCGGGAGGTCGGCGGCGCCGAGCTCGCGGAGCAGCTCGCGTGCCCGGTCGCGCAGCTGCCGCGGGGTCGGCGCCGGCTCGTCCCGCACCTGGGCCCGGGTACGTGGATCCCCGGTGTACGCGTCGACGAAGCCGGGCTCCAGGCGGTCGAAGCGCAGGCCCAGCCGCACGTACTCCGCGGGTAGGTCGAGGGCTCGGGCACTCATGCGGGCAGTCTTCCAGCCCACGGCTAGCCGCCGAAGCGGCGGTGCCGGGCCGAGTAGTCGCGCAGCGCACGCAGGAAGTCCACCCGGCGGAAGTCCGGCCAGTAGACGTCGGTGAAGTGGAACTCGGCGTTCGCGGTCTGCCAGAGCAGGAAGCCGGACATGCGCTGCTCCCCGCTGGTCCGGATCACCAGGTCGCAGTCGGGCTGCCCGCGGGTGTAGAGGTGCTCGGCGATGTGCTCGACCTCGAGGGCCTCCACCAGGTCGTCCAGCGAGGTGCCGCGGGCCGAGTGCTCGGCCAGCAGCGACCGGACCGCGTCGGCGATCTCCCGCCGGCCGCCGTAGCCGACGGCCAGGTTGACCGTCGCGCCCGGCCGGTCCCGCGTCTCCTCCTCGGCCTGCTTGAGGACGGCGACCGTCTCCGGCGGCAGCACCTCCGCCGCCCCCATCGAGCGGATCTTCCACCGCCGTCCCGGACCGGCGAGGTCGACGGCGACGTCCTCGATGATCGTCAGCAGCGCGCTGAGCTCCGGTTCGGGCCGCCGCAGGTTGTCGGTGGAGAGCATGAAGAGGGTGACGACCTGCACGCCCGCGTCGTCGCACCAGCCCAGCAGGTCGACGATCTTGAGCGCGCCGCGGCGGTGGCCGTGGGCGACGTCCTCCAGGCCGATGGAGCGGGCCCACCGCCGGTTCCCGTCCATGATCACGCCGACGTGGCGCGGCACGTCGGCCCCGACCAGCGCCCGGGCGAGGCGGCGCTCGTAGACGTGGGTCAGCGCATCCCGCACCACGCGCCGCACACCCACGAGCGCTCACCCTAGGCCTCGCCGCGCCTGCGGGCAGGCGGTGGCGCGGTCGACCTGGCAGCAAGCTCACAGCTCGCTCGGATGACGGCGGACCTACGGCTCCGTAACCTCGGCCCATGAGCATCCCGTCCTCCTCCGACCGCGAGCCCGTCCGGGTGGAGACGGACGGCGCAGAGCTCGAAGCCCCCCGCCGAGAGGCGTTCACCGCCGTGCTGGAGGAGGGCGAGCACGTCGACCAGGCGTGGACCGCCGACGACTTCGCCGACAAGGACTGGACCCACCCCGACACCCGGCCCCGCATGCGCGGCTGGCTGCACCTGTTCTCGTTCTTCGGCGCGATCGTCGCCGGGGCGGTGCTGGTGCCGCTGGCCTACGTGGAGAGCCTGCGCGCCGGCCTCTCGGTGTCCGTCTACTGCCTCACGATCTGCGGCCTGTTCGGCGTCAGCGCGCTCTACCACCGCCGCCGCTGGGCACCGCGCGGCTGGCGGATCATGAAGCGGCTCGACCACTCGATGATCTTCCTGTTCATCGCCGGCACCTACACGCCCTTCGCCCTGCTCGCCGTCGACCGGGTGACCGGCTTCTGGGTGCTCGCCGTCGTCTGGATCGGCGCGCTCGCCGGTGTGACGCTGAAGATGACCTGGCCGACGGCGCCCCGCTGGGTCGGGGTGCCGCTCTACATCGCCCTGGGCTGGGTAGCGGTCTTCGTGCTGACCGACATCCTGCACTTCGCCGGCGTCGCCTCGCTGGTGCTCCTCGCCGCCGGCGGCGTGCTGTACACGCTGGGCGGGATCGCCTACGGCATCAAGAAGCCGAACCCCTGGCCCGGCACCTTCGGCTACCACGAGGTCTTCCACGCGATGACCGTCGTGGCCGCGATCTGCCACTACATCGCCGTCTACTTCGCGATGTACAACTCGCCGCTCACCTGACCGGCGCCGCTCAGGGGGTCGGCTCGGCCGCCGGCCCGGGGAGGGGGCCGGGGAACGGCTCCACCGAAGGTCCGGGAGGCGGCTCGACGGCGGGCCCGGGCAGCGGCGCCACCTCGGGGGCGGGGTCGCCGGCCGGTGCGGACGGCGACGACGGCGACGGCGACGGCGACGGCGACGGCGACGGCGAGGGCGACGACGGCGTGGCCGAGGCGCTCGGCCCGGTGCTGGGCCGCACCCACACCGGGTTGCCCCGCTCGTCGTAGGTGAGCACGCGCTGCTCCTGCGGGAAGGCGTTCGCCGGTGCGGGCGGGTCCTCGTCCAGCCGCTGGACCTCCCCGCCGTCGGCCGTGAAGGTGGCGAGGTTGTCGATCGGCCGACCGTCCTGGTCGTAGAGCAGCACGCCTTCGAGCGGCTCCCCGGTCGAGGAGTACGGGTGGATGTTGGTGATCGGCGTCCCGTCCTCGTGCGCCAGCTCCGCCGCCAGCTGGTCCGGGTAGGCCGAGTACGCCATGGCCGGCTCCGGCTGATCCGCCACCGCGACGAGGGCGACGAGGGCGGCGACCGCGAGCGCGCCGTTGACCACGAGCGCCAACCGCGGGTCGGCCAGCTCGGGGTTCTCCCGGACGCGGAGACCGCGGCGCACCGACCAGGCGATCACCGCCCCGGTGACGACCAGCCCGACCAGCGGGCTGAGCCCGAGGGAGGGCACGGGGAACGACGTGCGCCCGAAGAAGACGGCGTCGACCGCGACCAGCGGGGCCCAGGCCCGCAGCACCCACCAGGCCGGCCGCAGCTCCGGCAGGAAGTCGCGCACCGCCGCGTACTGGCGGGTGGCGGTCAGCCGGTCCAGGTAGGCGTCCAGGCCGGCCGCCCACGAGGCGCCGGCCGGGGCGGGCTGCTCGACCGGCTCGGCCAGGCCGGCCGCGCGGCGCAGCTCGGCGGCGTACTCCGCCGGCGGCCCCAGCCGGACGGCGAGCGGCTCGCCCCCTTCGGCGGCCACCTCCACCAGGTGCTCCTCGAGGTCCTCGAGCAGCTCGGCCAGGCGCTCGGCCGGGACGTCGGCCAGGGCGGCGCGCACCTGACGGGCGTAGGCACGCACCTCGACGTCCGGCTCGGCCTGCTGGGGAGCGGTCATGCCGCCACGTCCTTCCGCGCGGCCAGGAGGGCCGCCATCGTGTCGGCGAAACCCGACCAGGTCTTCGCGGAGCCCTCGAGCTCGGCGCGGCCCGACTCGTTCAGGCCGTAGTACTTGCGGTGCGGCCCCTCGACGGAGGGGACGACGTAGGAGGTCAGGTGCCCGGCGGCGAACAGCCGGCGCAGGGTGCCGTAGACCGACGCGTCGGCGACGTCGTCGAGACCCGCGGCGCGCAGCCGCCGGACGACGTCGTAGCCGTAACCGTCCTCGTCGTCCAGGACGGCCAGGACCGCGAGGTCCAGCACTCCTTTGAGCAGTTGCGTGGTGTCCACGTGCGCCTCCTGGTCGGTGGCACGCACGGTACTGCTCATTGCGTAGTACCGCACGCACGAGGGCACCGGGCGCGCCGGGCGCCGGGATCAGCTGAAGGGTGGGCGGTCGTCCAGCCGGACCGAGAGCCGGCCGGCCGCCCGCCACAGCCGGGCGGTGACGTCGCGGTCGGACTCGGTCACCAGGTTCCCCATCACGCGCAGCGCCACGGTCATCAGCGGGCGGGAACGCATGCCCACCGGCCCGGCGGCCGGGAGGAACCGGGGAATCGTCAGCAGCCCGGCCAGGCGCCGGGCGATGGAGAAGGCCTCGCCGTAGTGCCGGCGCAGGGTGGCCGGCCATGCCGCCGACCAGTCCGGCTCGTCCAGCAGCGCGGCGATCGACCGGCCGGTCTCCAGGCCGTAGTCGATGCCCTCGCCGTTGAGCGGGTTCACGCAGCCGGCGGCGTCGCCGATCAGGGCCCAGTTGCGCCCGGCCACGCCGGACACCGCGCCGCCCATGGGGAGCAGCGCGGACGCCGGCAGCCGGACGTCGCCGTCGATCCCCCACTCGGCACGGCGGGCGTCGGTGTAGTTCTCCAGCAGCGGCCTGAGCTGGACGCCGGCGGGACGGCGGGCCGTCGCCAGCGTGCCGACGCCGATGTTCACCTCTCCGGCCTCGGCGCCGAGCGGGAAGATCCAGCCGTAGCCGGAGAGCAGCTCGCCCCCGACCCCGCGGAGCTCCAGGTGCGAGGAGATCCACTCGTCGTCACTCCGGCTGGAGCGCACGTAGCCGCGCGCGGCCACCCCGTAGGCGGTGTCGCGGTGCCACTCGCGACCCAGCACCCGGCCCAGCGGCGACCGCACGCCATCGGCGACGACGAGCCGACGGCAGGACACGGTCGACCGCTCCCCGCCGGAGTGCTCGAAGACGACGCCCGTCACCTGCTCGCCGTCCCGCTCGACGTCGACGGCACGGGCGCCGTCCATGGCCCGGACGCCGTCGTCGAGAGCCACCTGCCGGATCCGTGCGTCCAGCTCGGTCCGCGGCACGGCACTGCCGTGGTCGGGGAGGTCCCCACCCGGCCAGGGCAGCTGCCACTCGCGTCCGAACCCGGCCGCCCGCAGCCCGCGGTTCCGCGCCTTGCGGCGGGCCCAGTCGCCCAGGCCCAGCCGGTCGAGCTCGGCGATGGCGCGGGGGGTCAGCCCGTCGCCGCAGGTCTTGTCCCGGGGGAAGACGGCGGCGTCGGCGAGGACGACGTCCCGGCCGGAACGGGCGGCCCAGGCGGCCGCGGCGGAGCCGGCCGGGCCCGCCCCGACCACGAGGACGTCGGTCGCGGCGGGGACGGGGCTGGCGGGCACGACACCCAGTGTCCCTGCCTGCATCAGCCCGGCTGCGGGCCCCGTGCGCGGACCTCCTCCACCGACGCCATCGCGGCGCGCAGCTCGGCGAGCCACCCGTCGGCGTTGCGGCCGACCAGGCGCACCGCCCAGACCAGCGCCTCCGAGCGGGAGCGGGCCACGCCCGCGTCGACCAGGGTGTCCAGCACCAGCCGCTCGGGCTGCCGCAGCCGCGTCATGACCGGCACCGACAGGGTCGTGAACAGCTCGCGGGTGCCGCCGCAGGCCGCACCCCAGGCGACCGAGCGCCCGTAGCGCTGCCGGGCGGCATCGGCGATCGCCATCCGCTCGTGCCGGGTGTCCTCGCGGAAGCGGGCGATGCGTCCGGCCTGCGCGGCCGCGGCGTCGCCGTCCCCGGCGGAGGGCTCGGGCAGTGCGCCGACCACGGTGATCTCGTCGCGGTCGATGGTCAGCTCGACCGGCCCGGTGAACCAGCCGTCCGGCAGCCGTCCGGCGAACCAGCCGGCGACCTCGGCCCGCTCGACCGGGGGCGCCTCCTGCGCCCGGCCACCGGACCCGCGGGCCCGGCCGCGGCGGAAGGCGGCACCGAGATCGGCGTCGGCGAAACGGTGTGCGTGCATGGCGGCCTCCTGTGGCAGCGATTGATTACACGCTTACATAGTAGGCCGGAATGGTCTTCGAAGAGGCGCGAACGGGTGCGCTGACAGCGGAGAGCTCACCGCCGGTGAGGCGGTGCTTCCACTGGCGACATGTGCCGCGAGTTGCCCCGTGTCGCGCCGTCAGCAGCCCGTTTTCTCGCCGAGGGACACGCCGAGAATTCGGCAATGCTTGTCGTTCCGAACCCATGGTGCTAGCACGCGTGTCGGCGGGACCCTTCAGGTGGCCACACAACCCACCAGGAGGCCCGCCATGTCCCGTCTACGGATTCGTCGACTCACCCTCATCACGACAGCGGCGCTCGCCGCCGTCCTCGTTCCCGGTCCCGCGCAGGCCGCGCCGTACTGCGGCCTCTCCTGGGGCTCCCTACCCGAGGTCGGCGCCGGGACCGCACCGGCGGGCGCCACGCTCGACGACGTCCGGGCCGGTCGGCACGCGTGCTTCGACCGGCTGGTGATCGACCTGGACGACGCCGGCGGAACCAGCGGCTACGACGTGCGCTACGTCCCGCAGGTCACCCAGGACGGCAGCGGGCGGCCCGTTCCCCTCCGCGGCGGCGCCGACCTGCAGGTGATCGTCCGGACCGCCGCGTACGACGACGGCGGACGTGCCACCTACTCCCCCCGCGACCGGCGCGAGGCCGTGGACGTCTCCGGCTACTCGACCTTCCGCCAGGTCGCCTGGGCCGGCTCGTTCGAGGGCCAGTCGACGCTCGGCGTCGGCACGCGGGCCCGCCTGCCCTTCCGCGTCTTCGTCCTGCCCGGCCCGGGCAGCTCGGAGCTGCGCGTCGTCATCGACGTGGCGCACCGCTGGTAGGAGCTGGACCGGCGACGGCCGGCCGGAGTCAGCCCTGCGCCGTAGGGCCCTCCCGCCGGCCGTCGTCGTCCCGCGGCGGCTCGATCGCCAGCGGCCGGCGGCGGAGGGTCTCGAGCACCTCTGCTCCCGGCTCCCGGTCGACCAGGTCCGCGGGGCTGTCGGGCACCTCCGGCCCGGCGTCGTCGGGGTCGAAGCTGCCGGGCAGCTTCCTCAGGTGCCCCGCCATGGACCTGACGAGCAGGGCCACGGCGATGAGCAGCACGACGATCAGCAGCAGGCCCAGCGGGCCGGACTTCCCGATGTCCTCGGGGAGGTCCTGCTGCGCGGCCAGCACGGTCTCGACGGCGGTGCTCATCGGACCCCGACCTCGCTGCGCAGGCCGGCGAAGAGATCGTCCTCCGGCGCGGGGGCGTCGATCAGGGAGCGGGCGAGCTCGTAGTCCTCGGTCGGCCAGATCTGCTGCTGGGTCTCGACGGGGCAGGCGAACCAGCGGCCGAGCGGATCGATCTGGGTGGCGTGCGCGATCAGTGCGGCGTCCCGGACGGAGAAGTACTCCGCGCAGGGCACCTTCGTGGTGACCCGGTGGGAGATGTCGCGCGCGGGATCCCAGTTGGCCAGCCACTCGGTGTAGGGCGACTCCGAACCCGTGGCGAGGATCGCCTCGTGCAGCGCCTTGGTCCGGGGCAGCGAGAACGTCATGTGGTAGTAGAGCTTGCTCACCTGCCACGGGTCGCCGAGCTCCGGGTACCGGTCGGGGTCACCCGCGGCGTCGAAGGCGTACATCGAGATCTCGTGCGTCTTGATGTGGTCGGGGTGCGGGTACCCGCCGCGCTCGTCGTAGGTGGTGATCACCTGCGGCTTGAACCGGCGGATCAGCGCCACGAGGGGTGCGGCGGCCTCCTCGATCGGCACGAGGGCGAAACAGCCCTCCGGCAGCGGCGGCAGCGGGTCCCCCTCGGGGAGGCCGGAGTCGACGAAGCCGAGGAACTCCTGGTCGACCCCGAGGATCTCGCGGGCCTTCGCCATCTCCTCGACGCGGATCTGGGGCAGCCGCTCCCAGACCTCGGGGCGGTCCATCGCGGGGTTGAGCACGGAGCCGCGCTCACCCCCGGTGCACGTGGCCACCGTGACGTGCACGCCTTCGGCGACGTACTTGGCCATGGTGGCGGCGCCCTTGCTCGACTCGTCGTCCGGATGGGCGTGGACGGCGAGCAGGCGCAGCTGGTCGGGTCGGGTCACGGATGCATTGTCCCCCGCCGCGCGGGGACGGCGGTGAGCCGCCCCGGACCCCGCCTCGCGACGGTGCAGGTCAGTGCCCCGGACGGGTGATGTGTGGTCCTGATCACGCTCGGTCCGGTACGGTTCCGCAACCCCGGGGCTGCCTCCCCGATCCGTGCAACCGGTCCGAACGCGGTGTTAGCTTGGCCGTTCGACCATCGGCCGTCCCCGTTCGGGGGCGGCCTCCCGATTCTCAGGAGTCCGTCGTGTCCACCCCCACTGACGAGCAGGACCAGGGCGTCTGGCTGACCCAGGACGCCTACGACCGGCTGAAGGCCGAGCTCGACCAGCTGGTGGCGAACCGCCCGGCCATGTCCGCGGAGATCAACGCCCGCCGCGAGGAGGGCGACCTCAAGGAGAACGGCGGCTACCACGCCGCCAAGGACGAGCAGGGCAAGCAGGAGGGGCGGATCCGCCAGCTGACCGACCTGCTGCGCAAGGCGCAGGTCGGCGAGCCCCCGACGACGGCGACCAACGCCGCGCTGGGCACCGTGATCACCATCAGGTTCGCCGGTGACGACGAGACCGAGAAGTTCCTGCTCGGCTCGCGGGAGATCGCCGGCACCACCGACCTCACCGTCTACTCCCCCGAGTCGGCCCTGGGCTCGGCGATCATGGGTGCCGCCCCGGGTGCGACGGTGACGTACCAGACGCCCAACGGCCGCGACATGACCGTCGAGGTCGTGGGCGTCGAGCCGTTCGTCCCCTGATCCGTCGGTGACCCGCTCCCGTCGGGCCGAGAACACCGGGTTCGCCTGCGTGCACTGCACGACCCCGGTGCCCGCGAACACCGACGGGCACTACCGGAACCACTGCCCGTACTGCCTGTGGTCGCTGCACGTCGACGACCTGCCCGGGGACCGGGCGAGCGAGTGCCAGCAGCCCATGGAGCCGATCGGGCTGGTGGAGAAGTCGGGCAAGGGCTGGCAGGTGGTGCACCGCTGCACGGCGTGCGGCCACCGCCAGCCCAACCGACTGGTCCGCGAGGGTGACTCCCCCGACGACCTCGACCTGGTCCTGTCACTGCCCTGGCTGTAGCCGGGCCCGTGCTCAGCCCTGGCGCAGCGGGTCGGTGATCCCGTCCCGGCAGGCCAGGCCCTCGACGTCCCATCCGGCCCGTGTCGCCCCCGCCAGGTACGCCGCCTCGAGGAAGGCCAGCACCGCCGCTCGCGGGTCGTCGGCGGCCCGGGCGGTGTCGTAGCGCAGGACGGCCAGATGGCTGCCGCCGCGCTCGACCCAGGTGGCGCCCTCCGGGAGCGGGGCGTCGGCCAGACCGGCCGGCTCCGGAGCGGTGTAGGAGTAGAAGGCCGGCTCCGGGAACGTCGGATCGCCGAACCAGAAACCCGAACTGACGACCTCTCGGGAGTACGCCTCCCGGGTGACGGGGTCGGCGCCGTCCGGAGGTCGCACGACGCGGTCCGAGAACCGGGTGACCGCGATGTCGAAGGTGTGCCAGAAGTGGTGCACCGGGCTGGTCTTGCCGGAGAACCGGCCCGCGAACTCCTCGAGGACGACGTCGACCTGGCTGAGCACCTGCCAGTAGCGGGTCACCGCGGCCGGGTCGTACGTCGCGTTCTCGGTGTCCTGGGCGAACGGTCGGTCGGAGTCGGGCAGGTCGAAGGGACGGGCTGAACCGATGTCGACGCCACGCACCCCGACGGCCGCCAGCGCGGTCTGCAGCTCGCCGTGAAAGTCGGCCACGGACCGGCCCACCATGCCGAAGGATGCTCGGCGGCCCGCCACGGTGCTCACGTCGACCCGGTGGTCGAGCAGGTCCAGGTCGATGGTGAAGGTCGGGTCCAGCCCCATCGGCCGGGTCGTGATGCCCCGGCCGGACAGGTGGAAGGGCACGTTCCACCAGTGGTTGCGCCGGGGACTCGCCAGCAACCGGACACGGCCGACCACCTGCGCGAAGCGGTGCAGCGTGGCCAGCGTGTCCGACCACCCCGCGTACGGGATCGGCGGGAAGAGCTCCATGCGTCGACCTCCACGGGACGGCCGGTCGGCGGCGCGCACCGCACCGGGACCGGGACCGGGAGGAGCTCGCTCCTCCCGGTGCATCATGCCCGTGCCTGGACGATGCAGGCGCGACGGATTCCTAGGCTGGACGCCGTGCCGAGAAGCCTGGTCATCGCGTTGTCCGCCGTCGTCGTCGTGACGACTCTCGGCACGAGCGGCTGCACCATCCGGGAGCGGGTCTGCGGCTCGGACGAGTACCCCGTGCGCACGGTCGACCCCACGAACGACGGCAGCGCGTGTGCTGCCGAGGGCGAGGACCCGCCGGCCGGCTACGAGCGCTATCCCGCGGGCGAGGTCCCGGAGTACGTCGACGAGATGTACCCGGAGTAGCGCGACCGCCGGCCGGAACCCCTGGTACGGATGCGCATCGCATCCGTTCAGGCCGGGGCGAGGCCTCGGCGACGCAGGAGCGGGGCCGGGTCGGCGTCGCGTCCGCGGACGGCGCGGAACGCCTCGAGCGGGTCGACCGAGCCACCGACGGCGAGCAACTCGTGCCGGAAGGCGTCGCCGTTCGCGCGGGTCAGGCCGCCGTTCTCCCGGAACCAGTCGACGGTGTCGGCGTCGAGCACCTCCGACCAGATGTAGGAGTAGTACCCGGCCGAGTAGCCCCCCGCGAAGACGTGGTTGAAGTACGTCGTGCGGTAGCGGGGCGGCACCAGGTCCGAGGCGACGCCGGCCTGCTCCAGCGCCTCCCGCTCGAACTGCACCGGGTCGCTGATCTCGGCGTCCGGCGGGACGCGGTGCCAGGCCTGGTCGAGCAGCGTGGCCGCCAGGTACTCCAGCGTCGCGAACCCCTCACCCCAGAGGCGGGCGGCGTCGACCGCCTCGACGACCTCGCCCGGCAGCGGCTCACCGGTGTCGACGTGCCGGGCGTAGTGGGCGAGGACCTCCGGCCACATGGCCCACATCTCGTTGACCTGGCTGGGGAACTCGACGAAGTCGCGCGGCACGCTGGTGCCCGCGAACCGCGGGTAGGTCACCGCCGAGCTCAGGCCGTGCAGCGCATGCCCGAATTCGTGGAAGAGCGTGTCGACCTCGTCCAGCGTCAACAGCGCCGGCTGCCCGTCCGGTGGACGGGAGACGTTGAGGTTGTTCACGACGTCCGGCAGGGTCCCGAGCAGCCGCGACTGGGTGACGAAGGAGTTCATCCAGGCGCCGCCGCGCTTGCCCTCGCGGGCGAAGTAGTCGCCCAGGTAGAGCCCGAGGGCGGACCCGTCGGCGTCGGAGACCTCCCATATCCGGACGTCGGGGTGGTAGCCGGCCAGATCGGGGCGCGGGGCGAATCGGAAGCCGTAGAGCAGCTCCGCCGCGTGGAAGACCCCGTCGTGGAGCACCCGGTCCAGCTCGAAGTACGGCCGCAGGGCGGCGGTGTCGACGGCGTAGCGCTCGGCGCGCACCTGCTCGCTGTAGAACGCCCAGTCCCACGGGGCCAGCTCGACGCCGTCGCGGGCGGCGGCCTCCGCCAGCACCGCCGCCTCGGCCCCGGCGTTGGCCACCGACGCGGGGACCATCGACGCGAGCATGGCGTCGACCGCCTCGGTGGTGCGGGCGGTCTGGTCGGCCAGCACCAGGTCGGCGTGCGTGGCGAAGCCGAGCAGGCGTGCCCGCTCGGCCCGGAGCCTCGCGATGCGCACGGCCACCGGCCCGTTGTCGTGCTCACCGGAGGACGCCCGGCTCACCGACGCCTCGTGGACCCGGCGGCGCAGGTCCCGGCTCCGCAGCTTGGCCAGGACCGGCTGGCGGGTGGGCAGCAGCAGCGGGAGCAGCCATCCCTCGAGCCCGCGGTCGGCGGCGGCTGTCCGCGCCGCGGCGACCTCCTCGGCGCCGAGCCCGTCCAGCTCTGCGACGTCGGCCACGGGCACCGCGGCGGCCTCCATGGCCAGCTGCACGTTCTGCCCGAAGGTCGTGGTCAGACCGGAGAGCTCCCGGTTGAGCTCGGTGAGCCGGGCCCGGCCGGCCTCGTCCAGCTGCGCTCCGGAGAGCACGAAGTCGAGGTGGTAGCGCTCGACCAGCCGCACCGACTCCTCGTCCAGGCCGAGCTCGTGGCGCCCGGCGTGCACGGCGTCGAGACGCCCGAAGAGCGCCGGGTCCAGCCGCAGCGCGTCGGAGTGCGCAGCCGCCAGCGGGGCGATGTCGCGCTCGATCTCCCGCAGCCGTGGGGTGGAGACCGACGAGGTGAGGTTGCCGAAGACGCTCCACGCCCGGATCAGCAGCCGGCCCGAGCGCTCCAGGGCGACGACGGTGTTCTCGAAGCCGGGCGGCTCGCTGGATCCGACGATCGCCGCCACCTCCGCCCGCTGCTCGGCCATGCCGGCCAGGAGCGCCTCGTGGCAGTGCTCGGGCGTGATGTCCCCGAACGGCGGCAGGGCGTAGGGCAGCGGCGACGGGCCGAACAGCGGGTTGGCGGGGGGCACCGGCGAGCTCTCTGCAGCACTCATCAGCGCCATTAGATCGCGATCCTCCGGATCGCACCGCGTCCACGAGCCGTCCCGACCCCGGCGGAGCCCTGCCACCCCATCCCCGTCGGGGACCCACCGGGCCCCACTCCACGGATCAGGCGGGGTCCACCCGCCATGCCGCTCAGCGGCCGGCCGCCCGCCGGTAGGCGCGTACCGACAGCGGGACGAAGACGGCCAGGATCCCCGTGACCCAGATCAGCGTGTAGAGCACCGGGTTCTGCAGCGACCAGGCGTCGGGAGCGGGCGCCAGCGGCGAGGTGTTGCCGAACAGTTCGCGTGCGGCCTGCACCACCGAGGAGACCGGGTTCCACTCCGCGAAGGTGCGCAGCACCGCGGGGAGGCTCTCCAGCGGGACGAACGTGTTGGCCACGAAGGTGATCGGGAAGATCACGATGAAGCTCGCGTTGTTCACCACCTCGGGCGTCCTGACCAGCAGCCCCACCATCGCCATCAGCCAGGAGATCGAGAAGGCGAAGGAGAGCAGCAGCAGGAACCCGGCGATCGCCTCACCGACCGAGGAGTTGATCCGCCAGCCCACCACCAGACCGGTCAGGGCCATCACCGTGATCGAGATGACGTTGAGCCCGGCGTCGGCCACCGTCCGGCCGACGAGCACCGCCGAGCGGGACATCGGCAGCGAGCGGAAGCGGTCGATCAGCCCCTTCTGCAGGTCCTCGGCCAGGCTCGCGCCGGTCGTCGTGCTCCCGAGCACGATGGTCTGCGCGAAGATGCCCGGCAGCAGGAACTCGCCGTAGCTCGTGCCCTCCGGCAGCTGGATCGCGCCACCGAAGACGTAGCGGAACAGCAGCACGAACATGATCGGCGACAGCGTGGCGAACACGACGATGTCCGGCACGCGCTTGACCTTGATCAGGTTGCGCTTGGTGATGACGGCGCTGTCGGACAACGCCGCGGTGAGGGCGCTCATCGGTTGCCTCCGGTCGCGACCGGCTCGGCCGGCTGCTCGTCGTCGGGAACGCTCTCCTCGGCCACGCGGCCGGTCAGGGCGAGGAACACGTCGTCCAGGTCGGGCCGGCGCAGCCCTACGTCGACTGTCTGGGCGACGGAGCCGCCGAGCCGGCTCAGTGCCTCGGCCAGCACCTCGGCGCCGCCGCTGACCGGCAGGGACAGCCGCCGGCCGGCGACGTCCACGAGCGGCTCGTCGACCGCCAGGTACCGGAGCTCGGCCACCATGCCCGGCAGCGCGGCGGCATCGGTGACGGTGAACTCCAGGCGCTGACCACCCACCTGGGCCTTGAGCTCGTCGGCGGTGCCGCGGGCGATGACCCGGCCGGAGTCGATGACCACCATGCGGTCGGCCAGCCGATCGGCCTCCTCCAGGTACTGGGTGGTGAGCAGGATGGTCGTGCCGCCGTCGGCGAGCTCCGCGATGAAGTCCCACATCGCCAGCCGGCTGCGCGGGTCCAGCCCGGTGGTCGGCTCGTCCAGGAAAAGCACCCGCGGCCGGTTGATCAGCGAGGCGGCGATGTCCAGCCGGCGGCGCATGCCCCCGGAGTAGGTCTTCGCGGGGCGGCTCGCCGCACCCGTCAGGTCGAACCGCTCCAGCAGCTCGCCGGCCCGGCCGCGTGCCTCGGCCTTGGACAGCCGGTAGAGGCGGCCCACCATCTCCAGGTTCTCGTAGCCGGTCAGGTACTCGTCGACGGCGGCGTACTGGCCGGTGAGACCGATGGCGGCCCGGACCGCGTGGGCGTCGCGCACGACGTCCAGCCCGACGACCTGCGCCCGGCCGGCGTCGGGCTCCAGCAGCGTCGCCAGGATGCGCACCACCGTGGTCTTCCCTGCACCGTTGGGGCCGAGGAGCCCGAGCACCGACCCCTCGGCCACGGTCAGGTCCACTCCGTCGAGGGCGGTGGTGGCGCCGAAACGCTTCACCAGTCCCTCGACCACGATCGCGTCGGTCATGCGGGCGACCGTAGAGCCGGGTACCGACAGTTCCCGACGTCCGGTCCTGGACGGCGGGGCGACGGGCGACGGTGCAGGCGCAGTGGATCCATGCCGACGGAGACCGGAACGGGGCCCGGAAGTCATCGCCCGCGCCGGTCGGGGCACTTCCGAGCCCCCGTTCCCGCCGCGGTCGTCGTACCGTTCCAGGGGTGACGGACATCGCCGGCGCTGCCGGACCGACCACCCCTCCTCCCGCTGCCACGACCCTGGGCGAGCTGCGCGCGAGCGGCGCCGCGGCCCGGCCGGTCAAGGCCGAGATCCGCGCCAACCTGCTCGCCCGCCTCGGCCGCGGCGAGCCCAGCCTGCCGGGCATGGTGGGCTTCGAGGACACCGTGCTGCCCGAGGTCGAGCGGGCACTCATCGCCGGCCACGACCTCGTGCTCCTCGGTGAGCGCGGGCAGGGCAAGACCCGGCTGATCCGCACGCTGGTGGGCCTGCTCGACGAGTGGACCCCCGTGCTCACCGGCAGCGAGCTCAACGAGCACCCGCTGGAACCGATCAGCGTGTGGGCGCACCGGCAGATCGCCGAGCACGGCGACGACACCCCGGTCGGCTGGCTGCACCGCAGCGAGCGCTTCGGCGAGAAGCTCGCCACCCCTGACACCAGCGTCGGCGACCTCATCGGCGACGTCGACCCGATCAAGGTCGCCGAGGGGCGCACGCTCGGCGACCCGGAGACCGTCCACTACGGCCTGGTGCCGCGCACCAACCGCGGCATCTTCAGCGTCAACGAGCTGCCCGACCTCGCCGAGCGCATCCAGGTCGCACTGCTCAACGTGCTCGAGGAGCGCGACATCCAGATCCGCGGCTACCGGGTGCGGCTGCCGCTGGACCTGCTGCTGGTCGCCAGCGCCAACCCCGAGGACTACACGAACCGCGGCCGGATCATCACCCCGCTCAAGGACCGCTTCGGCGCCGAGGTGCGCACCCACTACCCGATCGAGCTCGCCGACGAGATCCGGCTGCTGAAGCAGGAGGCGCAGACCTCCGCGCTCGGCGGGGACGGCCACACCGCTCCGCTGGTGCCCGAGCACCTGGTCGAGATCGTCGCCCGGTTCACCCGGCTGGTCCGCGAGTCCACCCACGTCGACCAGCGCTCCGGCGTCAGCGCCCGCTTCGCCATCGCCGGGCTGGAGACGGTCGCCGCCTCCGCCGTCCGCAGGGCCGCCATCGCCGGGGAGACCCGGCCGGTGGCCCGGGTGGTCGACCTGCCCAGCGTCGTCCCGGCCAGCCGGGGCAAGGTCGAGTTCTCCGACTCCGGCAGCGACAACGACGACGACCGCGAGCTGGAGATCCTCGACCACCTGCTCCGCCAGGCGACCGCGCAGACCTTCCGCGCCCGGTGCGCCGGCCTGGACCTCACCGGGCTGCAGGAGCACTTCACCGGCGGGGAGACCGTCGAGTCCGGCGACCTGGTGAGCGCGCCTGCGCTGCTGGGTCAGCTGGGCACCATCCCGAAGCTGGCCGAGCTGCTGGGCCGGCTGGGGGTACCCGAGGGCGAGCAGTCGGCGGAGCAGGCGGCCGCGGCGGTGGAGTTCGCGCTGGAGGGGCTGTACCTGACCCGGCGGCTGGCGAAGGACACCGACGGCGGCCGCACGGTCTACGGGGCGTGACGTGACCACCCGGCGCGGCCCCAAGGGCTATCGCTACGGACGCTGGCAGGGCGGGCCCGACCCGCTGGCGCCGCCCTACGACCTGGGCAACGCCGTCGACGAGATCGGCGACTCGGTGCTGGCCGGCAGCGGCGTGCGCGAGGCGCTGCGCGAGCTGCTGCGCCGCGGCGCAGAGGGCCGCCCGGGTCTGGACGAGCTGCGCCGCTCGGTGCGCGAACGGCTGCGCAAGGCGCGGACCGCCGGGCGGATGGACGGCACGCTGCAGGAGGTGCGCGAGCTGCTGGACCGGGCGGTCGAGGCCGAGCGCCGCGAGCTGTTCCCCGATCCGGACGACGCGGCGCGGCTGGCCGAGGGCGAGCTCGACGCGCTCCCCGAGGACACCGCGGGCGCGGTGCGCGCGCTCAAGGACTGGCAGTGGCGCTCGGAGGAGGCGCGACAGGCCTACGACCAGATCCAGGACCTGCTGCGCCGCGAGGTGCTCGACAGCTCCTTCGCCTCGATGAAGCAGGCGCTGCAGAACGCCGGCGAGCAGGACATGCAGGCGGTCAAGGACATGGTCGCCGACCTGTCCCAGCTCGTGGACGCGCACAACCGCGGTGAGGACACCGACGAGCGCTTCGCCGACTTCATGGAGAAGCACGGCCAGTTCTTCCCCGACGACCCGCAGTCGGTCGAGGAGCTCATCGACTCCCTCGCCCGACGCGCCGCCGCGCAGGAACGCATGATGGCCGGGCTCTCGCCCGAGCAGCGGGCCGAGCTCGGCGACCTGATGGCCCAGACCATGGAGGACATGGGGCTGGCCAGCGAGATGGCCCACCTCGGCGACGCCCTCCGCCAGGCGCGTCCCGACCTGCCCTGGGGACGGCGGGGCCAGGTGCCCGACGGCGAGCAGGCCCTGGGCATGGGCGACGCAACCTCCGCCGTGGCCGAGCTCGCCGACCTCGAGGCGCTGTCCAACCAGCTCTCGCAGGGGTACGCGGGCGCCTCGCTCGCCGACATCGACGAGGAGCTGCTCGAGCGCGCGCTCGGCCGGCCGGCCGTCGACGACCTCGCCGCGCTCCGGCAGATGGAGACCGAGCTGGAGCGGCAGGGGTACCTCAACCGCTCCGGCGGCAAGCTGGAACTCTCGCCCAAGGCCGTGCGCCGGCTCGGGGCGACCGCGCTGAAGCGGGTGTTCACCCAGCTCGACGCCGCCGGCCGCGGCGACCACGACGTCGCCGACGCGGGCTCGGCCGGTGAGCTGACAGGCAGCTCACGCGAGTGGCGGTTCGGCGACGAGCAGCCGCTGGACGTCGTCCGGACGGTGAAGAACGCGGTCCTGCGCACGGCCGGTGAGCCCCGCTCGGAGCACCAGCGTCGCGTGCGGATCGCCGTCGAGGACTTCGAGGTGGTGGAGACCGAGCGCCGCACCGGGGCGGCGGTCGCCCTGCTGGTCGACCTCTCCTACTCCATGGCGCTGCGCGGCACCTGGGGCGCGGCGAAGTCCACCGCCATGGCGCTGCACTCGCTGGTCACGACGCGCTTCCCGCAGGACGCCATCGAGATCATCGGGTTCGCCTCGACCGCGCAGGTGCTGGCCCCCTCGACCCTCGCCGAGCTCTCCGTGGACACGCTGCAGGGCACCAACCTGCAGCACGGGCTCATGCTCGCGCGGCGGTTCCTGGCCAAGCACCACGACGCCGAGCCGGTCGTCCTGGTGGTCACCGACGGCGAACCGACGGCGCACCTGGAGGACGACGGCACGCCCTTCTTCTGCTGGCCGCCGATGCCCGAGACGATCGCCCGCACGGTCGCCGAGGTGGAGCGGGTGGCCAGGTCCGGGGCCACGATCAACGTCTTCGCCCTGGACCCCGATCCGGGGCTGGTGCACTTCGTCCACGACCTGACCGAGCGGGCCGGCGGCCGGGTGTTCACCCCGGACAGCGACCGGCTGGGCGAGTTCGTGGTCGCCGATTATCTGCGCACCCGGAGGGGGCGGCGAAGCCGTTGAGGCCTGCTCCCGGGGCCCGACCCGAGCTCGCGAGGGCCGGGGAGGAGCAGGTCCTTCCACTGCGCACCCGGAGGGGGCGGCGAAGCCGTTGAGGCCTGCTCCCGGGGCCCGACCCGAGCTCGCGAGGGCCGGGGAGGAGCAGGTCCTTCCACTGCGCACCCGGAGGGGGCGGCGAAGCCGCTGAGTTCCGGCGTCCCCCGCGGTCTGCAGCACATGACCGAGCACGTGCACCTCCCCGACGGCACCCGCATCGCCTTCGACCGCGCGGGCGCGGGCCAGCCGCTGATCCTGATCGGCGGCGCCGGCCAGTTCCGCGCCGTGGATCCCGACACCCGCGAGCTGACGGCCGACCTGGCCCGCCGGGGCTTCGACGTCCTCCACCACGACCGGCCCGGGCGGGGGGACAGTGCCGGCGACCCACCGTTCGGGCTGGCCCGGGAGGTCGCGGCCGTCAGCGCGCTGCTCGACGCCGCCGGTGGCCACGCCTGGCTGTACGGCAGCTCGTCCGGCGGGGCGATCGCGCTGGCGGCGGCCGCCGGCCTGCCGGGGATCGAGCGGTTGTTCCTGTGGGAGGTGCCGCTCGGGCCGGAGTGCGGCACCGACGGCGCCGAGTACCTGGCCGCCGTCCGGGCGCTCGTCGCGGCCGGCGACGGGGAGGCCATCTGGCGGCTCTACACCGACGGCATGCCGCCGGAGTGGTTCGAGTCGATGCGCTCCGGGCCGCGGTGGCCGCTGTACGAGCGCATGGCCCCCACGCTCGAGGCCGACGCCGAGGCGCTGGCCTGGACCCAGTCCGCACCCAGGCCCCTGCTGTGGGCCGCGGTCGACGTGCCGGCCGTCGTGCTGGTCGGCACCGAGACCTTCCCCTTCATGGCCGACGCCGCCGACTCGATCGTCGGTTCACTCCCCCGTGCCGAACGCGTGGACATCCCCGGCAGCGGGCACCGCTGGCGGGTTCCCGACCTCGCCGACCTGCTGGTCGCCCACCTCGCGTCCGGGATCAGGGACGTTCCGGCGTCCCGTCGTCCGAGCCGATCCCCGGGATCGCCCCGTCGCTCGAGCTGATCCCCGGGATCGCGCCGGCGCGGAAGGCGTCGACGAAGAGCCGGAAGTCCTCCTGGGTGCGCCGGGCGTAGTCCTGGGCGAACGCGACCAGGTCGTCCACGAACTCCTTCCGGCGTCCCCCGATCATCGCCACGATCGCCTCCTCGGTCTGGAAGGGGACCAGCGTGTGGTCGCTGTCGGCGTCCCCGACGCAGTGCAGCTTCGCCGTGGCGCGCCCGAGCTGCTCCAGGACCGGCCGGATGTCGGCGGGCTCGGTGAGGTCGTCCCACTCGAGGTCGAGCTCGTAGGGCGACAGCTCCGCGACGACGAAGCCGGTCCCGCGGATCTCGGTGTGGCCCAGGAACTGGGACGCGTGCGACTGCAGCGCCCGCCGGCTGACCGCCGTCCGGTGGCCCTCGTGCTCGAAGTACCCACGGATCTCCGGATCGTCGACGATCCGGCTGGGCGCGGGCACGTTGCCCTGCTTGAGGGACAGGACGACGTCGTTCTCCAGCGCCTGGTCGTAGCCCTCGAGCAGCACGTTGTAGGCCGGTAGCCCCGCGCTGCCGATGCCGAAGCCGCCGGTGCCGATGACGTCCTTGACGTCGTAGGCGACCTCCCGGCGCCACGGCCGGGGCGGCAGGGTGGCCTTGTACCGCTCCAGCGCCGCGAGGACCTCGTCGTGCTCGTCGTCGTCCAGCCGCCGGTTGCGCGCGGACTCGGCGAAGCGCCGCTCGTCGTCCTCCACCAGGGTCATCCGCTGCAGCAGTCCCAGCCGGGTGCGGGTGGCCGTCCGCCGGATCAGCTCGTGCACCGCACCGTGGGTGTTGTCGGCCAGCAGGGCGAACTCGCGGTCGGCGTCCGAGCGGGTGAAGGCCTCCACCTGGTCCAGCCACGCGTTCAGGTAGACGGCGAGCAGCTCGCCGATCACCTCGTCGGAGAAGGCCTTGCGCCAGGCCATGAGGGCGAAGCTGGCGGCGAAGCGCCGCAGGTCCCAGCTGACGTGCCCGAGGTAGGCCTCGTCGAAGTCGTTGACGTCGAAGACGATCCGGCCGTTCGCGTCCATGTAGGTGCCGAAGTTCTCGGCGTGCAGGTCACCGTGGATCCACACCCGCGACGTCCGCTCGTCACACCAGCGGTCCTCGCTCGTCGCCATGTCCGCGTAGAACAGGCAGGCGCTCCCCCGGTAGAAGGCGAACGGGTCCGCGGCCATCTTCCGGAACTTGGTCCGGAAGGCGCCGGCATCGGCAGCCATCAGGTCGGCGAAGGCCTCGACCAGGACGTCGACGATCAGCCGGCTCCGGTCGTCGAGGTCCGTGGACTGGGTCACACCGAGGGGGGAGAGGGCCACAGCTCGCACCGTAGGCGGTCGATAACCTCGGTGGCGAGGACCGCGATCGACCCTGACGACGACCGGGAGGAGGCACCGTGATCCGAGCGAGCACAGCGCGCCGGCTGGCGACCGGGGCCGCCTACGGCGGCGGCGGGGTGGGCCTGGCCGGTGCCGCCCTGTTCGCCCTCCTCAGGGAGGAGGCCCGGGCCGCGCGACGCCGGGTCGACGCGCAACGCGAGCCCGACCCGCCCTCGGGCGACGGCGTCTACGGCCGGGGCCGCGGCACGCCGATCTCCTTCACCGTCCTCGGCGACTCCAGCGCCGTCGGGCTGGGTGTCGACCGGGCGGCGCAGACCCCCGGCGTGCTCATCGCCTCGGCGCTGACCGAGCTCGCCGAGCGCCCGGTGCGGCTCACCCGCCTGGCGGTCTCCGGAGCCAAGTCGCCCCAGCTGGACGCCCAGGTCGACGCCGCCCTGCTCGAGAACCCCGACGTCGCGTTGATCATGATCGGGGCCAACGACGTGACCAGCCGCACCCGGCCGGCCGTCTCCGTCCGCCACCTCGGGGACGCCGTCCGCCGGCTCACCGAGGCCGGGGCGGAGGTCGTCGTCGGCACCTGCCCCGACCTGGGCACGATCCGGCCCATCGGCCAGCCGCTGCGCACCTTCGCCCGCCGCTGGAGCCGTCAGATGGCGGCCGCGCAGACGATCGCCGTCATCGAGGCCGGGGGACGCACCGTCTCGCTGGGCTCCGCACTCGGTCCCACCTTCGCCACCGACCGCTCGCTGTTCAGCCGGGACGAGTTCCACCCCAGCGCGTACGGCTACGCGCATGCCGCCGCAGTGCTGCTGCCCTCGGTCGCCGATGCGCTCGGGGTGTGGCCCGCGGCCGCCGACCGTCGCCGCGGCCCGCTGCGCCGGGACACCGTGCGCCCGGTCGCGAGCGCGGCAGCCCGCGCCGCCAGCCGCACGGGCAGCGAGGTCCAGCCCGCCGAGGTGCCGGGCACGGAGTCCGGTCCCTGGGGCGGATGGGCGCTGCTGCGCCGCCGCCGGCCCTCGGAGATCACCGCCGTCGAGCAGGCCGAGCCGGTGCACGAGGAGCCGGTCGCGCCCTGAGCCCGGCCGTGACGCGAGCCACAGACCGGCCGATGGTGTGCCGCGGCTCATAACAGCGCGAGGGGCGGGGGTAGCTTCAAGGGCGACCCGACGTCCGGCGATCGCGGCCGGACCCCCCTCATCGTGGAGGACTCATGCCCGAAGCAGTCATCGTCTCTACCGCCCGCTCCCCCATCGGCCGCGCCTTCAAGGGCTCGCTGAAGGACATGCGCCCGGACGACCTCGCCGCCGTCATCGTGAAGGCCGCCCTCGACAAGGTGCCGTCCCTCGACCCGCGCGACATCGACGACCTCATCCTCGGCTGCGGTCTCCCCGGCGGCGAGCAGGGCTACAACATGGGCCGCGTCGTCAGCGTCCTCATGGGCATGGACCACCTGCCCGGCACCACGATCACCCGCTACTGCTCCTCGTCGCTGCAGACCACCCGCATGGCCATGCACGCCATCAAGGCGGGCGAGGGCGACGTCTTCATCTCCGCCGGCGTGGAGATGGTCTCGCGCTTCGTGAAGGGCAACAGCGACGGCCTGCCGGACACGAAGAACCCGGCCTTCAGCGAGGCGCAGGCCAAGGCCGCCAAGGCCGCCGAGAGCGGCGCCGACACCTGGGTCGACCCGCGCGACGGCGGCGACATCCCGGACGTCTACATCGCCATGGGGCAGACGGCCGAGAACCTGGCGCTGATCAAGGACGTCTCCCGCCAGGAGATGGACGAGTTCGCCGCCCGCAGCCAGAACCTGGCCGTGGAGTCGATCGACAACGGCTTCTGGGCGCGGGAGATCACCCCCGTCACGACGCCGGACGGCACCGTGGTCAGCCAGGACGACGGCCCCCGCCGCGGCACCACCGTCGAGGGCCTGTCCGGCCTCAAGCCGGCGTTCCGCCCCGACGGCCGCGCCACCGCCGGCAACGCCTGCCCGCTGAACGACGGCGCCGCCGCGGTGATCGTCATGAGCGACACGAAGGCCGCCGAGCTGGGCCTGACCCCGCTGGCCCGCATCGTCTCCACCGCGGTCACCGGCCTCTCGCCGGAGATCATGGGCTACGGCCCGGTCGACGCCTCGAAGCTGGCGCTCAAGCGCGCGGGCATGAGCATCGACGACATCGACCTCGTCGAGATCAACGAGGCGTTCGCCGCTCAGGTCATCCCGAGCTACCGCGACCTGAACATCGACATCGACAAGCTGAACGTCAACGGTGGCGCCATCGCCGTCGGCCACCCGTTCGGCATGACCGGTGCCCGCATCACCGGCACGCTCATCAACGGCCTGCAGACCCGGGACAAGACGTTCGGGCTGGAGACCATGTGCGTCGGCGGCGGCATGGGCATGGCGATGGTCATCGAGCGCCTCTCCTGATCCGACCCGCGGGCACCTGACCCGCGGACCACAGTGGCCCGGCCCCCATGCGGGGGCCGGGCCACTGTGCGTTCCGCCGGCGCACCATCCCCGGACACGACAGTGGCCCGGCCCCCTCGCGGGGACCGGGCCACTGTCGTGCGGTGCGGGTTCAGCTCACTCGCGGAAGTAGCTGAGCAGACGCAGCATCTCGATGTACAGCCAGATGACGGTCACGAGCAGACCGAAGGAGATGTACCAGGCGAACTTCGCCGGCGCGCCCCGACGGATGGCCTCGTCGGCCATGTCGAAGTCCAGCAGCAGGAAGAACGCCGCGACGCCGATCACCAGCAGGCTGAAGCCGATGGCCAGCGGGCCGCCTTCACGCAGGCCCAGGCCGCCGTCGATGAAGAAGCTGGCGACCAGGTTGACCACGATGAGCACCAGGACGCCGATACCGGCGGCCAGGACACCCTTGGTGAGCTTCGGGGTGACCCGGATGGCGCCGGTCTTGTAGACGACGAGCATCCCGGCGAAGACACCGAAGGTGCCGACCAGCGCCTGGACGACGATGCCCGGGAACTGGGTCTCGAAGACCTCGCTGATCGCACCGAGCGCGACTCCGTACAGCGCGCCGTAGGACAGCGTGGCCACCGGGTTGGCGATCTGCTTGAACGCGATCACCAGGCCGAGGACCAGCGCGACGATCACTGCCGGGAAGGCCAGGCCGATCGCCAGGCTGTCCGGCACGGCCACCCAGGTGAAGGCGGCCGTCAGCACGGTCACCAGGAAGGTGAGGCCGGTCTTCTGGACGACGTCGTCCATCGTGAGGTACTGCGTGCCGGTCGCCGCGTAGGGCGACGGGGTGGCGTAGGGGTCCGTCTGGGCGGGGGCGCCGTACTGGCCGGGCGCACCGTACTGGGGCTGGGCGCCCCAACCGGCGGCCTGCTGGCCGTTGCCGGCGCCGCCGAGGCCCTTGAACGCCGGGTTGCTGCTGGGCATCGTCATCTCCTCGAGGTGACCGCTTGGATCGTGGGGTACACGGTGGTGCACTCCACTCGGTCTGGTCAACGCTCCGGCGGGCCCAGTAGTTCCGGCGTGTCGCCGGGATGGCCGCTGGTCGTGCGGGGGGTGCCCCCGGTCGGGTTCGAACCGACGCTGGAACCCTTTTAAGGGGTCTGCCTCTGCCAGTTGGGCTACGGGGGCGCTTGGATCTGCGGTTGCCTGGCCTGCACGCTAGCGCCGCCGGATCAGCCCGCCGAGCGGGCCAGGTCCGTCGCCCGGGTGAGGACGGCATCGAGCATCGGCTCGGTGAGCCTGCCGGTGAAGGTGTTCTGCTGGCTGACGTGGTAGCTGCCCAGCACGGTGAGCGGGCCGCGCGGACCGGTCAGCTGCACCTCGGCGCCGTGCCCGAACACCGGCCGGGGCCGCGGGATGGCGTAGCCGGCCGCGGCGAGCACCGGCCACAGCGCCGTCCACCCGAACCCGCCGAGCACGACGACGACCCGCAGCCGTGGCAGCAGGTCCAGCTCGCGGGCCAGCCACGGCGAGCAGGTGTCGCGCTCCTCCGGGGTGGGCGCGTTGCCCGGCGGGGCGCAGCGCACCGCCGCGGCGACGCGGACGTCGGTCAGCTCGAGGCCGTCGCCCAGGTGCGTCGACGTGGGCTGGTTCGCCAGGCCGGCCCGCCACAGCGCGGCGAAGATCCAGTCGCCGCTGCGGTCGCCGGTGAAGACCCGGCCGGTGCGGTTGCCCCCGTGCGCGGCCGGCGCGAGGCCGACGACGGCGATGCGCGCATCCGCAGGGCCCAGGCCCGGCACCGGCCGGCCCCAGTAGTCCTCGTCGCGGAACGCGGCCCGCTTGACCCGGGCGACCTCCTCGCGCCAGGCGACCAGCCGGGGGCAGGCGTGGCATCCCGAGATCCGTTCGTCCAGGACGGCCAGCTCACGGGTGGCGCGGGCGCCCCGCACCACCCCGGCCGGTGTCCGGGTGACGGGGAACCCGCCAGCGTCCCGCGAGGTCACGGAGCGGCCTCGGCGCCGGGCCCCGCGAGCGGACGAGTCGTGGGAGGCACCGGGGGTCCTCCGTCAGCCGCGGGCGAGGCGCAGGGCGATGCCGTCGAGGATGTCGTGCTCGCTGACCACCACCTCGTCGAGGCCGAACTCGTCCACGATCACACGCAGGATCAGCGCGCCGGCGCCGATGACGTCGACCCGGCCGGGGTGCATGACCGCCAGCGCGGCCCGCTCCGCCCGCGGCATGGCCAGCAGCGTCTCGCTCACCCGGCGGACGTCGGCGGCCGGGATGCGCGAACCGTGGATGGCCACCGGGTCGTAGGCGGGGAGCTCCAGCGCGAGCGCCGCGACGGTGGTCACCGACCCGGCCAGCCCGACCAGGCTCGCCGCCTCGGCGACCGGCACCTCCTCGGTGACCAGCGCCAGCGCCGCCCGGATGTCGGCCACGGTCGCCTGCACCTCGGCGTCCGCGGGCGGGTCGCCGTGCAGCCGCCGCTCGGTCAGCCGCACGCAGCCGATGTCCACCGAGCGCGCCGCCCGCAGCCCGGAGGCGTCACCCAGCACGAACTCCGTCGACCCGCCGCCGATGTCCACGACGAGGAACGGCGCCCGCGGTGCCGCCGTGCCATGGACGGCGGCCGCCGAGTCGAGGGACGCCGTCGCGCCGAGGAAGGACAGCTCGGCCTCCTCCCGGCCCGGGACGACGTCGGGCAGCCGGCCCAACGTGGTCAGCACCATCTGCTCGAAGTCGGCGCGGTTCGCGGCGTCGCGGGTGGCGCTGGTCGCCACCATGCGCACCTCCCGGGCCCCGAGCTCGCGGGCGGTCACCGCGTACTCGGCCAGCACGACCCGGGTGCGCTCGATCGCCTCCGGAGCCAGCCGGCCGGTCGCGTCGACGCCCTGGCCCAGCCGCACGACCTCCATGCGCCGCACCAGGTCGGTCGCCCCGCCGGTGGGCGGTACGTCGGCGACGAGCAGCCGGATGGAGTTGGTGCCGCAGTCGATGGCGGCGACCCGCGTCACGCGTGGCCCTCGGGGAGCGCGTCGCCCTCGGGGAGCGCGCAGGGGCCCTTGGCCCACCACTCCCCCATCCCGGCGACCGCGCGGTCGCCGATCGGGTTCACCCCGGGGCCCGCAGCGAGCGCGTGCCCGGCCAGCGCGTGCAGGCACTTGACCCGGTCGGGCATCCCGCCGGCCGTCGCGCGGGTGGGCAGCACGTCCTTGGCGTCCCGCTCGGCGAGGTAGGCCTCGTGCGCCGCCCGGTAAGCGGCCGCCAGCTCCTCGTCGGTGCCCAGCTCGTCCTGCCACTCCCGCATGCGGCCGGCCGACTCGAGCCGGCTCGCGGCGGCCGAGGCCCGGGGGCACGTCAGGTAGTACAGCGTGGGGAACGGGGTGCCGTCCTCCAGGCGGGGGGCGGTCTCGACCACGTCGGGCTGGCCGCACGGGCAGCGGTGGGCGACGCCCTCGAGGGCGCGCGGCGGCCGGCCCAGCTGCCGCTCGACGACGTCGCGGTCGGCCGGGGTGATCGGCTCGGTCACTCCTGGGACTCCTCCGGCAGGTCGCCGTCGGCCCGGGCGACCGACTCCATCAGCCCCTGGAACCACGGCTGCGGCTCCGCGGGCGCGGCCGCCTCGTCCAGCGTGCCGGCGTCGCCCTCGACCGCCTCGCCGTCGACGACGACGACCAGCCGGTCACCGGGCAGCACGTAGGTGAGCCGTTCCCGGGCCTGGCGCTGGGTCCACGCCGGGTCGCCCTGCCGGTCCAGCTCGGACTCGAGCTCGGCGGCCCGGCGGTCGAGGGCCTGGCCCTCGGCGGTGAGTTCGGCCAGCTGCTGCTGCCCGGCCAGGTACTGGCGGAGGGGGCCGGCCAGGGTCAGCGCGAGCAGCAGGACCAGCGCGCCGAGGAGCACCGCCCGGCCGGTGAACAGCGGACGGCGCCGCACGCTCGGCGCCGTGCCGGTGCGTGCCGGCCGGCGCGCGGCACGGCGCTCCCCCGGCCGTCGCGTCGGGTGCGGCGTCCCGGCCCGCAGCCCCGTGCGCACCGGGCGGGTCGTGTGGACCCGCGGTACGCGACCGGTGCTGCGGGAGCCGGACGGCGGTGTCCCGCCGCGCCGGCCGCGGACGCTGCTCATCTGCGGCCGGTCAGCCCAGGGCCAGGCGGGGGAAGGCCGCCGCGCCGGCGTAGCGCGCCGCGTCGTCGAGCTCCTCCTCGATGCGCAGCAGCTGGTTGTACTTGGCCACCCGCTCGCTGCGGGCCGGGGCACCGGTCTTGATCTGCCCGCAGTCGGTGGCGACGGCGAGGTCGGCGATCGTGGTGTCCTCGGTCTCGCCCGAGCGGTGGCTCATCATCGAGCGGTAGCCGCTGCGGTGGGCCAGGTTGACCGCGTCGAGGGTCTCGGTGAGCGTGCCGATCTGGTTGACCTTCACCAGCAGCGCGTTGGCCGCACCGCGGGCGATGCCGTCGGCGAGCCGGGTCGGGTTGGTGACGAAGAGGTCGTCGCCCACGAGCTGCACGCGGTCGCCCAGCGCCTGGGTGAGCGAGATCCAGCCGTCCCAGTCCTCCTCGTCGAGCGGGTCCTCGATCGAGGCGATCGGGTAGGCGTCGACCAGGCCGCGGTAGTAGTCGACCAGGTACTCCGCCGAGCGGGACTGGCCTTCGAAGTCGTAGCCGCCGTCGGTGTGGAACTCGCTCGCGGCCACGTCCAGCGCGAAGGCGATGTCCGACCCCAGCGAGTAGCCGGCCTTCTCGACGGCCTCGGCGATCAGGTCGAGCGCGTCGCGGTTGCTCGGCAGGTCGGGGGCGAAGCCGCCCTCGTCGCCCAGGCCGGTGGACAGCCCGCGCCCCTTCAGCACGGCCTTGAGCGCGTGGTAGGTCTCGGTGCCCATGGCCAGGGCCTCGGCGAAGGTCGCGGCGCCGATGGGGGCGATCATGAACTCCTGCACGTCGACGTTGCTGTCGGCGTGGGCGCCACCGTTGAGGATGTTCATCATCGGCACCGGGAGAAGGTGCGCGGACGGGCCGCCGACGTAGCGGAACAGCGGCAGCCCGGTGGAGTCGGCGGCGGCGCGGGCGACGGCGAGGCTGACGCCCAGGATCGCGTTGGCGCCCAGGCGCGACTTGTCCGGCGTGCCGTCGAGGTCGATCAGCTGCTGGTCGACCAGCCGCTGCTCGGTGGCCTCGAAGCCGACGAGCTCGGGGCCGATGACGTCGAGGACGCCGTCCACGGCCTTGGTGACGCCCTTGCCGCCGTAGCGGCTCCCTCCGTCGCGCAGTTCCACCGCCTCGAAGGCGCCGGTGGAGGCGCCGCTGGGGACCGCCGCGCGGGCGATCGTCCCGTCGTCGAGGGCGACCTCGACCTCAATCGTGGGGTTTCCGCGCGAGTCGAGGATCTCCCGCGCGCCTACGGCATCGATGCTCGGCACGGGGGCAGCCTAACCAGCGCCCGCGACCACCCTCACCAGCCGCGCGGTCGCGGCCACCCCTCGACTCCTCCTCCCCGCCCGTCGGGGACGGCGTCCGGCGCCTCCGGACGCCCGGGAAAGGCATGTCCATGACCATCGCAGCGGCCCGTGCAGCGCGTGCCGGGAGCCGATCGGCGCTGGTCCTCGCGGTCCTGCTCGTCGCCGATCTGCTGCTGATCGCGGCGTCCGTCGAGGCGCAGCGGCGGGGGTGGTCGGACGGCCGGTACCGGCAGTGGCTGCTGCGCACCGAGAACGGATGGCCCGAGCAGTTCGCCTACGCGAAGGAGGCGGCCTCCGCCGGTCTCCTGCTGCTGCTGTGGCGGCGCACCTCCAGCGGGGTGTTCGCCGCCTGGGCGGCGGTGTTCGCGTGCGCCCTCGTGGACGACCGCCTGCAGGTCCACGAACGGGCGGGCGGCTGGCTGGCCCGGCAGCTGTCGCTCCCCGAGGGGGTCGCCGGGCTGCGGGGACAGGACCTCGGCGAGCTGGCCGTCTGGGGGCTGCTCGCGGTGTTCCCGCTGGTCGCGGTGGCGGTGCTGCACCGCCGCAGCCCCGACCCAGTCCGCGCGGCCAGCCGGGGCATGGCCGTGGTCGTGGCGGGCTACGCCTTCTTCGGCGTCGTCGTCGACCAGCTCCACTCCATGACGCTGGGCGGCCCCCTCGATCGGACGCTGGGCATCCTGGAGGACGGCGGGGAGCTGGTGCTGCTGAGCGTCGCCGTCAGCTACGCAGGCGCCCTGCTGGTGGCGGCGCGCGGACGGCGGCCAGAGCCCCGGGATCAGGAGGTGGCGCGCTCGTCGGCCGCGGCGTCCAGCTCCCCGGCGTAGCGGCGCACCGCCTCGCGCAGCGCGTCCTCGACGTCCCAGCCGCGCCCCTGAGCCGCCGCCACGACGCCCAGGAGCTGCTCGCCGAGGGCCTCCGGGCTGTCGACGGCGAGCTCGGCCGCCCCGGGCGTGGGCAGGCCGGCCCGTCCCGCGCGCCGGACCAGCGCCGCGCCCCACGAGGCCGCCGGCTGCGACCGGGAGACCCCCTCGGTCGGCGAGCGCCGCTGCTTCTCCTGCTGCTTGATCTCGTCCCAGCCCGCCTCCACCTGCTCGACGTCGCGCGGGCCGGCGTCCCCGAAGACGTGCGGGTGCCGGCGGACCAGCTTGTCGACCAGCTCCCCGGCCACGGCGTCCACGTCGAACCGGCGCGCCGGATCCGCCTCCGCCGCCACCCGGGCATGGAAGACGACCTGCAGCAGCACGTCACCGAGTTCCTCGCGCATGGCCACCGGGTCGTCGTCGACGATCGCGTCGTAGGCCTCGTGCGCCTCCTCGAGCAGGTACCCGCGCAGCGAGGCGTGGGTCTGCTCGGCGTCCCAGGGGCAGCCGCCGGGCGAGCGGAGCCGGTCCATCACGCGGACGACGTCGAGCAGGCGGGCACCGGGCGGTTCGGGTGCGGCGGCGACCAGTTCCACGCCGGGGAGGCCGGCGTCGTCATCGGTGAGCAGGACGACGGCATCGGGCCGGGCCTGCGCGGCCGCCACGTCGGCGACGTCGGCGACGTGCCACCCGGCGGCCCGGAGCGCCTCCGCGGTCACGGCGGCTCCGGGCAGGGCGACCACCGGCCGCTCCCCCAGGGCCCGCCAGGCGGCGGGTCCCAGGAGGCCGGGCAGGCGCGGACTGACGACGACGGCGAGCGCGACGGGCACCGGCTCAGTCTCCGGGACCCGCCGGCTGCACGTCGGGCCGGCTGGACAGGAGCTGCACCACGCCGCCCTGGGGCGCGACGACCGCGCCGTCCTCCAGCTGCCCGTACCGGGGGTTCACGTCGATGTCGAGGTCCTCCTGGTACGCGGCGAGGATCTCCTCGCCGGCCGTCACCGCCTCGTCCAGCGCCGCGGCCTCCAGCTGGGGCCGGACCTCCTCGAACGAGGGGACGACCTGCTCGCCGACCACGACGACGAGCACGCCGGGAACCCCCTGCACGGACGTCGTGAAGACGCCGCCGGCCGGGGTGTCCGCGACCCGGGCAGCCAGGTCGGGCGCCTGCTCGGCCAGCTGGTCGAGCGAGGCGGGCTGCAGCGCCGGCGTCGTCGCCGGGCCGGCGTACTCGGCCGCCACCGCCGCGTAGCTCTCCGGGTCGTCCCGGAGGTCGGCCACCGTCGCGTCGGCCGTGGCCTGGTCGGGCACGGTGATGATGCCGAGCTCCACCCGTTCCGGCTGGGCGGCCAGGCCCTGCTCGTAGGCGGCCCGGAGCGAGGCCGCCGTCGGTTCCTCGACCTCCCCCTCGGCGACCGCGATGGCGGCCAGCACCGCGACCTGCCGCACCCGCTCGAGGGTGTCCTCCCGGCTGTAGCCCTGCGCCGCGGCCTGCTCGAGGTACGCATCCGGGTCCCGGCCGCCCAGCAGCACGTCGAGCAGCTCGGGCAGTCGGTCGGGCTCGGGGTCGACGCCGAAGTGCTCGGCGGCGGAGTCGACGACCTCGGCGCGCACGAGCTCGCCGAGGATCGCCCGGCTGTAGCCGGGTTCCTCTCCGGCGGTCACCGCGGGGTCGTCGCGGCGGGCCTCGACCGCGTCCTGCAGTTCGTCGACGGTGACGGTCTGATCACCGACGTAGGCGGCGACGTCCGGTGAGGTCCGGCACGCGGCCAGGGCGGGCAGGGCGAGGGCGACCAGCAGCCCGGCGGCCACCACCCGGGGAGCGCGAGGCATCAGCACGCCCGCAGATTGCCACACGCACAGCGGCTCGCATCGCTCCCGGCCCTGCTGCAGGGGTCCGCGCCGAGCCTGCGAGGCGTGGGGGCAGCAGGGTCCTCCGTCAGGACGCAGCGGCCGTTCAGGCCCCCTGCAGGGTCCCGCCGCGAGCGAGCGAGTGGTGGGGGGCAGGGGGTCCTTCTCCCAGCACGGCGGTGAGCGTGGCCCGCAGGTTCTCCAGCAGCGCGACGTCGCGCACGGGGGTCCGCCGGTCGGGGCCGACCGGCATCTTGAGCACGATCGTCTCCACCGCGGCCTTGTACGAGGCGCCCTCGGCGAGGCGGGCCAGCCGCATCTGCTTGGACTCCGGGAGCACCACCGGGCTGATCCGGATGGCCCGGCCCTGCAGCGAGACCTCGGTGATGCCCAGCGCGCGCATGGCGACCCGGAACCGGGCGACGGCGAGCAGGTTGAGCACCGGGGCCGGCGGCGCGCCGTACCGGTCGGTGAGCTCGTCGAGCACCGCCTGGGCCTGCTCGTCCTCCTGGATGGACGCCACCTTGCGGTAGGCCTCCATGCGCAGCCGCTCGCCGGGCACGTAGTCGTGCGGCAGGTGGGCGTCGATCGGCAGGTCGACGCGGACCTCGACCGGCTCGGCCGGGGCCTCCTCGCCCGTGACCTGCGAGCGGTAGTCGGCGACGGCCTCGCCGACCAGCCGGACGTACAGGTCGAACCCGACCCCGGCGATGTGCCCGGACTGCTCGCCGCCGAGCAGGTTGCCCGAGCCGCGGATCTCCAGGTCCTTCATCGCCACGGCCATGCCGGCACCGAGGTCGGTGTTGTTGGCGATCGTGGTCAGCCGGTCCACCGAGGTCTCGGTCAGCGTGCGGGTGGGGTCGTAGGTGAAGTAGGCGTAGGCGCGTTCCCGGCCGCGACCCACCCGGCCCCGGATCTGGTGCAGCTGGGAGAGCCCGAAGGTGTCGGCACGGTCGACGATCAGGGTGTTGGCGTTGGGGATGTCCAGCCCCGACTCGACGATCGTCGTCGCGACCAGGACGTCGTACTCCTTCTCCCAGAAGCCGACCATGATCCGCTCGAGCTCGTGCTCCTTCATCTGGCCGTGCCCGACCGCGACCCGCGCCTCGGGCACCAGGGCCCGGATCTTCGCCGCCGCCTTGTCGATGGACTGCACCCGGTTGTGGATGACGAAGACCTGGCCGTCGCGCAGCAGCTCGCGGCGGATCGCGGCGGCCATCTGCTTGTCCGCCCACGCGCCCACGTAGGTCAGCACCGGGTGCCGCTCCTCGGGCGGGGTGAGGATCGTCGACATCTCGCGGATGCCGGTCAGGGACATCTCCAGCGTGCGCGGGATGGGGGTCGCGGACATCGACAGGACGTCGACCGCCGTCCGCATCGTCTTCAGGTACTCCTTGTGCTCGACCCCGAAGCGCTGCTCCTCGTCGACGATGACCAGCCCGAGGTCCTTCCAGCGGGTGGTCGGCTGCAGCAGCCGGTGGGTGCCGACGAGGATGTCGATGTCACCGGCCGCGAGCTGCCGGAGGATCTCGGTGGTCTCCTTCTCCGACTGGAACCGGGAGAGCACCTTCACCGTCACCGGGAACTGCGCGACCCGCTCGGAGAAGGTCTTGAAGTGCTGGTTCGCCAGCAGCGTCGTCGGCACCAGGACGGCGACCTGCTTGCCGTCCTGCACCGCCTTGAACGCCGCGCGGATCGCGATCTCGGTCTTCCCGTAGCCGACGTCGCCGCAGATGATCCGGTCCATCGGGACGGTCTGCTGCATGTCGGCCTTGACCTCGTCGATCGCGGCCAGCTGGTCGGGCGTCTCCTGGAACGGGAAGGCGTCCTCCAGCTCGCGCTGCCACACGGTGTCGGGGCCGAAGGCGTGCCCGGCCGTCGCCATGCGCGCGGAGTACAGGCGGATGAGCTCGCCGGCGATCTGCTTGACCGCCTTGCGCGCCTTGCTCTTGGTGTTCTTCCAGTCCGCCCCGCCGAGCTTGGACAGCGCCGGCGCCTCACCGCCGACGTAGCGGGTCAGCTGGTCGAGGGAGTCGGTGGGCACGAAGAGCCGGTCCGGCGGCTGGTTCCGCCGCGAGGCCGCGTACTCGACGATCAGGTAGTCGCGCTGACCACCGTTGACGGTGCGGCTGATCATCTCGATGTAGCGGCCGATGCCGTGCTGCTCGTGGACGACCAGGTCGCCGGGCTGCAGCTGCACCAGGTCGACGGCGTTGCGCCGGCGGGCGGGCATCTTCGCCGCGTCGCGCATCGAGGTGCCGCGCTGGCCGGTCAGGTCGTGCTCGGTGAGCAGCGCCAGGCCGATGCCGGGGAAGGCGAACCCCGCCTCGAGGCTGCCCTGGGTGACCGAGGTCAGCCGCGGCTCGGGCGCGGTGTCGATGCCCGGCACCAGCGCGGCACCCAGCTCGGCCTGCGCGAACTGGTCGGCGGCACGCTGCGCGGGGCCCGGGCCGGCGAAGGTGACGACCACGCGCCAGCCCTCGCGGTGCCAGCCGCGCATGGTCTCGACCGCCTTCGGCACGTCGCCGGCGAAGCGGTCGACGATCGTGGCGTCCAGATTGATCACGCCGTCGTCCGCCAGGTCGTCAGCTGTGACGGTGAAGGACCCGGTGGTCCACCAGGGCAGCCCGCGGCCGCGGGCCGCGGCCTCGACGTCGGCCAGGTCGCGGAAGGACGAGGCGCCCAGGTCCAGCGGCGCCTCCCCCGCCTCCGCGGCGGTCGCCCAGGACGCGGCGAGGAACTCGTCGGCCGTGCGCACGAGGTCGGCCGAGCGGCTGCGCACCCGCTCCGGGTCGGCCACCAGCACGTGCGTGCCGGGGGGCAGCAGGTCGGTGAGCAGCTGCATCGCCTCGTCGCCGATGAGCGCGGGGGTCAGCGACTCCATGCCCTCGACGGCGATGCCCTCGGCGAGCTTGCCCAGTACCTCGATGAGGCCCGGGTGCTCGACGGCCAGTGCCGCGGCGCGGGCGCGCACCTCGTCGGTGAGCAGCAGCTCGCGGCACGGCGGTGCCCACAGCCGGTCCGGCCGCTCGTCCAGGGAGCGCTGGTCGGCGGCGGAGAAGTACCGCAGCTCGTCGACCTCGTCGCCCCAGAACTCCACGCGCACCGGGTGCGGCTCCGTGGGCGGGAAGACGTCGAGCAGCCCGCCGCGGACGGCGAACTCGCCCCGCTTCTCGACCAGCTCCACGCGGGTGTACGCGGCGTCGGCCAGCGCCCGGGCGATGTCGTCGAGGTCGGCGGAGTCCCCCGGCTTCAGCTCGACGGGGACGAGGTCGCCCAGGCCCGGCGCGAGGGGCTGCAGGACGCTGCGCACCGGGGCGACCAGCACGTCGATCGTCCCGTTGTCACCGGGGTGGGTCAGGTCGCGGAGCACGGCCAGCCGGCGGCCGACCGTGTCGGCGCGGGGGCTGAGCCGCTCGTGGGGCAGCGTCTCCCAGGCCGGGAAGGTGGCGATGCGGTGCCCGGGCAGGAAGCAGCGCAGCAGGTCGGCCGCGACGTCGGCGTCCCGCTCCCCCGCCGTCACCAGGAGCACGGGCACCCCGGCGCCCTGCGCCGTGCCGTCGGCGCGGGCGGCCAGGGCGGCCGCGACGAGGGGCTGCACCGGGGGTGGGGCGGTGACAGAGAGCTGTGCGCTCCCCGCCGCGGCGACGACGCGGGCCATGCCGGGATCGCCGAGGACGACGTCGAGCACGCCGCGCAGACTCACGCTGTTCTCACTCCTGGGATGCGGGGGCCGCACCGCTGCCGCCGAGTGCGACGCGGGGCCTGGTTCCCCAGGTTAGTCGGCGGCACCGACACCCGCCGCCGGCAGCGGGAGCCGGCTCAGGAGGTGAGGGCCCGGGCTCCGCGGCCGACGGACTGCTCCGCATCGATCGCGGCCAGCGCCTTGCGCAGCAGCGTGCTCGAGGTGTGCATCGTGTACGGGAAGTACTGCACGGTCACGCCGACCTCGGCGAAGTCCCGCTGCAGGCGCTCGCCCTTCGGGGTCCCCCGCCAGTCGTCGCCCTTGAAGATCACGTCGAAGCGGACGTCGCGCCACGTGTCGATCTTGTCGGGCACGACCTCGGCGTGGACGTCGTCGACGAACCGGAGGTTGCGCACGATCTCCATGCGCTCGGCGAGCGGGACGACCGGGGCGCGCCCCTTCGACAGCACCAGCATCTCGTCGGAGACCACGCCGGCGATCAGCACGTCGCAGTGCTCCGAGGCGTGCTTGAGGATGTTCAGGTGCCCGACGTGGAACAGGTCGTACGCACCTGGCGCATAGCCGACGACGCTCACTGGTGGATCTCCCCCCGCTCTTGTCCCGCCGACAGTAGAAGGTCGGGATGACTCTGTGTGACCGCAGAACGGAAGACCACCCCAACGGGTCGCCTCTGCCCGCGGATGGACGGGCGGTGGACCGGACGATCGGTGACGCCCTGTGACGAACGGCTCGAGGAGCCGGTCACGCCCCGACCCGGGCCGGCACCCTTCGCCGCACCAGGCGCCGTGCGCGTGATGCGGCCACCCGGGCCGTGCCCCGCAGGCCCGTGAAGCGGTTGAAGGGCAGCTCCAGCAGCTCCGGCCACGCCATCCCCAGGATGTCGGTGGTGAGCTGCTCCCCGTGCCGGTAGCCGAGGGGGAGGGCGAGCATGGCCCGGAACAGCGGGCGACTGGCGAAGGGCGCCAGCTCGAACCGCGAGAACCGGTTGCCGTAGTGACCCGGGCCGGCCCAGCAGGACAGCCGCTGCTCGATGTAGGCCAGCTCGAGGGTGCTCTCGTAGGGCAGGTCGGGCAGCCCGCCGAGCCAGGCCTCCGCGTGCTCGAGGTAGAGCTCGTCCGCAGGCAGCCGCAGCCGCTCGAGAAGGGTCCGCGGGTCCACGACACCGTCCACCGGGTCACCCGGCCGGTAGGTGTGCCCGCGCCCGACCTCACCGGCCGTGCCCGGCAGCAGCGCACGCGCAGGGTCCAGCGCCTGCAGGGACCGGTGCCCCTTCCAGAGCTCACCGCTGACGGCGTGCCCGGTCGCGGAGAGCCACTCGGAGAGCTGCCCCGGCGCGGCGGCCACGGTCGGCAGCATCTCGTGCCGCAGGTCGAAGCGCCCGGCCAGACGACGGGCGAGGTGCGCATCGACGGTGTCGACCGCGCCGGACACCAGCGTGAACAGCGATGCCCGGTCGAGGAAGTCCCGGGCGCAGGCCAACAGGATGCGCGAGTCACGACCGGCGGTCAGCGACAGCGCCAGGGGGTGCTCCGCGGCCACGGCACCGATGCTCCGGCGGATGTGGTCGTGCACGAGGACGGCGAGCTCCGCCGGGGAGGAGTCGACCGACGCCGGCACGGGGAGCCATTGCCGGCGGGTCCGCCACCGGCGCAGGTCCAGCGCGTGGTTGGCCTGGAGTCGCCGGACGCCCCGGCGCAGGGTCAGCCCGAAGGGCAGCCAGGTACCCCGCTCCGGGAACCCGCTGCGCTCGACGAGCTCGGTGTCCCACTCCGCGTCGATCAGCGACGTCGTCGACGCCACGACCCGCTCGTCGGCCGAGTACACGGCGGCGAGCGAGCCGTAGGCGTCCAGCACGACGGTCGGCTCCTCGGTCGCGAGCAGGACGAGCAGGAACCGCCCGGCCAGGCGTTCGTAGAGCTCGTCCACCGCCGCCCACTCGACCCGTGCCGTGTCGGAGGTGCCCATCGTGATCGCGTCGCTGACGAGGACCCCGTCCAGGACCGGGTGTCCCAGGCACCAGCCCAGCAGGGCCCCGTCCCGGCCGCGCAGGTCCACGACCGGCAGCGCGCACGTCCCGAGCCGCCAGCCGTCGTGCTCGCGGTCGGCGAACCCCTCCCGCGGCGGGCCCCCGGCCGGCCCGAGGACGAACTGGCCGCGTACGCCGTCGGCCGGGGGCACGTCCACTCGGTCGAGGTGACTCATGGACGGCTCGCCCCCTCGGTCAGCAGCGCGCCCGCGAGGTCGCCGGCGGCGCGCTGGATCTCGGCCGCCGCGGTCGCGTTCGCCTGGTCACCCCGGCCGTAGGGGTCCTCGATGTCGTCGGCGGTCCAGGGGCCGCGCAGGCCGCGGAGCCGGGGAGCCGCGGCGACCAGGGCGAGCAGCCGGTCCGCCGGGGTGGTCCCCGACGGGCGGTCGTCGGACCGCTGCGCCAGCACGGCGAGATCGGCGAACTCGCGGAGGGTGAAGGTGCGGCGCACCGCGGTCGGGACCCTGCCCACGACGGCCGACCGCTGCTCCCGGGTCATGACCAGCACGAGGTCGGCCGCCTGGATCATCGCCGGCGTCACCTGCCGGGCGGTGAACTGCCCGGTCGGCACGTCGACGAGCCAAGCCATCGTGTCGTCCATCGGGCTGCCCGCCCGCGCCTCGAGACCGGCGCTGCCGACCGTGATCGCGTCGGTCCCGAGGTACCTCTCCAGGAGAGCCGCGGCGGCCGGTGACCGGCAGATGTTCGCCGTGCAGACGACGAGGACCTGCACCGACGGCGGCAGCGCGCCGCTCACGGAGTGCGACTGGCGTCGATGCGCCGGGGCGCTATGGCGAGCCGGGCTGCCACGGCGGCGGCAGCCGGCGAGCGCGCCCCGGCCGGGTCCTCCGACCTCGCGTACCCGTAGACCTCCCCGTCCTGACGGACCTGGTTGAGGACGAGCCCCAGCGTCCGTCCGCGGACGGACTCCAGGCTCTGCAGGCCGTCGCGGAGCTCCGTGCGGCGCACCCGCCGCACGTTGCCGACGACGAGGGCGCCGTCCACGGCGTGCGAGAGGATCGCCGCGTCGGCCACCGGCAGCAACGGCGGTGCGTCCAAGACGACGTAGTCGTAGTCACTCCGCAGCGACTGCATGAGCCGGCGCATGGCGGGCGAGCCGACCAGCTCGCTCGGGTTCGGGGGCAGTTCCCCGGCGGTCAGCACGTGCAGCCCGGAGGTTCCCCAGTCCTGGACGACGTCGTCCACCCGGGCCCGCCCCAGCAGCACCGTCGTCAGGCCGGCGGCCCCCTCGATCCCGAGGAGGGGCGCGACGGAGGGACGACGCAGGTCGGTGTCCACCAGCACGACGCGGGCGCCCGTCTCGGCCAGCGTCGCGGCGAGGTTCGCCGCGATCGTCGACTTGCCCTCGTTCGCGATCGACGACGTCACCAGCAGGGTGCGCACCCCGGAGCGGCCGTCGGCTCCCTGGTCCGGGGCGTCGGCGGAGAGATCGAGGAACTGCAGGTTCGTGCGGAGTCGGCGGAATGCCTCGGCATGCTGGCTGTGCGGCGCCGACTCGACGACCACGGGGTGCGCCAGCCCGCCCGGGAAGGTGCCGATGGACCCGACCACCGGGAGGTCCGTCAGCGTCGCCACGACCTCCGCCCCCCGCACCTTGGTGTCCAGAGCCTCCCGGGCCCAGGCGCCGGCCAGGCCGAAGACGAGCCCGACGAGGAGCCCGGTACCCAGGTCGACGGCGAGGTTCGGCGACGCCGCCTCCGTCGGAGCCTCGGCGGAGGCCACCGTCATCGCCCGGACGGTCGGCGTGCCCGAGGCGTCCTGCGGGGCGAGCTGCTCGACGGTCCTGGACAACTGCTCCGCGACCGCGTCGGCGAGGCCGGCGCTCCGGGCGGCCGACGTGTCCGTCACCGCGATCTCGATGATGACCGTGTCCAGCGGTGCACTCGCCTCGATGCGGCCGGCCAGCTCCTCGGGGCGCATGTCCAGGTCGAGGTCGTTGATGATCGGCAGCAGGACGACCGGGGTCGTGGCCAGCCGGGCGAACGACGTCACCTGGTTCTGCGTGTAGGTCGATCCCTGGACCAGCTCGGATGCCGTGTCGCCGTACTGCAGCGTGAAGTAGACGCTGGCGCTGGCCCGGTACGTGGGCGTGGTCACCGACGAATGGACGAGGCCGGCGAGGAGCCCGAGGAGCATCGCGGTGACGACCCAGGGCCAGCGCCTGGCGAGGACCTCGAGCGGAGCTCGGGAAGTCACGGGCTTCTCCTCATCTCTTCGTCCACCCCGCCGCTCGGGCGGGGCCACGACCGGCTCGGGACGGGCCGGTGCAGCGTGGGGCGTGGCGCCCCGACAGCCGAGTGTGTGCCCGGGAGCGACGGGCGGGCCCCGCCCGCGGCCCTCCGCCCACCCGTTGGGGTCAGACGCACCCGCCGTTCTGCGCCGAAGCCCCTGTCGGGGGCGTTCCTGCAGGCAGGATGACCGGCGACCGGGAGGGAGGTCACGCCGATGCAACCCGCTGAGTACGTCGCCGCCGTCCGCCGGCGCTGGCTGTGGGTGGCCGCTGCCGGGCTGGTCGGCGCGATCATCTCGGTCCTGCTGTCCGGCCTCGTCCCCACCACCTACCGGTCGACGGCATCGATGTACTTCGGGGCCGACCGGGCCGTGACGACCGCCGACCTGGCCAACGGCTCCCTGCTGCGGACGCGGGTCCTCCCGACGATCGCCGAGCTCGTCCGCTCACCCCTGGTGCTGGAACCCGTCCTGCGCGACCTGGGCTCCGATGTCACACCCGCGCGGCTGGCCGACAGCCTCGACGTCGTCGTCCTGGAGGACACGGCCGTCCTGGAGATCAGTGCCACCGGGCCGGATGCCGCCGAGGTGGCTCGCGTCGCCCGCGCAGTGACCGAACAGGTGAGGCGGGCGGCCCTCGCCCTCTACGTCGACGGGGACCGCGGCCCGCTGCTCGAAGTGACCACCATCGTCCCGCCCCGCGAGCCCCGCTTCCCGATCTCGCCCGCCACGCGCACCAGTGCCGTCCTCGGGCTGGTGGGCGGGCTCGGGATCGGCGTGCTGCTCGCCGGGTTCGGGGCCCTGGTGCGACCGCGGGTGCGGACCGTGCACGACGTCGCCGTGCTCACCGACGCACCCGCCGTCTGGACGCTACCCACGGGCGAGGCCCGTGCGGCCGGCACCAGCCGCCTCCTGTGGTCGCTGCGCGACACGACGGCGGCGGGCGCGGACCGGATCGCGGTCCTCGGCCCGCAGCGGACCGCGGCCGCACTGAGCGACGCCGTCACCGGATCTCCCGGCACCCCCGACACCGGCGGCGGACCGCAGTTCGTCCACCTGGACGACATCGGCGACCTCCGCGACGAGGCCACCGGACCCGTGAGCGGCCTCCTCGTCGCCGTGGACGCCGGGCGCACCACGGAGGCGCAGCTCCTGGAAGCCGTGGCCGACGCCGGGGCGGCGCCGGTCCCGCTGCTCGGCGTCGTGGTGGACGGCGTCCTGCCGCCCCGGGCCGGATGGCGCGCCCGCGTCGGCGCGGCGCTGCGGGGGGAGGCCGCCGGGGCAGCGGACCCGCGTCCCGCGACGGGCACGGCGCCGTCCACGCGGCTCACCGCGGTGGCCGCGCTCGCCCTGCTCGGGTTCGACCTCACCCTCCCCTTCGCGACGAACACCGGGCTGCTGGCCGCGGTCGCGCTGCTGCCGGTCTGGGTGACGGCGATCCCCCGCTTCCGCGGCGCCGGGACGATCGCGGCCCTCTCCGTGCTCGGCCTGGGCTGCGGCGCGCTGCTGTCGGCGTGGTCGTCGGTGGACCACGCCTTCTCCTCCCGCCAGGCCGCCGAGACCGGCTTCCTGGTGCTGACGGCCGTCGGCGGCATCGGCCTGCTGCTGTGGGCCCGTGAGGTGATGCCGCTGTGGGCGGTCGCGGTGTCCTACGGCGCCGGCCAGCTCGCCATGGGCCTGCTCGAGGCGCCGGATTCCACGAACCCCTACAAGTTCGAGCTGGCCCTGCCCCTCACGATCATCGTGCTGGCACTCGCGGACGCCCGCGGCCGGACGCTGCCGGCGTTGGCCGCGCTGGCCGTGCTGGGCGCGCTCGACATCCTCAACGACGCCCGGAGCGCGTTCGGGTTCTGCCTGGTGGCCGCCGTCCTGGTGCTGTGGCAGGCGCGACCGGCCTCGACGGGTCCCGGTGGCAGCCGGTGGGTGACCGTGGCGGTGCTGGGCGGGATCGCCGTGGGCGGGTACGCCGCGATCAGCAGGCTGCTGCTCGCGGGAGCTCTCGGCGCCGAGGTGCAGGCCCGGACCGTGACGCAGGTCGAGCAGACCGGCTCGCTGCTGCTCGGCGGCCGGCCGGAGTGGACGGCGACCTGGGCGCTGATGAGGGAGCGGCCGTTCGGCTTCGGACTGGGCACGGTTCCCAACCCCGCCGACATGAGCCTGGGGGAGAACGCCTTCGCGGTCACCAACATCCCGACCGCCGAGGGCTACCTGCGGAACTACGTCTTCGGCGGTCGCTTCGAGCTGCACTCGATCGTGGCCGACCTGTGGACCAACCTGGGCGTCGTGGGGGTCGCCCTGGGCCTGGTCATGGCCGGCCTGCTCGTCGGGAGCCTCGTCGTCCTGCTGAGCCGGCGCCGGGCGGGCGCGCTCGCCTGCTTCCTCGTGCTCAGCAGCCTGTGGTACCTGGCCTTCGGGCCGATCCCGGCCAACCTGCCCGACGTGGCCCTCGCGCTGGGATTGCTCCTGCTCCCCCGCCGGACCGCGGGCACCTCCGGGCCGAGCGCGGACGCCGGAGGCAGCGCGCAGGCCGTACCCGTGCGGCCGCTCACCGTGCCCGCCTGACGGCCCGGGCGCGCGGTCCACGTGCGGGTCACGGGCTCCCGGGGCGACGGGAGAGCGGCTCGAACAGCCATCGGTCGGCAGCCAGGCGCCCGTCGACCTCCGGCAGCTCCGCGAGCACCGAGGAGGCGGGGCGCCGTCCGGTGAGCGCGCGGGTGAGGGCCTCGGCGACCTGCTCCGGGGACGCCGTCCCCGGCAGCACCTCGTGGCCGTGACCGGCCAGCCAGCTCGCGAGCCCCGTCTCCTCGGTGGTGACCACCGTGCACCCGTGCGCCAGCCCCTCGACGATCGGCAGCCCGACCTGCTCGCGCCACGTCGCCGTCCGCTGCGACAGCAGGACGAGCACCGCCGCCCGGCGGAGGAGCCGGTGAAGTTCGGCCCGCGGCGGGTCGACCACCACGTCGACGCCGTCCACCCGGCCGGCAAGGCCGTGCGCGAGCTCCGCCTGCGCGCCCTTGCCGACGAGGGTGAGCCGCGCCGACGGATGCCGCTCGGCCACGAGGGGCCAGGCCTCGACCAGCTCCGGCAGCCCCTTGCGGGGCTGGAAGGCCCCGACGAAAACCACGCGGTCGGCGTCCCGGTCCCCGTCGGACGGGCAGCCGCAGGGCGCCGGGAGCGCCGGCACCACGGCGTCCTCGACGGCGGCGAGTTCCGCGCCGAGCCGCGCGGCGTAGGTCTCCGCCGCCGTGGCCGTGCCGTAGGCGATCCGGTCGAGCCGTCGGGCGACGTAGCCGGCGAGCACCCGGTCGAGCCGTTGGCGGACCGCGCTCCGCAGGGAGGGCACCGCGTCCTGCTCGTAGGGATCCCGGTTCTCGATCGCGTACGAGACGACGAGCACGGGAGCCCGCCGCAGTCGTGCCGCCGTCCGCGCGGCGGTGACCGCGACGGCCGTCTTCCACAACCCCGGGCGGAGCAACGGCTCGTTGACCTCGATACCCGCCAGCCGCGACCGCAGGACGGTCACCGCCATCGCGCCCGTTCCGCCGCGGATCAGGTCCAGGCCCTCGGCCAGGGCGGGATCGAAGTCGTACCGCTGGCGCCGGTGCAGCAGGGAGGCCGGTTCCAGGGCATGGGCGCGTTCCAGGTGCGCGCTGCGCAACGACCCGTACACCCGGGCACGATCGAACCTGGTCCGCCTCACGGGCGGTGATGCTACGGCGACGGGACCCGCGTCCCGGGAGCGCGACACCGTCGCACGGCGATGCGTCGCCGACCTCCCGGGCGGGGCTAGGGTGGGCGGCCCGAGGCGCCCGCACGGGGGCTGAGCGTCGAGGTGGTCGAGGTCCGGTGCGGCGTCCGCTGAGGGTCCTGCAGTCCTTCCCCGAGCCCCGGCCGACGACCAACCCCTACGTGGTCATGCTGCGCGGCGCGCTCGACGCGATGCCCGGCGTGGACGTGGAGACCTTCACCTGGGCCCGGGCCCTCGGCGGCCGCTACGACGTCTTCCACGCCCACTGGCCCGAGACCCTGCTCCCGGGCCGGGACCCGTTCCGGCGGCTGGCGCGCCGGATCCTGTTCTCGGCGTTCGTCCTGCGCCTCTGGCTCACCCGGACGCCCGTCGTGCGGACGGCGCACAACCTGGCGCCGCACTCCCCGGTCTCCCGCGTCGACGCGGCGCTGCTCCGAAGGCTGGAACGACGGAGCGTGCTGGTGATCCGCCTGAACGAGCAGACCCCGGTCGCGGCAGGTCTGCTCGCCCGGACGATCCTGCACGGGCACTACCGGGACTGGTTCGATGCGCCCCGTAACGCCCGGCCGACTCCGCAGCACGTCGCCTTCGTCGGACTGATCAAGCCGTACAAGAATGTGGAGTCGTTGATCCCGGTGGTCCGGGAGGCCGTCGCCTCGGGCCGGGGGGTCACCCTCGAGGTGGCCGGGCAGCCCGCGGACGCGGAGCTCGGCGCGAGCCTCCGCCGCGCCGCGCGGGACGTGCCGGAGATCGGCCTCCGGCTCGAGCACCTCGACGACGCGGACCTCGTGGACGTCGTCGGCCGCGCCCAGCTCGTCGTCCTCCCCTACCGCGAGCTGCACAACTCCGGAACCGCGCTGCTCGCCCTCTCCCTCGACCGGCCGGTCCTGCTGCCGGACAACGAGGTGACCAGCCGCCTGGCCGAGGAGGTCGGTGCCGCCTGGGTGCTGCGCTACGACGGCGAACTCGGCGCGGCGGAGCTCCTCTCGGCCCTCGACGCGGCCGGCTCGCTGCCCGCCGGCGCGCGTCCGGATCTGAGCAGGCGAGAGTGGGGCAGCGCCGGGGTGGAGCACCTCGCGGCCTACCGGGAGGCGTGGGCCGCCCGGTGGACGTCGAGGCGCGGTCGCGGTGCGGCGATCAGCTCGCGATGACCGCGGTCCGCCGGTACTCCGAGTAGACGATGCCCGCGGCGCCGCCGATCATCCCGGCTCCCCGCGCCGCGGTGCGCAGCCCGCGGGCCCGGTGCTGCGGTGAGCGCAGCAGGTGGCCGAGCGCCCACCGTGCGAGCCCGCCCCCGAGCCGAGGCGTCCCGCGGCCGAGACCGCGCACCCTGGCCGACAGGCGACCAGCCGCGCCGGACGCCATCACGAGATCGACCCGCGAGGCGGAGTTCCCGGACCGGAAGGCTCGCTGCAGCACCCAGCGACGGGTGAGACGCGAGGCGGGCACGTGGTCGGTGACGACGGCCTCGTCGCACCACAGCATGGGCCCCGTCGCGCCCAGCCTCCGTGTGAAGAGGGTGTCGCTCCCCCCGGTCAACCCGAACGCCGCGTCGAACCGGAGTCCGGCCGCCTGGACCGCGCGCATGTCCAGCAGCAGGTTGTTCGTCGCGGCGACGGCGATCCGGGTGCCGGTGGGCAGCCGCCGGCGCCGGAAGAAGTCACCGGCGTCGATCCACGGTTCCGGCTCGTGCGCGAAGTCCGAGACGACCGCGCCCGCGACGGCGACCGCCGCGCCGCGCTGCTGGGTCTCCACCAGCGCCTGCAGCCAGCCGGGGTGGGGGCGCTCGTCGTCGTCGATGAAGACGAGGAACCGGGAGTGGGCGGCCTCGTCCAGGACACGGTTGCGCGCGGCGGCGATGCCGGGCGTGGGTTCCACCGCGTAGCGGACGCGGGCGGAGCCCAGCGCCTCGACGACCGGTCGCCCGCTGCCACCGGCGTCGTTGTCGACGACGAGGACGTCCACGGCGAGGTCCGGGTGCTCGAGCGATGCCGCCTGGTCGAGCAGCAGTGGCAGCACCACCGCCAGGTCGTCCGGCCGCCGGAAGGTCAGCAGACCGATGGTGAGGAGATCGCGGGGCGCGGCCGTGCCGGTCATGTGTCGGCTCCTGGGTCCATCGGCGGGATCGGGTCGGACGACGGGGTCCCGGTCGGCCGGGCCGGCCCGCGGACCAGTGCGGCGGCGGCCCACCCGAGTCCGGCCAGCGAGCCGCGGATCGCGGCGACCAGCAGACCCGGCTGGTCGACGAGCTGCCGGCGGCCACCGCGACGGAGGATCTCCCAGCTCACGGCCGGGGTCGCGAGCACCCACCGCACCAGGCGGCGGCGCGGGAGGTGCCGGGCCGCGAAGCGCAGCCGGTTCTCGCAGTTGTACCGGTAGTAGAGCGCCGACTTGGCGCGTCCCTGGGTAGGGCCCTGGGTGCCGCCGGCGTCGTGCAGCGCGACGAGGTCCTGCCGGACGACGAGGGCGGCGCCAGCCGCCAGCGCCCGGAAGCTGAAGTCGACGTCCTCCCAGTAGAGGAAGTAGGACTCCTCGAAGTCACCCACCCGCCGCGCCAGGTCGTCGTGCAGCGCCAGGCAGGCACCCGTGACCCAGTCCACGGCCGGTCCGGGCAGGGTCGCGGTCGACGTGCGTCCGCGGATCCGCCCGGTGCGCAGGTGGAGCCGGGACCCGTCGAAGAAGACCTGCCCGTCGGAGGCGAGGACCCGCGGACTCACCAGGGCCGTCCGGTCCCGCAGGACGTGCCCGCGGAGCGCCGCCGCCACGTCCGCGGTCACCGCTGCATCCGGGTTGAGGAGGAGGAAGCACGTGCAGCCGGCCGCCCGCGCTGCCCGGATCCCGGCATTCACGCCGGCGGCGAAGCCCCGGTTGTCCGGCAGCCCCACCAGGTCCCAGCCGTGCTCCTCGGCGAGCCGTGCGGTGGCCGCTCGTTCGCCGGAGGAGGAGAAGTTGTCCACCACCACCACCCGGACCGGGTGGCCCTCCGTCACCAGTGCGGCGAGGTTCTCCTCGAGCAACCGGGACGAGCCGTAGTTGACGACGACGATCCCGAGCAGGTCGGCGGTCACGGCTCGGCCCGCCGGACGTCCACGCCCGTGCCTGCGCGCAGGGACCGCCGGACGTAGAGGTAGTTGGCGGCCAGCTGGGAGCAGGCCACGCCGACGACGGAGCCGATGACCGGCCCCGCGGCTCCGAGCGGCCCGGCGAGGTACCAGGACAGGCCGACGTTGAGCGGCAGCATCGCGACGATGGCGGCGGCCTGGAACCGGAGGCCGCGGGCATCGGTCATGTACATCCCCAGGGGGTACTTCAACCCCTGGAGGACCATGAGCACGGCGAAGCTGGCGACGACCGGCCCACCCAGCTCGATCGCCCCTCCGGAGGCGAGCTCGGCGAGGAACGGCGAGGCGAGAGCCACGCCGCCGGCCATGACGGCGGCCAGCCCGCCGAACAGCGCGGCCATCGGCAGCGGGGAGTGCCGCTCGCCGCGCGCCCGCGCCCGGGCGAACACCGGCCAGAGGGTCACCCCCGCCGAGCTCACGACGGCCCAGATCGGAACGAACATCTGGGCCGCCAGGTTGTACTCGGCCAGGACGTCGGGACCGGCGCGGTGGCTCAGCACGATCCGATCGGTCTGCATCGCGATGGGCAGCGCGATCATCTGCACCAGCATGGGCCAGGCGACGTCGAACACCCGCGCCCCCGGGAACGTCCTCGGTCGCACCACCTGGTGGAGCAGCCCACGGGTCACCGGCCGCAGCCGACGGGCGGCGATCACGCTGCACACGGCGGCCAGCAGGAGGGTCGCCGCGTAGGCGACGACCGCGACGGCGGCGCCGGCCGGCACGTCCCACCACAGCAGCAGGAGCACGACGGCCAGGACCAGAGGGGTCTGGAGGCCGAGGACGGCGATCGACACGTGGTTGCGGCCCAGCCCGGTGAGGACGCGCTGGCCGATGCCGAGCGGCATCGCGAGCGCGATCAGCAGCAGACAGGTCAGGGCGACCGTGGGGCCCGACCCCGGCAGGAGCGCCGAGCCGAGCAGGGTCGGCCACAGGCCGAGGACCGTGATGGATACGGCCACCAGGCTCAGCACGCCTGCGGAGCAGATCAGGACGCGGATCGCCGTCACCACCACCCGGCGGACGTGCTGGTCGCGGTCGGGTGCGTCCGAGGCCGCGACGGCGTTCATGACGGCGGCCGACATCCCGAGATCAGTGAACGGGAGGAGGGCCCCGAGGCCGACGAGCAGGCCGTACTGGGCGAACGCCGCCAGGCCGTAGTTGTCGACGACGAGCCGGGTGATGAGGATGCCCAGCAGCGCGGACACCGGGAGGACCAGGAGCCGGACGCCGCCGCTGCGGGCGACGTTGCGGAGCACCAGGCGGCGGGACGTGACCTCGACGGCCCGGGCCGGGACGGCCACGCCCTCGACGGCCACGTTCGCGGTCACGGTCCTCGCCCCCTCGGCTGGCCCATCGCCGTGCGCAGCGGGCCAGGACGACGATGCCAGTTCCGCGGCGTGGCGTCCCTCCACGCGCCGGTGGCCTCACACCCAGGAGTGAGCCCGGGGAGAGGCCGGGAACGGCCTCTCCCCGGGATGGGTCAGTTGCGTCCGGGCGCGGTGCCGGTGGGGCCGGCCCACAGGTTGTCCAGGTTGACCCGCACCGGGACGGCGGTGGCCGAACCCGACACGTACGTGGTGACGCCCACCCCGCCGGCCACCTGCAGCGCCGCGTCGGAGTCGGTGGCGCTGACCTGCCAGGCACCGGGCTCGGCCGTGCCGGCCGCCCAGGCCTTCGCGTTCAGCGCCGTCGTCCCCGTGCCCGCCAGGTCCAGCCGGACGTGCAGCACCGTGCCCGGCGTGTACCTGCCGGGCAGCACCACCGTGCGCAGCGTCTTCTCGGCATTGGACACGACCTTGGACACGCTCAGCCGCATCGAGCCGTCGGCCAGGAACCGCACCACACCGCGGTAGTGCCCCGCGGCGGTACGGCGACCCACCACGTAGACGTAGGTGCCGCCACCGGTCGGCGCCGCCGCCAGCGACAGGTCCACCTGCAGCGCCACGTCCTGACCGGTCGCCGAGTTCAGCCAGGCCGCACTCGACCCACCGGCGGCGTTCACCTGCAGGTGACCGACACCGTCGGAGACCGAGCGCGCTCCGCCCGACACCGACCACGCACCACCGGTCGGCGCCGAACCGAAGCCGCTGGCCACCGTCCGACCGAAGTCGTCGGCCGCGAACGCCACGCCCGCCGCCGGCGGCGCCACGACCGTCACCGGCTCGGTCACCGTGCCCGTGGCGCCGTCGTCGTCGGTCACCGTCACCGTCACGTCGTAGGTGCCCGCCTCGGCGTAGGTGTGCGACGCCGTGGCACCGGTGCCCGTCGCCCCGTCCCCGAACTCCCAGGCGTAGGACCGCACCGAACCGTCGGAGTCCGTGGACCCCGAACCGTCCACCGCGACCGCCAGACCCGAGACCACCGCGTCGAACGACGCCACCGGCGCCACGTTCGCCGGCGGCTCGGGCTGACCACCCGGCGCGCCACCCGGCGCGGTGCCGGTGGGGCCGGCCCACAGGTTGTCCAGGTCGACCCGCACCGGGACGGCGGTGGCCGAACCCGACACGTACGTGGTGACGCCCACCCCGCCGGCCACCTGCAGCGCCGCGTCGGAGTCGGTGGCGCTGACCTGCCAGGCACCGGGCTCGGCCGTGCCGGCCGCCCAGGCCTTCGCGTTCAGCGCCGTCGTCCCCGTGCCCGCCAGGTCCAGCCGGACGTGCAGCACCGTGCCCGGCGTGTACCTGCCGGGCAGCACCACCGTGCGCAGCGTCTTCTCGGCATTGGACACGACCTTGGACACGCTCAGCCGCATCGAGCCGTCGGCCAGGAACCGCACCACACCGCGGTAGTGCCCCGCGGCGGTACGGCGACCCACCACGTAGACGTAGGTGCCGCCACCGGTCGGCGCCGCCGCCAGCGACAGGTCCACCTGCAGCGCCACGTCCTGACCGGTCGCCGAGTTCAGCCAGGCCGCACTCGACCCACCGGCGGCGTTCACCTGCAGGTGACCGACACCGTCGGAGACCGAGCGCGCTCCGCCCGACACCGACCACGCACCACCGGTCGGCGCCGAACCGAAGCCGCTGGCCACCGTCCGACCGAAGTCGTCGGCCGCGAACGCCACGCCCGCCGCCGGCGGCGCCACGACCGTCACCGGCTCGGTCACCGTGCCCGTGGCGCCGTCGTCGTCGGTCACCGTCACCGTCACGTCGTAGGTGCCCGCCTCGGCGTAGGTGTGCGACGCCGTGGCACCGGTGCCCGTCGCCCCGTCCCCGAACTCCCAGGCGTAGGACCGCACCGAACCGTCGGAGTCCGTGGACCCCGAACCGTCCACCGCGACCGCCAGACCCGAGACCACCGCGTCGAACGACGCCACCGGCGCCACGTTCGCCGGCGGCTCGGGCACGGTGACCGATGCCGTGCGCTCGGCCGTCGCCCCGTCGTCGTCGGTCACCGTGACCGTGACGGAGTAGGTGCCGGCTGCCGCGTAGGTGTGCGTCGCGGTGGTGCCGGTGCCGGTGCCGCCGTCTCCGAAGGCCCAGGTCGTGTCGACGATGGTCCCGTCCGGGTCCGCCGACGCCGAGGCGTCGAAGGTGGCCGTCAGGTCCGACGTCGAGCTGACGAAGGCGGCCGTCGGCGCGACGTTCGTGCCGGTGCCGGTGGACCCCAGCGTGTAGTGGTTGAGCACGCGGTCCGCCGGGAGCGCCGAGGAGTAGATCGCCACCTCGTCGATGGCACCGTTGAAGTACTGGTTGGTGTTGCCCCAGGCGCTGTCGCCCCCGATCCGCCAGTACCCGTCGTAGATCTGGGCGGAGGTGGTGTCCGCGCGGGACCCGACCAGCTGCCCGTCGACGTAGAGCCCCATGCCCTCGGAGCCCAGCGTCGCCACGACGTGGTGCCACTTCCCGTCGTTGTAGCGACCGGGGCTGGTGACGAGGCGCTCACCGGAGGGGTAGACGCCGAACAGCACCCGGCCGAGGCGGTCCATGTAGACGTGGCGGTCGTAGCTGGTGCTGTTGCCGGTGTTCCGGTTGCCGAAGCCGACGATCTTGCCGCCCGCGGACGACGTGGTCTGGAACCAGCCCTCGATCGAGAACGTGTGCGGCCCCGTCACCGGGGTGCCCATCGCCACTAGACCGGTGCTGGTCCCGCTGAACCGCGCGGCGGTGTCGGCGTCGCCGGCGATCGCCCCGCCCTGACCGAGCGTGACTCCACCGCTGACGGTCGCGTCGTTGGCGCCCGTGTGGTCGAAGGCCGTCGTGCCGGACGCCTCGCCGAGCGGCCAGTGGTGGGCGGCCCCGTCCTCGCGGACCGTGTCGGCGTACGGCCGGGGCGAGCTCGTACCGGCGGCGACGTCGGTGCTGACCCAGGCGGTGGTCACCGTGTTCCCGGTCGGGTCGCTGACGGTCAGCCGGTAGCGGTGCGAGCCCGCGCTCAGACCGCGGTCGGTGAAGGCCATGGTCGGCCGCTTCCAGAACCGCGAGGCCTGCGTCACCTCGTGCACCGGCGTCTGCGTGTCACCGTCGCGGTAGATGCGGTAGGTGAGGTTCCCGTTGTCCCGGTCGTGGGTGGCCAGCCAGGAGACCCGGGCCGTGCCGGGAGCCAGCGACGAGACCGTCGGGATGAGGTCGTTGTTGCCGCTCGGCCCCACCTCGTTGGGCGCGATCGACGGGACGGCGAACCGGACGAGCCCCTGCTGGGCCGTGCCGTTCACACGCGGGAACTCGCCGCCGTAGACCACGTACTGCGCGTTGCCGGTGACGCTCCACGGCCCCTGCGTCTGGCCGGTGTAGGTCCCGGCGTCGATGGTCGGGAACCAGTTGAGCAGGCTGGGGGCCGGCTGACCGGCGAAGTTGCCCGTCTCCGTGCCGACCTTGCCCGTGGCGGCCTTGCTGAAGGCGATGCCCCGGTAGAAGGTCCAGGGCTCCTCCTGCGGCCAGCCGCCGACGTTGCTGCAGACGTGCGGGTGACCGGCGACGTAGGCGACGGTGCCGGAGGACCACACCGAGTAGCTGTCGCCACGGCAGTCCTCGATCCAGCGGACGGCGCCGGTCTCCGGGTCGGCGGCGACGACGCCCTCGAGGTTGCCCTTGCCGAAGGTGTAGCCGGAGCCGTAGACGGTGTCCTGGTCGACCGACAGGCTGAGCACGGCCGCGGTGGATCCCGTGTTGTTGATGACCTGGCCGGCGGCGAAGGGCACGGCCCGGCCGGTGGCGGCGTCGACCGCACCGATGCCGCGGGCCACCTGGCCACCGGATGCGACGGGGCCGCCGAGCGTGGCGAAGGAACCGCCGGCGATGACCTTGGTGCCGCTCGGGGAGATCGCGAGGGCCTGGACCGTGCTGTCGGCGGCCGGCGCCCAGGGCAGGAGCGCTCCGTTGCTGCGCGCGACGGCAGCCAGGCGGGTGCGGGGCTGGCTACCGACGGCGTCGAAGCTGCCGCCGGCGTACACGGTCGAGGAGGTGACGGCGATCGCCTTCACCTGGGAGGAGAAGGCCGGCCGGAAGGCGGGGTCGAGCGCGCCGGTCGCGGTGTCGTAGGCGGCGATGCGGTACCGGGTCTGGCCGTCGGCCTTGGTGAAGCTGCCGCCGACGTAGACCCGCGAGCCGTCCGGCGAGGCAGCCACCACCTTGACCTGGGCGTTCAGGTCCGGGGCGAAGGAGGTGATCAGCTCACCCGTGCGGATGTCGTAGGCGAGCAGGTTGTTGCGGGTCGTCTCCCCGACTCCGGGGGCCGCACCTGCCGGCCGGGCCTTGGTGAACTCGCCGCCGACGTACACGGTGTTGCCCACCACGACCTGGGACCAGACGACACCGTCGATCTGCACGGTGGGCAGCGCATCCGCGGTCACGGTGGGAGGGCTCGCGGGGTCGGCCGGGTCCAGCGGGGCGGAGTCCGCCCGGGCCGACCCGAGCGGTCCCGCCAGGGACCCGCCCAGCAGGACGGCGCTCAGCAGACCGGCGACGACCGTCCTCGATATCGCGGACACACGTGCAGACATGAATGTTCCCCCCTGAACACGGACCGCCCAGAACACAGTCGTCCCGAGCAGCGACGACCACTATCCGTGACGATGCGGGGAGGCGGAATCACCTGATCCGGTGACCCGGGGCCCGCTTCCGGCGTTGATTTGCACCTGTTCTCACCTGGCGTGATGGAACGAGCACGGAGAGCTTCACACCCGACCCCACCACGGAGAGTGAAGGGACGGGGGTCGGGGCGCGGCCCCGAGCGGCGTCAGCGACCGCGCAGCTGGCGCACGTGGTGGCGCGCGAGGCGCGCCACGATGTGGGCGCCGGTGTCCCCCGGCGAGACGTAGCACCGGGGCAGCGTGAACCGGTCACCCGGGACGTAGTCGCCGGTGACGCACGCGTGGTCGTAGCCGGCCGCCTGCACCGCGTCGGCGGCCGCGTCGTCGAAGCTCCCGTAGGGATAGCAGAACCCCGGGACCTCGTCCTGCAGGACCTCCTGCAGCGCCTGCCGGCTGCCGGCGATCTCCGCGGTCAGCGTGGCCGCGTCCGCACCCGCGAGCCGGACGTGCCGCACGGTGTGGCTGCCCACCTCCAGCCCCTCGGCGGCGACCGCACGGACCTGGTCGGCGGTCATCAGCTCCAGCTGGGGGCCCTCGTCCCACTCGTTGCGGCCCCCCAGCCGGCCCGTGACGACGTACACGGTGCCGGTCATGCCGTGCGTCCGCAGCACGGGCACCGCGTGCTGCACGAAGTCGGCGTAACCGTCGTCGAAGGTCAGGGCGACCAGCCCCGCAGCTGCTCCGCGCTGACGGGCAGCCAGCAGCTCGGACAGGGAGACCCCCCGCAGCCCGAGACGCCGGAGCAGCCGGAGGTGCCGGTCGAGGCTCCTGGGGTGGACCCGGAGCCGGTGCGGATCGGGCACGTCCGAGGGGCTGATCGAGTGGTACATGAGCACCGGAGGAACGGTCAGCCGCTCCCCTCGTGCCGCCGCGGTCACCGCCGGCTCCCGGCCGGCTCGTGCACGGTGCTGCCCGTCGTCCCGACGGACGCGGGCCCCCCGGCGAGCACGGAGACCTGCTCGACGATCTGCTGCCGGTAGACCCCCGGCGCATGGCGGCGCCGCGCCTCGACGGCGTCGTCCGCCGCGGCGTCGCGCAAGGCCGTCCAGGCGCCTGCCACCCGCTCGATCGCATCCGCCCACTCGGCCGGCCGCGCCGGGTCGGCCGCCTGGACGGCGGAGAAGCCGGACGTCGCCTCGCGCAAACCGCTGTGGTCGCTCACGACCAGGGGCCGCGCGGCGAGCACGGCCTCCACCGCGGTGTTGCCGAAGGACTCGTCCCCGACGGAGGGCACCAGCACCACGTCGGCCCCGGCCAGGTGCGGCCGGACGTCCGCCTGGTAGCCGTGGAAGTCGACCCGGTCGTCCAGCCCCTGTGCGGAGACCGTCGCGCGCAGCTCCGCCTCGAACCACTCGTAGCCGGCGAACACCGATCCGACGACGGACAGCCGGACGTCGACCCCCCGGTCGAGGAGCTCCCGCACCGTGGCGACGGCGACCTGCGGACCCTTCCGCGGGGAGAGCCGGCCGACGTAGAGGAGGCGGAGCGGACCGTCGAGCTGCAGGCGGGCGGCCACTCCCTCCGCCGGACCGTGGACGGCGTTGAGGACCACCGCGCTGCGCCGGGCGAGGCGTGGTGCCGTCTGCGTGAGGACCCCGAGGGTGAAGGCGCTGTTGACCACGACGCGATCGGCCAGCGCGGGACACAGCGCCATGCCGAGGCGCAGGAGACGGGAGGCCGACTGCTCGGCCTCGTGCACGTGGCACAGCGACCTCCGGCCGGCCAGCCGCGCGAGCAGCGGCCACAACGGCAGGGTCAGCGTGCTGACGTAGACCCCGGCGGTTCCGTACCGGCGGATCAGCCGGAGGGCCGGCACGACGCCACGGACGGCGTCGGCGACCAACCGGGCCGCACCGCGCGGCCGAAGGGCCTCATGGCGCAGCACCGGCATGCGGCAGTGCACCACCCGGGCACCCGCGTCCTCGATCTCCGCGACCAGCGGGCCGGGACCGGGCAGGGCGACGGTGACGTCGAACCCGGGCACCAGAGCCGCGACGGATTCCAGCAGGACTCGATCGGCTCCGTAGAGCTCCGCTCCGGGGTGCACGACGAGGAGCGGGGGACGCGACGACGGGGCAGCTGCGGACATCGCGGTCAGCCGGCGCTGCCGGTGAAGAGCAGGCGCTGTGCACCGGGAGCGGGACCGACCTCGACGGTCACCCGGTCGCGTGCCTCGACCGGGATCGAGAAGACGTACGTACCTTCGGCCCGGTCCCCCGCGGGGACCGATCCGCGGAACGGTCGCTGCGACGGGTCGTCCAGCGGGGACGCGGGATCGTCGTCCGGCCCGGAGTAGAGGTTGACCGTGACGGCATCGACCGACACGGGCTCCGGCGTCCCGTTGGTCATGCGCACCGTGACCCGCAGCGCCGGTCCGGCGACGTTGCCCGGTCCCCTCGCGGTGCCCTGGATCGACTCGACCTCGACGATGGACACCTCGAGCCCGCCACCCGCGTCCGCGCCGGCGTCGAGCGCGACGGGCGGCATGGCCGGGGGGAGCTCGTCGGCGCTCTCCACCCTGCCGACCGGTTCGGCGGGGGGCGTTCCCGGGGACCCGGCGTCGGTGGGCTCCGCCGACTGCCCGGCGGACGGGACAGCGCTCTCCTCGGGCGTCGCCGTCGGGGCGGCGGGACGGTCGGCGGCCGGGCGGGCGTCGTCGTCCGCACCACGCAGCAGGACGGCCGTGACCACCACCAGGACGACGACGAGCACCAGCCCCGCGGCGGCCAGCAGCAGCCCACGACGGGCACCCCCGGTCGCGTCGCCGTCCTCCGTGCCGGTACCCGGGTGCCGGCCGCTCGCGGTCGGACCTGCTCCGGTGCGCTCGTCGGTCATCGCGGCAACCTGCCCATCTCGCGGAACCACTTGACGGAGGCGAGGACCAGGAACGCCGACGCCGCCAGGAACAGAACGGTGTAGGTGGGGATGAACAGCGCCGGGGCGCCGATCAGGACGAAGGTGCAGGCCAGCAGGCCGTAGTCGGTCGGCAGGGTGAGCAGCGACCGGGCCACACCGGCCCGCTCCAGGGTGGGCTGGGCCCGGGTCGCGACACCGTGCTGCGCGCGGAGCGCCTCGTTGAGCATCGTGGCGAAGTAGGTCACCGCGTCGACCAGGCAGTAGCCCAGCGGAACGAGCAACCACACCGGGTCGACCACCTCGAAGCGGTAGAAGCCGATCAGCAGCGCGAGGTGCAGGCCGGACGCCTTCACCGCGTCGACCATGTGGTCCAGCCATTCACCCGCCGGCGAACCGCCACCCCGCAGCCGGGCCAGCTGCCCGTCGGCGGCATCGAAGGCGTAGCCCAGCACCAGGCACGCGGCCACGGCGAGACCGAGGCCCCAGGAGGGCTCGCGCAGGACCAGGAGCGCGAGCGCCGTGGCGGTGAAGACGGCGCTGATGCCGGTGACCGCATTGGGGGTCAGGCGGGCGTGGAAGGCGACCGCGGCCAGCAGCCGGCCGAGCCTGCGGTTGACGAAGCGGGAGTACGCCGGCGCGCCGGCGGCACCCTTCTGGGCGCCGGCCAGCCGCTCGAGGGTCGCCCGCAGCGTCTCCTCGACCGGGAGTATCGCCGCGGTCACTGCTGCACCCCGGGGAACTGGATCACCGTGGGGTGCGCGGACTCGATCGCCGGCTCCGGCCGGGGCTCCGGGATGCGGAGGACCACCGGTGCCGTCGGCTGCATCCGACGGCCGCTCGGGCGCCGGCTGGGGAACTGCCGACGGGCAAGCGCCTGCGCGAGCTCCTCGTAGCCGATCGCCACGTCGTCCCAGTCGTATCCGGCGGCCAGCTCGCGGGCCCGCCGCCCGGCGGTGCGGATCCTGCGCGGCTCCGCCTCGGCGGCGTCGACCAGGGCGGCCACGTCGGCCGGGCTCCCGAAGTAGCGGCCGGCCTCGGCGACGACCTCGCGGTTGAAGTCGCAGTCGAAAGCGAGCACCGCGGCGCCGGCACCGATGGCGCGCAGCAGCGAGGGGTTGGTGCCGCCGACCGAGTGGCCGTGCAGGTAGGTGTAGGAGTTCGCGTACAGCTGGTCGAGCTGCACCTGGTCCCAGACCCCGCCCAGGAAACGCACGCGGTCGTCGGCCGCCGCGTGCACCCGGGCCGTGTAGTCGTCGGAGTACGGCGCGGAGCCGACCACGACCAACGGCTTGGTGGCGGAGCTGCGGGCGTACCCGTCGACGATGAGCTCGACGTGGTTCTCCGGCTCGAAGCGGGCGACCACGAGGTGGTACTCCCCCGGCTCGAGCCCCAGCTCGGCCAGCCGGTCGGAACCGGGCTCGATGAGCGGAGCGCCGTAGGTCAGCAGCGTCGTCGGCGCCCCGAACTCGTGCCGGTAGTAGTCGGCGATGCCCACGGCGTCGGCGATGAGCGCATCCGACCACCGCACGGCCAGGGATTCGGCGACGCGGTAGTACCGCTGACCGACCGGACCCCACTTGGCGCGCTTCCACTCCAGCCCGTCGACATGCGTGGCGACCGGGATGCGCGCGGCTCGGAGCATCGGCAGCAGCGGCGAGTTCGCGGCGTTGAACACGAAGGCCGCGTCCGTGCGGTGGCCCAGCAGGTGGGCCACCGACAGCGCCGAATGGCTCAGCGTCTCCAGCGACCGCTTGCGCGCGGCGGGCAGGTGGACGAGCTCCATGCCCAGGTGGCGGGCGGGCCGGGCGTCGTCGCCGCTCCCGGTCCGGCAGTAGACGACGACGCGGTGCCCGCGGTCGGCCAGCCGCCGGCCGACCTCCTCGACCGCGGTCTCGAAGCCGCCGTACCGGGCCGGAACACCCCGAGTCCCCAGCATGGCGATGCGCATCGTCGATCCGTTCGTTCGCTGGTCAGCGACCCGCAGGGGCCGTGTCGGCACGTGGGTACGCACCGCGGATCAAGGATCGGCGCCCGCGGGCCGGCCGACGCCGTTCCGGCCGACGCCGTCCCCCTACGGGATGACCTCCCAAAGGGGTGGGTCAGTAGGCCCCGGACCGGTCGAGGACGGCGCGCGTGGTCTTCCAGAGGATCAGGAAGTCCAGGGCCAGCGACCAGTTCTCCACGTAGCGGAGGTCCAGGCGGACCGCTTCCTCCCACGGCAGGTCGCTACGGCCGGAGATCTGCCAGAGGCCGGTGAGGCCGGGCTTGACCAGCAGCCGGCGGCTGACGGACGAGTCGTAGCGCGCGACCTCGCCGGGCAGCGGCGGGCGGGGGCCCACCAGCGCCATGGAGCCGCCGAGGACGCTGAGCAGCTGCGGGAGCTCGTCGAGCGACAGCCGGCGCAGCCAGCGGCCGACCGGGGTGACGCGCGGGTCCTCGCGCATCTTGAACAGCAGGCCGTCGGACATGTTGTCCGCCTGGATCGCGTCGAGCCGCTGGTCGGCGTCGACCACCATGCTGCGGAACTTGAGCATCGTGAACGACCGGCCGTTGATGCCGACGCGCTCCTGGCGGTACAGCGCCGGACCGGAGCTGGTCAGCCGCACGGCGAGCGCGATGGCGGCCAGCACCGGCGACAGGACCACCAGGGCCAGCGCAGCGGCGCAGCGGTCGACGGCGCCCTTGACCATGCGCTGCCATCCCTCGAAGCGCGGCTGCTCGACCGACAGCAGGGGCAGCCCCTCGAACGGGCGGATGTGCAGGCGCGGGCCCGCGACCTCCATCAGGCCCGGCGCGACGAGCAGCTCGAGGCCACTTCCCTCCAGCTGCCAGGAGAGCTGGCGCAGGTACTGCGCAGCCGTCTCGCTGGCCGAGGTGACCGCGATGGTGTCGGCGCCCAGACGTGCGGCCATGGACACGACGTCGTCCAGCCCCTCGACCGGCACGTCGGCCACACCGGCCACCCGCGTGCGGTCGGCGGGGGTGACGCAGAAACCGACGACGTCCAGGCCGGCGTAGTTCTCCCGGCGCAGGCGGTCGGCCAGTTCCAGGACCGCACCTCCGCGGCCGACGACGACCACGCGCTTGGTGCACCTGCCGCGGGCCCGCAGCCTGCGGAGCCGGCACCGGGCGGCGTACCGCCAGACCAGCGTGGTCGCGGCGAGGGCCGGGATGCCGACGACGACGAGCGCGCGGCTGAGCTCGAGATCGGCGGCGTAGGAGACGAATCCGGCGACCGCCAGCAGGACGAGCCCGGCCCGCCCGACGGTGCGGTATTCGTCGCTCCCGGTCCCGAACACCGGCTCGGCGTAGGCGCCGCACGCCCACAGCAGGAGCGGCCACGCGACCACGAGCGCGACGGAGGCCCAGAGGAGCGACGGCACCGGCGGCAGGCCCTCGGGCCGGGTGACGACGACCGAGGCCCCGATGACCGCGGCCGTGAACGCCTCGACGGACACGAGCACGAGCGCATAGGTGCGCACCCAGGCGGCCGCGGTGCGGCGCTCGAGGGGCCGGTCGGTCACGGTGGCGCGCTCACTGCGGGGAACCGGGATCCGGTCCAACCCGTCGCTCACTGCTGTCTTGTCCACCAACATGGCCACTCCCCCGTTACGCACCGTGGTCGGGCCGGTGCGGGGGATGGAGCCGAATGGTCTCCGAACAGGACGTTCTCCCCCGAGTGCGGCCCTGACGCAGGTGCCACACTCACAGTCCGTCACTACCACGGTCAACACGGAGAGCGACCGTTCACCCTTTCGGGAGGTCCGACGCCACGATCGCGCCGCGTGTCGCTCAGCTGCGGGGATGCACCTCGTTCTGCGCAGCCTCCAGGCCGCGGGCGAGCAGGCTCTCGGTGGCATCCGCGGCCTCGACGAGCAGGAGGTCGAGCTCTTTGCGCTCGGTCGAGGAGAAGTCCTTGAGCACGTGGTCCGCCGGGTCCTGGCGGCCGGGCGGGCGGCCGATGCCCACCCGCACGCGGAGGTAGTCCTTGGTGCCGGTGGACCGGGTGATCGAGCGCAGCCCGTTGTGCCCGCCCTCACCCCCACCGCGCTTGAGCCGCACCACCGCGAAGTCGATGTCGAGCTCGTCGTGCACGACGACGAGGTCGGTGGCGGGCAGCTTGTGGTAGTCGAGCAGGCCCCGCACCGGGCCGCCGGACTCGTTCATGTAGGTCGAAGGCACCGCGAGGACCACCCGGCGGCCGGCCAGCCGCCCTTCCCCGCTGAGCGCGCGCGAGCGGGCGCCCTTCCCGGGCGAGAGCCGGATGCCGGCCCGGTCGGCGAGCACGTCGAGCACCATGGCGCCGACGTTGTGCCGGTTACCGGCGTACCCGGGACCGGGGTTGCCGAGCCCGACGACGAGGAACGGGCCGTCGCTGGGAGCGGACGCCGCAGGGGCGCCGGCAGTGCCGGCGCCCCCGCGGGTCGAGCTGTCGGTCAGCGGATGCCTCAGCTGTCCGCGGACTTCTCGGCCGAGTCCATCGACTCGCCGCTGCCCTGGTCCTGCGGCTCCGGGACGACGTCGCCGTCGGCGTCGGACTCCTCGCGCTCGATGCCGGCCTCGGCCTCGGCCTCCTCCAGCTCGGCCTCGAGCTGCTCGGCGGTCGGGGCACCCAGGAAGCCGATGACCATCGCCTCCGGGTCGGTGATCAGCGTCGAGCCCGAGGGCAGCGCGAGGTCACCGGCGAAGATGTTCTGACCGGCGCTGCGACCGGTGATGTCGACCTCGATGTTGTCGGGCAGCTTCGTGGCGTCGGCCTCGATCGAGACGGTGTTGAGCTGGTGGTTCGGGATCGAGTCGGGGGCCGGCTCGCCGACGATGATGATCGGCACCTCGACGGTGGTCTTCTCACCGCGGCGGACGAGCAGCAGGTCGGCGTGCTCGTGGGTGCGGGTCAGCGGGTCGCGCTGCACCGCCTTGGTGAGGGCGAGCTGCTCCTTGCCGTCCAGGACGATGGTCAGCAGGGCGTTGGTCCCGCCGTTGCGCAGGGCGGCGGCGAACTCGCGGGCCGGCAGCGACAGGTGGACGACGTCCTGGCCGTGCCCGTAGAGGACGGCGGGGACGCGGCCGGCGCGGCGGGTGCGGCGGGCGCTGCCCTTGCCGAACTCGGTGCGGGTCTCGGCCTCGAGACGGAAGTCAGCCACGGTGGTGTGCTCCTAGCGAAGAGGGTCTGCGTGCGTGCCGGCGTCCGGGCGCAGCGCGCCCCCGCGGGGCACACGCACGTCGATCACGGAGCGGTCGGACCGCTCCCTCGCCGGGCAACGGCGACGAGGTTACCCCAGCCCGGCCGCGAGGCGGTCCAGCACCTGGGCGGCGCACTCGTCGACGGTCCGCCCGCGGGTCTCCACCGTCACCTCGGCGTCGGTGGGCACCTCGTAGGGGTCGCTGATCCCCGTGAACGCCGGGATCTCACCGCTTCGCGCCTTCGCGTAGAGGCCCTTGCGGTCCCGCTGCTCGCAGTCGGCCAGCGACGTCGCGACGTGCACCAGCACGAAGCTCCCCGGGCCGGCCTGGGTCTCCACCTCCCGGCGGACCGTCGCGCGGATCGACGCGTACGGGGCGATGGGCGCGCACACCGCGATGCCGCCGTGCTTGGCGATGCGGGCGGCCACCCAGCCGATCCGCGCCACGTTCGTGTCCCGGTCCGCGCGCGAGAAGCCGAGACCTGCGGACAGGTGGTGCCGGACCTCGTCGCCGTCCAGCAGCGTGACGCCGCGGCCCTCGGCCACGAGCAGCTCGACCACGCGGGCGGCGATCGTGGACTTGCCCGCCCCGGACAGGCCGGTGAAGAACAGCACGGTGCCGCCGGTGCGGGCCGCCGGGCCGGCGGTGACCCCGCTGCCCAGCAGCGTCGCGCCGTACGCCGCGGCCAGGGCGGGCCAGGTCACCTGGGGGTCGGCGGGCGACACGGGGACGAACACCAGCTCCACCTCGCGACCGCTGTCGCGCACGCCGGCCCACGCCCCGGCGGCCGCCGAGATCGACGCCGCGTCCGCGGGCTCCCCGGCGGCCGGGATGAGGGCGAGCACGCGCGGCGGGAGCTCGGCGGGGTCCGCCGGGGGCAGCCCGACCCAGCCGCCGGGCGCCGGCCAGCCGCGGTCGGCCAGCCGCGCCGCCACGTCGGCCGGCGGGCGCCACCGCGGGACCTCGACGACGGTCAGCCGGTCTGCCGTGCGGGCGGCCACCACCACGCCCTGGGCGTCCTCGTAGACCTCCGCGGCCGGGAGGTCGGGAGCCGCGGCGCTCAGGCCGAAGTGCAGGCGGGCCAGGGCGGCGACGTCGTCGTCACCCAGGCGGTACCGGGGGTCGGGCATGTGCTCGTGTCGTCCGGGGACCGGGCCGCGGGCTCAGCTGGCCCCGTCGAACAGCGAGGTCACCGAGCCGTCCTCGAAGACCTCCTTGATCGCCCGGCCGAGCAGCGGGGCGATGGACAGGACGGTCAGCTTGTCGAACCGGCGCTCGTCCTCGATGGGCAGCGTGTTGGTGACGATGACCTCGCTGATCTTGCTGTTGGACAGCCGCTCGACGGCGGGCCCGGACAGCACGCCGTGGGTGGCGGCGACGATCACGTCCGCGGCGCCGGCCTCGAACAGCGTCTCGGCGGCCTTCACGATCGTGCCGCCGGTGTCGATCATGTCGTCGACCAGGATGCAGACGCGGCCCTCGACCTCGCCGACGACGCGGTTGGCGACGACCTCGTTGGCGACCAGCGGGTCGCGCGTCTTGTGGATGAAGGCCAGCGGGGTGCCGCCGAGCTTGTCGCTCCACCGCTCGGAGACCCGCACCCGGCCGGAGTCGGGCGAGACGACGGTGATGTCGCGGTCGCCCCAGCGCTCCTTGACGTGGTGGATCAGCAGGTCGAGGGCGAAGAGGTGGTCGACCGGGCCGTCGAAGAAGCCCTGGATCTGGGCGGTGTGCAGGTCGACGGTCATCAGCCGGTCGGCGCCGGCGACCTTGAACATGTCGGCGACCAGGCGCGCGGAGATGGGCTCGCGGCCGCGGTGCTTCTTGTCCTGCCGCGCGTAGGGGAAGAACGGTGCGACGACGGTGATCCGCTTGGCCGACGCGCGCTTGAGCGCGTCCACCATGATCAGCTGCTCCATGAGCCAGGTGTTGATCGGGGCCGTGTGGCTCTGCACGACGAAGGCGTCGCAGCCGCGCACCGACTCCTCGAACCGCACGAACAGCTCGCCGTTGGCGAACTCGTAGGCCGCGGTCGGCGTCGGCGTGACACCGAGGTGCCCCGCGATCTCGGTGGCGAGCTCGGGGTAGGCCCGGCCGGAGAAGAGCATCAGGCTCTTGTTGGTGGTCTGCCGGATGGCGCTCATCGGGTCTGCTGTCCCTCGTCGTCGTCGTGCGCCCCTGGGTTCGGGGACGCGTCGTGCTCGGGGGCGCCCGCCCGCCGCTCGGCGGCTGCAGCGGCCTCCGCGGCGGGAGATCCCGGCCGTCGGCGCCGGACCCAGCCTGCCACATTTCGCTGGGGCCCCCGCGCCACGCCCATCGCCCCGGGTGGGACGTCGTTCGTGATGACCGACCCGGCCGCGGTGTAGGCGCCGTCGCCGATGATGACCGGCGCCACGAGCATGGTGTCGGAACCGACGCGCGCGTGGTCGCCGATGGTCGTGCGGTGCTTGTCGACGCCGTCGTAGTTGACGAACACCGTGGCCGCGCCGATGTTCGCGCCCCGGCCGATCGTCGCGTCGCCCACGTAGGACAGGTGCGGCACCTTCGACCCCTCGCCGATGTCGGCGTTCTTCGTCTCGACGAATGCGCCTACCTTGCTGCCGCGGGCCAGCCGGGTCCCGGGGCGCAGGTAGCTGAACGGGCCGACGGTCGCCCCCGGGCCCACGACCGCACCCAGGCAGTGCGACCGGACCACGCTCGCGCCGGCCTCCACCACGCAGTCGACGAGGGTCGTGTCGGGTCCGACGACGGCGCCGGACGCGACGCTCGTGCTGCCCAGCAGCTGGGTGCCCGGCTGCAGGACGGCGTCGGGCTCGGCGGACGCGGTGACGTCGACCCACGTCGTCCGCGGGTCGACCACGGTGACGCCGGCGCGCATCAGGTCGTCGAGCACGCGGTCGTTGAGCGTGCGCCGCCGGTCGGCGAGCTCGCGGCGGTCGTTGCAGCCGAGGACGTCGTCGGGGTCGTCGGCCCGCACCGCCGCGGTCGGCGCCCCGCCCTCGACGAGCGGCGCGAGGGCGTCGGTGAGGTACTGCTCCCCCTGGGAGTTCGCCGATCCGATGCCGGCCAGCACGCGGCGCAGCGTGCCGGCGTTCGCGACGTAGACGCCGGCGTTGACCTCGCGGATGGCGCGCTGCTCCGGCGTGGCGTCGCGCTGCTCGACGATGGCCCGGGGCGCACCGCGCTCGTCGCGCACGATCCGCCCGAGGCCGGTGGGGTCGTCGACCTCGGCGGTCAGGACGGTGAAGACGCTGCCGGCCGCGTCGTGGGCCGCGACGAGGGCGGCCAGCGTGCCGGTGGTCAGCAGCGGCGAGTCACCGTTGAGGACGAGCACCGAGCCCTCGACGTCGGGGACGGCGGCCAGGGCGACCTCGGCGGCGTGCCCGGAGCCCAGTTGCTGCTCCTGCACGACGGCGAGGGCCTCGGGGGCGATGTCCCGGAGGTGCGCCTCCACCTGCTCCCGGCCGGCTCCCACGACGACGACGGTCGTGCGGGCCGACAGCGGCTCGGCGGCGGCCAGGACGTGCCCCAGCAGGCTGCGGCCGCCCAGGGTGTGCAGCACCTTCGGCGTCGACGAGCGCATGCGGGTGCCCTGACCGGCGGCCAGGACGACGACGGCGGCGACGGCCGGATGGCCTGCGGGACTGGACGCGGACGGAACCTGCTGGGCCACGGATCTCCTCCGACGGTGACGGCACGGCTGCTGGGGGACTCGGACTCGAACCGAGACTGCACGGCTCCAAAGGCCGGCGGGCTGCCGATTACCCCATCCCCCACCCGAGGCGCCGACGGACGGCGTCACGGGGGTGCCCGCGCGGACCGGCACCCGGGTGCGAGCCTAAGGGCCGGGTGGCGGACGGGGACACCGCCGGCACCCCGTGCGGGGCATCCGGGCGCCGCTGTCCCGGCGGGCGCGCCTCCCTACGCTGCCGTAGGTTGTGTCCCACGTAGCCCGGAGCACGCCGGCCCAGACCGCGCCCGGAGCCAGTCGCGACACAGCAGCCCAGGAGTTCACTTGTCCGCTCCCGCACTCACCCGGCCCACGGCCCCGCCCCGCGCCGAGCCCTACGCCGGCCTGCCGGACAACGCCATCGGCCGGCGCAAGAGCACGCTCGAGATCGTCACGCTCTACGTGATCGTGCTGGTGCCGTTCCTCGCGCTGGCGGCGGTCGTCCCCGCGGTGTGGGGCTGGGGCATCTCCTGGCTCGACGTCGGGCTCGCCGTCGGCTTCTACTACCTCTCGCTGCTGGGCGTGACCGTGGGCTACCACCGGCACTTCACGCACGCCTCCTTCAAGGGCAAGCGGCCCCTGCGCCTGGGGCTGGCCGTGGCCGGTTCCATGGCGATCCAGGGCCCGGTCAACCAGTGGGTCGCCGACCACCGCCGGCACCACGCCTTCGCCGACCGCGCGGGCGACCCGCACTCCCCGTGGCGCTACGGCACCGATCTCCGCTCGCTGCTCAAGGGCATGTTCCACGCCCACCTGGGCTGGCTGTTCGACCGGCGCAAGACCAACCAGGAGCGGTACGCACCCGACCTGCTCAAGGACCGCGGCCTGGTCCTCATCAGCCGGACGTTCGTGGTGTGGGCCTTCCTCAGCCTGGCGATGCCCGCGGTCCTCGGCGGGCTGATCACCGGCAGCTGGGCCGGGGCCTGGTCGGCGTTCTTCTGGGCCGGCCTCGTCCGCGCCGCCCTGCTGCACCACGTCACCTGGTCGATCAACTCCGTGTGCCACGTGGTGGGCAACCGGCCGTTCGCCTCCCGCGACCGCGCGACGAACTTCTGGCCGCTGGCGATCCTCAGCGGTGGCGAGTCCTGGCACAACCTGCACCACGCCGACCCGACGTGCGCCCGCCACGGCGTGCTGCGCGGCCAGATCGACATCAGCGCCCGCGTCATCTGGGTGTTCGAGAAGCTCGGCCTCGCGACGAACGTCAAGTGGCCCGACCCGGTGCGTCTGGCCGCCAAGCGCCGCGTCGAGGCCCCGGCGCAGTCCTGACGGAGGATCCCCTCCTCCCCACCCCTCGCGAGCTCGCGGCGGGAACCGGGAGGGGGCCGGACAGCGCTCCGGCGCGGCCGCGCGTCCGGATGACCGGCGCCCAGCGCCGTCAGCAGCTGCTCGACGTCGCGCGGGAGCTGTTCGGGCGGCGCGGCTACGGGGCCACCTCGATCGAGGAGATCGCCGCCTCCGCCGAGGTGAGCAAGCCGGTGGTCTACGAGCACTTCGGCGGCAAGGAAGGCCTGCACGCCGTCGTCGTCGACCGGGAGATGCAGCGCCTGCTGGGCCGGTTCACCGAGGCGCTGTCGGACCCCGGGCACCCGCGGGAGCTGCTGCAGCGGGCCGCCCTGGTGCTCCTGGAGTACATCGAGTCCGACACCGACGGCTTTCTCGTGCTCACCCGGGACGCCCCCGTCACCAGCGGCGTCGGCAGCTACCCTTCGCTGATCGGTGAGGTCGCGCGCAAGGTCGAGCACATCCTCGGCGAGCAGTTCGGCGCCCGCGGGTACGACCCCCGGCTGGCGGCGCTCTACAGCCAGGCGCTGGTCGGCATGGTGGCGCTGGTGGGCCAGTGGTGGCTGGACACGCGGTCGCCCGACAAGCGGGACGTCGCCGCGCACCTGGTGAACCTCGCCTACAACGGCCTGTCCCACCTCGACGCCCGGCCCGGGCTGGTCGAGGGGCCGTCCGGGCCCTGAGCCGGCCCCGACGAACGGGGCTCGGCCGACGATCGCGGCTCAGCCGATCAGGCGGGCGCCCGGCACCGGACCGGAGACGACGCGGAGGGTGCGGAAGACGCCCTCGCCGGCCAGCGTCGCGGCCAGGCGCACGGCGGCCGGCTCGTCCGGGGCCAGCGCCGCGACGGTCGGCCCGGAACCGCTCAGCAGGGCACCCAGCGCGCCCGCCGCGGTCGCCGCCCGCACCGCCCGCCCCAGCTCCGGGCGCAGGGCGAGCGCCGGGGCCTGCAGGTCGTTGCCCAGCGCCGCGGCCAGGGCCTCGACCGGTCCGCTGCGCAGCGCCGCGATCACCGGCTCGGCCGGGAGCAGGTCCGTGCCGTCGGGCACCCGGCCCGCCGCCCGCAGCCGGTCCAGCTCGGCGTAGACCGCCGGCGTCGACAGGCCCTCGCCGGCGATGCCGAGCACGAGGTGCCACGACCGCCGGGCCAGCACCGGGGCCAGCTGCTCGCCGCGCCCCGTGCCCAGCGCGACGCCGCCCAGCAGGCTGAACGGCACGTCGCTGCCCAGCCGGGCGGCCAGCAGCGACAGGTCCGCCCGTGAGGCCCGCGTCCCCCAGAGCGCGTCCAGGGCGACCAGTGCGGCAGCGGCGTCGGCGCTGCCCCCGGCGAGCCCGGCCGCGGCCGGGATGGACTTCGCGATCTCCAGGTGGGCGTCGGCGCGCACCCCGGCGTGCTCGGCGAGCAGCTCGGCCGCCCGCCAGACCAGGTTCCGGTGATCGGTGGGCACCACCGCCGCGTCCTCACCGGTCACCGCCAGGCTCAGCCCCTCCCCCGGGTGCGCGGTGACGCTGTCGAACAGGGAGACGGCGAGGTACACGGTGCGGAGCTCGTGGAAGCCGTCGGGACGCAGCGGCCCCACCGCCAGGAGCGCGTTGAACTTCGCCGGCGCCCGGGCGGTCACGGCCCCCGGCGGCGCGGCCGGGGTCACGGGGCCACCGGATCGGTGGCCGCCAGCCGCGCGAAGTCGGTGACCGACAGCTGCTCGCCCCGCGTGGCCGGGTCGATGCCTGCCGCGCGCAGCCGGACCTCGGCCGCGGCGGGGCTGCCGGCCCAGCGCGCCAGCGCCGCCCGCAGGCCCTTGCGGCGCATGCCGAAGGCCGCGTCGACGACGGCGAAGGTCGCCGTGCGGTCGCCGGCCGGCGGCGGGCGCCGCACCAGGGCGACCAGACCCGAGTCGACGTTGGGCTCGGGCCAGAACACCCGCCGGCCGACGGAGCCGGCCCGGCGCACCTCGCCGTACCAGGCGGCCTTGACCGAGGGCACCCCGTACGCCGAGCCACCCGGAGGGGCGGCGAGCCGCTCGGCGACCTCGGCCTGCACCAGGATCAGCGCCCGGTCCAGCGAGGGCAGCAGGTCGAGCAGGTGCAGCAGCACGGGCACCGCGACGTTGTAGGGCAGGTTGGCCACCAGCGCCGTCGGCGGGGCCCCGGGCAGCTGCCGGATCCGCAGGGCGTCGTCCTCGACGACGGTGAGCCGGCCGGCCAGGTCGGGACGGCGCTCCGCGACGGTGCCGGGCAGCAGCCCGGCCAGCCGGGGGTCGATCTCGACGGCGGTGACCGCGGCCGCCGCGGGCAGCAGCCCGAGCGTGAGCGAGCCCAGCCCCGGTCCCACCTCCAGCACGACGTCGTCGGACCGCAGCCCGGCGGTGCGCACGATCCGACGGATCGTGTTCGCGTCGTGCAGGAAGTTCTGCCCGAGCGACTTGGTGGGACGCAGGTCGAGCTGCTGGGCCAGCGCGCGGATAGCGGCGGGGCCCAGCAGCCCGTCCGACTGCTCCGGGTCGGTGCTCAGCAGCGCCCGATCAGAGGTTCTTGCCGCAGTGCGGCCACTGGCCGGCACCGGAGCGCTTGTAGAGCAGCTGCGCGCGGTAGGTCTGCTCGTCGGCGGAGGCCTTCGCCGGGTCACCGGTGCCGCCGACGGAGTTCCAGGTGGACTGCGAGAACTGGTACATCCCGCGGTACTTGCCGGTGCCGCTCACCGCGTTCGGGCGGCCGCCGGACTCGCACCGGGCCAGCGCGGCCCAGTTCAGGCCGTCGGCCGAGGGGCGGTTGGTCGGACGGGCCTTGGTGCCCACGGCGACCTGCTCGGTGACCGGCTCGCGGTCGACGGTCGCGTCCAGCTCCTCGCGGGCGGTCTCGACGCCGTCGGTGATGGTGACGCGGTAGGTGATGGTCCGCTGCCCGTCGACGCCCTCGGTCGTGACCTTCCGGTCGCCGGCGAAGACCGCGGGGTCCTTGGTCTCGACGACCTCGTGCGGGACGGGGACGGTCTCGGTGACGTCCTCGATCCGGACGCGGAAGACCTGGACGCGCATCTGGTTCGCGAGCGGCTGGCCGAGGTCGACGCTGGCCCGGTCGACCTCCCCGAGCGCGATGCCCTCCTCGGCGAGGAGGTCACCGGCGGTCGCGGCCGTGGTGGTGACGACCCGCTCCTGGCCGTCGGCCACGAGGACGACGTCCTTCGGGGTGGTGACCTGCAGGCTCATGCCGTCGAGCGGGAGACGCTCGCTGCGGCTGGCGGAGAGGACGAGGCCGTCGGCGCGCAGGCCGAGCTGGTCCAGCGCCTCGTCGACCGACAGGGCGGTCACGTAGACCTCCTGCTCGACCCCGTCGACGCTCAGCTGCAGCGGGCGGGCGCGGGTGAGCACGATGGTGTCGCCGTCGGCGACCGGTTCGTCGGCCGCGGGCAGGAGGACGTCGTGGCCGGCCGGCTCCAGGCCTTCCTCGTCGAGCACCTCGGCCACGGTGTCGGCGTAGGTGCCGATGCGCTGCGCCTGCCCGTCGACGGTGAGGACGACGGACTTCTGGGCGATGAAGAACGCCAGCGTCCCGCCCACCAGTCCGAGGAGGACGAGGGCGAAGAGGCTGAAGCGGAGCGAGCGGCGCACGGCACATCCAGGGGTCACGGAACCCGGGCAGGAGGAACGCGCACGCCGCAGTGGACGGCACGCCCGCTGTGGTCGCGTCCGGGCCGGTGTCCGGCCGGAACTGGCTTCCGGCCGGTCAGCACGACCCGGGGCGTCCTCCACCCCGGCTGTCGGTCACGACACGATAACGAAGACGGTGCGTGTAGCAACGGTGCGCAACGAGTGAAGCAGACCGGGGACTTGTCGCTATGTGGACGCGCCGACACGTGGAGTGACAGCCATGCCGGGGCCCTCCCTGGTCGGCTCCGCCGGAGCCGAGCCGCCCCGGTGAGCAAGGCCACAGGGTGAATCGCCCCCGCACGGGGCACAGGAGGCGGCTCAGCCCGCCAGCGCCCGGGCGCCCTGACGGACGGGACGCACCCAGGTCAGCAGGAAGATCGCCACGGCGATCCCCGATGTCAGCGCGGAGAACCCTCCGGCGACCAGCGCGACCGGCAGCAGGTCGAAGTTCTCGGTGACCCGGTCCCCCAGCTCGATGCCGGCGGTCAGCAGCAGTGCCCCCAGCGGCAGCAGCCCGAAGACGCTCGCCGCCGCGGCGACCAGGTGGGCGGTCCAGGTGCGCAGGGCCTCGTCGACCGGCACGTCCGCCCCCGCGGCCGGCACGGGCCGGAGCACCGCCCGGAGCAGCGCCAGCTCGGCGAGCAGCCAGGCCCCCGCGGGCACCGCCACCGCCGTCCACCCGACGGCCCCGCTCAGCTCCCCGCTCGACCACAGCCAGACGGCCCCGATCACCGCGCCCGCAACCACTCCGCGGGTCGACCAGACCAGCCAGCCCGAGACCAGCTCCGCCAGCTTCGGCCGGCGGTGCGGCTCGGCCAACGTCCACCGGGGGCGGGGGCGGGTCACCTCGGCGAGCAGCACGCCGGCCAGCAGTCCGAGTGCCAGCGCGGGCACCCAGAGGAACACCGAGGCCTCGGCCAGGAGCACGATGCTGCCGACGATCCCGGCGATGCCCAGGAGCAGCCCCAGCCGGCGCCAGCGACGTCCGTGCGCGGCCTGCTGGGCCAGCGCGACCGTCCCCTCCGCCGTGAGCTCCGTGAGCTCGACCGAACCGCCGGCCACCGCCCGCCGGTCACCCGCCCGCGCCCAGGCGCGGGCCAGCAGCACGCCAGGAACCAGCACGGCGATGAACAGCACGACAGCGATGAGACGGCCCACGTTGCTGATTGTCGTCCTCCCGGACGACACCGCCACCAAGTGCCGTGCCCCAGTTGCTCCGAGCGCGTTCCCGTCCCTCCTCTGGGGACCCTCCGGGCCCCCGTCGTCAGGACCCGCTTCGCGGGGTGCACCCCGTCCGTCCTCGGGAGACCCTCCGGGCCTCCGCTCCGCCGGACACGCTCCGCGGACGGACGCGCTCAGCGCATCCGGACCCGGCTCCTGGCCGCGGTGTCGTCCGGGGGACGACCGATCACGGAGCCGTCGTCCGGAGGACGACCGATCTCGGAGCCCAGGTGCCGAAAACGCGTTCCGCGTTCTTCGTCAGGTGGTCGCACAGCTCTTCCAGGTCGGTGCCCGTGGTCTCGGCGAGGGCGCGGACGGTGTGCGGGACCAGGCGGGAGGCGTTGGGGCGGCCGCGGTGCGGCATCGGCGTCAGGAACGGCGAGTCCGTCTCGACCAGCAGCTGGTGCAGCGGGGTGCGGGCCGCGGCCTCGCGCAGGTACGCGGCGTTGCCGAAGGTCATCGTCCCGGCGAAGGAGAGCACGAAGCCCCGCTCGATGCAGGACTTCGCGAACACGGCGTCGCCGGAGAAGCAGTGGAAGACCGTGTGCTCGGGGGCGCCCTCGTCGTCGAGCACGCGCAGGATCTCCTCGTGCGCGTCGCGGTCGTGGATGACCAGTGCGATGCCGTGCTCCCTGGCGATCCGGATGTGCGCCCGGAACGACGCCTCCTGCGCTGCCCACCCCTCGGGGCCGGTGCGGAACCGGTCCAGGCCCGTCTCCCCCACCGCCCGCACCCGCGGCAGCGCGGCCAGCCGGTCGATCTCGGCCAGCGCCTCGTCGGTCGCCTTCCCCGCGCCGGCCTCGTTGGGGTGCAGCGCCACCGCGGCCAGCACCGCGGGATGCCGGGCGGCCAGCGCAGCCGACCAGCGCGACGACGCGACGTCCACACCGACCTGGACCAGGCGGGTCACGTTCACCGCCTCCGCCGCCGCGATCTCGGCGTCCACGGCGGCGTCCGACGCCCATTCGCCGTGCTCGTCGTCGGCCGGCCGCTCCCCCAGGACGATGTCCAGGTGGGTGTGGCTGTCCAGCGCCGGGGCCGGCAACGGCTCCGGGGACGGTGGCGGCTCGCCCCGCCGGTTCGCGCGGGAGGATGCCGACCGGCTCATGCCCCGCCCTCGAGGCGGGCCAGCTCCTCCTCGACCACGGAGTCGTCAAGCTTCGTGAAGATGGGCGTGGGCGGGCTCAGCGGGCTCCCGGACGGCAGCGGCCGCGAGCCCCACGTCGCCGAGGCCCCGGCGTAGTCCCCCGTGATGATCGGGTAGGGGGAGCCGTCGTCCAGGTCCTCGGTCTCCACGATCTGCGGCGCCGGCGACCAGACGTCCTCGCCGCCGAGCAGCTCGTGCACCTTCTGCGCCGAGTGCGGCAGGAACGGCGTGAGCAGCGCGTTGCAGTCGCTGATCGCCTGCAGCGCGGTGTGCAGCACGGTGTCCCGGCGGGCCGGGTCCTCCTTGAGCTTCCACGGCGCCTGGTCCGACAGGTACTTGTTCGCCTCGCCGACCACCCGCATCGCCTCGCTCGCCGCGGCGCGCTGCCGGTTGCGGCCCAGCAGCTCCCCGATGGGGCCGAAGGCCGACGACGTCGTCGTCAGCAGGGCGCGGTCGGCGTCGGTCAGCTCACCGGGGGTGGGCACCGCCCCCACGTTCTTCGCCGCCATGGACACCGTCCGGTTGACCAGGTTCCCCCAGCCCGCGACGAGCTCGTCGTTGTTGCGGCGCACGAACTCCGCCCAGGTGAAGTCGGTGTCCTGGTTCTCCGGCCCGGCGGCGGCGATGAAGTAGCGCAGCGCGTCGGCGTCGTACCGCGCGAGGAAGTCGCGCACGTAGATGACGACCTGGCGGCTGCTGGAGAACTTCCGCCCCTCCATGGTGAGGAACTCGCTGGAGACCACCTCGGTGGGCAGGTTCAGCCGCCCGAGCGGTCCGGGGGTGCCGCCCTTGTCGCCCTCGCCGTTGTAGCCGAGCAGCTGGGCCGGCCAGATCTCGGAGTGGAAGACGATGTTGTCCTTGCCCATGAAGTAGTAGGCATCCGCGTCCGGCGTCTGCCACCACTGACGCCAGGCCTCCGGGTCGCCGGAGCGGCGGGCCCACTCGATCGACGCCGACAGGTACCCCACGACGGCGTCGAACCAGACGTAGATGCGCTTGTCGGGGCGGTCGCGCCAGCCGTCCAGCGGCACGGCCACGCCCCAGTCGATGTCGCGGGTGTAGCTGCGCGGCTTGAGGTCCTCCAGCAGGTTGACGCTGAAGTTCAGGACGTTGGAGCGCCAGTTCTTCCGGGTGGCCAGCCAGTCGCCCAGTGCGCGGGTGAAGGCCGGCAGGTCGAGGAAGTAGTGCTCGCTCTCCACGAACTTCGGCGTCTCGCCGTTGATCTTGCTGACCGGGTTGATCAGGTCGGTCGGATCGAGCTGGTTGCCGCAGTTGTCGCACTGGTCGCCGCGCGCACCGTCGTAGCCGCAGATCGGGCAGGTGCCCTCGATGTAGCGGTCGGGCAGGGTGCGCCCGGTCGAGGGGCTGATCGCGCCGAGCGTCGTCTTCGGGAAGACGTAGCCGTTCTTGAGCAGCCCCAGGAAGATCTCCTGGCTGATCTGCGCGTGGTTGACCGTGGTGGTGCGGGTGAACAGGTCGTAGCTGAGCCCGAGGCTCGCCAGGTCGTCGACGATGACCCGGTTGTTGCGGTCGGCGATCTGCCGCGGCGTGACGCCCTCGGCGTCGGCGGCGACGGTGATCGGCGTGCCGTGCTCGTCGGTGCCGCTCACCATCAGCACCCGGTTGCCGTTCATCCGCTGGAAGCGGCTGAAGACGTCGGAGGGGACCCCGAAACCGGAGACGTGGCCGATGTGCCGCGGGCCGTTGGCGTAGGGCCAGGCGACCGCGGTCAGGATGTGGCGATCACTCACGGCCTCACAGTACGGAGGCCCGTCCACCCGATTCCCGGGCAGTGGGTTCAGGGCTGGTAGACGGTGACCGACGCGGTCTCACCGGTGCGCACCTGGTCCTCGACCGGGCCGAGCAGCGCGACCGCGCCGAGGCCCAGGCCGATGACGCCGAGGGTGGCGGTGGCGAGCACGCGGTACGTCCTCGCCGGGTCCGGGCGGCGCTCGACCGGCCGCGGACCGGCGGCCATCCACGCGACCGCCGACGGCGAACCGGCGAGCAGCAGCTTGCCCACCGGCACGGCGGCGGCCAGCAGGAGGACGGCGGGCAGCGACAGCCCGGCCGGGTGGGCGACCGGGGTGACGGTGGCCAGGGCGCCGGACACGGCGACCAGGCCGAGCTCGCCGACGGCCACCCCCACCAGCAACCGGCGGCCGGAGCCGTCGATCACCGCGGCGCCACCGGCGGCGGCCAGCACGATCCAGGCGGCCAGGACCAGCAGCGCGAGGGCCAGCACCGGCCCGGCCGGGCGCGAGGGTGCGGAGAGCATCCCGTCCAGGGCGTGCAGCGCGACGGCGAGCAGGGCGACGGCCTCGACGACCGCGGCGAGTCCGGCGAGGGCAGCGGTCACCGGCAGCCGGCGGGGAGACGTCGCGGGGGCGACGGTCCGCAGCGACGGCAGCACGAGACGCGGCCACGCGGTGGTGCCGCGGACGTCGTAGCCGCTGATCGCCACTGGGATCTCCCTGACCGTTGCCTGGTGCCTTCACGGTCAGCTCGACCCGTCCGCGGGTCCGCTGTAGACCCGGAACCCCGGTTCCCCCCGGATGGGTGAGCGAGCGCGGCGGCCCGCCTACGCTGCTGACGCCCGGCCACGAGGAGATGCCCGATGAGCAGCGCCGACACGTCGTCCGCAGCTTCGACCCCGCCGCTGCCCGATCGGGCGTCGAGCCGCTCGCGCTCCGACGACGTCCAGCCCAACCCCCGGCCCCGGCCCGCCGGCCGCGAGCCCCGCTCGCCGACCCGGCCCGCGGATGCGCGGGCCGTCGTCGACTGCGCCGTCTACGTGGACGGGCACCGCCAGGCGCCGGTCCGGCCGGACGAGGCGCTCCAGGTGGCGCGGGACAGCGGCGGGTTCGTGTGGCTCGGGCTCTACGAGCCGACGGAGGCCGAGCTCGGCGCGCTGGCCGAGCACTACGACCTGCACCCGCTGGCCGTGGAGGACGCCGTCTTCGCCCACCAGCGCCCGAAGCTGGAGCGCTACGACGACGCGTTGTTCATGGTGTTCAAGACGGCCACCTACGTGGAGCACGAGGAGCTGACCGCGACCAGCGAGGTCGTCGACACCGGCGAGATCATGGTCTTCCTGGGCGCCCACTACGTGATCACCGTGCGGCACGGGCACCACGGCGAACTGAGCGAGCTGCGCGCGCGGCTGGAGGAACAGCGCGACCTGCTGTGCCTGGGTCCCGCGGCGGTCCTCTACGCCGTCGCCGACCTGGTCGTGGACACCTTCGTCGACGTCGCCGGGGCGGTCGAGGACGACGTCGAGGAGCTCGAGGCCTCGGTGTTCAGCCCCCGCCGCACCGACGATGTGGGCCGGCTCTACCAGCTCAAGCGGGAGCTGATGTCCCTGCGGCGGGCGGTGTCCCCGCTGGAGGTGCCCCTGGAGAAGCTGGCCGAGCGCCGGATCGACGTCGTCCCGGAGGCCATGCGCTCGTACTTCCGCGACGTGTTCGACCACGCCATCCGGGTGCGCGACCAGGTGGCGGGGCTGGACGAGCTGCTGACCTCGATCCTGCAGGCCTCACTGGCCCGGACGCAGATGGCCGACAACGAGGACATGCGCAAGATCTCGGCCTACGCCGGCATCATCGCCGTCCCCACCGCCATCGCGGGCATCTACGGCATGAACTTCGAGTACATGCCCGAGCTCGACGAGCGGTGGGGCTATCCGGCCGTGCTGCTGGTCATCTTCACGGCGATCGTCCTGCTGTACCGCGGCTTCAAGCGCAACGGCTGGCTCTAGGTCGCCGGCGTGCGCGCATGTCCACGTGCGGAGCTCCGCCGGACGTGGATGCGCGCGCACGGGCACTCACGCGTCCAGCGCGGCCATGATCGTCGCCACGATCTCCGTCGGCCGCCGCCAGTCAGCGGCGGTCACGAAGACGACCTGCCATCCGGCTGCGCGCAGCCGGTTCAACCGCCGGCGGTCCCGCCCGAACTGAGCCGGTTCCCCGTGCCACGCACCGTCGTACTCGACCGCGAGCTTCCGTTCGGGCCAGGCGAAGTCGACGCGCGCCACGAATCGGTCGCCGACCACCACGCGGTACTGGGCCACCGGTGGAGGGACGCCGTGCCGACGCATCAGCAACCGCAGCCGTGTCTCCTGAGGTGACTGGGCCAAGCCATCGGCCAGGCCGCACACGATCCGGGCGTGCGCCGCTCCCGGCCCCCGCTCCCGGGCCGCCCGCGCCCGTACCGGCGCCAGGTCGACGATCCCACTCGCGACCAGCTGGTCCACCGCTGCCACCGCCGCGTCGGTCGGGAGCGCAGCGGCCACCCGGATCGCCGTCGCCTCCGCCGTCGTGACGGGGACGTCGCCGCGACGCCAGTGGTCCTCCGGCTGGAGAACGGCGCGCCGGACGACGAGGCCGGGGACACGCCGCTGGTGGGAGCCCGGCGGGAGGGTGACCTCCACGTCGTCGCAGGCGGCAGCGAGGGGGACACCCCACAGGACGGCCGCGCTCCGTCCGGTCACGACGGCGTCCGGCAGCAGCAGGATCGCCGCCCGGACCCGGAGCTCGTGGGTGACCGGGACGTGGGCGTGGACGTACACGTCCCGGAACAGACGGCGCCAGGCGGGCCCGTCGAGCTGCCGCGGGGTGAGGAGCCCGGCGCGTACGGCCGCCGTCCCGCGGAAGACCCGCCGGCGCAGGAGGGCGGGCACGTGGGGCGGTGGCACCCCTGAACCGTGCAGCAATCCCGGCATCGGCCCCGGCGGCTGTCCACAGGTGTGCGTCGCCGTTGCGCACGGACCCACGTTCGGGAGTGCCCGCGACGTGGATGGGTGCGCATTCGCGCCGCGCGGGTCAGCCCTTGTGGGCGACGACGGCGTCGTAGACGGTCCGGCGCGGTATCCCGGTGCGCTCCGCCACCGCGCGGATCGCGTCCTTGCGCGTCGCGCCGGATGCCTCCTCGGCGGCCACCTCCGCCGCCAGGGCGTCCGGCGTGAGCTCGACGGTCCGCTCCGGCGCACCGCCCACCACCAGCGTGATCTCGCCCTTCACCCCGTCGGCCGCCCACGCCGCGAGCTCGCCCAGCGGGCCGCGGCGGATCTCCTCGTAGGTCTTGGTGAGCTCCCGGCACACCGCGGCCGGGCGGTCCTCGCCCAGCACCGCGGCGGCGTCGGCCAGGGCGCCGGCCAGCCGGTGCGGCGACTCGAAGAAGACCATCGTCCGCCGCTCGTCGGCCAGCCCCGCGAAGCGCGCCCGCCGCTCCCCCGCCTTGCGCGGCAGGAAGCCCTCGAAGCAGAACCGGTCGACCGGCAGCCCCGAGACGGCCAGGGCGGTCGTCACCGCGGACGGGCCGGGCACCGACGTCACGGCGATCCCGGCGTCGATCGCGGCCCGCACCAGCGTGTAGCCGGGATCGGAGACCGAGGGCATGCCGGCATCGGTGAGCAGCAGCACGGTCGCGCCGTCGGCCAGCGCGCTCATCAGCCCGGGCAGCCGCGCCTGCTCCACCGACTCGTGGAAGGTCACGATCCGCCCGGTGAAGGTGACGCCGAGGTCCGAGGCCAGCCGGTGCAGACGGCGGGTGTCCTCCACGGCCAGCACGTCGGCGGTCTCCATCACCGAGCGCAGCCGCGGGCCGACGTCGCCGGGCTGCCCCAGGGGCGCCCCGCCCAGGACGAGCCGTCCGCTCGCGAGCTCGCTCACCTCCGCAGCCTGTCACGGCCGGCGCGCCCGGCCCGCGTGCAGGGGCCCGACGCGAGCTCGCGAGTGGTGGGGGCCACGCCGGTCCTTTCACTACCCTTGCCCGCATGGCCGTGCTGGCACCCGAGCAGCAGGAGCGGCAGCCGGCCCAGCCCCAGTCCGCGCCGGTGCGCCGCCGGATGCTGCCTTCCCGGAACCAGAACCGGGACCGCACGCCGCCGCTGCCCCCCGACGGCCGGCTCTCCTGGCTGCTCACGGTGGCGCTCGGCGTGCTGACGCTGGTCAGCCGGCTGGTCGGCATCGGCTATCCGCGCGAGCTGGTGTTCGACGAGGCCTACTACCCGCCGCAGGCCGAGGAGCTGCTGCGCTGGGGCTTCGAGTACAACCGCGGCTACACCTTCATCGTCCACCCGCCGCTCGGGAAGTGGCTGATCGCCGCAGGTCAGGCGGTCTTAGGCGAGGACTCCTTCGGCTGGCGGTTCCCCAGCGCGGTGGCCGGCGCGATCACCGTCGTCGTCCTGGTCCGGCTGACGCGGCGGCTGACCGGCTCGACCCTCCTGGGGATCGTGGCCGGGCTGCTCCTGGCCCTCGACGGGTTCTCCTTCACCCTGTCGCGGATCGGCCTGCTCGACGTCTTCCTGCAGGTCTTCGTCGTCTCGGCGGTGGCCTGCCTGGTGGTCGATCGCGACCGGGTGCGCGCCCGCATCCGCGACGCCGGCGACCGGGCGGCCGGCGGGTTCCGGCTCGGGCCGCGCGGCTGGCGCATCGCCGCCGGCTTCCTGTTCGGCTGCGCCTGCGCGGTGAAGTGGAGCGGCATCTGGTTCCTGGCGTTCTTCGCCGTCGCATCGCTGCTGTGGGACCGGGCCGCCTGGCGGGACGCCGGTACGCCCCGGCCGACCCGGCGGGCCGCCCGCTACGGCCTCCCCGGGGCGGTGTGGGCGCTGGGCGCGGTGCCGGTGCTGACCTACCTCGCCAGCTTCGCCGGCTGGTTCCTCGGAGAGACCTCGCAGGGCAAGGCCTGGGCGCAGCAGAACCCGGACACCGCGTTCCCGTTCGTCCCCGACGCCCTGCGCTCGCTGTGGCACCAGCACGCCGACTGGCTGCGGTTCCACAGCGGCCTGTCCACCCCGCACCCGTGGGAGTCCGACCCCTGGTCGTGGCTGGTGAACGGCCGGCCGATCCTGCTGTGGAACCCGCAGGGGCTGACCGACGACGGCGGCGAGCCGGTGGTCCGCTACATCCTGATGGTCGGCACGCCGACGCTGTGGTTCCTCTTCGTGCCGGCCATGGTGTGGCTCGGCTGGCGCAGCCTGGCCCGGCGCGACCCGGCCGCCGGGGTGGCCCTGACGGCGATCGCCGCCGGCTGGCTGACCTGGCTGGTGAACACCGACCGGACGATGTTCATCTTCTACCTGGCGCCGGCGCTGCCCTTCCTCGTGCTGGCCGTGACCCTGCTGCTGCAGGACGTGCTCGGCCCACCCGGCAGCGGCACCCGGCGCACCGTCGGCCTCGCCGCGGTGTGCCTCTACGTGGCCCTGGTCGCGGTCACGTTCGTGTACTTCCTGCCGGTGCTCACCGGAGAGCCGCTCAGCAACGCGGAGTGGTTGCGCCGGATGTGGTTCCCCTCCTGGTTCTGACCCGCCGCCGCGAGGGCCGCAGCCGGAGCCGCTCCCGGACAGCACCGGGGCCGGCCGTCGCCGGACGGCCCCGGTACCCGCTCAGTAGCGCCGGTCGACCACGCGGCCGGTGGACGCCGACCAGGTGATGTAGCCGCGCTCGAAGTTGGTCCGACGGCCACCGGCGACGCTGAACTCGTCGCTGGTCGGGAAGCCGAGGTAGGACCGCTCCCAGCCCAGCGCGGACCAGCGCGCCAGGATCGCGCCCCGCACCTCGTGCGCCCCCGTACGGGGGGTCCAGTACACCGAGCCGCCCTCGAAGTGGTTGAAGCGCCCGACGCCGTCGGGCGTCGGCAGCTCATTGGTCGTCGGGAAGCCGAGATGCCCCTGCTCGTAGCGGTACCGGCCCCACGTCGCGTGGATGGCGCCGTGGACGCTGCGCGCCCCTACCCCGGGCAGCCAGTAGATGCCGCCGTTCTCGAAGTTGTTGAAGCGCCCCCGCAGACCCGGGGTGGGCCACTCGTCGGTGGTCGGGTAGCCGTGGATGCTCCGCTCGTAGCCCATGGTCCCCCAGAGCCGGAAGATCGACCCCTGCACCTGGTGGGCGCCGGTGGAGGGCGTCCAGTAGAAGTGCGCGTCCTCGCGGGTGAAGGCGTTGAACCGGCCCCGCCTGTCCGGCGTCCGCAGCTCGTCGGTCCGCGGCGCACCCCAGCGCGCGTCCGACCCCGTGCGGTCGAACGCCGTGAAGATCGCGCCGTGCACCTCGTGCGCACCGTGCTCCGGCGTCCAGTACATCCGCCCACCGGTGTAGTCCTGGGCCAGCAGCCGGCTGTCGCCGCGCTCGGCACCGACCGGCGCGCCCAGGATGGCCCGCAGGGCCGCGTCCGAGGAGTACCGGGCGCCGATCGGGCTGACGTAGCGGGCCTGGAGGGTCAGGTCCGCGTCGGGCATGACCACCAGCCGCTCGCGCGGCTGCCCGTCGCTCCAGCCGGCGAAGGTGGAGACGCCGTCACCGGCCACCGCGGGCGCGCTCACCGAGACGCCCGCACCGGCGGTCACCTCGACGGAGGCCCGCGGCACACCGTTCACCGTCACCGGGCTCGCCGGGGTGGAGACCACGGTGAGCGTCCGCAGCTGCGGCTCGGCGATGAAGATCTGCTCGGCCCGGACGCCGGCGCCGTCCACGGCGCTCGCGGTGATCTGCAGCCGGGTGTCGTCGCCGTGGTCCTCGAACGGGACGTCGTACACGTCCCCGGTGAAGGAGATCCCCGGGTGGTCGTGGCAGTAGCCACCGCTGCAGTGGACGAGGACGACGCTCCAGGTGACCGGGAGGGGCCCGTCCTCGGCGTCGACCGCCGTCGCGGACAGGACGACCCGCTCGCCCACGACGTACCGCTCGCTGCTCGGTGGCGCGGTGAGGGTGAGCGCCGGGACTCGGTTGCCGGGCACCACCGTGAGCGTCGCGGTGCCCGTCGCGCCCACGGCATCGGTGACCGTCAACCTCGCGGTGACCGGGGCGGTGCTCGTGCCCCCGTAGATGTGGGTCACCCGCGCGCCGTCCGCCCGGGCGCCGTCGCCGAAGTCCCAGGCGTAGGTCAGCGCGTCACCGTCGAGGTCGAAGGACCCGCTCGCGTCGAAGGTGAAGGAGCGCGCGGACGCCGGGTCGTTGGTGATGGCCGCCTCCGCCGTCGGCGGGCGGTTGCCGGCGGCGTACACCAGGCGCTTGAGCCGGGAGCTCCCGATGTCGGCGTAGACGATGTCGCCGTTCGCGGCCGCACCGAACCTGACCGGCAGCCCGTTCTGGACGCCGAACCCGCCGGCCTCGGGCTGGCGCACGAGCCGGCCCTGGTCGTCGTAGCGCAGCGTGTACACCCGCTGGGAGGCGTAGTCCCCGAAGAAGTAGGCACCCCGGTACTGCTCGGGGTAGGCCGACCCGGTGTAGACGATGCCCCCGGTCACGCTGGTGCCCATCGGGCCGTGCGGATAGGCGTAGAGAGGCCGGGTGTTCGTCACCCCTGCACAGCCGGGCAGGTCGCGGTACCCGGCGGTCGGGCCGTCGCCCTCCCAGCAGGGCCATCCGTAGCTGGCGCCCGCCCGCACCAGGTTGATCTCCTCCCACGCGCCCCAGCCGACGTCGCCCACCAGCGGCGCGCCCGTGGCCGGGTCGAGGCTCACGCGGAAGGGGCTGCGGAACCCGCTGGCGTAGACCCGGCTGCGCCAGGACGACGGCGCCGCGGCGTCGTAGAAGGGGTTGGTCGCCACGCCACGGCCGTCGGGCGTGACGTGCAGCAGCTTCCCGTACCCGGTGTCGACGTCGAGCGCACGCAGCGCAGCCGGGTCGACGAAGCGGAAGTCGGCGGCGTCGCCCATGGTCACCCAGAGGGTGCCGTCAGGAGCGGCCACGATGCCGGTGATGGTGTGGACGTCGGCTCCGATCGGCAGGTCCCAGATGACCCGCTCGGGCGCGAGCGAGGTGGGCGTGGGGCCCTGCACCGTCGCCGCGCTCAGCCGCATCGTCCACTGGTTGTTCACCATCAGCGTCCGGGCGAGGTAGATGACCCGGGAGGTCGCGTAGTCGTGCGCCACCGCGATGCCGTTGAGGCCGAGGTCCTGGACGGTGACGACGGGGAGGGTGGCCAGCGTCCGGACCGTCGCGCCGTCGGCGGAGACCCAGGCGACCCGGCCGTTCTTGCCCGAGGTGAAGTAGCTGCCGTCGGGGGCGAAGGCGAAGTCGGTCAGCAGCTCGCTCTGGCCGCTGGGCATGTCGCGCACGGCGAACCCGGGCGGCAGCGAGGGCGCGGCCTGACCGGCTGCCGGCGCCGCGACGACGCCCGCGGCAACCAGCGCCGCCACGATCGCGACGCGCACCACGGCGGCGAGAGCGCCACCCCGTCCCCGGCGTCCACGCGCCGCATGTGCCCTGATCACGCAGGGATGGGTAGCAGCCTCACCTACCCGCCCACAATCGCAATGCGGACGTGCCGGTCTCGGAGATCTCCCGGTGGCACGCAATCCCTGAGCGTCGTCACGGAGGGTGCCGGGACCGCGCCAGGATCAGGCGGCGGCCCGGCACCGGACACGACGAACGCCGCCGGGCGGATGCCCGACGGCGTTCGTGACCTGCTGGGTGGAGCTGAGGGGAGTTGAACCCCTGACCCCCTCGATGCGAACGAGGTGCGCTACCGGACTGCGCCACAGCCCCTTCGAGCCCGACTTTACCGTGCTCTGCTCATGTCGCCACCACCGGGTGGCCGTCCTGCCCACCGCCGCGAGCCTGCGCGCGGCGGTGGGCAGGACGGTCCTCTCTCAGGCGTTGGCCGCCCGGCGCGGCTGGTACTCGTCGATGTCGGCGAAACCGATGTCGTCGTCGTCCAGGCCGACGACGGCGCTGTGCTGCCAGCCGGCGGGAGCCGGCGTGCGTGCGCTCACGACGCGGCCCCGGAACTGGGCCACCGGGGCCAGCGGCAGGCTGGGGTGCGGCAGGCTGGGCAGGACCTGGGCGGCCACGGTCTCGTGGACCTCCGGGGCCGGCCGCGGTGCGGGCGCGCTGCGCTGCTCGGGGAGGGCGGCGGGGCGCAGCGCCTCGCGGGACGCGGCACGGGCGGCCCGGCGGGCGGCGAGCCGCTCGCGGCGGGCCACCTTGCGGAGCACCAGGACGTACCCGACGACGGCGACGTCCAGGACGAGCTGAGCGACCCACAGCCAGGAGCTGTACGCCAGGGCACCGACCAGGGCGAGGACGGCGAGCGCGACCAGCCCGCCGAGGGTGCGACGGCGCAGCGCGTGCACGTCGACCTTCAGCTCACCGCTGGTGAACAGCGCCTCGCGGTCGATGGACACCCGCTCGGTCTCGGCGTGGACCACGGGGCTCGCCGCCCGGCGCCGCTGCAGCGTCCGGCCGGAGTCGGCACGCGCCGTCAGGTCGTCCTGCGCATCGCCGCGGGTCACCACCATGGGGACGAGCACCACGAACCAGAGGACGACCAGAGCAGCCAGTAGCACGCCTGATCCCATTTCGAACACCACCCGTCACATGAGTCACTCGCGAGGGGGAGATTAGGCAGACGGCCGGTCCGAACGAGGGAGGCGCGCGGCGTGTCGCTGATCAGTCGTGTGACTGGTGTGACGAGGGCGCGGCGTGTCGACACCGGAGAGCCGGTCGCCGATCCGGCACCGTGCTATCGACCGGGTCACCGGCCCGTTCCGCCCTGCCAGCGCGCGAGCACGCCGCGCGGCAGATCGTCGTCCAGCAGTGCGTACGCCAGGTGGTCGCGCCACTGCCCGTCGATGTCCAGGTAGCGGCGCAGCACGCCCTCCTGGGTGAAGCCCAGCCGCTCCACCAGCCGGCGGCTGGGCCCGTTCTCGGGGCGGATGTCGGCCTGCAGCCGGTGCAGCCCCATGGCGCCGAAGGCGTGGTCGCACACGAGGGCGACGGCGAGGGACGCCATGCCCCGCCCGGCGGCCCGGCGGTCGATCCAGTAGCCGAGCCACCCCGACCGCAGCGCCCCGCGGACGACGTTGTCCACCGTCACCTGACCGGCGAGCCGGCCGTCGACGCGGATGGCCAGCGGCACCGTGACGCCCGTGCGCGCTCGCCGCACCAGCGCCCGCCGCATGGCTCGGTAGGCCGCCGGGTCGTGCCGCACCGCCCAGGACTGCGCGGCGGTGGGCTCCCACGGCCGCAGCCAGTCCTCGTTGTCCGTCCGGAGCCGGCTCCACTCCACGGCGTCCCGGCGGCGCAGCGGGTGCAGCTCCACCGGTCCCCAGCTCAGCCGGGCCGGCCACCCCGGGTGCGGCGCGGGTTCCAGCTCAGCCGCCGAGCAGGAGGGGCATGACCGTGACGAGGGCGCCGGCGGCCACCTCGGTGACGTCCTCGTCCACGACGATCAGGCAGTTCGCCCGCGCCATGCGGGCCAGCAGGGCCTCGGTGCCGGTGCCCACGGGCTCGACGACGTAGCCGCCGTCGGGGTGCCGCATGACCGTCCCGTGCAGGTACTGGCGGTAGCCCAGCGGCGAGACCAGGGGCTGGCCCGCGACCGCCTGGACGGTGCGGCGGAAGAGCTGGCGCTTGCCCAGCATCAGCCGGATCGCCGGGCGCACGAACACCTCGAAGGCGACCAGCGCGGCGACCGGCTCGCCGGGTACGCAGATGACCGGCACCTGATCGCGGCCCAGCCGGCCGAACCCCTGCACCGGACCCGGGTGCATGGTCACCTGACGGAACTGCATCCGGCCCAGCTCGCCCAGCACCTCCTGGACCAGGTCCATGCCCCCGGGGGCGAAGGTGCCGGCGATGAGCACCAGGTCGCTGCGCAGCAACTGGCTCTCGAGCACCTCGGTCAGCCGGCGCCGGTCCGACGGCAGGATCCCGGACCGGTAGGCCTCGGCGCCGGCGTCGCGGGCGGCCGCGGCCAGGGCGTAGCTGTTCACGTCGACGACCTGGCCGGGGGCCGGCGAGGTGCCGACGTCGACCAGTTCGGTGCCGGCGCAGAGGACGGCGATCCGCGGCCGGGGGCGGACCAGGACGCGCTCGCGCCCGACGGCCGCCAGCAGGCTGATCTGGGCCGGGCCGATCGGCGTCCCCACCTGGACGGCGGGGTCGCCGGGGGCGACGTCGTCACCGGTGCGGCGCACGTAGCCGCCGGCCGGCGGCCCGGCCAGCACCTCCACGCGCGCGGCGCCCTGGTCGGTCCACACCCCGGGGACGACGACGTCGGCGCCGGTGGGCAGCATTGCGCCCGCCGACACCCGGAAGGCCAGGCCGGGGCCGATGGACGACGGCACGCCGACGCCCGCGACCCCCTCCCCCACGACCGCCAGCGCGACCGGTGCGGCCGGCCGCGCGCCGGCGACGTCCTCGGCCCGGACGGCGTACCCGTCGAGCGCGGCCTGGTCGAACGCCGGGAGGGCGCGCTGGCTGATGACCTCCTCGGCGCAGAGCAGGCCCTGGGCGTCCAGCACCGCGAGCTCGATCGGGTCGGGCTGGGGAACGCTGCTCAGGATCTCGTCGAGGTGCCGTTCCACGGTGCAGACGACCGACAGAGGCACCGACTCCGCCGGCGGCAGCGGGACCACGCCCTCCACCACCGAGCGCGGGGTGGGCAGCGGCGGCGTCATCGGCAGGTCGACCTGGGCGGTGTCCTGGTACCCCTGGGGTGCCCCGCCCGTTCCGTCCGCGCCGTCCTGATCGCCGGTCATCCCCACCACCACCGTTCTGCCGTGCCGTCCGCCGTTCTGCGGCACCGGCCCGCGGGACCCCGCCGGCCCCGATCGGGAGCCGGTGCGGTGCCCCGCGGCCCGATGGTGCCCCGGCCGGGCCCGCTCAGGACGACGACGCGCCCTCGGCCGGCAGCTCGTTGACGAACTCGTGCAGCCAGGTGCGCAGCGGCGGGCCGAGGTCGTCGCGCTCGGCGGCCAGGCGGATGACCGCCTTGAGGTAGTCCAGCTTGTCGCCGGTGTCGTACCGGCGGCCGCCGAAGACCACGCCGTGCACGGGCTCGCCGCGCTCGACCAGCGTGGCCAGCGCGTCGGTCAGCTGGATCTCCCCACCCCGGCCCGGCTGCGTCCCGCGCAGCACCTCGAAGACCTCCGGCGCCAGCACGTAGCGACCGATGATGGCCAGGCTGCTCGGCGCCTCGTCGATCGGGGGCTTCTCGACCAGGCCGGTGATCGTCACGACGTCGCTGCCGTCGGCGCTCGGGTCCACGGCCACCGCGCCGTACTTGTCGATGTTCTCCATGCCGACGTCGAGCAGCGCGATGACCGAGCCGCCGTGCTCGGCCTGCACCTCGAGCATCTGCTCGAGCAGGTGGTCGCGGGCGTCGATCAGGTCGTCGCCCAGGAGGACGGCGAACGGCTCGTCGCCGACGAACGCGGCCGCCTGCAGGACCGCGTGACCGAGCCCCTTGGCCTCGCCCTGGCGGACGAAGTGCACCTGGGCGATCTCGCTGGAGGCGCGGACGGCCTCGAGGCGGCCGGCGTCACCCTTCTTCTCCAGCGCCGTCTCCAGCTCGGGGGTGCTGTCGAAGAAGTCCTCGATCGCACCCTTGTTCCGGCCGGTCACCATGAGCACCTCGGGCAGGCCGGCGCGGGCGGCCTCCTCGACGATGTACTGGAGCGCAGGCCGGTCCACGACCGGCAGCAGTTCCTTCGGCACGGCCTTGGTGGCCGGGAGGAATCGAGTGCCCATCCCCGCCACGGGGATGACGGCCTTCCGTGCAGGTCGCGCTCCCTGGCTGGTCATGGTCGAAGCCTAACTAGCCTGCGGGCATGACTCCCTGCCGAGACCCGGCCGCCGCGAAGTCGGCGCTGCGTGAACGGCACCTGACCCTGCGCCGGGCCCGCACCCCGGCCGACCGCGCGGTGGCGTCCGCGGCCCTCGCCACGGCCCTGCTGGACGAGCTGACGTCGGCCCGGACGGTCGCCGCGTACGTACCGGACGAGGCCGAGCCGGGGCACGGCCGGCTGCCGGCGGTGCTCGGCCGGCTGGGCGCGCGCGTCCTGCTGCCGGTGGTCGCGCCCCACGGCCGGGAGCTGGCGTGGGCCGTCGACTCCGGCCGGCTGGCCCCGGGGCGCTTCGGCATCCTGGAACCGGTGGGCCCGCGGCTGGGTGCGGCGGCGGTGGGGACGGCGGACGTCGTCGTCGTGCCGGCGCTGGCGGTGTCACGGGACGGGCAGCGGCTGGGGCGTGGCGGCGGTTACTACGACCGGGCCCTGCTGCACGCCCGCCCGGACGCCGTCGTCGTGGCACTGGTCTTCGACGAGGAGCTGGTCGACGAGCTGCCCACGGAGGCCCACGACCGGCGGGTGGCCGTCGTCGTCACGCCGTCGGGCGGGTGGCAGCGGCTGGCGCGCTGATCACCTCGTGCGGGGGCGATGTTCCCTGCGCGGCCGGCGCCGGGAATCATCGGCGGACCCCGTGCCCGATCCGTCGAACGGAGCCCCGCATGCCCTCGCCCTCGCGGCTCGATGCCCGTGCGCTGCGCGACCTGGTGCTGGACCCGGGCTCCTGGCGGTCCTGGGACTCCCCCATCCCGGTGCGGGACGTCGCGGAGGAGTACGCGCAGGAGCTGGCCCGCGCGGCGGAGAAGACCCGTCAGGACGAGTCGATCATCACCGGCGAAGGGCTGCTCCGCGGCCGCCGCGTCGCCGTGGTGGCCGGGGAGTTCGGCTTCCTCGCGGGCAGCATCGGGGTGGCCGCCGCCGACCGGCTGATCGCCGCCGTCGAGCGGGCGACCGACGAGGGGCTGCCGCTGCTCGCCGCGCCCGTGTCGGGGGGCACGCGCATGCAGGAGGGCACGGTCGCCTTCCTGCAGATGATCGGCATCACCGCGGCGATCGCGCGGCACAAGCAGGCGGGTCTCCCCTACCTGGTCTACCTGCGCAACCCGACCTTCGGCGGGGTCCTGGCCTCCTGGGGCTCGCTGGGGCACGTCACCATCGCCGAGCCCGGCGCCTCGATCGGGTTCCTCGGCCCCCGGGTCTTCGAGGCCCTGTACGGCGAGCCGTTCCCCGAGGGCGTGCAGAACGCCGAGCACATGGCCGAGCTCGGGCTCATCGACGCCGTCGTCCCGCACGAGGAGATCGCCGAGGTCGCCGACCGGGCGCTGCGCGTGCTCGCCGCCCGGCAGACCTGGCACGTCGACGTCGCCTCGGCCGGACGTCCGGGCCCGGAGGACGACGCCGGGGTGGGCGGGACAGGCGATGGAGACGCCCGCTCCGCCTGGGAGGTCGTGACCGCCTCCCGGCGGGCCGACCGTCCGGGCGTGCGCCGGCTGCTGCGCACCGCCGCCACCGACGTCGTCGGCCTCTCCGGCACCGGCGCCGGGGAGAAGGACCCCGGCCTGCTCCTCGCGCTCGCCCGGTTCGGCGGCGCCCCCTGCGTGGTGCTCGGGCAGGACCGGCGCGGCCAGTCGACGGCGGCGCCGCTGGGACCGGCCGCGCTGCGCGAAGCCCGCCGCGGGATGCACCTCGCGCAGGAGCTGCGCCTGCCGCTGGTGACGCTGATCGACACCCCCGGCGCGGCGCTGTCCCGGGAGGCCGAGGAGGGCGGGCTGGCCGGTGAGATCGCCCGCTGCCTGCAGGACCTGGTGATGCTGCAGGCGCCGACGCTGGCCGTGCTGCTCGGGCAGGGCACCGGCGGCGGCGCGCTGGCGCTGGTGCCGGCCGACCGGGTGCTCGCCGCGGCCAACGGGTGGCTCGGGCCGCTGCCGCCGGAGGGCGCCTCGGCGATCGTGCACCGGGACGTCGAGCACGCCGGCGAGATGGCGCAGGCGCAGGGCGTCCGGGCCACCGACCTGCGCCGGGCGGGCATCGTCGACCGGATCGTCGCCGAGCGCCCCGACGCCGCCGACGAGCCGACCGAGTTCTGCCTCCGGCTGGGACGCGTGCTCGGCGAGGAGCTGGCCGGGCTGCTCGGCCGCGACGACACCGAGCGCTTCCGCACCCGGTTGCACCGGTACCGCCACCTCGGCCACTGACCCCGGGGGTCCGTTGCGACGATCAGGTGACCTGGTCCCAGCGCCTCCTCCCTCACGGTGGGCGGTGCGGGAGGACGCTCCGCGGTGCGGGAGGACGGCGGCGCGCGGCTCAGCGGGTGAGCTCGTCGCCGTCCCGGAAGCGCAGGCTGCGGTCGGGGTCCAGCCGGTCGAGCACCGCGTGCAACGCCTCACCCAGCACGCGGGTCTGCTCCGCGGTGAGCGGGGCGAACAGCGCTTCCCGGACGGCGTCGACGTGCCCGGGAGCCAGCTTCCGGACGACGTCCCACCCGTCGTCGGTGAGGACGGCGAGGTTGCCGCGGCCGTCCTCGGCGGAGCGCTGCCGCCGCACCCAGCCGCGCTCCTCGAGACGGGCCACGGTGTGCGACAACCGGCTCTGCGACTGGTTCGACCGGCGGGCGAGGTCGCTCATCCGCCGGCTGCGGTCAGGGGCCTCGGAGAGCATGGCCAGCACCACGTAGGCGGCGTGGCTGATGCCGGCGTCGCGCTGCAGCTGCGCGTCGAGGGCGCGGGGCAGCAGCTCGGAGACCGACAGCCAGGCGCGCCAGGTCCGCTGCTCGTCCTCGTCGAGCCACCGCTGCGTCACGGCGCGACGGTACTGCCCGATCGACGGTGCCCGGCCACGGTCACGGGCGGGGTCCACCCGCGTCCAGCCGCGCTCGTCCCGCCGTCCGCCGGGCGCGGCCCGCCACCGTCGGCAGACCGTCTGCACCGGGCGGCGGCGCGCCCGTCCCACGGGGCGTCGCCGACGGCGGGGTGACACTCGCCCCCGCGCGTGGACGCACGGCCTCCGGATGGCGCATCATTGGCAGTCGCCGGGCGAGAGTGCCAGTCCCGGCACCGACCCCGCTCGACCAGGGAGCCCAGCACCGTGCCGACCTACCAGTACGCCTGCACCAACCCCGAGGGGAAGCACGAGTTCGAGGTGGTGCAGTCGTTCACCGACGCCGCCCTGACCGAGTGCCCCCAGTGCGGTGCGCCGGTCCGCAAGGTCTACGGCTCCGTCGGCGTCGTCTTCAAGGGCTCGGGCTTCTACCGGACCGACAGCCGCAAGGCCTCCTCCGCGTCCGAGACCGCGTCCTCCGGGAACTCGTCGTCGGACAGCTCCTCCTCGGCCGGCGCCACCCCCGCGAAGCCCGCTGCGGCCAAGCCCGCCACCACCTCCGGCAGCGGGGCCAAGGCAGCCGACTGACCGGGCCCGTCCACAACCGACGGGTTCCTCCACAGCCGCCGCCCTGCCGCTCCGCCGGGTCGCTCGGCCGACCAGGCTCGGGGCATGCCGCGTCTCCGCCGTCCCCGCTCCCCCACCGCGCTGGCCCGGCGCATCGGCGCCGCCCTGCTGGCCGCGGTCGCGCTGGCGCTGGCGCTGCGTCCGGCACCACCGGCCGACGCCGCACCTCCGGGGACGCAGCCGGTGGTGGTCGCGGCCCGGTCGCTGGACGCCGGCCGCGCGCTCGAGGAGGCCGACCTGGCCCTCGCCCGCTATCCGCCGGGCACCGCCCCCGCGGGTGGCCTCGCCGAGCCCGGCATGCTGGTCGGCCGGGTGCTCGCCGGCCCGGTGGGCGCGGGCGAGCCGCTCACCGCCACCCGGCTCGTGGGGCCGGGCCTGACCACGCTGCTGCCGGACGGGCAGGTGGCGGCCCCGGTCCGGCTCGCCGATCTCGCCGTGGCGGCGCTGGTGCGCACCGGCGACCGGGTCGACGTGCTGGCCACCGAGCCCGGTGCCGGCGCGGCCGAGACGGTGGCCTCGGGTGTGCGGGTGCTGGCCGCCGGCGGGGTCGGCGACGACCCGACCGCCGGGTTGCTGCTGGTGGCCGTGGACACGGGCACCGCGGCCCGGCTGGCCGCGGCGGCCACCAGCGCGACGCTCACGGTGAGCCTCCCGCCACCGTGACCCGCCGCGGGTGCTGCGGACGATCGCCACGAGCTGTTGGATGACCCCCATGATCAAGGGCTTCAAGGACTTCCTGCTCCGCGGCAACATCGTCGACCTCGCCGTGGCCGTCGTGATCGGCACTGCGTTCACGTTGCTGGTCACGTCGTTCACCGAGTCGTTCCTCGAGCCGCTCATCGGACTCGTGGGCGGCGGTGGCATCGACGGGGGCGTCTACGAGGTGGACGAGCAGAGGTTCACCTGGGGAGCATTCCTCAACGCCATCATCACGTTCGTGCTGACCGCGGCGGTCGTCTACTTCGTCGTCGTCACCCCGATGAAGAAGCTGCTGGAGCGGCGCGCCGCAGGGGAGGAAGCCGGACCGGTGGCACCGACCCAGGTCGAGCTGCTCGTGGAGATCCGCGACCTGCTGCGCGCCCAGCAGGGCCAGGGGCCGGGCGCGAACCCGGCGGGCCCGGGGACGACGTCGCTGCCCGGCCAGCTCTGAGCTCAGTCGCTGCCCCAGTGCGGCGGCCGGTCCTCCAGGTAACGCCGGTCGTCGTCGGACGGGTCACCCGCCCGCTCTCCCCAGCCCACGTCGCTGTCATCGGGTGCGCGCCGGGCGCCCACCGGCGGCGCGGGTGCGGGCGCGGTCTCGTCGGGCAGTGGCTGCCCCAGTCCGTCGAGCACCTCCGCGGACGGCAGGGCCGCCAGCACCGTGCCCGGGACGGCGAGCTTGCTCCCGCGGGTGCCCGAGCCGATGACCACGAACCCGGACGCGGCGACGGCGGCGTCGACCAGCACCGGCCACGACGAGGGCAGCCCGACCGGCGTGATGCCGCCGTAGGCCATCCCGCTCTCCGCGACGGCGACGTCCTGGGGGGCGAACGACGCCTTCCGCGCCCCCAGGTGCCGGCGGGCCAGCCCGTTGACGTCGGCCCGGGTGGTCGCCAGGACCAGGCAGGCGGCGAGCGTCGTCTGCCCGGCGCGACGGGCCGCCACCACCACGCAGTTGGCCGACGCCTCGGCCGGCACCCCGTAGGCCTCGGTGAACGCGGCGGTGTCGGCGAGCTCGTCGTCGATCACGGCCACCCAGGCGGGGCCGGCGAGCTGGGACAGCGCCGCGGCGACGGGCGCGCCCAGCAGGTCGGGGTGCTCGGCGGCGGGCAGCCAGGTCAGGGAGCCCAGGACGGGCGGGGTCGGTGCCACGGACCGATCCTGCGCCACGCCTCCCGGTGGCTGCAGCGGGGGTGGTGGCCCGATCGGTGCGGTCGACGGCCGGGAACCGGCTGGAGACCGTCGGACCGGGACGCCAGGATGGCTCCATGATCGGTCAGCTGCACTCCGTCGTGATCGACGCGCCCGACGCCCACGCCCTCGCGGGCTTCTACGCCGGCCTGCTCGGGATGGAGGTGAAGGGCGAGCCCGGGGACGACTGGGTCGTGGTCACCGGCGCCGGCTACCGCATCGCCTTCCAGCAGGCCCCCGACCTGCGCCCGCCGGACTGGCCCGATCCCGAGCGCCCCCAGCAGTTCCACCTCGACGTCCGCGTCGCCGACATCGCCGAGGCCGAGCCGAAGGTGCTCGCCCTGGGTGCCCGCCGGCTGCCCGGAGAGGGCGGCGACTTCCGGGTCTACGCCGATCCCGTCGGGCACCCCTTCTGCCTGGTGTGGGACGCATGAGCGCCGACCAGCCGCCCACGCCGCCCGCCTTCGTGGCCGCCCTGGGCTTCCGGACCGGCGAGGCGAGCGGCACCCGCGTGACCGGCACCGCCGAGTTCGGCCCCGAGCAGCACACCCCGTGGGGCGTCGTCCACGGCGGCGTCTACTGCGCCATCGTCGAGACCGCGGCGAGCATCGGGGCGAGCAGGGCGGTGCAGGACCAGGGCCAGTTCTCCGTCGGCGTCAACAACAACACCGACTTCATCCGCTCCATGACCGCCGGACGGGTGGACGTCGTCGCCGAGCCGGTGCAGCAGGGCCGCACCCAGCAGCTCTGGCAGGTGACGCTCACCCGCGCCGACGACGGGAAGCTCGTCGCCCGGGGCCAGGTGCGGCTGCAGAACATCCCCCTGCCCGGGAGCTAGGAGACGGCCCGATCAGCCCAGGACGGCCGGGTCGAGGACGACGCGGAACAGCGCCCGGGGGTCCTGCAGCGTGGCCGGCGGCAGCGCGGCCGACCGCGGCACCACCCGTTCCCAGCGCGCCGGTCGCCGGTGCGGCAGCAGTTCGCGCCCCTGGAAGAGGTAGTCCCCGACGACCTCCCCCAGCAGCAGCCCGGCGCCGTGCTCGACGGGCAGCGCGACGCGGTCCCCGGGCGCCATCTCGTCGAGGAAGGCCGACAGCTGCCGCAGGTCCTTGGCCGGGCGGCGGCCGGAGATCTCCTTGGCCAGGTTCCGCAGCTCGACCGGGTCCAGCCCCGTGGCGTCGACGTCGATGCCCGACTGCGTGCCGAGCCCCACCACCCCGGTGGCGAGGCAGGCGCCCAGTTCGTCGTGCACACGCGGCCGCACCACCCACACGCCGACGCCTTCGGGTGACGGGGACGGCGCGACGTCGTCCGGACCCGGCCACAGGTAGGGCAGGTCGTCAGGCTCCGGACCGAACATCCCGGCGAAGCGGGCGCGGTAGAACTCCGGGTCCTTGGCCACGAGGTTGGACCGGTGCGAGCGGTGCAGCTCCTCGTTCCCGATCCACGACGGCAGCAGCCCGGCCGCGGCGAGCTCCTCCTGCGGGCGGCCGACCACGTCGGGGGCGAACTCCCCGATCAGGGTCTCGGTGCTGTCGGCGAAGCCGCGCTCGCGCCAGACCCGCACCATCGCCAGCCCGTAGCTGACCAGCGCCGGCGTCCGGCCCCGCCACATCGTCACCGCCGGGTGGCTGGCCCAGCCGTAGTCGGGCAGCTCGAGGGCGCGCAGGATCTGCAGCGTCTCGACCCGCTGCTTGCCCAGCCGCGGGGAGTCCAGCAGCCGCGCGCTCTCCTCGAAGTCGGCCACCGGCACGAAGGTCTGCATCGCCGCCCATCCTCACCGAATCGGGCCGTGCCCGCCGGACCAGCCGGTGGCCTTCCCGCAGGGGCACGCCGCGAGCGTGCGGGTGGTGGGGGGCGGGGAGGCCCGTCAGCAACCGTCGAGGTCGCGCAGCGCGGCCTCCCAGCGGGCCCGCCGCTGCGCGTCGTCCTGGTCCCACCAGGCGGTGCCGCGCTCCCCCAACCCGGTCTTGGCCAGCTGCACCCGCGCCCGGGCGGCGGCGACGGCCGCGTCGTCCCCGGCGGACTTCGCGGTGCGCACCCCGGACCGGCCGACGCCCAGGTGGTGCAGCAGCCGCTCGCGCACGTCGTCGGGCAGCGCCGGATCCGCCGTCCGCCAGCGCCGGCCGTCGACGACGACGTACCGGCCGTCGTCGGTGCGCTCGACCTCGCGGGTCATCCGGCCAGGCGCTCGGCCAGCGCCGGGAGCACCTCGCCCAGCGGGGCGTCGACCCGGACGTCGGCCTTGGCGTCACCGCGGGTCGGCCCGACGGTGACGATCGCGACCGGGATGCCCAGCTTCGCGGCGTGCAGCACGAACCGGTAGCCGCTCATCACGGTCAGGGACGAGCCCAGGACGAGCAGGCTGCCGGCCCGCTCGACCAGCCCGAAGCAGTGGTCGACGCGGTCGCGGGGCACCGTCTCCCCGAAGAAGACGACGTCGGGCTTCAGCAGGTCCTCGCCGCACGCCAGGCACCCGACCATCACGAAGCCCTCGAGCAGCTCGTCGGGGAGCTCGGCGTCGCCATCGGGGTTGATCTCGTCGACCCGCGGCCCGAAGCGGGGGTTGGCGGCCCGCAGCCGCTGGTCCAGGGCCCCGCGGTCGGCCACGTCCCCGCACCCCAGGCACACCGTCCGGTCCAGTCCACCGTGCAGCTCGACGACGTCGGCCGCGCCGCCGGCCTGGTGCAGCCCGTCGACGTTCTGCGTGATCAGGCCGCCGAGCAGCCCGGCGGCCTGCAGCCGGCCCACCGCCCGGTGCCCGTCGTTGGGCCGCGCGTCGCGCATCTGCCGCCAGCCGACGAAGCTGCGCGCCCAGTACCGGTGCCGCCCACGGGGATCGCGGGTGAAGGTCTGGTAGGTCATCGGCGTGTGCCGGCGCAGGCTGCCGGTCGCGCCGCGGTAGTCCGGGATCCCCGAGTCGGTGGACAGGCCGGCACCGGACAGGACGACGACGTCGCCGTCGGCCACCAGGTCGGCCAGGGCGTCCAGCGGGGTGCCGGTCGCGGCGGGACGAGCGAGGGTCACCGGCCCATGGTCCCTGCGAATCGGCCCGCGCGCCCGGGTCAGCCGGCGGCGAGCTCGGCTTCGAGGCGGTGCAGCACGTCGACGTACACCCGGCCCAGCCCCTTGGGCGCGAAGGTGCGCTCGAAGAAGCCGCCGATGCCGCCGGCGCCGTCCCACGTCGTGCGCACCTTCACGGTGGAGCCGCCGGTGCCCTCGGGCAGCACCGTCCAGGTGGTGACCATCGAGGAGTTCCGGTCGGTCTCCACGAGGGTGCCCAGCGCCGGCTCGGTGACGTCGAGCAGCTGGTCGCGCACCCGCTTGGACGTGGCGGCGAACCGCCAGTGCACGCGGGTGCCGGCGCCGTGACCGCCGCTCTCGACGCGGTACTCGCTGAACTGCACCGGCAGGATCCGGGGGCGGACCGTCTCGTAGTCGGCCAGCGCCCGGCTCACCTGCTCGGCGGGTGCGGAGATGATCTTCTCGGCGTTGACGACGACCTGGCTCATGCCGTCCATCCTCCCGCGCCGCCGCGCGCCACGGTCACGCGGTCACCACCTCCTGCGGCGGGAACAGCCGGCGCAGCACGTCGGACAGGGTGAGCACCCCGACGACGGCGTCGGCGTCGGTGACGACGGCGAGGTGGTTACGGGTCTCGCGCATGGCCGTGAGCGCGGCGTGCACGGTGGTGTCCGCGGCCAGGCTGAACACCGGCCGGACGAACTGCGCCACCGGTGCCTCGTCGGGCGCGGCGAGCGTGTCCCGCACGTGCACCACACCGGCGATCCGGTCGCCGTCGCGGGTGAGGATGCGCAGGTGCCCGGTGCGTCGGGTGGCCGCGCGGACCTCGCCGGCGGAGGCCTCGAAGGGCACGGCCGCCAGCGCCACGTCCGGGTCGACGAGGTCGCGCACGGTGAGGTGCTCGAGCTCGAGCACGCCGCCGATCTGCTCGGAGAAGCTGGCGTCCAGCGCACCGACGTTCGCCGAGTGCTCGACCAGGTGCCGGAGCGCATCGGGGCTGTGGCCCACGGCGAGCTCGTCGACGGCGTCCACGCCCACCCAGCGCAGCAGCCGGTTCGCCGCGGCGTTCAGCCCGCGCAGGAGCGGCCGGAACACCGCCATGAAGGCACGCATCGGGACGGCGAGCAGCGTGGCCGAGCGCTCGGGGTGCGCGATCGCCCACGACTTGGGCGCCATCTCGCCCACCACCAGGTGGATGAAGGTGACGACCAGCAGGGCCAGGACGAACCCGACCACGTCGGCGGCGACCAGCGGCAGCCCCCAGTCCTCGAACAGCGGGGTGAGCCAGTGGTGCACGGCCGGCTTGCTGATCGCGCCGAGCGCCAGCGTGGCGGCGGTGATGCCCAGCTGCGAGCCGGCCAGCAGCAGCGTCAGCTCCGAGGAGTTGCGCAGCGCCGCGCGCGCCGCGCGGCTGTCGGGCGCCGCCTCCTCGAGCCGGTGCCGCTTGGCGGCGAGCGCGGCGAACTCGACCGCCACGAAGAACGCGCTCAGCGCGACGATCACGACGGTCGCGGCGACGACGACCCACGGGTTGTCGGTCATCGGGAGGTCTCCTCGGAGGTCGCGTCGGCAGCCGCGGACGCGGCGCGGTCGGGCAGCTCCAGCCGCACGCGGGAGGGCACGTGCCGCTCGACGTCGAGCACCTCGACGCTCAGCAGGCGGGGCTCCGGCTCGTCGGCGTGCACGAGGTCGCCGGGGTCCGGGGGCAGCTCGATGGTCAGGCGGGCGCCTGGCTCCGGCAGGGTCCCCGCGGCGGCGATGACCAGGCCGGCGATCGTCTCGTAGTCCCCGCGGGGCAGGTCGACGGCGAGCGCCCGCTCGACCTCGTCCACGTGGACATCACCGGGCATCTCCCAGACGCCGTCGCCCTCGACCGGGACGTAGTCGGGGCGCGCGTCGTCGTGCTCGTCGGTGATCTCCCCGACCAGCTCCTCGGCGAGGTCCTCCAGCGTGATCACCCCCGCGAAGCCGCCGTACTCGTCGATGACGCAGGCCATCTGGTTGCCCGTGTCGGCCAGCTGGCGCAGCGCGTCGGGCAGCGAGGTGAAGGTGGAGACCACCAGGCAGGGGCGGGCCATGGCGGTCACCGGTGCGTCGTCGGGCGCCGTCGTCGTCAGCAGGTCCGCGAGGTGCACCGCACCCATCACGTCACCGCTCGCGTTGTCGAGCACGGGGTAGCGGGTGTGGCCGTGGGCCATCAGCTCGCGGAGGTGACCGACCGTGTCGGTGGTGGCGACCGTGTCCACCCGCGGGCGCGGGATCATGGCGTGCTCGACGTCGCGGTTCGGGAAGTCGAGGATGCGGTCGAGCATCATCGACAGCTCCGCGGGCAGGTTCCCGCTCTCGCGGGAGTCCTCGAGGATGTGCTCGAGGTCGCGGGCGGTGGCAGCGTGCTCGACGTCGTGCACCGGCTCGATCTTGAGCGCCTTGAGCAGCAGGTTCGACGCCTGGTCGAACACCCAGATCAGCCAGCCGAACAGCTTCAGGTAGAGCACGGTGGACGTCGCCAGCCAGAGCGCGACCGGCTCCGGCCTCGCGATCGCCAGGTTCTTCGGGAACAGCTCCCCGAACAGCATCTGCACCAGCGTGGAGAACAGCAGCGCGAGGACCGCGCCGATGCCGACGCTCACGCCGGCGGGCACGTTCACGCCGCCGAGCAGTGCGCCCAGCGACTGACCGATCAGCGGCTCGGCGACGTAGCCGACCAGCAGGCCGGTCACGGTGATGCCGAGCTGGGCTCCCGAGAGCATGAAGGAGGTGCGTCGGGTGACCGTCAGCGCTCGTTCGGCGGCCGCGTCACCGGCCGCGGCGCGCGCGGACAGCGTCGAGCGGTCGACCGCCATGTAGGCGAACTCCTGCGCCACGAAGTAACCCGTGACGGCGGTGATCGCCAGGACGACCAGCACACCCAGCAGCAGAGACAGGACTTCGGTCACCGGCCACGCACCCCCTCACCGGCGGAGGACGTCGTGGCCCGGGGATCGTGACTGGTACTCATGTCTCTCTTCGACGGAGGTGCGGGCGCCGCGCGGCACCCGCGAGCGACAACGGTCCCACGCGTCGATCCGTTCCGGTAACCGGTGAGACATCCACGGCCGGGGAGACGGCGGCTACCGGGCGGCCGTGATCGCGTCCTCGACCGGCTCGTACAGCTGCGCGGCCAGCGACATCCCGAGCTCCGCCTCGGCCTCGAGCACCAGGTAGGCGCCGAACCCGCCGTCGAGGTCGAGCCACGGCACCGTCCCGTACGCACCGGCGTCGGTGATGCGGCTGCTGTCGTCGCGGCCGACCCACCAGCCGAACCCGTAGCCCGTACCGGTCATGGTCTCCCCGTCGTACGCCGCACCGATCCGGTCGGTCTGCATGCGTTCGACCGACTCCGGGGCCAGGACCTGCGTGTCGCCGCAGCGGCCCTCCCGCAGCTGCATGAGGAGCAGTTGCGCGTAGTCGGCCGGCTGGATGTACAGCCCGCCCTCCATGTGGGGGTTCTCGGTCGGGGCCAGCACGCCGATGTCGCCGTCGAAGCCGGCCGGGTAGCCGAACCCGCCGTCACCGACCTGGGTCCAGTGGTTGTTGTAGCCGAGCGACTCGACGCCGCACGGCTCGAGGTAGGTCTCGTCGAGCAGCTGCGACCAGCTCTTGCCGGAGACGGTCTCGGCCACGGCACCGGCGATCTGCCACTGCACTCCGCCGTAGCGGAACTCGGTGTCCGGCGGCACGACGTCGCCGTCGTCGTCGGGCGTCGCCCAGGCGGTGGCCGCGCAGTCCTCCAGCTCCGCCGTCGGCAGGAACTGGCAGAGGTAGGGCCCGTACGCGGGGGTGGGCAGGAGTCCCACCAGGCCGGAGCTGTTCGACAGCAGCTGGGCGACGGTGATGTCGGGGTGGTGGCCGGCGGCCCAGTCGACGTACTCCGCGATCGGCCGGTCGAGGTCGAGCAGACCCTGGTCGGCGAGGCGGACCAGCACCCCGGCCGTGACCGTCTTCGACGCCGACGCGACCAGCGACACCCGGTCGGGGCCGACGTCACCGAAGTACTGCTCGCCGACGATCCCCTCGTCCTTTTCGACGACCACCAGGCCGGCGCCGTCCAGGTCGTGCTCGGCGAGGAACTCCTCGACGATCGGCTCGACCGCCGAGAAGTCGTACTCACCCGTGGCAGCCGTCGAGGTCGCCGGAGAACCGGAGGACGGCGCGGCACCGGTGGACGGCGCGGAACCGGCGGCGTCGTCGGCCGAGCACCCCGTGGCTGCGACGAGGCCCAGGAGAACGAGGACGCCGGCAGCGCGCCGTCCCCGGCCGGGGGATGCGAACCGGCGACGGGACCGGGTGCGGGTGGAGGTCACGATGCCTCTTTCGCCGTGGCGGGACGATTCCCGGGTCGGAGGTCCCGGGCGGGAGCCACCATGCCACGGACCTGCCACGGCCACCCGGCACCACGACGACGAGGGCGCCGACCGCGCGACGCCTGCGCCGCCCGGCCTCCGGTCCGCGCTCGCCGCCCACCGGACACCGGCGATTGGCCCGCCGGCCATCCGCCCGTCGCCGGCGCTCGACACATTCCGACCACGTGTCCCGCGACCCCTGGAGTCCCCGTGCCTTCCCGCCGTGCCCGATCGCTCGTCTGCTCCCTGCCCGCCGCCGCTCTGCTGATCGCCGCCGCCGTGAGCCCCGCGGGTGCGACCCCCGGCGGCGCTCACGGCGGCCCGAACCGCGGCTTCACCGAGGTGGCCACGTTCGCGGTGAGCGGTGAGGTCGCCGAGATCCTCGCGGTCACGCCGAACGGCCGCACGCTGCTCTACACCGACTCCGCCATCGGCGAGGTGGGCCTGGTCGACCTGACCCACCCGGCACGTCCGCGCACGCTCGGCACGGTGCCGGTGGGCGGTGAGCCGACATCGGTCGCCGTCACCCGCGACGGGCGGTTCGCCCTGGCGGTGGTCGACACGAGTACGTCCTCCACCCAGCCCTCCGGGGAGCTGGCCGTGATCGACCTGCGCACCCGCGCGGTGGTCCGGACCATCGACCTCGGTGGGCAGCCCGACTCCATCAGCATCAGCCCGGAGGGATCGGTCGCCGCGGTCGCCATCGAGAACCAGCGCGACGAGGACATCGAGGTCGGCGGCGTCCAAGGCGGCCTGCCCCAGGCGCCGGCGGGCTTCCTGGCCGTCGTGGACCTGCAGGGAGCGCCCGCGCGCTGGACGGCCGACCGGGTCGACCTGACCGGTCTCCCGGGTGCGCGGTACCCCGAGGACCCCGAGCCCGAGTACGTCGACATCGACCGCCGCGGGATCGCGGCGGTCACCCTGCAGGAGAACAACGCCGTCGCCCTGGTCGACCTGCACGCGCGCCGCGTCGTGCGCTCCTTCTCCGCCGGGACCGTGGTGCGTACCGACGCGGACACGGTCGACGACGACGTCGTCGCCTTCGACGACCGGCTCGAGGCGCCGCGCGAGCCCGACGCCGTCCAGTGGACCCCGGACGGCAACCTGGTCACCGCCGACGAGGGCGACCTCGCCGCGGAGCCCAGCGGTGGCCGCGGGTGGACGGTCTTCTCACCCACCGGGCGGATCGTCTTCACGTCGGGGGGTAGCGCGGAGCAGGCCCTCGCCGGCGTCGGCTCCTACCCCGATGGCCGCAGCGACGACAAGGGCGCGGAGTTCGAGGGGGTGGAGATCGCCTCCCTGCGCGGCACCGACTACGCCTTCATCGGCTCGGAGCGGGGCGACGCGGTGCTGGTCTACGACATCCGCGACGAGTCGCGGCCCCGGCTGCTGCAGGTTCTGCCGACCGGGGAGGCCCCCGAGGGGCTGCTCGCGGTGCAGCGCCAGCACCTGTTCCTGACGAGCAACGAGGACGACGGGACGATCTCGATCTTCCAGCTCGGCCGACGCTGAGCGAGTGGGCCGGGGGACGTGCACCGCGTCCCCCGGCGGGCCGGCGAGGCAGACGGGCGGACGACGCGGCGGTCTGGTGCCCCCGGCAGGATTCGAACCTGCGACACACGGTTTAGGAATGTGTTCCGTGGGTGATTGACCGTTGCCGGCCACCGACGAATATGGTAGCTGACCTGGGCTTATACCGTTTGTGGATGACAGCCGTGGAGGGTCCCGACTGGACGTTCTGCGGACTGAATGCGGACTGAGTGTGGACTGAGTCAGGCCTTCGACACCCGGACGATCCGTCAGCGGGTTCCGTCCGCCACCTGTCGAAGCAGTTCGACGGCCTCGCCCATGCCGTAGCGGGTCTCGAGGCGATCCAATACGTCCGATACGGTCCAGGACTCGCCGATCCGGCCGCTGCGGTCGGCGATCGCGTGGACGGCCCGCAGCGCTCGGCGCGGGTCCGTGCCCACGGTGTTCAGTGCGAATTCTTGAGGTGGCACAGCAACGAGGGCGTCTGGCAGCGTGGCCGCCGGAAAGTCCTTGACGTTGGCGGTGACGACCACGCCGGCACCTGCGATGACGGCAGCGGCGACGACGTGCTCATCGTCGGGGTCGGGGAGCCCGAAGGTCCCTTCCAGCGGCTCCCATCCCCCGACCTCGGCGTCGGAGAAGGCGGCGCGCATCTGTGCGAGCAGACTTCTGGTTCGTCGCTCGGCCTCACCCTGCGGCGCACCCCGCCGCTGCAGCTTGACGCTCTCGTGCTCCTCCAGCTCTGCCAGGATCGCCGAGCTCCACACCGGCCGGTACATGCCCTCGATGGACAACGACAACAAGAAGTCTCGCTGCAGGCTCGGCCACAGCACCGAGGTGTCGAGCAGTGCTGTGATCACCGGGTCATGTTCTCAACCTGGCGACGAGCGTCGTCGGGGCAGGGCCGGGGACCTCAATCCGTGGCGGCGCCCCGGCGGCGGCGGGCCACGGTCCGGCGGGCCTCGCGCAGCTGGTCGAGCACCGCTGCGACGTCCTCGTCCTCGCCCAGGTCGACGTTCATCGCCTCCAGTGCGGCGTACTGCTCCTCACGACGTTGATCCCGGTAGGCCAGCAGATCCTGCAGGAGGATGCGACGGTGGGTGCCGGTCCGCTCGAACGGGATCTTGCTGTCGTCCAGGAGCTTCACCACGGTGGGCCGGCTGACACCGAGGAGATCGGCGGCTTGCTGCGTCGTGAGGGTCTGCGCCTGCGGGACCACGGTGACCGCCAAGTTGCGCCGCATCGCCTCGATGACCTGACGCAGGACCCGATAGGCCTCGTGCGGAAGCTCGACCTGCTCATCGGCGTCCACCCCGGCGAGGAAATACCGGGGCTCCGACACCTCCCCACCGGCCTTCTCATGGGCGACCAGGAAGTCGTGCACGCGCGCGATCTCCTCGCCCGCGTCGGGCAGGTAGGTCTCGCGAGTGAGTGGCACGGTCACGACTGCCTCCTTAGACGTAAGGAACGTAGTAGCTTTCGTTCCTTACGTCTAGCGGTGCACTTGTACGAGTTGGGGCGAGTGGGGGGCATCTGGCCGCGGTGGGCGGCATGACCGTCCCTGCCTCCTGCAGTCCTCCCTCGACGATCCCTGCCCGAACCGTGCTCGCGATCCCCTCGACTACGCGCTGCCCACCAGCATCTACGCGCCGGGGGCACCGACGCCGCCCGAGCGGCGGACTGAGTGCCGACTGACGACCTCCGTCGAGCCCGACGCGATGGCCCCGCGGTCTCCGGGCCCATGAGCCCGTGCCAGCGGTGGACCCGGGAGGGCCGCCTCCCCCAACCCCTGGGATCGTGTCCGGTCGCGCCGGCCGCCGGAAGGGCGCTGTGCGTCCCTGCGGGATGGGCCTCCGGCCCACCCTTCCCCCGCCCGGCGCGACCGGAGTTGGGCGGGTTGTGGGGAAGCCTGCGGAGTGGAGCTGCCCCGGGCTGCTCGTGAGAAAGGGACACGATCGGGAGCGCCGGGTTGCGGCGTGCGACCGGCTCGACGCAGACAAAGGGTGCCTCACGCGAGTGTCAGCTGCGGACCTCCCGTATTCCTCCGGTGCAAGCGGACGCCCTGACGAGAGGTTCCCAACCTGGTAGCTCCGGCGGGACGCAACGCCGGTCCAGGCAGCGCACCTGATCCCGAACTCCGGAGCGGGACGCGCACAACAGGAGGAGGACGGGAGAAGAACCGGAGGAAAACTGAAGAAGTTGGCTGTGGGCTGTCACCAAGGGCCGGGAAACGGCGCCTTCTAGGAGTACACCCGTGACGCCCGCCAGCTTGGAGTCCGCCATGTCCGACCACACCGCCGACCAGTCCGACCTCCTCACCATCAGCGAGGCCGCCGACGTGCTGCGCGCTCCCGTCGCCACCCTTCGGTACTGGCGCCACCTCGGCACCGGACCGCACAGCTTCCGCCTCGGCCGCCGCGTCCTCTACCGCCGCGGCGACCTCGACGCGTGGGTCCAGGCCCGCCATGGGCAGGCGGGCTGACTGCAGCCGCGTGACGTGGCGTCCTGCGGATGGCCAACGCCGTCGGCGAGCTCGTGCGATGCGCCTCCTGCCTGCCGACATCAGGCTGCCGGTCGAACGTGACCGGACCGACTTCGTCGCTCAGCGCGTCGATGTGCGGCCTGGTGATCGGGGGCTGGCGTTCACGCGCGCCGGCCGGCGCTACCTGCACCTGTGGACAACGACGGTCGTCCACAGAAGCGCCCGAAGCAGGCCTGCGGCGAAGACGGGATGACGACGCTGCTTGTAGGCACCCGGAGGAGGAGCGATGGGCTGGATAGGTCCGGTCGTGAACGGCCACGAGCACGAGGGCTGGGTCGTGCCCCTGTTCGCCGACGGCGCCCAGGGCGCCGGCACCAGCAGCGCCCGCGGGCTGCTAATCGCCCGCCGACCCGACGACGGGCCGCGGGACGACGACCGGGTGCGGCTGACCTACCGCGACGGCTGCTCCGTCGAGGGCGTGTGGCACGACGGCGCGGTCATCGGCGGTGACGGGATCGCGCCGGCCGAGACCGGCGGCCCGGTGCACTGCGAGGTGATCGACGAGGCCGAGGAGTGGCGCCCGGACGCGGAGGTGGTCGGCTGGGTCGCCGGTTGCACCTGCGGCTGGCGCGGCATTCCCTGGGTCCGCGTGACCGCATGGGAGCTGGCCGACCCGGCGGCGCGGCGGCTCGCCATGCCCGGCCCGTGGGCAGATCTGGAGGCCGCCGACGAGGAGCGCGTCATGCGCGAGTGGCGCCGGCACATCGCCGGATGGCAGGCCCTCGAAGACGTCGAGCAGGCCGCCGCCCGGCAGACCGCCGCTACCCGTGCACTTGACGAGGCGGTGCGCACCGCCGTCACCGCCGGAGCCTCGTGGGTCGACATCGGCCGGGCCACCGGCCTGAGCGGCCCCACGGCCACCGAACGGTCGTCCACCCGTGGCTGAGTGGACGACGGGCCAGTCCGAAGCGGCCGGCGGGGCCCCGGCGGAGCAGCGGACCGTGCTTGTGGTCGACCTCGACGGCGAGCTGCTGGCACCGCTGCACGCCCTGGAGGAGGTTCTGCTGTGCCTGGGCCTCTGGGAGCACGACGACGCAAATGACCCGCAGGGGATCGGCTTGCGGGACACCGCTTATGAGGAAACGGCTTGCCGTCTCTTTGCCAATCGCGTGATCCTCAGGCATGAGCACCTGGCAGAACAGGGGGCGAGTGCGTCTACGCCGCTGGGAGGAAGAGTCGGACTCGCTGAAAGCCCTCACCGGTTTGCTTCACGACGCGTACGCGCAGCATGCGGCGGAAGGGCGCAGGTTCTTCGCGTCGCATCAGACAGAAGCTGACACCGCCTACCGGCTTCGTGGCGCTGAGTGCTGGCTGGCCCACATCGACGGCGCTCTCGTGGGGACTGTCACGGTGGCCGCTCCGAGTCGCACCGCAGAAAGTCCCCACCGCGGGGGTAACCCGTACTACGACCGGCCAGCGGTCGGAACGTTCTACCAGCTAGCGGTGGCGTCGCACCTCATCAAGCATGGGATCGGAGATCTCTTGCTGCGTAAAGCTGAGCAGCAACTCGTTGAACTTGGAGCCGAGACAGCCGTCATTGACACCTCTGAGCACGCCCACGAACTGCTCGGCTGGTACGGGCGCCGCGGCTACGTCCGCATCGGTGAGCTCGACTGGAGCATCACCAACTACCGCAGCATCGTCCTCGAGAAGGCGCTCACCCGTACTCGGCAGATCAACGCTGACTGACGGAGCCAGAGCCCTGCACTGCAACCCGAACCAACCACGGGAACATCCCGGCGGATCAATCCTGGCGCGCCGGCGTCCCGTAGGGATCCTCTACAGGGCACCGGTGATTGGTTTCCCGCTCCGCCGAGCGGCGCCGTTGCGCGTTCCCCTTGCTCATGTAGGTCTTGGCGTGACCTGCCAAGGGCCCGCGAGTCGTCTCGGCCCGGCAGTAGCCTCCCCGGCATGACCGACATCACCATCGACCCCGTCATCGACGAGCTGTGGGAGCGGCGCGCGACGCTCGGCCCGGACGACGAGGATGCCCGCGCGCAGGTGGTAGCCGCCGTCGACCTGCTCGACGCCGGTGAGGCGCGAGTCGCCCATGTCGAGGGCGACGGCGTCGTGGTCGACGAGCGCGCCAAGCGGGCGATCCTGCTGTCCTTCACCGTGCTTCCGATGGCCGAGGGCAGCCACGGCGGTTCCTACGTCCACGACCGCGTGCCGCTCAAGACGAGCTTTCCAGGCGTGCGCGTCGTGGCCGGCGCGATCGCCCGGTGGGGCAGCCACATCGAGCCGGGCGCGGTCCTGATGCCGAGCTTCACCAACATCGGCGGCTACGTCGGCAGCGGCTCCATGGTCGACACGTGGGCGACCGTCGGCTCGTGCGCCCAGATCGGCCGCAACGTGCACCTGTCCGGCGGGGTCGGCATCGGCGGCGTGCTCGAGCCGCCGCAGGCCGCACCCGTCATGGTCGAGGACGACGCCTTCATCGGCTCGCGCTCGATGGTCGTCGAGGGCGCGCGAGTGCGCCGCGGCGCCAAACTCGGCGCAGGCGCCATCCTCACCGCCAGCACGCGCGTGTTCGAGGCCGAGACTGGCAACGAGCTCGCGCGCGGCGTTGCTCCTGAGCGAGCCGTCTGCGTCGGCTCGAGCCGCGTCAAGGGCTTCCCCGGCGGCGACTTCGGGCTCCCGTGCCTGCTCGTCCTGCGCTATCTCGAGCCGGGCCAGGAGCATGACAAGCTCGCCCTGAATGAAGTCCTGCGCGAGCACGGGGTGGCTCCCTGAGCGGGTACCGACTCTGACGCCCGGCTGCACGAGACGCGGTGTTGGGCACCCCGCAAGGGATCGTCAGCCGAGGCGCCCAGCCACGTTAGGAAGTCAACGCTGTCCGGCTGCAGCGAGTGACGTAGGGCAGCTGAATGTCGTTGCGGCCCGCGAGGGCCGGATGAGTACCCAGCAGCGTGCGCACACGGTCCAGGACGGCGGCTTTCTCCTCCGGGGTGAGCGTGATGATGTAGCTGCGGGAAGCGACGAGGTCGAGCAGCGCCTCGCGGGTGACGTCGTGGGTCCACTCCACGTCCAACCGCTCAATCGCAGCAAAGGGTCTCCCAACGTGCGGGCGCTCGCTGTTCATGTCCTGCTCGGTCCCCTGATGCATCAGGCGTCCCAGTCGAGACACCCAGCTCACACGTTCGTCGCGGATGTTCCACATCAATCCAAGTTGGCCGCCGGGTGCGAGCACCCGGGCCACCTCGGAAATGGCGCGCTCGACGTCGACCCAGTGCCAAGCTTGTGCCACCAGTACGACGTCGACTGCGCCGTCCTTCAGAGGAATGTCCTCAGCGGCCCCCGCGAGGACTTCAGCATCGGGCACCGCTTGGACCAGGCCCTCGCGCATGCACCGTGACGGCTCGACGGCAACGACGTCCAGACCTCGCGATACCAGCTGGCGGGTTAGCTGCCCCGTCCCGGCACCCAGGTCTAGAACGCGGGGACCGGTCTCAGCCAGCAGCCAGTCGATCGCCTCCACCGGGTATGGCGGGCGGCCACGCTCGTACTCCCGGGCTGCAGAACCAAAGGAATTGGCTTGGATGAGCAGGGCATCGCGGTCAATCACGATCGCATTCTCCCTGAGACCCAGCGCACCGTCCGTCCGAATGAGGATCTTCCCGCGGACTTCATCAGCCGAGCCTGCGGAGGTCGATGAAGAAGTTGGGGTAGGTCTTGGATACGCACCCTGGGTCCTGCACTTCGATGCCGGGAGCGCGTAGGCCGAGCAGGGACAGGCTCATGGCCATGCGGTGGTCGTCGTAGGTCGCAAACCGGGTGGGTGTGGGTAGGCCGGGGCAGACGGTGAAGCCGTCGTCGTGCTCGACGGCGTCCACGCCGGCGCGGGTGAGCTCGGTGACGATCGCCCGGATGCGGTCGGTCTCCTTGCCGCGGATGAAGCCGATGCCGCGTACGCGGGAGGGGGTGTCAGCGAAGACCGCCACTGCGGCCATGGTCTGGGCGGTGTCGGAGATGTCGCTCATGTCCACGTCCACCCCGCGCAGCGTGGCCGGCCCCGTGATGGTGGTGCTCGTGGTGCTGCGCTGCACGCTGGCGCCCATGCGCTCGAGGACGTCGGCGAAGGCGAGGTCTCCCTGCAGGCTGCCGGTGCCGAGCCCTTCGACGGTGACGCGCCCACCGCTGAGAGCTGCTGCCCCCAGGAAGTAGGACGCCGCGCTGGCGTCGGGCTCGATGGCGTAGTCAGTGCCGCGGTAGGCGCCGGGCCCGACGTGCAGGTCGCCTGTGCCGACGTCGGGCATGTTGATGCCGAAGTGCCTCATCACCGCTGCGGTCATCTGTAGGTAGGGCACCGAGACCAGCGATGAGGTCAGGTGGAGCCGCAGCCCCTGCTCCATGAGCGGCCCGGCCATCAGCAGCCCGGACAGGAACTGGCTGGACACGTGACCGGGCACCTCGGCGCGGCCGCCGCGCAGGGGCCCGGTCACGGCCACCGGGAGGTGCCCGGGGCGATCGGCGTCCTCTACCTGCGCGCCGAGGTGACGCAGTGCGTCGATCAGAGATCCGAAGGGACGGTCGCGCAGCTGCTGGCTGCCGTCGACCGTGCTGCGGCCGGCACTGAGGGCCAGCGCCGGAAGCATGAAACGCGAGGTGGTGCCGGACTGGCGGGCATCGATGTACGCCTTGACGCCGGTGGCGCGGGGGTCGGTCCCGGTGACCGTGACAGTTTCGCTCGGCTCGTCGATGTCCAGCTTCGCGCCTAGGGCCTCGACGGCACCGATCATGGCGAGGGTGTCATCGGCGAACAGGACGCCGGTCAGGGTGCTGCTACCTCGGGCCAATGCCGCGCACAGCAGTGCTCGGTTGGTGATGCTCTTGGACCCGGGGACGCGCACCGAGACGTCAGGCGCCCTGGACAGGGGCCGGATGGACATCACCTCGGGCAGATGGCTGCGATCTGTATCCACCTTCGCAGTCTCCCGTACGGGAAGCACCCGCTGTCCCCCAGAGGCTCAGTCCCGTGCACAGAGGCGAGGATGGCTCCGATGGCCGCTCGGCTTCCCGGCTCTCCACTCCTCCGACGCTTCGACTGCGCCGCTGGTCGATCCGCTACTGGGACGGATTGACGACGGCGCGGACGTCGTCGAGCAGCGCCTGAGCGGCATCGATGGCTGCCTTCAGCTGGTCGGGTCGGTCACCGAGGTGAGCCAGGACGCCGTGGGCCCGGGTCGCGAAACCAGGCGGTGCTACGGGCAGGCGTCCGGCGGAGGCGATCGCGCCTTTCTCGTTGATCAGCCACCGCCCGGCCCGCCCGTGCAGGGCGTGAGCGCACAAGAGCACCGCACGGAACAGGCAACCGGCCACGTAGGCGGTGTCCGCCCGTGACGCCGCCTTGCGCGCGTTGTCGAGGTTGAAGTCCGCTTCCCACAGGCCGGCAACCAGGGCCTGGCTCAGCGCCGCCGGGTAGGGAGCCATCTGCTGCTGCAGGACTGTGAGTTCCCCGGCGGGATCGGCCAGCACGACGGCGAGTGCGAGTTCCCCGGCGTACGCGAAGTCGGGTACGCCGAGCGGGTGGCCGATCTGGGCGTGGAAGGAGAACTCTCCTCGCTGGGCCGCACGCCAGCTGGAGCGCACTCTGTTCAGGTCACGATAGATCCAGTCCACCGCCGCACCATCGATCCGCAGCCAGGCCCCGCCGTCCACCCACGGACCCCACGCTCCGGGTCGGGTGACCTCCGCGCCGACGCCGCCGACGTCCCGGGCCAGAGCAGCCAGCGCGTCGATGTCCAGGGGCGGGCGGTAGTACAGGCCGAGGTCGACGTCGGAGTCCGCCGCGTGCTCGCCGCGGGCGCGGCTGCCACCGAGCACCACGCCGATCACGCCGGGGACCTCGGCCATGCGGTTGGCGAGGGCGACGAGACGATCGTCTTCGAGCACCCGGCCATCCTTGTCCGTCTGCGAGCTTCCTCGCACGGATTGCTGCCAGAAGGAGATCGTCCAGCGGTGGGACGTAGGCGCGGACGGCGATGCGGCCTACTGGTACTCGGCCCAGATCTTGCGTTGGGCGCCGTCGACGGTGATCTGCCCGCCGTAGGGGAGGATCCACTGGGGGCGGGTGTGTCCGAAAGGCACGCCGACACAGACGACGGCTCCAGGGTTGTACCGGCCGATGGTGTCGATCGCGACGTGGCACTGCTCGGCGCGGTGGGCGGCCCGCTCCGCGGCGGCTGGCTGCTTGTCGAAGCTTGACGCCGGCGGCCGGGCGATGAGCACCGCGTCGACCGCGGCCAGCAGTCCTCGCTCACCGAGGGTCCGCAGGATCCAGCCGAACTCTCGGGACGGGATGAGCTCCTCGCTGGTCTCCAGGAGGAGCACCCCGCCGTCGAGGACCGTCGGGTTGGCCGGGAAGCGCCCGGCGGTGAGGATCCACTGCACGACCTCGATGCAGCCACCCCAGGTCCGGCCGGTCACCGTGGCGGCCGGACCTGCCCAGGTCCAGGGGTCGGTCTGTTCGCGGTCGCCGTAGGCGGTCAGCGCGGCGGGGTCGGCCCAGTCCTTGCCGATGTCCTCGGATTCCCCCGGGTCGGTCACCTGAATCCGCTCACCGGTCAGCAGTGCCGCCCGGAGCGCGGCGCGGTGGCAGGGGTCGACGGCCGGTCCGGGGCCGAGGTGGACCTGGGTCGATCCGCCGTAGAACCCGGCGACGCCCAGCGTCCACAGCCACGACAACAGGTTGGTGTTGTCGCTGTAGCCCAGGAACGGCTTGGGGTCTGCATGCACGAGGTCGGCGTCGAGGTGCGGCACCACGGTGATCTGATCCTCGCCTCCCACGGTGGCCAGCACAGCCCGGATTTCCGGATCGGCGAAGGCCGCGTTGAGGTCAGCAGCACGATCCTGCGAGCTCGCTCCCAACCGCCGCGTCGTCGGGTACTCGACCGGGACGAGGCCCGTGACCTCAGTCAACCGTCGCATCGCCTGCTCGTGCACGGCCGGTGCGACAGCCGGCGCCGCGAACGACGGCGAGACCACCGCTACTTTGTCGCCAGGACGAGCCTTCGGTGGATGAACGAGACCGGCAACCATGCCCGTATCCGACCAGCCGCAGCGGGTAACCGGCAAACCGATTGCCGGGCGCACCGGCGTTGGAGCAGCGTCCCGATAGCGGAACCTTCAGCGGGAACGCCGCAGGCCAGCGCACGTGCCCCTCGGTCCCTGTCCCGCAAGACCCGCCCGGTAAGCCGTCCCGCACCGGGAGGACAACCGGGGACGCCTTCTGGCCGGGAAGCAGCGTCGACCGCCGGGCCGCTCAACGCCCAGGTCATCATCACGCAGGCACGCAGGAGACCGCTGATGGCGGCGAACCGGTCGCGAACCGGTGCCGTAGCGAACCGTGACGCCATGATCATTAGGTTCTCGGTCAGCCGGCATTCCGAAGGCAATCAATGACTGTCGAAAGGAGTCAATGAGCCGACCACTGCGCAGACCTTGTCCTGGGAAAACCCGACTGTACCGACAATACTCAAGACTTCGCTAGAGAACGGCACGAATGCTACCTTGGCAGGTAGCTCGGGCCTCGCTTCGCGAGGCCTTTAGCCGATTCTAGGGGTGGCGAGTTGGTCATTGTTGGGTGGCGTTAATAAATGCATGGCGGGATCAAAGTCTACGCTGGCTCGCCCGCGGCTGCCCGGCACTATGTGGAGACCGGCCGGGGCCGGCCCGATGACTACTACCTCACCGAGGGCACCGGGATCGCCCGCCGCTACATCACCGGCAGCGACAAGGGAGTGGAGGAGTTGGCGCCGCTGACCGGGCAGACGTACGAGGCTTGGGTGGCCGGCCGACACCCGGACACCGGCGAGCCGCGGGGGTGGCTGCGCACCGACGACCGCGCCGTGCGGTTCGTCGAGGTCGTGGTCAACGGCCCGAAGTCCTGGTCGCTGGCGGCCGCGCTGCACCCGGACGCCGCCGCTGCCTACGACGCGGCCCAGGACCGCGCCGCCGGTCAGATCATCGACTGGCTCGCCGAGCACGCCACCACCCGCGTCGGCCCGCGCGGCGGCCAAGTGCAGGTGCCGGTTGAGGTGCTGGAGGCGGTGACGGTACGGCACTACACCTCCCGCGCCGGTGATCCGCACCGGCATCTCCACCTGCAGATCAACGCTCGGGTGTACGCGGCCGGGAAATGGCGGGGTCTGCACACGGTCGGCGTCCGCGACTTCCTGGCGGCGATCAACGGAATCGGGCACGCCGCGGTCGCCTGCGATCCGCAATTCCGGGCCACGCTTGCCGCACACGGATACACGTTGGACACCGATGGAGAGATTCGACAGCTGTCGAATTATGTCGGGCCATTCAGTGCGCGTGCGGCGCAGATCGGCCGGAATGTGGACCGCTACGAACGGGAATGGACTGGGGCGCATCCCGGTGAAGCGCCGGGGCCGGCGCTGCGCCGCGCCTGGGACGCCCGCGCCTGGGCCGAGGACCGCCCGGACAAGGTCACTCCCCAGGCCGGGGAGGATTTCACTGCACGGTGGGTCGGCGAGCTCGCCGCCCTGGGGTACCGCGACCGGAACCAACCGGTCGAGTTGGCTACCACGCCGATCGGGGCGCTGGACCGGGACGGCGCGGTTGAGCGGGTACTGGCCCGGCTGGCCGCCGGCCGGTCGGCGTGGAACGCCGCCGACATCCGCGGCGAGGTCGAGCAACTGATCGCCGCCGCCGGGATCATCGCCGATCCAGCGGTGCGGATCGAGCTCGCCGAGGACCTCACCGCCCGCGCCCTGGGCCGCTGCGTTCCGCTCCTGGACCGGGACGGCGTGCCCGAGCACATCCGGGCGTTGACCTGCCAGCACGTGCTCGACGTCGAGGCCGAGCTGACCGCCCGACTCGGCGAGCGCGCCACCGGGCCCGGCGTTGATCTGACGGACCCCGACCTGACCCGGCCGGTCGACGGCCTGGCCGCGCACGGTGCGCAGCCGATCTCGTCGGCCCGGCCGATCACCGGCGCACACCGGCTGGATGCGGGACAGGCCGCGGCAGCCGCGGCCCTGGCCGGCGACCGAGCGCTGGTCGTCATCGAAGGCGCCGCCGGCGCCGGCAAGACCACCACCCTGTCCGCCGCCGCCGAACTGCTGCAGACGCGGGGACAGCGGATGATGGTCGTCACCCCGACGCTGAAGGCTGCCCAGGTCGCCGCCGCCGAGCTCGGGTCGGCGGCCGGATCGGCCGCCTGGTTGGTGCACCAGCATGGCTGGCGCTGGACCGATGACGGCACCTGGACCCGGCTTTCCGCCGGTCAGCCCGACCCGGTCACCGCGACCGCATACACCGGCCCGGACGAGGCCGCGCAGCTGCGGCCTGGGGATCTGCTGGTGGTGGACGAGGCCGGCATGCTCGACCAGGACACCGCCCGCGCCCTGCTCACCGTCGCCGACGGGTGCGGCGTGCGTCTGGCGCTGCTCGGTGACCGCCGGCAGCTCGCCGCGGTCGGTCGCGGCGGCGTCCTGGACCTCGCCGCAGCACTTGCCGACCCGGTCGCGGTGCTGACCCTGGACCGGGTGCACCGCTTCACCCGCGTCGACGACACCGGCCAGACCGTGCCTGACACCGAGTACGCCGAGCTGACCTTGGCCATGCGCGCCGGCTCCGAGCCGGAGGCGGTGTTCGACGCGCTCGTCGCCCGCGGCGAGCTCCGGTTGCATCCCGACGCTGCCGTGCTGCAGGAGTCGCTGGCCGCGGCGGCAGCCACCGCCTACGCCGAGGGCCGGCCGGTGGCGGTGGTGGTTGACACCCGCGAGAAAGCCGCGCAGCTCAACGCCGCCATCCGGGACCGGCTCGTCGCCACCGGCCGCGTCGACGAGGCGAGTTGGGTGAGCACCCGCTCGGGACAGCGGATCGGCGTCGGGGACCGGATCGCCACCCGCCGCAACGACCGGAACCTGGGGGTCGCAAACCGGGACACGTGGACCGTCACCGCGATCGACCCGCGCGGGAGCCTCACTGTCACCCCCGCCGGTGCTGTTCCGGAGATCGTCACCCCGGCCGGTGTCACCCCCGCTGGGCCGGCACAGCGGGCGCTGCCCACCGACTACGTCCGCGAGCATGTGGAGCTGGCCTACGCCACCACCGCGCACGGCGTCCAGGGCGACACCGTTCCCACGGCGCACCTGGTCGTCAGCGAGTCCACCGGCGCTGCGGCCGCCTACGTGGGCATGACCCGCGGCCGGCAGTCCAACACCGCCCACCTGGTCGCCACCGACGTGGCCGAGGCTCGTGAGCGGTGGCTCGCCGTGCTCGCCCGCGACCGCGCCGACCTCGGCCCAACCCGCGCCACCGAACGCGCCGCCGCCGAGGCCGCCCGCTACGCCCAACCCCGACCGCTCGATCAGTTGCTCACCGACCTGCACGCCGCGTGGACAGCCGAGCAGCGCTGCCTGGACGGCCTCACCCTCGCTGAGGCGCGCCGCGACGTGCTGGGCGGCCTCGCCGCGCGCGAGGCACGGCTCGCCGAGGAGCTTCCGGCGTTGGAGGCGGCCTGTCAGAAGGCGGCCGACGCAGCCAGCGGGACGAGGTGGCTTGCCGAGGCCAGCGCGGCCACCATTACCACCGAGTGCGGCCGGCTGCACGAGCAGCTGATCACCGCCTGGGACGCGCAGCGTGACCCCGCCACCAGGGCCGCCCGCATCGTCCTGGACGGCCCCGGACTGCTCGGCCAGCGGCGCGCTGCCCTCGCCCGCGCGGGCGCACAGCTCACCGCCTGGGCCGACGCTTGGCGGCCCTGCGTACCGACCATGCCCAACGACCCACATCGGATCGCCACTACAGCCGCCGCCGCGGACGACCGTCCACGTCTCCTGGCCGGCTTCGCCGAGCATGCCCGCCGTCACGCTGAGGCCGCGCATCCCGAACACAGCCGACTGACCGCCGCAGCCGACGCCGCTCAGGCGGTGCACGACCGCACCCTCCGCAGCCTCACCCAAGCCCGCCGCGAGCGCGAGGACCGCCTGGCCCGCGTGGACGCGGCCGGCCCTGCCGGCGACGTGCAGGCCCAGCTGGACCATGCCGAACGGAATGCCGAGACGATGCACCGGGAACTCACCGTCGCCCGGACACAAGTCGAGCAGCTGCTCGCCGAGCCGGCCCTCCTCAACCAGCCGGGCGACCGGCTCGGGCGGGAGCACGACCGCTGGCGTATCAGTCATGACCTCGAGGTCTCCCTGCGCCGGCCAGCCAACGAGCCGGCGAAAGCGCGCTGCGGCATCCGACCTCCGAGTCCGGAGGACTTCCGACTTTTCGCGCGGCATCCCGGCACTCCTATGGGGCCGCCGCGGTGAACCGACCGCCGCGTAGCGAGCCGCCCTCGGCAGGCAACTTGTCCACACGGGGAGAGACGCTCCACAGATGTGCACCGACGGCTTCTCTCGCAGGTTGATCGAGGTAGACCAAGAGGTGGAGGTTGACAACCGATGGCCACGATCCAGGACCGCTGGCACCGACAGAACCGCGAGACCGGGAAGCTCGAGCGAACCGCGCTCTATGGAAAGGGCAAGCGGTACCGGCCGCACTTCCGCGACCCCTCCGGCCGCGAGGTCACCAAGGCCTTCGACCGAAAGGTCGACGCGCAGCGCTGGCTCGACCAGCAGACCGTGGCCCTCGTGCACGGCAGCTACGTGCATCCGGAGCGCTCGCGTCTGACCGTCGGCCAGTGGGCCGAGACGTGGCTGGCCGGCCGAGCCCACCTCAAGCCGAAGACGCTGGCCAGCTACCGCTCGCTGCTGTCCACCCGGGTGCTGCCGACGTGGGAACGGGTGCCGCTGTCCAGGGTGGCGCATTCCGACGTGGCCACCTGGGTGGCCGGGATGCGGACGGAGGGGCTGTCGGCGAGCCGGGCACGGCAGGCTTACCACGTCTTGACCTCGATGCTGGACGCCGCCGTGCGGGACGGTCGGTTGGCCCGCAACCCAGCGACCGGAGTGGACCTACCCCGCCTGCCGACCACCGACCGGCGCTATCTGACCCACGCGCAGCTCGCCGACCTGGCCGAGCACTGCGGGCCGTACCGGCTGCTCGTGCTGGTGCTCGGCTACACCGGCCTGCGGTGGGGTGAGGCGGCGGCGTTGCGGGTCAGGCGGGTCGACCTGCTGCGGGGCCGGATCGAGGTGGCCGAGTCGGTGACCGACGTGAACGGGCGCATGATCTTCGGGTCGCCGAAGTCCCACGCCCGGCGGCGGGTCCCCGTGCCGCGGTTCCTCCGCGATGACCTGGTTGTCCAGCTCGCCGGTTTGGCGTCAGCCGACTTGGTCTTCCCATCCCGGGCCGGCACGCCGCTGCGGGTGCAGAACTTCCGCCGGAGTCAATTCGACCGCGCAGCGACTGGGGCCGGCCTGGAGGGGCTGGTGCCCCACGAGCTGCGTCACACGGCCGCATCGCTCGCCATCGCCTCCGGCGCCTCCATCAAGGGGGTGCAGTCGATGCTCGGGCACGCCTCGGCCGCCATGACGCTGGACCGGTACGGCCACCTGTTCGGCGACGAGCTGGACGCCGTCGCGGACCGGATGGACACGGCTCGTGCGGACTGGTTGCGGACTGAGGGCGGATCGGCGCCCGTCCGACGCCTCAACTGAGACGCCGAACGGGTTGCTGACCAGCGGCTTTGCTGGTACCCCCGGCAGGATTCGAACCTGCGACACACGGTTTAGGAAACCGATGCTCTATCCCCTGAGCTACGGGGGCCTCGGTGCGCCGCGAGCGCGCGAGACCGACGGCGCAGAGGCTATCCGGTGGCCCCGCGGGAACCGCTCCCCGACCCGAGTCGTCGTATCGAAGAGAGACGAAGCGGCTCCCAGGCGTTACCGTTCTGGCACACGTCGCGCTCCGGCAACGACGCCGGAGATGACGGAAGGTGGATCGCAATGGAGACCTCCGTGGTCGACGTCCCCGAGCGGGGACGGTTCGAGATCCGGCAGGACGAGCGCGTCGTCGGGCTGGCCAGCTACCACGTCGAGAACGGCCAGATGACGCTTCCGCACACCGAGGTCGACCCCTCGGCGGGTGGCCAAGGCATGGGCACGAAGCTCGTCGACGCCGTCCTCACGGCCGCCCGCGAGCGCGGCCTGACCGTGCTGCCGTACTGCTCGTTCGTGCGCCGTCACATCCTGCAGAACCCGGCGTTCCTCGACCTCGTCACCGTCGAGGACCGGCCGCACTTCGGCCTGGAGACCGCCGACCGCTGAACCGGCTCCCGGACGCGCCGCCTACGCTGCCCGGATGCCCGAGGGCCACACCCTGTACCGCCTGGCGCGGGAGCAGTCGACCCTGTTCGCCGGGCGGCCGGTCCACGTCACCAGTCCGCAGGGCCGGTTCGAGGCGGGTGCGGCGCTCCTGGACGGCCGGGTGCTCGACGAGGTCTTCTCCTACGGCAAGCACCTGTTCGCCCGCTTCGGTGGCGACCACCTGCACGTGCACCTCGGGCTGTACGGCAGCTACCTGACCGGCTCGGGCACGCCGCCACCCGCGAAGGGCGCGCTGCGCATGCGCTGGGAGGCGGACGGTCCCGACGGCGGCGGGGTCTGGACCGATCTGCGCGGTCCGACCGCCTGCGAGGTGCTGCCCGCCCCCGAGGTAGCCACGATCCTCGACCGCCTCGGGCCCGACCCGCTGCGTCCCCGGGCCGACGGCAGCCGCGCCCACCGCCGCATCGCCGGCAGCCGCACCGCCGTCGGCGCCCTGCTCATGGACCAGTCCGTGCTCGCCGGCGTCGGCAACGTCTACCGGGCCGAGCTCCTCTTCCGGCACCGGGTCTCCCCGTTCCGCCCCGGCAAGGCCGTCGACGAGGCGCTGTGGGCGCAGATGTGGGCCGACCTGGTGACGCTCCTGCGGTCCGGGGTCCGGATGGGCCGGATCGTCACCACCCGGCCCGAGGACCGGACCCGCCGCAGTGGTGCGGTGCGGCGGGAGGACGCCCACTACGTCTACCGCCGGACCGGCCTGCCGTGCCGGATCTGCGGCACGGAGATCCGCACGGAGGCGATGGCCGGCCGCAACCTCCACTGGTGCCCGACCTGCCAGGCCGTCTGACCTCTCCCCACCGCCGGCCCGCCCCGGTACGGTCGGAGGCGTGGGCATCGGGGGCACGCGTCGCGGCAGGCTGCGCTCAGCAGTCACCGTCCCGCTGGCCGCGGCCGCGGCCGTGCTGGCCCTGCAGGCACCGGCGGGTGCGGCGCCGTCGGAGTCCGACACCCCGATCAGCCCGTCCGGCGTCGACATCTCGCACCCGCAGTGCGACACCGACCTCCCCGACGAGCGCGCCTTCGCCGTCGTGGGCGTCAACGGCGGGCTGGCCACGCGGGCCAACCCCTGCCTGGCCGAGCAGCTCGAGTGGGCCTGGGAGTCCAACGGGTCGGTGCCCGAGCAGCCGGTGGCGCAGGTGTACGTGAACACCGCCAACCCCGGGCAGGTGCGGGACCGGATCAGCACCTGGCCCTCGGCGGGCGAGACGCCCTACGGCCGGTGCGACGGGGAGAACTCGGCCGCCTGCTCCTGGCGCTACGGCTGGGAGCGCGCGCGGGAGAGCGTCACCGACTTCTTCCAGACCGCGGCGCGCGACGCCGGGGTGGACACCGTGCCGTCCAGCTACCGGTGGTGGCTCGACGTCGAGACGATGAACACCTGGCAGAACGGGTCCGACGACGCCCGGGAGCGCAACCGGGCAGCGCTGGAGGGCATGGCGGCCTACCTGGACTTCCGCGGGGCCGACGTCGGTCTCTACTCGACCGGTCAGCAGTGGGGGCAGATCGTCGGCGCGGTGCCGGCCGGCAGCCCGCTCGCTGGCCTGCCGAGCTGGCTCGCCGGGTCGGTCAGCCTCGGTCAGGCGGTGGTCGCCTGCGGTCAGCCGCCGCTGGTGCCCCGTGGGGAGGTCAGCATGACCCAGTACGTCCCCGACGACCTCGACCGCAACCACTCCTGCGGCTGAGGTCGCCGGGGTACCGGGAGCAGCTCAGACGGCGCCCTTGCCGGCGTCACCTGCCGGCAGGGGCGTGAGCCGGCGGACGTCGGGAGCGGCGGCGAGCTTGCCGGCCAGCGCGGCACCGAGCGTGGTCAGCGGCTCGGCCTTGCCGTGCGCCTTCATGGCGTCGGCGTCCGCCCAGCGCTCCACCATGACGAAGCTGCCGTCGGCCTCGTGCAGGGCGTAGAGCTCGCAGCCGGGCTCCTCGTGGACCTTCGGGACGGCGGACTGCAACGCCTCGCGGACTGCGTCGATGGCGTCCGGCTTGGGGGTGATGGTGGCGACGACGACGATGGACAAGAGAGGGCCTCCTCGAGCGACGGTGATCGGGAAACCGGGCGCGTGCTCTGGTGGAGTGCCCCCGGCGGGGTCAGGATGCCAGTCATGGTCGCCGACGGCTCCGCCGCTCCCCCGTCCGAGCGCCGCCCGCTCCGAGTGGCCATCATCGGCGCCGGGCCGGCCGGCATCTTCGCCGCCGACGCCTTGACACGGCAGGACGACGTCCCGGTGTCGGTCGACCTCATCGACCGGCTGCCCACGCCGTTCGGCCTGGTCCGGCACGGCATCGCTCCCGACCACGCGAAGATGCGCGCCATCCGGGAGACCCTGCACCGCAGCCTCGACCAGCCGCTGGTGCGGTTCGTCGGCAACGTCGACATCGGTGTCGACCTGTCCCTGGAGGAGCTGCGCGCCCACGTCGACGCCGTCGTCTACACCTACGGCGCGGCCGTCGACCGGCGCCTGGGCATCCCCGGCGAAGAGCTCCCGGGCAGTCTCGCGGCCACCGACGTCGTCGCCTGGTACTGCGGGCACCCCGACGCCGACCGGGACCGGGTGGAGGCGGCGCTGGCCGGCGCCCGCTCGGTCGTCGTCGTCGGCGTCGGCAACGTCGCGCTCGACGTGGCGCGGGTCCTGGCCCGCGCACCCGAGGAGCTGGAGCCCACCGACATGCCGCAGCACGTCCTGGACGTGCTGGCGGCCGCGCCGGTGGAGCAGGTCACGGTGCTCGGCCGCCGCGGCCCGGCGCAGGCCACCTTCACGACGCAGGAACTGCGCGAGCTCGACGACATGGCCGCGGCGACCGTGCTGGTCGACCCGGCCGACCTGGAGCTCGACCCCGCCGCCGAGGAGCGCGCCGCCGCCGACCGCGTGGTGGGCCGCAACCTCGGGGTGCTGCGCGGGTGGGCGGAGAACGCACTCGGGGCCGGCCGCATCCCGCTGCGGCTGCGCTTCTTCCGCCGGCCGGTGCGCCTGGTCGGCGAGGACCGGGTCACCGGCATCGAGGTGGAGCGCACGGCGGTCGACGGCGACGGGCGCGCCGTCGGCACCGGCGAGCTGGAGGTGCTGCCGGCCGACCTGGTGGTCCGGTCCGTGGGCTACCGGGGGACGCCGCTGCCCGGGCTGCCTGTGGACGAGCAGAGCGGGACGGTGCCGCACGACGGCGTCGGCCGGGTGCTGCGGGACGGGCAGCCGGCTGCCGGGGAGTACGTCGCCGGGTGGATCAAGCGCGGACCCAGCGGCGTCGTGGGCACCAACAAGCACGACGCCCGCGAGACCGTGGCCGCCCTGCTGTCCGATGCGACGGCGGGGACGCTGGCCGTGCGCGGTGACGTCGACGACCTGGTGACGACGCTGCAGGCCCGCGGTGCCGAGCCGGTGCTGCTGGAGGACTGGCGCGCCATCGACGCCGCCGAGGTGACGCTCGGGGCCAGCCGCGGCCGGGCACGCACGACGCTGCACGAGCGCGAGACCCTGCTCGCCGCGATCCGGGCCGCCACCACCACGACCTGATCCGCCCGAGCCGGCGGCGGGGTCAGACCAGCGCGCCGAGGAGCGAGCGGGCCACCGTCTCGTCGGCGGCCGCGACGAACCGGACCTTCCCCGTGGCGTCCGGCACGAGCTCGAGGGGCTGCCCGTCCGCGGTCAGGGCCGCCCCACCGGCCGCCAGCAGGACGGCGAGCCCGCCGGCCACGTCGCGCACGTCGGTGCCGGCGCGGTCGACGTCGTGCCAGGCGGCGGCCGCACCGTCGGCGACCAGGCACAGGTCGACCGCCGTGCACCCGGTGATCCGCACCTGCCGGGCCGCACCGACCGCGCCCCCGTCCGGCGCTCCGGGGACGACGACCGTGCTGCCCGCCCGGGTGTGCACCGGCACGCCGTCGCGCTCGGCGCGGCCCTCGACCGCCGACCACCGCCGCCCGCAGGAGAGATCGACGACCAGGCCGGCGACCGGCCGGCCCTCGCACACCAGCGCGGCGGAGAACGCCCACGGCGGCAGCCCCGCCAGGTAGTTGCCGGTGCCGTCCAGCGGGTCGACGACCAGCCAGGGCATGCCCTCGGCCCCGGGGCGGTCGCCGTCCTCCTCGCCGAGCACCGGCAGCCCGAGGGCGCCGAGGACCTCCAGCGCCGCGGCGCGCGCGGCGCCGTCCGCGGCGATCCCCGGACCGGCGTCGTCCGGGGTGTGCCCCCTCCCGGCGTCGCGGGCGAGCGCGACCGCGGTCTCCACCCGCGTGGCGGCCAGCGCGGCCAGGTGCGCGAAGCGCAGCACCAGCGGGGCGCGCTCCGACGGGGCCGGCACCGGCACGGACCGGTGGGTGGCCATGTGCCGCACGCGGTCGCAGCCCCAGTCCGCAGCCGCCGCGAGGACGTCGGGGTGGTCGAGGGGAACACCCGCCCGGCGCACGACGACGGCCTCGGCGGTCGCGTCGTGCGACCAGTGGCGGCGCAGGAGCACGACCTGCCCCTCGGTGCCGACCAGCACCCGGGCACCCGGCTCCACGATCGCCGGGGCCAGCGCCGGAGCCGACAGGCCCAGCGCCTCGCCGACGGCGGTGAGGTCGGCAGCCGTCGCGGTGCGCAGCGCAGGTGTGGCCTGGGTCAGCCGGCCAGTATCCGACACCAGCGGAACGGATCCGTACCGGGACCCCCGCGCGGCCGGGAGTCAGCCCAGTTCGAGCCCGCGCAGCGTCTGGGCGGCCAGCTGGTCCCCGGCCTCGGCGCCGAGCCGGAACTGCTCCACGGCGCCGTCGAAGTCACCGCGGTCGGCCAGCAGCACGGCCAGGTTCTGGTGGCAGTACACGTCCCCGGCGGCGATGCCGGCGCGGAAGGCCTCCTCGGCGGCCTCGTCGTCGCCGAGGTCCTCGCGGTAGAGGTTGCCCAGGGGCAGCCAGGCCACCTGCTCGCCGAGCTTGGCGCCGCGCTCGAGCACCGACCGCGCCTCGGCCCCGCGGCCGCTCTCCCGGAGCAGGTGGGCCAGGTCGGTGCGGGCGGCCGGGAAGTGGTCGGCGCCGGCCCGCAGGTCGGCCTCGAGGGCGGGGTCCAGGCTGGAGCAGAACCGCCAGCAGGCGAGGACGCCGGCGGCCTCGGCGTCACCGGCGGCGGCGATCTCCTCGGCGACGGCCATGGCCTCCTCGCGCTCCCCCTGCTCCCGGAGCAGGAAGGCCAGCTGCAGACCGCCCTCCAGGTCGCCGGCGTCGACGGCACCGCGGTAGGCCCGCATGGCACCGGCCAGGTCGCCGAGGTCCTCCAGCACCAGGCCCAGGTTGCGCCAGGCGTCGGCCTCCCCGCCGGTCAGCGCCACCTCGTAGGCGTCGACCGCCTCCTGCCAGCGACCCTGGGCGGCGAGCGCGTTGCCGAGGTTGAACGAGGCCACCGTGTCACCGGCCTCGGCGGCCCGCCGGAAGCACGCCTCCGCGTCGGCGTGCCGTCCGGCGTCGGCGAGGTCGCAGCCGAGGTCGATCAACGCATCGCCGTCCCCGGAGGCCTGCAGCCGCCGGAGGCGCCTGTCGAGGTCCTCGGTCATGCCGCCGATCTTCGGGGGCACCGGGCCTCCTGCGCGCCGCCCGAGGGGGTGACCTCACCCCAACGGGAGGGTCAGGGGCGGGTCATGGGCGGGTCAGCCGCCGAACGCCTCCCGCCAGGCCGGCAGCAGCGAGCTGCGCGTCCACTCCAGGTAGGGCTCCTGCTGGTCGCCGCCGATCTGCACCAGGGCCAGGTGGGTGAAGCCGGCGTCGGCGTACTCCTTCGCCGCCTCGATGACCGCGTCGACGTCGTCCCCGCACGGGATGCTGCTCTCCACATCCTCCTCGCGGACGAACTGGCTGGCCGCGTCGAAGCCCGCGGTGCCCGGCAGGTCGGCGTTGACCTTCCAGCCCAGGCCGAACCAGCGGAACAGCTGGTGGGCGCGGGTGACCGCAGCGGCCTTGTCGGTGCCGAAGCTGATCGGCATCTGCCCGACCTTCTTCTTGCCGGCACCGCCCGCCGCCTCGAACTGGTCGACCAGCTCCGGCTTCGGCTCGGTCGCGATCAGCACGTCGGCGTACTCGGCGGCCAGCTCGACCGACTTCTTCCCCGACACGGCGAGCCCGATCGGCACACCGCCGTCGGGCAGGTCCCAGATCTTGCCGCCGTCGACGTCGAAGTACTCGCCGTGGAACGTGGTGTACCCGTCGCCGCGGAGCAGTTCGCGGATGATCTCGACCGCCTCGGCCAGCATCTCGTGCCGGACGGCGACCGGCGGCCAGCCCTCCCCGATCACGTGCTCGTTGAGGTTCTCCCCGGCCCCGAGGCCGAGGGTGAACCGGCCGTCGGCGAGCAGCTGCAGCGTCGCCGCCTGCTGGGCCACCACCGCCGGGCGGTACCGGATGATCGGGCAGGTCACGTAGGTCATCAGGTCGATCCGGCTGGTGGCGTGCGCGGCGGCGCCGAGCGTCACCCACGCGTTCGGCGCGTGCCCCATCTCGTCCAGCCACGGGAAGTAGTGATCACTGCTCACCGCGAAGTCGAAGCCGACCTCCTCGGCACCGACCACGTGCCGGACCAGGTCCTTCGGTCCGGCCTGCTCGGTCATCATCGTGTAGCCCAGTTGCATGCCCATGCCGCGCGGCTACCCACCACCCCCGCGAGGCAACCGGCCTACCTGGCCGCCGCGGCCCTCCTGCAGAGGCCCGTCGCGAGCCTGCGAGTGGCGGGGGCAAGAGGGTCCTCTTTCAGACGCGCTCGGCGGCCAGCGCCTCCCGCATCTTGATCTTGCCGCCCGTGCGCAGCAGCGCGCCGGAGTAGATGCGCCCGCCGAGGCGGACCACCAGCACGATGGCCGCCACCATGAGGACGACGGCCAGCGCGATCTCCCACAGCGCCACCTCGCCCGCGGCCTGCCGGACCGGCATGACCAGCGGGGACAGGCCCGGGATGTAGGAGGTCACCCGCGCCAGCACCCCGCCCGGGTCCGACGCGGCCTGGATGCCGATGAAGAAGCCGACGATCAGCACCATCGACGTCGGCATCAGCACCGTCGCCAGGTCCTCCTGCCTGCTCACCAGGGACGCCGCGACGGCGAAGACCGCGGCGTACCAGGCGTACCCCAGCACGAACCAGGCGATCACGACGGCGACGGTGCTGATCAGGTCGCCCGGCACGTCGACGACGTCGAAGGCCAGGGCTGCGGCGACGGCCACGACGCCGATCGCGACGATCTGCCCGAGCGCCAGCACGCCCAGGCCGAGGATCTTGCCGGCGAGCAGCTGCCAGGGCCGCATCGTGGCCAGCAGCAGCTCGACCACCCGGCTGGACTTCTCCTCCACGACGCCCTGGGCGATGAACTGACCGAAGAGGATCAGCAGGCTGTAGAGGATGACCACGCCGAAGATCGCGGTCACGATCCGCTGGGCGTCGGCGGCGGCCTCCTCGTCCAGCGCGGTGACCGCGACCTCGGGCACGTCCAGCTCGCTGATCCCGGCCTCGCTGAGCTGCTCGGCGATCGCGAGCTGCCCGACGGCGCCCTGCACGAGCGCCTCGAGCGTGCTGCCGGCCGACTCGCGCACGAGCAGCTCGGCGTCGCCGCCGGCCAGCAGTGCGCCCTCGACGTCCTCCTCCTCGACGGCGGTGCGCGCGGCGGACTCGTCGTCGAACTCCACCACCGTGACGTCGACGTCGAGCGCCTCGCCCTGGGCCTCGAGCGCGGCGGTCACCGCGGCGTCACCACCGACGAGGCCCACCCGGGTCTCGTCGTCGCCGGAGTTGGCCAGCACCTGGAACAACATGGCGCCGACGATCACCAGCAGGATCACGACCGAGCTGATGATGAAGCCCTTGTCGCGGATGCGGCTGGACACCTCGCGGGCGGCGACCAGCCGGACCAGCGCGGAGCTGGAGAGGTTCTGCGGGCCGCTCGCGAGCTCGGTCACGCCGCCACCTCACCGGTGCTCGGAGCCGCGACGGCGCCGCGGAACAGTTCGACGAGCGTGGGCTGCTGCCAGCCGAAGTGGGTCACCCGGCCGGTGCGCAGCGCCGCGGCGAGCACCGACTGGTCGTCGGCGTCCGGCGCCAGCTCCAGCAGGGTGTCGCCGGCCTGCTCGGACACCACGCGCGCGCCGGGCAGCCCGTCGGCCCAGCGCGGTGCGGCGTCGGGGACGACGACGCGCAGCAGCCGGCCGGACTCGCGGCGGCGCAGCTCCTCGACGGTGCCGGTGGCGACCATCCGGCCGCGCGCCAGGATCCCGACGGAGTCGCACAACCGCTCCACCAGGTCGAGCTGGTGGCTGGAGAAGACGACCGGGACGCCCGCGCGCACCTGGGCCAGCAGCGCCTCGGCGAGCGAGTCGACGCCGACCGGGTCCAGTCCGGAGAACGGCTCGTCGAGGATGAGCACCTCGGGGCGGCTGACCAGCGCGGCGGCGAGCTGCACCCGCTGCTGGTTGCCCAGCGACAGCTTCTCCACCGGGTCACCCCGGCGCTCGCCGAGCCCGAGCCGCTCCACCCAGTCGTCCGACGCCTTCGCGGCAGCGGCGGCGTCCAGGCCGTGCAGCCGGGCGAAGTAGCCCACCTGCTCGCCGACCTTCATCTTCGGGTAGAGACCGCGCTCCTCCGGCATGTAGCCCACCCGGCGGCGTGCGGCCTGGTCCAGCGGCTTCCCCTGCCAGCGGACCTCCCCCGCGTCGGCACGGACGAGCCCCATCGCGATCCGCATGGTGGTCGTCTTGCCGGCGCCGTTGGAGCCGCAGAACCCGAACATCGAGCCGGGGGCGACGGTGAACCCGACGCCCTCCAGGACCCGTACGTCGCCGAAGCTCTTGTGGAGCCCGTCGAACTCGAGCACCTGTCCTCCTGCCGTCGTCCTGACTGTCACCCGACCGTATCGGTCCCCACGGCCGGGACCGAGCCGTGCCGGTGCACGTCGGGCGACGGCTCGCGCGGATGGCCGGCCTGCGTTCTCATCTGGGGATGAGCGAGGGCAACGGCGTCGCGCAGCCGCCGTCCGGGGTGGGCCTGGAGGGCCTGGCGAGCGCCGCGGCCGGCTGCCGCGCGTGCGAGCTGTGGGAGCCGGCGACGCAGACCGTGTTCGGCGAGGGACCCTCGACCGCGCGCATCGTGTTCGTCGGCGAGCAGCCGGGAGACCAGGAGGACCGCACCGGCGAGCCGTTCGTGGGACCGGCCGGCCGGCTGCTGGACGACGCCCTGGCCGGCGCCGGGATCGACCGCCGCGACGCGTACATCACGAACGCCGTGAAGCACTTCCGGTTCACACCGAAGGGCAAGCGGCGGATCCACCAGACCCCCGGCGCGGAACACCTGCGCGCATGCGCGCCGTGGCTGCGGAGCGAGCTCGCCGTCCTCCGGCCGGAGGTGGTCGTGGCCCTGGGCGCGACGGCGGCCAAGGCGCTCATCGCGCCGTCCTTCCGCATCACCCAGGACCGCGGCCGGCTGCTGCCGTGGGACCTGCCGGGGCTGCCGCCTCCCCCGGTCACCGACGAGGCCGACGACGACGAACCCGACGAGGCGGCCCCGAGCCAGACCTGGATCCTCGCCACCACGCACCCCTCGGCGGTCCTGCGCACACCCGACGAGGCGCGCGCCGCCGCCTTCGACGCGCTCGTCGCCGACCTGGGGGTGGTCGCCGCCGCCCTGGCCTAGAACGGCCGCCGTTCAGGGGCCCGCGCCGAGCCACGCGAGGCGTGGGGGGAACGGGGGTCCTTCAGCAGACCGCCGCACGGGAGGCGCGGAACAGCCAGAACGAGGGCACGAGCACGGCGACCAGCGCCATCGCCAGCACCACGACGACGCCGCCGGACACCATCGCCACGCTCACCGACGCCGCACTCGCCAGCGCACCGGCCCGCAGGTCGCCCAGCCGCGGCCCCCCGGCGACGACGACGATGAACACGCCCTGCATCCGCCCGCGCATCTCCTCCGGCGCGGCCAGCTGCAGCATCGAGGAGCGCAGCACCGCGCTGACCATGTCACCCGCGCCGGCGACCGCCAGGCACAGCACCGCCAACCAGAGCGAGTGCGCCCAGCCGAACCCGATGATGGCCACGCCCCACACCGCGATCGCCGCCAGCACCACCGCGCCCTGCCGGTCGACCCGCGACACCCAGCCCGAGGTCAGCCCCATGAGCAGCGCGCCGATGGAGACCCCGGCGAACAGCCAGCCCAGGGAGTTGGGCGAGTCGGCGAACCGGTTCTCGGACAGCTCGGGGAACACCGCCTGCGGCCAGGCGAAGCACATGGCGATGATGTCGACGACGAAGGTCATGAGCAGCACCGGCTGGGTGCGCAGGAAGACGAAGCCCTCCCCCACCCCGCGGATCGCCGCGCCCAGGCGCAGCGGCCCGACGTCCCGGCCCGGCGGCAGCGGCGGCAGCCCGCGCAGCAGGACGGCGGCGGCGACGAACCCCAGCGCGTCGATCGCGTAGACCAGCGAGAGCTGCCCCAGGCCGATCAGCACCCCGGCCAGGAGCGGGCCGGCGATCACGGCCGCCTGGCGCACGGTCATGGACAGCGCGTTGGCCGCCGGGACGGCCGCCGGCCCGACCAGCGCGGGGATGACCGCGCTGCGGGCGGGCTGGTTGACCGCGGCGAAACCCGAGACGCAGGCGGTCAGCACCCACAGCAGCGCGAGGTTCCCCTCACCCGGCAGGAGCACCTGCACCGCCAGCAGCACGCTGGTCACCGCGGCGCCCGCCGACGTGATGAGCATCAGCCGGCGGCGGTCCATCGAGTCGGCGATCGCACCGCCGAGCAGGCCGAAGACGATGAGCGGCACGAGGGCCACCACCGAGGTCACGCCGACCATGAGGGAGTCGCCGGTCAGCGCGTAGACCTGGAAGGGGACGGCGACCAGCGTCATCTGCTGGCCGAGCATCGTCGCGGCCACGCCCCAGAACAGCCGCCGGTAGGCCGGGTTGCGCAGCGGAGTGGTGTCGAGGGCCCAGGACCGCCGGCGGGTCAGGGGGACCGGCTGCTCGACCGCCTTGCCGCCCTCGACCGGGTCGACCGGTCCGAGCGGCGGGGTCACGGGGCCAGTCGCCGGATGAACCAGCCGCCGCCCTCCGCGTCATCTCGCACGAACAGGAGCCGGTCGTGCAGCCGGTCCGTGCCCCCCTGCCAGAACTCGACCCGCTCGGGGACGACCCGGTAGCCACCCCACACCGCCGGCCGGGGCACCTGCCCCTCCGGGGTCTGCTCGTCGAGCCGGCGCACCCGCTCGACCAGCTCGTCGCGGGAGTCCACGACCGTCGACTGCACCGACGCGGCCGCGGCCAGCTGCGAGCCGCGCGGCCGGGGGTCCCACAGCGCGTCTGAGGCGGTCTCGCCGATCCGCTCCACCCGCCCGGTCACCCGCACCTGGCGCTGCAGCGCGTGCCAGGGGAAGACCAGCGCCGCCCGCGGGTTGACCGCCAGCTGCGCCCCCTTCGCCGAGGCGTAGCTGGTGCCGAAGACGATGCCGCCGGCGTCGTACCCCTTCATCAGCACGATGCGTGCGTCCGGTGCGCCGTCGGCGTCGGCGGTGGCGACGACGACGGCGTTGGGCTCGGGCACCTCGGCGGCGACGACGTCGGCGAACCAGCGGTCGAACTGCTCGACCCAGGTGGGGGCGACGTCCTCCTCGCTCAGCTGCCCGAGCGTGTAGTCGTTGCGCATGCGGGAGAGATCGGGCACGCCGCCATGCTGGCACCGCGCGGCCGGTCCGGCTCGCGAGGGCGTCCGGCGGGGCGGCCGACGGCCCCACTTGCGCCGGGCGTGTTCCCACGGCCTAGGGTCGGCAGGCAATCGTGCCGCATGGCCTATGCGCGCACGGGTCCCGCGCGCAGAGGAGCATGCGAGATGGCCGACGACTTCGTACCCGGCCTGGAAGGCGTCATCGCCTTCGAGACGGAGATCGCTGAACCGGACAAGGACGGCGGTGCGCTCCGCTATCGCGGCGTCGACATCGAGGACCTCGTCGGCAAGGTGACCTTCGGCAACGTCTGGGCCCTGCTGGTGGACGGCAAGTTCGGCCCCGGCCTGCCCCCGGCCGAGCCGTTCCCGATCCCGGTGCACACCGGTGACGTGCGGGTGGACGTGCAGGCCGCGCTGGCCATGCTGACCCCGATCTGGGGCTACCGCCCGCTGCTGGACATCAGCGACGACGAGGCGCGCGAGGAGCTCGCCCGGGCCGCCGTCATGGCGCTGTCCTACGTCGCGCAGTCCGCCCGCGGCATCGGCACCCCCGCCGTTCCGCAGAAGCGGGTCGACGAGGCCTCCTCGATCGTCGAGCGCTTCATGGTCCGCTGGCGCGGCGAGCCCGACCCCCGCCACGTGGCCGCGGTGGACGCCTACTGGACGTCGGCCGCCGAGCACGGCATGAACGCCTCCACCTTCACCGCCCGCGTCATCGCCTCCACCGGCGCCGACGTGGCCGCCTCGCTGTCCGGCGCCATCGGTGCGATGTCCGGTCCGCTGCACGGCGGCGCCCCCTCCCGCGTCCTGCACATGCTGGACGAGGTGGAGTCGAGCGGGAACGCGGAGAAGTACGTCAAGGACCTCCTCGACAAGGGCGACCGGCTCATGGGCTTCGGCCACCGCGTCTACCGCGCCGAGGACCCCCGCGCCCGCGTCCTGCGCCGCGCCTCCGAGGAACTGGCCGCGCCCCGCTTCGAGGCCGCGCTGGCCCTCGAGCAGGCCGCGCTGAAGGAGCTGCGCGAGCGCCGCCCCGACCGGCCGGTCGAGACCAACGTCGAGTTCTGGGCGGCGATCGTCCTCGACTTCGCCGAGGTGCCCAGCCACATGTTCACCTCGATGTTCACCTGTGCCCGCACCGCCGGCTGGTGCGCGCACATCCTCGAGCAGAAGCGCACCGGACGCCTCGTGCGCCCGTCGGCCCGCTACATCGGACCCGACCCGCGCAAGCCCGAGGAGGTCGAGGGCTGGGACAGCGTCCAGACCAAGACCACCACGCAGGTCGCCCCCGCCTGAGCACCGGCAGGACCGCTGCAGCCCCGTCCCCCGGACGGGGCTGCAGCGCGCACCGCACTGCACCGCACCGTCGAGAGGCACTTCCCGGATGACCATCTCCATCCCCGCCGAGCTCCTCCCCTCGGACGGGCGATTCGGCTGCGGGCCGTCCAAGGTCCGCCCGGAGGCCCTCCGGGCGCTGGCCGCCGACGGTGCCGCGGTCATGGGCACCTCGCACCGCCAGGCGCCGGTGAAGAACCTGGTGAGGTCCGTCCGCGAGGGACTGCGCGAACTGTTCGACGTGCCGGACGGCTACGAGGTGGTCCTCGGCAACGGCGGGACGACCGCCTTCTGGGACGCCGCGCTCTTCGGGCTCATCCGCGACCGCGCCGCCTTCGGCACCTTCGGCGAGTTCTCCGCCAAGTTCGCCGCCGCCGCGAAGAAGGCCCCGTTCCTCGGCGACCCGGTGATCGTCGCGGCCGACCCCGGCACCCTGGCCGTCCCGTCCGCCCAGGCCGGTGTCGACGCCTACGGCTGGGCGCACAACGAGACCTCCACCGGCGTCATGGCCCCGGTCGAGCGGCCGGCCGGCACCGAGGACGCCCTGGTGCTGGTCGACGCGACCTCGGGCGCCGGTGGCCTGCCGGTCGACGTGTCGCAGACCGACGTCTACTACTTCGCCCCGCAGAAGTCCTTCGCCGCCGACGGCGGGCTGTGGGTGGCCCTCATGTCGGCCGACGCCCTGGAGCGGGTCGCGCAGATCAAGGCCTCCGGCCGCTGGATCCCCGGGTTCCTCGACCTCTCGATCGCGATCGACAACTCCACCAAGGACCAGACCTACAACACCCCCGCCGTCGCGACGCTGTTCCTGCTGGACGACCAGATCCGGTGGCTGCTGTCGCTGGGCGGGCTGTCCGGGGCCGTGGCCCGCACGCGGGACTCCTCGAGCCGGCTGTACTCCTGGGCGGAGCGGTCGCCGTACGCGACGCCGTTCGTCACGAACCCGGACGAGCGCTCGTACGTCGTCGGCACCGTCGACTTCGCCGACTCGGTGGACGCCGCCGCGCTGGCGACGACGCTGCGCGCCAACGGCGTGGTCGACGTCGAGCCGTACCGCAAGCTCGGCCGCAACCAGCTCCGCGTGGGCATGTTCCCCGCCGTCGAGCCCGACGACGTCTCCGCGCTCACCGCCTGCATCGACCACGTGGTCGAGCGCCTCTAGGCGTGGACCCCGGTACCCGAGCCGCCGCGGACCCGGTCGGCCTGTTCACGGCCGGCGGCGAGGCCGGCCGGATCATGTCGGCCCTCGACTGGTCCGCCACTCCTGTCGGCCCGGTGCACGGCTGGCCGGCCGCGCTGCGCTACGCCGTCCGCACGGTGCTCGTGTCGAAGTTCCCCATGGTGCTGACCTGGGGCCCTTCGTTCACCCAGTTCTACAACGACGCCTACGCCCCCTTCATCGGCGCCAAGCACCCGGCCATCGGCGAGGACATCCGCAGCACCCTGGCCGAGACCTGGGACGCGCTCGGACCACCGATCGAGCGCGCCATGGCGACCGAGGAGGCGTCGTGGCTGCCCGGGCTGCGGCTCGCCCTCCAGCGCGCCGGTTTCCGCGAGGAGACCTACTTCACCGTCTCGCACGCCCCCGCCTACGACGACGGCGGCACCGTCGCCGGCATGCACGCGGTCTGCACCGAGGTCACCGGCGAGGTTCTCGGCACCCGCCGGCAGGCCCTCCTGCACGAGCTGGCGACCGTCGGCGGTCAGCTGGGCGCCGAGCGCGACGTCGTGACCGCGATGTGCCGGGTGCTGGAGCGCGACGCCCTCGACGTGCCGTTCGCGGCCGTCTACCTCTCCGTCCCCGGGGAGGCCGGCTTCCGCCGCGTGGCCACGGCCGGGTGTGAACCGGAGCTCCTCCCGGCGACCGTGACGGGCGAGGCGGAACTGGCCGGGCTCCCCGACCTGCTGGGCGTGACGGGCGGACCGTTCGGCGACCGGGTCACCGACGCCGTCGTGCTGCCCCTGACCGCCACCCGGGACGGCGAGCCGCTGGGTCTCCTCGTCGCCGGGCGGAGCCCGAACCTCGCTCCCGACGACGGCTACCGGTCCTTCCACGAGCTGGTCGCGGCCCAGTTCGCCGGTGCCGTGGTCAACATCCGGGTCTTCGAGACCGAGCGGCTGCGCGCGGAGTCGCTGGCCGAGCTGGACCGCGCCAAGACGACGTTCTTCTCCGACGTCAGCCACGAGCTGCGCACCCCGCTGACGCTCCTCCTGGGCCCCCTCGCCGACGTCCTCGCCACCACCGCCGAGCCCGTGCCCGCCGCCGCCCGCGAGGAGCTCGAGCTCGCCCTGCGCAACGGCCGGCGCCTGCAGCGGCTGGTCAACGATCTGCTCGACTTCGCCAGCATCGAGGCCGGCCGGGCCACCCCGGTGCGCGTGGAGACCGACGTCGCCACCTTCACCGCCGAGCTCGCCGGGATCTTCCGCGCCGCCGCCGAACGGGCCGGGCTGCGGCTGACCGTCGACTGCCCGCCCGTGCCGCAGCCCTGCTACGTCGACCCCCGCATGTGGGAGAAGATCGTCGTCAACCTGCTGGCCAACGCGGTGAAGTACACCTTCGTCGGCGGCATCGACGTCCTCCTGGAGTCCGACGGGTCCGGCATCCGGCTGACCGTGAGGGACACCGGCGTGGGCATCGTCGCCGATGAGCTGCCACACCTGTTCGAGCGTTTCCACCGGGTCCCCGGGGCCACCGCGCGCACCCGGGAGGGGACCGGCATCGGGCTGGCGCTGGTGCAGGAGCTGACCGCACTGCACGGCGGAGCAGTCACCGTGAGCAGCCGGCCGGGCCTCGGCAGCGCCTTCACCGTGACGCTCCCCTACGGGGCCCCGGACGTCGGCGCCGACGAGGGGCGCACCGCCGCGCAGCCGTCCGACGCCGCCCTCGGCGAGGCCGCGAGCTGGGAGCAGGACACCGAACGCCCCGGCGAACCGGCGGCCGCGGGCGTCGACGGCGCGACGGTCCTGGTCGTGGACGACAACGCCGACATGCGCGGCTACCTCGCCCGGCTGCTCGGGGCGCACTGGTCGGTGCGCACCACGGCCAACGGGGAGGAGGCGCTGCGGGCCGTCGCCGAGCGCCAACCCGACGTCGTCGTCACCGACGTGATGATGCCCCGGGTGGACGGCTTCCAGCTGCTGCAGGCGCTCCGGTCGGACCCCGCCACCCGCGCGATCCCCGTGATCATGCTGACCGCACGTGCCGGTCGGGAGGCGTCGGTCGAGGGCCTGGACGCCGGTGCGGACGACTACCTGGCCAAGCCCTTCCGCGCCGACGAGCTCATCGCCCGGGTCCGGGCGCTGATGGAACGCAGCACCGGTCGCACCGGGCCCATCCCGCTCCCCGCGCAGGCCACCGGCCCGGGCGTTCCTGTGCCCCCTCCCGTCCCGCCGGTCCTCCCCACGCCTCCTCCCGCTCCGCTCGCCGCCGGGACCGCTCCCCCGCTCCCCCGATCGCCGGCCGGGACCGCGCCGCCGGGGCAGCGGCTGGGCAGGTGGCGGCTGCCGGCCGAGGCCGTCTCGGTACCCCTGCTGCGGCGCGCGCTGCGCACCGTGCTGAGCGAGGCCGGCGTCGAGCCCGACCAGGCCTACGACCTCCTGCTCGCCGCCGGCGAGGCCGTGACGAACGCGATCGAGCACGCCCAGGACCCCACCGAGCCGTTCGTCGACGTCGGCGTCTCCGCCCGCGGCGACGTCCTGGAGATCAGGGTCCGGGACTACGGGCAGTGGCGGGAGCGGGTGCCGAGCATGGACCGCGGCCGCGGATCCACGCTGATGAGCGCCTTCGCCGACATCACCGCCGTGCCGAGCCCGACGGGGACGACGGTGCTCATCAGCACACGGCTGGTCTGAGCCCGGCGCCCGGCCTCAGGGCAGCAGCCAGGTGTCCTTGCTGCCGGCGACCGGTGCACCCAGCTCCACCCGGGTCCACGGCGCGGGCAGCGCCCGGGCGCCGCCGCCGGTCGCGACGGAGAACACCCGGAGCCGGGCCCGGCGCGGACGCAGCGCTCCGTCGACGAGCGCCGGCAGGGTCGCCTCCTCGACGGGCTCCCGGGCGACGAACCGGTGAGGGGCGGCGTCCACCGCGGCCTCCAGCCGAGCGAGCTCCGCTGCACCGCAGGTCCGGCCGTCCACGGCACCCCGGCCGCCGTAGCCGGCGACCTCCTCGACCGTCAGCTCCCCCAGCCGGCCGCGTACCTCGGCCAGCGCGGCCGGGTCGGCGAGCACCCAGGCCCGCGGCGAGGCCAGGAGCGGCTGCTCGCCGAGGTAGAAGCCGATCATGGCCGGCACCCAGGCGAAGGTGGCCACGTCGTCGGCTATCCCGTTGCCGGGCACGTTGGCCAGGCCCAGCCGCCCGGACCGCACGGCCTCGGTCAGCTGCACGCCCAGCGGCCGGCCGACGGGGGTCCGGTAGGCGTCGAGGCCGCCCTCGTCGAACCGGCGGTACAGGACGTCGACCGGGTGTCGCTCGCCGTCCACCGCGACCTCCAGGCCCCCGTCGGCCCGCGGCCAGAGGTCCTCGGCCCGGGCCAGCGGCACGCCCAGGGCCTCGGCCAGCACGGCGTGCTCGAACCAGGCGCTGTCCGTCGTCCCCGCGCTGAGCACGGCGATCCGGGGCGCACCCGCGCACTCCGGGGGTGCCGCCTGGGCGAGGGCGTCGCGCAGCAGGGCCACCGCGGCGGCCGGGTCCTCCGGGGAGGTCGAGACGAACAGCCCCGGGACGGCGGCACGCAGGGCGAGGCGGTCCTCGACGGCGAAGCCGAGGCCCGCGGGTGCCCGCAGGTCGTCCGCCGTCACCACCCAGCCCCCGTCGGCGCTGCGCACCACGTCCACCGCGGCCACGGTGGCGCGGGGCTGCCCGGGCCACGCCTGCCCGATCGCCCCCGGGTCGCGGGCCGGGTTGTGCACCACCGCCCACTCGGGAAGGACGCCTGCCCGCACGATCTCCGGGGCGCGGTCCACATCGCTCCGGCGCCGGCCCGCCGCGCGGTAGGCATCGGCGAGGAAGGCGCCCAGGGCGCGGTGCCGCTGCTCCACACCGGCGGACAGCAGCCGCCACTGGTCGGCGGCGATCAGCCGGGGCAGCGGGTCGAGCGCCACCGGATGCCGCTCGTGGCGGCCGTCGCGCCAGCTGCCCAGGACCACTCCCCGGGCCGCCCGCAGCTCGGCGAGGGATCGGGCGGCGGCGTCCAGACCAGCGGCGCCCAGCTCGGTGAGCGCCGGCTCCAGGGCCGCGTAGCCCGGCCGCAACCGGCCGTCGGCGGTCACCGCCTCGTCGGCGGGAGGAGCGGGGTAGCCGGCGAACGGTCCGCCGCTCACAGCCAGCGGTCGAACCAGGCGGTGACCCGGCCGCTCAGCTCGACGAGGTGGTCACGGCCCACCACGGTGTGGCCCTCGCCCGGCAGCAGCAGCAGCTCGCAGGGGGCGGCACCCCGGGCGGACAGCTCCTGGTGCGCCTGGACGGACTCGGCGACCGGCACGTTCGTGTCGCGGTCACCGTGGGTCAGCAGCAGCGGCGCGGTCACCCGGTGCAGTGCGGTCATCGGCGAGATCGCCGCCAGCATCTCCCGGTCCTCGACGGGGTCGCCGTACTCGGTCACCGAGGCGGCGGCCATCCACGGTTCGGTGCCGGCGAAGAAGGTCCGCAGGTCGCTCATGCCGGCCAGCGTCGCACCGGCGGCGAAGAGATCGGGCCACCGGGTCAGCGCGACCAGCGTCAGGTAGCCGCCGTAGGACCAGCCGTGCGCGCCGATCCGGCCCGGGGCCGCGATTCCCGCGGTGACCAGTTCGTCGACCGTCGTGCGCACGTCCTCGAAGGAGGACTCCCGGCCCGCGACGTCGTCGGCGGTCATGAACGCGCGGCCCGAGCCTCCCGAGCCGCGCACGTTCGGCGCGAAGACGGTGAGGCCGGCGGCGACCAGGCACTGCACCAGCGGGTTGAAGGCCGGGCGCTCCTGCCCCTCGGGGCCGCCGTGGAAGCTGACGACCGTCCGGTTCGGGGCCTGCGCGTCCCGGGGCGTGTAGAGCCAGCCCGACAGCGGCATGCCGTCGGGGGCGAGGTAGTCGTGGCGCTCGGGCAGCACCATGCGCGCGGCGGGTCGCGGGACCGCGAGGGGCAGCGGCACGGCCGGCCGCTCCCCGTCCAGCCGCACCCGCCACAGCGCACGCGGCGTCGTCGGCCCGGTCAGCTCCGCGACCATCGTGCGGCCGTCGGTGGCCAGCGACCAGCCGGGCAGCACGGCGTCGGGCAGCGGGATCCGGCGCACGAGCGTGCCGTCGGTGAGGGCGTGCACGCACAGCTCCGTGACACCGCCGGCGTTCCAGACGGCGAGCAGGGTGCCGTCGGGACGCAGCGCGTAGCCGTCGAGGTCGGCGTCGGGGCGGCGCAGCACCGTCCGCCCCTCCCCCACCGGACCGTCCGGGCCCAGCGGGACCTGGACGAGGCCGGCGCGGTCGGCCAGGAGCGGCCCGGGCAGCGCGGCGCGGAGGTAGACCGAGCGCCCGTCCGGGGCGAAGCGGCCGTCCTCGGAGGCGACCCCGCCCGGTGCGTCGGGTCGCAGGACCGGGCGCTGCACCCCCGAGGCGACGTCGATGGCGACCACGTGGCGGTACCCGCGCGGACCGCGACGGGCCAGCAGGGTCCGGCCGTCCGCGGAGAGCGCGGTGACGGAGAGGAAGCCGCCGCGGGCCAGGGTCCGGAGGGCACCGGTCCCGACGTCGACGAGGACGACGTCGGCGTCCGGCCCCGCACCGTCGGCGAGCGAGCAGACGTAGTGGCCGGGGCCCACCCAGAACCCGGCGAACACGGTCGCGCGGGGGTCCTCCCCCGCCACGAGGCGGGCGCCGGTGCCGTCGGGGCGCACGACGTGCAGCTCGGCGCAGATGGAGCCACCCGGGCTGACCAGGTAGGCCAGCCAGGCGCCGTCGGGCGACCAGGCGACCGAGACCACCTCCTGCGCCGGCTGCGAGAGGACCCGGGGCGGTGCCCCGCCGTCGACGGCGGCCACCTCCAGGCGCGGGCTGCCCGACCGGTCGGTCACGTAGGCGACGTGCCGGCCGTCCGGCGAGACCGCCGGGCACCAGGCACCGACGGCGCCGGCGATCGTCTCGATGCCGGCGACGACGTCGCCCTCGAGCCTCGCGGGCGTGGCGGGCACCAGGTCGGTCACGGGGCTGGCCATCGCACCTCCTCGGCTCTCGAACACGTGCGTCCCGGTGCGGAACGCGAGCGGCAGGATTCCATGCCGTCCGCCCGCTCCGGCCCTCCCGGTCGGGAACGGGCTGCGCGCCGCCGCCCCGGCTCCCCAGGCACCCCTCCCGTCACAGCACGCGCGGCCCACTGTGCCGAGCGGACGTTTCCGGGAGGTGTCCTCCGTGTCATCGACGTGCGGCGGCATCGACGTGCGGCGGCCGGTCGCCGACGCCCCGATCGGGTGGCAGCATCGGCGCGGAGGCGCAACGCGCCGCTCCGGGCGCGCCTGCGGGGCGCCGCGGGCGGGCGCCGATACCCTCGGCCACGTCTCTCTCCGGATCCCTACCGCTCACGCCCTCCAGGAGGTCGCCCGTGCGCACGCTGCGCCTCGTGGGGCTCTCCGACGACGGCTCGAGCCTGGTGCTGGTCGCCGACACCGAGGACGGCGAGGAGCGGTTCTCGGTGCCCGTGGACGACCGCCTCCGGGCCGCCGCCCGCGGGGACTCCCGCCGGCTCACCCAGATCGACGTCGACCTGGGCACCGAGCTGCCCCCGCGGGTGATCCAGTCCCGCATCCGGGCCGGCGAGACGCCCGAGCAGGTCGCGGCCGCCTCCGGCACGCGCGTCGAGCGGATCATGCGCTTCGCGCACCCCGTGCTGCAGGAGCGCGAGCGGGTTGCCGAGCAGGCCCGCGAGGCGCGGGTGCGGCTCACCGAGAGCTCCCCCGGCACCACGCTGCAGCAGTTCATGACCGAGCGCCTGCGGCTGATCGACACCGACATCGACGCCGTCACGTGGGACGCCTACCGCAGTGACACCGGCGCCTGGGTGGTCAGCGGCGAGTGGCGCGCCGGCGACAAGTCCGGCACCGCCCGCTGGACCTTCGACCTGCCCTCGCGCACGGTCACCCCGCTCGACGCCGTGACGGCCGACTTCGCCGAGGGCACCCGCCTGGTGCGCGTCGTCCCCGACGTGCCCACCGGGCCGCCGCCCGCACCGGAGCCGCCCGCCCGGCCGGTGTCGGTCGTGCGCGAGGAGGTGCGGCCCGCGCCGGCTCCGGAGCCCCCGGCCCCGCACGAGGACCTCCCCGTGCGCGACGTCCACCCGGCCAGCGGCTCCCCGGACGACGCCCGCTCGATGGATCTCTTCCTCGACGAGATCGCCGACCACGACACCGTCGTGCTCGGCCGCCCCGGCGAGGACCTCGACTCGGACGACCCGCGCGCCCGCATCCCCGCGTGGGAGGACATCGTGTTCGGGGTCCGGCGCAACCGCTGACGGAAGGACCCCGCGGCCCCCCACCGCGCGCACGATCGCGGCGGGCCCCTGCAGCGGGGCCACCGGCGAAACCCGGTCGCTCCTGTCAGTGGCCCGGCCTAGCCTCGGTCCGCCATGGACGACGCCGCTGCACCCGCACCCGAGGACCGTGGCCGGCTCTCCGCCCTGCTCCGGCTGTGGCCCTACGCCCGGCCCTACCGGGGGCTGATCGCGGCCACGTTCGCCGCCGCCCTGCTGGCCACCCTCACCCAGCTGGCCGTACCGCTGATCTTCGCCGCCGTCGTGGACGGGCCCATCGCCGAGGGCGACCGCGGGGGCCTGGTACCGCTCGTGGGCCTGGCGCTGCTCTTCGGCGTCGCCGAGGCGGCGTTCTTCTTCGTCCGCCGCTGGGCGATGAACCGCAGCTGCCTGCAGATCGAGCGCGACCTGCGCGACGCCCTGTACCAGCGCCTGCAGCGGCTGCCGGTGGCCTTCCACGACCGGTGGGCCTCGGGGCAGTTGCTGTCCCGCGCGACCAGCGACATGTCCACCGTGCGCCGCTTCGTGGGCTTCGCCGCGGTGTTCCTCGTCGTCAACCTGATCACCTGCGTGGTCGTCGCGGTCCTGCTGCTGATCACCTACTGGCCGCTGGGCCTGGCCGTGCTGCTCACCACGGTCCCGCTGACCGTGCTGGGCCAGCGCTGGGAGCGGCGCTACAACGTGCAGTCCCGCCGGGTGCAGGACGAGCAGGGCGAGTTGGCGACCGAGGTCGAGGAGTCCGTGCAGGGCATCCGCGTCGTGAAGTCCCTGGGCCGGAGCGGACTGGTGTTCGACCGCTACGACGCCAAGGCGCGGCGGCTGCGGCGCCTCGAGCTGGACAAGGTCCGCACGCTCGCGCTGCTGTGGTGCATCTTCGAGCTGCACCCGCAGGTGACGCTGGCGCTGATCCTGGTCGGCGGAGCGCTCGCGGTGGGCAACGGCGCCCTCACCGTCGGCGGGCTGGTGGCGTTCGTGGCCCTGTTCACCGTCCTGCTCTGGCCGATCCTGTCCCTGGGCTTCCTGTTCGCCTTCGCGCAGGAGGCCGCCAGCGCCTGCGACCGCATCGGCGAGCTCATGGACGAGCCGCTCACCGTCACCGACCGGCCCGGGGTGGCACCGCAGCCGGTCGGGTCACCGGCCCGGCTGGCCTTCGAGGGCGTCGGCTTCACCCATCCCGGCTCCGCGACCCCGGTGCTCTCGGTCGTCGACCTCGTCCTGGAGCCGGGCGAGACCGTCGCGCTGGTGGGGGCGACCGGGTCGGGCAAGACCACGCTCACCTCGCTGGTCGGGCGGCTGCAGGACGTCACCGCGGGACGGGTCACCCTCGACGGCGTCGACGTGCGGGAGATGCCCCTGGCCCAGCTGCGCGGCGTCGTCGCCACCGCGTTCGAGGAGGCCACGCTGTTCTCGATGAGCGTCCGGGAGAACCTCACGCTCGGGCGGCCCGACACGACGGACGCCGACCTCGAGGAGGCCGTGCGGGTGGCCCAGGCGGAGTTCGTGCACGACCTGCCCTGGGGCCTGGACACCCGCATCGGCGAGCAGGGCCTGTCCCTGTCCGGTGGTCAGCGGCAGCGGCTGGCGCTGGCCCGCGCGGTGCTGGGCCGCCCGTCGGTCCTGGTGCTCGACGACCCGCTGTCGGCCCTCGACGTGCACACCGAGGCGCTCGTCGAGCGGGCGCTGCGCGACGTGCTCGTGGGCACCACAGCACTGGTCGTCGCGCACCGGCCCTCCACCGTGCTGCTGGCCGACCGGGTGGCGCTCCTGGCCGGCGGCCGGATCACCGCCGTCGGCACGCACTCCGAGCTGCTGGCCGCGGAGCCGACCTACCGCGACCTGCTGGCGCAGGAGAGCGACCTGCTGGAGTCCCTGCCGTGACCGCCGACCAGGCAGTCCCCGACCAGGCAGTCCCCGACCAGGCAGTCCCCGACCAGGCCGTCCCCGCTCGGCCCGCCCCCGACCAGGCATGGCGCGGGGTCGCCACCGAGGATTCCGACGAGCTCTCCACCGGGGCCGGGCTGTTCCTGCGCGCCCGCTCCCGGCGGCTGCTGGGCGAGCTGCTGCGGCCGCACCGGCGGTCGCTGTGGTGGCTGCTCGCGACGATCGTCGGCCAGAACGCCGCCTGGCTCGCGGGGCCCCTGCTCATCGGCCTGGGCATCGACGTCGCCGTCCCGGCGCTGATCGACGGGGACGCATGGCCGTTGGTCTGGATCACCACGGCCATGCTCGTCGCGGCGGCCCTGGACACCGGACTGCGGTTCGTGTTCCTCACCCGCTCCGGGACGGTCGGCCAGGAGGTGCTGCTGGCCCTGCGCCGGCGGGTGTTCACCCACGTCCAGGTGCTGCCGCTGTCCTTCCACGAGCGGTACACCTCCGGCAAGACGATCAGCCGGCTGACCAGCGACGTCGAGGCGCTGGCGGAGCTGCTCGACGAGGGCCTGGACGGGCTGCTCACCGCGCTGTTCAGCGTGCTGTCCATCGGCATCGTGCTGGTGGTCCTCGACGTGCCGCTGGGACTCACCGCGCTGCTCGGCTTCCCGGCGCTGATCTGGGTCGCCCGCTGGTTCCAGCGCAACTCCACCGCGGCCTACCGGCGCACCCGCGAGACGATCGCCGCGCTGATCGTGCAGTTCACCGAGACCTTCGGCGGGATCCGCGCGGTGCAGGCCTTCCGCCGCGAGCCGCGCAACGACGAGCTGTACGCCGCGCTCAACGACGACAACCGGCAGGCGCACCACCGGGCCTTCTGGCTCATCGCCGTCTTCATCCCGGCGGTGACCCTGATCGGGAACCTGGTCACCGTCGCGGTCCTGGGCTACGGAGCCCTGCGCGTCATGGACGGCGCGCTCGCGGTCGGGACGCTGGTGGCCTTCCTCCTCTACCTGCGGCGGTTCTTCGACCCGCTGCAGGACATCGCCATGTTCTACAACAGCTACCAGTCGGCCACCGCGGCGCTCGAGAAGCTCTCCGGCGTGCTCGAGGAGCGTCCCAGCGTGCCCGAGCCGGCCGATCCGGTGCCGCTGCCGGCCGCCGCGGGCAGGCTGGACTTCGACAGCGTCCGGTTCGGCTACGGCGACACCACCGTGCTCCCCGGACTGGACCTCGCGCTGCCCCCCGGCCAGACCGTGGCGCTGGTCGGCACCACCGGCGCGGGCAAGTCGACCCTCGCCCGGCTGGCGGCCCGCTTCTACGACCCGGACGACGGCGAGATCAGGCTGGACGGCGTACCGCTGCACCGGCTGAGCGACACCGATCTGCGCCGGGCCGTGGTGATGGTGACGCAGGAGAGCTTCCTGTTCTCCGGCACCATCGCCGACAACATCGCCTTCGGCCGCCCCGGAGCCGCCCGCGCCGACATCGAGCGCGCCGCCGGCGCCATCGGGGCGCACCCGTTCATCAGCGCCCTCCCCGACGGCTACGACACGGAGGTGAACAAGCGCGGCGGCCGGCTCTCGGCCGGACAGCGGCAGCTGGTCAGCTTCGCCCGGGCCTTCCTGGCCGACCCGGCCGTGCTGATCCTCGACGAGGCCACCAGCTCGCTGGACGTCCCGAGCGAGCGGCTGGTGCAGCACGCCCTGCGCACCCTGCTGGCCGACCGGACCGCGCTGATCATCGCCCACCGGCTCTCCACGGTGGAGATCGCCGACCGGGTCCTGGTGATGGAGCAGGGCCGGATCGTCGAGGACGGCTCCCCTGCCGAGCTCGTGGCCGGCACCGGCCGCTTCGCGGCCCTGCACCAGGCCTGGGCCGACAGCCTGGTCTGAGGGGACTTCGCGGCCCTGCACCAGGCCTGGGCCGACAGCCTGGTCCGAGGGGAACAGCGTCGCGGGGCGGGCCGTTGGTCCCGGTATGAGCGCTTCCGTGTCGATGCCGCTGGGCGGCGTCCAGGTCGGTTCCTACGACTCCTACGAGCGTGCGCAGGCCGCCGTCGACCACCTCTCCGACGAGAAGTTCCCCGTCGAGAACGTCACGATCATCGGGTCCGATCTCCGCCAGGTGGAGAAGGTCCTGGGCCGGATGACGACCGGCCGGGCGATCGCCGCCGGCGCTGCCGGTGGCGCGTGGTGGGGTCTGTTCGTCGGCCTGCTGCTGGGCATCTTCAGCCAGGACGGCGCCGGCTGGATCGGTTCGGTCCTGGCCGGCCTGCTCATCGGACTGGCCTTCGGCGCGCTGTTCGGCTGGATGGGCTACGCGGCCACGCAGGGCAAGCGCGACTTCACCAGCACCAGCCGGATCGTGGCCGGGCGCTACGACGTGATGTGCCAGCCGGCCCAGGCCGAGCAGGCCCGCGAGCTGCTCGGCAGGTTCGCCCTCCGCTTCTGAGAGGACCCCGTCCTCCCCACCCTTCGCAGGCTCAGGGCGGGACCCGGGACGGGGCCGAGGAGGATCGTCCGGGGGTCTGCTACCGGAGCGTGGCGAAGGCGACGGCTGCGGCGGCGGCCACGCCGAGGGAGTCGACCCCGCTCCGCATCGGGATGCGCGCCCGCACCCGGGCGGCCCGCTGGGCCTCCGGGGTGAGACCGGGCCCCTCCGCGCCGAGCAGCACGGCGGTCCTGGGGTGTGCCCGTGGATCCACGTCGGTCAGCTCCACCGCGTCGTCGGCAGGGGTCAGCGCCACGGTGAGGTAGCCGGCCTCGTGCAGCCGGTCCAGCCCGGCCGGCCAGTCGGGCAGCACGGCGGTCGGCAGGGTCAGCACGTGCCCCATCGAGACCCGCACCGACCGCCGGTACAGCGGATCGGCGCAGCGCGGGTCCAGCAGCAAGCCCTCTACGCCCAGCGCCACCGCCGACCGGGCGATCGAGCCGAGGTTCTCGTGGTCGTTCAACCCCTCGAGGACGGCCAGCCGGCGGGGTGCCGCCGGGTCGGGGCCGGTGAGCAGCTGCCCCAGGTCCGCCGGCGGCAGGCGGTCGGCCGACGCGAGGGCGCCCCGGGTCAACCGGAACCCGATGACCTCCGAGACCACCCACTTGTCCGCCACGTAGACCGCCACGTCGTCGGGCACGCCCAGCGCCTCCACGCGCCCCGGCACCCCGAAGACCGCCCGCACCCGGTAGGGCGAGACCAGCAACCGCTCGATCGCCGCCGTCCCCTCGACGATCACCGGCGCGGTGCCCCGCGGCGCGCCGAGCGGGCGGTCACCGGCCTTGAGGTCGCGGAAGTCGGCCACCCGCGGGTCGTCGGGGTCGGTGATGATCACGGGCACCCGGACGATTCTGCCGGGCGGGCGCAGACGAGCCGCAGCCCCCAGGATCGGGCCATGGATCTCGAGCGCGCGCCGCTGACCGTCGTGGGTGCCGGCATCGCCGGCCTGGCCTGCGCCCGAGCCGTCCGGGACGCGGGCCGCGAGGTCGAGGTCCTGGACCGCGGGCGTGCCCCGGGCGGGCGGCTGTCCTCGCGCACCGTGCGGGGACGCCCGGTGGATCTCGGCGCCTCCTACCTGACGGCCGGCGAGGGGTCCCCGTTCGCCGACGTGGTCGCCGACTGGGTCGACCGCGGGCTGGTGCGCCCCTGGACGGACACCTTCTCGGTGGTCGGGCCGGACGGATTCCGCGAGCGGAAGTCCGGACCGCTGCGCTTCGGCACCCCGGGTGGATCGCGCACCCTCGCCGCCGATCTCGCCACCGGCCTCACCGTCCGGCCCGGTACGACCGTGCGCGAGGTGACCCCCGGACCTGCCGTGGACGGACGACCGGTGCCGGCGGTCGCCCTGGCCATGCCGGGGCCGCAGGCGGCACGGTTGCTCGATCCGTCCGGTCCGGCGGGCGGCCTGGCCGCCGCGGAGATCTGGCACCCGGCGCTGGCGGTGGTCCTCGGCTGGGCCGAGCGTCGGTGGCCGGCGGACCTGCACGGCGCCTTCGTGCACGACGACCCCGCGGTGGAGTGGATCGCCGACGACGGCGACCGACGTGGTGACTCCGCTCCGGTGCTGGTCGCGCACACGACGGCCGGCCTGGCCGCCGAGCACCTCGAGGACCCGGCCGCCGCCGTGCCGGCAGTGGTGGCGGCGGTGCGGTCCGCCCTGGGCATCGACGAGGAGCCCGCGTGGACCGAGGTGCAGCGCTGGACCTTCGCCCGCCCGGCCGCCCCGCGGGAGGAGCCCTTCGGCCTGGTCGACGGCATCGGCCTGTGCGGGGACGGCTGGCACGCGCCCGCCAGGGTGGAGAGCGCCTGGGCGTCGGGTACCGCGCTCGGCCGCGCGCTGGCCTGACGACCGGCGGCGGGCCCGCTCGCCCGGGACACCCGTGCGAGGGAGGCAACCGTCCAGCAGTCGGGTGGGCGTGCCGATGGACCGGGCGTGACCTCGAGACCGGACCCCGGTGCCGCAGCGGGACGACCCCGCTGGGGCGTGTTCACGCGGCTGGCCCTCGGGATGACCGCGCTGGGCATCGCCGTGGGTGCGGTGTTCCCCTGGTTCGCCGAGGTCCTCGGCGTGCCGACCGAGCACTCACGCGCCACCACCTTCCGGCTCGCCTGCCTGGCCGCGGGCATCGCCCTCGGCGCGGCGAACTGGCTGCTCACCCGGCACGTGATCGGACGGCGGCTCCAGCTGCTCGCCACCCGGCTGACCGACGTCGCCGACGCCGTGGGCACGACCGGCGCGACCGACGCGGACCTGACGCTGCCCCCGGGCGCGCCCGACGACCTGGGCCGCACCGCGGCCGCGTTCAACGCCATGCTCGGCGCCCTCGACAGGGAGCGGCGGTTCCGGTCGGTCGTGCACGGCACCAGCGACACGATCTTCCTGATCGACGGCGACGGCCGGCTGTCCTTCGTCTCGGACTCCGTCGGGGGCCTGCTCGGCCGGCGCCCGGGCGAACTCCTCGGTGACGGCGCGCTGCGGCTGGTCCACCCCGACGACATCACCCGCATCGCGCCCGGCACGGCACGGGAGGTCCCGGGCGTCTTCGTCCTCCGCGTGCGGCACGGCGACGGCAGCTGGCGGCACCTGGAGATGACGACGTCGGACAGGCGCAGCGACCCGGTCATCGGGGGCCTGCTGCTCACCGCCCGCGACGTCACCGACCGGATCGAGCTGCAGCGACGCCTGACCTACCAGGCCACCCACGACGAGCTGACCGACCTGCCCAACCGGGCCGCGGTGCTGGCCCGGGGAGCCGAGCTCCTCGCCGGCCGGCGCGACCCGGAACGCGTGGCCGTGCTCCTGCTCGACCTCGACGGCTTCAAGGAGGTCAACGACACGCTCGGGCACGCGGTCGGCGACCGGCTGCTCGCCCAGGTGGGCCCCCGGCTGCGGCCGCAGGTCCGCGACGTGGACGTCGTGGCGCGGCTGGGCGGGGACGAGTTCCTCCTGCTGCTCCCCGACATGACCGCCGAGGGCGCCGGTGCCGCCGCCGAGCGGGTGCTGGCGGCGGTACGCGAACCGTTCCTCGTGGACGGATTGACCCTCGCCGTGGACGGCAGCATCGGCGTCGCGGTCTCCGGCACCGGCCCCGCCGACATCGACTCGCTGCTGCGGCAGGCCGACGTCGCCATGTACACCGCCAAGCGCCGGCGGAGCGGGGTCGAGGTCCACGACGCCGCCGATCTCCACGACGGTCGGATCCCCGCGCCCCGTTGACGCGCCGAGTTGAACTCATCTAGCGTTGAGTTCATCAGCCGTTGAATTGAGGGAGCCGTCATGGACGCCGTCGTCGTCCGGGACCTGGTGGTCGAGCGCGGCCGCCGCCGCGTGCTGCACGGGCTCGGGTTCAGCGTTCCGCCGGGCGAGGTGACCGGCCTGCTCGGACCGAGCGGGAGCGGGAAGAGCACGCTCATGCGGGCGCTGGTCGGGGTGCAGCGCGTCCGCGCCGGCGAGGTCACGGTGCTCGGGGAGCCGGCCGGCTCCCCGGGGCTGCGCACCCGGGTCGGGTACGTCACGCAGGCGCCGAGCGTCTACGCCGACCTGACCGTGCGGGAGAACGCCCGCTACTTCGCCGCCCTGTACGGCCGCGGATCCGGTGCGGCCGACGCCGCGGTGGCCGATGTGGGGCTGGCCGACGCGGCACACCAGCTGGTCGCCGACCTGTCCGGCGGCCAGCGCGGGCGGGCGTCCCTGGCGTGCGCGCTGGTCGGCGAGCCGGAGCTGCTGGTGCTCGACGAGCCGACCGTCGGGCTCGACCCGGTCCTCCGCGAGGAGCTGTGGGAGCGGTTCGCCGCGCTGGCCGCCGCCGGCACGACCCTCGTCGTGTCCAGCCACGTGATGGACGAGGCCGCCCGCTGCGACCGCCTGCTCCTGCTCCGCGACGGCGCCGTGCTCGCCGACACCACCCCGGCCCGGCTCCGCGCCGACGGTCGCTCCGAGGACCTGGAGCAGGCCTTCCTGACCCTGGTCCGCGCCTCGGAAGGAGCTGCGGCATGACCGGATCCGGCATGACCGGCGCGACCGCCGTCCGGGTGCTGCGCCAGCTGCGTCACGACCCGCGGACGATCGCGATGCTGCTGCTCGTGCCCAGCCTGCTGCTGGGCCTGCTGTACCTGCTCTGGTCGGATCTGCCCGCTCCACCCGGCGAGCCCGGCATCTTCGACCGGGTGGGCCTGACCATGCTCGGGATCTTCCCGTTCGTCGTCATGTTCCTGGTGACCAGCATCGCCATGCTGCGGGAGCGCACCTCCGGCACCCTGGAACGGCTGCTCACCACTCCCCTGTCGCGCCCGGGCCTGCTGCTCGGGTACGGCTGCGCCTTCGGCCTGGCCGCCGCCGTCCAGGCACTGGTCACCGTCGCGGTGGCGACGACGGTCTACGACCTGGAGGTCGCGGGCTCACTGGCCCTCGTCGTGCTCATCGCGGTGGTCGTCGCCGTCCTCGGGGTGGCGCTCGGGCTGCTGGCCAGCGCCTTCGCTCGCAGTGAGTTCCAGGCGGTGCAGTTCATGCCGGTGATCGTGCTGCCCCAGTTCTTCCTGTGCGGCCTGCTCGTGCCGCGCGAGCAGATGGCGGGATGGCTGCAGGCGGTCAGCGACGCCCTCCCGCTGACCTACGCGGTCGACGCGCTGCAGGAGGTGGGACGCTCGACCGAGGCGACCGGCACCATGTGGGTCGACGTCGCCGTCGTGGCGGGAGCGGCCGTGCTGGCCCTCGCACTGGCGGCGGGGACCCTGCGGAGGAGGACCAGCTGAGCCCCACCGGCACCGGCGGCACCCGGCGGTCCGGGCGACGTCCCGGCAATCCCGCCACCCGGGAGGCGGTGCTCACCGCGGCCCGCACGGCCTTCGCCGAGCGGGGTTTCGATGCCGCGACCATCCGCGGCATCGCCGGCGAGGCAGGCGTGGATCCCGCGCTGGTGCACCACTACTTCGGCAGCAAGGACCAGCTGTTCCTCGCCGCGATCGAGGCGCCGACGGACCCGGCCGAGCTCCTCCCCGCGCTGCTGGCCGGAGGGCCGGAGCGGCTGGGCGAGGGCGTGGTCCGCCTGCTCCTCAGCGTGTGGGACGGGCCGATGCAGGCCGCCGGGCTGGCCCTGGTCCGCTCGGCGGTCGGGAACGAGTGGGGGGCGAAGCTGCTGCGCGAGTTCCTCGTCACCCAGGTGCTGCGCCGCGTCGTCGGCACGCTGGACCTGCCACCGCGCGAGGCGGAGGTGCGCGGGGCGCTCGTCGCCTCGCAGCTCATCGGCCTGGTGATGGGTCGCTACGTCCTGCAGATCGGACCGCTGGCCACCAGCGAGCCCGAGGAGCTGGTGGCGGCGCTCGGGCCGACCGTGCAGCGCTACCTGACCGGCGACGTCGAGCTGCCGGGCTGACCGGCGCTCAGCGCCCCCGGGAGAGGCGGGCGAGCTGGCGGGCCTGGACGACCAGCCGGCCGGTCGAGTCCCAGATGGTGCAGTCCTCGTCGATCCAGCCGCCGGCGATCTGGCTGGCCCGCGCCTCGGCCAGGCACCAGCCCGGCGCCGGCATGGCGCGCACCAGCACCTGCAGCTGCACCGTCGGGGCCCAGCCGCGCTGACCGATCGCGAAGCCCAGCGGCGGGAGGACGTCGGCGAAGGTGAGCAGCCCGAACGGGTCGGCCGGCCGGCCGTCGACGAAGCGGATCCAGGCACGCAGGACGGGCTCGTCCGACGGCTCCCCGACGGTCCACCCGGCGGTGGCCGGGTCCAGCCGGCTGTCGACGTGCCGGCTGAGGCCCGGCCGCTTGCTCGGGTCGGGGTTGAGGCGGGCGGAGAGGTCCACGCACTCGTCCGGCGGCGGGATGACGGGCATGGGGGCGTCGACGTACTCCGGGGTCTCGTCCCCGAGGGTGGCCGTGGTGGCCTGGACGACGAGGGAGGGACCGGCACCCTCGCCGGAGAGCGTGACGACGGAGTGCGCGAGCGTGCGCCCGGCGGCTCCGGGGGTCACCTCGAGCGTGGCGGTACCGGCCGGGGTGGGGCGGATGTAGCTCGCCGCGACCGCGACGGGGTGCGGGTGCGGGCTCTCGGACACCGCGGCCCGGGCCGCCACCGACAGCAGGTAGCCACCGTTGAGGATGCCGCCACCGACCTGCCAGGTCTGGTCCAGGTCGGCCAGGAGGGCCCCTCCCTCACCGCGTCGCACCGCGGTGGCGGTGTCGAAGTCGAAGGGCGGCTGGGCTTCGTCGGTCTGCGGCACGCATCACAGAGTGCCAGGGTGGCCGACATGGACTACAAGCACCTCGGCCGCAGCGGCCTGACGGTCTCCCGCCTGTGCCTCGGCACGATGAACTTCGGCTCGCGGACCGAGGAATCCGCCTCGCACGAGATCATGGACCGGGCGCTGGCCGAAGGCGTCAACTTCTTCGACACGGCGAACGTGTACGGCGGCGAGGCCGGCAAGGGCCGGACGGAGGAGGTCGTCGGCAGCTGGTTCGCCCGGGGCGAGCAGCGCCGCGAGAAGACCGTGCTGGCCACCAAGGTCTACGGCAACATGTCCGACTGGCCCAACGACACGTTCCTCTCCGCCCGCAACATCGTCCGCGCGTGCGACGCCTCGCTGCGCCGGCTGCAGACCGACTGGATCGACCTCTACCAGTTCCACCACTCGGACATGCGCTCGCCGTGGGACGAGATCTGGCAGGCCTGCGAGACGCTCGTGGCGCAGGGCAAGGTCCTGTACGTCGGCTCGTCGAACCACGCCGCGTGGCAGATCGCGGCGGCGAACGAGGCCGCGTCCCGGCGGCACTTCCAGGGCCTGGTCAGCGAGCAGTCCCACTACAACCTGCTCACCCGGCACGTGGAGCTCGAGGTGCTGCCGGCCGCCGAGCACTACGGCGTCGGGATCATCCCGTGGAGCCCGCTGGCCGGTGGCCTGCTGGCCGGGGTGCTGGAGAAGACCGAAGGCGGACGGCGCAACGACGAGCGCACGCAGAAGCGGGTCGCGAAGCTGCGCCCGCAGCTGGAGCAGTACGAGGCCTTCTGCCGCGAGATCGGCGCCGCACCGGCCGATGTCGGCGTGGCCTGGCTGCTGCACCAGAAGGCGGTGACCGCCCCGATCATCGGGCCGCGCACGATGGAGCAGTTCGAGGGCGCCCTGGCGGCCCTGCAGCTGCAGCTGTCCGACGACCAGCTGGGCCGCCTCGACGAGATCTTCCCCGGCTACAAGGCCGCTCCCATGGAGTACGCCTGGTAAGTGGACCTCCTGTCCCCCACCGCTCGCAGGCTCGCGGCGGACCCCTGCAGGGGGCCGGTCAGGCGAGTGTCCAGGTCGTCAGCCGCTCGTAGAGGGGGGCGCCCGACCGGCTCTCGAGAAGTAGCACCTCGCCGACCGGCCAGGCGGGGCCGCGGTACCCCGTCAGCCGGTCGGTCAGGGTGCCGTCCGCCGGCTGCCGGGAGCGCCACCGGCCCAGGGTGAGGTGCGGCCGGAACGCCCGGTCCTCCACGGCCAGCCCGAGGCCGCACGCCACCTCGGCCAGCCGGGCGGCCAGCTCGGTCAGCGGGGCGAGGTCGCCGTCCAGCCCCACCCAGGCCACCGACGGCCGGCGGACGGAGCCGAAGCGCCCGGCGCCCGCCAGCCGCAGCCGCATCGGTGGCGCGGAAGCGACCGCGGGCGCCGCCCGCGCGGCCAGGTGGGGCAGCACCTCGCGCGGGACGGCCCCGAGGAAGAGCAGGGTGAGGTGCCAGCGCGCCGGCTCGGTCCAGCGCGGTGCACCGGGCAGGGCGAGAAGCGGCTCCAGCGCCGTCCGCAGGTGCGCGCGGGCCTCCGCCGGCGGATCGACGGCGAAGAAGAGCCGGGTGGGGTTCAGCCGTCCACCGCGAGTCCGGCCGCCTCCAGCGCGGCGAGCAGCCGGACCCGCTCGGCGTCCCGCGCCCTCCCGGGAGGTTCGGCGGGCAGCGTGTGCGGCACGCCGAGCATCCTCGCCGCCTCGACCAGCACGTCGTCGCAGGCCGCCTGCAGGGCACGCCGCCGCACCATCGGGGCGCCGGCCGGGACGAGCGCGAGCCTGCGGCGCAGCCGGCGGACGTCGGCGGCGACCGCCTGGAGCGGCCGCCGGTCCAGCGGTGCCGCGCTGCGCGCCCGGCGGCGGGCGGCGCGCTCGGCCAGCCAGCGCTCGGTGGGTCCGAACCCCACCACGACGGCGCAGAGCGCGGCGAAGGGGATCCCGAGGGTGAGGAGCGAGCCGGTCATGGCATCTCCGGGCCGTGTCGGAGGGACGCCCCCGACCGTACCCCCGGATCCCACCCGAACGGGCGGCCGATCAACCGGCCGGAGGAGTCGACTGCACGCCGGGCACCTGCGCCGCGGTCGCCTCCCGCGCGGCACGCACGTCCGGCGGCAGGACGCCCCGTTCACCCACGCTCAGCCGCACCCACGGGCGCTCCCGCCCGGTCTCGAGCCGCACCGACCGCCCGCGGGCGAGGACGGCGCCGGCCAGGGCCGCGGCCAGCACCACGACGCCGCCGCCGAGGAGCAGGCCCCAGCGCGGACCCAGGTGCTCGGCGATGACGCCGATCAGCGGAGCCCCGATCGGCGTGCCGCCCATGAAGCACATGAAGTACAGCGCCATGACCCGGCCGCGGAACTGCGGGTCCACGCCGAGCTGGACGAAGCTGTTGTTGGCCACGCTGAACACCAGCGCGGCAGCACCCGTGGGCACCAGCAGCACGCCGAACGCCACCGCCCCGGGCATGAGACCGGTGATCACGGTGAGCACGCCGAAGACCAGCGCGGACCCGATCAGGAAGCGCTGCCTCGGCCGGCGGCTGCGCCGCGTGGAGAGCAGGGCTCCGCTGAGCGAGCCGACGGCGAACACCGTCGCGAGCAAGCCGAAGGCCTCGGCGCCCAGACCGAACTCGGCACGGGCCATCAGCGCGATGGTGATCTGGTAGTTGAAGCCGAAGGTGCCGACGACGAACGCCAGGCCCATGGCCAGCACCAGGTCGCGGTGCGCCCAGGCGTAGGCCGCCCCCGCGCGCAGCTGCCCCTTCCCGCGCGCCACCCGGTCGGTGGGGCGCAGCTCGTCGGCGCGCATGGAACCCAGCGCCAGGATGGTGAAGGCGAAGCTGGCCGCGTTGACGAAGAACGCGGGGGCGGTGTTGCCCGAGGACAGGCCGATGAGCAGCCCGGCCACCGACGGGCCGACGAGCCGCGCGCCGTTGAAGATCGTGGAGTTCAGGCTCACCGCGTTGGTGAGCAGCTCGGGCCCGACCATCTCCGAGACGAAGGACTGCCGGACGGGGGCGTCGATCGCCGCGGCCGCGCCGAGCCCGCTGGCCAGCACGAAGACGTGCCACAGGGCGACGGTGTCGGTGACCACCAAGAGGGCCAGCACCAGGGCGAGCAGGCCCATGCAGGCCTGCGAGATCTGGAGCAGCCGGCGCTTCGGGTAGCGGTCGGCGAGCAGCCCGCCGTACGGGCTCAGCAGGACCGTGGGGGCGAACTGCAGGGCGGTGATGAGCCCGAGGGCAACGCCGCTGTCGTCGGTGAGCTGCAGCACCAGCCAGTCCTGACCGATCCGCTGCATCCACGTCCCGGTCTGGCTGACCAGGTTGGCCGAGGCGTAGCGCCGGTAGTTGGGCACCCGGAGCGCGCGGAACATGCCGCCGCCGCTCCCGGTCGCGGCGGTGCTCCGCTCCGTGCTCGTGGCGGTCACCCGGCGGCCAGCTTGTCGATGATCCCGGCAGCCTCGCGGAGCACGGCCCGCTCCTCGGGGTCCAGCCGCTGGAGCTGCCCGGCCAGCCACGCCTCTCGCGCTCGCGCCTCGGTCGCGAGCATCTCCTCGGCCGCCCCGGTCAGCCCGATGACCACCTGCCGCCCGTCGGTGGGATGCGGGGTGCGGGTGACCAGACCCTTGCCCTCCAACGCGACGACGACCTTGGTCATCGACGGCGGCTGGACGCGCTCGTGGGCGGCGAGCTCCCCCGGGCTCATCGGCCCGTGCCGCTTGAGCGTGGACAGTGCCGAGACCTGGGTCAGGGTCACCGAGGTGTCCAGCCGCTGCGACCGCAGCCGCCGCGTGAACCGCATGACCGCGAGACGGAGGTCGTGCGCCAGCGCGGCGGTGTCCAGCGTGGTCCGGGTCACATAGTTAGCTTAGCTCACTAACGGCTCACACGATCTGCTGCAGCGGCTCCAGCGCGAAGTAGACGAGGAACATGGCCGCGATGACCCACATCAGCGGGTGGATGTCCTTACGCCGCCCGATGACCAGGCGCAGCAGCACGAAGCTGATGACGCCGGCCCCGATGCCGTTGGTGATCGAGTACGTGAACGGCATCAGCGCGATGGTCAGGAAGGCCGGGATGACCAGCGACATGTCGTCCCACGTCAGGTACCGGATCTGGGTGACCATCAGCGCGCCGACGATGACCAGGGCGGGGGCCGCCGCCTCCGCGGGGACGACCGCCACCAGCGGGGTGAAGAACACCGCCACCAGGAAGAGCAGACCGGTGACGACGCTGGCCAGACCGGTCCGTGCGCCGTCGGCCACGCCTGCGGTGCTCTCGATGTAGGTCGTGTTGGACGAGACGCTGCCCGCGCCACCCGCGGCTGCGGCGAGGGAGTCGACGAGCAGGACCGGCTGCGACTTCGGCAGGTTCCGCTTCTCGTCCAGCAGGTCGCCCTCCGCGCCGACGGCGGTGACGGTGCCGACGGTGTCGAAGAAGTCGGCGATCATGATCGAGAAGACGATGAGCAGGGCGGCGAGGATGCCGATGCGCTCGAAGCCGCCGAACAGCGAGAAGTTGCCGAGCAGCGAGAGGTCGGGGCTGCTCACGACGTCGTCGGGCAGCTCGGGCACCTGCAGCCACCAGCCGCGCGCGTTCTCCCCGGCGTCCCCGAACCGCGGGCCGACGTCCGCGATCGCCTCCACGACGATCGCCAGCACGGTGGTGGCGACGATGCCGATCAGCAGGGCGCCCTTGACCTTGCGGACGACGAGCACGGCCATGAGCAGCAGGCCGACGACGAACACCAGCGTCGGCCAGCCGGCGAGCTGCCCGCCGACGCCGAAGCTGATCAGCGGGTTGCCCGGCCGGATGATGCCGGCGTCGGCCAGTCCGATGATGGTGAGGAAGAACCCGATGCCCACCGCGATCGCGGTCTTCAGCGACGGCGGGATGGCCTCGAACACCGCGCGCCGGAAGCCGGTGAGCACCAGCACCGTGATGAGCAGGCCCTCGAGCACGACCAGACCCATGATCTCGGGCCAGGACAGCTGGGTGGCCGCGAAGACCGCGACGATCGCGTTGATGCCCAGCCCGGTGGCCAGCGCGAACGGGTAGCGGCCGACGACGCCCATGAGGATCGTCAGCGCACCGGCCAGCAGGGCGGTGACCGCGGCGATCGAGCCGAAGGGGAGCACCGTGCCGTCGACGTCGGCACCCGGGACGCCGCCGGGGCCCGCGATGCTGGTCAGGATGATCGGGTTGAGCACCACGATGTAGGCCATCGTGAAGAACGTGGTGAGCCCGCCGCGGACCTCGCGGGTGACCGTCGAGCGCCGGGCGCTGATCTCGAAGTAGCGGTCCAGACCGTTCTTCGGCCTGATGCGCGGACCCTCGCTGCGGCGCGGCGTGGTCGGCGGGGTGGCCGCGGACACGTCGGCCGGCGTGTCCCCGCTGCTGGCGGCGGCCCGGGCGCCGGAGGAGGGGTGGGACGTGTCGGACAAGGCGGGCTCCCGGGACGTGGTGGGCAACGAGCGGCGACAGAGTGCCACAGCCCGCGCCGGTCCGGCCGGGTCCGTGACCGACCCGACATCTCCCCGGCCCCGCGTGGCCTAAGGTCTCCCCGTGCCGTCCCCGACCAAGCAGGCGCCGCCCCCGCTGCAGGTGGACACCGCGCGGGTGGTCCTCGTCGGCATCGGGCTCTGGGCGGTGGCCCTCGTCGTCGTCCTGCTCCTGGGCGACCGGGTGGACCGGATGTGGACCTGGACCTGCCTGGCCGCGATCGGCCTGGCGCTGCTCGGCCTGGCGATCATGCGCTGGCAGGGGCAGATCACACCGTCGTCCTCCGGACGACGACCGCGGCCAGGTGACGTCCCCGACTCGCACTGAGCCCATCCGTTGCGCCTGCGCGGACCCCTCCGGGGCCCACTCGGCACGACAGCGCTAGTCGCTCAACACGTCGTAGGTGCCGGTGTCGTAGCGCGCGGTGTGGACCACCGCGGTGTCGTCGACGGGCACCAGCGACGCCTGGCTGTGCGCGCCGCAGCCGTAGTCGGCGGTGACGACCCGCCCGTCGGCGGGAGCGTAGGCGTTCCCGCAGGCGCCCAGCCGCTGCCTGAGCGACCCGGCCAGCGGCAGGTAGAAGCCGCAGGTGGCACACGGTGCCGGGGCCGACCGGGCCATCGCGGACGCGGGGCCGAAGTCGCCGTCGCCCCAGCGGGTGACCGCCTCGGCCCGCCCCTCGGCGGACATGACGCGCTCGCGACCCAGCCCGAGTTCCGAGGCGACGACCCGGCCCTCGGGGTCGTCGGCGGAGTCGTCGTCGGCGGTGTAGGCCGGCACCAGCCGCGGATCGTCCTCCGTCGAGGGCAGCACGTCGCCCACGGAGAGGTCCCCGGGGCGCAGCCGCTCGTGCCACGGCACCCACGCCGGCGCCAGCAGCGCCGACTCGCCGGGCAGCAGCACGACCTCGTCGACGGTCACCCCGTCCTCACCGGGAACGGTCGCGAGCGTCACCGCCCAGTGCCAGCCCACGTAGCCCTGCTGACGGCTGGCGAAGGTGTGGGTGGCGGTCGCGCCGAGCGCCTCCGGCTGCACCTCCCCGGACACCGGCAGGTCGATCTCCGGCTCGATGCCGAGGTGCTCCCCCACCAGGCCGGGGTCGCCGGCCGTCTCCTCCGCCGCGGCACGGGCCTGGTCGACCGCGGCCGCCTCCGTGAGCGAGGCGGGGAGGGTCGTACCGGGCCGGGGCGAGGCGAAGGGATCGGACACGACCGCCATCGTCCCAGAGGACTCCGGCCGGTGGGAGCCGGACCCTCCGCGAGGCATCGGGCCGCCGGCGCGCCCGGGTGCGGCACCATGGTCGGTGTGTCCGCCTCCCGCCGTCCGCCCGGTGCGCGCCGGCGGACGGCCCTGACCCGCCGGTCCGGGCCGCCGGCGCCGGACCGGGCCGACACCACCCCCCTGCACCGGCCACCCACGACGCCGATGCCCGCCGCCGTGCCGCCGCCCGGCGGCGCGACCGCACCCCGCGTGACGGTGACCCGCGTGGCGATCTCGCGCAGCCGCGACCTCTCGCGCGCCGCCGCACGCCGGGTGCAGGCCGCCAGCCGGGCCGACGGCGCCGACGCCAGCGGGCTCAGCCGGCTGCTCTGGGTCAACGCCCTGCACATGGCCGGGGACGCGATGATCGCCGTCTCGCTGGCCGGCACGCTGTTCTTCGCCGCCACCACCGACGCCCAGCGCGGCAACGTGGCGCTGTACCTGCTGGTCACCATGGCGCCGTTCGCGGTGCTCGCCCCCGTCATCGGTCCGCTGCTGGACAGGCTGCAGCGCGGCCGGCGGTGGGCCATGGCCGCCAGCTCGCTCGGCCGGGCCGCACTCGCCCTCTTCATGGCGGCGCACTACGACGACCTGCTGCTCTACCCCGCCGCGCTGGGCATCCTGGTGCTGTCGAAGGCGCACAACGTGCTGCGCGCCGCCGTCGTCCCCCGCGTCCTGCCGCCGGCGCTGTCGCTGACCTCGGCCAACGCCCGGCTGTCGGTGTTCGGGCTGGCGACCTCCGGGGTGGCCGGCGCATTCGGTGCCGGGGTGGCGTGGGCCCTCGGGTTCCCCCCGGAGCTGTGGGTGACCGCCGCGGTGTTCACCGTCTCCGGAGTGCTCGCCACCCGGCTGCCCCGGCACGTCGACGTCCCGTCCGGCGAGCTGCCCGCGGACGTGCTGAGCACCGCGGAGCTCCCCGTCGGCGGGCGCCGGCGGCGCCGGGTGAGCCCGCACGTCGTCCTGGCGCTGCGTGCCACGGCGGCCCTCCGCGGACTCACCGGCTTCCTCACGATCTTCCTGGCGTTCCTCGTGCAGGCCGAGTTCGCCGACGGGTGGACCGCGACGCTGGCGCTGGGCGGGGTGGCCCTGGCCGCGGGCGCCGGCAGCTTCCTCGGCACGGCCGCCGGGTCACGGCTGGGCGCCGCCGCACCCGACCGGGTGGTGCTGTTCGCCGCGGGCACGGCGGCGGGGGTCACCGTGCTGGCCGCGATCTTCTACGGCTTCGGGATGGCAGTGCTGGTCGCCGGCGTCGCCGCCGTGACCAACGCGCTGGCCAAGGTCTCGCTCGACGCGATCATCCAGCGGGAGGTGCCCGAGAACCTGCGCGCCTCGGCGTTCGCCCGCTCCGAAACCTTCCTGCAGCTGGCGTGGGTCGCCGGCGGCGCGCTGGCGATCTCCCTCCCGACGACCGGCTGGATCGGCTTCACCGTCGCGGCGGCCCTGCTGGTGCTCGCCGTCGGCCTGGTGGTCTGGAGCCTCGTGGCCGGCCGCCCCTCCCCCGCAGACGCCCCGACGACCCCGGTGGGACCGCAGTGGACCTGAGACGGACGACGGCGGTGGGCGTGCTGCCCACCCTGGTGCTGCTGCTCGCCGGCTGCGCCTCCGGGGACGAGGGGCCGGGGCAGGTGCGCGTGCAGGCGGGGGCGCAGGACGTCACCGCCCAGGCCGTCCAGGGCTGCGACGACGGCGAGGAGGTCCGCTACGACACGACCCCGCCGATCATCGAGGTGTCCCGCGACGCCGACATCACGCTCACCGTGCCCGAGTCGGTCGCCGAGCGCGGCTGGGGCGTCCAGGTCTTCGACGAGCGGCTCGAGGAGCGCCTGGGCACCGTCGAGGTGCCCGAGGGCGAGGACCGGTTCGCCGGCATCAACAGCTCCGACGTCGTCCCGCCGGCGTTCTACCTGCTCGTGGTCGAGGACAAGGGCGGCGACTGCGGGGTGTGGTCGCGGGCGTGGCCGGTCGGCTTCATCCGGGCCGGCGGCGACCTGGGTGGCGCCCCGTCGTCCGAAGTGCCGTCGTCCGAGGCGCCACCGGCCGGTTAGCGGAAGGACCCCCTCCCCTCCGCCCTCGCAGGCTCGGGAGGGGGCCGGTCTCAGGCTTCGAGGTCCGAGGCCACCGCGCGCAGCACGGAGCCGATCTTGCGGGACTCGGCGCGGTCGGGGTGCCGACCGTGGCGCAGCCCCTCGCCCACGTCGTCGAGCAGCTTGATCAGGTCCTCGATGATCGGGACGAGCTCGTCGGGCTTCTTCCGGCTCTTCGCCGCGACGGTGGCCGCCACCGACGGCAGCGGGTCGAGGACGCGGACCTGCAGGGCCTGGTCCCCCCGCTTGCCGGCGACGATGCCGAACTCCACCCGCTGGCCCGGCTTGAGCTCCTCGGTGCCGGCCGGGAGGGCGTCCTTGTGCACGAAGACGTCGGGGCCGTCCTCGCGCGCGAGGAAGCCGAAGCCCTTCTCAGGGTTGAACCACTTCACTTTCCCGGTGGGCACGTCAGATCCTCGGTTCGTCGCTGGCAGGACACGCTCGGACCCAGGTTAGTGCCGGTCACGGTCGATCCGTCGGGGCGAGGACACTGGGCCCTCGTGCGCCTCGCCACGTTCAACATCCTGCACGGTCGCTCCCTCGACGACGGGCGGGTCGACCTCGACCGGCTGACCGAGGCGGTGAAGACGCTGGACGCCGACGTGCTCGCACTGCAGGAGGTCGACCGGAACCAGCCCCGGTCGCACGGTGCGGACCTGACGGCGACGGCGGCCGAGGCGATGGGAGCCGTGGACGCGCGCTTCGTCGCCGCCCTGGCCGGAACGCCCGGCGGCGCGTGGACCGTGTCCACGGGCGAGGACCCCGACGACTCCCCGGGGTACGGCGTGGCCCTGCTCTCGCGCTACCCGGTGCTGTCCTGGGACGTCGTCCGGCTCTCCGCCGCCCGAGCCGGCATCCCGATGTGGCTGCCGGGCACCCGCCGGCCGATCCTCGTCCGCGACGAGCCACGGGTGGCGGTGACGGCGGTGATCGACGCGCCGGCCGGGCAGCTCACCGTCTGCACCACGCACCTGTCCTTCGTGCCGGGATGGAACCGCCGGCAGTTGCGCCAGGTGATGGGCACCCTCCCCGCCGGCCCCGAGCCCCTGGTGCTGCTGGGCGACCTGAACATGACGTCCCGACCGGCGGTGCGCACCAGCACCCTGACGTCCGTCGCGACCGCACCGACCTTCCCCGTCGGCCGGCCCACGCGGCAGCTGGACCACGTCCTGGTCCGGGGGCCGCTGCACGCCACCGGCCCGGCCGAGGCGGTACGGCTGCCGCTGTCGGACCACCGGGCCCTGGTGGTGACCCTCGCACGCGGCTGACCAGGCACGGTGCGGGTCGCGCAGCCGTTCGACCCGGTAGATCATGTCGCCATGGCACGCACCGGGGCGACCCAGATCTTCACCCTGCTCGCCACCGTGGTCCGCGTCGTCGCGTCGGTGATCGGCGCGCTGATCGTCGCCCACGCGGTGTTCGTGTTCTTCGAGGCGAACCCGACGAACCCGCTGGTCGAGTTCACCACGGGCATCCGCGACAGCTTCGGCTGGTTCACCAAGGACCTGTTCCAGCCGTCGGACCCGAAGATCGGCGAGACGATCAACGACGCGCTGGCCGCCCTGATCTGGGTGGTAGCCGGCAACCTGGTCTCGAAGCTGGTCGTCCGGCTGGCGCCCACCTCGAGCGCAAGGGCCTGAGGCGGGCGCCGCGACGGCTCAGCGGTTCTCGGGCAGCTGCACGCCGGCGCGGTTGGGCTTGTCCGTGGGGTGCGCGTAGCGGACGTGCTCCACCGGCATCGGGAAGCCGTGGTCCTGACCGAAGGGCGACAGCCCGCCGGCCACCGACGCCGAGAGCTCGGTCAGCGGCGGGCCGCCGTCCTCGGACTCGCCCCAGGTGGGCTCGACCAGGTGGGCGTTCTTCGCGTTGCGCTTGGACATGGTGCCCATCTTCCCCGATGGGGAGCCCGCACCGCACGGCGCCGGTCCCAGGGCGCGTCGTAACGTGGGTCGGATGCCCACCGCCCCTCCGCCGACGCTCGCCGCCTGGCTGCGCACGCGCGACGACGCCCAGCTGGGTGCCCTGCTGGCCGCCCGGCCCGACGTCGCGCGCCCGGCCCCCACGGACGTCGTCGCCCTCGCCGGCCGGCTGGCCGTGCCGGTGTCGGTGGACCGGGCCCTCGACGAGCTCGACGCCGGGACGCTCCAGGTGCTGGACGTGGTGCTGCTCGCCCCCACCGACGGCCTGACGCCCGAGGAGCTGACCGCCGCCCTGCCCGAGGTGCCCGGTGACGTGCTCGGGGCGGCGCTGACGGCGCTGACCGACCGCGCGCTGCTGTGGGGGGACGACGTCCTGCGCACCTCCGATCCCGTGCGCCGCGCCGTCCGGCACCCCGCCGGGCTGGGCCGCCGGGCGGTGGACCTGCGGGTGCAGCTGCCGGCCGACCTGCCCGGCGCCCTGGCCGCACTGTCGGCCGAGGAGCGCTCGGTGCTGGAGCGGCTCGCCGCGGAGCGCCCGGTCGGGCACCTGCCGGAGAGCGCCGGCGGAGGGGACTCACCGGCCCGCCGGCTGCTGCAGCGCGGCCTCCTGGCGCGCATCGACGCGCTGAACGTCGAGCTGCCGCGCGAGATCGGGCTGCACCTGCGCGGCGACCGGCCCTACGGCCCCCCGCGCCTGCGCCCGGAGCCGGAGCTCCTCGCCCGCGACCCGAAGGCCGTGGACCGCCAGGCGGCCGGTGCCGCGCTGGAGGCCGTGGGCCGGGTCGGCGAGCTGCTGGGTCTGCTGGAGGAGGAGCCGGCCGGCCTGCTGCGCAGCGGCGGGGTGGCCGTCCGCGACCAGAAGCGGCTGGCGCGGGACCTGCACGTCCCCGAGCCCGAGGCCGCCTGGCTGCTGGAACTGGCCCTCGCCGCCGGCCTGCTGGACGTGGGCGGGCCGCACCGCGACGAGTGGCTGCCCACCCGCGCCTACGACGGCTGGCGGGAGCAGGACCTCGCCGACCGCTGGGCGGTGCTGGCCGCGGGCTGGCTGTCCGGCGTCCGGCTGCCCGCGCTGGTGGGCCAGCGGGACGTGGCCGGCAAGTCGGCCAACGCCCTCTCCCCCGACCTGGTGCGGCACACCGCACCGGCCATCCGCCGCTCGGCGCTGACTGCGCTCGCCGCCTTCCCCGCCGGGTCGGGGCTGTCCGCCGACGACCTGGTGGCGCTGCTGCGGTGGCGCACCCCGCGCCGTGCGGACCGGCTGGCGCCGGTGCCCGGGATGCTGGCCGAGGCCGCGCGGCTCGGCGTCCTGGTGCAGGGCGTCCTCTCCTCCGGCGGGCGGGGGCTGCTCACCGCCGGCGAGGACGGCGCAGCCGGCGGCATGCGGGGGCTGCTGCCCGCACCGGTCGACCACGTGCTCGCCCAGCCCGACCTCTCGCTGATCGCGCCCGGCCCGCTGGTGGCCGAGCTGGCCGACACCCTCGCGGTGGTCGCCGACGTCGAGTCCTCCGGCGGCGCCACCGTCTTCCGCGTCTCCGAGGCCAGCGTCCGCCGGGCGCTGGACGCCGGCTGGTCGGCCTCGGACCTGCACGACTTCTTCACGCGGGCGTCCCGCACCCCGGTGCCCCAGGCGCTGGACTACCTGGTCGACGACGTCGCGCGCCAGCACGGCCGGCTGCGGGTCGGCGCCATCGAGAGCTACGTGCGCTCCGACGACCACGGCCTGCTCGCCCAGGTGCTCGGCGACCGGCGGACCGCCCCGGCCGAGCTGCGCCGCCTGGCGCCCGGGGTGCTGGTGAGCGGGCTGGCGGCCGACGAGGTGCTCACGGTGCTCCGCGACGCCGGCTACGCCCCCGCCGGGGAGAACCCGGGCGGCGCCGTCCTCACCCGCCCGCCGGGGCGCCCCCGGGCCGCCGGCCGCCGGCCGGGTGGCACCGAGGGGGCGTCGGCGCCGCGACCGCTGACCCCGGACGAGGTGGCCGCCACCGTGCGGGAGATCCGCGCGGGGGACGCCGCGGTCGCCGCCCGCCGCGGCGAGGCGGTCCGGCAGGTACCCGGGGTGACGACGGCGACGACGCTGGAGCTGCTCTCCCGGGCCGTGCGCGAGGGGACACCGGTGTGGCTCGGCTACGTGGACGCGCAGGGCAGCGGGAGCCAGCGGGTGGTGCAGCCGGTGTCGCTCGTCGGCGGCTTCCTGCAGGGGTTCGACGAGCGGCGGGGCGAGAGCCGGACCTTCGCCGTCCACCGGATCACCTCGGTCGCGCTGGTGGAGGCGGACGACGCGGTCTGACCGTTCCGTCGGTGGCGCGGCCTACCGTGCCGCCGTGACCGAGACGTTCACCGCCGTCCTGTGGGTCCACGACGGCCCGGCCGGGTGGCACTTCGTCACCGTGCCGCCGGAGCTCGCCGACGAGGTGCGGGAGCGCGGCGCCGGTGCCCGTGCAGGGTTCGGCTCCGTACGGGTGGCGGTCACCGTGGGAGGCACCTCCTGGGAGACCTCGGTCTTCCCCGACGCGCGCAGCGGCTCCTACCTGCTGCCGGTGAAGAAGGCCGTGCGGGCCGCCGAGAACCTGCGGGCGGGCGACCCGGTCCGGGTGGAACTCGTCGTCAGCCGGGCGGGAGCGAGACCTGCGCCGTCCACCGGATCACCTCGGTCGCGCTGGTCGGGCACGACGACTCCCCCGTCCCGGTCTGCGGCATGCTGCCGGGATGGCTGATCCCGTGAGCATCCAGGAACGCCTGGTCCCGCAGCTGACCTGCTTCGGCTGCGGGCCGGCCAACGACCGGGGTCTCCGGCTGCGCAGCCACCCCCGCCCCGACGGCGTCGTCGCGACCTTCGTGCCGTGGCCCGAGCACGACAACGGGCTGGGGTACCTCAACGGCGGGATCATCTCCACGCTCCTGGACTGCCACAGCGCCGCGGCGGTGCTGCACGAGGCCGATCTCCGCGGCTTCGAGCCGCTGGCCGGTGCCGCGCTGCCGTACGTGACCGCCGGGCTGGACGTGCGGTACCTCCGGCCGGCCCCGCTGACCGAGCCGGTGTCGCTGATCGCGATGGTCGCCGACGGCGACGATTCCGGGATGACGGTGGACGTGCAGCTGCACTGGGACGGCAAACCCCGGGCCACGGCGGTCACCCACTGGAAGCGCTGGCGCCCGCGGCGCTGAGGGGAAGGGGCTGTCGTCCCGCGGCGTTACCGTGGTCAGTCCGGCGCGCACGTCCGTGCCGAAGCCCCCGAACGAAGGACGCTGACGCGTGTCTGACGGCCCCCTGATCGTCCAGTCCGACAAGACGCTGCTGCTCGAGGTCGACCACCCGCAGTCCAAGGAGTGCCGGGCGGCCATCGCGCCGTTCGCCGAGCTGGAGCGCTCGCCCGAGCACGTGCACACCTACCGGGTCACCCCGCTGGCGCTGTGGAACGCGCGGGCGGCCGGGCACGACGCCGAGCAGGTCGTCGACGCGCTGGTCCGCTACTCCCGCTACCCGGTGCCGCACGCGCTGCTGGTCGACGTCGCCGACACGATGGACCGCTTCGGCCGGCTCACCCTGGCGCAGAACCCGGTGCACGGCCTGGTGCTGACCTCCTCGGATCGCGCGGTGCTCGAGGAGGTCGTCCGTTCGAAGAAGGTCGCCCCGATGCTGGGCGCCCGCATCGACCAGGACTCCGTGATCGTGCACGCGGCCGAGCGCGGGCGGCTCAAGCAGGCGCTGCTCAAGATCGGCTGGCCGGCCGAGGACCTCGCGGGCTACGTCGACGGCACCGCCCACCCCATCGAGCTCGACCAGGCCGACTGGCACCTGCGCGACTACCAGCAGGAGGCCGTCGACGGGTTCTGGGCCGGCGGTTCGGGCGTCGTCGTCCTCCCCTGCGGTGCGGGCAAGACGCTGGTCGGCGCGGCGGCGATGGCCGAGGCGAAGGCGACCACGCTGATCCTGGTGACCAACACCGTCGCCGGCCGGCAGTGGAAGCGGGAGCTCATCGCGCGCACCACGCTGACCGAGGAGGAGATCGGCGAGTACTCCGGCGAGCGCAAGGAGATCCGCCCGGTCACCATCGCGACCTACCAGGTGATCACCACCCGCCGGAAGGGCGAGTACATCCACCTCGACCTCTTCGACGCCCAGGACTGGGGCCTGATCGTCTACGACGAGGTGCACCTGCTGCCCGCACCGATCTTCCGGCTGACCGCCGACCTGCAGTCGCGCCGCCGGCTCGGGCTCACCGCGACGCTGGTGCGCGAGGACGGGCGGGAGGACGACGTCTTCTCCCTCATCGGCCCGAAGCGCTACGACGCCCCGTGGCGGGACATCGAGGCGCAGGGCTACATCGCGCCGGCCGAGTGCATCGAGGTGCGGGTCTCCCTCGACGACGAGGAGCGGATGACCTACGCCGTCGCCGAGCCGGAGGAGCGGTACCGCATCGCGGCGACCGCGCAGTCGAAGCTGCCGGTGATCCGCCGGGTGCTGGAGCGGCACCCCGACGAGCCGTCGCTGGTGATCGGCGCCTACCTCGACCAGCTGGAGGAACTGGGCGCCGCGCTGGACGCCCCGGTGATCCAGGGGTCGACGACGAACAAGGAGCGGGAGCGGCTGTTCCAGGCGTTCCGCACCGGCGAGATCCGCACGCTGGTGGTCTCCAAGGTCGCGAACTTCTCCATCGACCTGCCCGAGGCGGCGGTCGCGGTGCAGGTGTCGGGCACGTTCGGCTCACGACAGGAGGAGGCCCAGCGGCTCGGCCGGCTGCTGCGGCCCAAGGCAGACGGGCGCCAGGCGCACTTCTACAGCGTGGTCAGCCGGGACACCCTCGACAGCGAGTACGCCGCGCACCGGCAGCGCTTCCTCGCCGAGCAGGGCTACGCGTACACGATCGTCGACGCCGCCGACCTGGCCGGCCCCGGCGAGGTCAACGGGCCCGACTGGGTGGACGAGTCGGCCGACTGAGAGCCGCGTCAGCCCGGCGGGACCGACAGCTGGTCGACCGTACCGACGGGCACGACGCCGGCGGCGCGGGCCCGGACCGCGGTGTCGACGCTGACGAAGACGTCGGCCTGCAGGCGGGTGACGGCCAGGTACTCGGCGTCGGTCGTGGAGTCCAGGCCGTGGTCACGGGCGATCGTCCACGCGACCTGCCGGGAGACGCGATCGCCGAGCAGCCGGATCTTGACCGCCGTCATGGCGCCGTGCTGCGCCAGCGCGTCGGTCTCGGTGAGCTCACCCCGGCGGACGGCGCCGAACAGCAGTTCGAGCGCCTGCGAGCGGAGGACCTGCGGCGCCACCAGCTGGTGCCCGGATGACACGGGCACCTCGTCCGCCACCACGTGCAGCAGCGTCGGGGCATCGATCACGAAGCGGGTCATGCCGCCGCACCGTAACGGCGCGAGGCTCCGGAGTGCGGTGATCGAAGGCCCGGCGACCGCAGCACCCGGTCCGGGCCCCGACCTGCACGGGTTCGGGACGAGGCGAGACCGGCCCGTCTAGGGTCCCGCAGGTGATCGCCCCCCTGCGCCGCGCGCACCCGTGCCGTCCGGTCCTCGTGCTCGCGGCCGCCCTCGCGCTCGCCGGCTGCTCCGGCGGGTCGTCCGACGACGGGGATGCGGAGGACGGGGCGGTGGCGGAGGAGCGCACCGCCGGCGGGGTACCCGAGGCCTGGTACGACGCGGTGGCCGAGGCCGTCGCCGCGGAGCCGGGCCTGGGGACGACGGCGCTGCTCGACATGCGCGAGGAGTGTCCGCTGGTGGACGAGGTGTCCGTCGCCGGCACCGAGGTGGACCAGTCGGCGTCCGGTGCGGTGCGGCTCGGCAATCGCATCGACACCGCGGTCTGCCAGTTCTACCCGCCGATCCCGGTCGACCTGCTCGTGTCCCAGGCGGACGACGAGGCCGACTACACCGAGCTGGTCGAGACCAGCGGGGCGATCCGCCAGGTCGGCAACGAGCAGACCGAGGAGGAGCTGGAGGTCGGGGACTGGACGGTGCTGGTGGTGCGCATCGAGTACCCGACCAACCCCGCCGCGGGGGTGGCCTTCCGGGCGCACGTCTTCGACGACGAGGCTCTCGGGCGGGTCACGCTCGAGGTGGCCGACGCCGACGAGCGGGACGAGGACTACGACGAGCAGGCGATCGCCGAGGACCTGGTCGAACTCCTCGAGGGCTGACCCCCGCCGCGACCCCGGGTTCCGCGGAGCGGCGACCGAGCCGTACGTTGCCGCGTGACCGGTCGCACTCCGAGAGGTAGGCATCCCGTGGACGAGATCCAGCAGCTGCTCGCGGAGAACGAGATCCGCAACCTGGTGGCGCGGTACGCCCAGTACACCGACGACGCCCGGATCCAGGAGTGGACCGAGCTGTTCGTCGAGGATGCCCGCATGGAGGCCGGCGGGCAGCCGATGGAGGGGCGCCCCGGGCTGACCGAGTGGATCACCGCGGTGACGTCGAGCATGAAGCTGCGGCACATCATGGGTGGCGTGACCGTCACCCTGGACTCGGCCACCGAGGCCCACGGTGCCGCCGACATGGTCCTGCTCGCGGCGGTCGAGGGCTCCTGGATCGTCGCCGGCGCCCCGCGCTACGTGGACCGCTACGTGAAGACCGACGACGGCTGGCGCTTCGCCGAGCGGATCCTCGAGGACCGCAAGGCCTGATCCCGGCGATGGCGCGGCTGCCGTCGTCCGCGCCGATCGGGGACCGCGCGCTCAGGAGCCGTCGGTGTCCGTTCCGAGATCCAGTCCCATGAGCACCTCGTCGCGGACACCGTGCCGGGTGAACCGCAGCGCGCGGGGCCAGGTGCCCACCACGGTCCAGCCGAACCGGCCGTAGAACTCCTCCAGCCCCATCCCGCCACGGACCTCCAGGCGGAGGTGCGCCAACCCGAGGTCGTCCCGCGCCGCCCGCTGCAGTTCGGCGAGCAGGGCTCGGGCGACACCGGTCCCGCGCACGGACGGCCGGGTCTGGACGTGCGTCACGCGCGCCCAGTGCGCCGTCACCGGATCGGCGTTGCCGGTGACCACGAGCCAGCCGAGCACCTCGTCGCCGCGCGTGGCCACCAGCAGCCGGCCGAGCCGGGGATCCAGGCGGGCCACCAGCTTCTCGACCACCGGGGCGACCACGGCGTCCGACACCGGCGCCTCCTCCGCGAAGCCGACCGCCCCGCCGGCGTCGACGACCTCGCGCCAGCAGGCCGTGAGCTCCGCCCGCAGGCGCTCCGGCACCGCCGCCGGAGCGGTCCACCAGTGCAGGGACGGACCGGACGGATCGCGCACGGAGGGAGTCTCGCAGTGCCCCGCGGGGCGGCTGGGAACGTGGTGACCGGCGGGGCGTGACGTATCCGTCCCTCACACGATGGCAATCACCACAGGACTCGCCGGGCGGATGGCATCGTCGCAGGTCAGGGGCACGCCGGTGCTCCCTATACGTCGCCCGGGGCGGGGCGCGCGGCAGGACCCGGGTTGGGCGTGTTGCCCCTCCGGCAGCCAAGATGGACCCCGACATGGGGAGCGCAGCACGAGCGGAGACGTTGAGCCCGCAGACGACCAGCCGGCCGCTCCGAGCGTGGCAGCAGGCCGCCCTCGGCCAGTACGAGGAGCAGTCCCCCAAGGACTTCCTGGTCACCGCGACGCCCGGCGCCGGGAAGACGACGTTCGCGCTCACGCTGGCCTCGCGGCTGCTCGCCCGGCGGGAGGTCGCGCGCGTCGTCGTCGTCTGCCCGACCGACCACCTGCGCATGCAGTGGGCCGACGCCGCGGATGCCATGGGCATCGTGCTGGACCCGGGCCTGACCAACGCCGTCGGCCCGGTGCGCGCCGGCACGCAGGGCTACGTGACCACCTACGCGCAGGTCGCGGGCAAGCCGATGCTGCACGCCGCCCGCTCCACCTCGGTCAAGACGCTGGTGATCCTCGACGAGGTGCACCACGCCGGTGACGGTCTCTCCTGGGGCGAGGCGGCCGAGGAGGCGTTCGGCATGGCCGCGCGCCGGCTCTGCCTGACCGGGACGCCGTTCCGCACCAAGCCCGACGAGCGCATCCCCTTCGTGCGCTACGAGGAGGACACCTTCGAGGGCGATGCCGGCGAAAGCGGTGTCGGCCTGGTCAGCCGGGCCGACTACACCTACGGCTACAAGGAGGCGCTGGCCGACAACGTCGTCCGCCCCGTCGTCTTCGCCGCCTACACCGGCACCTCGCGCTGGCGGAACTCCGCCGGCGAGGTGGTCGCCGCCTCGCTGTCGGAGGCCGGCACCCGCTCGGTGGAGATGCAGGCCTGGCGCACCGCGCTGGACCCCAAAGGCCAGTGGGTGCCGCACGTCATCGCCGCGATGGACGACCGGATCACCCACCTGCGCGAGACCGGCATGCCCGACGCCGCCGGGCTGATCCTCGCCAGCGACCAGGACGACGCCCGCGCCTACGCCAAGATCGTGCGCCGGGTGACCGGCAAGGCCGCCGAGCTGATCCTGTCCGACGACCCGAAGGCGTCGAAGAAGATCGAGCGCTTCGCCACCGGCTCGGCGCGCATCGCCGTCTGCGTCCGGATGATCTCCGAGGGCGTCGACGTCCCGCGCGCCGCCGTCCTGGCCTGGATGACGTCGTACCGCACGCCGCTGTTCTTCGCGCAGGCAGTCGGCCGCGTGGTCCGCTCGCGCTCGCCGCACGAGTCGGCGACGGTGTTCCTCCCCGCGGTGCGCCCGCTGCTGTCGCTGGCCGCCGCCATGGAGGAGCAGCGCAACCACGTCATGCCGCCGCCGCGGAGCCAGCCCGACGAGGAGCTGGAGGCGCTGGACCTGCCGCCGCGGGAGCCCAAGGAGGGCGAGGCGAAGCAGTGGGAGGCCCTCGAGGCCGACGCGCGCTTCGCCCACGTGCTGTCCAGCGGGACGGCGCACACCGGGGAGGGCTCGGGCCCGGCGGTGGTCGTCGGCGAGGAGGACGAGGAGTTCCTGGGCATCCCCGGGCTGCTCACCGCGGCGCAGACGGCGGAGCTGCTGTCCAAGCGCGACGACGAGCTGCGACTGCGCATCGCGGCCAGCCACCGGGAGCACGCCGACGACTTCATGGTCGTCGAGGACCACCCCGACGAGGACGACGCCGGCCGCTCCTGGCGCGACGCCGCGGAGCTGCGCCGGGAGATCAACAAGCTGGTGAACCGGGTGGCGGCGCGGACCGCCCAGCCGCAGGCGGTCGTGCACACGCAGCTGCGTTCGTCGGTGCCCGGCCCGCCGTCGGCGTCGGCATCGGTCGACGTCCTGCGCGCCCGCCGGGAGCGCCTCCGCACGATGTTGTGAGCGGTGAACCGCTGCGACCCAGGACCAGGCCGGTCCCGGGTCGCAGCGGTTCAACGGTCGATCGCGGCGGGCGCCTTCACCGCGGTACGCAACGGCGATCGGGCCACCCCCTTCGAGGGACTTCGGGCCCTGAGGCGCTTCCCAGGCAGCCCCAGGGGGCACCGGCTGCTCCGCGGCGTCCGCCGCCGGCTCGGGTCCGCCCGCAGCCGTGAGAAGGGAGTTCGGCATGAGGCTCGGTACCGCCATCGTCCTGCTCGCGCTCGGCGCGATCCTGACCTTTGCCCTGGACGTCGACGTCAGCGGCGTCGATCTGCAGGTCGTCGGCTGGATCCTCATGGCCGTCGGGCTCCTGGGCATCGTGCTCGAGGTGGCCCTCTGGGGTCCGCGCCAGCCCCGGGTCACCCGCACGACGGACGCCACCGCAGAACCGGCCGGCGGCCCGGTCCGCCGGAGCACCACGGAGGAGACCTACTGAGCGACTCCGCCCGGTAGCGCGAAGGGCCCCCGTCCGCATGGACGGGGGCCCTTCGCAGGTCGAGGTCCGGACCGGATGACGGCCGCCTCGCGGCGAAAAGCACAACACGGCTCCAGGCCCCCGGCCGAGGCCGGGGCGGTAGTCCGTGAAGGCGTAACCAAATGGCACCCGGGGGCACGTGGCACCCGGTCCGGACGACTCCGAGGGTACCCGCGCAGACCGAGATCATGTCGCGCCGAGTGGGCCCGGAGGGTCCGCGCAGGCGTGACGGAGCGGCTCCACGCGCGCCGGGACGGCACGTGGCCGCGGTGCGATCCGGAGGATCGCCGTGTGATGGGCCCGGAGGGTCCGCGCAGGCCTGACGGAGCGGCTCCGCGCGCGCCGGGACGGCACGTGGCCGCGGAGCGATCCGGAGGACCGCGGTGTCACGGCTTCAGTTGAAGCCGCGGTCGTCCTGCTTGAGCGCGGTGTCGACGGTCAGCGCGGAGGCGATCACCAGGCTGGCCAGCGGCTCGGGCAGCCGGACGTGGACGAGGACCACGTACCGGTCGGCGGTGGTGAACATGGTCCGGGCCAGGCCCTCCCACTTCTTCGTGATCCGGGCGACCTCCGTGCCGGCCGCGTCGGTGATCGCGAAGTCCCAGGCCCGCCAGTTCTCGGCCTGGATGGCGCCGAGCACCTGGCCGCCGGCCACCAGGTCGAAGCGGATCCTGCCGAACACGTTGGCCTGCACGATCTCGCCGACCGGGCTGCCGTCCGGCCGGGTGACAAGCACCCGGGACTTCATCACCTTCGCCGGCCGGGTGAGCACGAGCACCGGCCCGCGGGCGTCGCGCACCTCGAGGGTGTGGGTGAGGAACTGGTCCAGCTGGCTGAACAGCCGCACCGCCTTCCGCAGCCCGCTCTGACCCACCTGGACGACGGCGCCGATCTGCTGACCGTCGCCGTCGAGCACCGCGTACTCGTTCGTCAGCTCGATCAGCTTGGTCTTCTGGTTGACCAGGAGGACCGGCTGCTCGTACAGCGACGGTCCGGCACCCTGCGGGAGGGACGGGGCCGGCGGGGGCGGCGGGGGCGGGGCGGCGTGCTGGACGTGCTCGGTCCAGCCCTGTCCGTCCCACCAGCGGGTGCCGGGGGTGCCGGCGGGGTCGGGGTACCAGCCCGGAGGAGGCGGCGGCTGAGTCACGGCCGCACGGTATCCGGATGCCTTCCCCGTGCCAGACTCTGCCGCGATGAGCGTCGACTTCGAGGCGTGGGCGGCGCTGGCGGGCGACTCCCCCACCTCCCGCACCGAGTGGGCCGCCGTCGTCCGGGCGTGGAGCGAGCCGCACCGCCGCTACCACGACCTGGCGCACCTGGCCGCCGTCCTCGGCATCGTCGACCGGCTCGCCGACGACGCGTCCGACCCCGACGCGGTGCGGTTGGCGGCCTGGTACCACGACGTCGTCTACGACCCCCACCGCAACGACAACGAGGCGGTCAGTGCCGGCCGCGCCCGGGCGGGCCTGCGCGGACTGGTCCCCGAGGAGCGGATCGCCGAGGTCGAGCGGCTGGTCCTGCTCACCGCCGGGCACGCGGTCGAGCCCGGCGACGCGAACGGCGCCGTGCTGTGCGACGCCGACCTGGCGGTTCTCGCCTCGCCCGCGGAGGCCTACGCCGTCTACGCCTCGGCCGTGCGCGAGGAGTACGGCCACGTCCCCGACGACCTGTTCACCGCCAGGCGGATCGCGGTCCTGGAGCAGCTGCTGGCGCTGCCGCAGCTCTACCGGCTGCCCACCGTCGCCGGCACGTGGGAGCCGCGGGCGCGGGCCAACATGGCCGCCGAGCTCAGCCTGCTGCGCGGTCGCGCCGCGTCGGCCGGCGGGGCTTCCGGGAGCGGAGTCCGGCCTCCAGCAGGCGGCTGAGGAGTTCGCGGCAGTCCACCGGCTGGGCACCGGCTGCCACCGCGACGTCGTAGAGGTCCTCGGGGATGTCGTAGTGGTCGCCCTGGAAGGCCCGCCGCGGGATGCCGAGTTCCACCTCGACGAAGGCGTGCAGCTCGTCGTAGGAGACGTCGCTGACCAGGTGCGACCACAACCGCCCCCGCCACGGCCACACGGGGGTGTCGATCAGCACGGCCACGGTGGCAGTCTGCCCGCCACGGCCCACGAGCACCCGCAGGTCCGCGTCTCGCCGATCTTCCCGGTCACCGACCTGCGGCGGGCGCTGGACCACTACGCCGCGCTCGGCTGCGACGTGTCCGCGCACGACGAGGGTTACGGATTCGCCGCCCTGGCCGGGATCGAGCTGCACCTGGTCGTGACCGAGGGGCACGACCCGCTCCGCACCGCGGCCGCCGCCTACCTGCACGTGACCGATGCCGACGCCCTCGCGGCGCGGTGGGCGGACGTCCAGAGCACGACCCCGGCCATCGACACCGACTACGGCCTGCGCGAGGGCGCGCACGTCGATCCGGACGGGAATCTGCTGCGCTTCGGGTCGCCCCTATCGTCGACCGGGTGACCGATGAGATCCGCTGGGGCGTCGTCGGGCCGGGACGCATCGCCGAGAGCGTGCTGCCCGACTTCGCGCACGTGCCGCATGCCCGCGTCGTCGCCGTCGCCTCGCGGTCGCAGGAGCGCGCCGACGCCTTCGCCGCCCGGCACGGCCTCGCCCGCGCCCACGGCTCCTACGCCGCGATCCTCGCCGACCCCGACGTCGACGTCCTGTACGTCGCGACGCCGCACGCCCAGCACTCCGCCTTCGCGCTGGCCGCCCTGCGCGCCGGCAAGGCGCTGCTGGTGGAGAAGTCGTTCACCGCGACCACCGCGGGCGCCGCCGAGGTGGTCGACCTCGCCCGGCAGACCGGCGTCTTCACGATGGAGGCGATGTGGACGCGCTTCCAGCCGGCCGTCGTGGCGCTGCGCGGGCTGATCGCCGACGGCGCCATCGGTGAGGTGCGCTCGGTGCAGGCCGACCTAGGCGTCGCGCGCACCTACGACGCGGCCGACCGGCTGTTCGCCCTCGAACTGGGCGGTGGCGCCCTGCTCGACCTCGGGGTCTACGTCGTCTCCTTCGCCCAGATGCTGCTCGGGACGCCGGACCGCGTCCTCGCCACCGGATCGGTGTTCCCCACCGGTGCCGACGCCGAGGTCGCGCTGCTGCTCGGGTACGACGACGGCCGGGCGGCCACGCTGCTCGCGTCGCTGCGCCAGGCGCTGCCCGGGCAGGCGCGCGTGTTCGGCACCACCGGCTGGATCGACGTCCTGCCGCGGTTCCACCACCCGGACACCATCGTGCTGCACCGGGCCGGCGCCGAGCCCGAGACGATCCGGCGGCCGCAGCTGGGCGTCGGCTACGCGCACGAGCTGATCGAGGTGACCGAGTGCCTGCGCGCGGGCCGCACCGAGAGCGCCGTCCTGCCGCTGGCCGACACCCTCGCCGTCCAGGACGTGCTCGGTCAGGCGGCCGACCAGCTCGGGGTCCGGCACGCCGAGGCGGTCGACGTCCTCTGACGGGTGATTCCTGACCGACCGGCTGCAGACGGCCTCCGGAGGTGCCGATACCCGATGGACGGGCCGCACCGGCGGCCCCTGTCAGGAGGGAACCGGATCCATGGCGCTGCTCGAAGGCCTGGCCGCTGTCGTCGCGAAGATCGCCGGTGCGGGCACCGCCGCGCAGGTCGCGGCCGGACTGGGCATCGCGACCGCCGGCGTCACCGGCGCGGGTGCGGCCGGCGCCCTGCCCGAGCCGGTCCAGGAGGTCGTCGCGAGCACCGTGGAGACGGTGTCCCCGTTCGAGTTCACCGACTCCGGCGACTCGTCCGACGACGTCTCCGACGACTCCTCGGACGAGGCTCCGGAGAGCGACGACTCGGGAGCCGACGACCCTGGCGACGACGACGCCCCTGGGGACCCGTCCTCCGACGACCCCTCGGACGACGCTCCGGAGACCGACGACCCGGAGACCGACGGCCCCGGCGACGACGCCGACGACAGCACCGACGACAGCACGGACGACATGACCAGCGGTCGCGGCCTGGACAACGCCCTCGAGCGCGCCGACGAGCACGCCCGGGAGTCGCTGGAGGCGGCACAGGCGCGCAAGGCGGCCCACGAGGCCGAGAAGGCTGCCCGCGACAGCGCCCGGGAGGCTGCGAAGACCGCCCGGGACGCCGCCCGGGAGACCGAGAAGGCCGCCCGCGACGCCGCCCGGCAAGCCGAGAAGGCCGCCCGGGAGCAGGAGAAGGCGGCCCGCGAGGCGGACAAGGCCACGCGCGACGACGCCGAGGACGCTGCCGAGGCGGCCCGCGAGGCGGCCGAGGACGCCGCCGAGGAGGACTGACCACCGCCCGGCCGGGGTCCCCGCACGGGATCCCGGCCGTCGTCCGTCAGGCCGGCGACCAGGCCAGGCCCGTCGCCTGGTCGGCGGTGGGCACGCGGGTCGGCGTCCCCCCGGCGCGGCGGACGGCGTCGGCGAAGCGGACCGCGTCGATGACGGCGTTGCACCCCGGGTCGTTGTTGAAGTAGACGAGGATGTCGGCGTCGCCGTACGTGCCGACGATCCGGTCGGCCCACAGCTTCAGGGTTCCGGCGCGGTAGCCCCACCCCTCGAAGCCGTGGTGGAAGCGCAGGTAGCCCCAGTCGGCGGTGCGCCACAGCGGCGCGATCGGCTGCTCGTCCCGGTCGGCCCAGCACAGCGCCGCCCCGTAGCGCTCGAGCAGTGCGCGGATCTCGTCGGTCCACCACGACTCGTGCCGCGGCTCGACGGCGACCCGCGTGCCGGCGGGGAACTGCGCCAGGCACTCGCGCAGGAGCTCGGGGTCGGCCTTCAGCGTGGGCGGCAGCTGCAGCAGGATCGCGTCGAGCTTCGTGCCCAGCCCGGCGGCACGGTCCATCAGGCGGGCGACCGGCTCCTCCGGCTCGCGCAGCCGCTTGATGTGGGTGAGGAACCGGCTGGCCTTCACCGCCCAGCGGAAATCGGCCGGCGTCCGCTCGTGCCACTTCTGGAAGGTCTCGAGCTCCGGGAGCCGGTAGAAGGCGTTGTTGCTCTCCACTGTGGCGAAGTGCTCGACGTAGTGCTCGAGCCACAGTCGCTGCGGGAGCTTCGGTGGGTAGAAGGCGCCGCGCCAGTCGCGGTACTGCCAGCCCGACGTCCCGATGATCACGGCCACGGGAACCGGCTACCCGCCGGGGGCCCGGATCCACCCCGGATTGGGGGCTCCCGGTTCCCCCCTCCTCGGCTGCCGCGATCCGCGACCGGTGACGAGGGTTCCGACCATGCCTCCGGCCATCCGGGCCCAGGGCGACGGCATCACCTGCGGAGCAGACATGACCAGGACACGACCGGACAGCGGTCGCGGACGGGGCCCCGGAGCACCAGCTCCCGCCGCGTCGCGACTGCTCCAGCACGGAAGGCGCTCGCGGATGGCTGCCGCCGGCCTGGCGGCCGTCACGGCCACGGCGGGGCTCATCGGCATCGCCACCAGCGCCTCGGCCGGTAACCCACCGTCCGGCCCGGGCAACATCGAGGTGTTCCCCGACCGCGACATGATCGCCATCGAGGGGTACACCGCCCAGGCCGGCCAGACCGCGACCATCACCGTCCGGCGCGGCGGCCAGACCGTCGGCACCGCCACGGGCGTCGTCGACAACTCGGGCTTCCGGGAGTGGAACCACGACTCGGCGAGCTGCTTCACCGACGTCACCCCTGACCTGCAGGCCGGGGACGAGGTGTCGCTGTCGTTCAGTGGATCGCCGCTGGTCGACGGCATGCGGGTCAACTCGGCCCAGATCACCGACATCACCGCCAGCGAGCCGGCCGCGGGCAACGTCAACTCGGTCACCATCTCGGGCACGTACGGCCCCGAGGTCAGCCTCGATCGCTTCGCCGTCGAGGTGGTCAACCCGACCATGCGCGACGAGGGCGCCATCGGCGAGCGGGCGATCGGGTGGAGCCCCAACGAGGTGCCGGACGAGGTGCCCACCGGCTACACGGTCTCGGGCACCGCGGCGAACGGCGCGTTCTCCGTGACGTTCGACGACATGTCGGCATCGGACCAGCAGCTGGTGTTCGAGGGCCAGGCCGTGGCGCTGAGCTGGATGGCCGACGCCACCACGGTCGAGCAGCAGCTCGGCCTGACCCTGGCCGAGTACGGGCTGGCCAGCGGCGGCGCCCCCGGCTGCCCCGCCGGCCCGGACGGCGCACGACCGCCCACCAGCGAGTACTCCGTGGTCTGGAACGCCGACGGGACCTCGGCCACGGTCACCTGGGCGTCCGCGACTCCGGTCGTCGGCGGAGCGGCGGTCACCGGCTACAGCGTCACCGCCATCGACCAGGCCAACCAGCGCCAGGAGGGCTACCGGGTGGGCGCGAACGCCACCCAGGTCGTCGTCGACGGCCTGACCGGCGGCTCCCTGTACGGCATCGAGGTCCGCTCGATGGTGGGCAACGACATGGGTGCTCCGTTCGCCCTGGCCGGGACGATCACGCCTCCCGGTGAGGACGGCACGCCGGACACCACCGCTCCCGTGCTGACCACCGACCCGGTGCTCACCGGGACCACCGCGGTGGTCGCGCCCAACCGGAGCCTGACCCTGTCCGCCGACGAGGGCACGATCTACTACACCCTCGACGGCTCCCCGGTCACCACGGAGACCGACGGCAACGTCCCCTCGCCCTCGGCGCTCATCTACCAGGGCCCGATCGCGATCACGGCCGACAACACCGCGGTCGCCATCGCGGTGATCGACGCCGCCGGCAACGCCACGCACGCCTCCGGCGTCGTGTCGCCCGCGCCGGCCGCCGCGGCGGTCACGCCCACCGGCCTGGCCATCACCAGCACCGGTGGCGCCGGACCGGACCCGGCCGCGCCGCAGGGCCGGGTCGCGCTCGCGTGGAACCCCGTGACGGACGCGGTGTCCTACCGGGTCCGGGTGTTCCTGCGTACCGAGGCGACGGCCACGACGCCGCTCACGGTCACCCCGATGCCCGCACTCGACACCATCGTCACGGGCACCACGGCGGACGTCACCGGCCTGGCCAAGAGCGCGGACGGCCAGCGGTACCTGTTCCGGGTGCAGTCCCGGACAGGGGCCACGACGCCGTACAGCACCTTGTCGGCACCGGTGAACCACCGCGTGGTGGGTGACGACGTCGCGATCGGGCTGGCGCAGTTCCGGACCGGTGACGAGTTCCGGATCAACGGCTCGGGCACCGTGCCCGGGGCGACGATCACGGTGCACCGGACCAACGCCGCGGGCACCGGCCCGGCCGCCGCGCCGATCGCCGGGTACCCGACGGCCGTCGTCGGCGCCCTCGAGGTCCCGGGGAACACCGGCGCCTGGGATGCCACCGTCGACCCGGCGCCCGCGGTCGCGCCCACCGAGATCTGGATCAAGTCCAGCGAGGGCGGTGTTTCCGGTCCCTTCCCCGTCGAGGTCCGGTGACCGCACCGGCGCGTTCGCGCCTCGGCCTGAGGTGAAACCGCCGGCAAGGCACCACAACTGAACAGACCGAGGGCCCGTCACCGACCGGTGGCGGGCCCTCGGCCCTCCCGGCATGTGGTGAGGTCACCGCATGGCTGACTCACCCGCACGGTTCAAGGACCTGTGCCTCGATGCGAACGACCACCACGCCCTGGCCGACTGGTGGTGCGCTGCGATCGGCTACGTACGCCGGGACGACCTCGAGGACGCCGAGACCCGGGAGGACGCCGAGACCCCGGAGGACGACGAGACCCCGGAGGACGACGAGCCGCGCCCGCACGACTGGCCCGTCCCGATCGTCGATCCGGCCGGCGAGGGCCCGCTCATGTGGATCGTCCCGGTGCCCGAGCGGAAGACGATCAAGAACCGCATGCACTTCGATGTCGTCGGCGAGACGTGGCCGCTGATCGCGGCCGGCGCGCGGATGGTGCGCGAGCAGGACGACGAGATCGACTGGAGCGTGCTGGCCGACCCCGAGGGCAACGAGTTCTGCGTCTTCTCCCCGGAGTGATGGTCCGGCGGCCGCTACGCGTCCAGATCGGCGATGTGGTCGCCACAAGGGCCTCGTCGCGCCCAGATCGCCGATGTGGGTGGCCAGCCGCGCTCGCACGGACCCCAGGAATGCCGTCAGGGGCGGCCCGCTCGAGAGCGGACCGCCCCTGACGGGCAGTGCAGGTACTACGTGGCGGACGGACTCAGAAGTCCATGCCGCCCATGCCGCCGTCGCCGCCGGGCATGGCCGGGGCGTTCTTCTCCGGCTTGTCCGCGATGACGGCCTCGGTGGTGAGGAAGAGCGCCGCGATGGAAGCGGCGTTCTGCAGTGCCGAGCGGGTCACCTTGGCGGGGTCGATGATCCCGGCGGCGATCAGGTCCACGTACTCGCCGGTGGCGGCGTTGAGGCCCCAGCCGGTCTCCGAGTTGCGGACCTTCTCCGCCACGACGCCACCCTCGAGGCCGGCGTTGATGGCGATCTGCTTCAGCGGCGCCTCGAGCGCGACGCGCACGATGTTGGCACCGGTCGCCTCGTCACCCGTGAGCTCGAGCTTGTCGAACGCGACGGCCGTGGCCTGCGCGAGAGCGACGCCACCACCGGCGACGATGCCCTCCTCGACGGCGGCCTTGGCGTTGCGCACCGCGTCCTCGATGCGGTGCTTGCGCTCCTTGAGCTCGACCTCGGTCGCGGCACCGGCCTTGATGACGGCGACGCCACCGGCCAGCTTGGCCAGGCGCTCCTGCAGCTTCTCGCGGTCGTAGTCGCTGTCCGACTTCTCGATCTCGGCGCGGATCTGGTTGACCCGGCCCTGGATCTGGTCGGTGTCGCCCGAGCCCTCGACGATGGTCGTCTCGTCCTTGGTGACGACGACCTTGCGGGCGCGGCCGAGCAGCTCGAGGTCGGCGTTGTCGAGCTTGAGGCCGACCTCCTCGCTGATGACCTGGCCACCGGTGAGGATGGCGATGTCGGTCAGCATGGCCTTGCGGCGGTCACCGAAGCCCGGGGCCTTGACGGCGACGGACTTGAAGGTGCCGCGGATCTTGTTGACCACCAGGGTCGCGAGGGCCTCGCCCTCGACGTCCTCGGAGATGATCGCCAGCGGCTTGCCCGACTGCATGACCTTCTCCAGCAGCGGGAGCAGGTCCTTCACGGTGCTGATCTTCGAGTTGACGACGAGCACGTACGGGTCGTCGAGGACGGCCTCCATGCGCTCGGTGTCGGTCACGAAGTAGGGCGAGATGTAGCCCTTGTCGAAGCGCATGCCCTCGGTGAGCTCGAGCTCGAGGCCGAAGGTGTTGCTCTCCTCGACGGTGATGACGCCTTCCTTGCCGACCTTGTCCATCGCCTCGGCGATGAGCTCGCCGATGGCCGGGTCAGCGGCGGAGATCGACGCGGTGGCGGCGATCTGCTCCTTGGTCTCGACGTCCTTGGCCGTCGAGAGGAGGTACTCGCTGACCGAGGCGACAGCAGCCTCGATGCCCTTCTTCAGGGCCATCGGGTTGGCGCCGGCGGCGACGTTGCGCAGACCCTCGCGCACGAGCGCCTGGGCGAGCACGGTGGCGGTGGTGGTGCCGTCACCCGCGACGTCGTCGGTCTTCTTGGCGACCTCCTTGACGAGCTCGGCCCCGATCTTCTCCCAGGGGTCCTCGAGCTCGATCTCCTTGGCGATGCTCACACCATCGTTGGTGATGGTGGGCGCGCCCCACTTCTTCTCGAGCACGACGTTCCGGCCACGGGGGCCGAGGGTCACCTTGACGGCGTCGGCGAGGGTGTTCATGCCTCGCTCGAGGCCGCGGCGCGCCTCTTCGTTGAACGCGATCATCTTGGCCATGTGGTGATGTCCTCCGAGCATGGATCGCTGCACGGCCGGGTGGGTGCCCGCGACGGACGACACCGATGACATGGGCGCTCCGTCGGCCCACCATCCGGTGCCTCACCGTTCCGACCTGATTGGCACTCGGGTGCCCCGAGTGCCAGAAACGAGTTTGGCACTCGACCCCTGCGAGTGCAAGAAGGGGGGGTCCCGGGACGCGCGGGAGGCCCGGCCCCGGAGGGGGGCCGGGCCTCCATGGAGGTGCTGCGATCAGGCGCTGCGCACCGCGTCGGCCTGCGGCCCCTTGGCCCCCTGGACGACCTCGAACTCGACGCGCTGGCCCTCGTCGAGGGACTTGTAGCCGTCCATCTGGATGGCCGAGTAGTGGACGAAGACGTCCTGGCCGCCGTCGACGGCGATGAAGCCGAAGCCCTTCTCGGCGTTGAACCACTTCACGGTGCCCTGTGCCACGTGTGCTCCCACATTCGTACGCGCGGTCGCCCCACCGCGGGTGGTGGAGCGAGGTCTCGCTCTTCCGCCCGCGGACACGAACATGGAGCCGAACCGCGCGAGAACCTACAACAGGGTGACGTGCGTCATACGCACTTCAGGCACGACGCGCTCTCGGATCCACCGATCCGGTGACACCAGGGCTCAGCCGATGAGGCCTGCGGCGCGGGCCGACTTCAGCGACGGCTCGACGTGGTGGGTCGGGCCGACGACCGGCTCCAGCGGGTCCAGCGTCTTGAGCCCCTCCCCGGTGTTGAGGACGACGGTCTCCTTGGCCGGGTCCAGCCGCCCGTTGCCCACGAGCTGCCGGAGGACGGCGACGGTCACGCCACCCGCGGTCTCGGCGAAGACACCGGTCGTGCGGGCGAGGTCGCGGATGCCCTGGACGATCTCGTCGTCCCCCACCCGGCCCACCGCGCCACCGGTGCGGCGGATCGCGTCGAGGGCGTAGGGGCCGTCGGCGGGGTTGCCGATGTTCAGCGACTTGGCGATGCCGGTGGGCTTGACCGGCTTGACGACGTCCCAGCCGTTGTCGAAGGCCGTCGCGATCGGGTCGCAGCCGGCCGACTGCGCGCCGAAGATCGTCCACTCGGTGGCCTCGACGATGCCGGCCGCGGTCAGCTCGCGGAACGCCTTGTCGACCTTGGTCAGCAGCGAGCCCGACGCCATCGGGATGACGACCTGGGCCGGGATGCGCCAGCCGAGCTGCTCGGCCAGCTCGTAGCCCATCGTCTTGGAGCCCTCGGCGTAGTAGGGCCGCACGTTCTGGTTGACGAAGGCGGTGTCCTCGAACTCGTCGGTCTCGGCGAGCTCGCTGGTCAGCCGGTTGACGTCGTCGTAGGAGCCGTCGACGGCGACCAGCGTCTGCCCGTAGACCGCCGACTGCACGATCTTCCCGGGCTCGAGGTCGGAGGGGACGAAGACGAACGACGGCAGCCCCATGCGGGCGGCGTGCGCGGCGACGGAGTTGGCCAGGTTGCCGGTCGAGGCGGCCGCGATCTTCGTGTAGCCCAGGCCCTTGGCGGCGGTGGCGGCGAGGCTCACCACGCGGTCCTTGAACGAGTGGGTGGGGTTGGCCGAGTCGTCCTTGACCCACAGCCCGCCGGTCATGCCCAGCTCCTCGGCGAGGCGGTCGGCGCGGACCAGCGGCGTCATGCCGGGGTCCAGCGAGACGCGCGACGCGGGGTCCTGGCCGACGGGCAGCAGGGCGACGTAGCGCCAGATGTTCTGCGGGCCGGCCTCGATCTGCTCGCGGGTGACCGCGCGCATCAGCTCGGGGTCGTAGTCGACCTCGAGCGGGCCGAAGCACTCGGCGCAGGCGTGCTCGGCGACGAGGCCGAAGGTGGCGCCGCAGTTGCGGCAGATCAGGCCGCGGGCCGGACACGGGGGCACGGGGCCACCGGCGCTGGAATCGGCCTGGGCAGAACCGGGAGCGGTCAGAGTCATGCGACGACTACCTCCTCATCTTCCCTGCACCGGGCCGTCGAGCCGCGCAGGACGGAATTGGCACCTCCCGCTGCGCGAGCGCAGTCGGCGGTTGCCGGGGCTTCATCGGGCCGTGTCCCTCTGCCCCTCTGGATGAGTGAACGGGTCGACTGTACCCAGTGCCGGGCCCAGGTCGCCGAGGGTCAGGATGTGAGGTGTGGCAGCGCGGATCGTCTACACCGACCTCGACGGCACGATGGTGGGACCGCGGGGGTCGTTCTGGCACACCGCGGCCCGCGACCTCACCGCCGATCCGGCGACCGTGCTGCTGGAGCTGCACCGCGCCGGCGTCCCGTTGGTGCTGGTCAGCGGCCGGACGTTCGAGCAGGTCGTCGAGGCCGCGCGGATCTTCGCCGCCGACGGCGCGATCGCCGAGCTGGGCGCCACCATCAGCTGGGGCGGCGGCCGGCGCACCCACCGACTCACCGGCGAGCTGCCCGCCGAGCACGCCGGCCGGACCCCGATGGAGGTCATGGCCTCGCTCGGCGTCGTCGAGGAGTTGATCGCCGCCCACCCCGGCCGGCTGGAGTGGCACGCGCCCTGGCACGCCACGCACGAGACCGACGCGCTGCTGCGCGGCCGGGTCGACCCGGTCGCCGTCGACGCCTGGCTGACCGCGCAGGGCGTGGGTTGGCTGACGCTCAAGGACAACGGCGCCATCCCGGCGTCGTCCCGGTTCGGCCTGGACCACGACCCCCTGCCGCCGCGGGTCTACCACCTGATGCCGCGGGGGATCTCCAAGGGCGCGGCGATCGCCTGGGACCTCGAGCGCCGGGGCATCGACCCGGGCGACGCGGTGGCGATCGGAGACAGCGTGAGCGACCTGGACATGGCGCCCGCGGTCGGCCGGCTGTGGATCACTGCGAACGGGGCAGCGGTCGACGGGATGGCCGACCGGATAGCCGCCGTCCCCAACGCGACCGTGACCGATGCCGCGATGGGCGAGGGCTGGGCCCAGGCCGTGCGTGCCGTCCTCACGGCGCCCTGACCGCCGACGCGCCCCTCAGCGGGGAGACGCCCGCAGAGTCAGCAGCACGGCTTCGTCGGGCTCCAGGGCGCCGGTCCACGGACCGCCCTCGGCACGGCCCGCCGAGGAGAGCTGCACGTCCGCGGGCTCGCCCAGCGGGAAGGGGAGCGGCCGGTCGGTGAAGTTGACCGCGACGACCCGCCGGTCGCCCTGTGTCTGCCGCTCGTAGGCGAGGACGCCCCCGGGAGCCGGCAACGCCCTCCAGGCACCGAGTGCGAGGGCCGGGGAGCCACGGCGGAGCGCCAGCAGCCGCCGGTAGAGGTGCAGGATCGAGGCCGGGTCGTCGCGCTGCGCTTCGACACTGCACGCCGCGGCGTCCGGGGGGAAGGGCAGCCAGGCCTGCGGCGGCCAACCGTGCCCGTCCCCTGCCGTCCACGGGATGGGTGCCCGGCAACCGTCGCGGCCCCCCGGGTCGACCTGCCGGTCCGGCGGGACGACGGCGTCCCGCAGCCCCAGTTCCTCGCCCGCGTACAGGAACGGCGTCCCCGGGAGGGTCAGCAGCAGCACCGCTGCTGCGCGCGCCCGGGCCGCCGACCCGCCGTAGCGGGTGCGGTGGCGGGGGTTGTCGTGGTTGGACAGCACCCAGGTCGGCCAGGCCTCGCGGGGCTGCAGCGCTGCCAGCGTCTCCTCGATCACTGAACGCCAGAAAGATGCGTCCCAGGGGCCGGACAGGGGGACGAAGTTGAAGGCGAGGTGCAGTTCGTCGCCCGCGCCGTAATACGGCGCGATCAGGGACGGCGAACGCAGGTTGACCTCGCCCACCATGGCCGGCTCGCCGGGGAACTCGTCGAGCACCGCCCGTATGCCGCGCAGCAGCTCGTGCGTGGTGGGCAGGTCGTGGGTGTGCACGATGTTGCTGCCGACCAGCTCCGGCGGGTGATCGGGGAGGTCGGGGTCCTTGCCGATCAGGTGGACGACGTCCGCGCGGAAGCCGTCCACCCCCCGGCGCAGCCAGAACCGGAGGACCTCGTGCATCGCCTCCTGCACCGCCGGCTCGGCCCAGTTCAGATCCGGCTGCTGGGCGAGGAAGAGGTGCAGGTACCACTGGGCGGTGGGCTCGTCCCAGGTCCACGCCGGGCCGCCGGTGAACTGCGCCAGCCAGTTGTTCGGGGGCCTGCCGGGGTCGCCGTCCCGCCACAGGTACCAGTCCCGGCGGGCCGACGTGCGTGATCCGCGGGAGTCGAGGAACCACGGGTGCTGGTCGCTGGTGTGGTTCGGCACCCAGTCCAGCATCAGCCGCATGCCCCGGCCGTGGACGTCGGCCAGCAGCCGGTCGAAGGCGGCCAGGTCGCCGAACAGCGGGTCGATGTCGCAGTGATCGGCGATGTCGTAGCCGGCGTCGGCCATGGGCGAGCGGTAGATCGGCGAGAGCCACAGCACGTCCACGCCGAGCCAGCTCAGGTGGTCCAGCCGGCTGCGGATGCCCTCCAGGTCGCCGATGCCGTCCCCGGACGCGTCGGCGAAGGAGCGGGGGTAGATCTGGTAGACCACGCCGCTGCGCCACCAGGGGGCGGCCTCCGCGCCGGTCACAGCGCCGTCCCGCTCCCAGGCCGCCTCCCGCGCAGCCACCGGTAGCCGTACGGGCCCATGGTCACCCGGGGCTCGTCCGGATCGAGCGGGTCGAACCGGTCGTTGCCGAAGACGTCGGCCATCTCCTCGAGACGCTGGCCGTCGGCCAGCTCGATGCGGGTCTCCACCGTGTCCCCCGACAGGTTGTGCAGGGCGAGAACCGTGCCGTCCAGCCAGTCGCAGCGGTGCGCCAGGACGCGCGGGTCACCGGAGTCGAGGACCGTCCAGGTGCCCCAGCCGAACTCCGGGGACTCCTTGCGGACGCGGATCGCCCGTTCCACCCGGTTGAGCAGCGAGTCCTCACGCCGCCGCTGATCGGCGACGTTCACCTCCTGGTAGCGGAACGGGCCGTCGTCGACGACCGGGGCGGCCAGCGCACCCTCGGTGGTGGAGAAGCCGCCGTTCGGCCCGTCGGCCCACTGCATCACCGTGCGGACGCTCTTGCGCCCCTCGATCGCCAGGTCGTCGCCCATCCCGATCTCCTCGCCGTAGAGGAGCACCGGAGTGCCGGGCAGCGTCATCAGCAGGCTGAACGCCAGCTCCACGCGTCGGCGGTCTCCCTCGAGCATCGGCGGCAGCCGCCGCCGGATGCCGCGGCCGTAGATCCGCATGTCCTGCTCCGGCGCGAAGGCGACCATGACGTCGTCCTTCTCGTCGTCCGGCAGCCGCGAGAGGTTCAACTCGTCGTGGTTGCGCAGGAAGTTCAGCCACTGCGAGGTCCGCGGCGGGATCGGCGTCCGCCGGAGGTGCTCCGTCAGCGGGGTGGCCTCGCCTCGCGCGAGCGCGGTGAACAGGCCGCCGGACAGGATGAAGTTGAACAACCCGGTCATCTCGCCGCCGTCGTCGCCGAAGAAGGTCTCGCGGTCACCGGGGTCCAGGTTGACCTCGCCGAAGAGCACGGCGTCCCCGCGCCGGCGGGACAGGAAGCCACGCATGTCCTGGAGGATCGAGTGCGGGTCCTGCGGCATCTGCTGCTCGACCCCGGTGTCGCCGATCAGGTACGGCGCGGCGTCCACCCGGAAGCCGGAGACCCCGAGTTCCAGCCAGAAGCCCATGATCCGGTGGATCTCGTCACGGACGTCCGGGTTGGCGGTGTTGAGGTCGGGCTCGGTCGAGTAGAAGCGGTGGAGGTAGTACTGCCCGGCCTCGTCGTCCCAGGCCCAGTTGCTGCTCTCCTTGTCCGGGAAGATGATCTTCCCCTCGTCCTCGGGCTTCTCGTCGACCCACACGTACCAGTCCCGGTACGGGGAGTTCCGGTCGCGGCGGGCCGACCGGAACCAGGGGTGCTGGTCGGACGTGTGGTTGACCACCAGGTCGATCACCACACGGATCCCGAGGTCCCGCGCGGTGCGCACGAGTTCGACGAACTCGCCGAGCGTGCCCAGCCGCGGGTCCACGGCGTAGTAGTCGCTGACGTCGTAGCCGTCGTCGGTGTCCGGGCTGGGGTAGAAGGGCAGCAGCCACAGGCAGGTGACGCCGAGTCCGGACAGGTAGGGCAGGCGGCGGGTCAGCCCCCGCAGGTCGCCGACGCCGTCGCCGTCGGAATCCATGAACGTCTCGACGTCCACCGAATAGACGACGGCGTTCTTCCACCACTGGTCACTGACCGCCGGATCGAACATCTCCGCGCCCTACCCACGATCCCGCGTCCGACCCGCGACCGCGGCGTCGAGCGGGCCCCTCCCCTAGCTCGTCACATCCCGGCGGGCGAAGTGCCGGAAGCCGAGCGCGGTGAAGACAGCGGCGTAGACCAGGGACTGGATGACGCCGCGGAACAGGTCGCCGTCCTCGACCGGTGTCTGGAGCAGGTCGGTCCAGGCGAACTCCTCCGCGGTCGGGAACCAGTCGCGCAGCGAGCCGAGTTGCTCCACCTGGTCGAGGATCGCGAAGACGAACATGGTGAACACGGCACCGCCGACGGCGGCCAGCGGCGCATCGGTCACCGTCGACAGCCAGAACGCGAGCGTGCCCACGACCAGCAGGTGGACGGCGAGGTAGCCGAGCATCCCGGCCAGGCGCAGGAAGCCCTCCCCCTGGGGCAGCGTCAGACCGACCGGCGTCTCGATGGGGCCGAACCCGAACGCGATCGAGCCGGCCAGCACCGAGACGGCGGTCAACGTCAGCAGCGCCCCCACCGAGAGCACCAGCGCGGCCAGCCACTTCTGCCGGAGCAGCCGCATGCGTGGCACCGGCGTCGCGAGCGTGTAGCGCAACGCACCCCACTGCGCCTCGCTGGCCACGGTGTCGCCGAAGAACAGTGCGTAGACCACCACCAGGAAGAAGCCCGTGGTCGCGAACAGCACGAACAGCGTGAAGTTCAGCCCGCTGGCGGTGGCGACGTCGACCAGGTTGATCCGGTTGTTCTCGCCGGCGTCCTCGCTCGCGCCCAGCTGCAGGGCAGCGATGAGCAGCAGCGGCAGCGCCACCATGAGGGCGAGCACCCCGAGCGTGCGACGGCGGACGAACTGCCGGCGCAGCTCCACGGACAGCCTCAGCGTGCGCGACGGCCGGTAGCCCACCGCCGCGCCGGTCCCACCGGTCATGACTCCCCCACCAGCGCCAGGAAGGCGTCCTCGAGCCGACGGCGGGGGGTGAACTGGTCCACCGCGATCCCCGCCTCCACCAGTGCGCGCAGCGCCGTGTCGCGGGGGAGCCCGCCCAGCTCGGCGACCAGCCCGTCGTCGGTGCGCCCGGCGGTGACGCCCGGCAGCTCCTCCAGGACCGCGATCGCCCGGTCGGTGTCGGCCTCGGCCACCCCGACGAGCACCGCACCGCCCGCGCCCACGATCTCCTCGACGGTGCCCTGCGCGATCTTCTGCCCCTTGGCCATCACCACGACGTGGCTGCAGGTCTGCTCGATCTCGCTGAGCAGGTGACTGGACACGATCACCGTGCGGCCGGTCGCGGCGTAGGAGCGCAGCACCTCGCGCATGGCATGGATCTGCGGCGGATCCAGTCCGTTGGTCGGCTCGTCGAGCACCAGGAGGTCGGGCAGCCCGAGCATCGCCTGGGCGATCGCCACGCGCTGGCGCATGCCCTGGCTGTAGCGGCGCACCGGCCGGTCCAGGGCGGCACCGAGGCCCGCGACCTCGATCGCCTCCTCCAGGTGCGCGTCCTCGGCCGGGCGGCCGGTCGCGGCCCAGTACAGCTGCAGGTTTCGCCGGCCGGACAGGTGCGGCAGCAGACCGGTCCCCTCGACGAACGAGCCCAGCCGGGACAGCACGGGAGCGCCCGGGCGCGCGGCGTGACCGTAGATGCTGATCCGGCCCTCGGTCGGCCGGATGAGCCCCATGAGCATGCGCAGCGAGGTCGTCTTGCCGGCCCCGTTCGGTCCCAGGAGGCCGAGCACCTGCCCCCGACGCACCTCGAAGGACAGATCGCGGACGGCGACGAAGCCGTCCTTGTAGGCCTTGGTGACGCCCTCGAAGCGCAGCGGCACGTCCTCACCGTCGGGCTCGACGGCGCTCTCCTGCCGGTCGCGGCGCCGGCCGAGCAGCCGGGCGGCCGCCCAGCCCAGGAGCGCCAGGCCGACGAGGGCCCCGAGCAGCACCCACCAGCGCAGCGAACCGCCGCCGGCCTCGCTGCGACCGTCCACCTCGGGAGCGGCCAGCACCGTCTCCCCGGCCACCCCGTCGGCGGTCCCGGCCGGAGGCAGGCCGACCGAGTAGACCGCCGCCTCGTCGGGCAGCGCGTAGGCCTGGTCGGTGGAGGAGACGACGACGCGCATCGTGTGGCCTGCCTCGAACCGGTGCACGATGCCGGGCAGGGTGACGTCGATCCGGGTGGGCGCGGTCGGATCGGTCGAGACGTCGGTCAGCGACAGCGGCGCGACCAGGCCGCCGGGCAGGGTGGTCCTGCCGTCAGGGCCCACGTCGTAGAGCTTGGCGAACAGCGTCGCGGACCCGCTGGGCGAGGCGACGACGAGGTCGAGGGTCGAGGCGCCGACCACCTCCACCGGGGCGTCGAGCGGGGCGCTCTCGAAGGCGGCGAACTGGCCGGGGATCTCCGCGGTCGTCCCGCCCAGTGCGGCGCCGAGGGCGCCCAGCCCGGGCACGGTGGTGAGGGCTGCCGGCGTCCCGCCCGCCGGCGTGACGACCGGCTGCACGGGCCCCTGCAGGGTCACGGCGCGCCGGGGAGCCGGCTCCGCGCCGTCCAGACCCGGGTAACGATCGGCGACGACGGTCCGGTTGCCGCCCTGGACCCGGCCGAAGGTGGCGCCGATGCCGGTGGGCGCGGGGAACTCGAAGGACGCGTCGGCGTCGTCGCCCGCGCCGAGCAGGTGCCGGTCGAACCAGTCGGCGACGTCCTCGCGCAGCGCCTCCTCCTGTCCCCCGGAGGCCGGCGAGTCGTGGCCGCCGTCGAACCAGACGACCTTCACCGGGGTGCCGTCGGCGGCGATGCCGCGGGCGTTGGCGTCGGCCTGCCCGAGGTCGAACAGCGAGTCCCGGGTCCCCTGGATCAGCAGCGTCGGGGCGTCGATGCGGTCGAGGACGCCGGCCGGGCTGCCGCGCTCGAGGACGGCGGCCACCTCGGGCGTCAGCGCGCCGCCGGAGGCCGCGGTCTGGTAGGCCGCGCAGACGTCGGCGCGGAACCGGCCGCAGGTGAGCAGCTGCTCGACGGCCTCCGGATTCTCCGCCGCCCGCTCGAGCAGCTCCTCCGGCAGGGCGGCCGGCACCGAGCCGGCCGCACCGGACCCGCCACCGCCGAGCACGTCGGGCAGGTCGACCGGCACCGACCCGATGCCGAAGAACAGCCCCGCCCACAGCTGCTTGAAGACGCCGTCGTCCTCGGGATCCGGGATCGCGGCCACCGTGTCGGCGGCGACCTCACCGGCCTGGTCGGGGAACAGCGCCGAGGTCAGCGAGTTCCAGGTGATCTGCGGTGCGATGGCGTCGATGCGGTCGTCGTCGGCCGCACCGAGCAGGGCCAGCGCCCCGCCGTACGAGGCCCCGGTGACGCCGACCCGCGGGTTCCCGTCCGCGTCCTGGGCGACGTCGTCCCGCTCGGCGAGGACGTCGATCAACGCGGAGAGGTCGGCGACCTCGTAGCGCGGGTCGTTCAGCCCGATCTGGCCGGTGCTGGCGCCGAAGCCCCGGGCCGAGAAGGTGAGGGCGACGTAGCCGCGCTCGGCCAGGGCCCGCGCCTCGTCGGCCACCGACTGCTTGCTGCCGCCGAAGCCGTGCGCCAGGACGACGGCGGGCGCGGGGGGCTCGCCGGCGGCCGGCAGGTAGAGCGTGGTGTCGAGCTCGACGGCGTCGGCACCGGAGCCCGCGGGGATGCGCGCGTCCTCGGTGCGGACGTCCTCGGCCGCCGCGGCGGCGGGAGCCGCGACGAGGAGGGTGCCGGTGACCAGCAGGGGCAGGAGGACGGCGAGCGCACGCCAGGCGCCGGAGCGCGGACGCACGAGCCCGCGGGAGCGACGCACGAACCGGCCAACGGACGGCGAACGAACGGTGTTCCGGCCACCGCTGGTCAGCTGCGGTGGGTCAGGGCTGCCAGTCGCCGGTCGCGACGACGACCAGGCCCGGGGCGGTGATCTCGGCCGGCAGCTCGAAGAAGCGCGGCGCCGGGCCCTGCAGCTGGGGGAACTGCTCCACCAGCTGTTCGGCCGCCTGACGCTGGGTCTCGTCGCCCTCGGTGTAGAAGACGGTCGACGCGGGGACGTCGTCGCCCTCGTAGGCGCCGACTCCCGGCGACTCCCAGCCACCGCCGACCACGGCGCCGGAGATCTTCGCGGCGAGACCGTTGATGTTGGTGGCGTTGAGCACGACGACGGGTGCCCGGACCGGGGTGCTCGCGACCGGCTCGACCGGCTCGGTCTCGATAGAGAGCTCCGGGAGCGGCTCCGGGACGAAGGGGGCGACCGGGGCCACTGCGGGGGCGTTCCGGGTCGTTGCCGAGGCTTCGTCGGTCTTCGGGGAGGTGACCTGGTAGACGCCCAGGACGCCGAGCGCGACGACGCCCATGGCGACCAGGCCCTTGGCCATGCGACGCGGGGCCCGGCGGGGCTCCTCGTCGAGCAGGTCGATGCCGTTGTCCTTCGCAGCCTTCCTGCGGGCGACCTCCGCGGCCGTGCGCTCGGCCCGCAGTGCGGCGCGACCGCCGACGGGAGGCCGGGTGGACGCGCGGTCGGCGGGCGACGCCGGGACGTCGTCCAGGTCCTCGAAGGGCTCGACGTCCGACACGTCCTCGTCGCGGCGCGGCACGGAGCGCTCGGGGATCGCGGTGGTGGAGGGTGCCAGGGCCGCGAGCATCTCCTCCTCCGAGGGCAGTTCCCCGGAGCTCGAGGGCTTCGTCCAGTCGCCGTAGCGGGAATCGGAGGCACCGCTGGTCTGGCGCGGCACGCGGGGCGCGGGGGCGTCGGTGCGGATGCCGGTCGGGCCGGTGCCCAGCAGTTCGGCGCCGTCGTCGGCCCAGACGCGCTTCCGGCGGGCGGCGGCGGCCTCGGCGGCGCGGAGGCTCTCGGCGAGTGCGCCGCCGCGTTCGGGACGGCCGGCGGGGGCGGGGCGCCCGGACGCGGGCACCGGAGGCAGCGGCAGGCGCGACCGGGACGGTGCGGGGTCGGCGGGCCGGTTGGCCACGGCTGCGGCGGTCGGCCGGCGCGACGGCGCGGCCTCGATCCGTCCGCGGTCACGGCCGGGTGCGGTCGGATGATCGCTCAGCCCGGCGTCGGGAACCCCACGCCAGAGCGCATCGGGAGCGTCCGTCCGTCGGCGGCCACCGGCCACCGGCGCACTCGAGCCGTCACTGCCTGATCCCGCGTGCCTGCCCACGGTCACGAAATCTAATGCTTGTCACTCTCATTGCCCAGGACCTCGGGACGGACGCGTCCGTTGCCGTGCCGCACGGACCCGGCGCAGCCGCCGGACGAGCAGCGGATCGGCCGCCAGCGCCTCCGGCCGGTCGACCAGGGCGTTGAGCGCCTGGTAGTACCGGGTGGGGGTGAGCTGGAAGCGGTCCCGGATGGCCGTCTCCTTGGCGCCGGCCACGCGCCACCACTGCCGCTCGAAGGCGAGCATCGCCCGATCCCGCGGAGCGAGCCCCGACGCTGCGACCTGGGCGGATGCCACCACGGCCGCCTCCGTGGCGTCGTCCTGGCCGGACGGCTCGACCGCCGGGACGAGGTCGGTGCTCATGCTCGGTTCCTCTCCTGTCGGACGCCGCCGCCCCGTGGTGGGAGCGGCTCGGGAGGAACCGTAGACGGGCCCTCCGACAGTTCCGGCGTCGCCGCGCGCCGACCCGTGCGCCCCTTCCGCACCGCGGCGGAGGTCACAGCCCGGCCGGCACGACTTCCGGAATCGACCGGCGTGTCCCGGCACGCGCGTGTCGCAGGGTGTCCGCCGTGAAGACCGCAAGCGCGATCCAGACGATGGCGAAGCCGGCCAGCCGGGCCGGGGGCATCGGCTCGCCGTAGACGAAGACGCCGACGGAGAGCTGCATGAGCGGGGTGAGGTACTGCAGCAGCCCGATGGTCGACAGCGGGATCCGCCGGGCCGCCGCGGCGAACAGCAGCAGCGGGACCGCGGTGGCGATCCCCGAACTCACCAGCAGCAACGCGTGGCCGGCGCCGGCCGTGGCGAACGTCCCCGTGCCGTCGGCGTGCAGCACGGTCAGCAGTGCGATCGCCGGCACCGTCACCAGCGCCGTCTCGACGAGCAGGCCCGGGGCGGCCTCCACGCGCACCAGCTTCTTCATCAGCCCGTAGAGCCCGAAGCTGGCCGCCAGGCCCAGCGCGATCCACGGCGGCCGCCCGTAGTCCACGGTGAGGACGGCGACCGCGACGGCGGCGACGGCGACGGCCACCCACTGCAGCCGACGCAGCCGCTCGCCGAACACGACCACCCCGAGCAGGACGCTCACCAGGGGGTTGATGAAGTACCCGAGCGAGGTCTCGACGACGTGCCCGGAGTTCACGCCGTAGACGAAGATCAGCCAATTGCCGGCGATGAGCACCGCCGCCCCCGCCAGGACCAGCACCGTGCGCCGGTCGGCCACGGCGGCCCGGACGTGGCCCCAGCGGCGGACGGTGGTCAGCAGCAGGGCGACGAACAGCAGCGACCAGATGACCCGGTGGGCGACGATCTCCACGCCACCGGCCGGTTCGAGGAGCGGGAAGTACAGGGGGAACAGGCCCCACATGGAGTAGGCCGCCAGCCCGGAGACGACCCCCAGCCGACGCTCGTCCACGGGGGGTCACCGTACGCCCGGATGCGCCTACCGTCGGAGGCGTGCGCGACGTACGCCCCAACCCGCTGCAGTGGCTCTGGTACGCCCTCGGTGGCGGCCTGCCCCGGCGGCTCTCCCCGTGGGTGCTGGCCGACACCACCGGGCCCAGGTGGGTGGCCCGGCACCTGGCGCGGGCCGCCGTGCAGGTCTCCCCCGTCGTGGTGCTCTGCCTGGTCGTGCCGCCGGTGCCGCTGTCCTACCGGTTGTCCGCGGCCTTCGGTGGAGCGGCGCTCGGGCTGCTGATCTCGATGGCCTACATCACCGAGGCGATCGAGCACCGGGTGGTCAAGGCCGGTTTCCCGCCCGGGACCGCCGCCCGGCTGCGCGCCGAGCGGACCGAGCGCCGGCGGGTGGAGCGCCGCGCGCGCTACCGCCGGGACGGCGCAGGCAGCTTCGACTGACGGTATGGCCGGCCGGGTGCCACGCCTCCTGCTCGCCCAGCGGCGTTCCGGACGAATTCCTTCCGCGAACGTGCTGGTCCAGCGCGAGCGAGCTCGCGACACGCCGCAGCAGGGCCCCCATGTGACCGGCGGTCACGACGACAGCTGCCATAACCCGACGTAGCGTTTTGGCTGCACTCAGCAAACAGGAGTGCCGCACCGGTCCGCCAAACCCTGCCCACCGGTGACAGCCACTGAACCCCGGGGCAGGGGTGGGGGACCCACTCTCGACGCGCCCGGTCCGGGGGGACGACGCGTCTCGGGGTGAAGCCGTGCACGCACGGCCGGGCACCGATCGCCCGAACCCGACAGCTCACCTCGCCGGCGGTGATCGGAGATCACACATGGCCCAGCATCGCGCGCCCCGCTACGTCCGCACCCGGAACGCCCTCGCCGCCGTTCCCGTGGCAGCGGGTGCCACCGTCGTCGGCATCAGCGTTCTCAGCTCCCCCGCCCAGGCCACCGAGACGCACGACTGGACCGGCGTCGCCCAGTGCGAGTCCGGCGGCAACTGGAGCATCAACACCGGCAACGGCTACTACGGCGGCCTGCAGTTCGCGCCCGCCACGTGGAAGGGGTTCGGCGGCGGGCAGTTCGCACCGCGTGCCGACCTCGCCTCCCCCGCCGAGCAGGTCCTCGTCGCCGAGCGGGTGCTCGACGGGCAGGGCATCGGCGCCTGGCCGACCTGCGGAGCACGCCTGGCACCCGGGACCACCCCCGCGGCCGGAACCACCGCTGCCACCCGAGCAGTCGCCGCACCGGTCGCCGCACCGGTCGTCGCCGGCCAGGGCGCGGCGGAGGACACCCACCGGGTCCGCCCGGGCGACACCCTGCGCGAGATCGCCGCCGCCCACGAACTCCCGTGGCGGTCGATCTACTCCTGGAACACCGGCCTCATCGGCGGGAACCCGAACCGGATCTTCCCCGGTCAGGTGCTCGTGCTGGACGGCTCGTCCGCCGTTCGCGAGGCAGCGCCGTCTCCGGATGCGGCCGGCACGTACACCGTCCGGCGCGGCGACACGCTGAAGAAGGTCGCCGCCGCCCACGGCCAGCCGTGGCGGGACCTGTACGAGCGCAATGCGGGTGTCGTCGGCGGCAACCCGCACCGGATCTTCCCCGGGCAAGTTCTCACGCTGACCGGCCAGGCGACGGCGACCGCGCCCATGGACGAGCGGGCAGCCGATGATCGCGCGTCGCGCTCCAGCGAGCGGCGCGTTCCGGCTCCGGCCCTCGCGCCCGCCCCCGCGGCACCTGCTGCGGAGGCGCCGGCGACTCCCGCACCGACACCCGCCCCGGCACCCCAGCCCGTCCCGGCACCGGCACCCGCGCCGGCACCGGCTCCCGCACCCGCGCCCCAGCCCGTTCCGGCTCCCGCACCCGTCGCCGCGCCGTCCGTCCAGTTCGGGCAGTCGGCCGTGGTGACGAACTCGGCGGGTCCGGTCAGGGCTGCCACGCGGGCGGCGGCCGACCGGGTGGTCAGCAACGTGCCCGGCGCGGCACTGCTCACCATCGGGGGGACCCGGGCCAGCGCGACCGATCCCCACGGCCACCCGTCGGGCCGGTCACTGGACTACATGGTCATGCGCGACGCCGCCCTGGGCGACGCCATCGTGGCTTACCACCTGGCGCACTGGGACGAGCTGGGCGTGGAGTACCTGATCTGGGAGCAGCGCTACCTCGGGTCCCCCGACGGGGCGTGGCGGATGATGGCCGATCGCGGCGGCGTGACGGCCAACCACTTCGACCACGTGCACGTGAACTACGGCTGAGCCAACCCGTAGGAACGTGCGGCAGGCCCCGGCGCACGATGGCGTGCCGGGGGCGGCTGCACAAAGGGAGCCGACGAGGGGACTTGAACCCCTAACCGCCCGATTTCTTGGTAGCCCTTTACCGGGGCGCACCGTCACGTACCGTACCGGCCCTTGACGTGCAGGTATGTGGCCTTGAAAGCGTCTGTGCCGTACCGTGACGAACTACTGACATCCGCTGTTTTTCAGGGGTAAATCATGGGCAGGCCTGGTCTGGCGCTCGGCACGGCAGGCAAGATCCGCGTGCACGCCGCGCCGTCAGGGCATCGCGCCGTCGCGTGGTATCGCGACTACGACGGCAAGTGCCGGCAGGTCGAGCGACACGCCAAGACCAAGGCTGCCGCCGAGGCAGCACTCCGGCTCGCCCTCCGCGACCGTGCCCGGTTCGACATCGGCGGGGACATCACCCCGGGCACGCGAGTGAACGTGCTGGCCGAGGCGTGGTTCGCCGGCCTGAAGAACCTCAGCCCGACGACGATGCAGGCCTACCGCAACCGCCTCGATCAACAGGTGCTCCCCGGCCTTGGTGACCTTCGGGTACGAGAGCTGAGCATCGGCACGATCGAACGGCACCTGCGCCTCATTTCCGACAAGCACGGTCCTGCCGTGGCGAAGATGACCAAGAGCGTCCTGAGCGGCGCCTGCGGCCTGGCCGCTCGCCATGACGCGCTGGACCGCAACCCCGTCCGCGACACCGGCAGCATCGAGACCCCGACCAAGAAGGCGCCGAAGGCACTCACCGCCGACGAGGCCCGCAATCTCCTCACGGAACTCGACGCCGACGAGAGCGCCCGCAAGCGGGACGTGCCGGACTTCGTCGCATTCATGATGTCCAGCGGTTGCCGCATCGGCGAAGCCGCAGCCGTGACGTGGGAGGATCTCGACCTCGATGCCGGCACCGTGGAGATCAGGGCAACGGTCGTTCGGGTGACGGGTCAGGGCCTCGTCCGCAAGAGCACCAAGACAGCCTCGGGCGCCCGCACGCTGCTGCTTCCGCCATGGTCCGTCGAGAAGCTACGGAGCAGGGCTGCCCGTGTCGGCGCCTTGAGACAGGGCGCGGGGGCAGGAGGGGCGGTGTTCCCCGCTCCGCTCGGCGGCTGGCGCGACCCCTCCAACACGCAGGCCGACCTACGAGCCGCCTTCTCCAACGCCGGCTTCAGCCACATCACCAGCCACGTGATCCGCAAGACGACAGCGACGATGCTCGACCACGCCGGCCTGTCCGCCCGTGCCATCGCCGACCAACTGGGTCACGCCAACCCGAGTCTCACCCAGGACGTCTACCTCGGTCGCCAGGTCGCGTCCACCGGCGCTGCGGTGGCGCTCGAAGCGCTTCGACCTACGGTCTCCGCCGATGGGCAGGACGACGATCGAGGCTGAAGATCGAGACGCTCCCTCCCCGTGAGGGACTCGACTGGCTCATGAGTGCAACGGGGGACGGCCGATAACAAGGGCGTCGAGCCCAGAACTTTCCTTGCCGTGAAGCGAGGCAAGCGCCGCCCTCGGGGGGCCTCGGCACGAGAGGGCATGGGCTTACGCGACGACAGCCCCGCTGCAGCGGTTCCCCAGTGCAGCTCCAGTCCGCTTTCTTGGAACGAATGGGCTGGAACAGCGCGAGTCCTCGGTTGGTGACCGGGGCGACCGGCGGGCGGGCAGGAGAAGAACAAGAGGCCGCCCAAGCATCGTTTCTCCATGGACCTCCGAGCCGTGGCCGATGGAACCATCGGCGTCCCCTCCGCCGGTACCGACGCGCTACTGACCCCCAGCCAGGCCGGTGACTACTTGTGCACCGGCGAGCGGTTCATCCGCCGTCTCATCGCCGAACGCCGCATCGACTACATCAAGCTCGGCAAGCACGTCCGCGTGCAGCGGTCGATCCTGGACGCCTTCATCAGGTCCGGCCGAGTCCCCCAGGCGCCGGACGTCCGTTGACTGTCGAGGGCACCCCTGTGAAGCCGCAGGTGACAGGGTGAGGTCCTCGGCGTTGGCCGACCAGAACCGCTTGACCCCCAGTCACCTTCGACGGCTCCGCCAAGGTTCGCTCGAGCCCGATTTCCGCTGGCCAGCGCCTTGCCGCGTTCACTGGCGTCCGCTGCGGTCCCGCACTGTTCGCACCGCGTTGCTGTATCGGTTGCTGTAGGGCCTCCCCGGCTCGCGACAGGTTTCATCGCCCCGCCGCGGCACGGCGAATCACCTGCATTGCTCCCTCGAACGGACTTGATCAGTGATGCTGCGATTTGATCTTGAGGCGCTTGCTCGCGTTGACCCGTGTTGAGTACGCAGGTCAGAGGCAGTGCGAGACGCTAGCTGCGACGGCCCGCGACGGCTGGTCGCGGGAGTATTGGGTGCCTAAAGAGTCCCTGTCGCCGGCCCGGAGTGGTGTCGGAACACGACGCTTGGCCCTAACAGTCGAGGTCGACCTCCATCGCGGCGAGCAGCGTGGCTCGAGCGGCGTCGCTTACCGCCCGGGGTAAAGGGAACCCGATGGGGACGTCGCGGTCCTTCTTCGTCGGCCTGCTCCGCCAGGCCGCGGTCATCTGCTGACCGGCTTCGGTCTGCGCGGCCCGCACGAACGCGTCGTAGGCCCCGGCGACGGCGTCGGTGCCGTGGATCGCCATCCACGCGGTGTAGAAGCTGATGCGCGACTTCACGTCGCTGACGTGCTGAGTGAGCTCGCGCCGTGCCGCGGCGGAGCCGTCGCGGCGGCGAATGCGGTACGGGGCCTCCAGGTAGTCCTCCACTGCCCGTACGGCCTCGGCGTAGAACGTCGCTCGCTGCTGGCGGCGGGTTTCGCTCTGCTGGGTCTCGTAGGCCTTCACTGCGACTATGGCGGCGACCGCCGCGGCCCCCATGGCACCGAGCACGCTGATGAGGGCGGTAGCGAGGTCGCCGCCGTCGAGGTCGCCCAGCAACCGCTCCCACGTCCCCTGTGCGGCCGCGCCGGCCGCCGGGGCCAGAAACGCTGTCACGCGGCCCGCCTGGGGAAGCCGTGCGGCTGCTCGTCGCCGAGCCACTCGCCGTCACGCCGGCCGCCGGTGGCCCACCAGTGGTCCTCGAAGAACAGGTGGTCACGGGTCAGGTCGAGCAGCGCAAGCAGACCGTCCTGCGGCCGCCAGCGCTGCTCGGGTGGCGACCACGGGTAGTACAGGCAGAGCGCGTCGTCGTCCGGCATGCGGTGCGGCGACGGCCTACCCGGGTCGGTGAAGACGCGCGGGTACTCCTCGGGCGACAGCCCCCAGCAGGGGTAGGCCGGCTGCGCGAAGAAGTAGATGGTGACCGGCACCGGATTTTGGCGTCCACGCACCTCCAGCGGCACCCGGTAGCTGAGCAGGTCTCGTTCGACGGTCGCGCGCAGGTCCCGGCCGTGCTCGCGACGTGCGGCGCCCTCCACGGGGATCTGCCACCACGGCTGCAGGCCGTACCAGGCGGTGTCCGGCCTTCCCGCCGCGGCTGCCGCGGCGGGAAGGCCGGTGCTCACGGCGCCCAGCTCTTCGCCGGGATCCGCGTGCGCTGTGCGCCGGCGCCCGTCCCGGTGGTGATGCCGCTGGTCCGGCCGGCGCGGAAGCGGCGGGCCTCCTCCAGGACGACCGCCGTCTGGTCCGGGCGGGGCAGCATCTCCTCGTCGTTGAACAGTTTGGCCAGCTCGTCGTGGGCGAGCTGGGGGTAGCCGTCCCGCTCGAGCCGGGCGGCCTCGTCGACCCGCTTGCCGGCCTTTCGCAGGGCGGTAACGACCTCCAGCCGGGGCTTGTTGAGCTTGATGGGCTTCTCGGCGACGCGGGCGGGATCGCGGGTCTCGCCCTTGTCCAGTTCGTCGGCGGCGTACTGGAACCAGGTGGCGATGCCGGAGAGCAGGGACGTCGGCTGCTGGATGCAGCCCAGCGCCAGAGCCTTGATGTTCCACGAGCACAGCGGCTTGCCGGTGCGACGGTTCCAGTGCTTAAGCAGCCGCACGATGCGGGCGAAGGCCACGGCGGTATCCTCGATGGCCTGGAGAACTATCGCGGTGTGCGCCTCCGGGTGCGACCGGTCCCAGGTCGGCATCTTCGGGATGAACAGACCCGCCGCCCCGAGGTTGTCCAGCGCGCAGATGACGTCGGCGGTGAAGTCCTTCTCGCCGGCGTGCACGGGGTCACCGAACCGGACAAGCACCGCCCGCTTGCAGCCCTCGGTCTGGACGGTGAGCTTGGGGTAGGCGCCTTTGAGCTCCCGCCGGATGGCCGCCGCGGCGCGCTCCATCAGGTCCTTCGGGCCGCGCTTGTCCGGCCCGTGCGTTCGCAGGGCCTCGGCGATGACGATGCCGAGGTCGATGTCGGTCAGCGGGGTGAGCGCGTCGCCGTGCGCGACGCTGCCGTTGAAGTACACCCGAGAGCCGGGGAACTCGCGGAGCAGCGCGTTGGCGATCGCCTCACGTCGTCGCCGGGCCTCGGCGAGCTCGTCGTCGGTCACCTCGATGCGGCGCCGGGCCCGCTCGAGGATGGTCTCCAGGGATGGGTGTGCAGCCTGGGGCATGGCGTCTCCTTCCTACGGCGGAAGGGGCTCCCGCCGCCCGGAACGCCGGTGCTACCGTGCTGCCCCTACACCCCATGTAGACGGCACCCCGGTACGCGACCTCCTCGGTCGGCGACCGGGGTGTGCTGCGTTCCAGGTCTCAGCCTGCCGGACGGCAGCGACAGTTTCGGAGAGTTCGCCACACCCGCCCCAACCGCACCATCGCGTCCGTGCGGCTACGCGTCCCGCAGCGGTTCCCGGGGGCCGTCTGCGGCTGTCACTCACAAGGTGGGTCCAGGCGAGGAAGTGTGGGGAGCCCCGGAGAAACGGGCAGACTCCGGGCATGAGGTTGCAGCGTGGGACGCCCGTCGCCGGGGTCGACCCCGAGACGGCACGAAACATCGCTCGCGCCTGCCACGACCACTGGAGCTCGACCGCCGCGATCGCCGACAAGGTGCACGTGCCGGCAGAAGAGCTCGCCGTCATGCTCGACCAGCTCGCCGACGCCGCCTACCTCCAGCGACGCGATGGCGGCGACGGCGGCCGCGTGGAGTGGAACACGATCATCACCGGCGGCGCGCTGACGATGGCGTCGTTCCTCAAGCCCATCTCCCGCACCCGAGCCGAGAAGCTGCTCGCCGGGGTCCTCGAGCGCGGCCGACTACAACGCCGACGACGGCAAGCTCTATGTCGTTACCGAGATTGCAGTGTTCGGCTCCTACTTGCGCACTGACGTCGTCGAACTCGGAGACCTGGACCTGGCGGTCAAGTTCACCGGACGGCGGCCCGACGCCAACGACCCCGACACTGTGTTCGCCTACGCCGACGCGTCCGGGCGCAACTTCCCGACCTTGTTCGCCACCATCGCCTGGCCACAAACGGAGATGCTCCAGCTGCTGCGCAACCGCAGCGGGTACATCAACGTGCACACCGAGGACATCACCCGGTTCACCGACGATTGGCACGCCGTGTATCGCTATCCGGCGACGGAGTCCTCTCCGGCTCAGTGAGCACGTTCGAGGGTCGTCGAACGACTGGACGGTCAGCGCATCCTGACCCGGTTTCCGCGACTGACATCCCGTCGTCATGATCGCGACAGAACCGGAGCCCTCGTCGGCGCCTTCCAGGGACAACAAGGCCTGACGCCGCGACTGACCTCGACCGAAGCTTCGGCACACAACTGATCGAGCGCCCGCCGCATCCCGACTCTCGGCAGGGTGTCACCAAACGGCTCCGAAAAGCGCCTTCCGCCAGCCTCCGGCGCAGCATGCTCAGCGACTCCGTCACCGCGCAGACCGCGCAGGACGTCAGCGCCCTCTACGAACAGCTGTGGAACCTGCGCCCATCGCAGTCCACCGACGACCAGGGCGCCGCCACCGACGCCGCCCGGACCTTCGCCGCTGAACGCGGCTGGCTGCCACCTCTGGCCTGGGACGACATCGACACCGACCCAGACCCCCGACACCACACTAGACACGCAGAAGAGGACGCCGACCTCGACGAAATCGCCATCGAGCGCGCCCTCGCCGGCGACGGCGTCCACCTCGAGCAACTGACCTCTGCTGAGCAGTTCGGAGTCGTCCGACGCCTCACCGAGCGCGGCAAGTCCATCCGCGACATCGCCCAACGACTTGCCACCACCAAACGCACGATCTCTCGCCGGCGTGCGTCTATCAACGCCGCATGACCGGTGACGCCAGACGACCGGCTTCGGCGTCCAGAACATGCTGAACCGCTTCCCACGCCAGGCGCGTACATCGGCATCCGGATCAGCTACGTCATAAGCCGCGGGAGTAGCCGCCTGCACTCGCTCCTTCGAGCGGTGTCCTGCACAGCCCGCCATCACCGGGCTGTCTCGGGGCAGGGTCCTGTGGGGCAGCTTCCGCCCGGCACGCACGCTGGCCTGCAACGTTCCCGCAGGCGAATCGGCTACTGGAGCGCAGTGACCACCTCACACCGGTCGACGTCGAGTCACCCAACGAGCCGTACCGGGCTAGCCAGCACTGCCGGGTGGCCGGGGTCCCTCTCTCCGACAACCCCGGACTGGGTGCTCTGGGGACGCCGCTGCAGCGGGAGGGTCCTCGACGCCGCCGGGCAGCGTCCCGCCATCGATGACGCATGCGATAACGCTGTAGATCAGTCGGCTGCGCCGGACTACTGCTCCTCACCGCGGTTCGACAGCCTCGTCACTGTGGATCACAAGGGTGCCGGACTCGACTCCCGCGTCCTCGAGACGCCAGATGAGCTCTCCGACGTGCCGTTGTAGCCGCTGCCATTCGTCGTCCGGGTGCGTAGCGCCTCCGTCAAGTTCCCGGTGCTCTGCGAATGCCCGCAGGTAGGCCTTTAACCCCGCCCGCAACGTCATCAGGTCGCACCCAGACAGCGTCACCGTGTACGTCGTATCGGGGTTCATCCCGCGACCGTAGGCAGTTCGTCTACACGCACCTCGAAGCGTCCTTTTGGCGAACTCCGTCGTCACCCCTACGCGGTCACCGCCTCGGTGCGCGTCTCCCGGGAAGGATCCTCTGCGAGACGCCACGAGCGCCTGCACGCCCGGTGGACGGGCCGGCACCGCAGGAGGTTCGCCTGACGGGAAGGTGTGGCGGAAGAGGCTCCGCAGGTCACAGGTAGCGGCATACCTGGCCGCTGTCGCTGGTGTCGGGGTCCGCGGCGGCGATGTTGTCGTGGAGCTGGGACACGGTGGCGCGGAGGTGTTGGAGCTCGGCTATCTGGGCGTCCAAGCCGGCCAGCCTCTCGGCGAGCAGTCCTCGGACGTGCCGGCATGGCGCGTGGCCGGCGTCTCGGATATCGAGAACCTCGCGGATCTGGGCGAGAGTGAGGCCGGCGGTGCGCCCACGGCGGATGAAGTCGAGGCGGGCGATGGTCTCCGGCGAGAAGTCGCGGTAGCCGCTGGCGGTGCGCGCGGCTTGGGGCAGCAGGGCGTTGGCCTCGTAGAAGCGGACCGTCTTCGCTGTCGTGCCGCTGGCCTCGGCCAGTTCGCCGATCAGCACCGTCGCCTCCTGCGTGTTCGATTTGACCTTCCACTGCACTGGAACCCTCAGTGTGGTCCGGGCGAGCTCGGACCCGTACGGCGGGTGTTTCGAGCTGATCCGGCGGCAACAGCGAGAAGGGCAGGGCGTGGCAGGGCGGACGACGCTGACGGCGCTGTTGCGCCAGGCGCAGTACCGACGGCTGTGGGTGGCGCGCACGGTGTCGCAGTGGGGGGACGCCTTCAACACCGTCGCCCTGGTCTTGCTCGTCTACTCACTGACCGGCTCGGGGTTGGGGGTCTCGGGCGTTGTGGTCGCGGAGATCATCCCGGTGCTGGTTCTAGCCCCGGTCGCCGGCGCTGTGGTCGACCGGCTGCCTCGCGTCCAGGTGATGATCGGCGCCGACATGGTGCGCGCCGCCCTTGCGTTCGCGCTTCCGTTCATCGACGGGCATGTGGGCGCGGTCTACGCAGTCGCGGTCGGCCTCTCGGCGGGGGCGGTGTTCTTCAATCCCGCCGCGCAATCCGTGCTCCCGGCGATCGTGCGGGAGCGCGACCTGGTCGCCGCCAACAGCGGACTGTGGACCGCCGCGGTCGTTTCCCAGGTGGTGCTCGCGCCGCTCGCTGGGATCGTGGTCGCGAGCTTCGGCTATACGTGGGCGTTCTGGATCAACGCCGCAAGCTATCTCCTCTCTGCCGTGGTCCTGCGCCGGCTCACCATCCCTGCCGCGCTGACGTCGACCGCGCGGGCCTCTTGGTACGCCGACGCCGCCGCCGGGATCGCTGCCGTCGCCGGGCACCGACTGCTGCGCGCATTGGCCGCAGGCCAGTTCCTCGGGGCGCTGTCCGCTGGGGCCACCGGCGCCCTCCTCGTCGTCCTGGCCCGAGAGCACCTAGCCCTGGGCGTCAGCGATTACGGGCTGCTGCTCGGCGCGATCGGGGTCGGCGCAGCCCTCGGCCCGCTGTTGCTGTCCCGACTGACCGATGACCCCCGCCGACCGGTCTACGTCCTCGGGCCCTTCGTTCTGCGGGCCGTCGTCGACGCCCTACTGGCCAGCATGACCGGCCTGGTCGCCGCGATGACCGCGCTGCTCGCCTATGGGATCGGCACCTCCACCGGCGCGGTCACCTTCAACTCCCTGCTTCAAGCGGAGACCCCGGAGAAGCTGCGCGGGCGCGTCTTCGCCGGCTTCGACATGCTCTGGCAGTGCGGCCGTCTCCTGTCCCTGCTCGCCGGAGGACTGCTCGCCGACACCCTCGGCATCCGCGCCGTCTACTACCTCGGCGCCGCTCTCCTCCTGGCCGCCGCAGCCGCCGGATGGTCTGGCCTACGCCATTCGAACGACGCTGAGCGCTGAGTCGTCCCGCTCACCGTTCGGTCAGTGAGACGTCGTGATCGGGAGACGGCCACCGCCGTCTCTCGGGCTGCTGGCACGCCGCGTCGAGCGGTGATTCAACGACCAGCGCTGCGAGGCACTGATCTCCACCGCGACACAGACCAGGGGCCATAGCCGCGGCGGCGTGCCCGCGCGTAGGGCGGCCCGTCGGCAGCGCCCCCTGCCCACCGAACCCCAGGGCAGGGGGCGCTTGTCGTCGGCCCGGGCTCAGCGGACCACCGCGGTCAGTGTCCGGTTACCCGGCTCACCGGAACGCCACGTGGGGGTGATCCATGTGGTTGGCCGTGGCCGATCCGCGATCGCCCATTGCACGCCACGCCCAACCGGTCCACGGACCGGCAATCCGCTGCCGCCAGATCACGCTCTCGACGCCGAGTCGAGCCGCGTTGTCGATCACGTACTGGGCGACGGCGTCTCCCTTGGCCCGGTCGGTGTAGACCATGAAGTCAGCCGCGCGGCCCTGGGTGGGGGTGTGCCCGGGGCGGGTGAGGACCGTGGAGACGCCGAACCGATCGGCGATCTCCTGAACGGCGGGTCGCACGTGCGGGTCCCACGCCCCGTAGGCGCTTGAGGGCGCAGCCGCTGCGTACGTCAGCGCGGGGGCCGGGGCCGGGGCGGACCGGCCTGCTCCTCGGCTGGCGCGCTCGGGAACGGCACTCCGCGCGGCGGCCGGAACCGCCTCCCCGCTGAGGACGAGGCGCTGACCGACGCGCAGGACGTTCGGGTTCGCGCCGACGACCTCCCGGTTGAGGGCGTGCAGCTGCTGCCAGGTGGTGCCGTGGCGGGCAGCGATCCTGTTGAGCGTGTCTCCCGCGCGCACGGTGTACGCGCCCGCGCCGGCGCCGCTGGCCGCTGACGGCGTCGAGCCGGAGCCGCCGATGCTGAGCACCTGACCGATGCGCAAGACGTTCGGGTTCGACCCGATCGTGTCGCGGTTGTCGGCGTGGACCGTTCGCCACGAGGTGCCGTGGGTGCCCGCGAGTTCGCCGAGGGTGTCGCCGGAGCGAACCGTGTGGTCCCCGGAGTGAGCCTGGGCGGGGGCGATCATCCCAACGGAGACGGCCGCTGCTGCCGCGACGACCACGGCGGGTCGTGCCACGGCCGCCACGACAGAGTTGCGGGTGGGGCGGCGGTGCCGCCCGATGTAGCGCTTGGACATGGGTGGTAAGCCTCTCGCCGCCTACGGAGTTAGCTGTCGGGTTCGGGCGAGAGCTGCCCGGCCGCATCATGCGGCTTCACCCCAAGACCTGACGGCCTAGTCGTGCGAGGTGGGTCCCCCGCCCTGCCCGTCGTTTTCAATAGGACCGGTGTGACGGTGGGCAAGTTTGGCGGTGCCGTCACCCGGGTCCACCGCTCGGCGAACCTCAGCACGGTAGGCAGACTCCCGACGCAGGCAGCAACCCACGAGCCGGCTTTCCCCGGCTCGCCCGCGAGGCTGAACTATGCGTCATAGGAGCCTGCACCGCGTGTGATTGTCAGCTCCGGCCGGCCACTTCTTCCGCGGGGCTAGTGCCGCGGCTGCGAACCTTCGCCCGCATCGGCGACACCCCGGGGAGGTCCCGTGCTGAGGCCCTGAGTGGGGGACCGTTGCGTTCGTCAGGTCCTGTCTTCCCCGCAGGAGATGCGAGATGGTCCATCGCGTGCAGGTCCGGCCGATCAGCAACGACGAGGGCGGCAAGCTGCTGCGGATCGTGCGCCGCAGCAGCGGTTCGGTGGTGACCTGGCGAAAAGCCCAGATGGTGCTGCTGTCGGCCCAGGGCATGCCGGTTGCGCAGATTGCCGAGGTGGCGCTCAGCAGCGCCGATCGGGTGCGGGACGTGAAGTGACCCCCGTCGGCTGAACACCTCCAGACTTGGCAGCAGCCAAGGAGGGAGGGCCCGAGTGGGCCGACGGAGCAAGTATCCCGAGGAGTTCCGGCAGCGAGCTGCGCAGCTGGTGCTGGACAGTCGGCGCAGCGTCCGGGAGGTCGCCGGCGAGCTGGGGATCAACCACGAGACGCTGCGCAACTGGGTGGCCGCCGAGCGCCGCGAGCGAGCCGATGGGCCTGCCGCGCTCACCGCGGATGAGCGGATGGAGCTGGCGCGCCTGCGCCGCAAGGTCGCCGAGTTGGAACTCGAACGGGAGATCCTGAAAAAAGCCGCGGTCTTCTTCGCTCGGGAGGCGGGCCGGTGAGCCGCGGACTGGTCTGCAAGTTCATCGCCGCGGAGAAGACCAGCTACGGCGTGCGCCGTCTCTGCCGGGTGTTCCGGCTCAGCCCCACCAGCTTCTACGCCTGGGCCGCCCGCGCCGGCGGACCGACGACCGCTGAGCTCGAGGAGGCCTACGCGATCGAGGCCGCCCGGGAGGCCTGGGTCGCCCACCGCCGGATCTATGGCGCCCGCCGGCTGACCGCAGAGGTCCGCGACCGCGGGCACAACTGGAACCGCAAGAGGGTCGCCCGGCTGATGCGGCTGGGTGCGATCGAGGGAGTGCACCGGCGCCGGCGAGGCAAGTACGGCCGCCGCGCGGTCTCCACCGCGACCGCCCCGGACCGGGTGGAGCGGAACTTCACCGCGGCCGGGCCCAACCAGCTGTGGGTCGCTGACATCTCCTACCTGCGCACTTGGGAGGGGTTCCTCTATCTGGCGGTCGTCGTCGACGCCTTCAGCCGCAAGGTGGTCGGCTGGGCGATGGCCGACCACCTGCGCACCGAGCTCGTCCTCGACGCCGTCGGCATGGCCATCACCACCCGCAAGCCGCCGGCCGGGACGGTGCATCACACCGACCGCGGAACGCAGTACACCTCCTACGAGTTCGGCAAAGCTCTGCGCGCCTCCGGGCTGCTGGCCTCGATGGGACGCGTCGGCTCGGCCTTCGACAACGCGATGGCCGAGTCGATGTTCGCCACGCTGAAGACCGAACTGATCTACCGCCGCTCCTGGCCCACACGCCTTGAGCTGGAGATAGAGGTCTTCTCCTACCTCGAAGGCTTCTACAACACCCGCCGCCGGCACTCCCGGCTCGGCAACCTCAGCCCCACCGACTACGAGACCATGCATCTGACACAGAACGGGGTGTCCGCCTGACGGGGGTCACTTCACTCGACAGCGACCCCCATGGGGTGGTCGCCCGGCTCCTTCATCCTCCGTTCCGGGTCCTCGGAGTCGAGCGGCATCTTGATGGGACGCCTTGACCCAGGTTGTCGACCACGGGGCCTCCGCCGTCCGACGAAGTCAGAGCGCGCAGGTCGGAAGCACTCGTGACCGTCGTGGACGGACCCGAACAACCTCAAACTGCGGCCCATGGTCGTCACATGATGTGGACTACGCGCGCTGCTCCAGATTCCGTCCGGTGTCTCATCGAAACCTTGGTGTGACGCTATGGGCAGGACCGCGGTCCGCGCCGACTGCTACCTGAGCGACGGCCGCATTCCGGCCAGAGTGACTTGGACGAGACGGCGGACGGCGGCCTCGGACGGCAGCCTGCTCGCCGCACTGAGTGCGTGCATGCAGAAGTTCGCCAGCTCGTCCGGCGAGACGTCATCGCGAAGCTGACCTGCGGCCCCCACCTCGGCCAGGAGGTCGCGGAACACGTCGACCAGCTGCTGCTGCGCCCGGGCGACGTGCTCACCCCGGTGGAGCAAGGCAGACAACTCCGGAGGCCCGTGCCGCGCACGGTTGTGCGCAATCAGTGCATAGGCCTCGAGCACGGCTTCCAGTCGCTCGTTGGCTGTCCCGCTCATGTCCCGAAGTGCAGCGAGCCGTTCGAGGTGAGCGGCGACGTGACGCTCATGGGCGGCCAACAGGATCGCTTCCACGTCTGGGAAGTACTTGTACAGCGTCGCGCGCCCGATGCTGGCCTTTTCGGCGATCTCGGACATCGTGACCGCGAGCGCCCCCCGCTCGGTCACCAGCGCCCATGTGGCGTCGACGATGGCTTCGCGGACCGTCCGCCGATGCTCCTCGACAGTGCGACTCCACAGCTTGGGCACTCGCATAGTTTACGCGACGACGCTGCCGCGACGATATGCTTGGCTATCGACAGTGTGTCTCGAAAAAAAGTCCGAGACGCCTACTCCTCACGCAACCGACGGAGGCGCCTCCATGCCCGAGCAACCCCCTGACGCCGAGCCGCGCACAGCTAGCGACCCGGGATCACCTCCCGGCATCCCGCGCTGGGTCAAAATCGCTGCCCTCGCTGTGGGTGCCCTGATCCTGCTGTTCCTCATCTTGAAGATCGCCGGCGTAGGCGGCGAGCACGGACCTGGCCGACACATGTCCGGGAGCGCGCCGGTCTCAGCCACCACGGCGGATGGACCGCCACTGCCTGTCCGCGGCCTAGATTGACGATGTCCCCACGCCTCCGCAAAGCGGTCCTCACTGCACACGTGGTGTCGTCGGTCGGCTGGTTGGGTGCGGTCGTCGCATACATCGCACTGGACGTCGCCGCTTCGACCAGCACGGATGCAGACCTCGCGCGAGCCGCTTACCTCGCCATGGAGGTGACTGCAGTCTCCGCGATCGTTCCACTGGCGATCACCTCGGTGCTCGTGGGAGTCGTGAACGCGCTGGGAACACCGTGGGGACTGTTCAAGCATTACTGGGTTCTCGTGAAGCTGCTGCTGACCGTGGTCGCCACCGCCGTCCTTCTTGTGGAGAGTCGAACGATCAGGTCTCTGGCGAGCGCCGCGGGGACGGTTGGTGACCCACGCACCCTGCCCGGCACGTTGCCTCACTCCATCGGCGGCCTAGTGGTGCTTCTCGTTGTCATGATCCTGTCGATGTACAAGCCCAAGGGCATGACCCGGTACGGATGGCGCAAGCAACGGCGCGTACGGGAGGGCGCCGCAACGGCCCCGTCGCTGCCTGCGGAGCGAGGGACCACCTGAACTACAGCCGCTCGGGCCCACCCGGGTAGGCATCTTGAAGCGGCTCGCCGGTGGCCCTCGTTGCAGAAAGTCTCGCGTCGAGCAGTCGGATCCACACGCCCGTCGGTGCGCCGGTGACCTCGCGGTTCCCATCTATGTCCCGCTCGACCAGCATGCGGGTGACGCCGGAGCGGCGTAGCGAGTGACCCCGAACAACCTTGAACCTCCCACCAGCCGTCGTGCCTTTTTACTAAGGTTCGTAGTTGTGACCTCTCGACGGCTCCCCGTTACCGCCGGGGCTCCTCGCGCACTCGGCACGAACGTGGGCCCGCAACTGGTCACTCGCCGACCCCGAGACGACGGTTTGGGCTGATGGATTCACTCTCGCAAGTTCGGTCGCGCATCGCCGAGATCCAGTCGTCCTTTCCGGTTCCAGCCCGGGCCCGGATATCCACAAGTAGCGATTGGGCCGCGGTGGCTGCCAGCGCCGGGCTCGAAGAGAGACCGGCCGCTAACGCGACTGGCAGTGCGACCGCGAGGAATGCCGTCGGCCTCCCTGGAGTTGACCCGCTTCGGTGGACACCCTGAGCTTGGGCATCTCGCCCGAGGA
>JBELIQ010000043.1:0-17374 GCA_042090795.1 Blastococcus sp. | reverse complement strand
ACCCGCGCCGCGGCCCGCTCCCGCACCCGCTCCCGCACCCGCGCCGGCGCCCGCGCCTTCCCGGCCACCGGCAGCGGCACCGCCGGTCGCGGCCGTCCCGGCACCGGCCCCCGGCCGTGACTGGGACGCCGTGGCGCGGTGCGAGTCCGGCGGCAACTGGAGCATCAACACCGGCAACGGCTACTACGGCGGGCTGCAGTTCTCGCCGGGGACCTGGACCGGGTACGGCGGCGCCGCCTACGCCCCGCGGGCCGACCTGGCCACGAGGGAGCAGCAGATCGCCGTCGCGGAGAAGGTGCTCGCGGGGCAGGGGAAGGGTGCCTGGCCCACCTGCGGCCGCAACCTCTGAGCCGTCCGGAACGCGGCGGTCAGGCGGTCCCGAGCCGCGCACGGACGACGGCGGCCTGCTCGGGCGAGCCGATGAGCTTGCCGATCTCCGTCTGCTCGGCGGCCAGCCCCTCGGCGAGCGGCACCCGGCCGGCGAGGTCGACCAGCCGCTTGACCGCCCGGGTGGCGTTCCGGCTGTGCCCGGCGATCTCGCCGGCCAGGGCGAGTGCGGCCGCCAGCGGGTCGGCCTCCTCGCGGGTGGCCAGGCCCAGCCGTGCGGCCTCGGTCCCGGACACCCGCCGGCCGGTGAGGGCCAGCTCCTTGGCGACGTCGCGGCCGACGAGCTCGGGCAGCAGCTGGGTGCCGCACATGTCGGGGCAGATGCCCCACTGGATCTCCATCAGGGACAGCTGCGCGTCGGGGGCGACCAGCCGGATGTCGGCGCCCAGGGCGATCTGCAGGCCGCCGCCGAAGGCGTAGCCGTGCACCGCGGCGATCACCGGGGCGGGCACCAGCGACCAGACGTGCACGGCCTGCTGGGCCAGCGCCGCGGCGGCGCCCAGTGGCTCCGGGGCTGTGGCCTGCCGCTCGCGTGTCCGTTCCTGTCCGCGCTCGGCCATGTCGGCGAAGCCGCTGAAGTCCAGGCCGGCGCAGAAGGCCCGCCCGGCGCCGGTGAGCACCACCGCGCCGACGTCGTCGCGCTCCATCAGCTCCCGGCCGGTGGCGACGATCGCCGCGAACATCGCCGGGTCCAGGGCGTTCATCTTCTCGGGCCGGTCCAGCCGGACGGTCGCGACGCCGTCGGCCACCTCGAGTGCCACGCGGTGCTGTGCCTCGTTCTCCATCCCGGCTGTCTACGGGCGGCGGGACCGGCCTGTCAACGAGGGCGTCCGGACCGGTCTGTCGTCGACGGCGGCGGGTGGACACGGGCGCCTGCCTAGGCTCGCGCCATGACCAGCGCTCCCCGCACCGCTGCCCGACTGCTCCTCGGCGCCACCATGGTGGGTGCGGGCGTGCTGCACCTGACCACGCAGCGGCAGGAGTTCCAGGCGCAGGTGCCCGACTGGTTCCCCGTGGACGAGGACCTCACGGTGCTCGGTTCGGGCGTCGCCGAGATCGCGCTGGGCGCCGCCTTCGTCGCGCTGCCGACGAGGAAGAAGCTCGTCGGCGGGCTGCTCGCGGCGTTCTTCGTCGTGATCTTCCCGGGCAACGTCGCGCAGTACCTCGAGGGCACCGACGCCTTCGGCCTGGACACCGACCGCAAGCGGCTGGTCCGCCTGTTCTTCCAGCCGCTGCTCGTGCTCTGGGCCCTCTACGGCGGCGGCTGGTTGCGGCGCTCCCAGCGGCGCTGAGCACCGGCGGCGCCGGCTGCGCCCCGCGTCAGGCGAGGACGGTGCCCGACGGCACGGCGTCGACCAGCCCGCGGGCCAGTTCGTCGTCGCGCGGCGGGCCCGACCACTCCACCATGAGCAGCGAGGCGTCGTCCGACGTCTGCCCGCCCCGCCCGTGCAGCAACGCGTGCGAGAGCAACCGGACCGTCTCGGCGACCGGCAGGGCGTGCACCGCGTTGTCCTCGATGAACTGGCGCAGCCGCAGCTCCCCGAACTGGGCGCCGTCGGCCAACCGCTCCTCCACCACGCCGTCGGTGAAGAAGAGCACCCGGTCGTGCTGCTGCAACGTGGTCGAGTGCACGTAGGGCTCGGCGTCCCCGAAGCCGACGGGCCGGCTGATCCGGCCGGTCAGCTCCTCGACGACACGGCCGCCGCGGATGAGCAGACCCGGAGGATGCCCCGCGTTGATCCACGTCAGCCGGCCGGTGACCGTGTCCAGCTGCCCGATGAGCGCCGTCGCGAAGCGCCCGGGGAAGGAGTCGGCCATGACCGAATCCATCTCGGCGTACATGTCGGGCAGGCCGCTGTCGTTGAGCCGGCCGTGCCGGTACGCGGCGATCAGCAGGGTGGCCATGGTGGCCGCCTCCACCCCGTGGCCCATGGCGTCGAAGACCGCCAGGTGGAGGGTGTGCTCGTCGAGGGCGTAGTCGAAGCTGTCCCCGCCGACGTCGTAGGCCGGCTCGAGGGCTCCGGCGAGGGCGACGTCGGGCGTCGTCATGACCATCGGCGGCAGCATCTGCCACTGCAGGTGGGCCGACAGGCTCATGGGCGAGGACATCCGGGTGCGCGCGAACGTGTCGGTGTACCCGGACTTCGTCACCACGAGGTCGGCGGTCAGCCCCGCGATCCGCTGGGCCAGCCGGCGGTCGTTGTCGTCCACCCGCGGCAGGGTCAGGGCCAGCACCCCGACGCGGTCGGACCCGTCGAGCATCGGCATGAACAGCCGGACGCCGCCGTCGGGCTGGGCGACCTCGTGCGGGCTGTCGGTGCGGAACGCGGTGCCTGCGTGGCTGTCGCCGACGGGCTCCGGCACGCCACCGAGCCCCGGACCCTGCAGCGGCTGCAGCACGGCGTGCTCGAAGTCCTGGAGGTAGATGGCCACGTCCGTCCCGCCCATGGCGGCGATCTCCTGCGCGACCAGCGGGCCGACCAGGCGCGGCGGCATCAGGTGGGCGCGGTCGAGCAGCGAGCCGAGGAGGCGTTCGCCGAGGCTCTCGCCCCGGGACCTGCCGTCGGGATCGGCGAACCCGAGACCCGTGAGCCTCCCGTCGGCCCTGCCCGGTGCATAGGTCGAGCCTGTGTCGTTGACCGTCATCCCTCGCCCACCACATGTGGCCGCGATGCCGCGACGTGCTGACTCTTCCGGGGGCGGTCGCCGATGGCAAGGAGCGGGCGTGTCGCATCACTCACGGCCGGTGGGCCCCGGTACCGGCCGGTAGGGGGTGTGACCTGCGGCCAGGGGTTAGGTTCGGTGCAGGACTTCGGAGTCGTCGGCAGGGGAGTGGCACTGTGGTTTCGGCGGGCAGATCGGTGCTGGTGACCGGCGGCAACCGGGGCATCGGGTTGGCGATCGCCCGGTCCTTCGCCGAACAGGGCGATGCCGTGGCGGTCACCCACCGCGGCAGCGGGGCACCCGACGGGCTCTTCGGGGTGCAGTGCGACGTCACCAGCAGTGCCGACGTCGACCGGGCGTTCACCGAGATCGAGGCGCACCAGGGCCCGGTCGAGGTGCTGGTGAGCAACGCCGGCATCACCCGGGACGGTCTCCTCATGCGCATGAAGGAGGAGGACTTCGCCGACGTCCTCGACGCGAACCTCACCGCCGCCTACCGGGTGGCCAAGCGGGCCAGCGCGAAGATGGTCCGCGCCCGGTCGGGCCGGATGATCTTCGTCTCCTCCGTCGTCGGCCTGCTCGGCTCGGCCGGTCAGACGAACTACGCGGCGTCGAAGTCGGGCCTGGTCGGCCTGGCCCGCTCGATCGCCCGCGAGCTGGGCAGTCGCAGCATCACCGCCAACGTCGTGGCCCCCGGCTTCGTGACCACGGACATGACCGCGGCGCTGCCGGAGGCGCGGCAGCAGGAGATCATGGGGCAGGTGCCGCTGGGGCGGTACGCCTCGGCGGAGGAGGTGGCCGGCGTCGTGCGCTTCCTCGCCTCCGACGCGGCGGGCTACATCACCGGGGCGGTCGTCCCGGTCGACGGCGGACTGGGGATGGGGCACTGATGAGCGGCGGCATTCTCGAGGGCAAGAAGGTGCTGGTCACCGGCGTGCTGACCGAGGCGTCGATCGCCTTCGCGACGGCCCGGATCGCGCAGGAGCAGGGCGCCACCGTCGTGCTGTCCAACTTCGGGCGCGCGCTGTCGCTGTGCCAGCGGATCGCGAAGCGGCTCCCGCAGGAGGCGGCCGTCGTCGAGCTGGACGTGACGAACACCGAGCACCTCGGCTCGCTGGCCGCCCGGCTCCGCGAGCAGGACGTCGACACCCTCGACGGTGTCGTCCACTCGATCGGCTTCGCCCCCCAGGAGGCGATGGGCGAGGGCTTCCCGGAGGTCGCCTGGGAGCACGCCGCCACCGCCTTCCAGGTGTCGGCCTGGTCCTACGCCTCCCTCACCCAGGCCTGCCGCCCGCTGCTCGCGAACCCCTCATCCGTCGTCGGGCTGACCTTCGACGCCACCGTCGCCTGGCCGGTCTACGGCTGGATGGGCGCGGCCAAGGCGGCGCTGGAGTCCACCTCCCGCTACGTCGCCCGCGAGCTCGGCCCCGCGGGCGTCCGGTCCAACATCGTCGCCGCCGGCCCGCTGCGCAGCATGGCGATGAAGTCCATCCCGGGCAGCGCGCAGTTCGAGGAGGCCTGGGAGGGTCGCGCGCCGCTGGGCTGGTCGGTCACCGACACCGAGCCCGCGGGCAAGGCCGTCGTCGCGCTGCTGTCGGACTGGTTCCCCGCCACCACCGGCGAGATCGTCCACGTCGACGGAGGCTTCCATGCCGTCGGTGTGTAGGGCCGTCGGTGTGTAGGGCCGTCGGTGTGTAGCGCCGTCGGCGTGTGACGCCCCACAGCCCCACGCTGCATCCGGACACACCTCGCAACAGGAAAGAACCCACGTGCCCCGCGCCATCGTCGACATCACCCCTGCCGGTCAGCGTCCCGACGAGGACCCCTCGCTGGCCGTCCGCAACAACGGCGGCGTCGAGCCGTCGTCCACCCCGGCGCCGGCCGGACGCCGCGAGGCCCTGCTGCTGCTCTCGTTCGGCGGGCCCGAGGGCCACGACGACGTGATGCCGTTCCTGGAGAACGTCACCCGCGGCCGCGGCATCCCGCGCGAGCGGCTCGAGGAGGTCGCCGAGCACTACCACCACTTCGGCGGCGTCAGCCCCATCAACGACCAGAACAAGGCGCTGCTCGCCGCGCTCGAGGGTGGGCTGCGCTCGGCCGGCATCGACCTGCCGGTCTACTGGGGCAACCGCAACTGGGCGCCCTACGTCGAGGACGTCTGGCAGCAGATGGCCGACGACGGCATCGAGCACGCCTACGTCCTCGCGACGTCGGCCTACGCCTCCTTCTCCGGCTGCCGGCAGTACCACGAGGACATCGCGCGGGCCCGTGCCGCGATGACCGGGGACGCCGGGGCGGCCGGCGGACCGACCGCCGAGAAGCTGCCGCACTACTTCGACGCCGACGGCTTCGTGCGCGCCAACGCCGACGCCCTGGCCGCGGCGCTGGCCGAGCTGCCCGACGACGTGCGGGACTCCGCCCGCCTGGTCGCGACGGCGCACAGCATCCCGAACTCGATGGCCGCCGTCGCCGGACCGCAGGGGCACGCCTACGAGGCCGAGCTCCAGGCCGCCGCGCGGCTCGTCGTCGACCGCGTGGCTCCCGGACGGGCGGTCGACCTCGTGTGGCAGAGCCGTAGTGGCCCGCCCTCGGTGCCCTGGCTGGAGCCCGACGTCAACGACCACCTGAGAGAGCTGGCGCAGGCGGGGGAGCAGGCCGTCGTCCTCTTCCCGGTCGGCTTCGTCAGCGACCACCTCGAGGTGATCTGGGACCTGGACAACGAGGCGAAGGAGACCGCTGAGGAGCTGGGCCTGACCTTCGCCCGCGCCGCGACGGCCGGCACCCATCCCGCGTTCGTCGGCGCGCTGGTCGACCTGCTCGCCGAGCGCCGGGCGGGCGGGGAACCGCGCCTGGGCACCAACTGCCCGGCGTCGTGCTGCTTCGTGCCGCCGAGGCCGCGTCCCACCAGCTGACGACGGCGCTGCGGGGGTGTTCCTCGTGCTCCAGGGGCCCTGCAGGACCCCCGGAGCGCGACGACCACCCCTGCAGCGGCTTCTTCTAGTCGGTGCCCGACTCCATCGCGGCGCGGTCGAGCAGTTCGTCGTGCTCGGAGACCTCGCCCCGGCTCGCGATCGCCTCCGCGCCGCCGGCCTGGGAGGCGTCGATGAGACCGGTGGACGCCGCCTGGGCCGCGCCGATCGCCGCGTGCGTGGTGGCGCCGCCGACCATGCCGATCCGCGCGTACTGCTCGAGCCGCGCCCGGGAGTCGGCGATGTCCAGGTTGCGCATGGTCAGCTGACCGATCCGGTCCACCGGGCCGAACGCGGAGTCCGACGTCCGCTCCATCGACAGCTTGTCCGGGTGGTAGCTGAACGACGAGCCGGTGGTGTCGAGCAGCGAGTAGTCCTCGCCGCGCCGCAGCCGGATGGTCACCTCGCCCGACACTGCCATGCCGACCCAGCGCTGCAGCGACTCCCTGAGCATGAGCGCCTGCGGGTCCAGCCAGCGGCCCTCGTACATCAGCCGGCCCAGCCGCCGTCCCTCGGAGTGGTACGTGGCGAGGGTGTCCTCGTTGTGGATCGCGTTGACCAGCCGCTCGTAGGCGATGTGCAGCAGCGCCATGCCGGGCGCCTCGTAGATGCCGCGGCTCTTGGCCTCGATGATCCGGTTCTCGATCTGGTCGGACATGCCCAGGCCGTGCCGGCCGCCGATCGCATTGGCCGCCATCACCAGATCGACGGCGGAACCGAACTCCTCGCCGTCGATCGTCACCGGCCGGCCCTGCTCGAAGCCGATCGTCACCGTCTCCGGCGCGATCTCGACCGACTCGTCCCAGAACCGCACGCCCATGATCGGCTCGACGGTCTCGACGCCGGTGTCCAGGTGCTCCAGGGTCTTGGCCTCGTGGGTGGCACCCCAGATGTTGGCGTCGGTGGAGTACGCCTTCTCGGCGCTGTCGCGGTAGGGCAGGCCGTGGGCGACCAGCCACTCCGACATCTCCTTGCGCCCGCCGAGCTCGGTGACGAAGTCGGCGTCCAGCCACGGCTTGTAGATGCGCAGGCCCGGGTTGGCGAGCAGCCCGTACCGGTAGAACCGTTCGATGTCGTTGCCCTTGTAGGTGGAGCCGTCGCCCCAGATCTGGACGTCGTCCTCGAGCATCGCGCGCACCAGCAGCGTGCCGGTGACGGCGCGGCCCAGGGGCGTGGTGTTGAAGTAGTTGCGCCCCCCGGAGCGGATGTGGAAGGCGCCGCAGGTCAGCGCGGCCAGGCCCTCCTCGACCAGCGCGGCGCGGCAGTCGACCAGTCGGGCGAGCTCGGCCCCGTAGGCGGTCGCCCGGCCGGGCACCGAGCCGATGTCGGGCTCGTCGTACTGGCCGATGTCGGCGGTGTAGGTGCAGGGGACCGCGCCCCTGTCGCGCATCCAGGCGACCGCCACCGACGTGTCGAGACCGCCGGAGAACGCGATGCCGACGCGTTCGCCGACCGGGAGGGAGGTGAGGACCTTGGACACGAGCACAAGTATTCACGACTCTGCATGACCATGCAGCACCGGGTCCCGGCCGCAGCGCGGCAGCGCGCATGAAGCCGGCGCGGCAGCGCGTCATGCGGCCTCACCGCGGCAGCGCCACATGCGGCCTCAGCGCGGCAGCGCCACATGCGGCCTCAGCGCGGCAGCGCGTTGTAGGCCGCCGTCACCGCCTCGCGGACGGCGCCGGACAGCGGCCGGAGGACGGCGTCGCGCCGGGCCGCCTGGGCCTGGTTGACCGCCCCGCCCGGCGCGTCCGCCATGGCCAGGTCGAGGACGGCGGCCACGCGCAGGGCCCGGCCGAGGATCGCCAGGGCCAGCGGGTCGTGGTCGTGGGGCAGGTCCGGCGCCGACCCGGGGCGGGCCAGGCCGGCGAGCAGCTCCGGCACCTCGGGGTGCCAGCGCGCGAGGTCCAGCTGGGCGAGGGCGCGTGCGGAGCCGGTGACCGCCAGGTCCAGCGCGCCGGACGCGGCCCGCAGCGTCCCCTCGACCGGCGGGGGCGGCGGGGCGATGCCCTCCAGCTGGAACGCCGTCCACTGCAGGACCTCGGGGCCGAGCGGCTCGGGCACCAGGACGACCCGGTCGCCGACGGTCGCCTGCCCCGCCTCCAGCGCGACCGGGGCCAGCCCGGGCGCCGCGGGCAGGCCGCGGACGTCGCCGGGGGCGGGGAGCACCAATCGCAGCCGGCGCTCACCCAGTCCACGCAACGCGGCCAGCGCCTCACCTAGGGGGACGGCGCCGTCGGTGCCGGGCAGCCCGCTCACCCGGTGGGCGGTGTCACCGGTGACCGCGTCGAGGGCCTCGTCGAAGGAGGTGCGGCCGGTGAGCCAGGCGGTCGCCCACACCGCGAGGCGGCCGGCAGGGAAGTCGTGCACCGGGCGAGGCTACGTCGGCGGGACGTCGTCCCGCCGGGGTGCGCGGCGTGTGCCGTCCCACGCCCGGGCGCCTCCTCTGCCAGACTCCGGCCATGGCTGCGTGGCTGCTCTGGCTGATCGCCGCAGGTCTGTTCGCGGGCGGCGAGATGCTCACCCTCGACCTGGTCCTGCTGATGTTCGCCGGCGGCGCGCTCGGAGGGATGGGCGTCGCGCTGGCCGGAGGCGCCGTGGCGTTCCAGCTGCTCGCCTTCATCGCCGTCTCGCTGGCGCTGCTCGCCGTCGTCCGGCCGATCGCCAAGCGGCACCTGACCGAGCGCACGCCCCTGCAGCTCGACGGTGTGGACGCGCTCGTCGGCCGCACGGCCGCCGTGACCCGCGCGGTCGACGTCGCCGGCGGCCGGATCCGGCTGGGTTCCGACGAGTGGTCGGCGCGCACCCAGTACGAGGGCGAGGCCTTCCCGGTCGGAGCGACGGTCCGCATCCTGCAGATCGACGGCGCGACGGCGGTCGTGGGAGACGCACTGGAGTGAACCGGCGGCACGCGGCGTGACCGGCGTCGCGGGACGTGAAAGGGTCGGCCCTGACCGCCCCCGACGAAGGAGCCCCCCGTGGACGCCGCTCTGATCGCCCTGATCGTCGTCGCCCTGCTCTTGATCTTCGTGCTCGCCAAGAGCGTGACCATCGTGCCGCAGGCCCAGGCCAAGGTCATCGAGCGGCTGGGCCGCTACAGCCGGACGCTCACGCCCGGTCTGTCGATCCTGGTGCCGTTCGTCGACCGCGTGCGCGCGACGATCGACCTGCGCGAGCAGGTCATCTCCTTCCCGCCGCAGCCGGTGATCACCGCCGACAACCTGCAGGTCGGCATCGACACGGTCCTGTACTTCCAGGTCACCGATCCGAAGCTGGCCGTCTACGGGATCGCGAACTACATCACCGGCATGGAGCAGCTGACCACCACGACGCTGCGCAACGTCGTCGGTGGCCTGAACCTCGAGGGCGCGCTGACCGGTCGCGACGGCATCAACTCCCAGCTGCGCGAGGTGCTCGACGGCACGACGGGCCCGTGGGGGCTCCGGGTGGCCCGGGTGGAGATCAAGGCGATCGATCCGCCGGCCTCCATCCAGGACTCGATGGAGAAGCAGATGCGCGCCGACCGCGACAAGCGCGCCATCATCCTGACCGCCGAGGGCGCACGGCAGTCGGCGATCACCACCGCCGAGGGCGAGAAGGCCTCGGCGATCCTCTCCGCCGAGGGGCGCAAGCAGGCGGCGATCCTCGAGGCGGAAGCCGAGCGGCAGAGCCGGATCCTGCGCGCCGAGGGTGAGCGGGCGGCGCTCTTCCTGCAGGCCCAGGGGCAGGCCAAGTCGATCGAGACGGTCTTCCAGGCCATCCACGACGGCAAGCCCGACCAGGGACTGCTGGCCTACCAGTACCTGCAGACGCTGCCGCAGATCGCCCAGGGCGACGCGAACAAGATGTGGATCGTCCCGAGCGAGTTCAGCAAGGCGCTCGAGGGGCTGGCCAGCCTCGGGGGTGCCGAGGGCGGCAAGTCCTGGATGGACGTCGAACCCTCCACCGACGGGCGCACCGCGCCGCCCGAGGGCGGCATCGACACGAGCAGCTGGTTCGAGTCGCAGCTCCCGCGGGCCGCCGACCAGCCCGAGGCGAAGATCGAGATGACGAGCATCAGCGACTCCGCGCCGGCCGTGCCCGCGCCACCGCCGCTGTCGCAGCTCACCCAGGACGTGCGGGACAGCGGGCCGGCTGCGGACCCCGCCGTCCGCGAGCAGTTCGCCGCGGACGACCCGCAGCAGCAGTGACGCCGTCCGCGCAGCGTTGAACGCAGGTGGCCCAGAACCCGAGGGGTTCTGGGCCACCTGCGTTCAACGGTCGGCGTCTAGTCCTTGAGCAGGCCCTCGCGGAGCTTGGCCAGCGTCTGCGACAGCAGACGGGAGACGTGCATCTGCGAGATGCCGATGTCGGCGGCGATCTGCGACTGCGTCATGTTGCCGAAGAACCGCAGGATCAGGATGCGGCGCTCGCGGGCCGGGATGGTGGCCAGCAGCGGCTGCAGCGACTCGCGGTACTCCACGCCCTCGAGCGCGGCGTCCTCCTCGCCGAGGGTGGCGGCCAGGGTGGGGGAGTCGTCGTCGCCGGAGAGGCGCTCGTCCAGCGAGCTGCTGCGGTAGGCGTTGGCGACGGCGAGGCCCTCGAGGACCTCCTCGCGCGGGATGCCCAGGTGCTGGGCCAGCTCGCTGGGCGTGGGCGCGCGGCCGTTCTTCTGCGCCAGCTCACCCACCGCCGCGTTCAGCGAGAGGTGCAGCTCCTGCAGCCGGCGCGGCACGCGCACCGACCAGCCCTGGTCGCGGAAGTGCCGCTTGATCTCGCCGGTGATCGTCGGTACCGCGAAGGAGAGGAACTCCACGCCTCGGGTCGGGTCGAACCGGTCGATCGCCGCGATCAGGCCCAGCGTGCCGACCTGCAGCAGGTCGTCGAAGGGCTCGCCGCGGTTGCTGAACCGGCGGGCGAAGTGCCGCACCAGCGGCAGGTGCTCCTCGACCAGGATCTCCCGCAGCCGCTCACGGCGCGGGTCGTCCTTCTCCAGCGTGGCCAGCTCCGCGAACAGCGGCGCGGTGCGCTGGGCGCGGCGCCGGTTGTCCGAGAGCGGCGGCGTCTCCTCGGGAGCCGGCGTCTCCTCGGGAGCCGGAGGCTCGTCCGCGGTGGGTCCCTCGGCTACTGCTGTGCCCTCCGTGCCCGCTGCTGCGCCCTCCACGGGACCCGTGCCCACCGAGACCTCCGTGGCAGCGGGCTCGCCGGCGTCCGGCTGGGCACCGGGCACCACGTCCCCCTCCGGAGCCTCGCGCGGCTCGGGGGTGACTCCGTCCCGGGCGCTCACCGTGATCCCCACCGGGTCGGTGGCGGGAGACCGGGTCATCGGGCCACCGAGAGGTTCTGGCCCGTCCCGCCCGCCAGCTCGGCGGGACGCTGCCCCGGCAGGAACTTGTCCATGGCGATCACGGCCACCGGTGCGGTCGACCCGTCACCGCCGGGGACCTGGTTCTGGGCAGCCGGCCGGCCCTCGACCGCGTCCACCAGCGTGGCGAGCACGGCCCACCCCCATCCGTCCCGCGGTACGTCGACGCCTGCGGCCGTGGGCACCCAGGCCTCGATGTGCAGCCCGGCGCGGGTGGTCTCGAAGACCACCGTCAGCGGTGCGTCGCCCTCGACGACGCCGGCGAGCGTGGCGCAGGCCTCGTCGACGGCGAGGCGGAGGTCCTCGACGCTGTCGAGGTCGTAGTCCATCCGGATGGCGAGGTCACCGGCCATCGCCCGGACCGCAGGGAGCTGCATGGGAGTGATGGGCACCCGCAGCTCCAGCCGTTCCGGGCGCCGTCCGTCCTGCGCGAGGGCGCCCCTCGAGTCCACCATCCGTTGTCCGCTCCTTCGTCCCGGCGCACTCGGCCATCGAGCCACGCGGCATCCATCCTGCCCGCCGGCCCGGCCGAGGGCAGGAGGCGCCCTCGGCACGAGAGCCGACAGGACCCAGTACCACCGGCCCGGCGGGACGAAACGTACGGTGCCGCGCCGTCCCTGGACGAGGGCGGCGCGGTTGCCGAGGTCGGGGGCCTGTTGTTCCCTGGCGGGCGATGAGCACCGACCCCGCGAGTCTGTCAACCCCTCCGCGCCCCCTCGGGCCGGAGGGGGCCGACGTGCTGCTCGCAGGGATGGAGGCGGCCCCGGCCGCCATCTACTGCTTCGGTGGTGCAGGCCGGACGATCTGGGCCAACGCCAGCGCCCGCCGCCTGGGCGCCGACATCGGTCAGCTGCCCGCGGTCGACGGGCGGCCGCTGTCCCGGGTGGTGGACGAGGTGACCGAGACGGGGCGCGCCGACACGCTCCGCGGGTCCCTCGGGCAGGACGGACCTCCGGTCACCGTCCTCGTCCGGGCGATGGCCGTGGGTGCCGAGCGCGGTGCGGTGGCGATCATCGAGCACGACGGGTCCGACGACGCTCCGTGGCCGCTGCCGGCCGTCGACGCCGTGGAGGCCGCCCAGTCCTCGCTCCTGCCGCCGTTCCTGCCGATGCTGCCCGACCTGGCCCTCGCCGGGAGCTACCACCAGGCGACGTCGGTGCGGGCCGCGGGCGGTGACTGGTACGACGCGGTCCCGCTCGGTGACGGGAAGGTCGCCCTCGTCGTGGGGGACGCCGTGGGGCACGGCGTCGCCGCAGCGGGGGCGATGAGCCGGCTGCGCGGTGCCATGCGCTCGACCGCCCTGCGCGATCCCTCCCCACCGGCCGTCCTGGCCGACCTGGATGCCTTCGCGGCTCCGATGGACGACGTCGAGGGCGCGTCGGTCTTCTACGGCGTGCTCGACTCCGGCACCGGCTCGCTCTCCTACACCACCGCGGGGCACCCGGCCCCGCTCGTCGTCGGACGCGACGGCAGCGCCTCCTTCCTCCCGGTGACGCGCCGCCCACCGCTGGGGAGCATGCCGGGGGCGGCCACGCCGGTGCACGAGTACGAGCTCGCCCAGGGGGCGACCCTGGTGCTGTTCTCCAACGGCGCGCTCGCCGGGAGCGGCCGCGACTACGCCGTCGCGCTGGACCGGCTGGTTGCCGCCTCCCGCGAGGTGCTGGGGCGGCCCGGTGCCGGGGACCCCGAGACGGCGGCCGGCCTCGCCGTGGCGATCGCCGAACTGGTCCGTCCGCCCCAGGACTGGCCGGACGACGTCGCCGTGCTGGTGGCCCACCGCCGCGCGACGACCCTGGAGCCGCTGCACCTGGACCTGATGGCCGTGCCCGCGTCGCTGCCGGGGGTGCGACGGCACCTCAGCGCATGGCTGACCGCGCTGGGGATGGGCGAGAACGAACGGGTGGGCGTGATGGCAGCCGTGGGGGAGGCCTGCGCCAACGCCGCCGAGCACGCCTATCGCGGTACCGATCCCGGCCGCATGCAGGTGCGGGCCGACGTCGACGCCGACGGGGTGCTGTGGGTGACCATCCACGACGACGGCACCTGGCGGGCGCCCGACCGTGATCCCGGCGACCGCGGCCGGGGGCTGCTGATCATGCGCCAGCTGGTCGACGGCGTCTCGCTCGACGACCGCAACGGCACCACCGTGACGCTGTCGGTGCGCCTGCGGCGCAGCGCGGAGCCCGAGCCCTCGTCGGCTGCCGTCACCGACGGCGCCACCGTCGTCGTCGAGAGGGACGCCGCGCAGCCGGTGGTCCGCGCCACCGGAGCCCTGGACGAGGCGTGCGCCGCGCACCTGCGGATCCGCCTGCTGGAGGCCAGCCACGGCGGCACCGTCCCGGTCGAGCTCGACCTGCACGAGGTGACGCTGTTGAGCAGCGCGGCGGTGCGCGTCGTCCTCGCGGTGGCCCGGATCGCGCGGGACGAGGGCTGGCGGCTGGTCGTGCACGCGGCCGAGAACGGCGTCACCCGGCACGTGCTCGAGGTGAGCGGGCTCGGCAGCCTGGTCGACCTGCGCTGACGGGTGACGGCGCGCACTCCCGCGTTTGCGCACCGGTCCCCGTGCCCACCCTCCGGCGGTGAGACTGCGGCGGAGCGACGTGAACCGGCCCGGCTACGGACGGCGTCGGGCCGGGCGGGGCTTCGCCTACTCCGACACCGAGGGCGCGCTGATCCGGGACGAGCGCCTGGACCGGATCCGTGCCCTGGCCATCCCGCCGGCCTGGCGGGACGTGTGGATCTGCCCGTGGCCCAACGGGCACATCCAGGCCACCGGTGTCGACGCGGCCGGCCGGCGTCAGTACCGGTACCACGACCAGTGGCGCGCCCGCCGGGACGCCGAGAAGCACGAGCGCGTGCTGGAGATCGCCCAGCAGCTCCCCGACGTGCGGGACGAGGTGGTGGCCGCGCTGCGCACCCGGGGACTCAACCGCGAGCGGGTGCTGGCGACGGGCATCAGGTTGCTGGACCTCGGCGCCTTCCGGGTCGGCAGCGAGCAGTACGCCGAGGAGAACGGCACGTACGGGCTGGCCACGCTGCGCCGCGAGCACGTCCGGGTGCGGGGCGAGCGCACGTTCTTCTCCTACACCGCCAAGGGCGGCATCGAGCGCGAGGTGGAGCTGACCGACCGGCCCACGGCCACCGTCGTCCGGCAGCTGCTCGACCGGCCCGAGGGCACGGGGGAGGAGCTGCTGGCCTACCAGGTCGAGGACGGCACCTGGCGCGACGTGACGAGCACGGAGATCAACGCCTACCTCAAGGAGATCAGCGGCGCGGAGATCACAGCCAAGGACTTCCGGACCTGGAACGCCACCGTGCTCATGGCGGCGACGCTGGCCGAGGCCCCGCCGCCCGCGTCCCGGACGGCCCGCAAGCGGGTGGTGACCGCCGCCTACAAGCAGGTGAGCGAGCAGCTGGGCAACACCCCGGCGGTGTGCAAGGCCAGCTACGTCGACCCGCGCGTGGTCGACCGGTTCGAGCACGGGGAGACCGTGGCCGAGGCGCTGCGCCAGGCGGCAGAGGCGGAGGCGGACCGGGACGCGCAGCGTGCGCTGGAGGCCGCCGTCTGCAGCATGCTCTCGGCCTGAACGACGACCGCCAGGACGACGACCGCCTGGACGACGACGGCCTGGACGACGACGGCCTGGATAACGACGACGGCCCGGACGACGAGGGGCCCGGACGACGAGGGGCCCCGCCGATGATCCGGCGGGGCCCCTCGTCGGCCCCCGTGCGGGGACCTCGTCGTCAGCGTGCGGTGCTGTCGGCGATGGTGAACAGGTCGATCAGGCCGGTCACCTCGAGCGGCCGCGTGACGGCGCGCGTCGTGGCGATGAGGCGCAGGGCGACCTCACGGCTGCGGGCGGACTTCTGGGTCTCGACCAGCACGGCGAGGCCGGCAGAGCCCAGGAACTGCACCCCGGACAGGTCGATCACCAGCTCGCGCGGGGCCTGCTCGAGCTGGCTGTCCAGCGTCGAGCGCAGCACCGGAGCGGTGAAGGTGTCCACCTCGCCGACGACCTTCACCGTCACCACGCCGTCCTCGTCGGTGGAGGTGGAGAGCGTGATCACGTCGTCGAAGGGCGCCTCGGTGCCTTCGCTCGACACGTCGGGCTGCCCCTCGGCGGGCAGGTCGGAAGTGGTCACGGACGGTGCTCCTCTCGGCGGCGGCGCGGCGGCGCACCGCCCGGTCAATCTACCGCTCGCGCGTTCCGGAGCACGGATCACCCCGGTTCCGCGCGTGGTCGACGCGGCCGGGACCGGCACTCGTGGGACCGCTCCCGGTGCGGCTGCCTGCTCAACCGCTGACCCAACGTAGACAACCGGACGCGGACGCGCCAACCCGCCCGGGTGAACGCGGTGCCGTGCCGCGTCCCGCCGGGCGGGTGGGAGAGGTGAGCCGGTCAGCCGTCGATGACGTGGACCGCCGACTCCTCGGGGCCCTCGCCACCGATCGCCGCGTCGCCCGTCGCCTCCATGTCGTCGGCCGTGCGGTTGGTGCCCGAATCGCTGTCGGGGGTGGTGTCCAGGTCTTGCTCCAGCTGCACGTCGGCGCGCTGCGGGTCCTCGGCCGGGCGGACGTCGGGGACGTCGGGCAGCTCGCGGTCCAGCCGGCCGGTGAGCGACTCGCCCTCGGCCTGCTCGGAGGCGGTGGTGCCGAAGTCGGTGGTGGCGGTGGGCCGCTCGCCCGGGAGCGCCTCGAACTGGGGGTCCTCGGCGCGCTGCATCGTGGGCGAGTCGTCCTGCGCCACCTCGGGGATGCCGCCGTCCTCGGGGAAGATGTCCCGGGCCGTCTGCCCCTCGGTCCCGGACGTGCCGTCGGTGGTACCGGGGTCGGTCATGCGGTTCTCCGTTCGTCGGGCGGGGTGCACCCCCGCTCTCGTCGTCCCCACGGGGACGGGCGGCCGGTCGCTGGGGACCGGCGTCGGACCACGGCCCTACCCGTGACCTCCCGCCCCATGCGTCGGACGTGCTCCGCGGCACGGATCGGCGCCACGGGCATGCCACGACGGCGGCGGGGGTAGCGCGGCCCCATGGCGATCGCAGACGAGGTGCAGCGGATGGGGGCCCCGGTCCGCCGATGGGCCCGCACGCAGAAGCGGGAGTACGCCGGGGGCGAGCCCCGGCCGCTCGGCGCGGACCTCGGCGCGATGGGCGTCTACGTCGGCCTGGTGTCCGCGGCCGCCACCGCGGTGCGCGTCTCGGGCCGGGAGCTGCCCGAGCGGATCCCGTTGGGGGACGCCGCCCTGCTCACGGTGGCCACCTTCCGGCTGGCCAGGCGGATCGCCAAGGACCCGGTGACCGCACCGGTCCGGGCGCCCTTCGTCCGCTTCGAGGGGGCCTCGGGGCACGCGGAGGTCGCCGAGGAGGTGCGCGAGCACGGTGGCGTCAAGCACGCGGTGGGGGAGCTGCTGACCTGCCCGTTCTGCCTGGCCCAGTGGGTCGGGACCGGCTTCGTGTTCGGCTACGTCAGCGCGCCGAGGGCCACCCGGCTGGCGGCGCTCACCATGACCATGGTGGCCGGCTCCGACGTCCTCCAGTTCGTCTACGACGCCATCCAGAACGGCATCCTCACCGGGTCGGTCCAGGACGACGAGCCCCAGGGCGTGGACGCCGCGGAGCGCTAGGCACCCCGGTTCCCGGCCGCCCGCCGTGTCCTCCGACCGGGGGAGCGGGTGTGGCCGCCGACCTGCCACGCGGGGCCCGGCGCACCTATCGTGTGATCTTGACCCGGTCGCGGGTCGGTCGGGGCTCCCGCCGGGGCCCACTCGGGAAGGGGCGCCATGCGGTCGATCTGGCGCGGGGCCGTGTCGTTCGGGCTGGTCAGCATCGGGGTGAAGCTGTACTCGGCCACGGAGGACAAGGACATCCGCTTCCACCAGGTGCACGCCGCCGACGGTGGCCGGGTCAAGTACAAGCGCGTCTGCTCGATCGACGGCGAGGAGGTCGAGTACCGCGACATCGCCAAGGGCTACGAGCTGCCCGACGGCCAGGTCGTCATCCTCACCGA
>JBELIQ010000042.1:0-17961 GCA_042090795.1 Blastococcus sp. | reverse complement strand
TGGTCATCGCCCGGGACGCCAAGGGCATGGTGGTCGGCCGGTTCGTCCTCGATGCCGTGGGTGGGGAGAAGGTGCAGGCCGCGATCGAATCGATCCAGCAGGCCGCCCGCCCGGCCGGGGACACCCGCACCCGCGCCCAGCAGGGCGGCGACGCACTGGTCCAGCTGGCCGACAACGCCCTCGCGTCCGGCAGTCTGCCGACGCTGCGCGGGCACAAGCCCCAGGTGATCGTGACCATCCCGCTCGCCGACCTCGTGGACACCACGACCGGCGCCGGCGCCGGCCGCACCGGCTTCGGCGGGATCATCTCCGCCGCCCGCGCCCGCTGGCTGGCCTGCGACGGCAACGTCACCCGCATCGTCATCGGCCCCGAGGGCCAGCCGCTGGACTACGGCCGCAGCAAACGGCTGTTCCCGCCGCACCTGCGCCGGGCGGTCGAGATCCGCGACCGGCACTGCGTCTTCGCCGGCTGCGACGCCCCGTCCTACTGGTGCGACATCCACCACCTCGTGCACTGGATCGACGACGGTGACACCGACCTCGACAACTCAGCCCTGCTCTGCGAGCGCCACCACACCAAGGTCCACCACGGCTTCCGGGTCGAACGACAACCCGACGGCCGATGGCGCACCTGGCGCCCCGACGGCACCGAGATCCTGATCTTCCCCAGCGTGACCGATGAACCCGACCTCGCACGCTCAGGCTGAGCGGTCGGGACCGCAGCCTGCCGGAACGTGCTCGCGCGTCGCCGGGGTCCCCGCCTGCCTGACCGGTGGACCAGCTCGGCTCGCCGGAACGTGCTCGCGCGTCGCCGGGGTCCTCGCCTGCCTGACCGGTGGAGCAGCTCGGCTCGCCGGAGTCCCCGCCCGCCTGACCGGTGGACCAGCTCGGCTCGCAGGAGCACCCGTCCGCCTGACCGGTGGACCAGCTCGGCTCGCCGGAGCACCCGCTCGCCGTGCCCGGCCGTACTGATCGACGCCCGGTCGGACCACGCCGACGCGCCTGCTGACCGGCGTCGGCCTGGGAGACTGCAGCGGTGGCACTGATCGGGGAGTACGCGCCCAGCACCGTGCCGTGGGTGCGCGAGGAGGTCGAGCATCTCGAGCGGACCGGCCAGGGGCTGCGCGGGCGCGCCGTCGTGCTGCTGACCACGGTGGGGGCGCGCAGCGGCCTGCTGCGGAAGACGCCGCTGATGCGGGTCACGCACGCCGGGGTCTACGCCGCCGTCGCCTCGACCCGGGGCGGTGAGGACCATCCGCACTGGTACGCCAACGCCCTCGCCCACCCGGAGGTGGAACTGCGCGACGGGGACCTGGTGCTCGCGCTCATGGCCCGGGAACTCACCGGCGCGGAGCGCTCGCGGTGGTGGTCGGCGGCCTGCACGACCTTCCCGTCCTACGTCGAGTACCAGCGACGGACCCGTCGCCGCATCCCCATCCTTCTGCTGGAACCACCCGCGCCTCGGTGACGACCCCTTGTCCGACGGCAGGCAGGGCGGCGCCGTCCCAGCCGAGACGGCGCCGCACGCGTCCGGCGGGGTCAATCCGCCGGGGTCAGTCCGCCGGGGTCAGTCCGCCGGGGTCCCGGCCGCCTCGTCGTCTACCGGTCCGCCCCGCTCCCCGCGGAACCCATGGCCGCGGCCGCCCTCGGCCGGCGCCTCGCTGTTCACCCGCTCAGTGATGCGCTCCTCGAGGTCGGCGAACCGCTCGTCGGCCTGCTCCTGCGTGAGCCGGCCGTCCTCCACCGCCTCGGCGAGGCGCTCCTGCTGTGCGCTGACGAGGGCATCCACGAGCGACTGAACCTCGACACCCTGCTCCTGGGCGACCTCGGCCAGCGTGGTGCCCTCGGCCTCGAGCGCGGTTCGCAGCTCGTCCTCCGTCATGCCGAGTGCGGTCGCCGCCGCGGAAAGGCCCGGCCCATCGCCTCGGTGCCCGCCCCCGTGTCCGATGCCCGCCTCGTCGAGCGTGCTGGCGACCTCGTCGGCCTGCTCCTGGGTGATCGACCCGTCGGACACCAGGCCGGAGAGGGCCTCGGTGATCCGGTCGACCGCGGACTCCGCCGAGCTACCGGGACCGGCGAGCGCCGGCACGGCGACGGCGAGCCCGCCCAGGGACAGCACCCCAGCGGTGGTGGCGATGATCAGCTTCTTGCGCATGAGAGCTCCTCGTCCGCGGCCGGACCCTCCGGCCGCGGTGTCAGCCTCGGGAACCCACCTGGGGTGGACCTGTCACCCTCCGACGGTGTGGCTGTGAGTGCGGTCAGGTCGGCGCAACGCCGTCCGGGCCGCGTCTCCGGACCAGCCACCCAGCCGGCGTCCAGGCGGCTCGCAGGTCGGGCGGGGACGGTGGCGGGATGGACGGCCACCGGACCCGACCGCGCTCCTCCACCAGGACGCCGACGCGCCCGGGCGCGCAGCTGCTCCTGGCCACCGCGCTGCTCGTGGTGGCGGCGCTGACGCTGACGCCCGTGGGCACCGGCTGGGCGTGGGGCGCGCCGCTCGCAGAGTTGCGCTGGTACGCCACCGGCCTGGACTCCAGCGCCACGGTGCTCCAGCTGGTGGGCAACCTCTGCCTGCTCGCCGTGCCGGCCGCGCTCGTCGTGCACCTCTGGCCCGCCGCCGGCCGGTTCTCCCGCCTGCTCGCGCTGGCGACCGGCACCGCGGCCGGGATCGAGCTGCTGCAGTGGGCCCTGTCGCTGGGCCGGGTGGTGTCCCCGCTGGACGCGGCGCTCAACGCCGTCGGTGCCGTGGTGGCGGGCCTGCTCGTCCGTCAGGTGCAGCTGTCGACCGCGGCTGCCGCACGCGCGGCCCGGCCGACCGGCGCCCGGGCGTCGCGCGCTCCGCGGCCGGCAGAGATGGTGTGCGCGGTCAGGCGGGGGTGACCTCGTAGGTGTGCCCGGCGGCGCGCAGCCGCTCGACCAGGACGTCGCCCAAGGCGGTCGCGGGCGTGAGCGAGCCGGCGCGGTCGGGCAGCCGGTCGCCGTCCAGGATGAGGGCGAGGGCGGACTCCCCCAGCATCACCGCGGTCGCGGCGTAGCCCGGATCGCCCTTCCCGGCGGCGACGGCGGTGTAGCGGCGGCCGCTCTCCGTCGTCGCCTCGACCTCCATCCGGAACCAGCCCTTCTGCCGCACCTCCTCGCTGGGCCCGGTGCCCGGAGCGGGCAGCACGCGGTCCAGCAGCCCACGGGTCGGCCCGAAGCTCATCGCGGAGACCGCGCCCACCAGGCCTGCGGTGACGATCGCGGCGGTCACGGCACCCCGGGGTCCGCTGCCGGCACCCATGGCCTCGCCGTAGCTGAACTCCCGCCCGTATGCCCAGTCCTGCAGGGCGTTGCTGCGCCGCACGATGCGGGTGTTGAACGACGCCATCACGAAGGGCGCCGTCCACCGCCCGTCCGGGCCGTGCGAGGGCATGGACGCGTCCCCGGGCTGCTTCGTGGCCGGCTCGGCGGACCGGTCGGGGCTCAGGGCGTAGGGGTCGCCCACGACCCGGCGGCGGGACGGGTCCTGCTTCAGCGCCTCGACCTGCGCGCGCATGGAGTCGATCGTGCCGCCGCTGAAGCCGCCGCGGAGGGTCGCGACCAGCCGGACGTCGCGCAGCTCCCCGGCGCCGTCGGCCGCGGCCCGGGCGGCCAGCAGCATCGCGCTGAGGTCGGAGGGGATCGAGTCGTAGCCGCAGGCGTGCACGATCCGGGCCCCGGTGGCGCGCGCCTGCTCGTCCACCCGGTCGATCGCGTCCCGGACGAACAGCACCTCACCGGTCAGGTCCGCGTAGTGGGTGCCGGCCGCGGCGCAGGCCTCGACCAGCGGCATGCCGTAGCGCGCGTACGGGCCGACGGTGGTGACGACGACGCGGGTGCCGGCAGCGAGCGCCGCCATCGAGGCCGGATCGGAGGCGTCGGCCTCGATCAGCGGCCAGTCCGCGGCGGCCGTCGGCAGCGCCGCCCGAGCCTCTTCCAGCCGCGACCGCGACCGTCCGGCCAGGGCGATGCGGGTGCCCGCGGGTGCGTGCTCGGCGAGGTAGGCGGCGAGCAGCTTCCCCACGAAGCCGGTCGCCCCGAAGACGACGAGGTCGGAGTCGCGTGCGCTGGCGGTCATGCACCCATGCTTACCGGCACGGACGGGTCCCGCGCACCCCGGCCCCGCCCGGACCGTCGGTACCGGCTGCCACGATGGGCCGGTGCTGCTCGCCGACGTCGTCGCCGCGTCCACCCGGGTCGCGGCCACGCGGTCCCGCACGGCCAAGGCCGCCGCCATCGCGGAGCTGCTGCGGCGGGCCGACGCCGCCGAGGTCGAGCCGGTCACCGCGTGGCTCTCGGGCGACACCGGCCAGGGCCGGCTCGGGGTCGGCTGGCGCACCCTCGCGTCGCGGACGGGCCCGGTCGCGGAGCAGCCGTCGCTGACCGTGGCCGCGGTGGTCGCCGCCCTCACCGAGCTGGCGACGACGTCCGGCGCGGGGTCGGCCGCCCGGCGCGACGCCGTCCTCACCGAGCTCCTGTCGGCCGCCACCGCCGAGGAGAAGCGGTTCCTCGGCAGCCTGCTCACCGGCGAGCTGCGCCAGGGCGCGCTGGAGGGCGTGGTCCTCGACGCGGTGGCCGCCGCCGCCGAGGTCCAGCCCGCGGCCGTGCGGCGCGCCTTCATGCTCTCCGGCCGGCTGCCGGAGACCGCCGCCCTCGCCCTCTCCGGTGGAACGGCCGCGCTCGAGGAGGTGCGCCTGCAGGTGGGGCGCCCGGTCCGACCGATGCTGGCCAGCCCGGGGGCCTCGCTGGACGCGGCGCTGGACGACCTCGGCGGCGACATCACCGTGGAGTTCAAGCTCGACGGCGCCCGCATCCAGGTGCACCGCGACGGCGACGACGTCCGCGTCTGGACCCGCACGCTGCGCGAGATCACCGACGGCGTCCCCGAGCTGGTGGCGCTGGCGCGGTCGCTCCCCTGCCGCAGCGCGATCCTGGACGGCGAGACCCTCGCGCTGGACGACGACGGCCGGCCGCGCGCCTTCCAGGACACGATGAGCCGCTTCGGCAGCGAGGCGGCCGACGAGGGCGTGCTGCTCAGCCCGTTCTTCTTCGACCTGCTGCACCTGGACGGGCGCGACCTGCTCGACGAGCCGCTCGCCGTCCGCCTCGACGCCCTGGCGGAGCTGCTCGCCGCGGACGCCCACGCGGCGCTGCGCATGCCGGGTGTCCGGCGGCCCGACGCGGGCCAGGCAGCGCAGGTGCTGGACGACGCGCTGGCCGGCGGCCACGAGGGGGTCATGGTCAAGGCGCTGGACGCGCCCTACGCCGCGGGTCGGCGGGGCAAGGCGTGGCAGAAGGTCAAGCCGGTCCACACCCTCGACCTGGTGGTCCTCGGTGCGGAGTGGGGCTACGGCCGCAGGACCGGATCGCTGTCGAACATCCACCTCGGCGCCCGGAACCCCGACGGCGGCGAGCCGGTGATGGTCGGCAAGACGTTCAAGGGGATGACCGACGAGTTGCTGGCGTGGCAGACGGCTACCTTCCCCGACCTGGCCCGCGAGCGCCCCGACTGGGGCGTGCTGCTGCGGCCGGAGCTGGTCGTCGAGATCGCCGTCGACGGCGCCCAGCGCAGCACCCGCTACCCCGGTGGCGTCGCCCTGCGGTTCGCCCGGGTGCTGCGCTACCGCCCGGACAAGACGCCGGCCGAGGCCGACACCCTCGACGCGGTCCGCGCCCTGCTCGCGCAGTGACGGCTGCGACCGCCGGGGCCACCGGGCCCGGCGACGCGCACGTCGAGGCCACCAGAGCGGGCTACGACGCCATCGCGCAGGAGTACGCCGCAGCGTTCCGCGCGGAGCTCGACGACGCACCCCTGGACCGGGCGCTGCTGGCCGGGTTCGCCGAGCTGGTCCGGCGGCTGGCCCCCCACCCGCAGGTGCTGGAGGTCGGCAGCGGCCCGGGCACTGTCGCCGCCCACCTCCACCGGCTCGGGCTGGAGGTCGCCGGCGTCGACCTGTCCCCGGCCATGGTCGGGATCGCGTGCCGCGACCATCCCGAGATCACGTTCGACGTCGGGGATCTGCGTGCCCTCGATCGCGCCGACGGCAGCCTGGCCGGGCTGATCGCCTGGTACTCCCTGATCCACGTACCGGCTGCTGAGCGGCAGGCGGTACTCGAGGAGTTCCACCGCGTGCTCCGCCCGGGCGGCTACCTGCTCCTGGCCTTCCAGGTCGGCGACGACACCCTGCACCTGGCCGAGGCCTTCGGCCGGCCGGCGTCGCTGGACTTCCACCGGCTGCAGCCCGACGACGTCGTCGCCTCCCTGGAGCGGGCGGGTTTCGAGCTGACCGCCCGACTGGTGAAGTCGCCCGATCCGACCAGCGCGGCGACGCACATCCCGCAGGCCTTCCTGATCGCCCGCACGCCGACCGGCCCGGAGCCCGGCCTTCCGACCGCGAGGTGAGCCCGCCGGCCCGTGCTGCCCGCTTCCGAGGCGGACGGCACCGTCATCCGCAGCTGGTACGGCTCAAGAGCGTGCTGGCATCGAGCGGGCCGAATCTCCGCCGCGGACTCGCCCAGGAGGCGGCTCCACCGGCACCTACCTGCACATCGTGAGGCGTCGATCCGGCGGCGATCAGGCTGCGGCCCGGAGCGGCCCACTGGTCGGCCACCATGATGATCGGGTGACCGCTCGCGGCTGGGCTCTGCCCCTCGCACTGCTCGCACTTTCCACGTCCGCGTGCAGCAGCAACGACGCCGAGCGACCGCTGGCGGTCGACGACCACGACCGCCAGCAGGCTGTCGACGATCACGACCGCCTGCTGGGGCTCTGGGAGCGAGGCGACCGGATACCCCTGCCATCCGACTTCCGGCTGTACGAGGGTGAAACCCACTGCGACATGGACAGCGCCCTGATCCTGGCCATGCGCTGGCCGCTCGACGGCGGCGGCACCGAGAACGACCGGCGCTTGTTCGTGCGTGATCCCGAAGGTGTCTTCGCCGAGGAGACCGTCGGGTCCTTCGATGCCGATGCCGAGCTGCCCGACGACGCGATCCCGACCGGCTACGCGAAAGGCACCGGGGTCGAACTCTGGCTGGCGGATGACCTCTCGACGGCCTACGCCGTGGACAGTGGCACGGTCGAGGCGTGGCCAGCCCTCCCGGGATGGGGTTGCGCCTGAGCGCCCCCGGTCTCGTGGTGCGCCGCTCAGAACGCAGCCTGTGGGACAGGCCGCCGAGCGCTCTTGAGTCGCCGACACGCGGGCGAGGTTGGCAGACTCGCGCCATGCGGCTGGAGGGTTGGAACCACATACCGCAGGGTTATGGGGCGACCTTCGACGTGGCGTCCGCGCCTCGATGGCTTCGACTGTGGTTTCACACGCCGTTCGTCGACCGCTTCGCCTACCCGCGGCTGGTCGAACGTGGTCTTGGCCATCTCACGCGTCAACCGGACTGCGCGGACGAAGACCGTGAGCAGGTTGATGGCGGTTGGCGGGTGCGCGACCCTGGCTACATGCCTCCCGGCTCGTTCGTCGAGTACAGGCAGGTGGACGAACCCGACAGGTGACCGCCGGACCGCCACCGTCTCGCGTGTTCTCGCCGCCTTCGGGGCCCTGTCCCTGACGGGGCCGCTCAGGAACACCCGGCGCTGGCCTTGGTCGCGGGGCGACCTTCGGGGCAGGTGCGGCTCAGCCGTGGCGGGTGGACAGGTGCTTCACGGCATCCACTCCGGGTCGTAGGCCGGATGATCGGCGTACGGCACGGCCATCGAGCGGAGGACCCGGCCAAGCGCTTCTGCAGCGCCCAGCCACCCTGATCGTGCGGGATCGTCCAGTGCTGCCGCGGCGACGGCGTCCCGCGCACGTCCGTGGTCCGAGAGGATGCGCCGCTTGGCGTCGCACTCGGCGAGCACGCGCTCCGGGTCGTTCCGGACGATGTGACGGGCCGACGGCTGATTCATCAACTGCTTCCACGGGCCACAGGCAACAGGGACGCTGGTCCCATCGAGGAAGACCGCATCCCCGGCGTCGCTCCAGTACCAACCGGCGGTCTCGCGGGAGTCGATGATCGTGACCGCCGCGCGGGCTGTCGACTCGTCCTCGCCGATGCGAGCCAGCAGGAATGCGGGGAGGTGTTCCACCCGCAGATCCTCCCGCGGCCTCTCGCCTGAGCCGACGTCCCCCTGGGTGGCCGCTCAGGGCGATGCGCGGCCGATGGCCGGCAGGGACACCCCTGACGACCCAGGCGAGCCCACCCTGCATCGATCCGGGCTGCGAGTGCGTCCATGGTCCTTCGCGCCCACCGGGCGCCCGCCTCCACGGTCATCCGGGCGCGGATCTTGCCTAGTGTCAGCGCATGCCCCCCGGCCAGCGCCCACCCGTCGTGCGCCGAGCAACGCTGCTCACCCTCGTCGGAGGGGTGGCGCTGATTGCGACATACGCGCTGTGCAGGGCGTTCGAGATAGGCGAGATCGGCGCGCCCACCGACATCGGCGGCGGATTCATCCTGCTCGCTGGATACGCCTGTACGGGCATCGGGGTTGCGCTGGCAGTCGGCGACTTCCTCGAGTACCGGCGCGGCCGTCGGTCCTAGCGCCTGGTCAGCCTGCGGCGATGGCGCTACCGCGCGGACTCGGGCGTCGGCGCCGGGCCAGGGGTGCAGCGGATGAACCACTCGGTGGACAGCAGGGCCGCTCGGGCCTCGGACGATGCCGCCGCGACCAGTCCGGGTACCGCCCCGCGCTCCACCTCGCTGCGGTGCGCCAGCACCGCAGCGATCTTCTGCTCCAGCCACGGGGTGACGTCGAGGCGCTCGCTGATCTGCTCGTCCGGAACGCTGTGGACCGCGCGGCGTGCCCCGACGAGGTCCCGCAACGCCGGCACGACGGAGTCCGGGTGGGTGGCCAGGTAGAGGGCGCGCGGCCGCCACGGCTCGCCCGCGTCCGGGTACAGCTGCCCCAGCCCGGCGGCCTCGGCGGCGAGCACGGTGGCCCGGTACGTGAGCAGGTGGTCCGGATGGCCGGTCAGCCCGCCGTAGGCGTCGTGGGTCGCCACGATCTCCGGGCGGAACTCCCGGATGTGGATCACCAGCGCCCGTACGACCTCGTCCAGCGGTGCGTCGACCAGGCGCGGACTCCCCGGCGCGGACTCGGGGACGAGCGCGTCGGCGTAGCCGAGCAGGCGGGGCCCGCCGGCGCCGAGGATCCGCAGCGCCTCGGCCAGTTCCGGTGCGCGGACCGAGTCCTGCGCCCAGGTGGCCGTGACCACCGCGGTCCGTGCGCCCCCGGCGGCATGCCGGGCCAGCAGGCCGCCGGCGGAGAGCGTCTCGTCGTCCGGGTGGGCGAAAACGGCGAGCAGATCGGGTTCGGCCAACGGGAACTCACCTTCCGGGATGTGCGGGTCAGTGGGGTGGCCGGCCGTGCCGCGGGCCGGGGCGGCGCCGGGAGGCCGACTCCGCCGGCCTAGCGGCCCAGCGCGTCCCGGACGAACGCGACGACGTCGGCGAGGACCTCGTCACGGTTGGTCTCGTTGAAGATCTCGTGCTGCGCGCCGGGGTAGATCTTCTCGACGTAGCGCTCGCCCCGCAGGTGCTCCACACCCGTGCGGGAGCCGGCCATCGGCACGAGGCGGTCGGCCTCCCCGTGCGCCCACATCAGCGGCAGCGCGCCCAGCGAGGGGCCGTCCTGCACCGCCGCCAGCGCCCGGACCATCGCCTCGATCGTCGGACGCTGGAACGGGCCGTGCCAGACCAGCGGATCGGCCTCGTAGTCCCGGCCCACCTCGGGGTCCCGGGACAGGGTCGTGCTGTCCAGCGGGGCGTCGGGCATCTCCGGCAGGTCCAGCAGCGCGGCGCCGCCCCACTCCCCCACCAGCGGCCCGGAGAGCACCACGGCGGCGAGCGTGTCGCCGTACCGCTGGGCGTAACGGGCGGCGATGAGGCCGCCCATCGAGTGGCCGACCAGCACCACCGGCAGGCCGGGGTGCTCCGCCCGGGCCTGCTCGTCGGCGAGGTGCAGGTCGTCGACGACCCGCTCGAAGTCGGTCACGACCACCCGGTCGCCCTCGCTCTTCCCGTGGCCGACGTGGTCGACGGCGGTCACGGCCGCACCCGCGGCGACGAGCGCGGCCGCCACGTGGTCGTAGCGTCCGCAGTGCTCGCCGTACCCGTGCGCCAGGAGGACGACGTGGGTCGGCTCGGCGCCCTCCCACGTCCGCCCGGCCAACTGCCCGGCGTGCCCGTCGAGCACCCACTCCCGGGCGGCGGTCATGCCGACGCCGCCACGCGGGGCGCGACCTCGGTGCCGAGCAGCTCGATGCCCCGCAGGAGGTCGGCGTGCGCCAGCCGGGGGTTGGTCATCTGCAGCGAGATGCGGTCCACGCCGCCCAGCTGCCCGGAGATCCGGACCAGCTTCTCGGCCACCGTGCCGGGATCACCCATGAAGAACGCTCCGTCCGGTCCGCTCGTCGCATCGAACTGCGCGCGGCTCGGCGGGGAGAACCCGCGCTCGCGCGACACCTTCTCGAACATCTCGTGCCACCCCGGGTAGATGGTGTCGGCCGCCGCCTGCGTGCTCTCGGCCACGAAGCCGAACACGTGCAGCCCCACCTGCAGCGTCTCCGGCGCGTGCCCGGCCTGCGCGCCGGCGCGGCGGTAGAGGTCGATCAGCGGGGCGAACTGGCGGGGCTCCCCGCCGATGATCGCCACCATCAGCGGCAGCCCGAGCAGGCCGGCGCGCACGAAGGACTCCGGGGTGCCGCCGACGCCCACCCAGATCGGCAGCGGGTCCTGCAGCGGCCGCGGGTAGACGCCCTGCCCGTTCAGCGGCGGGCGGTGCCGGCCCGACCAGGTGACGTGCTCGGACCCCCGGATCCGCAGCAGCAGGTCCAGCTTCTCGGCGAAGAGCTCGTCGTAGTCGGCCAGGCTCAGCCCGAACAGCGGGAACGCTTCGGTGAACGACCCGCGGCCGACGACGAGGTCGATCCGGCCCTTGGAGATCAGGTCCAGCGTGGCGAACTGCTGGAAGACGCGCACCGGGTCGGCCGCGCTGAGCACCGCGACGGCACTGCCCAACCGGATGCGGCTCGTCCGGGCGGCTGCGGCGCCGAGGATCACCGGCGGCGCGGAGTCGTAGTACTCCGGGCGGTGGTGCTCCCCGATGCCGAACGAGTACAGCCCCACCCGGTCGGCCAGCTCGATCTCCTCGAGCAGGTGCTCCATCCGCTCCTCGGCCCCGATCAGGCGGCCGGAGACCGGATCGGTCACCGCCGAGACGAAGCTGTCGACGCCGAGGTGCATGGACCGTCCCTCCGAAGGCTCTCCCACGGCGGGTTCGGCGCGGGAACGGGTCCAGTCAAGCAGGGACCGCCGACGCCGGCCGATCGCCCGGACCACGCCGGCCGCCCACACCGCGCCGGCCGATACCCCGCACCGCGCCGGCCGGTAGCCCCACACCGCGCCGGTCCGCCTGCGTGACAACGGGGCCGGGCGGGCACTGAGCAGGGATGGCGGAGAGCTCGCCGGCACACGCCGGCCCGGGAGGTGCCGCGCGCGGCCGTGGGCACGAGGCGCGAGCCCCGCACCGGATCCCGGCGCTGGGCTGGGTGCAGGTGCTGCACCGGACCACGCGCCACGTCCTCGACGACCGCCTGATGGCCCTGGCCGCCGCGGTCTCCTTCTTCGCGATCCTGTCCATCGCCCCGCTGATGGTGACCGCGCTGTCGATCTACGGAGCCCTCAACTCACCCGAGCAGGCGCTCGACCAGCTGTCGTCGGTCGCCGAGGTGCTGCCGCCCGAGCTCGAACCGCTCGTCGCCGAGCAGCTGACCACCATCACGACCGCCTCGGCGCAGGTGCTCACCTGGCGCGGGCTCACCGGGCTGCTGGCCGCGCTGGTCACCGCCACCACGGCCGCCACCTACCTCATCGACGCGCTGACGCTGGCCTACTCCGAGACCGAGACCCGGAGCTTCCTCCGCCGGATGGGGCTGGCCGTCGCCTTCGTGCTCGTCGGGGCACTGGCCCTCGGTGCGCTCATCGCCGGCGGCGGCGTCCTGTCGCGGCAGCTCGGCCGCCTGCCCGATGCGGTGCGCCCGCTCGCACCCGCGCTCATGTGGCTGACCCTGGCGCTGCTGCTGGCGCTGCTGCTGGCCGTCCTCTACCGCGTCGCTCCCGACCGCAACCAGGCGCGCTGGCGCTGGATCAGCGTCGGCGCCGTCGTCGCCACGGCGCTGTGGCTGGTCACATCGCTCGCGCTGTTCGCCTACGTGCAGAGCCTGGGGTCCTACGAGACCACCTACGGCTCCCTCGGCGGGGTCGCGATCAGCATGTTCTGGCTGTGGCTGAGCGTCTTCCTCGTCATCGTCGGCGCCACGGTGAACGCCGAGAGCGAGCGGCAGACGGTCCAGGACTCCACCGTGGGACCGGACCGCCCGCCCGGCGAGCGCGGCGCCGTCGTCGCCGACAGCGTGCCGCCGTACCCCGGCGACCCGGCCGCTGCCGGTTAGGCCTACGCGGCCGGCCGTCCCGTCCGCAGGTGCTCGTCGAGGAAGCGCAGGATGCGCGCCCACGCGTCCTCGGCGGAGGGCTGGTGGTACTCGAAGCCCGCCACCTTCTCGAGCACGCTGAACGGCCCCAGGTTGTGCCGGTTCAGGAAGGAGTGGCCGGCGCCCGGGTACTCCTTCACGTCGTTCGGGACGCCCAGCCGGGTGAGCACGCCCTCCAGCCGGTCGGCCGCACCCCGGAACATCCGGTCCCGCTCGCCGTAGCTGGCCACCACCGGGCAGGCGCCGGCCAGCACCCGCTCGGCGTCCTCCGGGACGGCGCCGTAGTTGGGCGCCGCCGCGTCGAAGCCGCGGGTGGCCGCCATCAGCGCGAAGCCACCGCCCATGCAGAAGCCCAGGACGCCGACCCGCCCGGTGCTGTCGGACCGCTCCACGAGCCACCGGCGGGCCGCCTCCAGGTCACCGACCGCGGCGCCCTCCCCCCGCAGCATCGCCCGGAAGGTCGAGCGCAGGCACCGGAGCACCCCGCCGGCGGTGAAGAGGTCGGGCGCCACGGCGAGGTAGCCGGCCGCGGCCAGCCGGTCGGCCTGTTGCCGGGTGTCGTCGTTGAGGCCCAGGGCCTCGTGCACGACGACGACGGCCGGCCACGGCCCCTCCCCCGTCGGCGGGACGGCGAGGTAGGCCCGCAGCTCCGGGGCGCTCTCACCGCCGGGGATCAGGATGTCGGGCACGCGGCCTCCTCGGGGCGGAGCGGTCGGTCAGCTGCCCGGACGGAAGGGGTTCCGGCCCGCCCGGAAGAGCGTCTCCTGCGTGAAGCTGGCGGCGAGGGTGCCGCCCGCGGTGAAGATGGCACCGGTGTACCAACCGCGTCCACCCGAGACCGTGCCGGGCGCCATGTCCATGAGCACCCACTCGTCCAGCGGCGCGTGCCGGTGGAACCAGACGGCGTGGTCCAGGGTCGGCCCCGGGCTCGCCTCGTCCTGCGGCATGTTGGCCAGGCCGGTGCCGATGTCGGACAGGTACGTGAGCACGCAGGCGTGCACCAGGTGGTCGTCGGGCAGCGGCACCGTCGTCCGCGCCCAGAAGCGGGTCGGCAGCCGCCAGCCCGGGTCGGCCTGGCCGGGGCGGCGGCTCTCCATCGTGAACAGCCGCGGCATGCCGTAGCTCTTCAGCCCGTCGGGCCCGTCGACGGCGGGCATCTCCTGGACCGGGATGTCCGGCCCGACGCCACCGGCGTGGAACGAGGCCGCCATGCTGAAGATGACCTCACCGCCCTGCACCGCCACCACGCGCCGGGCGGAGAACGAGCCGCCGTCGCGGTCCCGCTCGACGCGGAAGACCGTCGGCCGGGCGGCGTCGCCACTGCGCAGGAAGTAGCCGTGCAGCGAGTGCGGCAGCCGCCCCTCCCCCACGGTGAGGCCCGCCGCGAGGAGCGCCTGCGCGGCGACCTGGCCGCCGTACAGCGGGAACGGGTCGGCGAAGACCAGGGTGCTCCGGTAGAGGTCCCGGTCGATCTCCTCGAGGTCGAGGACGTCGAGCACCGTCGGCTCGGACTCTGCTGGGTCGGGCCCGGGCTCGCGCTGCACTGCGTTCTCCTCGGTCGGTGTCGGATCGCCGCCGCGACGATACGGTCGCCGGAGTGCGACCCACGTCACCGGCTCGGTGGACGGCACCGGACCATCCGGCGGGTCCCGCCGACACAGGAGGCAGTGCTGCATGACCGGAACGATGCGTGCCCAGCGTTTCTACAAGGCCACCGGCGAGTGGGCGGTCGAGGACGTGCCCATCCCCGAGCCCGGCCCGGGCCAGGTGCTGATCAAGGTCGCCTACTGCGGCATCTGCCACTCCGACCTCAGCCTCATCGACGGCGTGTTCGGCGGCCTGGGCACCCCCGACGTCATCACCCAGGGGCACGAGGCCTCGGGCACGATCGCCGCCCTCGGCCCCGGGGTGACCGGCTGGTCGGTCGGTGACCGGGTGATCCCCGCCGCCGGGCGCCCGTGCGGCACGTGCGCCAACTGCCTGCGCGGACCGGTCGGGCAGTGCCTGAACATCCAGCTCATGGCGTTCGCCTACGACGGCGCGTGGGCGGAGTACACGCTCGCCGGGGCCTTCGGCCTCACCCAGGTGCCCGACGGGGTGCCGATGGACCAGGCCGCGATCCTGGCCGACGCGGTCTCCACGCCCTTCGGAGCCGTCGTGCACACCGGGCAGGTGCGCATCGGCGAGGCGGTCGGGGTCTGGGGTGTGGGCGGCGTGGGCACGCACATCGTGCAGCTCGCCCGCCTGGTCGGCGCCAACCCGATCATCGCCATCGACCTCGAGGAGGCCGTCCGGCACCGGGCGCTGGAGATCGGGGCGGACTTCGCCTTCGACTCCCGCGACCCCGACCTGGCGGAGAAGATCGCCCAGGCGACCAAGGGCCGCATGCTCGACGTCGCCTTCGACGCCGTCGGGATCAAGGCCACCTTCGAGCAGGGGATGGCGATGCTGGCCAACGGCGGGCGCACCGTCGTCGTGGGGCTCAGCGGCGAGGAGGCCTCGCTGGGGTCGACGCTCGGCTTCGGCCTCTCCCGCAAGCAGGCGCTCGGCCACCTCGGCTACCAGGGCACCGACATCGCCGTCCTGGCCGACCTCGTGGCCAGCGGCCGGCTCGACCTGTCCCGCTCCATCAGCGGCGTGGTCTCGCTGGAGGACGTCGGCGAGGGCATCCGCCGGCTGCACGAGCGCGACGGCAACCCCATCCGCATCCTCGTCCAGCCCTGAGGGCGGCCGGCATGCCCGCTCCCGCGGCGGTGACGCTCGCGTTGCCGTTCCGCGGGACGTGGCTGGCCCGCAACAGCCCGGCCCGGCGGGTCCCGAGTCACGGGACCCACCTGTTCGCCACCACCTGGGCGGTGGACTTCATCGCCGTCCGGGGACGGCGGACGGCGGACACCCGCGACTGGCGGACGCTGGTGGCCACCGAGCCGCCCGAGCGCTTCGTCGGCTTCGGGCAGCCGGTCCTCGCGCCGGCCGCGGGCACCGTGGTGTCGGTGCTGGACGGCGAGGCCGACCACGAGGCGCGGCGGTCGCAGGTCGCGCTGGTCCCGTACGCGCTCACCCAGGCGGGCCGGGTGCGCGGCGGGCCGGCCACCATCGCCGGCAACCACGTCGTCCTGCAGCTCGCCGACGGCGGCGCGTTCGTGCTGCTCGCCCACCTCCGGCGCGGCTCGGTGGCCGTCGCGCCCGGCCGGCTGGTCACCGAGGGCGAGCAGCTCGGGGCGTGCGGCAACTCGGGCAACTCCACGCAGCCGCACGTGCACCTGCAGGCCATGGACGCCGCCGACGCCGCGCGCGCGTCCGGGCTGCCGCTGGAGTTCCGCTCGTACCGGGTGTGGCCGCGGTCCGGTGGCCCGCCGGTCGAGGTGGCCCGCGGCGTCCCGGCCGAGTCCGAGGTCGTCGAACCGGTGTGACCCCGGCCGCGTCCGCACGCCCCACCGGCCCCATCCGGCGGTGCGGCCGCAGGTCGGAGGCGTGCGCAGTGGACAATGGGGGCCGTCCGCGCGGGCCCGGAGACGGGGCCCCGGGCATGAACGCGCCTGATCCGCTGTTCGACCTGGGGACGGTCCGCCTGCGACGGCGTCGACCCCGCCCTCCAGACGAGCCCTCCCGAAGGACACTGCTTGCCCGACTCCACGTCCACGCCCCAGAGCACGACTCCCCTGCCCCGGACGGCCCGCCGCCGCGAACGCTCCGCCGGCCGCCAGACCGCCGCCCGCGACGCCGACCGCGTGGCCGCCCGCGCCGAGACGCTGGCGCAGCAGAGCTGGGTCGAGGGCGCCGAGCCCGCGCTGCCGACCCGCACCACCCGGCCCGAGGACGTCGTCTTCCACCTCGGCCCCACCAACTCCGGCAAGACCTACGAGTCGCTGCAGGCGCTGGCCGCCGCCGGCTCCGGGGTCTACGCCGCGCCGCTGCGCCAGCTGGCGCACGAGGCCTACGAGAAGCTGTCGGCGCTCCTGCCCGAGGGCACGGTCGGCCTCTCGACGGGCGAGGAGGAGATCGACCCCTTCGCGCCGATCGTCTGCTGCACCGTCGAGAAGGCGCCCCCGCGTGGCGAGATGCTCGTGCTGGACGAGGCGCACTGGGTGACCGACCCCGACCGCGGGCACCACTGGGCGCGGCTGCTGCTCACCGGCGAGTACCGGACGATGCACCTCATCGCGGCCGCCGAGGCCTACCTGGTGCTCAAGCCCCTGGTGTCCGACGCCGAGCACGTCGAGGTCGTCAACCACAAGCGGCTGTCCCGGCTGGACGTGCTGCGCGCGCCGGTCCGGGCCGAGGCGGTGCGCCCGCAGACCCTCGTCGTCGCCTTCTCCCGCAAGGCCGTCTACGCGGCCGCGGCCGAGCTCGACCAGCACCGTCCCGGCAAGGTCGGCGTCCTCTACGGCGCCCTGCCCCCGGCCACCCGGCGCGAGGTGATCGAGCGGTTCACCAGCGGCGAGCTCGACGTGCTCGTCACCACCGACGTGATCGGGCACGGCATCAACGTGCCGGCCACGACCGTGCTGTTCGCCGAGACGACGAAGTTCGACGGCCAGGAGGTGCGGCCGCTGCGCACCTGGGAGGCCGCGCAGATCGCCGGTCGCGCCGGCCGCTACGGCCTCACCGGTCACGGCTCGGTCGGCATCCTCATCGGGATCAGCGGGCTCAAGCCCGTGGGCGGGCTCGTCGCGAACGGCGCCGCGGTGGCCCGTGGCGACGAGATGAGCGACCTGCCCAAGCGCGCCCCGCGGCTGCGCCCGGAGCTCGAGGACCTCGGTGCCTTCGAGGCCGTCGACCTGCCCGAGGCGCTGGTGCGCTGGATGGCATGGGCGCGTGCCGCCACCCGCGACCAGGCCATGACCGCCGACGACGTGACCACCCTGGTGCTGCGGGTGCACGCCCTGCTGCCGCTGCTGCGCGGCCCCCTCGGCGCGGCCGGCGACCTGCAGACCGTGTGGCGGCTGGTCAACCTGGCCATCGACTACAACCCGCCGCGGCGCACCCGGTGGCTGGTGCTCGCCCGGGCGGCCCTGGAGCACGCGGTCGGGCTGCCGGTGACGCCCGAGACCGTGCTGCCCGACGTCCCCCGCGGGGGCACCGTCGAGGAGTACGAGCAGGCCGCCGCCGCGGCCCGGGACGCCACGACGATGCTGCGCCAGTTCCCCGGTGTGGGAGGCCTGGACAGCGACGACGCCGCCTGGGTCGAGGAGGAGTGCGCGGAGATGATCACCGAGCTCCTCCCCGACGCCATCGCCCTGGGCCGATCCGGCAAGTGCACGGGCTGCGGCAGCGCGATCGCCCCCTGGTTCACCACCTGCCGCCCCTGCAGCGCACCCGCCGGCCGGTCGGGCGGGGACCGCGACCGTCGTCCCGGGGGTGGGCAGCGGGCGGCCGGCCGCGCCGCCGGCCGGGCCCTCGGCGGTCGCCAGGGCGGACCGCGCGGGCGCTCGCGCCGCGGCTGAGCCGCCAGGGCTGA
>JBELIQ010000005.1:0-220649 GCA_042090795.1 Blastococcus sp. | reverse complement strand
TCCTCAGTCAGATCCGGTGGTCACACGTCCTCGACCAACGTCTCTGATCAGTACAACTAGGCCGGCAGGTGCGCCGCGACCTCGTCGGCGGCCTCGGCGCCGAACGCCTCGCCGAAGCGGCTGAGGAAGCTCTCCCGCGGCAGGTCGTACTCCTGCGTGCCGATCACCTCGACGGCGGCGGTGGCCACCGCGGAGCCCAGCTGGGTGGCCCGCTCCAGGCTCAGACCCCACATGCGGCCGGCGATGAAGCCGGCCCGCAGGGCGTCGCCGCCACCGGTCGGCTCGACCGGCTTGGTCTCCGGGACGGCGATGACCTCGATCGGCTCGGCGCCGGCCTGGCGCACGAGCACGCCGTCCTTGGCGCGCGTGGTGATCCACGTGCCGACCCGGGCGAGCACCTCGTCGGCGCCCCACCCGGTCTTCTGCTGGAGCAGGTGCGACTCGTACTCGTTGGTGAACAGCAGGTCGGCGCCGTCGACGAGGTCCCGGATCATCGCGCCGTCGGCCCACGCCAGCTGCTGGCTCGGGTCGGCGACGAAGGCGTACCCGCGGGTCCGGCACTCCTCGGTGTGCCGGACCATCGCCGTGGGGTCGTTCGGGCCGACGACGACCAGGTCGGGCTCGCCGACGCGGCGGGCGACCGGGGCCAGCTCGATCTGCGAGGCCTCGGCCATGGCGCCCGAGTAGAACGACGCGATCTGGTTGTTGGCGGCGTCGGTGGTGCAGACGAACCGGGCGGTGTGCTTGAGCTCGGACCAGTGCACGCTCGCGGTGTCGACGCCGTGCCGGCCGAGCCAGGCCTCGTAGTCGGCGAAGTCGTTGCCGACGGCGCCGACGAGCACCGGCGCCAGGCCGAGCAGCCCCATCCCGTAGGCCATGTTCGCGCCCGCGCCACCGCGGTGCTGGACGAGGTCGTCGACCAGGAAGGACAGCGAGACGTTCTCCATCTGGCCCTCGACGAACTGCTCGGTGAACTTCCCGGGGAAGGTCATGAGGTGGTCGGTGGCGATGGACCCGGTGACGAGGACGGGCACGGCTGCTCCTGGGGGTGTGGCTCCGGAGGGGCGCGGGCGCCCGGCTCGCGAGCGGGCCTGGGTGACGGAGGGGGGAACGGGAGGGGTCGAGCACGCACACCCTAGGCGGCGCCTCCCGTGCCGGCGGTGCCGAGGTACCCGGCCCGGTGGCGGCCGTAACCAGCTCAGCCCGGGTCGGCGCCACCCGGCCCGGCCAGTTCCGAGCGCAGCCACCAGCCCAGCTGGGCCGTCGCCAGCACGCCCAGGAGCGCACCGACCGCCGCGCCTGCGGTGACGGTGAGCACGTCACCGCCGATCCCGCCGACCTCCAGGCCGGAGACCACGCCGGCGCCGCCGAGGGTGAACCCGGCCATGACGACGCGGACGGGCCGCTCCCAGATCGAGATCGGGCCGGTGCGGTGCACGCCCGCCTGACCGGCCCGGGCACGCACGTAGTCGGGCAGCCAGCACATCGCCCCGAACGCGACGGCGAGCCAGCCGGGGGCGCCGGCGGCCCACAGCGCGACGGCGTAGGCCACCTCGGTCAGCCGGTCGATCACCGAGTCCAGGACGTAGCCCCGCTGCGAGGCGCGGCCCGCACCGATCGCCAGCGCCCCGTCCAGGCTGTCGAGCAGGCCGGAGAGCCCCACGAGCAGCCCTGCGGCGATCAGCCACGCGCCGCCCGCCGCGGCGGGCGGGACGCAGGCCGCGGCCACCAGGAGCCCCGCGCCGGTCGCAACCACGGGCGGCATCCCGGCGAGCGGCCGGGCGAGGGCGTGCGCGAGGCTCAGCCAGCCGCGCACCCACCGAGAGCTGGTGTCGGCGTCGCCGTGCCATCGCGACCAGGCGACGAGGTACTCCTCGCGGTCGAGCATCCCGCACCTCCCCGTGCCCGGCGCCCAGGGGCGCCTCCGCCCCGGAGGATAGGGCCGGGCCGGACGGGGCAGTCGCACATCTCACGCGTGCCGGATCCCCGTCCGGGATACCGCACGGCACATGGCTGCCCAGATCAGCGACGCCGTCGTCGTCGACGTCCTCCGCCGGGTCGACCGGCTGGCCTCTCCGCTGGCCGGCCGGCTGGGGCGCCCGCCCTCGCTCCCCCAGGCCGAGCGGGACCGCTGGTGGGCCCACCGCGTGTCCCGCATCGCGGCCGTGGTCTCCGCCGCACCGCGCTTCGCCGGCAAGCTCGCCGATCTCCTCCCGCTGCAGAACACGGTGGGTACCGCGGTCCAGTCGCTCGTCGTGCTCGGTGTCGCCGGCGAGCACGACGTCACCGCGCCCGCCGAGCGGGTCTCGCTCCTGGCGCGCGTGCTGCTCGACCGCGACCTCCCGCCATCGGCGGTGGAACCACTCCTGGCCGGGACCGACGGCGCCTACCGGGAAGCGGCCTTCGGGGCCGCCGAGGACCGGAAGGGCGTGCGGGGTGCCGCACGCATCGTGTGGCGGGTCGCACGGCTCCTGGGTCGCATCGACGACGCGCTGGACGCCCGCCCCAAGGGCAAGTGGCGCCACCGGATGCTCTCCAACATCCCCGTCGTGGGCGTGGCGGGTGGCTACGCCGCGGAGCGGGAGGGGCTGCGCCGCGCGGCGGCCGAGGCCGCGGCGGCACTGGGGAACCGGATCAGCGAGCCCTGACCGATCAGCGAGCCGTGACCGGCTCGGACACCGAGCCCACCAGGTTGGCGTACACGTCGCGCGTCGCGGTCGACCGGTTCATGGTGATGAAGTGGATGCCGGGCACGCCCTCGGCGAGCAGCGTGCGGCACAGCTCGGTGGCCACCTCGACGCCGTAGGCCCGGACGGCCGCCTTGTCCTCCGGACGGTCTCCGTCGAGGGCCTCGAACCGCTCGGCGAGGTCGGCGGGGAACGCCTGCCCCGACAGCTGGACGATGCGCTGGATCTGCCGGGCGTTGGTGACCGGCATGACGCCGGCGATGATCGGGACCTCGCAGCCCCGCGCGGTGACGCGGTCCCGCATCCGCAGGTAGTCCTCGGCCCGGAAGAACATCTGCGTGATCGCGAAGTCGGCGCCGGCCCGGCACTTGGCCACGAACATGTCGACGTCGGTGTCGAAGTCCGGCGAGCGGGGGTGGCGTTCCGGGAAGGCGGCGACGCCGACGGAGAAGTCGCCCATCGACCTGATCAGCTCGACCAGCTCGGCGGCGTAGGACAGCCCCTCCGGGTGGGCCACCCAGTCCGCCTGCGGGTCCGCACCCGGCGGGTCCCCGCGCAGCGCGATGATGTTGCGGACCCCGGCTGCGGCCAGCCGGCTCACGACGTGCCGCAGCTCGGCGATGCTGTGGTCCACCGCGGTCAGGTGCGCCAGCGGCGTCATCGTCGTCTCGGTCGCGATCCGCTCGGTGACCGACACCGTGCCCTCGCGCGTGCTGCCCCCGGCGCCGTAGGTCACCGACACGAAGGAGGGCTGGAGCCGCTCGAGCTCGCGTAGCGCGCTCCACAGCTGCTGCTCGCCCTCGGGGGTCTTCGGCGGGAAGAACTCGAAGGACCACGTCGGCCGCTCCGAGGCCAGCAGCTCTCGCACCGTCTTGGTCACGGGCATCGAGGGTACGGGCGGGACCGCACTTTCTCCCCACCGACCGCATCCGGAACCGCCCGTGACGACGAAGAGGCCAGGACACCGACGACCGGGAAGGCGGACCCCAGATGAACGGCAGCACCCTCCCAGCCGTCGCCGGAGCAGCCCAGTGGGCGCTGCAGGGCGATACTGACCTGGTGACCATCGGGACCCCGCAGCGGACGGCTGCCGCGAAGCCGGCGCCCTCGCTGTCCGCCGCCGACCTCGACCGGCTGCACGCCGCCGTCACCGCGTCGCTGACCGAGTTCCTCGAGCGGCAGCGCACCACCCTGGCCGGGATGGCCGCCGGCCTGGTGCCGGTCGTGGACGAGGTCGCCGCCCTGGCCGCCGGCGGCAAGCGGCTGCGCCCGTCCTTCGCCTACTGGGGCTGGCGAGGGGCCCGCGACACCGGTCCCGGCGCCGGCGAGGACGACGTCGCGGTGCTCCGCGCCGTCTCCGCCCTGGAGTTCGTGCACGCCAGCGCCCTGGTGCACGACGACGTCATGGACGGCGCCGTCACCCGCCGCGGGCGCCCGGCCACCCACGTCGGCTTCGCCGCGCGGCACGCCGCCGACGGCCTCAAGGGCGACGGCGAGCTGTTCGGCACCGGCGCGGCCATCCTGGTCGGCGATCTCGCCCTGGTGTGGTCCGACGAACTCCTCCGCTGCTCCGGCATCTCCGAGGGCGCGCTGAGCCGCGCCCGGGCGGTCTGGGACACGATGCGCACGGAGGTCACCGCCGGGCAGTACCTGGACCTGCTCCGCGCCGCCGGCGGTCTGCCGGGCCCCGAGGGCGCGCTCACCGTGGCGCGCTACAAGAGCGCCGGCTACACCGTCCAGCGGCCTCTGCAGCTCGGCGTGGCCATCGCCGGCGCCGGCCCCCGGGTCGTGGAGGCCACCACCGCCATCGGCCTGCCGCTGGGCGAGGCGTTCCAGCTGCGCGACGACGTCCTCGGCGTGTTCGGGAACCCGGCCGTCACCGGCAAGTCCGCCGACGACGACCTGCGCGAGGGCAAGCAGACGCTGCTGATCGCACTGGCCGAGGAGGCCGCCGACGCCGCCGGCCGCCGGCTGCTCGACGACCTGCTCGGCAACGCCCGGGCACGCGAGGAGGACTTCGAGGCGCTGCGCGGGCTCATCGAGAGCACCGGCGCCCGCGACCGGGTCGAGGAGCGGATCGCCATGAGCACCGCCCGCGCCCGCAGCGCCATCGCCGACGCCCCCCTGGCCGACGACGCCAAGGCCGCCCTCGACGCGCTCGCCGTCGCCGCCACCAGCCGCGCCGCCTGACGTGCGGACCGTTCCCGGAGCGACCGACCGCGTCGTCGTGGTCGGTGCCGGCCTGGCCGGCCTGGCGACGGCGCTGCGCCTGCGCGGCGCGGGCCGCGAGGTGACCGTCGTCGAGCGGGGCGACGGCCCCGGCGGTCGGGCCGGCCGGATCGAGTCCGGCGGCTACGCGCTGGACACCGGCCCGTCGGTGTTCACCGCCCCCGAGGTGCTCGCGGACACCCTCGCCGCCGTGGGCGAGAAGCTCGCCGACCGGCTGACGCTCACCCCGCTGGAGACCAGCTACCGCGCGCAGTTCGCCGACGGCAGCTCCCTGGACGTGCACGCCGCGCCCGACGCGTTCGCCGCCGAGGTCGCCCGGGTGTGCGGCCCTGCCGAGGCCGACGCGCTCCGCCGCTACCTCGCCGACCTCGCCGAGCTGTACCGGCTGCAGCTGACCACCTTCATCGACCGCAACCTCGACTCCCCCCTCGACCTGCTGGGCCCGGAACTGGTCCAGCTGGCCCGCCGCGGCGGGTTCGGCCGGCTGTCCTCGCACGTCGGGAAGTACTTCGCCGACGACCGGCTGCGGCGGCTGTTCAGCTTCCAGGCGCTCTACGCCGGCGTCTCCCCGTTCCGCGCCATCGCCGCCTACGCGGTGATCGCGCAGCTCGACATCGGTGCCGGCGTCTGGCACCCCGAGGGCGGCATCGCGGCGGTCCCCCGCGCGCTGGCCGACGCGGCAGCCGACGCGGGTGTCGAGTTCCGGTACGGGGTGGCCGTCACCGCGCTGCCCACGTCGGGACGGCGGGTCAGCGGCGTGCGCCTGGCCGACGGCGAGGTCCTCCCCGCCGACGCCGTCGTCGTCACCGCCGACGAGCCGTGGCGGCTGGTGCCGGGCGTGCCGGCTCCGCGCCGCCCCGTCTGGTCCCCGTCCTGCGTCGCCCTGCACGTCGGGGTGCGCAGCGAGCTGCCCGGCCAGGCCCACCACACGATCAGCTTCGGCGCGGCCTGGCGGCAGGTGTTCGACGAGCTGACCCGCGACGGCCGGCCGATGACCGATCCCAGCCTGCTGATCAGCATGCCGTCGGTGACCGACCGCTCGCTGGCACCCGAGGGCGGCCAGGTGGTCAGCATCGTGGCGCCCACGCCAAACCTCGACCCGCGCAGCGGCGGCAACGCGCGCCTGGACTGGGCGACGCTGGGCCCGCGCTACCGCGACGAACTGCTGGCCACGCTGGACGCCCGCGGCTGGAGGGGCATCGCCGACGCGATCGAGGTGGAGCACATGGACACCCCGCTCACCTGGGCCGAGCAGGGCATGGCCGCGGGCACGCCGTTCGCCCTGGCGCACACCTTCGGCCAGACCGGCCCGTTCCGGCCCTCCACCCTGCCCCGGCGCGGTCCGGAGAACGTGGTGCTCGCCGGATCCTCGGTGCAGCCGGGGGTCGGCGTGCCGATGGTGCTGATCAGCGGCCGGCTGGCCGCCGAGCGGATCACCGGGCCGGTGTCCCGGTGATCCGGCCGCCCGGCACCCAGGCGGCCCGCCAGCAGCAGCTCACCGAGGCCTACGCGCACTGCGCCGCGATCGCCGCACGGCACGGCAAGAGCTACCACCTGGCGACCCGGCTGCTGACCCCCGACCGGCGGCCCGCCGTGCACGCGCTCTACGCCGCCGCCCGCACCGCCGACGACCTCGTGGACCTCCCCGGCCCCGACCCCGAGGGCGACCTCGCCGAGTGGTCCCGGTCGGTGCTGGCGGAGCTGGAGGCCGGCTGGTCGGAGGACCCGGTCCGGCTCGCACTCGTGCACACCTACCGCCGCTACGACATCCCCGTCGAGCACCTGGTGGACTTCCTCGCCGCGATGACCAGGGACCTCGACGTCGACGGCTACCCCGATCTGGCCGCGCTGGACCGGTACATGTGGGGCTCGGCGTCGGTGATCGGGTTGCAGGTGCTGCCCGTGCTGGGCACCGCCCCCGGGGTGGCCCGCGCGGAGGCCGCGCCGCACGCGGTCGCCCTGGGCGAGGCCTTCCAGCTGACCAACTTCCTGCGCGACGTCGCCGAGGACGTCGACCGCGGCCGGGTGTACCTGCCCGCCGACCTGATGGCCGCGCACGGGGTCACCCGCGAGCAGCTCGCGGCCAGGCAGCACTCCCCCGGCTTCGAGGCGCTGATGCGCGAGATGGTGGCGATCACCCGCCGCCGGTACGACGACGCCGCCGCCGGCACCACGCTGCTCGCGGCGGAGTCCCGCGACTGCGTGCGGGCCGCGACCGCGCTCTACGGCGGCATCCTGGGCGAGATCGAGCAGGCGGGTTACCGGGTGCTCGACGGCCGGGTGTCGGTGTCCAAGCCACGGCGCCTGGCGGTGTTCGCCCGCCGGTTGACCGCCGCCCAGCTGGCCAGGGTGAGCGTGACCATGGCGAAGCCGAAGAGCAGGTCCTCGATCGGGGCGTAGGCGATCCGCGGGCCCCAGATCGTGCGCTCGTCGTAGACCACCACGTCCAGGCCGGTGAGCACGCCGTTCATCAGCAGCTGGAAGAAGACGATGATCGCGTAGGCGGTCCAGAAGACCTTCCGGGTGACCATCCGCGTGCGGTAGACGGCCAGGTCCACCACCAGGACGGCGACGACGGCGGTGACCGCCAGGACGCTGTAGCTCATGCCTTCCCCCTGGGACTTCCTGTACCGGAAGTCCCGGAGCGTTTACGGACTTTCTGTACCGAAGGTTCGGCCTCCTCGGCGGGATAGCCGGCGTCCCAGCCCGTCACGCGGCGCACCGCCTCCAGCGCCAGCACCGAGCAGAGCGGGACGACGAGGAAGAACAGCGCTTCCTCGACCGGGATGCCACCGGGCAGCCGCACGTCGAGCGTGCGCACCGACGAGTAGTCCCAGTGCCCCTGCTCGATGGCGTAGAGCACCCACACGACGAACACGGAGAACTCCGGGACGATCGCCAGCAGGAACCGTCGCCAGCGGGCGTAGACCCGCACCCGCAGGACCAGCTCGAGGGGGGCGGTGACCACCAGGCACCCGACGAGCAGCCCGAGGTAGGTCAACTGCTCCACGGCACGCCCTTCCGCGCCGGTGCCGGCCGCGGATGCACCCGGATCAGAACGCCAGGGCCTGCGCCCGGCGGGTGACCTCGGTGTGCCGGTCGTCGCGCAGCGCCTGCACCGGCGTCCCGGGCAGCGTGTCGTCCTCGCGGAACAGCCAGTCGAAGGCCTGCTCGTCGGTGTAGCCGCCGTCCTGGAGCACGGTCAGCAACCCGGGCAGGTGCTTGAGGATCACGCCGTCCTGGACGAAGGCGGCGGGGATCTTGCCGTTGCCGCTACCGGGGACGGCCATCAGCTTCCGGTCGCGCAGCAGCTGCCGGACCCGGTTCGGCGAGGTGCCCAGGAGCTGGGCGACCTCCGTGGGGGTGAACGTGTCCATAAGGTGCGAGCCTATGGCGACTGCAGGACCCGCGGACAGCCCGGTGCCGGGACAGCGACGGCGCGCGGTCGGCGCGACGACGCCCGAGGACGCCGGCACCCGGCCGCCCTTCCTCGACCTGGCCGCGCTCGAGGAGTCCGCCCACGACCTGCTGCCCGCCGACGTCTTCGACTACTACGCCGGCGGTGCGGAGACCGAGACGACGCTGCGCGAGGCGCCCGGCGCCTGGCGGGCGTGGCGGTTGCGACCCCGCGTGCTCCGCGGGATCACCTCCGTGCCGCTGTCCACCGAGGTGCTGGGCAGCCCGGTCCGCTCCCCCATCGGCGTCGCGCCGTGGGCCTACCAGGGCATGGCCCACCCCGACGGCGAGCTCGCCACCGCCCGGGGTGCGGCAGCCGCCGGCTCGCTGGTGACCCTCTCGACCAGCGCCACGCACACGCTGGAGGAGGTGGCGACGGAGATCCCCGACGCTCCCCGGTGGTTCCAGCTCTACCGGCTGCACTCGGGCCGGCACACCGACGACCTGGCCCGCCGCGCCGGGGACGCCGGCTACGCGGCGCTCGTGCTCACCGTCGACCTGCCGCTGCTGGGCCGGCGGCACCGCGACCTCCGGCACGACTTCGCCCTGCCGGCCGGCCTGCGGATGGCCAACCACCCGGCCGGGGAGGACCGGCCCACGCTGCAGGACCTGGCGACGGCGACCTGGACCTTCGACGACATCGCCCGCTTCGGCGAGCTCTCCGGCCTGCCCGTGGTGGTCAAGGGCGTGCTCCGCGGGGACGACGCCGTCCGGTGCGTGCAGGCCGGCGCCTCGGCCGTCTGGGTGTCGACGCACGGCGGGCGGCAGGTCGACCCGGCCGTCCCCAGCGCGCACGCGCTCCCGGAGGTGGTCGCGGCGGTGGGCGAGGAGGTGGAGGTCTACGCCGACGGCGGCATCCGGACCGGCTCCGACGTGCTCACCGCCCTCGCCCTCGGCGCGCGGGCGGTCTTCGTCGCCCGGCCCACCATCTGGGGGCTGGCCACCGGCGGTGCCGACGGCGTGACCGGCGTCCTCGCGGGCCTGGGCGAGGAGCTCGCGCACACCATGGGGCTGTGTGGTGTCGACGACGTCCGGTCGGTGCCCCGCGACACCGTCGTCCCTGCGCGATAACCTCGACCCGGGCCGTGACTGGCGCACAGAGGTGGGTACCCACCGGGGAGCGGTCCGCGAGATCCCTGCCGCGCGCCTGGGCGCCCCCTGTTGACGACGCCGGCCAGGAGACCCCCATGACCACTGCGCCATCCACCCACACCACGCCCTTCGACGCCGCGACGGCCTCGGACGCCTACCGCAGCGCCCTGTCGGTGATCGGCGCGGTCGAGCCACGGGTCGCCGCGGCGATCAGCCAGGAGCTGACCGACCAGCGCGAGTCGCTCAAGCTCATCGCCAGCGAGAACTACGCCAGCCCCGCCGTGCTGCTGACCATGGGCAACTGGTTCAGCGACAAGTACGCGGAGGGCACCGTGGGGCACCGCTTCTACGCGGGCTGCCAGAACGTCGACACCGTCGAGTCCCTCGCCGCCGAGCACGCCCGCGAGCTGTTCGGCGCGCCGTACGCCTACGTCCAGCCGCACTCCGGCATCGACGCCAACCTGGTTGCCTTCTGGGCCGTGCTCGCCCAGCGGGTGGAGCTCCCCGCGCTCGAGCAGGCCGGCGTCCGGCACGTCAACGACCTCACCGACGCCGACTGGGCCACCCTGCGCCGGGCCCTGGGCGACCAGCGGATGCTCGGCATGTCCCTGGACGCCGGCGGCCACCTCACCCACGGCTTCCGGCCCAACATCAGCGGCAAGATGTTCGAGCAGTCCTCCTACGGCACCGACCCGGCCACGGAGCTGCTCGACTACGACGCCGTCCGCGCCCGGGCCCGCGAGTTCAAGCCGCTGATCATGATGGCGGGCTACTCCGCCTACCCGCGCCGGGTGAACTTCGCGACCATGCGCGAGATCGCCGACGAGGTGGGCGCCACCTTCGTCGTCGACATGGCGCACTTCGCCGGCCTGGTGGCCGGCAAGGTGCTCACCGGCGACTTCGACCCGGTGCCGCACGCTCACGTCGTCACCAGCACCAGCCACAAGTCGCTGCGCGGCCCGCGGGGCGGGTTCGTGCTGGCCCAGCCCGAGTTCGCCGACGCCGTCGACCGCGGCTGCCCCATGGTGCTCGGCGGCCCGCTGCCGCACGTGATGGCTGCCAAGGCCGTCGCCTTCGCCGAGGCCCGCCAGCCCTCCTTCGCCGGCTACGCGCAGGCCGTCGCCGACAACGCGCAGCGCCTGGCCGAGGGCCTGACCGGCCGGGGCGCCCGGCTGGTCACCGGCGGCACCGACAACCATCTGGTGCTGCTGGACGTCACCGCCTTCGGGCTCACCGGGCGGCAGGCCGAGTCCGCGCTCCTGGACGCCGGGATCGTCACCAACCGCAACGCGATCCCGGCCGACCCGAACGGCGCCTGGTACACCTCCGGCGTCCGGCTGGGCACCCCGGCGCTGACCACGCGGGGATTCGGCGCGGCCGAGTTCGACCGGACGGCGGAGCTGATCGTCGACGTCCTGCGCGGCGCCACCCCCACCGCCACGCGCGACGGCGGGGTCTCCAAGGCGAAGTACGTGCTGACCGACGGCCTCGCCGACCGGACCCGCGCGGCCACCGCCGAGCTGCTCGCCGCCCACCCGCTGTACCCGGGCCTCGACCTCGCCTGAGCCCTCGCCGGGATCAGGGACCCCGATCGTGCAGCGTCCTCCCTCACGTCCCGCGGTGCGGGAGGACGCCCGATGATCGGGGTCCCTGATCCCCTCACACCCGCCTCTGTGGCCGGTGTGACAGGAGATCCCGCCCCGCGGGCCGACCTCCCGCGTGTGGCACCCGGTCGACCGCCGGCGCTCCTACACTCGGTCGCGTGGACACCGCCGTGACCGACCCCGTGGTCGGCCTCGTTCTCGAGGGGCGCTACCGCCTCGAGGAACGGGTGGCCCGCGGCGGCATGTCCACGGTCTACTCGGCCACCGACCTGCGGCTGCACAAGACCGTCGCGGTCAAGGTCATGGCCGAGCACCTGGCCCACGACCCCACCTTCGTCGACCGGTTCACCCGCGAGGCCCGGGCCGCCGCGATGCTCAGCCACCCGAACGTCGTGGGCGTCAGCGACCAGGGCAGCGACCAGGGGCTGGTGTTCCTGGTCATGGAGCTGGTGCGCGGGCGCACGCTGCGCGACCTGCTGACCGCACGCGGCCGGCTCACCGTGGGCGAGGCGTTCGCCGTCCTGGAGCCGGTGCTGTCCGGGCTGACCGCCGCGCACCGGGCGGGCATCGTGCACCGGGACATCAAGCCGGAGAACGTGCTCATCGGCATCGACGGCGTGGTCAAGGTCGCCGACTTCGGGCTGGCGCGCGCCGTCGTCGGCACCGGCCAGACGAGCCAGACCGGCGGCGTGCTCATCGGCACCGTGGCCTACCTCTCCCCCGAGCAGCTCGAGCGCGGCCGCGCCGACGCGCGCAGCGACATCTACGCCGCCGGCATCGTGCTCTACGAGATGCTCACCGGGCACCCGCCGTACGGCGGCGACACCCCGCTCGCGGTCGCCTACCAGCACGTGCACCACGACGTGCCCGCGCCGTCGACCGAGGTGCCCGGGCTGCCCTGGCAGGTCGACGAGCTGGTCGGTCGCGGCACGCGCCGCGACCCGGCGGGCCGGCCCATCGACGCGGGCGCCTTCCTCGCCGAGCTGTTCGACGTCCGCAAGGACCTCGGTATCGAGGCGGTGCCGGTGCCCACCGGGCGCAGCACCGCCGGCCCCGGCACGCTGCGCCCCACCAACCGCCCCACTCGCCCGCGGCACCCCAGCGACCCGGGCACCGCCGTCCTCGGCGCCCAGCGCAGCGGTCGCACCAGCACGCTGCCGGGCATGGGCGCAGGCCCGACCACCGACGTCGGCGGACGCCGCCCGGGGGTGGACCGCGCGCGCCCCGGCGTGCCGCAGCACATCCGTCGTCGCCGCGCCCGGTTCGCCGTCGCCCTCGTGCTGCTCCTGGCCATCACCGTCGGGGCGATCGGCTGGTGGCTCGGCAGCGGGCGGTGGACCGACGTCCCCGACCTGGTCGGCAAGTCCCGCGAGGCGGCGGTGGACTCGCTGCAGGACGCCGGCCTGGACCCGCGGCCGGTGGTGGAGCAGTTCAGCGAGACCATCCCCGCCGGCACCGTGATCTCCATCGAGCCCCAGGCCGGAGTCGAGGCCATCCGGGGCACCGACGTCGAGGTCGTGGTGTCCAAGGGCCTCGAGCGCTACGTCATCGCTCCCGAGCTGGTCGAGCGCCCGGCCGACGAGGTGGAGGCCGAGCTCCAGGAGAGCGTCCCGGTGCAGATCACCCGCACCGAGGTCTTCGACGACGCCGTGCCCGCCGGGATGGTGACCGGCTTCGAGCCGCCGGCGGGCAGCCAACTGCAGCGCGAGCAGGTGGTCACCATGCTGGTCAGCAAGGGCCGAGCGCCGGTGGCCGTGCCCGACGTGACCGGCCAGACCCCCGAGCAGGCCACGGCCAACCTGCGGGAGCTGGGCTTCGAGGTGACGCGCGGCTCCGACGGCCGCAGCGCCGACGTCGACAAGGGCGAGGTCTTCACGGTCGACCCGGCCCCGGGCCGGAACGCGCCGTTCGGCAGCACCGTGAAGATCCGCGTCTCGGCCGGCGTGCCCCTGGTGGAGGTGCCCGACGTCGTCGGCATGAGCGAGGCCGAGGCCATCGCCGCGCTGCAGGCGGTGGGCCTCCAGGTGGAGGCGACCCGGTTCTTCGGCGACCGCGTCTTCCGGCAGAGCGTCAGCCCCGGTGAGACCGTCGAGCAGGGCACCCAGGTCACGATCCTGTTGACCTTCGGATAGGCCGGCACCGTTGGACGACTCCCGGCGTGTGCCGCCCATCGGCGCGCACATCCAGATCAAGGGCGGCCTGGCCAAGGGCGGCCTCCCCTACACCGACGCCGTCGGTGCCGCCGCCGTGCAGGTGTTCGTCGGCAATCCCCGGGGCTGGAAGCTCACCCCGGGCGACCCTGCGCAGGACGCGCTGTTCACGGCCGGGTGCACCGAGCGCGGGATCCCGTCGTTCATCCACACCCCGTTCCTCGTCAACGTCGGCTCCCCCACCGCGGCGACCGTCGAGCAGTCCCTCGCCTCCATCGCGCACAACCTCGCCCGGGGCGCGCGGCTCGGCTGCGCGGGCGTCGTCGTGCACGCTGGTTCCGCCGTCGGCGAGGACCGGTACGACGACGCCCTGCGGCAGCTGCACGACCGCCTGCTGCCGGTGCTCGAGGCGGCCGACCCGGCCGGGCCGCGGCTGCTGATCGAGCCCACCGCCGGTGGCGGCAAGGCGCTGGCGGCGACCGTCGAGGAGCTCGGCCCGTACGTCGCCGCGCTGGAGGACCACCCGCTGGTCGGCGTCTGCTTCGACACCTGCCACATCTGGGCGGCCGGTCACGACCTGGCGACGCCGGGTGGCATGACCGCGACCCTCGACCTGCTGGAGGCCACCGTCGGCCCGGGCCGGCTCGGGCTGGTGCACGCCAACGACTCCCTCGACGGGTGCGGCTCCAAGCGCGACCGGCACACCACGATCGGCGAGGGCTCGATCGGGGTCGCGCCCTTCGCCGAGCTGCTCACCCACCCCTCGATGGCCGGCGTCCCCGTCGTCGTGGAGACGCCCAGCCTCAAGGACGGCGATCCGTGCGGTGGCCACGCCGCCGACATCAAGCTGCTCAACTCCCTGATCCCGGACGCCGCGGACTCCTGATCATGCGGTTCCAGGTCGTGCCCGCGGCGTACGTGCTGCTGCGACGGCGCTCCGACCGGGGTGAGGAACTGCTGCTCCAGCTGCGTCAGGGCACCGGCTACATGGACGGCCATTGGGCCGCTGCCGCCGCCGGGCACGTCGAGGCGGGTGAGTCCGTGGTCGACGCCGCCATCCGCGAGGCCGCCGAGGAGCTGGGCATCGGCATCGACCCGGCGGACCTCGTCCCCCTGTGCGCCATGCACCGCACGGTCGCCCCGCACGGGCCCGTCGACGAGCGCGTCGACTTCTTCTTCGAGTGCCGGCGGTGGAACGGTAAACCGGCGAGGCTGGAGCCGGCCAAGTCCGCCGAGCTGCGCTGGTTCGACGTCGACGCCCTGCCCGAGCCGGTGGTCCCGCACGAGCTGCAGGTGATGACCGCACTGCGCGCCGGCAGGATGCAGCCGGTGGTCACGCACGGCTTCTGACGCGTCGACGGCCGCGGCCGTGTGATCACCATGCACCGAGGGCTGCTGCCCGCCTCGGACTGCGGGCTGATCACGCGCTAGCGGTCGAGGAGCTCGATCAGGACGTCGGCGGCGCGGTCGATCCCGGCGCGGTCGACGTCCAGGTGCGTGAGCAGGCGAATCTTGCGCGGGCTGACCTGCGACACCAGCACGCCCTGCGCCTTGGCCGCCTCGGCGAGCACCGGTGCGTTGACGCCGTCCAGCACGACCATGTTGGTCTCCACCGACGCCGGGTCGACCCCGAGGCGCTTGCCGAGCAGCTGGGCGTGCTCGTGGTCCTCGTGCAGCCGGGGCAGGTGGTGGTCCAGGGCGTAGCGGCACGCCGCGGCCAGCACACCGACCTGGCGCATGCCGCCGCCGAGGCGCTTGCGCCACAGCCGGCCGGTCGCGATCCGCTCCACCGAGCCGAGGAGTACCGAGCCGACCGGCGTCCCCAGGCCCTTGGAGAAGCAGACCGACGCGGTGTCGGCGAGCGAGCCGTAGGTCGACAGCGGGACCCCGGAGGCGACGTGCGCATTCCAGATGCGGGCGCCGTCGAGGTGCACGGCGACACCGGCCGTCCGCGACCAGTCCCACAGCGCCTGCAACTGGTCCAGCGGCTGGACCAGCCCGCCGCCGCGGTTGTGGGTGTTCTCCACCGCGATCGCCGCGGTCGCCGTCAGGTGCCAGTTGTCGTTCGGCCGCACCTGCTCGATCAGCTGCTGGGCGTCCAGCCGTCCACCGGCGGACACCACGGTGCGGGTGGAGATCCCGAAGATCGCCGCCGCGGCGCCCAGCTCGTAGGTGACCACGTGCGCGTCGGCGTCGCAGAGCACCTCCTGGCCCGGCTCGCAGACCAGGCGCATGCCGATCTGGTTGCCCATCGTCCCCGAGGGCACGAAGAGCGCCGCCTCGTGGCCGAACAGCTCCGCGACGCGCTCCTCGAGCGCGGTCGTCGTCGGGTCCTCGGCGTAGACGTCGTCCCCGACCTCCGCGTCGGCCATGGCCTTCCGCATCCCGGCCGTCGGCCGGGTGACGGTGTCCGAGCGCAGGTCGACGAGGGCGGGATGGGCGGGTGAAGCGGTCACCTCACCCACGCAGCATCTCGGCCACCAGGAACGCCAGCTCCAGGGACTGGCCGGTGTTCAGCCGGGGGTCGCAGGCGGTCTCGTACCGGCTGTTGAGGTCCTCGTCGCTGATCTCCATCGCGCCGCCGAGGCACTCGGTGACGTCCTCGCCGGTGAGCTCGACGTGGATGCCCCCGGGCCAGGTGCCCAACCCGCGGTGCACGTCGAAGAAGCCGAGCACCTCGTCGACGACGCGGTCGAAGTGGCGGGTCTTGTAGCCGCTGGGCGACTCGTGGGTGTTGCCGTGCATCGGGTCGCACTGCCACACGACCTCGTGCCCGCTGGCGGTGACCTTCTCCACGATCGCCGGCAGCACGTCGCGGATCTTCCCGTTGCCCATCCGGCTGATCAGCGTGAGCTTGCCGGGCACGCCGTCGGGGTCGAGCCGCTCGACGAGCTCGGTGGCCTGCTCCGGCGTCGTCGTCGGGCCGATCTTGACCCCGATCGGGTTGGCCAGCTTGGACACGAACTCGATGTGCGCGCCGTCCATCTGCCGGGTGCGCTCCCCCACCCACACGAAGTGGGCGGACAGGGCGTACGGGCGGCCCTCGTGCATGCGCAGCAGCGCCCGCTCGTAGTCGAGGATCAGCGCCTCGTGCGAGTTGTACAGCTCGACCGCGCGCAGGGCGTCGGAGTCGACGCCGCAGGCCTTCATGAACGCCAGCGCCCGGTCGATCTCGCGGGCGATCACCTCGTACCGCACGCCGGCCGGCGAGCTGGCGACGAAGTCCTGGTTCCAGTTGTGCACGGCGTGCAGGTCCGCGAGCCCGCCCTTGGCGTAGGCGCGGATCATATTCATCGCCGCGGCGGAGTTCGCGTAGGCCCGCACCAGCCGGTTCGGGTCGGGGATGCGCTCCTCCAGCACCGGGTTCAGCGAGTTGACCATGTCGCCGCGGTAGGAGGGCAGGCCCAGCGCGTCGGTGTCCGACGAGCGCGGCTTGGCGTACTGGCCGGCCACCCGGCCGACCTTCACCACCGGGACGCTGGCCCCGTAGGTGAGGACGACGGCCATCTGCAGCAACGTCCGCGTGGTGGCCTGCAGGTGCGGCTCGGTGTTGAGGTCGAACGTCTCCGCGCAGTCACCGCCCTGGAGCAGGAACGCCTTGCCGCGGGCCACGTCGGCGAGCTGAGCGCGCAGGGCGTCGACCTCGCTCGGCGCGACGATCGGCGGCACGGTCGACAGCGTGCCCAGCACGGCGTCGAGCGCCCCGCGGTCGGGCCACGCCGGCTGCTGGGCGGCGGGCAGCTCACGCCACCGGTCCAGACCGGGGACGAGCTCGGCAGGATCGGTGAGAGTCACGTACCCGAGGGTACGGCGCGCGCCCGATCCGCCCGAGAGAGACGCCTCACCCGAAGAACACCTCGGCCTCGGCGTAGCGCTCCGGGGGCACGAGCTTGAGCTGGGCGGTGGCCTCGCTCAGTCGCACGCGCACGATGTCGGTACCGCGCAGCGCGACCATGATCCCCGACTGTCCGTCGTGGACGGCGTCGATCGCGGCGAGCCCGAACCGGGTGGCCAGCACGCGGTCGAAGGGCGAGGGGGTGCCGCCCCGCTGCACGTGCCCGAGCACCACGGCCCGCGCCTCGCGGCCGGTGCGCTCCTCCAGCACCGCGGCCAGCGCCGCACCGATCCCGCCGAGGCGGACGTGCCCGAAGGCGTCCTTCTCCCCCGCCGCCAACTGCAGGCCGCCGTCCTTCGGCGCCGCCCCCTCGGAGACGACGACGATGGGCGAGAAGCCCGACTCGAACCGCGAGACGCAGTGGCCGACGACCGCATCGACGTCGAAGGGCTTCTCCGGGATGAGGACGACGTTGGCGCCGCCGGCCATGCCCGCGTGCAGCGCGATCCAGCCGGCGTGCCGCCCCATCACCTCGACCACGAGCGTCCGGTGGTGACTGTCGCCGGTGGTGTGCAGCCGGTCGATGGCCTCCATGGCGACGCCGACGGCGGTGTCGAAGCCGAAGGTGTAGTCGGTGGCGTCGAGGTCGTTGTCGATCGTCTTCGGCACCCCGACCACGGCCACCCCCGCTTCAGCCAGCCGGGTGGCCACCCCGAGGGTGTCCTCGCCGCCGATCGGGATCAGCGCGTCGATGCCCAGCCGGTCGAGCGTGGCGAGCACCTGCTCGGGTCCGCCCTCCACGGCGTAGGGATTGGTGCGCGAGGTGCCCAGGACCGTGCCCCCTCGCGGCAGGATCCCCCGCACGGCGGCGAGGTCGAGGGGCACCGTGTCGCCCTCGAGCACGCCGCGCCAGCCGTCGCGGAAGCCGACGATCTCGTCGCCGTGCCGGCCGATGCCCTTGCGGACCACCGCCCGGATGACCGCGTTGAGGCCGGGGCAGTCGCCGCCCCCGGTCAGGATGCCGATGCGCATGCGTACCTCCGGGAAGCAGCCGGCCCGCTGGGGGGTTGTCGCCGGTCATGATGCCGCAGGGAGCGCCCGATCCGGACCGCACGCGCACGATCGCGCTGACCGGCGCCACCGGGGCGCTGGGCGGTCGGGTCGCCGCCCGGCTGTCCGCGGCCGGGGCGACCCTGCGGTTGGTCGTCCGCGATCCCTCGCGTGCGCCGCGGCTGCCCGGCGCCGACGTCGTCGCGGCTCCCGGCGGCTACGCCGACGGTGCCGGGCTGCGGACGGCGCTGGACGGCGTCGACACGCTGTACCTGGTGTCGGCGGCCGAGGCCGAGGACCGGCTGCAGCAGCACCTCACCGCCGTGGAGGCGGCCGCCGCCGCCGGGGTGGGCCGCATCGTCTACACCTCGTTCGTGGGCGCGGACCGGCCCGACCCGACGTTCACGCTGGTGCGCCACCACCGCGCCACCGAGGAGGCCATCCGTGCCACGGGCATCCCGCACACGATCCTGCGGCACAGCATGTACGCCGACTTCGTCCCGTTCTTCGCCGTGGCCGACGGCGACCGCGCGGTGATCGCCGCCCCGGCCGGCGACGGCCGCACCGGGTTCGTCTCCCGGGACGACCTCGCCGACGTCGGGGCCGCGGTCCTGCTGCGGACCGACGGCGCGCTCGACGGGCAGGCGCTCGAGGTCACCGGGCCGGAGGCGCTCACCCTGGCCGAGGCCGCCGCGGTGCTGGCCGAGCTGACCGGCCGCCCCGCGGAGTACCGGGAGCAGACCGAGGCGCAGGCGTGGGAGACCCGCCGTCCCTCCGGTCACCCCGACTGGGAGATCGAGGGCTGGGTCAGCAGCTACCTCGCCATCGCCGCCGGCGAGCTGGCGACGGTCACCGACGTCGTCCCGCGGCTGACCGGCCACCCGGCGCGCACGGTCGCCGAGCAGCTGCGCGCGCATCCCGAGGACTGGGCGCACCTGCGCGGCTGACACCGTCAGCCGGTGGCCATCGCCCAGCTCGTCGGGCCGTCGGGACCCAGCTCCACCTCCGCGCGGACCGCGAAGCCGTGCGCCTCGTAGAACGGCACGTTGGCCGGGTTCATCGTGTCCAGGCAGGCGACGAGGCCCGCCTCGCGGGTCGCGGCGAGCCCGCGCTCCAGCAGCTCGCCGCCGACCCCCTGACCGCAGAGGTCCGGGTGCACCCCGAGCAGGTGCAGGTAGGCGTGCGGCTCCGGCGGGCGGAACGCGGCCAGCGTGCCCATCGCCACGCCCACCTCCTGCGCCCGGGCGGGGCCCATGAACGCCGACAGCAGCCCACCCATCGAGGGCAGCTCCTCCGGCCGGGCGTCGTCGTCGGCGGACCCCGGCCACCGCCACATCGCCACGGCCACCGGCCCGGTGCGCGCGGCGACGTCGACCCGGCCGTCGACGAGGTAGTGCTCGGCGAGCAGCCCGAACATCGCGGCGCACGCGTGCGGTCGCACGTCGGGGTCCGGGAAGAACCACACCATCAGCGGGTCGTCCGCGAAGGCCCGCGCCAGCACGGTGCGCGCCTGCACGACGCTGATCTCTGCCACGGGTGCAGCGTTCCCGACCCGTGCGCCGCCCGCCAGCGGACGGCGGAGGATCAGCCGCGCCGGGGCTCCATCGCCTGCCAGCGCGCCAGGTTGTAGCGGGCATCGACCAGGGCGTCGTGCGTGCCGGCCGGCTTGGGCGGCAGGGGCGGCTGCCCGAGGTCGTCCCAGCGCTGCCGGAGCTCGCGGGTGAACCGCGGGATCGGCCGGGGCAACGCCGGCATCGCGCCCCAGAGCTGGGCCAGCGCGACGTGGTCGTAGGCGGCGAACCACGCCCACAACTCGACCTCCTCACCCGGCCCGGTGAGGAACGCGAGCAGGTCGTCGCGGATGCGCTCGCGGCTGCGCCAGGCCCTGTCCGCCGGCGGCGGCAGCTGGTCGAGCACGTTGCGGCGCACCCACGGGATCGCCTTGCGCTCGTCGAACTGCGTGCTGACGGCGTAGAACTCCCGCCCGCTCTCGTCCACGACGCCGATGGAGACGAGGTCGATGGTGGTGCCGTCCTCGATGAACTCGGTGTCGTAGAAGAAGCGCCGCACGGTCACGCGGTCATGGTGTCATCGCCGTGCGGAGGTCCCGCCGCGCGACGGCGCCGACGGAGGTCAGGCGGAGGCCAGGAGGACCGCCGGGCCGTCCGGAGCGTCCGATTTCGGGACGGTCGAGGACAGCAGCGCATGCACGATGAGGCGCTCCTTGACGGAGAACTCGGGGTGGCAGGTGGTCAGCGTCAGGTATGCGTCCACCGGAGCGTCGTCGATCGCGCCGCCCGGGACGGGGTGCAGCACACCCGTGTCCGACGGCTCGATGATCCGGGACTCCGTGACCGTGTAGGTGAACCAGGTGTCCACCGTCTCGACGACGATCGGGTCGCCGGGCTCCAGCTCGTCCAGCTGCCGGAACGGCGCGCCCTGGCCCAGCCGGTGTCCGGCGACGGAGAAGTTGCCGACCTCGCCCGGTAGGGCCGTGAAGGAGTAGTGCCCGGGACCGGCATCGAGCGTGTCGTCGTCGGTGCCTTCGAGCACGGCCAAGGATTCGCCGATCGCCGGCATGTGGATGAAGGCGAATGCCTCCCCGAATGTGGGCGGCACGCGCTCCGAGTCCTGCCAGTCCTCGCGGAGCTCTTCGGCGACCTCGTCCTGGCGCTGACCGGCGAACAGGTCCGTCACGTAGGCCTGGTACACGACGAAGAGAAGCACCAGCGCGCCGGCCGTGAGGACGAGCTCCAGCATGGTCGTGACCATGCGGTCGCCCAGACTCCTCGCGGGCTTGGTCCGGTGCTTGCTCATCGCACTGTCCGTTCGTGGGGGGGCTGAGGCCCGCCGACGTCGTGCTCGTCGGCGGGCCTCAGCGGCGCTCGGGAGGGTCAGGCCTCGGTGATCGAGGTCCGGCGACGCCGGTTCTTCAGGACCAGGCCGGTGGCCGAGCCACCGACCGCCACGGCGCCGAGCGCCGCGAGACCCAGGACGTCGGCACCGGTGTTGGCCAGCGGGCCGCCGATGGTGTCGAGGTCGGGCTGGACGTCCACTCGCTGCGCCGCGGCGGTCGTCGTGAACTCGCCGTCCGAGACCGTCAGCTGCACGTCGTAGGACTTCTTGCCCTTCGGGAACGTGTACAGGAACTCGGCCTTGTTCTCAGGGTTGGCGATCTCGACCCCGTCGACCGTGAAGGTGTAGGTCAGATTGTCGCCGTCAGGGTCCGACGAGCGCGTGCCGGACAACCAGTAGGTGCGGTAGTCCGAGTCACCACCGTTGTCGATGCGCAGGTCGGCCACCGGGGCCCGGTTGGTCAGGTCGAAGACGAAGTCGTTGCAGCCGAAGCGGATCTTCGTGATCATCACGTCGCCCTTGACGCCCGAGCCGAGGCTGTAGCCGAAGGCCTGGATCACAGCGTCCGGGTTGGCGTCGGAGAACTGCTGGATCGTGCCCAGGCCTTCGTAGCCACTGCCCTCGGGGACGCCGTACATGCCGTCGGTACCGACATCGTTGCCGAGCTTGCTGGTGTGCCAGAGGTCGCCGTAGAAGCCCTCCTCCTTCACGAGGACGACGAAGCCGGGCGCGGTGTTGCCCGGACCGTTGATGTCCAGCACCAGGTTGTAGCCCGGCTTCCCTCCGTCCGTGAGGTTCGTCAGGTCCAGGTCGTAGGCGGACTCCGCGGTCTGGTCGGCCAGCGGAAGGTTGGGCACCGGGTAGAGCGCGGCAGCCTTGTCCGTGCTGGTCGCGCCCTCGGTCCACACGCGAAGGCCGCCGTCCACGACCTCGTTGTGGCCGGTTGCGCGAGTTTCACCCGCGACCGTGCTGAACCGCCCGGCGCCGTTCCACGCCTTGGCCGTACCGGACTCGTTCAGAGTGGTCTCGCCACAGCCGCCGGCCGAGGCAACGCCCGGGGCCGCAACCGACAGGAGGAGTGCGCTGCCGGTGGCAAGGGCCCCCGTGAGCAGCGTCGCGGTGGTGCGCTTCATGCGTGGTGTCGCTTTCGTGAGGAGGGTGCTCCCGGACGACGCGGATCACGTCGAGCAGGCAGCCACCTGGGCGCACGCAAGCAACAGCCGGCCGCAACCGGCCCCCGTGTCTGGTGTCCCCCGTGGACTACGCGAGGGCCAGTTTCGAGCCGCCCTCGTCGAGCAACTGAAGGGTCAACCATGAGTGACGGTCGGTAAACAGTTCGGCCGAAAGAGGGACATGCGGACCAGTCCGTCACGCCGTGTCGTCACAACGAGTGGTCGACCCGGCAGTCCTAGGTCACCACCACGGCCCTGACCAGGCATTTTCGAGACGAGCCGTACCGCCTTGACGGCTCAGGACGAGAACGAGGGCCCGTCGTGCGGCGGTCCCGGCTCCCGCCAGCTGTCGCGCACGGCGACGGCCTCCACCTCGACGAGCTGGTCGGGGTGGCCCAGCACGGTCACGCCGACGAGGGTGCTAGGGGCGTCGTGGTCGCCGAAGGCCTCCCGCACCACCTGCCAGGCCGCGAGGAGATCCTCGCGCCGGGTCGTCGCCACGTAGACCGTCGTCTTCAGGACGTCGGCGAGGTCAGCCCCGGAGGCCTCCAGCGCCGTCGCCAGGTTGGTCATGACCTGCCCGGCCTGGCCCGCGACGTCCCCGACGGCCACGGTCGCGCCGTCGGCGTCGAGGGGGCAGGCGCCGGCGGTGAAGACCATCCGGCCGGGATCGGTGACGGCGGCATACGCGTAGGGGGCCGAGGTGCACAGCGTCGGCGGGCGGACGAGCTCGATGCCTGTGGTCACGGCCTCGATCATGGGTCACCCGCCGTCCGGTGTCGCCCGGAGCACCGGGCCGGCCGCGGCGAGGGGCGATAGGTTCGCCGCCATGCCGGTCTTGGCCATCGACGCAGGAACCACCGGGGTGACGGCGCTGGTCGTCGGCGAGCAGGGCGACGTGCTGTCCCGCGGCTACCGCGAGTTCGCCCAGCTCTTCCCCCGCCCGGGATGGGTCGAGCACGAGCCCGACGACATCTGGACGGCGACGGTCGCGGCCTGCCGCGAGGCCCTGGCCGGCACCGAGGACCAGCCGACCTGCATCGGCATCACCGACCAGCGGGAGACCGCCGTCGTCTGGGACCGGCGCACGCTGCACTCCCCCCGCCCGGCGATCGTGTGGCAGGACCGCCGCACCACCGGCATCTGCGACCGGCTGCGCGCCGAGGAGGACCGCGTCTCCCGGCTGACGGGTCTGCGGCTGGACCCCTACTTCACCGGCACGAAGTTCGCGTGGCTGGCCGAGCACGAGCCGCAGCTCTGGTCGGGGGTGGGCGACGGCTCCCTGGCGCTCGGGACCGTCGACTCCTACCTGGTCGCGCGGCTCACCGGCGGCGCCGTGCACGTCACCGATGCCAGCAACGCCAGCCGCACGCTGCTCTACGACCTGGAGAAGGGCACCTGGTCCGAGGAGCTGTGCGAGCTGTTCGACGTCCCGCGGTCCGCGCTGCCCGAGCTGGTGCCGAACGCCGGCGTCATCGGCACCACCGACCCCGACTCGTTCCTGGGCCTGTCCCTGCCGATCGGGGGCATGGCCGGCGACCAGCAGGCCGCGCTCTTCGGGCAGGCCTGCTTCTCCCCCGGCATGAGCAAGTGCACCTACGGCACCGGGTCGTTCGTGCTCACCAACACCGGCTCCACCCCCGTGCGCTCGGACGCCGGCCTGCTCAGCACGGTCGCGTGGGACCTCGGCGACGGGCTGGTCTACGCCCTGGAGGGCGCCATCTTCGTCACCGGCGCCGCGGTGCAGTGGCTGCGCGACGGGCTCGGGCTGATCGACTCCGCGGCCGAGATCGAGGGGCTGGCGCGGACCGTGCCCGACTCCGGCGACGTCGTCTTCGTGCCCGCGCTCACCGGCATGGGGGCTCCGCACTGGGACCCGCACGCCCGCGGCGCGATCCTCGGCATCACCCGCGGCACCACGCGGGCGCACATCGCCCGGGCCACGTTGGAGGCGCTCGCCTTCGAGGTGCGCGACGTCGTCGACGTGATGGTCGACGAGGCGGGCCTCTCCGTGCCGGAGCTGTCCGCCGACGGCGGCGCCAGCGCCAACGACCTGCTGCTGCAGCTGCAGGCCGACCAGCTCGGTGTGCCGGTGCGCCGTCCGAAGATCACCGAGACGACGGCGCTGGGCGCGGCGTTCCTGGCCGGGCTGGGCACCGGGGTCTGGGGCTCGACCGACGAGCTGGCGCAGACCTGGGCGCTGGACCGCCGCTTCGAGCCGACCGCGGGCCTGCGCGACGACGGCCGGCACGACCGCTGGAAGGACGCCGTCGGCCGCGCCGGCCGCTGGACGGGCTAGGCGGCGCCCCGGGAGCGGTCGCCGACCGAGTGGGTGCCGAACTCCCGGCCGTCGAGCGCGGCGATGTCCCGCTCGAGCTCGGGCACCTGGGTGGATGCGGCCCGCAGGACGAGCTTCTCCGCGATCGCGCCGGTGACGACCTGGCGCAGGGCCGCGATCGCGCCGAGGGAGCGCGGCACGAAGACCCGCCGTCCGCGGGTCTCCAGGTTCTCCACGAGCGCCTCCGCGCAGGCCTCGACCGAGGTGAAGGCACCCAGCGGCCCGGGCAGCTGCGCCCGCACGGCCTTGAAGGTGGGCAGCGCGGCCTCGGTGTCGCGCACCATGTCGGTGTCGATCCACGTCGGGTGTGCGCTGCCGACGGTGACGCCGCGGTGCGCCACCTCCAGCCGCAGCACGTCGCCGAACCGCTCGACGCCGGCCTTGGAGGCGCAGTAGGCGCTCATGCCCGGCAGCACCGTGAAGGCGGCCGCGGAGCTGACCAGCAGCACGTGGCCCCGGCGCTTCGCGATCTCGGGCAGGGCCGCGTGCGCGGTCAGCATGGTGCCGGTCAGGTTGACCTCGATCGTGCGGGCCAGCGCGTGCGCCGACGACGTCATCACCGTGGTCAGGGGCGCGATGCCCGCGTTGGCGACGACGACGTCCAGGCCGCCGAAGGTGTCCACCGTCCGCTGGACGGCGGCCCTCAGCGCCTCGGGGTCGGTGACGTCGGCCTCCACCCACAGGTGCTCGGGGCCCAGCTCGTCGGCGACCCGGGCCAGCTCGTCGGGCTCCAGGCCCACGAGCGCCACCCGGGCACCACGGGCCGCGGCCTTGCGGGCCAGCGCGGCCCCGATGCCGCGTGCCGCGCCGGTGATGAGCACCGACCTCCCGACCAGGGACGTGCGCGTGCGAGACGTGCGGAAGGCCATCGTCGGCTCCTCGGATCCGGGCGCTCGAATTGAGCACTGCTCAACAGTCGTTGTAGCTTGTTGAGCGTTGCTCAGCAAGCCGGATGGGCGCACGGACGACGAGGAGCCGATCGGTGACCAGCACGCTCGAGACCCAGCCCGCCGCGACCACGCCCGGGAGCGGCGCCGTGCGCGACGTGGGCGTCGCGATCATCGGATCCGGCTTCGCCGGCCTGTGCATGGCGATCGCCCTGAAGCGGCGTGGGGAGACCGACTTCCTCCTCCTGGAGCGCGCGCACGACGTCGGCGGCACCTGGCGGGACAACACCTATCCGGGTGCGGCCTGCGACGTGCAGTCCAACCTCTACTCGTTCTCCTTCGCCCTGAACCCGGACTGGGGCCGCTCGTACTCGGAGCAGCCGGAGATCCAGGCCTACCTGCAGCGGGTCGCGAAGCAGTTCGACGTCCGCCCGCACTGCGTCTTCGGCGCCGAGGTCACCGGCGCCCGGTGGGACGACGAGGCGCGTCGCTGGCTGGTGTCCACGGCGGCCGGCGAGTTCCGGGCCCGCATCCTCGTCTCGGCCGCAGGCGCGCTGGCCGACCCGACCTACCCCGCCATCCCCGGCCTGGACAGCTTCTCCGGCACCGTCATGCACTCGGCCCGCTGGGACGCCTCCCACGACCTCGACGGCGAGAAGGTCGCCGTCATCGGCACCGGCGCCTCGGCCATCCAGGTGGTGCCCGCGATCCAGCCGATCGTCGAGAGCATCGCGGTCTACCAGCGCACCCCCGCCTGGGTCGTCCCGCGCACCGACCACCCGGTGAAGCCCTGGATGCGCCGGCTCTACCGCTCCGTCCCCGGCATGCAGAAGGCGATCCGCGGCGGCCTCTACCTCTTCCGCGAGTTCCTCGTCATCGGCCTGGCCAAGAACCGGCGCTTCCTCAAGCCGGTCGGCAAGCTGGCCAGGGCCCACCTCGAGCGCCAGGTGCGGGACCCGAAGCTCCGCAAGGCGCTGACGCCGGACTACACCATCGGCTGCAAGCGCATCCTGATCAGCAACGACTACTTCCCGGCCGTGGCCGCCCCCAACGCCGAGCTCGTCACCGCCGGCATCGCCGAGGTGCGGCCGCACTCGATCGTCACCCGGGACGGCGTCGAGCGGCCGACCGACACGATCGTGCTGGCCACCGGCTTCCACGTGACCGACCTGCCGATCGCGGAGAGGATCCACGGTCGCGACGGCCGGAGCCTGGCCGAGGTGTGGCAGGACGGCATGGTGAGCAACCGCAGCGCCACCGTCGCCGGCTTCCCGAACCTGTTCCTGCTGGTCGGCCCGAACGTCGGCGTCGGCCACACCTCGATGGTCTACATGATCGAGTCGCAGGTGAACTACGTCGACGACGCCCTGCGCACCATGGACGCCGAGGCGCTGGAGGTCCTGGAGACCACCCGCGAGGCGCAGGAGGCCTACCGCGCACTGATCGCCGAGAAGTCGAAGGGCACCGTGTGGCTGGGCGGCGGGTGCTCGAGCTGGTACCTGGACGAGCACGGGCACAACACCACGCTGTGGCCGGACTTCACCTTCCGGTTCCGCAAGCTCACGAAGAAGCTGGACCGGGAGAACTACGTCGGCGTCAAGGCCGGCGCACCGGCGGGCACCGCGGAGGTGGCGGCATGAGCGCCGGCACCCTCCTCCGCCGCGTCGCCGCCGTCCGCACCGGGGACGGCGCCCTGATCCACGCCGTCGTCGACGGGTCCGACGACGCGCCGGTCACCCTGGTCCTCGCCCACGGCTGGACCCTGGCACAGGCCTCGTGGGACGACGTCGCCGAGCTCCTCACCCCGCGGGTCGAGGCCGGCGAGGTGCGGCTGATCCGCTACGACCAGCGCGGCCACGGGCGCTCCACCTGGGGCCGCTACGGCAGCGACGTCGGCGAGCTGTCCATCGACCAGCTGGGCGCCGACCTCGGCGACCTGCTCGACCAGCTGGTTCCCAGTGGCCCGGTGGTGCTGGGCGGGCACTCCATGGGCGGCATGACCATCATGTGCCTGGCCGCGGCCCAGGCCGAGCTGTTCGGGGCCCGCGTCCGCGGCGTGGTCCTGGTGTCCACGTCGGCCGGGGACCTGGCGCCCTCGGGCGAGAAGCTCGGGGAGCGGCTGCAGCTGAAGCTGGCCCCGGGCCTGGTCACCGCGGCGATCGGCGGGGCCCGGGTCGTCGAGCGGGTCCGCCGGTGGATGCCGCCGGCGCACCCACGGCACCGGAAGATGGTCCGCGAGCTGCTGTACGGCGCCGACGCGACCGACGAGATGGTGCTCGCCGGGGCCGAGATCATGCACGCCACGACCGTGCGCGCCTTCGCCGCCTTCTACCCGGCGCTGGGCGGGCACGACAAGCGCGCCGAGCTCGCGGCGCTCACCGGGGTGCCGGTGGAGGTCCTCGTCGGCGACAGCGACAAGCTCACGCCGCAGCGGCACAGCCGTCAGCTGGCCGAGGCGCTACCCGGCGCCGCGCTGCACGTGGCCGACCGCACCGGGCACATGCTCATCCAGGAGCGACCGCGGCTGGTGGCCGATGCGATCGAGCGGCTGCTCGCCGCCGCGACCGCCGGCCGGCACGCCGCCTGACCGCGCGCTGATGGCGGGATCCCCCACACCCGGGTCACCGAGGCTGCGCCGCACGGCGGGTGACCGCCGGGCGCAGCTGGTGCAGATCGGCCTCGAGCTGCTGCCGACCACGCCGGTCCAGGAGCTCACCATCGACGAGGTGGCCCGGCGGGCGGGCATCAGCCGCAGCCTGCTGTTCCACTACTTCGCCACCAAGCGGGAGTACTACACCGCGGTGACCCGGGCGGCGGCCGACGTCATGCTCGACCACCTCCTGCCTCCTCCCGGCACGTCGCCGGAGGAGCAGGTCAGCGGGATGCTCGACCGCTACGTCGGCTGGGTCGAGACCTTCCGCGAGAGCCACCTGGCGTTCGTGCGGGGCGCCGGTGGCGGGGACCCCTGGGTGGCCGAGGTCTACGAGGAGACGCGGGACCGGCTCGTCGAGGTCGCGCTCACGGCGCTGGAGCTGCCCGACGACGTCCGGCGCCGGCAGCTGGTGCTCGCCTGGTTCGCCTTCACCGAGGACCTCGTCGGCTCCTGGGCCGACGAGCCGTCGATGAGCCGGCCGGAGCTGCTCGCGCTGCTCCGCGAGATCCTGGACCGGCTCACCGCGCGATGACTTCGTCGGCCTCCGGCCACACCGCGACCAGGCAGCGTCCCCGGACGCGCTGAGCCGGTCCGTCGTCCCTGCGCGGACCCCTCCGGGGCCCACGCGGGACGACACGCCACGCGCGTCACCCCGCCAGGGTGGTGGGAGCGCGGTCGGCCGCCTCGGTCACCGGCGGCTGCAGCGTGGCGACGGCGTCCGCGGCGTTGGCGCCTCCCGCGGTCATCGACTTCTTCACCGTGGCGCCGTAGACGTCGACGTACTCCTGCCCGGACAGCGTCATGATCTCGTACATGATCTCGTCGGTGATCGACCGCTCGACGAAGCGGTCACCGGCCAGGCCCTCGTAGCGGGAGAAGTCCAGCGGCTCCCCGAAGCGCACCGTCACCCGCAGGAGCTTCTTGCCGAACGGCAGCTTCCGGTGCGAATAGCACATGGCCACCGGGACGACCGGCACACCGACCTGCAGCGCCATCCGGGCGACGCCGATCTTGCCGCGGAACAGCCGCCCGTCGGGCGAGCGCGTGCCCTCGGGGTAGATGCCCAGCAGCTTGCCGTCGCGGAGGATGCCGAGACCGGTCTGGATCGCGTCCTCGGCGGCCGAGGCGCTCGTGCGGTCGATGGGCACCTGTCCGGCGCCGGTGAAGAAGGCGCGCTGCAGGAACCCCTTCGCACCCGAGCCGGTGAAGTACTCGGCCTTCGCGAGGAAGGTGACCCGGCGCCTGATCGACATCGGCATGAAGATCCAGTCGGCCGCCGACAGGTGGTTGCTCGCCAGGATGGCCGCACCCGTGGCGGGGACGTGCTGCGTTCCATCGGCGCGGGGACGGCAGAGCACGCGCACCACCGGGCCGATGCCGACGAACTTGAGGAACCAGTAGAACAACACGCCTCCTTCGCGGACTGCCAGACTAGGGAGGCCGGGGGCCGTAGGACAATCGGTTCGTCCAGTGCGAGGGATCACTCGCCGTCCGCCGGCCCCGCCGACGCACCACCAGGAGAAGCCCGTGCCCGGAACGAACGCGCCGACGCCCCCGGTGCTGCCCGGGGCCGAGCCCTTCGCCTTCCCGGGCAGCGGCGAGCACGGGCGCACCGGCGTGCTGCTGGTGCACGGCTTCACCGGGACGCCGATGAGCATGCGCCCGTGGGGCGAGCACCTGGCCGCCGAGGGCTTCACCGTGAGCTGCCCGCTGCTGCCCGGGCACGGCACCAGCTGGCAGGACTGCAACGTCAGCACCCACGAGCAGTGGACCACCGCGGTCGAGCGGGCCCTCGACGAGCTGGCCACCACCTGCGACCGCGTGTTCGTGGCGGGGTTGTCCATGGGCGGCACGCTGGCCACCCGGCTGGCCGAGGTCCGCTCGGACGACGTCGCCGGGCTCCTGCTGGTCAACCCCGCGCTGTTCACCCGGCGCCGGGACGCCCGGCTGCTGCCGCTGATCGCCCGGCTGAGCCCCAGCTGGGCCCCGATCGCCAGCGACATCAAGAAGCCCGGCATCGTCGAGCTGGCCTATCCCAAGCTGCCGACCCGGGCGATGCTCCAGCTGCGCAGGCTGTGGGCGCTCACCCGCGCCGACCTGCAGCGGGTGACCGTCCCGGTCATCGTCTTCCACAGCATCGAGGACCACGTGGTGGAGCCGGCCAACAGCGAGGTGCTGCTCGCGTCGGTGTCCAGCCGCGACACCACCGAGGTCGTCCTCGGCAACAGCTACCACGTCGCCACCCTCGACAACGACGCCCCGCAGATCTTCGAGCGCTCGGCGGCCTGGATCCGCGAGCGGACGCCCGCTCCCGAGCGCGAGGGGGCGACGTCGTGAGCGCCCGCCGGGGGCGACGGGACAACGGCCTGCCGGCCACCTCGTGGAGCGCGCTGCGCGACGTCGACCCACGCGTGGGCGAGCACCTGCTCGACGTCCTCGAGGCGGCCGGGATCGCGGCCTACCTCGACCCGTCGGCCGACGTCGGCCCCTACACCCGCGAGGTGTCGCTGCCGAGCCCGCCGTCGGACCGGCTCTTCGTCGACCGCGCCCGGCAGTCCGAGGCCCGCGTGCTCGTCGACGAGCACGCCGACGAGCACCCGCGCCGCCCCGCCGAGCCGGCACCCGTGCGCGCCGACCTCGACGAGGACGCCGAGTGGTCGCGGATCGTCGCCGCCTACGAGGCCGAGCACGGTGCGGCCCGGGTCGACGAGCAGCCCTCCGACGCGCCACCGCCTCCTCCGCACGAGGTGTCGGTGCTCGACCTGCCCGAGGAGCACTACGAGCCGCCGACGCCACCGCCGGTGCCGGCCCCCGCGCCGCACGCGGTCTACGCCGGGCTGCTGGTGCTCCTCGGCCTGCTGCTCATCGCCACGCCCGGCTCGCTGCGGCTGTCCGCGGACCTGGGGCTGGTGCTGGGCGTCGCCGCGATCGGCGGAGGTGCGGCGATGCTGGTCTCCCGGATGCGCGACCGGTCCGACTCCGACGGGGACGACGGCGCCGTCGTCTGAGGCGCTGACGTCCGTCGCCCTCGGGACGGCACCGCTCCGGTCAGCCCTCGCCCTCGGCGACGGCCCTCCTCACCAGGTCGGCGGCGCCCACCATGCCCGCCTGCGCACCGAGCTCGGCGGCCACGATCCTCGGGCCCGGACGGAACCCGCGTCCCGGCAGCGCCCGCTCGAGCCGGGCCCGTGCCGGTCCCAGGACCATCTCGCCCAGCACGCTCACGCCACCGCCGATGACGACGACCTCCGGGTCGAGGACGGCGGCGAGGTCGGCGATCCCCTGGCCGAGCCAGACCCCGACCTCGGTGACCAGCTCCAGCGCCAGCGGGTCGCCGTCGTAGGCCGCGCGCGCGACGTCCTCGCCGGTCAGCCGGGACGCCTGGCCCTCGACCCGCTCCAGCAGCAGCGCCGCCGCGGCCGGTGAGGTGCCCGCCACCTCGCGGGCGGTCTGCCCGAGTGCGGAGCCGCTGGCGTACTGCTCCCAGCAGCCCCGGTTGCCGCAGGCGCACAGCCGTCCGTCGGGGACGACCCGCATGTGCCCCCACTCCCCCGCGACACCGTGCGCCCCGCGCTGCAGCCGGCCGTCCATCACGATCCCGCCGCCGATCCCGGTGCCGAGGGTGACCATCAGCGCCAGGTCGGCACCGCGGGCCGCGCCGTAGCGGTACTCGGCCCAGGCGGCGGCGTCGGCGTCGTTGCCGACCCACAGCGGGCGCTGCAGCCGCGCGGCGAGGTCCTTGCGCAGGGACGAGTGCCGCCAGGCCAGGTGCGGGCTGAACAGGACGGTGTCGCCGGTCCGGTCGAACCAGCCGGCCGCACCGATGCCGGCGCCCACCAGCTCGCCGTCGTGGCCGGCCGCCAGCTCCTCGACGACGGCGGCGATGGCGTCCTCGGTGTCGGACACGGAGGCGCCCGGGGTGGCCCGCCGGGCGGTGGCGACGATCGTCCCGTCGGGCGCGACCACACCGCCGGCGACCTTGGTGCCGCCGATGTCGATGCCGAGTGCGGCCAGCGACCCGGGTGCGGCGCTCACGCGATGTCGATCCGCTGCACGGGCCCCGCGCCGGGAGGGGTGTCGTCGTCCCGCCCCTCCGGTGCCTCCGGAGCCGCCGCCGGGTCGCCGGCGCGGACCGGTTCCCCGGCGAGGTCGCGCAGCATCGACGCCGTCGTGGCCAGCACGTCGGCCAGCGCGGCGCTCACCTCGGGGCGCTCGCCGCGCAGCACGGCCGACGCCTGGCACACGGGGCACCAGCGGCAGTCGGCCCCGTGCGCGCCCGGCCCCCCGGCGGCATCCCCGTCCGGGGCGCCGGGACCCACCGGGGACCCGGCCGGCGGGCGGAGCACGTCGAGCAGCCGGCGCGCGGAGTCGGCCCATTCGGCACCGGTGGTCATGGGGTTCTCCTCACCGCGGCCAGCAGGTCGGCCGGCCAGAGCTGTGGGTCGGGTCGGAAGGAGACCACGAGCCGGGCGTCCGCGCTCCCGGGGTCGGCCATCCGGCCGCCGGTGACCTCGCAGCGGCGCAGCAGGGGATCCAGCCGCAGCGACCGGCGGGTGCCCGCGACGGTGACCACCAGGTCGTCCTCCCAGCGGGTCAGGCCGACGGCGCCGCGCTCGGCGAACGGCAACCGGACCGTCAGCTCCCAGGCGTCGTCCCGCCGCTCGGTCCCCGGCGCGGGGACGGCGCCGTGCTCGGGCAGCACGACGTCGGCCAGCAGCGCGGTCAGGGCACCGACGTCCGCCGGACCGGTGGCCCCTTCGGGGATCGGGTGCACCGGGGCCAGCTCCGCGAGGGCGGTCAGCTCGGCGGTCTGCTCCCGGAGCCGGGTGCGCCACCACTCCCCCGCGCCGTCCTCCGGGAGGACCCGCGCCAGCACCGCGCCAGGCCGCAGGCCGTGCACGCCCAGCGCAGTGGCCAGGTCGCGCAGTTCCGCCGACGTGCCGGTACGGGGCACGGCGGCCAGGCAGACCACGGTGCCGGCGGCGTCGGCCAGCCGATCGGCCGCGAGCAGCGCCTCCAGCTGCGGCACCAGGGCCAGGGCGGCGTCGACCGGCCCGCGGCGGGCGGCACCGGAGCTCACCGCGGCCGAGCGGAGCGCGCCCAGCGCACGCATCCCGGGCGGCAGCAGCCGGTCCAGCCACCAGCGCAGCGTCGCCGGGAGGGCGAGCAGCGCGGCGGCCTGCCCGGGCGGTCCGGCGTCCACGACCACCAGGTCCGCCGTCGCCTGGCCGAGCTCGGCGAAGAGCGCCAGCTCGGCCGTCCCGGGCAGCGACGCCACCGACGACGCCGGCGGCAGCGCGACCTGCGGCAGGGTGGCGGCGGCGGGCGCGACCGTCCCGCTCCAGAACCGCTCCACCGCTCCCCCGGCGTCCACGACGCGGACCTCGAGGCCGGGCACGTCGTCGAGACCGCGGACCGACGGTGCCTGGCGGGTCAGCAGGAGGGTCGAACGGCCGGTTCCGGCCGCGCGCACCGCGGCGGCCGCGGCCAGCGTGGTGGACCCGGCCCCGCCGGGGCCGGTGAGGACGAGCGTGTGCACGCCGGCTCAGCCCTCGACGCGCTTCTTGAGCTCCTTGAGAGCCGTGTCCAGGATGACCTTCTCGGCCTTGCGCTTGATCATGCCCAGCATCGGGATCGAGAGGTCGATGGTGATGGAGTAGGTGACCTCCGTGCGGTCCCCGGTCTGCACCAGCGTGTAGGAGCCGTCCTGGCGCTTCTGCATCTGGCCGCTGACCAGAGTCCAGCTGACCGCGCGGTCGCCGTCCCAGGTGTAGTCGAGGACGTAGTCGTCCTTCACCGCGCCGGCGTCGAGCACGAAGTGCACCCGGCGGGCGCGTCCGTCCGGGCCCTCGTCCAGCACCTCCACCTGCTTGGCCGCGGACACCCACTGCGGGTACGCGGGGAAGTCGGCGATGACCGCCATCACGTCGGCCGCGGGTGCCTCGATGACGATCGACTGCGTGGACTGGTCGGCCATGGTCAGCAGGCTAGCGGCTCGGGACGGCCGCGGACGCGGTCCGTCACCCGTTCCGCTACTCACCGGTAGGGGCCGCCCGCTAGATTGGCCGGAACGATCCTGGTCACGGACCGGCGGGCGACGGTGCCCGGCGGCGGCCAGGGAGGAGAGGACCAGGCGTGCGCGAATTCAGCGTTCCTGTGACCACCGAGGTGCGGCCCGACGCGGCGCTGACCGACATGCTCGCGCAGAACGTGGCCGAGCACGGTTCCGAGACGGGCCTGCGGCGGCGGCGCGACGGCCAGTGGCGGGACGTCACGTGGCAGCAGTTCGGCGACGAGGTGCGGGGGGTGGCCAAGGGGCTCATCGCCTCCGGCGTGGCCGCCGGCGACCGCGTCGCCCTGCAGGCGAAGACCCGCTACGAGTGGACCGTCTTCGACTTCGCGATCTGGACCGCCGGCGCGGTCGTCGTCCCCGTCTACGAGACCAGCAGCGCCGACCAGGTCGCCTGGATCCTCTCCGACTCCGCCGCCACGGCGATCGTCGTCGAGAGCCCCGAGCACGCGACGGCCGTCGAGTCCGTGCGCGGCCAGGCGCCGGCCCTGGCGTCGGTCCACGTCATCGACGACGACGCCCTCGGCGCCCTGACGCAGGCCGGCAAGGACGTCCCCGACAGCGAGCTCGACGCCCGCCGGGCCACGCTGAGCGCCGACAGCCTGGCGACGCTGATCTACACCAGTGGCACCACGGGCCGGCCGAAGGGCTGCGAGCTCACCCACGGCAACTTCCTGTTCGAGATCGACAACGGCATCACGCTGCTCGAGCGGTTCATGGGCGTGCAGGGCTCGCTGCTGCTGTTCCTCCCGCTGGCGCACGTGCTGGCCCGGGTGCTGCAGGTCGGTGCGATCAAGAACCGCACGGTCATCGGCCACACCCCCGACGTCTCGAACCTGCTCGAGGACCTCGGCGAGTTCAAGCCGACGTTCGTCCTGGCCGTGCCACGGGTGTTCGAGAAGGTCTTCAACTCGGCCAAGGCCAAGGCGGAGGGCGACGGCAAGGGCAAGATCTTCGACAGGGCCGCCCAGGTCGCCATCGAATGGTCGCGCGCCCAGGACACCGGCGGCCCCGGCCTCGGCCTGCGCGCCCAGCACGCCCTGTTCGACAAGCTCGTCTACGGCAAGCTGCGCGCCGCGCTCGGCGGCCGCTGCCTGGGCGCCATCTCCGGCGGCGCCCCGCTGGGCGAGCGGCTCGGGCACTTCTTCCGGGGCATCGGCGTCACCGTCTTCGAGGGCTACGGCCTCACCGAGACGACCGGAGCCGCGTCGGTCAACCACGACGGCGCCCTCCGGGTCGGCACGGTCGGTCAGCCGCTGCCCGGTGTCACCTTCCGCATCGCCGAGGACGGCGAGGTGCTCATCAGGGGCGGCATCGTCATGCGCGGCTACTGGAAGAACGAGGACGCCACCCGGGAGGCCATCGACGCCGACGGCTGGTTCCACTCGGGGGACATCGGCGAGCTCGACGACGACGGCTTCCTCACGATCACCGGCCGCAAGAAGGAGATCCTGGTGACCGCGGGTGGCAAGAACGTCGCCCCCGCCGTCCTGGAGGACCGGCTGCGCTCCCACCGGCTGGTCAGCCAGTGCATCGTCGTCGGTGACCAGCGGCCGTTCATCGCGGCGCTGATCACCCTGGACGAGGAAGCGCTGCCCCAGTGGCTGGAGTCCAAGGGCAAGCCCGCCGACCAGACGATCGAGCAGGTGCGCGAGGACGCCGACCTCAGGGCCGAGATCGACACGGCCGTGAAGGACGCGAACAAGGCGGTCTCGCAGGCCGAGGCGATCAAGAAGTTCCACATCCTCGGCACCGACTTCACCGAGGACAACGGGATGCTCACCCCGAGCCTGAAGCTCAAGCGCTCGGTGGTCATGAAGGAGTTCGGCGACGAGGTCGAGGCGCTCTACACGCGCTGACAGAAGGACCCCCTCGCCCCACGGCTCGCACGCTCGCCGCGGGACCCTGCGAGGAGGCCGTGGGCACCGAGCCCCCTCCCCCGTTCGCGGGGGTGGGGGCTCAGTGCTTCTCGAGGAGGTCGGCGAAGGTTGCCGCGATCGTCGACCAGGACCAGCTGCGCTCCACCCACGCGCGCCCGGCCGCACCCATCGCGCGCGCCCGCGCCGGGTCGTCCAGGAGGTCCGCGATCGTGGCCGCCACCGCGGGAGGAGACCGCGGGTCGACGACGTACCCGGTGACCCCGTCCTGCACCGCCTCCGGCGCACCACCCGACGTCCCCGCCACGACCGGCAGTCCGCAGGCGGCCGCCTCCAGGAACACCATGCCCAGGCCCTCGACGTCCAGCCCGGCGCGGCGGGTGCGGCACGGCATGGCGAACACGTTCCCGGCCGCGTAGAAGGCGGGGAGCTCGGCGGCGTCCACCCCTCCGGTGAGGACGACCGAGTGCGCCACGCCGCGGGCGGCGACGGCGCGCCGGAGCGCTGCCTCGTCGGGTCCGCCCCCGACCAGGAGCAGCCGCGCGGCAGGATGCCGGGCGAGCACCTGCGGCCACCCCTCGACCAGCACGTCCTGCCCCTTGCGGGCCACCAACCGGGAGACGCAGACGACCACGGGCGCCTCCCCCAGGCCGTACCGGTGCCGGACCGCGGCACCGTCGGCCTGCGGTGTGAACCGGTCGATGTCCACCCCCGGGGACAGCTGCGCGAGGCGGGTGCGCCCGGCGAGCGCGGGGGCGAGCCGGCTGCGGGTGTACTCGGTGAGGTAGGTGAGGACGTCGAGTCCGCCGGCGATGCGCTGCATCACCTGCCGACTCCCGGGCAGCGCCACCCAGCCGGTCTCGTGCCCGTGCGTGGCGCCGACCAGGTGCCGGACGCCGGCCCGGCGCAGCGCTGGGGCGAGCAGGCCCAGCGGCGCCGCCGCGCCGAAGAAGGCGGTGTCGCAGTCGTACTGCTGGACCAGGTCGACCGCGGCACGGGCGGTGGCCCGTGTGGGCAGCAGCATGCCCGTGGGCCGGCGCACCACCGGATAGGGCAGCGCCGCGTCGTGCTCGACCGACCCGGGGTGGTCGGAGGCCAGCACCACGAGCGAGTCCGGCGGCCGGCGCTCCAGCAGCGCCGCGACGAAGGTCTGGATGCCCCCCTGGCGCGGCGGGAAGTCGTTGGTGACGACGATCGTCCGGCTCACGGCTCGCGCTCCGAGCGCGCCCAGTCCTCCGCGAACGCGATCCGCTGCGCGGTCGTCGGGTGCGAGCCGAAGAACCAGTGCCACGCACCCGGCGGGTCCGGGTCGGACAGGTTGCTGCCGGCCAGCCCACGCTGCATGGCGACGAACGCGTCGGGATCGCCGGTGAGGTCCAGCGCGGAGACGTCGGCCCGCTCCTCGATCTGGCGGGAGACCAGGTTCTGCACCGGCGTCGCCACCAGCGTCCCCACCGCGACCAGCAGCAGCGCCAGCGGCACCACCGCGGGATCGCCCGGGCCCTCGGCTCCCGCCCGCCGCAGCAGCCGCGGGGAGGTGAGAGCCCAGCCGAGCAGCGCCACCCCGCCGGCACCCCCGAGCGCGCCGAGGAGGGTGCCGGTGAGCACGTCGTCGTCGCCGACGTGGCCGAGCTCGTGCGCGGTGATCGACTCGATCTGCTCGTCGGGCAGCCGCTCGAGCACCGTGTCGTAGACGACGATGCGGCGGGTGGACCCGAAGCCCGAGACGTAGGCGTTGAGCGCCGTCGTCCGGCGGGAGGCGTCGGAGACCAGCACGTCCTGCACGGGGGTGCCGTTCCGCTCGGCCAGCGCGAGCAGGTCGCTGCGCAGCTCGCCGGCCGGCAGCGGCTCGAAGTCGTTGAAGGCCGGCTCCATGAGCACCGGCCACAGGAACGAGCCGACGACCACCAGCACCGCGGCGCCTGCGGCCGCGAGGGCCCACCACAGCCGCGAGGCGCGGCGGGCCAGCCAGACGAGGGCCACCAGCGCCAGGGCGGTCAGGGCCGCGTCGATCGCCGTCGACGTCGCCACGTCCCGCACCCACAGACCCCAGCCGCGCGTGGACAGGCCGTACCGGTGGCGGACCACCTCGCCGTAGGCCGACAGCGGCAGGGTGACCAGCCGGCCGATGACGGCCAGCGCGAACACGCCGAGCAGCACCTGCCAGCCCCAGCGCCACCGTCGCGGGGCGGGCAGCCCGCGCACCAGACGGGCGCCGAGAGGGGTCAGCCCGAGCAGGGCGGAGACGGCCAGCCCCACCAGCAGGGCGGTGAGCGACGCAGGCCGGATCGCGGCGGCGAACGCCTCCGCGCGATCGACCTGCTCGGCCGACAGCCCGGCCGTCGGATCGATCGCGGTGGCCCCGCCCGGCGGCTCGGGCAGTGCCTGCCAGGGGGTGCCGACGGCCACGACCACGGCGAACGCGGCGAGCAGGAGGACCCCGGTCACGAGGGCGGCGCGACGGCCGGTCATCCGACCTCCTGAGATCTGGTGGACGGCCGGGTCGTGCCGCGTCTGTCGTCGCGGTGGGCACCGGAGCACCGCCGCAGGACCGATCGTAGTGAGGGGACCCGGTCCCCCTCACCGCTCGCCGGATCGCGCCGAGCCTCTGGAGGGGGCCAGGACGACATGACGAGGGCCGGCGCCCTCCCCTGGGGAGAACACCGGCCCTCGGCGGTCGACCGGGCGTGCCCGGCCGCGTGGGCTCAGCCCACGAGGCGGCGAGCGCTGTTGTAGCTCGGGAAGGAGTCGACGTTGTCGACCTTCACCGGCTGGCTCGAGGTGGAGGCGTGCACCATCTTGCCGCCCCCGATGTACATGGCCACGTGGCTGACCGGGCTGTAGAAGAAGATCAGGTCGCCCGGCTGGAGCTGGCCCCGGGAGACCGGCCGGCCCATCTGCGACTGGCTGCGGCTGGAGTGCGGCAGCGAGACGCCCGCGGCGCGGTAGGCGAAGGACGTCAGGCCGGAGCAGTCGAAGGCGTTCGGACCGCCGGCGCCCCACACGTAGCGATCCCCGACCTGCGCCAGCGCGGTGTTGACCGCCACCTGGGCGGCTCCGCTGGGCGCGACCGCAGACCGCGGCGCGGGTGCCGCCGGGGCGCTGCGTGCCGAGGAGGAGCCGACCGAGGGAGCGGTGCGCTCGGACCGCGAGGCCCGGCCCATCTGCTCGTCGGCCTGCGCGCGCTCGGCGGCAGCCCGCTCGGCGGCAGCCCGCTGGGCGGCGGCCTGCTCGGCAGCGGCCCGCTCGGCGGCGGCCCGCTCTGCGGCATCGAGGGCCTCGTACTGCCGTTGGTAGTCAGCGATCCGGACCTCGAGGTCGCGCTGCTTCACCTCGATCTGCTCGAGGCTCGCCTCGGCGGTCCTCCGGGCCTCCCCGGCCTCGGCCCGGGCATCCTCCGCCTGCTCGGCGGCCTGGGCGACCTCGACGACCGCGGCGTTGTTGCGTCCCGCGAGGGCGTCGAGCGTGCCCATCTGGAAGATGAAGTCGTCGACCGAGTCGCTGGTCAGCATGACGTCGAGCTGGGTGAGCGAGCGGCCGCCGCCGGTGTAGGCGGTGCGTGCCAGCTCGCGGATCCGCCCGTCGAGGGCGGCGCGCTCCAGGTCGGCCGCGTAGGCGGCGAGCTCGGCGCTCTCCACGGCCGCCTGCTGGCGCTCGAGCTGCACCTTCGCCTCGTTGAGCTCCTCGCTCACGATCTCCAGCTCACGGCTGGCCGCAGCGACGAGCTGCGCCGCCTCGGCGGTGCTGGTGGCGGTCTCCGGCTCCGCGGACGCGGTGCCCGGGACCATGGTGAAGGTCAGCGCGGTGGTGGCACCGATGAGCAGGCCGGCGCGGAGGCGGCCCACGCGGCGGGCGGGCCCGGCCGGAGGAACGGGGCGGAAGGATGCGAGGACATGCGTCGATGAAGCGTGCGGGGTCGCCACGAGCGGCGGCTCTCCATTTCTTCCTCTTCACCGCCTACCGAGTTAGCTGACGGGTTCGGGCTGGGAAGACTGGCCCTATCCCCTGCTCACCGGCGAACCGGCCCCACAGGGGAACTCACCCCGGAACTGCGGTGGGTCCCCGGCTCACCTCGGACGACCGTCGGCCGTCGTGCGGTGATTAGGCGGTGTCCGGCCGAGGCCATCCCTTGGCGGATGACGACCACCCGGTCGGACGGCGACGACCCTACGGTCGTGATGTTGCCGTGACAAACGGAGACAGGAGATAAACCTGTGACGAGAATCTCCCGCCGCTCCGCGCGCCTCCCCAAGATCACCGCTGCGTAGGGGTACAAGCACCGTCCGAATCCGCTGGAGCCCATCCGGTTGCCCTCAGCCGGTGCGTCGATCGGGCGCCACGCCGCCGTCGTCGGGGGCCGGCTCGGCGCCGCCGCGGTGCCGCAGAGGCGGCACGAGCCCGTACTCGGCCAGGGCCCGCACGGCGCGCCGCTCGACGTCGTCGAACTCCACCACCACGCCGGGCGGTGGCACGACGACGTCCTCGGCGGCCGGCGCCGGCCCGCCGCTTCGGGCGCGGCCGGTCATCGGCACCACGACCGGGTCGACGCCCTCCCACCCGGGTGGGGCACCCAGCAGCACGGTGACGACGCAGTCGGTGCAGCCGGTGCCCCGGACGGTGCAGGTATCGCAGTCGATGAGCATGTCCTTCTCCTCCGTGAGTCATGCGCACGGTAGGAGCGGCCACCGACAATCCCGTCCCGCGACGGTCAGCTCCCCGCGTACTCCCAGTGCCACGGCTCCTCGCGGCCGTTGCCCGCGTCGGCCCACGTCGGGTGCAGGAAGCCGAAGCGCCCGGCGTTGGCGGCCATCCAGCCGTACTGCGGCGTGCCGAATACCTCGATGCCGCCGCAGAGGTCGACGGCCAGCCCCCAGCCGTGGTTGCTCGTCCCCGGGACCGCGGCCAGCGCGGGTTTCTCGCCGTAGAGCTCCACCTGACCGCCGTAGGTCCGGTAGGAGTCGGTGATGCACAGCGGCGCGCCGAATGCGGCGGCGTAGGCCGCGGACATGGCCCGGTAGGCGGCAGCGGCGTCGCAGCGCAGCACGTGGCCGACCGCACCCGACGGGCACATGGCGCTGGGCGGGATGAGCCCGTTGGGGTACCCGCCCCACTGCCGCGCCCCGTCGTAGCTGGGCGGGTAGACGGCGTTGCCGCACTCCACGCGCAGCGCGCCACCGGTCGGGCCGGGCGCCGCCACGGGCATGCGCGCGCCCAGGCTCGGCCGCCCCACGCCGAGCACCTGCTCCGCGGGCAGGGTGCGCACCACGACGGCCCCTGCCCGGGCGTCGGCCGCGAGCATGGTGCGCGGGTCGAGCGCGATCCCCACGTGCCCGAGGCCGGCCTCCGGCGTCCCCAGGAAGGCGAGGTCACCGGGGAGCACGTCGGCCGGGGCGACGGGAGCCGTGACGGCGAACAGCTCCGCCTGGCTCGCCGGCAGGCCGATGCCGGCCCGCCCGTAGACCGACTGCACCAGCGAGCCGCAGTCCCAGGACTCGGGCCCGGCGGTGCCCGGCGCGTAGGGCAGCCCCAGCGCGTCCATGGCCGCGGTCACCGCCGCGAGCGTCTCGGCGGGCAGCACGAGCAGCGAGGCGGGCTGGGCGGGCAGCTGGGCCACCCCCCGCTGGGCACCCCCGCCGGCGGCGCCGACCGGCACCAGGCGCTCGGGCAGTCGCGCGGCGGGATCGCCCAGCTCCAGCGACGACGGCGGGACGACACCGGCGGCGGTCAGCTGGTCCAGGTAGCCCCGCCAGCTCGCCGCCGTCCTGTCGTCGACCTCGGCCTGCTCCCGCTGGAGCTGCGCCAGCTGGCGGTCCACCGCCCCGAGCGCGGCGTCCAGCCCGTCGGTCACCGCCGACGCCGCGGCCTCCAGCTCGGCCACCCGGACCCCCACCTCGTCGGCACGGGCCCGCGCCTGCTCGAGCGCCGCCGCGGCCTCACGCTGCTGCCTCACGGCCGCCTGCCGCTGCTCCTCCGCGGCGCCGATCACCGTGGCGGCGTGCCGGTCGACGACGTCGAGGAAGCTCAGTGCGGACACCACCTCGCCGGGGTCGCCTCCGCTGAGCAGCAGGGTCAGGGGCGTGAGCGCCCCGCCGTCGCGGTAGACGGCGGAGGCGTACCGGGCGACGAGCTGCTGGTGCCCGGCCAGCGCCCCCTCGGCGTCGTCGAGCGCCGCCTCGGCGTCGGCAACGGCGCCCTCGGCCGCGGCGAGCGCCTCGCGCGCGGCCACCACCTCGCCCTGCTGCGCCTGGAGACCGCGCTGCACCTCCGAGGCCCGCCGCTGCAACTGGTCGAGGGCTCGGCTGTCGAGGACGCCGGAGGTGCCTCCCGGCTGGTCGCTCGGCGCCGCCACCGCGGGAGCCGCGGTCCCGGTCAGTGCGAGGACGGCCAGCGCCAGGACGGCCGGCGGTACGAGGAGCGGCGCCAGGCGGACGCGCGGGACGCACGTGGCCCTGGACCACGGGGAGCGCGGGGACATCGGACCACCTCTGCAGATCTGGGCGGCGTGGCCCACCGCCGGAATGTTGTCCCCGTCACGGGAGAAGCGCCAGGTGAGGGGCCTGGTTCCGCCCACTCGGGCGAACCGCACAGCACCGCGGGGGCCGATCCGGTCGGCGCGGCGTCCCGGGACTGTCGGCACCCCGACCTACCGTCCGGCCCGTGAGTTCCTCTCCTCCCCTTCCCCGGTACGTGCAGGGAACGATCGAGGAACTGGGCACCCCGCTGGCCGAGGTCACGTTCGTGGTCGTCGACCTCGAGACGACCGGGGGGTCGCCGAAGGACTGCGCGATCACCGAGATCGGCGCGGTGAAGGTCCGTGGCGGCGTGGTGCTCGGCGAGTTCCAGACGCTGGTCGACCCGGGCCAGGAGATCCCGCCCTACATCAGCGTGCTCACCGGCATCACGACGTCGATGGTCGCCGCGGCTCCCCGGATCGGGACGGTGCTGCCGGCGTTCCTGGAGTTCGCCCGCGGCGCGGTGCTCGTCGCGCACAACGCCCCGTTCGATCTGGGGTTCCTCAAGGCGGCGTGCGCCCAGAACGCCCTCGTGTGGCCGCCCGCGGCCTCCGTCGACACCGCGGTGCTGGCCCGCCGGCTGCTCACCCGCGACGAGGTCCCCAACTGCAAGCTGGCCACCCTCGCACCGTTCTTCTCGGCCACCACCTCGCCCACGCACCGGGCGCTGGACGACGCCCGGGCCACCGTCGACGTGCTGCACGGGCTCTTCGAGCGGCTCGGGCCGCTGGGCGTCTCCTCACTGGAGGAGCTCACCGGCCTCACCCGTCAGGTCGACCCGGAACGCCGGCGCAAGCGCCACCTGGCCGACTCCGTCCCGCACGGCCCGGGCGTCTACCTCTTCCGCGGCCCGCGCGACGAGCCGCTCTACGTCGGCACGTCGACCGACCTGCGCACGCGGGTGCGCAGCTACTTCACCGCAGGTGAGCAGCGCAGCCGGATCACCGAGATGGTGGCGCTCTCCCAGCGCGTGGACGCGATCCCGTGCGCCCACGCCCTGGAGGCGGCGGTGCGCGAGCTGCGGCTGATCGCCGAGCACAAACCGCGGTACAACCGCCGGTCCCGCTTCCCCGAGCGGGCGCTGTGGGTCCGGCTCACCGACGAGCCCTTCCCCCGGCTGTCCGTGGTGCGCCGCGTGCGCCCGGGCGCCGGCGTCTTCCTCGGCCCCTTCCCCGACCGACGGGCCGCCGACGCCGCCGTCGCAGCGGTGCACGAGTCACTGCCGCTGCGGCAGTGCACCGCCCGCATCCCAGCGCGCGCCCCGGCCGGCTCCGCCTGCGCGCTGTTCGACATGGGCCGCTGCGGCGCCCCCTGCACCGGCGCGCAGTCCGTGACGGCGTACGCCGACGTCGCCGCGGTGCTGCGCGCGGCGGTCGCCTGCGATCCCACCGCCCTGGTCGCCCCGCTGCTGGGCCGGGTCGAGCGGCTGGCCGCGGAGGAGCGGTACGAGGACGCCGCCGTCCTCCGCGACCGCGTCGCCGTCCTGCTCCGGGCCGTCCGCCGGCGGCAACGGCTCGAATCGCTCGCCGCCGTCCCGGAGCTCGTGCTGGCGCGCCCCGACGGTGCGGGCGGCTGGGAGCTGTCCGTCGTCCGCCGCGGCCGGCTGGTGTCCGCCGGGGTCGCCCCTCGGGGCGCGTCGGTCCGCGGCACCCTGGCCGGTCTGCTCGGCACCGCCGAGACGCCGCTTGGCCCCGACGGCGAGATCGCCGCGTCCGTCGACGAGACCGAGCTCGTGCTGCGCTGGATGGAGAAGCCAGGCACCCGGCTGGTCGAGCTGGACGGCACCCTCGCCAGCCCGGCGCCCGGTACCGGCGCCTTCAGCCGGTTCCTCGCGATGGCCACCGACAGCGGTACCGGCCTCGACCCCTTCGCCGACGGACGGTCGCTGGGCACCCGGGCGCGGCCCGACCGGATCGCGGCAGGCGTGGGCAGCGGCCTCCGGGCCCGGCTAGCATCCCCGACGTGATCACCGCCATCGTGATGATCGATACCGTCACCGACTCGATCCCCGAGGTGGCCGCGGCGATCGCCGACCTCGACGGGGTCAGCGAGGTGTACTCCACCGCCGGCGAGGTCGATCTGATCGCGATCGTCCGGGTGCGCGAGTTCGAGCAGATCGCCGAGGTGATCGCCGGCCGCATCAGCAAGGTGCCCGGCGTGCTCGAGACCGAGACCCACATCGCCTTCCGCGCCTACTCCCGGCACGACCTGGACGCCGCGTTCTCGATCGGCTTCGACTCCGCCGACTGAGCCGTCAGCTCCCGGACGCCTCCCGCGCGGCTCGGCTCACCACGACCCAGCGCGCCAGCAGATCCGCCGCCCGGCCGTCGTCGACCGCAGCGGCGGCCCGCTCCAGCCCGGCGGCGAGCCCCTGGTGCAGCCCGGCGGAGTCCTCGTCGAAGGCGGCGAGCGCCGCGGCCGCGTTGAGCAGGACGGCGTCGCGCACCGGGCCCTGCTCCCCCGTGACGACGCGACGGAAGACGTCGGCGTTGTGGGCCGGCGACCCGCCGCGCAGCGCGTCCGGCCCGGACGCGGGGAGGCCCAGCGCCGCGGGGTCGACCCGGTCGGCGACGACGACGCCGTCCCGGACGACCCAGGCCGACGACGTCGTCGCCGTCGTGAGCTCGTCGAGGCCGTCATCACCGCGGAACACCACCGCCCGGCCGCCGCGCGCGGCCAGCACCTCGGCGAGCACCGGGGCCATGCTGCGGTCGGCGCAACCGATGGCGGCGGCCACCGGGCGGGCCGGGTTGGTCAGCGGGCCGAGGAAGTTGAAGACGGTGGCGATGCCCATCTCGCGGCGCGGCGCCCCCGCGTGCCGCATGCCCGGGTGGAAGACCGGCGCGAAGAAGAACCCGATCCCGGCCTCCTGCACGCACCGCGCGACCCCGGCGGCCGGCAGGTCGATGACCACGCCCAGCTCCTCGAGCACGTCCGCCGCCCCGGAGGACGACGACGCCGCGCGCCCGCCGTGCTTCGCCACCGGCGCCCCGGCCGCCGCGGCGACCACCGCCGCCATCGTGGAGATGTTCACGGTGTGTGCGCCGTCTCCCCCCGTGCCCACGATGTCGACGCACGCGAGCGGCAGCGTGACCGGCGTCGCCTGCGCCAGCATCTCGGCGGCCAGGCCGGACACCTCCTGCGCCGAGGCGCCCTTGGCGCGCAGGGCGACGGCGAAGCCGGCGATCTGCGCAGGCGTGGCCTCGCCGGTCATGACCTCGCGCATCGCCCACGCGGTGTCCGTGGCGGCGAGGTCCTGGCCGGCGAGCAGGCGGTTGAGCAGGGCCGGCCAGGTCGGCGGGGCCGGTGGAACGGACGTCACCGGGCGATCACCGGACGGCGGGGCGACGTGCGGAGCTGCGCAGCAGGTCGGCGACCAGCCCGGGTGCGGTCAGCGGGTCGACCGGCAGCGGCAGCGTGCCCTCGGCGCGCGACCAGTGCGCCAGCCACCGGTCGGGCTGCCGGGCGATGAGGACGCAGACCGCCGGGCGGTCGGGTACCTCCTGGTCGAGCTGGCGCGCCAGCGCCAGCCCGCCGGTGGGCTGCGCCTCGCCGTCGAGGATGCACAGCGCGATGCCGCCCCCGCCGACGGCGGCGACCACCTCGTCACCGGTGGCGCACTCGACCCAGGTGAGCGGGCCGACGTCCGGTGCGGGGCGGCGCCCGACGGCCGTGCGGACGGCCTCACGGGTCGCGGCGCGGGAGCTGTAGACCAGCACGGTGGCCGGGGCGTCGGGGGTTCCGGCAGGGCTCACGCGGGCGAGCCTAGTGCCTGTGCCTGCGCTTCTCCGGGGAGGCGGGCACCGCGCTACCGGGGGACGTCCGCGTGCCCGCCACGCCGGGCCGACCCGAGGTCGAAACCGTCGGCACCCGATGCCATGATGGCCGGGTGACAACGGCCCCCGTGGCGAGCAGCACCTTCGACCCTTCGCGGGTGCACTCCCTGACCCGACCGAACATGGTCAGCGTCGGCACGATCATCTGGCTCTCGAGCGAGCTGATGTTCTTCGCCGGCCTGTTCGCCATGTACTTCACCGCGCGAGCGCGGTCACTCGACGGGTGGCCGCCGGAGCCCACCGAGCTGAACCTGCCGTACGCCACGTTCTTCACCGTGGTCCTGGTCCTGTCGTCGTTCACCTGCCAGTTCGGCGTCTTCGCGGCGGAGAGCGGCAACGTCTACGGCCTCCGGCGCTGGTTCACCATCACCTTCGTGATGGGCCTGGTGTTCGTCCTGGCGCAGATGAACGAGTACCGCGTCCTGGTGACCGAGCACGGCACGACGATCGCCTCGTCGGTCTACGGCTCGGTCTTCTACCTGACCACCGGGTTCCACGCGCTGCACGTCATAGGCGGCCTGGTCGCCTTCGTCTACATCCTCATCCGGTCCACCATGGGCCGCTTCACGCCGGCACAGGCGACCGCGGCGATCGTGGTCTCGTACTACTGGCACTTCGTCGACGTCGTGTGGGTCGGGCTCTTCGCCACGATCTACCTGATCCGCTAGGGGAACGGTGTCCACCACGAACCCGCAGTCCGACGCCGAGTTCTCCGCCGTCGACACCGCGACCACCAGCCCGCTCGTCCGCGCCCGCGCCCGCCGGCGCAGCAAGCACCGGCGCCGGGTGGCCAACGTCGCCGCGCTGATGGCCGGGTTGATCCTCACCGGCGCGCTGTACTCGGTGTTCAGCCCCGCCCAGGCAGCTCCCGCCCAGGAGTCCAGCGAGTCCGCAGCAGAGGCGGCCGGGCGCGACCTGTACACCCGCAGCTGCATCTCCTGCCACGGCGAGAACCTCGAGGGCGTGCCCAACCGCGGGCCGTCCCTGATCGGCGTGGGCGAGGCCTCGGTCTACTTCCAGGTCCACACCGGGCGGATGCCGCTGGCCCGCCAGGAGGCCGACGCCGCCGACAAGCCCGCGATCTTCTCCGACGAGGAGATCGACCAGCTGATGGCCTACATCCAGGCCAACGGCGGCGGCCCGCGCCTCCCGAGCGGCGACCTGCGTGACGGCGACCTGGCCGAGGGCGGCGAGCTGTTCCGGCTGAACTGCGCCTCCTGCCACAACTTCGTCGGCGAGGGCGGTGCTCTCTCCTCGGGCAAGGCAGCGCCCAGCCTGAACGACTCGAACGACCTCGAGATCTACACGGCCATGCTGAGCGGCCCGGAGAACATGCCGGTGTTCGGTGACAACCAGCTGACCCCGGAAGAGAAGCGCTCGATCATCGCCTACGTCCAGACCGTCAACAACCAGGCCGACCCCGGCGGTGCCGGTATCGGCCGGGTGGGTCCGGTCGCCGAAGGCCTGGTCATCTGGGTCGTCGGCGTGGGCGTGCTGATGTTCGGAATCTTCTGGATGGGGAGCAAGGCGTGACGACGCACGACACCCGCCCCGGCTCCGCCGGCGGTGCGGACTCGTCGGGCCCGCAGCACGGCGGCCCGGACGACGACTACACGGCCGAGCAGCTCGCGGCGATGCCGCGGGAGGACCTCGACCGCCTCGGTGCCCGGTACGACGGCGTGGAGATCTTGCACGTCGACCCGGGCCCCGAGCCCGGTTCGACGATGGAGAAGCGGGCGGTGCGCCAGGTCGGCCTGCTGTTCGGCCTCGCCGGGCTCTCCGCCTTCGCGTTCGTCGTCGTCTACGTCGGATCGGGCTGGTTCTTCCCCGACTGGCAGTGGAACGTCGTCGACACCGGCTGGAGCACCGTCTTCACCCCCCTGCTGGGCGCCACGATGGGCCTGTCCCTCGCACTCGTGGGCGTGGGTCTGGTCGTCTACAGCAAGAAGCTGCTCCCGCACGAGACGGCGGTCCAGGACAAGCACGACGGCTCGCACTTCGACCGCGTCACCACCGGGGCCACGCTCGTCGGCGGCCTGCACAACAGCGGGCTCGCCCGCCGCAAGCTGATCACCCGGTCGCTGGGCTTCATGGGCGGCGGTCTGGGGCTCATGCTCCTCATGCCACTCGGCGGCCTGATCAAGAACCCGAACACCGGTAACCCCCTGGGCCGCACCTCCTGGGCCGAGGGCGTCCGGCTGGTCCGCGAGGACGGCAGCCCGATCCGCCCCGGCGACCAGGAGCCCGGCTCCCTGGAGACGGTCTTCCCCGCCGTGGCGGGCGGGAACCGGCAGGCTGACGCCGCCACGATGCTGATTCGCCTCCGGCCCGCACAGCTCGAGGCCGAGGTGCCGCGCGATGGCCAGGCCGGCTTCGGCTACGGCGACTACGTGGCCTACTCCAAGATCTGCACGCACGCCGGCTGCCCGGTGTCGCTGTACGAGCAGGAGACCGGCCGGATCCTCTGCCCGTGCCACCAGTCGCAGTTCCTGGTGACCGAGGGCGCCAAGCCGGTCTTCGGCCCGGCGACGCGATCCCTGCCACAGCTGCCCATCACGGTCGACGACGAGGGCTTCTTCGTCGCACGCAGCGACTACCCTGAAGCCGTAGGCCCCACGTACTGGAACCGGGAGCGCATCTGATGGCAGCTACCGCCACGGCCCCGGGAGCTCCGACGACCCGGCTCGGCAAGACGGCGACCGAGATCGACGACCGGCTGATCGTCGCCGGCCCCCTGCGGCGGACGCTGAACAAGGTCTTCCCCGACCACTGGTCGTTCCTGCTCGGTGAGATCGCGCTCTACTCGTTCCTCATCGCGCTGCTGTCGGGCACGTACCTGACGTTCTTCTTCGACCCGTCACTGCGCGAGGTCGTGTACGAGGGCACGTACGCCCCCCTGCGCGGCGTGGAGATGTCCGCGGCCTACGACTCGGCCCTGAACCTCTCCTTCGACGTCCGCGGCGGCCTGTTCATGCGGCAGGTCCACCACTGGGCGGCGCTGCTGTTCGTCGCCTCGATCGTGATCCACCTGCTGCGCGTCTTCTTCACCGGCGCCTTCCGCCGGCCGCGGGAGACGAACTGGCTGATCGGTGTCGTCATGCTCGTGCTCGCCCTGCTCATGGGCGTGACCGGCTACACCCTCCCCGACGACCTGCTCTCGGGTACCGGCCTCCGGATCATCAGCGCGATCATCCTGTCCATCCCGGTGATCGGTACCTGGGCCCACTGGGCGGTGTTCGGCGGCGACTTCGTCGGCGAGCTGATCATCGGGCGCTTTTACATCGCGCACGTGCTGATCATCCCGGCCATCCTGCTGGCCCTGATCGCCGTGCACCTGCTGCTGCTGGTCAAGCAGAAGCACACCCAGTTCCCCGGGCCCGGTCGCACCGAGCACAACGTCGTCGGCAACCGGCTCTTCCCCACCTTCGCAGCGAAGGCGACCGGTCTGCTGTTCATCGTGTTCGGCGTCATCGCCGCGCTGGGCGGCCTGGTCCAGATCAACCCGATCTGGCTGTGGGGCCCGTACAACCCCGCGCAGGTGTCGGCCGCCTCGCAGCCGGACTGGTACATCCTCTTCCTGGACGGGTCCACGCGGATCTTCCCGGCGTGGGACATCAACCTGCCGGGCGACTACAACATCCCGGCACTGTTCTGGCCGACCGTCGTCATCGCCGGCGCGATGTTCACCGTCCTGGCGCTCTACCCGAGCATCGAGCGCAAGCTCACCGGGGACACCGCGTCGCACCACCTGCTGCAGCGCCCCCGCGACGTCCCCGTGCGCACCTCGCTCGGCATGATGGGGCTGACCTTCTACGGCGTGCTCATGCTCTCCGGTGGCAACGACGTCTTCGCGGACAAGTTCGACGTAAGCCTGAACGCGATGACCTGGTTCGGCCGGCTCGGCGTGATCGTGCTGCCGCCGCTGGTCTACGTCATCACGTACCGGATCTGCCTGGGTCTCCAGATGCACGACCGCGAGGTGCTCGAGCACGGCATCGAGACGGGCGTCATCCGTCGCCTGCCGCACGGTGAGTTCATCGAGGTCCACCAGCCGATCGGACCGGTGGACGAGCACGGCCACGGTGCGCTCGCCTACGGCGGGGCGCCGGTGCCCAAGAAGATGAACCAGATCGGCGGCGCACGCCGGGCGATCCGCGGCTTCTTCAAGCCCATCGAGGAGCCCTCCCAGGTCGAGCTCGAACAGCGCGGCGAGGGCCGCGGACTGGCGGCCGACGAGCAGCGCGAGCTGACCTCGTCCGGCCGGCCGTCCGAGGGCGGTCGCCCGCAGGAGCCGCGCGACTGACGTCGCAAACCGCTCGCACAGCAGGGCCCCGGTGGATCCGTCCACCGGGGCCCTGCTGCATCTCCGGCCTGCACCGTGTCGGACACCGTCGACGACGCCAGAGGGCCACACGCACTCCGTCGCGACGAGCCGCTCCCGCACCGGCGTACACGGGTGACTGAGCGACGGGCACGCGCAGGCGCCCGGACTGCGGCTCCGAGTCATTCCCGGGCACGACGGGGCCGCGGCCGGCGTCGGCCGCGGCGGCACGGTCGGTCGCGCCCCCGCGATCAGTCGGGCCGCAGATGGGGGCAGACGAAGACCCCGGGCGCCGGCTCCAGCGGCGGCCGGCGTCAGATGCTGCGACCGGTCGTCGGCAGCTGTCGCCGACGGAGCGACCTACGTGCGCGTCACGCCGAGGCGGCCGCGTCCACTGTCGATCGACGGGCACCAGCTGCCTGGGGGGCGCGTAGCTGACGGAAACCCACAGCAGCGACGACGGCCACCCACGCCACGGCCAACGGCTGCACGAAGCCGCCCACCATCGCGGTGCTCCAGCCGTCACCGAGCCCGAACCAGAGAACCCACTGCAGGGGCAGTACGAAGGCGAGCACACCCGCTACGACGCCCTCAGCGGCCAGCACGGCCCACGCGTGCCAGTGTCCACGACCGACCATCACCAGCGCCACGAACAGGAGGCTGACCAGCGAGACCACGGCCCAGGGTCCCCAGAGCTCGCCCGTGTCGAGCATCGTCGTCCGCTGGTCCCGCGCGTTCGCGTACCAGCCGGTCGCACGCAACAGCGCCAGCAGCACCACCATGCGGGTCAGCTGCAGAGCGGTCCTCCGCATGTCCATGTCTCTGCCCCTGTCGTCGCGGGTGGTCAACCTACAAGATCGCTGGACATCGTCCCCGCCATCCGATCCCGTCCCCGCCCGGACGTCCGCCGGATGCACCAGGACTCGCGCCGACCGGGAGGCGTCTGTCCCGGGACCCGACCAGCACGCCCGGACTGGGTCCTCGGCGAGTCGCGGACTCGGCCAGTGCCTGCAGGATGCGGACGAGTGCAGCCTTCCCAGCCGCGACCGGGCGCCCCCTCCCGCAGCCGCGAGCGCGTGCGCTCATCGTCACCCCGCCGCGCGTAGCTCTCCCCCGCCGCGAACGGACGAGGGCCCCTCCCGCCGTGGCGGGAGGGGCCCTCGTCCGAGGTGGAGCCGAAGTCAGCTCTGGGTGGCGTTCTGCCCGACGTAGTACTCGAACAGGAGCCCACCGACGGTGGCCAGGACGGCGGCGGCCCCGATGGCCATGAGCCAGAAGTACCAGTAGGCCAGCCCCAGACCCGTCAGGGCCACGGAGAGCGCGAGCGCGAAGGGCCAGTAGCTGGCCGGGCTGAAGAACCCGAGCTCGCCGGCGCCGTCGGCCATCTCGGCGTCCTTGCGGTCCTCGGGACGGGCGTCGATCCGCCGGGACACGAACCAGAAGAACGCGCCGATCATGCCGGTCAGGCCACCTGAGAGCACCAGGGCCGTCGTGCCGATCGGCTCCCTGCCCCACCAGCCGTAGACCACGGCCGCGACGATGCAGAAGAACGCGATGATGTTGAAGATGATCGACTCGACCTTCACGGCCGTGCCTCCTCGGGCGTCGTGGCGAGAGGGACCGGGTGCCTCAGGCGGTCAGCCATCGTCTTCGGCTTCCTGGAGCTGGTCGAGGTTCTTGTCCCGGAACAGGTCCAGCGGCGTCGTGGCGGTGGCAGCGCCCGGCTGCCCGATCTCGGTCAGCGCCTCGTAGGTGCCCAGACCCGATTCGCGCGCCTCGAGGTAGTCGTCGTACTCGTCTCCCGACACGGCGCGCACCTCGAAGTTCATGTACGCGTGGTAGGTCCCGCACAGCTCGGCGCAGCGGCCCACGTAGGCGCCCTCCTCGCGGACGGTCACCTCGAAGATGTTGTCCCGCCCGTTCGCGTTGCCGGGGATGACGTCGAGCTTGAAGAGGAACTCCGGCACCCAGAAGGAGTGGATGACGTCCGCGGAGGCGACGTTGAAGCGGACCGTCCGGTCGGTGGGCACGACCAGGACCGGGATCTCGGTGCTGGTGCCGACCGTGCTGACCGGCTCGCCGTCCTCACCCGCGGTCTCCGGGTAGACGAACTGCCAGTTCCACTTGAACGCGTTGACCAGGATCGTCTCGTCGGGGTCCTCGCTGTTCTCCAGGACCTCGTTCTGGGTGACCACGGTGAAGAAGAAGAGGCCGGCGATGATGAGGAACGGGGCGATCGTGTACCCGATCTCCAGCGGCAGGTTGTAGGCCGTCTGCCGCGGCAGTTCGTCGCTGCGCTTCCGGTGCGCCCACATCGAGTAGAAGATCAGTGCCCACACCGCGATGCCGACGATGAGCGCGGCGATGACCGAACCGGTCCACAGCTCGCGCATCGATTCGGCCTGGTCGGTGATGCCCTCGGGCCAGCCGAACCGCCAGAACTCGTTGTTGGGCATGTCGCACCCGCTGAGGGTCAACACCCCCAGGAGACCGAGCGCGGCCAGCCGCGCGAGCCTGTTGCCTCGAGCCACTGCTCGTTGCCTCCTCGTCCTCCGTCCGGTGCCCCGGACGGTCCTTCCAGCGGGTCCACGAGCCGGTGTCGGCAGGCGGCGTCCACGCCGATCACGGTGTGTGCCGAGCGTAGCCGACGGCGCTCGGCGGTCGCCCACCGGAGACACGTCCCCGGCGGGTCGTGGGCACTGTCGTGGGCACTGTGGCCCAGGACGCGCCCGCGAGGGCGGGGACCCGTCGCGCGCGGCGGTTAGAGTCGAGGTGTGTGGTCCCGCCTGCTCACCCCGAAATGGGTGCTCCTGCATCTGCTCGTGGCCGCGCTGTTCGTCGCCACCTTCTTCCTGGGGTACTGGCAGCTGACCAAGGCCGAGGCCGGCGGCGGAGCGGTGAACTGGAGCTACGCGGCACAGTGGCCGCTCTACGGGGCGATGGGCCTGTGGTTCTACGTCCGCATGGTCCGGGACGAGCTGCACCGTGACCCGGACGAGGACCTGCCCGGACACGCCGTGGTCCTGTACCAGCGGCCCCGCATCGACACGACCGGCGACCCCGAGCTGGCCGCGTACAACGCCTACCTCGCAGAACTCAACGAGCGGGCGCTCGGCCAGCGGAGCAGCAGTGCCCGTTGAGCGCACGGTGTCCTCGCGCAACTCCGACGAGGCCATCGGCCAGGCGATGCTGCGCTACCGGGTCATGGCGACCGTCGTCGGCGTCCTGCTCATCGCGCTGATCTTCATCGCGGTGCCGCTCAACCACCTGGCCGACGTCCCCGGGCCGTCCACGGTCCTGGGCACCGCGCACGGCTGGCTCTACGGTCTGTTCTTCCTGTCCGCGGTGGACCTCGCGCTGCGGGCGAGGTGGACCCTCAAGGGCTTCCTGCTCACGGTGATCGCCGGCACCGTCCCGGTGCTGTCCTTCTTCGCGGAGCGCCGGGCGACGGCGAAGATGCGCGCCGGTGAACGGGTCTGAGCCCGGCCGGTCCTGCCCTTCCCCTCCTATCCCCGGAGACCTGCTCCCGATGTGCGGCCTGCTCGCCTACTTCTCCACCGACGCCGACCGCGTCGACGACAGCACGGTCGCGGCGGTCCGGGAGGCCCAGCACTGCCTGCGCCACCGCGGCCCCGACGAGACCGAACAGTGGTCCGACGGCCGAGCGGTGTTCGGCTTCAACCGCTTGTCGTTCATCGACATCGAGCACAGCCACCAGCCGATGCCCTACGCCGACGGTCGCTACCGCATCGTCTTCAACGGCGAGATCTACAACTACCTCGAGCTCCGCGAGGAGCTGGCCGCCGCAGGCGCGACCTTCGCCACCGAGGGTGACACCGAGGCGATCGTCGCCGGCTTCCACCTGTGGGGCGAGGACGTCGTCCACCGGCTGCGGGGCATGTTCGCCTTCCTCATCTGGGACACCGAGCAGCACACCGTCTTCGGCGCCCGTGACCCGTTCGGCATCAAGCCCCTGTTCGTCACCCGCCTGGCCGACGGGGCGCTCGCCTTCTCGTCGGAGAAGAAGGCGCTGCTGGAGATGCTCGGCGGCAGCGCGGCTGCCGGAGGGGTCGACAGCGCGTCGCTGCAGCACTACCTCACGCTGCAGTACGTCCCCGAGCCCGCGACGCTGCACCGCGGCATCCGGCGCATCGAGAGCGGCACCAGCTTCACCGTCGCCGACGGCGAGCTGACGACGACGCGCTACTTCCACCCCACGTTCCCGATCCGGCCGGTGGCGAAGGACGAGCAGCAGCCTCTCTACGACCGCATCGCCGAGGTGCTCGACGACTCGGTGCGCGTGCACATGCGCGCCGACGTCACGGTGGGGTCGTTCCTGTCCGGCGGGATCGACTCCACGGCCATCGCCGCACTCGCCAAGCGCTACAACCCGGACCTGCTCACCTTCACCACCGGGTTCGAGCGCCAGGGCTTCTCCGAGATCGACGTCGCCGCCGAGTCGGCAGCCGCGATCGGGGTGAAGCACATCACCAAGGTCGTCAGCGCCGAGGAGTTCGCCGACGCCATCCCGCTGGTGGTCTGGTACCTCGACGACCCCGTGGCCGACCCGGCGCTCGTCCCGCTGTACTTCATCGCCCGCGAGGCGCGCAAGCACGTGAAGGTCGTGCTCTCGGGGGAAGGCGCCGACGAACTCTTCGGCGGCTACAACATCTACCGCGAGCCGCTGTCGCTGGCCGCGTTCGAGAAGCTCCCGTCCGGCATCCGGCGGGCGCTGGGCGCACTGTCGGGGAAGCTGCCGGACGGGATGCGCGGCAAGGACCTGCTGCGGCGCGGGTCGATCCCCCTGGAGCAGCGCTACTACGGCAACGCGCGGCTCTTCCGGGACGACGAGCTGGGCCTGCTGCGCACGCACGACCCGGACCTCTCCCACGTCACCGTCACCCGGGAGCTGTACGAGCGCACCCGCGCCGCCGGGTACGACGACGTCACCGCCATGCAGTACGTCGACCTGTTCACCTGGCTGCGCGGCGACATCCTGGTCAAGGCCGACAAGATGACCATGGCGAACTCGCTCGAGCTGCGGGTGCCGTTCCTCGACCCCGAGGTGTTCCGGGTGGCGAGCACGTTGCCGGTCGACCAGCGGGTCACCCGGGAGACGACGAAGTACGCCCTGCGCCGGGCGCTGGAGCAGATCGTGCCGGCACACGTGCTCAACCGCCGGAAGCTCGGCTTCCCCGTCCCCACCCGGCACTGGCTGGCCGAGGACCTGCACGACTGGGCCCGCTCGGTCATCGAGGCCAGCCGCACCGACGAGTGGCTGGACAAGTCCCAGGTGCTGGCCATGCTGGCCGCCCACCGGGTGAACCAGCGCAACGGCTCCCCGGTCGACTACTCGCGCAAGCTCTGGACGCTGCTGGTCTTCATGATCTGGCACGGGATCTTCGTCGAGGGGCGCATCCGCCCGGAGATCCCGCAGACGGTCTACCCCGTCCGGCTCTGACGCGATGACACCGCGATCCTCCGGATCGCACCGCGGCCACGTGCCGTTCCCCTGACGAGCGGAGCCCCGTCGTCGTTCCTCGCGGGGACCCTCCGGGCCCCGACTGGTCGCGACCCTGGACGCGACAGCGCCCGGCTCCCCTGGAGGGAACCGGGCGCTGGTGCGTTCAGGCGCTGGTGATCAGCTGAACGAGTCGCCGCACGCGCAGGAGCTGCCGGCGTTCGGGTTGTCGATCGTGAAGCCCTGCTTCTCGATCGAGTCGACGAAGTCGATCGTGGCACCGCCGAGGTAGGGGCCGCTCATCCGGTCGACGATGACCTCGACCCCGCCGAACTCGTAGGTCTGGTCGCCGTCGAGGTACCGCTCGTCGAAGAAGAGCTGGTACCGCAGGCCCGAGCAGCCGCCGGGCTGGACGGCGATGCGCAGACGCAGGTCGTCGCGGCCCTCCTGGTCCAGCAGCGCCTTGACCTTCGCGGCCGCGGGGTCGCTGAGCAGTACGCCCGTGGCTCCGGCCGTGCCACCGTCGAGAGTCGTGGTGTCCTGAACCGTCATGTTCGTGTCCTCCTCCATCCGAGGTGTCCGCTGCGCACCATCTGCGGCGGATCAACGCCGCCGTGGCGGAGCTTCTTCCACTGTACGGCGCCGACCGGCGATTCCGGACCCGGCGAGGGGGTCCACGTAGACTCCCGCTCCGTGAAGCTCCGCCTGCCCGGCCGCCGGAACGCCGCCGAGACGACCGACACCGCCCCCTCGGGCGACTCCGGCGCGCACGTCCTCAAGACCTCGGGCAAGGGCCGTCCCACCCCGCGCCGCAACGAGGCGCAGGGCCGCCGTCCGGGCCCGCCGCCGCCGCCGCCGACCACGCGCAAGGAGGCCTACCGCCGGATGCGCGAGCAGCAGGCCGCCGGCCGGAAGGACGCCCGCGGCGCAGCGGCGCGTGGTGACGAGGCCTTCCTGCCGGCGCGCGACCGCGGTCCGGTCCGCAGGACGGTGCGCGACATCGTCGACAGCCGGCGCAACGTGGGCAGCTGGTTCCTGGTCATCGCCGGTGTCGCGCTCGTCGGCACCTTCGTGCCCAACGCGACGCTGCGGGCGTACGCCAGCTTCCTGCTGTTCGGGTTCTTCCTCCTGCTGATCGTCGACTCCGTCGTCCTGGGCCGGAAGATCAAGCGGACGCTGGCCGACCGGTTCCCGGCCGGGACCGAGAAGACCCGCGGCGCCACCTGGTACGGCATCACCCGGGCGACGATGATCCGCCGCTGGCGGTTCCCCAAGCCCGAGGTCCCGCTGGGCGCCGACGTCTGAGCCGCGGCGCCCGTGCACGTCCGGCTGCTCGGCACGGGTTCGGCCGACGGCTGGCCCAACCCGTGGTGCTCGTGCGCGTCGTGCGCGGACGCCCGCGCACGCGGTGAGCACCGGCAGCAGACCTCGGTGCTCGTCGACGACGCCGTGCTGCTCGACCTCTCCCCCGCGCTGCCGCCCGGCGGCATCTCGCTGGCCGAGGTGCGCACGGTCCTGGTGACCCACGCGCACCCCGACCACTGCGCACCCTTCGCCCTGCTCTGGCGGCACTGGGTGCTGCCCGGGGAGCGCCTGACGATCGTCGGCCCGCGCGACGCGATGGAGACCTGCCGGCCGTGGCTCGCACCGGACTCCCCCGTGTCCCTCGTCGCGGTCGAGGCCGGCGACGCGCTGCAGTGCGGCGACCACGCCGTCCGCGTGCTGCCGGCCGACCACGAGGTGCCGGCGGTGCTCTACGACGTCACCGGCCCCGACGGCGCGCGGCTGCTCTACGCGACCGACACCGGCCCGCTGCCCGCCGCCGCCGTCGAGGCGGTGCGCGGGGCGGCCTTCGACGTCGTCCTGCTGGAGCAGACCTTCGGCGACCGCAGCGACCACGGCACGCAGCACCTCGACCTCCGGACGTTCCCCGCCCAGCTCGACCGGCTGCGCGCCGCAGGCGCCGTCACGCCGGCCACCGAGGTCGTGGCCGTGCACCTGAGCCACCACAACCCGCCCGCCCCCGAGCTGGCCGCCCGGCTCGCCCGGCACGGCGCCCGGCTGCTGTCCGACGGGGACGAGCTGCGGGTCGGGCCCGGGCACGCCGCCGCTCGCCGTCGGGTCGGACGCGCGGCCGCCCCAGGTGGGGCCTAACGTCGGCGTCCGTGGAATTCCGACGCCTCGGCCGCTCCGGCCTGACCATCTCCGAGATCGCCTACGGCAACTGGCTGACCCATGGCAGCCAGGTGGAGGAGGACGCCGCGCACGCCTGCGTGCGGGCCGCCCTCGACGAAGGCATCACCACCTTCGACACCGCCGACGTCTACGCCGGCACCAAGGCCGAGTCCGTCCTCGGCCGCGCACTGGCCGGGCAGCGCCGCGAGGGGCTGGAGATCTTCACCAAGGTCTACTGGCCCACCGGTCCGGGCCGGAACGACCGCGGGCTGTCCCGCAAGCACATCATGGAGAGCTGCACGGCCTCGCTGGAGCGCCTGCAGACCGATTACGTCGACCTCTACCAGGCGCACCGCTACGACTCCTCGGTGCCGCTCGAGGAGACGATGACCGCGTTCGCCGACCTGGTGCGGCAGGGCAAGGTGCTCTACATCGGCGTCTCGGAGTGGAACGCCGAGGAGATCGCCGCGGGCGCCGAGATGGCGCGTGAGCTGGGCATCCAGCTGATCAGCAACCAGCCGCAGTACTCGATGCTCTGGCGGGTCATCGAGGACGAGGTCGTGCCCACGTCCGAGAAGCACGGCCTGTCGCAGATCGTGTGGTCACCGCTGGCCCAGGGCATCCTCACCGGCAAGTACCTGCCGGGTCAGCAGCCGCCGGCCGACTCCCGGGGCGGCCACGCGGAGGCCGGCGGGTCGATGAAGCGGTTCCTCCGGAACGAGGAGCTCCTCACCCGCGTCCAGGACCTCGTCCCGATCGCGGCCGACCTGGGGCTGTCCATGGCGCAGCTGGCCCTGGCCTGGGTGCTGCAGAACCCGAACGTCGCCGCGGCGATCATCGGGGCGAGCCGGCCCGAGCAGGTGCAGGACAACGTCAAGGCCGCCGGCGTCACGCTGGACGCCGACGTCCTGGCCCGCATCGACCAGGCTCTCGGCGACGTCGTCGAGCGCGACCCGGCCAAGGTCCAGCGCGGAGCCTGAGCCCCCTCTCCTGCCTCCCGGGACTCCGGGAGGCAGGAGAGACCCTCCACCTGAGGTACAGGGTCAGGAAGCCGCGAGCCCCATGGGTCCGTAGACCTCGCGGTCGTCCTCGAAGAGGGTCACGGTCGCGACGCCCCTGTCGAGCAGGTCCCGCCAGTTCTCCCCCAGCCAGGACTCCGCATCCCCCTGGTTGTCGGCGGGCGGGATCTCGACCCCGATCGACGACGGGTCGACGGTCGCCCCGGTGGGGCCCTCGAGGCGCCAGTGCCAGCTCATGCCCGCACGCTAGCGCGCCACCGATGCGGTGACGTGATCATCAACCCGGTTACCGCCCCCGTCGGCCGGGCATGGCAGTCCACCGACACGTCCACCCGGAGGACCGATGACCGCACCCCTGTCCCACGACGCCACCGGCGCCACCCGCGCCGACCAGAAGCCCGCACCCGAGAACGCCTCGACCGGGCAGCTCATCGGGCAGCTCACCGAGCAGATCAGCCGGCTGGTCCGCGACGAGGCCCGCCTCGCACAGGCGGAGGTCACCCAGAAGGCCAAGCGACTGGGTGTCGGCGCCGGCCTCTTCGGCGGCGCCGGCCTCTTCGCCTTCCTCGGGCTGGCCGTCCTCGTCGCCACCGCCGTGCTGGCACTGGACCTGGTGCTGCCGGCCTGGCTGGCGGCGCTGATCGTCGCCGTCGCGCTCTTCACCATCGCCGGCGTGCTCGCCCTGGTCGGCAAGAAGGACGTCGACAAGGGCTCCCCGCCGGTGCCCACCGAGGCCATGGCGAGCGTGAAGACCGACATCGCGACCGTGAAGGAGAGTGCGCGCCGGTGAGCACACCGACTGGCGACCGCCCCGGCAACGGGCCGGCGCAGGATGCGGCCAAGGACGGTCCCACCGACCCCGACGCGATCCGGGCCGACATCGAGGCGACCCGGGAGCAGCTGAGCCGCACCGTCGACGAGCTGAGCCAACGCCTCGACGTCCCCGCCCGCGCCAAGGAGAGCGCGGCGCGCGCCAAGGACACCGCTGTGGAGACCTACCGGGAGAGCCCTCCGGCGTTCGCCGGTGCGGGTGCCGCGGTGGCTGGCCTGATCGGCGTGGTCCTGTGGCGCCGGCGGCGCGCCCGCCGGCGGGCCACCACCGAGGAACTCGTCCTGGGCGTGCGCGCCGGACGCAAGCGGGAGGCGCGGTCGGCCCGCAAGGAGCTGGCGGCCCGGAGTGCCGCCGCGCGGAAGGACGCCGCGAAGGCTGACAAGAGGGCCCGCCGGGCCGCGAGGAGGAGGAAGCGTTGAGCAAGGGAGCCAAGCTCGCCTACCGGCCGATCGGCCTGGCCAGCGGTCTGCTGGCCGGTGCCGTGTCGGGTGCGATCTTCAACCAGGTGTGGAAGCGGGTCTCCGGCGAGGACGATCCGCCCACGGCGTTGCAGACCGAGTACCCGCTGTGGGAGATCCTGCTCTCCTCGGCGCTGCAGGGCGCCATCTTCGCCTCCGTCCGGGCGGCCGTCGACCGGTTCGGCGCCGAGGGTTTCCAGAAGCTGACCGGGAGCTGGCCGGGCGACTGAGGGAGGACCCCGTCCCACTCGTCCCTCGCACGCTCGGGACGAGCCTCCGGACGGGGCCGGCGTCGACGCGACCCAGGCAGCACACGGATGAGGGGAAGACGCATGACCGGCACGCGGCCGCGCGAGAGCGCCGTCGACCGGATCCGTGAGCGGGTCGAGGAGAAGGCGGCCCGTCGCGCGGCGGCGGCGAAGGCGGCGTCGGACGGCCGGCCTGCGCCGGACCCGAACCGGCTGCCCGAGGGCGCGCCGGGGCCCGACCAGCTGCCCGGGATCGACGCCGCGACGCCGATGGGCATCCCGGCCCGCGGCTGGAAGCAGGTCCTCAAGCGGGCGTGGGCGGAGAACAACGCCGACAACATGCCGATCATCGCCGGCGGGGTGGCGTTCTTCGGCTTCCTGGCACTCTTCCCCGCCCTCATCGCGCTGATCTCCATCTACGGCCTGGTCGCCTCCCGGGAACAGGCGGCCGATCAGGTCGCCGAGCTCACCGCCGAGCTGCCGGAAGCCGCCCAGGAACTGATCACCGAGCAGGTCACCGCGATCACCGAGGCCGGCGGCGCGCTGACCTGGGGGCTCCTCCTGTCCACCTTCGGCGCGCTCTTCACCGCGTCGGGCGGCGTCAACAACCTGGTGAAGGCGGTCAACATCGCCTACGACGAGGTCGAGACCCGCAACTTCGTCAAGCTGCGGGCGCTGTCCGTCGTGCTCACCCTGGGCGCGGTCGTCTTCGTCGTGCTGACCATCGGCCTGGTCGCCGTGCTGCCGGTGGTGCTCGACGCCCTCCCGCTGGGGTCCGTGGGCACCGTGCTGGCCGAGATCGGCCGCTGGGTGGCCCTCCTGGCCGTGGTCGCCGGTTCCCTCGCGGTGCTGTATCGCGTCGCGCCGGACCGTGACGCGCCCCGGTTCCGGTGGGTGAGTCTGGGCTCCCTCGTGGTGACCGTCATGTGGGCGGTGGTCAGCCTCGGCTTCACCTTCTACGTCAACAACTTCGGCTCGTACAACGAGACGTACGGCGCGATCGCCGGCGTCATCGTGCTGATGCTGTGGCTGTACCTGACGTCCTACCTCGTGCTGCTCGGGGCGGAGATCAACTCCGAGGCCGAACACCAGACCGGCCACGACACGACCGACGGCGATCCCGTGCCGATGGGCCAGCGCGACGCGGTGAAGGCAGACACGCTGCCCGCCAAGGCCGAGCCGGACAAGGGCGACGGCGACCCGACGCGCAAGAACGCCGGCTGAAGAGGCCCCGGCCCTCTCCCCACTCGTAGGTCCGCAGCCAGCCTCCGGACGCGGCCTAGCGGACGTGCGACGGGACGAACGGCGGCTTGACGACCGCGACGGCCTGCGGGCGGCCGCGGACGTCGACGGCCAGCTCGGCGCCGTCGGCGATCCCGGCACCGGAGTCGATCAGCGCCAGGCCGATGCCGGTCTTCAGCGACGGCGAGAAGGTGCCGCTGGTGGTCTCGCCGACGCGCGTCCCGGCCGCGTCGAGGACCGCCATGCCGGCGCGCGGGATGCCGCGGCCGGTCGCCCTGAGTCCCCACAGCTGCCGAGCCGGGCCTGCCGCGCGCTCGGAAAGCAGCGCCTCCCGCCCCCAGAACGCCGGCTTCTTCCAGCCCACCGCCCAGCCCGCGCGGGCCTGCACCGGCGTGATGTCGTGCGACAGCTCGTGGCCGTGCAGCGGGTAGCCCATCTCGGTGCGCAGCGTGTCCCGCGCACCCAGACCGCACGGCCGGATGCCGAGGTCCTGGCCCGCCTCCAGGAGCGCGTCCCACAGCTCACCGGCGCGGTCGGCGTCCACCAGCAGCTCGTAGCCGTGCTCGCCGGTGTAGCCGGTGCGGCAGACGGTGACCTCCGCGCCGCCCGCTCCCGACCCGGTCACGAAGGACATGTACGACAACTCACCGGGCAGGCCGAGCAGCTCCAGCACCTGCAGCGAGCGGGGCCCCTGCACGGCGAGGACGGCGACCTCGGCGTGCCGGTCCTCCACGGTCACACCGGCGGGCGCCTCCGCAGCCAGCCGGCCCAGCACGTCGGCGGCGTTGGCGGCGTTGGGCACCAGCAGGACGTCGTCGGGCCCGTGCAGGTAGACGATCAGGTCGTCGACCACTCCCCCGGCCCGCGGGTCGCCGTCGGGCAGGCAGCACAGGGTGTACTGCGCCTGGCCCGGGCCGATGCGGCCGAGATCGTTGGTCAGGCAGGAATCGACGAACGCCGCCGCACCCGGCCCCCGCACCGTGCCGGTGCCCAGGTGCGAGACGTCGAACAGCCCGACGCCCCGGCGGACGGCGGCGTGCTCGGCGAGCACTCCTCCCCCGGCGTACTCGATGGGCATCGACCACCCCCCGAAGTCGGCGAGCTTGGCGCCGGCGGTCACGTGCCGGTCGTGCAGGGGGGAGGTCAGCGGGCTCACGCTGGCCAAGGTAGTGGCGGCCCCCTCCCGAGGCTCGGCCCGAGCCTGCGGGGGACGTCGAGAAGGGGGTCCTTCTACGATCAGGCCGTGCCGCCGACGATCACCGCCACCGACCAGCCCCTCGAGAAGCTCACCGGCGACGCCGTCGTCGTCGCGGTGGGCAAGGGTCCCGACGGACCACTGCCGACCCCGGGAGCCGAGGCGGTCGACCGACTGCTCGGCGGCCGGCTGTTCGCCGCGCTGGCCGACCTCGGCGCGCGGGGTGGTGAGGACGAGGTCACCCGCCTGGCGTCCTTCGGCCAGGGCCCCTTCCCGGTCGTCGCCGTGGCCGGCCTCGGGGCGCCCGACGCCGACGGCAGCTACACGCCGGAAGCGGTCCGACGTGCCGCCGGGGCCGCCAGCCGTGCGCTGACCGGCCGCCGGTCGGTGGTCACCCTGCTGGCCGCCGTCGGAGGTGCGCCCGACGCCGAGCGCCTGCACGCCGTCGGCGAGGGCTCGTTGCTCGGCGCGTACGAGTTCACCGCCTACAAGTCCGACCTGCCCGCGAACCGGCCGCTGCCGCCGCAGCAGCTCACCGTCGTCGTCCCCGGCACCGCGGAGGCCGAGACCGCGCTGCGCCGCGCCCGCGCCGTGGCCGATGCCGTCGCCCTCGTCCGCGACCTGGTGAACACCCCGCCCAACGACCTCTACCCCGCCGAGTTCGCCGCCCGCGGTGCGGCGGCCGGCGAGAAGCTCGGGCTGACCTCGGAGATCCTGGACGAGGACGCGCTCGCCGCCGGCGGCTACGGCGGCATCCTGGCCGTCGGCTCGGGGTCCACCCGCAAGCCGCGGCTGCTGCGCCTGACCTACTCGGGCAAGGGCGCGCGCCGGAAGATCGCGCTGGTCGGCAAGGGCATCACCTTCGACAGCGGCGGCATCTCGATCAAGCCCGCGGCGAAGATGGAGGACATGAAGAGCGACATGGCCGGCGCCGCGGCCGTGATCGCCACCATCTGCCTGGTCGCCCAGCTGCGGCTGCCCGTCGAGGTCACCGCGACCGTGCCGATGGCCGAGAACCTGCCCAGCGGGACGGCCTACCGCCCGGCCGACGTCGTCACCTTCCGGAACGGCAAGAAGGCCGAGATCACCAACACCGACGCCGAGGGCCGGGTCGTGCTGGCCGACGCCATCGCGCGGGCGGCCGAGGACGGCCCGGACGCGCTGCTGGAGACCTCCACGCTCACCGGCGCCCAGATGGTGGCGCTCGGTGCGCGCACCTCCGGGGTCATGGGCAGCGACGACCTGCGCGACACCGTCGTCGCCGCCTCCCGCCGCAGCGGTGAGTCCATGTGGGCGATGCCGCTGCCGCCCGAGCTGCGCCGTGGCCTGGACTCCCCCGTCGCCGACTTCGTCAACGCCAACGCCGACCGGATGGGCGGCATGCTGGTGGGCGGCCACTTCCTCAAGGAGTTCGTGCCCGCGGGCCTGCCGTGGGCCCACATCGACATCGCCGGCCCCAGCTTCAACACCGGCGGCCCGTGGGGCTACACGCCCAAGGGAGGCACCGGCGTGCCGGTGCGCACCCTGCTCGCGACGATCGAGGCCCTCATCGAAGGCTGAGGGGCGCTGTGTCGGGCCGAGTGGGCCCCGGAGGGGTCCGCGCAGGCACGACGGACCGGCTCAGCGCACCTGGGGGACGGCTCCTGGCCGCGGTGCGATCCGGAGGATCGCCATGTCAGAGCCCCTTCTGCCGCGACGACCAGTCGCGCATCCGCTGGGGGTAGCCGGTGACCTGCGCGTCGTACACCGGGATCGCGAGGTCCCGGGACAGCTTGCGGGCGACGTCGGGCCCGTCGATGCGCCGCCGGGTCCACTCCCCGTCGGCGGCGACCAGCACGATGGTGGTCTCGGTGACCGCCGTCCGCGGTTCGACGTACCCCTCGACGCCGCGGCGCGAGGCCACGAACCGCTCCAGGTGTGCCAGGTCGGTGCGGTGCGAGCCGCGGTCGAGGGTGCCCCGCCGCCCGTCGTTCCGCGCCCGGCCGGGACGACGACGCCCCCGGCCACGCAGCCGGTCGAACAGCCCCATGGCACCTCTCCGCTCCTCCGTCGCGCCCACGACGACCCTCGTGATCATCGGCACGCTCGGCAAGGCAACGGCGGTCCCGGCCGGGTCGTTCCCGGAGTGGCAGGATGGACCCGAGGCCCCGCCCGCTCGAGCGAGGCCAGACACCGCAGCAGAGGAGCAGAACACGTGAGTGCACCCACGTCCCCCGCCGACCTGGTCATCCTCGGCGGTGGCTCGGGTGGTTACGCCGCGGCGTTCCGGGCCTCGGAGCTCGGACTGAACGTCGTCCTGATCGAGAAGGACAAGGTCGGCGGCACCTGCCTGCACCGGGGCTGCATCCCGACCAAGGCCCTGCTGCACGCCGGCGAGGTCGCCGACATGGCCCGCGAGGGCGAGCAGTTCGGCGTGAAGACCTCCCTGGCCGGCATCGACATGGACGGCGTCAACAGCTACAAGGACGGCGTGATCGCCAAGCTCTACAAGGGGCTGCAGGGCCTGGTGAAGGCCCGCAAGATCACCTACGTCGAGGGCGAGGGCCGGCTCACCTCCCCCACCACCGTCGAGGTGAACGGCCAGAGCTACGAGGGCAAGCACATCCTGCTCGCCACCGGCTCCTACGCCCGCAGCCTCCCGGGCCTGGACGTCGACGGCACCAAGGTCATCACCAGCGACCACGCCCTGAACCTGAACCGCGTGCCCGCCTCGGCGATCATCCTGGGCGGCGGCGTCATCGGCTGCGAGTTCGCCAGCGCCTGGAAGTCCTTCGGCGTGGACGTCACCATCGTCGAGGCGCTCCCCCACCTGGTCCCGCTCGAGGACGAGTCCTCCTCGAAGCTGCTCGAGCGCGCGTTCCGCCGCCGCAAGATCGCCTTCGAGCTGGGCAGCCGCTTCTCCGGCGTCCAGCACACCGACAACGGCGTCAAGGTCTCGCTGGAGAACGGCAAGGAGATCGAGGCCGAGCTGCTGCTCGTCGCCGTCGGTCGCGGCCCGGTGAGCGAGGGCCTCGGCTACGAGGAGGCCGGCGTGCAGATGGACCGCGGCTACGTCCTCGTCGACGAGTACTGCTCGACCAACCTCCCCACGGTCTCCGCCGTCGGCGACCTCATCCCCACGCTGCAGCTGGCCCACGTCGGATTCGGCGAGGGCATCCTCGTCGCCGAGAAGGTCGCCGGGCTCGAGCCCGCCCCGATCGACTACGCCGGCGTCCCGCGGATCACCTACTCCGAGCCCGAGGTCGCCTCCGTCGGCCTCACCGAGGCGCAGGCCAAGGAGCGCTACGGCGAGGTCAAGACCCTCACCTACGACCTCGCGGGCAACGGCAAGAGCCAGATCCTCAAGACCACCGGCGCGGTGAAGCTGATCCAGTCCCCCGACGGCCCCGTCGTCGGCATCCACATGGTCGGCAGCCGGGTCGGCGAGCTCATCGCCGAGGCCCAGCTCATCTACAACTGGGAGGCCGAGGCCGACGACGTCGCCAGCCTCATCCACCCCCACCCGACGCAGAGCGAGGCGATGGGCGAAGCCCACCTGGCTCTCGCCGGCAAGCCGCTGCACGTCCACGGCTGACCCGCACACCCCACCTGCCCAGCGCCACGAAGGAGTCCTGCCCCGATGCCGACGTCCGTCACCATGCCCGCCCTGGGCGAGAGCGTCACCGAGGGCACGGTCACCCGATGGCTCAAGCAGGAGGGTGAGCAGGTCGAGGTCGACGAGCCCCTCCTCGAGGTGTCGACCGACAAGGTCGACACCGAGATCCCCTCGCCCGCCGCGGGCGTGCTGACCAAGATCCTGGTCGCCGAGGACGAGACCGTCGACGTCGGCGCCGAGCTGGCCGTCATCGGCGGCGACGGCGACGGAGGTGGGGACGCGGCGCCGCCGGCCTCGGCCGAGGACGACGAGACCCCGCAGACCCCCGACCAGCAGGTCGAGGACGCGAGCCCGGAGCCGCAGCAGGAGCAGGAGCAGTCCCCCCCGCAGGAGGAGCCGGCTCCCGCGCCGGCCGAGAGCAGCGGCGACGGCGACGGCGGTGGTGGCGGCGGCGGCGGCGGCGAGGGCACCCCGGTCACCATGCCGGCGCTCGGCGAGAGCGTCACCGAAGGTACGGTCACCCGCTGGCTCAAGGCCGTGGGCGACGAGGTCACCGCCGACGAGCCGCTGCTGGAGGTCTCGACCGACAAGGTCGACACCGAGATCCCGGCCCCCGTGAGCGGCACCCTGCTCGAGATCACCGTGAACGAGGACGAGACCGTCGACGTCGGCGCGCAGCTCGCCGTCATCGGCTCCGGTGCCGGCGGCGGCTCCGCTCCCGCCCAGGAGGCCCCCCAGCAGGAGGCCCCGAAGCAGGAGGCCCCGAAGCAGGAGGCCCCGAAGCAGGAGGCCCCGGCCGAGGAGAAGCCCCAGGCCGCACCCGAGGCCAAGCCCGCAGCCGGCACGACGACGCAGCCCGGTGGCGACTACGGCGCCAGCGGAGCACAGCCGGCCGAGTCGCCCACCTCCGCCCCGCCGCCCCAGGTGGCGCCGCAGGCCCCGGCCGGCCAGCAGTCCTCCGGCGGCGACGGCGGGGGCAGCTACGTCACACCGCTGGTGCGCCGGCTCGCCGCCGAGCGCGGTGTCGACCTCGGCTCGGTGACCGGCAGCGGCGTCGGTGGCCGGATCCGCAAGCAGGACGTCCTGGCCGCCGCGGAGAAGGCGTCCGCGCCCGCTCCGGCTGCTGCTCCCGCCGCGTCGTCCTCCCCGGGTGGCCCGCGGACCCCGTCGGCGGCCGCCACGCCGGACACCTCGCTGCGGGGCCGCACGGAGAAGATGTCCCGCCTCCGGACGGTCATCGCGAAGCGGATGGTCGAGTCGCTGCAGGTCAGCGCCCAGCTGACGACGGTCCTCGAGGTCGACGTCACCCGCATCGCCCAGCTCCGGCAGCAGGCGAAGGGGGACTTCGAGAACCGCGAAGGCGTCAAGCTGTCCTTCCTGCCGTTCTTCGCCAAGGCCGCCGTCGAGGCGCTCAAGATCCACCCGTCGGTGAACTCCTCGATCGACCAGGAGGCGGGCACCGTCACCTACCACGACGCGGAGAACCTCGGCGTCGCGGTGGACACCGAGCGCGGTCTGCTGGTCCCCGTGATCCACGATGCCGGTGACCTCAGCCTGGGCGGGTTCGCCCGCAAGATCGCCGACCTCGCCGAGCGCACCCGCTCCAACAAGATCACCCCGGACGAGCTCGGTGGCGGCACCTTCACGCTGACCAACACCGGCAGCCGGGGCGCCCTGTTCGACACGCCGATCATCAACCAGCCGCAGGTGGCCATCCTCGGGGTGGGCTCGGTCGTCAAGCGTCCGGTGGTCATGGAGGACGACGAGCTCGGCGAGGTCATCGCCGTCCGCTCGATGGTCTACCTGGCGCTGACCTACGACCACCGCATCGTCGACGGTGCCGACGCCGCGCGGTTCCTCACCACCGTGAAGGAACGGCTGGAGTCCGGTCAGTTCCAGGGCGAGCTCGGCCTCGCCTGAAGCAGCACCCCGTCCTCCTCACGCCTCGCACGCTCGGCGTGGGCCTCGGGACGGGGCCGGATCAGGGCCCCGGCGACGAGCCGGGGCCCTGATCGTGTCCGGGGGGACCGAAGGAGGTAGCTCGTGAAGATCGCCGTGGCCGGAGCCTCCGGCCTCATCGGAGGGGCGCTCGTGCCCGCCCTGCGCGCCGAGGGGCACGAGGTGCTGCAGCTGGTCCGCCGCACCCCGCGGACCGTCGACGAGCACCGCTGGGACCCCCACCACCACCGGATCGATCCCTCGGTGCTGCGCGACGTCGACGCGGTGATCAACCTGGCCGGCGCCCCCATCCGCCCGCGTCCCTGGACCCGGGGCTACCGGCAGGAGCTGGTGAACAGCCGGCTGGACGCCACGGCGACGATCAGCCAGGCGCTGGCCGCCGCGGCGACCGCTGACCCGTCGCGGCCACGGGCCCTGCTCAACGCGTCCGGCATCGGCTACTACGGCGACACGGGGCCCGCGGAGATCCGCGAGGACGCTCCGCCCGGCTCGGACTTCCTGGCCCAGCTGTGCGTGCGCTGGGAGGCAGCCACCGCCGCGGCCGCCGACGCCGGCGTGCGGGTGGTGCTGCTCCGCACCGGCCTGGTACTGGGCCCGGGGGCGATGCTGGTCAAGGTGCTCGGCCTGGTCTTCCGGCTCGGGCTCGGCGGCCGGCTGGGGTCGGGGAAGCAGTACTGGCCGTGGATCAGCCTGGACGACGAGATCGGGGCCATGCGCCACCTGCTCACCGCGGACGTGTCGGGACCGGTCAACCTGGCCGCGCCCGCTCCGGTGACGAACGCCGAGTTCACCCGCGTGCTCGGCAGCGTGCTGCACCGGCCCACCCCGCTGCCGGTGCCGGCGTTCGCCATCTCGACGGGCCTCGGCGAGTTTGGCCGGGCCAGCGTCATCGGCGGTCAGCGGGCGGTTCCGGCGAAGCTGCTGGAATCCGGTTACGAGTTCACCGACACCGACCTGGCGGAGACGCTCCGGACGGCGCTCGGCCGCGACTGACCCGACCTCAGCCCAGCCGCTGGGCGCTCTCCATCCGCCATCCCTCGGCGCCGCGGACCAGCACCACGCGCACCGGCGTGGCCGGCCGGGCGGGCGCCGTCCGCAGCGGCGGTCCGTCGGGGCGCTCGGCGTCCACGACCTCGTAGGCGCTCCAGCCGTCGACGAGCTGCAGCTCGACCCGCTCCGGGCCCCGCGACAGCACGGCGACGTCCGCGACCGACGGCGCGAAGCCGCGCAGCCGCTCGCCCGCGTCCGCCAGGCTCCGCGCGTGCGCCTCGTCGGCAGCGCGCTGGGGGCTGTCCGCGGCCCACACCGCACCGAGCAGCTCCTCCGAGGCGGTTGCGAACGCCCGGGCCCGCACGCCGTACAGCTGGCCGACGACGCCGGTCCACTCCTGCGCGGTGACCGCCTCGCCGTCGGGGGACGGCGCAGCCGCTTCGTTGGGAGGCGACGGTCTCGACGAAGGCGGGGGTGCAGGGGACGTCGCGGATGACGGGGACGGCGGGAGTACAGGAGACGTCGCGGGTGCAGTCGCCCCGGCGACCGCTGTCCCCGGGTCATCGCCGCTCCTCCACCGGACAGCGAGCCACCCGGTGGACGCCAGGACCACGAGCACCGCCGCGGCCACTGCCACCGTCCGCAGCGGCACCGTCTGCAGCGGCACCACGGGCCGGGCATCGGCCAGGGCGGTCCGCCACCGCTCCAGCCGCCCGAGCGGCTCCACCACGACCGGGGTCGGCCGCGGCCGGCGTCCCGGCACGACGTGGGTGAGCTCGGTGCGCGGGTTCCGGCCGTCGGTGGCCGCGGCGCCTGCGCTGAGGGCCACCGGTTCGGGACGGCAGGCGTGCCGGAGGTCGAGGGCGAAGGCGGCGGCCGAACCCCGCTCGTGCGGGTCCGCCGCGAGCCCGCGGCCGATGACCTCCAACAGCGCCGGCGGGGCCTCGGGCGCCAGCTCGGCCAGGTCGGGCAGGTGCCCGTGCGCCGCCACGACGAGGGTGTCGGCCGGCGTCGCCGCGTTCCACGGCGCGATGCCGGTGAGTGCGTGGAAGGCCGCCGCCGCGACGCCGAAGACGTCCGACGCGGGCCCCGGTGCACTCCCCCGCGCCACCGCCGGGTCGACGTAGGCGGGGGTCACCTCCGCGGCGGCGGTCTCCCCGATGATCCGTCCGACGCCGAGGTCGGTGAGCACCGGACGGCCCTCGGCGGTGAAGACGATGTTGCCCGGCGAGAGATCCCCGTGGACGACGCCGTGCGCGTGCACGTGCGCCAGGGCCGCGGCGACCGGTGCGCACACCGTCACCACCTCTCCGGCGCTCAGCCGGCCCCGCGCCGCGAGCAGCGCACCGAGGCTGCCGCCCTCGAGCAGGTCCAGCACCAGCGCCACCCGGTTGGCACCGCCTCGACGGGGCTGGTGGACCACCTCGACGAGCCGGACGAGGTGCGGGTGGTCGAGCTCGCCGAGCAGGGCGGCCTCCCGGGCCTGGCGCTGGGGGTCGCCCTCGACCAGCACCTTGATCGCCACCGGTGCCCCACCCCGGCGGGGCACCGCACGCCAAACCTGGCCCGAGCCGCCGCGGCCGAGCAGCTCCTGGACCGTGTAGCCGGGGACGACGGGAGGTGCGGCGACCTCTTCGGCTGCGGACATGACGGCACGGTAGGCAGAACCGGCGGGACGCCGTTCCCGTCGTCCACAGGTGGACGGCCGGCCCGCTGGCTACGTTGGGCGGGTGACGATGCCTGCGCGCGCCGAGGTCGTGGTGGTCGGCGCGGGCCTGGCCGGTCTCTCGGCGGCCACCAGGCTGGCCGCTGCGGGGTGCGACGTCCACGTCATCGAGGGCGCCGGGCACGTCGGGGGGCGGCTGACCACCGACCGCATCGACGGCTTCCTCGTCGACCGCGGGTTCCAGGTGCTCAACACCGGCTATCCCCGCGCGGCCGACCTGGACCTCGCAGCGCTGGACCTGGGCTGGTTCCTCACCGGCGCGCGGGTGTGGGTCGAGGGCCGCTCGCACCGGGTCGTGGACCCGCGCAGCCGGCCCCTGTCGCTGACCGCGACCGCGACGGCGCCGATCGGTTCCCTGCGGGAGAAGGTGGCACTGGCGGCCTTCTCGGCGCGGGCCGGCTACCTGCCGGTGGAGCGTCGCCTGGCGGCACCGGAGCGCACGGCGGCGGAGGCACTGCGCCGTGCCGGCCTGGGCGGTACGCCACTGGACCGGTTCCTGCGCCCCTTCCTCAGCGGGGTGCTGCTCGAGGACCGGCTGGAGACGTCGAGCCGGTACCTGGACCTGCTGTGGCGGAGCTTCGTGCGGGGCCGCATCGGCCTGCCCGCCCGCGGCATGCAGTCGGTCGGCCAGCAGCTCGCCGACCGGCTGCCCGCCGGTGCGCTGCACCTCGACTGTCCGGTCACGGGCGTCTCGGGCCGGAGGGTCGACACCGGGGCCGGGCACGTCGCGGCCGACGCGGTGGTCGTCGCCACCGACCCGGCGACGGCCGCCGCGCTGCTGCCCGGGCTCGCCGCGTCGGCACCGCGGCAGGTCACCACGCACCTGCACGTCCTCCCCGCCTCGCCCTGGGACGAGCCGCTGCTGGTCCTCGGCCGCCCCGGCGGGCTGCTGGTGAACAGCGCCGTCCTCACCGATGCCCAGCCCCGCTACAGCCCCGACGGTCGCGCGCTGGTGGCGAGCTCCTCGCTGACCCCCACCCGCGAGCCCGACGTCCGCGAGGAGGTCGCCCGCGCGCACGGCGTCGCCACCACCGACCTCGCCCACCTGACCAGCGTCACGGTGCTCCGCGCCCAGCCCGCCGCCGTGCCGCCCCTGGAATTGCGTCAGACCGTGGACCTCGGCGGCGGGTTGTTCGTCTGCGGCGACCATCGCGACACCCCCTCCATCCAGGGCGCCATGGCCAGCGGTGCCCGCACCGCCCGGGCCGTGCTCCGCGGGCTGGGGCGCGCGGCGGGCTGACCGCGGGCTGACGGCGGGCTGACGCGTCGGACGGGCGCCGGGCCTACGCTGGGGACGTGAGCGAGCTGCGGGTCGTCCGGGCAGGCGTCGTCCCCTACGAGCAGGCCTGGGAGATGCAGCGCGAGCTGCACGGCCGCCGCGTCGCCGGCGAGGGCCCGGACACCCTGGTCCTCCTCGAGCACCCGTCGGTCTACACGGCGGGCAAGCGCACCGCCGCGCACGAGCGGCCGGCCGACGGCACCCCGGTGGTCGACGTCGACCGCGGCGGGAAGATCACCTGGCACGGCCCCGGGCAGCTGGTCGGTTATCCGATCGTGGCGCTGCCCGACCCGGTCGACGTCGTCGCCTACGTGCGCCGGCTCGAGGGCGCCCTCATCGACGTCTGCGCCGACCTCGGCGTGACCGCGGGCCGGGTGGAGGGCCGCAGCGGCGTCTGGCTGCCCGCCGACGAGCCGGGCCGCGGCCTCCGACCGGAGCGCAAGGTCGCCGCCATCGGCATCCGCGTCGCCCGCGGCGTGACCATGCACGGCTTCGCGCTGAACTGCGATCCCGACCTGGGGGCCTTCGGCTCGATCGTGCCCTGCGGCATCCCCGACGCCGGGGTCACGTCGCTCTCGGCCGAGCTGGGCCGCGACGTCCCGGTGGCCGAGGTGATCGACCGGGTGGAGACGGCGATGCGGGCCGTGCTGACCGGCGTGCCCGCGGCCGCCGGCTGACCACCGGGATCACCCCGCGGGCTCGCCTGCACGCACCCGTGTGGACCACGTCGAGATCTGCCCGGCCGGCTGGAAGCCCAGCGCCCGGTTCACCGCCACCATCGGCGCGTTGTCCTCGGAGTTGTACGTGGTGATCCGCCGGGCCTGCGGGAACGCCCTCTGCAGCTCCCGGAGCGCGGCCGCCTTGACCAGCGCCCCCAGCCGGTGGCCCCGGTGCTCGCGCAGCACGAGCGTGGCTCCCTGGCGGGCGTGCTCGGGGGCGGACAGCGGCACGTGCAGGTCGGTGAAGGCGACCAGCCGCCCGTCGCTCACCACGCCCGCGGAGAGCACGGTCCGGCCGCGCGCCCGGTTGAACGTCTCGTACTCGCGGATCCGGGCGGCGTCCCACCGCTCTTCCTCCACCGGCAGGTCGCCGTGCGGCGCGTCGGTGGTCATCCGCTGCTCGAGCAGCGCCCGGTCGTCCACGAGCGCGTCCGGTACCCGATCCCGCCAGGTGACCAGCTCGTAGCCCCGCGCTGCCTGACGGGCCTCGGCCTCGACGGCGGACAACTGCGCCTCGCCGGGCGGCAGGAGGAGGTCACGGCGGGTCTCCAGCAGGTCGCACGTCCAGCCGTGCCGGAGCGCGAACAGGCGCCCGGCGGTCTCCGGGCCCGGCTCGTCGATCTCGGCGATGAGGTCGCTGCGGCCCGCCGCCGCGGCCAGCCGCACGGCCTCGGTCAGGAGGGCTCCGCCGATGCCCCGCCGACGGCGCTCCGGGTGCACGGCGACGTCGACGACGGCCATCGCGGTGTTGTCCCGCAGGGGAAACAGCAGCCGCAGCGCCCCGACGACGTCGTTCCCCAGCATCGCGGCCCGGTGGGTGCCGTCGCGCGAGCCGCCGGGCTCCAGCAGCTGGCGGCCGAGGGCGATGTGGTCCTCCGCCGGGCGGGGCGCCTCCCCGGGCCGGTCGGCGCTCTCGGTCGCAGCCCAGACGTCGCACCAGGCAGCGAAGGCGTCGTCGTCGGGGTCCACCTCGACCAGGCGGAGGGGATCAGCGGTCACCCGCCCGTTCTACCGCGCCCGGCAACTGCATTGTTCTGCCGAGTGAAGGCCGGAGGCTCCCGCGCAGGCGGAACGGATGCGCTCGTCGCAGCCCGGGGACCGCTCCTGATCGCGGTGTCGTCCGGAGGACGACGGTGTCACAGCACGAAGTTGACCAGCCGGCCCGGAACGGCCACCACCCGGCGCACGGTCGCGCCGTCGAGGTACCCGGCGACCTTCTCGTCGGCGCGGGCAGCGGCCTCCAGCGCGGCAGCGTCCGCGTCTGCCGGCACGGTCACCTGCGCGCGCACCTTGCCGTTCACCTGGACGGCGACCTGCACGGTGTCCTCGACCAGCCAGCGCGGATCGGCGGCCGGGAACGGGGCCCAGGCGACCGACCCCTCGCCGCCCAGCCGCGACCACAGCTCCTCGGCCAGGTGCGGCGCCAGCGGCGCCACCAGCAGCACGAGCGGCTCGACCACCGACCGCGGCACCGGCGAGTCGGCCCCGTAGGCCTGGGTCAGGTGGTTGGTCAGCTCGGTGATCCGTGCGATCGCGATGTTGAACCGCAGGGTCGTGTACCCGTCGCGGACGCCGTCGATCGCCTGGTGCAGGGCGCGCAGCGTCTGCTCGCCGGGCGTGTCCTCGGAGGCCCGCACCGCGCCGGTCTGCTCGTCGACGACGACCCGCCAGATCCGCTGCAGCAGCCGCTGCGAGCCGACGACGGCCTTGATCTCCCAGGGCCGCGACTGCTCCAGGGGACCGGTCGACATCTCGTAGACGCGGAAGGTGTCGGCCCCGTAGGCGCCGATCATCTCGTCCGGCGTCACCATGTTCTTGAGGCTCTTGCCGATCTTCCCGTACTCGCGGTCGACCGGCTTCCCCTCGTACAGGAACTGGCCGTCCTTCTCGACGACGTCGGCGGCGGGCACGTAGAAGCCGCGCTCGTCGGTGTAGGCGTAGGCGGAGATGTAGCCCTGGTTCACCAGCCTGCGGAAGGGCTCCTCGCTGGAGACGTGGCCCAGGTCGTGCAGCACCTTGTGCCAGAAGCGGGCGTACAGCAGGTGCAGCACGGCGTGCTCGACGCCACCGACGTACAGGTCCACGCCGCCGGTGTCGCCGGGCTCACGCGGGCCCATCCAGTAGCGCTCCAGCTCGGGGTCGACCATGCGCTCGTCGTCACCCGGGTCCAGGTAGCGCAGGTAGTACCAGCACGATCCCGCCCAGTTGGGCATCGTGTTGGTCTCCCGGCGGTACTTCTTCACGCCGTCGCCCAGGTCCAGCTCGACGGTCGTCCACTCGGTGGCCCGCGACAGGGGCGGCTCGGGCGCGGAGTCGGCGTCGTCGTCGGCGAAGGTCTTCGGCGAGTAGTCGTCGACCTCGGGCAGCAGCACCGGCAGCATCGAGGTGGGGACGGCGACGGGGCGGTCGTCCTCGTCGTAGACGATCGGGAACGGCTCGCCCCAGTAGCGCTGCCGGCTGAACAGCCAGTCACGCAGCTTGTAGGTGGTGGTCGCCTCGCCGGCGCCCCGCTCGACCAGCCACGCGGTGATCCGCTCGATGGCCGCGGCCTTGTCCAGGCCGTCCAGCGAGATCTCGTCGTTGGCCGAGTTGATCATCCGGCCCGGACCGTTGTACGCGCCGCTGCCGTCGTCGAAGCCCTCGGGCCGCTCGACCGTGGGCACGATCTCCAGGCCGAACGCCTGTGCGAACTCCCAGTCGCGCTGGTCCTCGCCGGGCACCGCCATGATCGCGCCGGTGCCGTAGCCGGTGAGCACGTAGTCGGCGATGAATACCGGCAGCTCCCGGCCGTTCACCGGGTTGACCGCGGTGACGCCGAGCCACACGCCGGTCTTCTCGCGGCCGGCGTCCTGGCGGTCGAGTTCCGAGCGGCGGGACGCCTGCCGCTGGTACTCGCGCACGGCCTCCGCCGGGGTGGCGGCGCCGCCGGTCCAGCGGGGGGCGGTGCCGTCGGGCCACGCGCCGGCGGTGAGCTCCTGGACCAGCGGGTGCTCGGGGGCCAGGACCATGTAGGTCGCACCGAACAGGGTGTCGGGCCGGGTGGTGAAGACCTCGATCGTCTCGCTCGCTGCGTCGTCCGCCCGCCCCGCCGCCCCGACGGCGAACCGGACCTTCGCACCGGTGGACCGGCCGATCCAGTTGCGCTGCATCAGCTTCAGTGACTCCGGCCACTCCAGCCGGTCCAGGTCGGCCAGCAGCCGATCGGCGTAGGCGGTGATCCGCATCATCCACTGCTTGAGCGGGCGCCGGAACACCGGGAAGTTGCCCCGCTCGGAGCGCCCGTCGGCGGTCACCTCCTCGTTGGACAGCACCGTGCCCAGCCCCGGGCACCAGTTCACCGGGGCCTCGTTCAGGTAGGCCAGCCGGTGCGCGTCGACGACGGCCTTCCGCTCGCGCTGGTCCAGCTCGGCCCACGGCCGGCCCGACGGGTTGGTGCCGGGAGCGGGCTCGCGGGTGCCATCGTCGAGCTCGGCGACCAGTTCCTCGATCGGCCGGGCCTTGCCGGCGGTCTCGTCGAACCAGCTCCCGAAGATCTGCAGGAAGATCCACTGGGTCCACTTGTAGTAGCCCGGGTCGATGGTCGCGAAGGTGCGCCGCTGGTCGTGGTCCACGCCCAGCCGCCGCAGCTGGGTGCTGATCGCGGCGATGTTGGCCTCGGTGGTGACCCGCGGGTGCTGCCCGGTCTGCACTGCGAACTGCTCGGCGGGCAGGCCGAAGGCGTCGTAGCCCATCGGGTGCAGGACGTTGTCGCCGTCCATCCGGCGGAACCGGCTGGTGACGTCGGTGCCGAGGTAGCCCAGCGGGTGGCCGACGTGCAGTCCCGCACCCGAGGGGTACGGGAACATGTCCATCGCGAAGAACTTGGGCCGGTCGGCGACCCGCTCGAAGCCGGCGCTCAGCCGGCCGGTCGGGTTCGGCGTGGCGAACGTGCCGTCAGCCTCCCAGCGGTCCTGCCACGACAGCTCGATCTGCTGGGCCAGCGCGGGCGTGTAGCGGTGCGGTGGGATCTCCCCACCCGCCCTGTCACCCGCTGCCTGCTCGACGCTGGGCTGGTCGGCCGTCTGGCTCATCGTTCGTGCTCCCGGGGACTCGTACCGGCGGCGGACATCAAAAAACCCCTCACGCAGGAGGGGTCGCCGTGCTGACGGGAGATCTGGGGGTCAGCACGGCCTGGCAAGCAGGAGCCGCCTGGTCACGACGGCGATCCTACTCCGGCCACCGGGTGGTTCCCGCGCACCCGCACCTCCCCCGGAGGGGGCGGATGCGGCAACGGCCGGTGCAGCCGGTGCCGCTCCGGGCCGATCACCTGACCGTGGACCGCACTGCTGGGGCGACGACGGCGCGGGGCACCGTGCCCTGGCGCGGCGCCCCGGCCCTGCTGCCCGGCGCACTGGTCCTGCTCTACGCGGCCAGTCTGCTGGTGCGCCCCGACGGGGCGATGTGGGGCCTCGTCGCCGACACCGCCCTGCGCAACGCGGTCTATCTCCCCGCCGCCCACGCCTGCTGGGCTGCCTCGCGGCGGGTGCCCCGGGAACGACTCCCCTGGCGCGCCCTGGCCGCCTGCCTGGTGCTCAGCGCGACCGCCAACGCCGGACGCACCGCCATCGCGCGGTCGGCCCTCGATGCTTTCTGGGCGCTGCCCGTCGTCGACGTCCTCGCCCTGTGCGCCTACCTCACCCTGTGGGTCACCCTGCTCGGGCTCGTCCGTTCGCGCGTGCCCCGCTTCCACCCGAGCATGTGGCTGGACGGCCTCATCAGCGCGCTCGGCACGACGGCGGTGGGCCTGGCCTTCGTCCTCGGACCCCACCTGGCCCCGGCCGGCGGCGCGGCCCCGCTCCCCCTCGTCGAGCTGGCCCTGCCGACCACCGACGTCCTGCTGCTGGCCCTCCTCCTCGCCAGCGGCTCGGTCCTGGGGCTCCGGCTGGACCGGACGGTGGTCCTGCTGACCGCGGCGCTCGGCTTCGTGCTCGTCGGTGATCTGCTGCTCTTCGCCCGCACTCCCGGCGGCGCCCAGGTGGGGGACGGACCGCTGGACCTGACCTGGCTCACCGGCATCGTCCTGGTCGCCGCCGCGGCACGGCAGGCGGTGCCGCGCCCGGTCCCGCACGCGGATCCGGAGGACACCCGGGTCCGCCTGGGCTGGCGGCTCCTCCTCCTGCCGCTGGCCGCCACCGTGGGGAGCCTGGCCGTGCTCGCCGCCGGCTGGACGGCCGCCCTCCCGGTCGCCGCCGCCTGGCTCGCGACCGGGACGGTCGTCGCCGCGCTGGCGCGCACCACGATGACCCTCCACGAGGTGCGCTCGTTCGACGAGGTCCGGCACGAGGCCCGGACGGACGCGCTCACCGGACTGCCCAACCGCCGGGCGCTGCTGGAGACGGCGGACCGCGTGGTGGACGCCGCGTCGGCCCGGCGCCCCGCAGCCCTGCTCCTGCTCGATCTCGACGGCTTCAAGGACGTCAACGACAGCCTGGGCCACACCGCCGGGGACGAGCTCCTCCGCAGGATCGGCGCGCGGCTGCAGCCGGCCCTGGGTCCCGGAGAGCTCCTGGCCCGGCTCGGCGGCGACGAGTTCGCCGTCCTGCTCCCCGACGCCTCGCTCGAGGCGGCGTGCGCGCGGGCGGAGCAGCTGCGCACGCTGATCCGCATGCCGTTCACGATCGAGGGCGTCCGGCTGCACGTCGGCGTCAGCATCGGCGTCGCGACCGCGCCCGTCCCCGCCTCGACCGTCCAGGACCTCCTGCGCTGCGCCGACATCGCGATGTACGCGGCGAAGAGCGGCGGCGAAGGGGTGCACGTGTACGTGCCCGATCCGCGCGGCGGCTCCGGGGACCGGCTGCGCACCATGGAGGAGCTGCGGACCGCACTGGACCAGGGCGAGCTCGCCGTGCACCTGCAGCCACAGGTGGCGTTCGACGACGGCCGCGTGGTGGGCGCCGAGGCCCTGGTGCGGTGGAACCATCCCGTCCGCGGCCTGCTGTCCCCCGCCGAGATCCTCCCCGCCGCCGAGCAGGCCGGCCTGCTGCGACCGCTGACCGACGTCGTGCTGGAGCTGGCGCTCGCCGCCGTCGCGCGCTGGTGGGCGCGCCACCCGGTGCCGGTGTCGGTGAACCTCTCGGCCGCGAACGTCACCGACCTGGCACTGCCCGGCAAGGTCGAGGCGGCGCTGGCCCGCCACGGTCTGCCCGCGCACGCCCTCACCCTCGAGCTGGTGGAGGACACGCTCATGGCGGACCCCGACCGCGGCCGTCAGGTGCTGACCGAGCTCCGGGCCCTGGGCATCCGGACGTCGATCGACGACTACGGCACCGGCTACAGCTCGCTGGCCTACCTGCGCCACCTGCCGGCGGACGAGCTGAAGCTCGACCGCAGTCTCACCGCGGACGTGGCCGACGATCCCCGCGCGGCCACCATCGTCGAGCACACCGCCACCCTCGCCCACGCGCTCGGGTTGCGGCTGGTCGCCGAGGGCGTCGAGGACGACCGCAGCGCACGGGTGCTCCGCACCCTCGGGTGCGACGTGGCCCAGGGATTCGGCATCGCCCGGCCGATGCCGGTGGCCGGCTTCCTCGACTGGGTCGCGGGGGCGCAGCTCAACCCGCTCCGTCAGGTCGCGCGCTGACTCACGCCGGGACGGGCTCAGAGCTGCGGCGCGACCTCCGCCGCCACCAGGTCGAGGTGGTCGAGGTCGGAGAGGTCGAGCACCTGCAGGTACACCCGCTGGGCACCCGCCTCGGCGTACCGGCCGAGGATGTCGACGGCCTCGGCCGGCGTGCCGGCGACGCCATGGGCGCGGAGCTCGTCGACCTCGCGGCCGATGGCGGCGGCCCGCCGGGCCAGCTCCGCATCGTCCCGGCCCACGCACAGCACCAGCGCCGAGCCGTACACCAGGGACGACGGGTCGCGGCCGGCCTCGTCGCAGGCTTCGCGCACGCCAGCGAAGAGCCGCGCGTTGTCCGCGGCGGACATGAACGGCACGTTGAACTCAGCGGCGTACCGCGCGGCCAGCCGTGGCGTGCGCTTCTTCCCGGCTCCGCCGACCAGGATCGGGATACCACCGGCCTGCACCGGCTTGGGCAGCGCCGGCGAGTTCGTCAGCCGGTAGTGCTGCCCGGTGAAGTCGAAGGTCTTCCCCGGCGGGGTGCTCCACAGCCCGCTGATGACGGCGAGCTGCTCCTCGTACCGGTCGAAGCGCTCCCCCAGCGACGGGAACGGGATGCCGTAGGCGGAGTGCTCAGCCTCGAACCAGCCCGAGCCGATGCCCAGCTCGACCCGTCCGCCGCTCATCTGGTCGACCTGGGCGACGGAGATCGCCAGCGGCCCGGGCAGCCGGAACGTGCCCGCCGTCATCAGCGTGCCCAGGCGGATGCGGCTGGTCTCCCGCGCGAGCCCGGCCAGCGTGAGCCAGGCATCGGTCGGACCGGGGAGGCCGTCGCCGCCCATGGCCAGGTAATGGTCGGACCGGAAGAAGGCGTCGAAGCCGGTCTCCTCGGTGCGCCGCGCCACGGCGAGCAGGTCGTCGTAGGTGGCGCCCATCTGCGGTTCGGTGAAGATGCGGAGCTGCACGGTGCGACGCTAGCCACATCGGCGCCCGTTCGCCGCACCGCCTGGGCGCTGGGGGTGTGCGAGACGGCCGGACCGGGCAGGATGATCGCCAAGCGATCAATTCGGAGGTGCAGCTCGTGTTCCGCAAGAAGACGCGCGGTCAGGTCATCGGCGCCGAACTGCAGGAGGGTTTCGCCCACCTCGGGGTGGCGGCCACCCAGGCCGGCCGTCTCGCAGCAGAGCAGGTGAGCCCTCGGGTGACGGCTGCCCGTGAGGCCGCCACACCCGCATACGAGGCGGCCAAGGTGGCCGTCGTCCCCAAGGTGGCCGCCGCCGTGGCAGCCGCGGCCCCGGCCGTGGCCGGCGCCCGCGACACCCTGGCTCCCCGGGTGGAGGCGGCGCGCGATGCGCTCAGCCCCCACCTCGAGGCCGCCGGCCCCCGGGCAGTGGCCGCGATGGCGGCCGCGCAGGCCGCAGCCGCGAAGGCGGCCGCGGACCTCGCTCCGCGGGTCGAGGCGGCGCAGAAGTCGGCCCAGAAGAGGCAGAAGGCGGCTCAGAAGGCCCTGCGGGACGACGTCGCGCCCCGGCTCGAGGCCGCCCAGGTCGCGGCGCTGGCCTACGCCACCCCCAAGGTGGCCGCGGCCCGCGATGTCGTGAGCCCGGCGCTGGAGAGCGCCCGCGGGACGCTCACCGCCGGCGTCGACAGCGCGCGCAGCGAGCTCGACGCCCGCCGCGCCGAGCTGGCCGCCGCAGCCTCCGAGTCCGGCCGCAAGGCCCGCAAGACGGCGAAGAAGGCGCGCAAGAAGGCCGGCAAGAAGCACCGCGACTTCGAGAAGGCCGCGCTCGCCACCGCCGCGACGGTCAGGCGGAGGGTCGGCGCGGAGCCGGAGCCGCGGCGGCGCTGGCCGTGGGTGTTCCTCGCCCTCGGGCTGGGTACTGCCGCGTTCGTCTTCCTGCGGCGCAAGCAGGAGGACGACTGGACCCCCGCGCCCACCGGCGACGGCCCGGTCCCGAGCTACCGAGAGGACCCCGTGCCCAGTTCCGACAGCTTCTCCGGCAAGACCGTCTCCACCGCCGACACCACCAGTGACTCGGCTCCCCCGGAGTCGGACATGGGCGTCCGCGACGCCCAGTTCGTCGACGGCGACGGTGCCGACAGCGCCAGCGAGGACATCACCAACACGCCCGAGCCGTTCACCTCGCGCGGTGGCGCCGACGAGGGCCCGACCGCCGGCCCCGCCGACAAGCAGGTCTGATCCGCTCGTCTGTGTTCCACGCCGCAGCCCCCGTCGCCTCCGCGACGGGGGCTGCGGCGTTCCCGGGCGTACCGTGGGGATCATGAGCGAGACGGCGTCCCCGGTCCCCGCCCAGGACTCCACCATCGCGCCGGCCGGCCGCAAACTGCTGCGGCTCGAGGTGCGCAACAGCCAGGTGCCCATCGAGCGCAAGCCCGAGTGGATCAAGACCCGGCTCAAGACCGGCCCCGAGTACACGGAGCTGAAGTCGCTCGTCCGGCGCGAGGGGCTGCACACGGTCTGCGAGGAGGCCGGCTGCCCCAACATCTACGAGTGCTGGGAGGACCGGGAGGCCACCTTCCTCATCGGCGGTGACCAGTGCACCCGCCGCTGCGACTTCTGCCAGATCGACACCGGCAAGCCCGCCGACTTCGACGCCGACGAGCCGCGCCGGGTCGCCGAGAGCGTCGCCACCATGGGCCTGAAGTACGCGACGATCACCGGCGTCGCCCGCGACGACCTGCCCGACGGCGGCGCCTGGCTCTACGCCGAGACGGTCCGTCAGATCCACGCGCAGCTGCCCGGGTGCGGCGTGGAGCTGCTCATCCCGGACTTCAACGCCGACCCCGACCAGTTGGCCGAGGTCTTCTCCTCCCGGCCCGAGGTCCTCGCGCACAACGTCGAGACCGTGCCCCGCATCTTCAAGCGGATCCGCCCCGGTTTCCGGTTCGAGCGCTCCCTCGCCGTCATCACCGCCGCCCGCGAGGCCGGGCTGGTGACCAAGTCCAACCTCATCCTCGGCATGGGCGAGGAGCCCGAGGAGGTCCGGGAGACGATGCAGGCGCTGCACGACGCCGGCTGCGACCTGCTCACCATCACCCAGTACCTGCGTCCCTCGCCGCGGCACCACCCCGTGGTCCGCTGGGTGAAGCCGGACGAGTTCGTGCAGTTCCAGGCCGACGCCGAGGAGATCGGTTTCCCCGGCGTCCTGGCGGGCCCGCTGGTGCGCAGCTCCTACCGCGCGGGGCGGCTGTACCAGCAGGCCGTGGCCGCCCGCGGGCTCGCCTCCCCGGCCTGATCCCGCACGCCCCTATCCTGGGGGCATGGCACGCAGCAAGCCCTCGTCCGGCTCCACGGCAGCGTCGATCGCGAAGCCGAAGCTGGACAAGAAGGGCAACCCCAAGGTCGGGCGACTGAAGAAGCTCGGCAGCAACGTCCGCATGATCAAGCAGGCGTACTCGCTGACGGCCAAGAACGACCCGAAGCTGCCCTGGATCCTGCTCATCACCTTCGTGGCCGTCTTCACCGTCGTCGAGCTGATCGGCATCCTGCTCAGCCTGCCGCTGGTGTTCATCCCGCTGGCGCTGCTCTTCGCCGTCCTGGCCACGCTCATCGTGTTCGGCCGGCGCGCGCAGGGCTCGGCCTACCGGCAGGTGGAGGGGCAGCCGGGGGCCGCCGCCTGGGTCCTCGAGGGCATGCGGGGTGACTGGCGGGTCAGCTCCGGCGTCGCGGGCACCACGCAGCTCGACGCCGTCCACCGGGTGCTGGGCCGGCCCGGGGTGATCCTGGTCGCCGAGGGGTCCCCGTCCCGCGTGCGGAACCTGCTCGCCCAGGAGAAGAAGAAGGTCGCCCGTGTCGTCGGCGACGCCCCGATCTACGACATCCTCGTCGGCGACGAGGAGGGCCAGGTGCCGCTGCCCAAGCTGAGCGCCCACGTCATGAAGCTGCCCCGCAACCTCACCGCGGCGGAGGTCAACAGCCTGGGCCGCCGGATGAGCGCGCTGGGCGGCCCGAAGATGCCCGTCCCCGGCGGCCCCCTGCCGGGCGGGAAGCAGATGTCGATCAGCCAGCGGCAGGTCCGCCGCAGGTAGCACCGAGAAGCGTTCCCGAGGGCCCCGTCCGATCCGGACGGGGCCCTCGGCGCGTCTCAGGCCCGGGCGAACGGCTCCGCGTAGCGGAACGTGCCGCCGGTCCGCGACTCCCCCAGCCGCCGCGCCTGGAAGTGCCCGCCCCACGCCGGTTCCGGCGGTGCGACCCCGAGCTCCGCGGCCGGGCGGAAGCCGAGCCGGCGGTAGTAGGCCGGGTCGCCGAGCAGCGCCACCAGCTCCTCGCCGGCCGCCTCGGCCACCGCGAGCAGGGCGTGCACCAGGACGGTCCCGACGCCGGTGCCCTGCGCCGCGGGCAGCACCCCGACCGGTCCGAGTCCCAGCACGGGCACGCCGGCCGGCTCCAGCCACCCGCGGGTGGCCATGACGTGGCCCACGACGGTGTCGTCCCGCTCCGCCACCAGCGACAGGGGCGGCAGGAATCCGGCGTCCTCCCGGAGCTCGTCGACCAGCCGCGCCTCGACGACGTCCTCCGGTGCGCGCTGCGCCCCGGTCGCGGGGTCCCGGGCGAATGCCGCGCGGTGCAGGCCGCGCACCGCGTCGTGGTCGGCGGGGCGCTCGCGTCGGAGGATCACGACCGCAGTGTCAGGCTGCCCGCGGGCCCGGTCGACCGGTTTGCGGCGCCCCGGTCGTCAGTCGCGGACGACGGCGGTGCCGGTGAGCCGGTCGTGCAGGCCGCGTCCGTCGGCGTCCACCACGAGCGCCGGGACGAGCAGCATGAGCAGGCCGGTACGGACGACGGCCCGCCACGGCGCCAGCCGTGCGCCGGGGTGCGGGTGGGCCAGGCGGAGGCCGAGCAGGCGCATGCCGGGGGTCTGCCCGGCAGCCACGAGGGTGACGACGGTGAGCAGGCCGAAGGCGAGCAGGCTCCAGTTCCCGGGCAGCTCGGGGGCCGTGAACAGCCCGGCGACCAGCGCCGACGCGACGGAGTCGATCAGGAAGGCGCCGGCACGGGTGCTGAACCCGGCGAGCGACCCCGGGCCCTCGGTGGGGAGCCCCAGGGAGGCGCCGCGCGGCCGCTCCTGAGAGGGTGGAGACACGTCCCTGACCATGACCGCAAGCGTAGGACCTGGCTGACGGGCACCGTTCGAGCGCGCGGACCGGCGCCCGACGACACGCCGGCCGCGGTGTTACCGCCCCGAAACAAGCGGGACACCCCGAGGCAATTCAGGACTCGTAGCTTTCGTTCGGCCGTCCACAACCCCGGAGGATCGATGTTCAACAGTCCCGACGAGGTCGCCAGCTACATCCGCGACAACGACGTCGAGTTCGTCGACGTGCGCTTCTGCGACCTGCCCGGCGTCATGCAGCACTTCACCATCCCGGCATCGACGTTCGGCGAGGACACGTTCTCCGAGGGTCTGGGCTTCGACGGTTCGTCGATCCGCGGGTTCCAGGCGATCAACGAGTCGGACATGCTGCTGCTGCCCGACGCGAACAGCGCCTTCCTGGACCCGTTCCGGAAGCACAAGACGCTGAACGTCAACTTCTTCATCCACGACCCGATCACGCGCGAGGCCTACAGCCGCGACCCGCGGAACGTGGCGAAGAAGGCCGAGGCCTACCTGGCGGCCAGCGGCATCGCCGACACCGCCTACTTCGGCCCCGAGGCGGAGTTCTACGTCTTCGACTCGGTCCGGTACGACACCACGATCAACCAGGGCTACTACCACATCGAGTCCGAGGAGGGCTCCTGGCGTTCCGGGGCCGCCACCGAGCTCGACGGCAGCCCCAACCGCGGCTACAAGGCCCGCCCCAAGGGCGGCTACTTCCCGGTCGAGCCCTACGACCAGCAGAGCGACCTGCGCTCGGACATGATGGTCAACCTCGCGAAGGCGGGGCTCGAGCTCGAGCGCGGCCACCACGAGGTGGGCACCGGCGGTCAGGCCGAGATCAACTACAAGTTCGACACGCTGCTGCGCTCGGCCGACAGCCTGATGCTCTTCAAGTACATCGTGAAGAACACCGCCTGGGCCGCCGGCAAGACCGCGACCTTCATGCCCAAGCCGCTGTTCGGTGACAACGGCTCCGGCATGCACTGCCACCAGAGCCTCTGGAAGGACGGGCAGCCGCTCTTCCACGCCGAGACCGGCTACGCGGGCCTGTCCGACATGGCCCGCCACTACATCGGCGGACTGCTGGCCCACGCCCCCTCGCTGCTGGCCTTCACCAACCCGACGGTGAACAGCTACCACCGCCTGGTGCCGGGCTACGAGGCGCCGATCAACCTCGTCTACTCGGCGCGCAACCGCTCGGCCTGCCTGCGCATCCCGATCTCGGGCGACAGCCCGAAGGCCAAGCGCATCGAGTTCCGCGTGCCCGACCCGTCGGCCAACCCCTACCTCGCCTTCTCGGCGATGATGATGGCCGGCCTCGACGGCATCAAGAACAAGATCGAGCCGCCGGCGCCGATCGACAAGGACCTCTACGAGCTGCCGCCCGAGGAGGCCCTGGGCATCGAGAAGGTGCCGGCCTCGCTGGACGCCGCCCTGGACAACCTCGAGACCGACCACGAGTACCTGATCGACGGCGGGGTGTTCACCCCCGACCTGATCGAGACGTGGATCGACTACAAGCGGGCCAACGAGATCGACCCGATCCGCCTGCGCCCGCACCCGCACGAGTTCGCGATGTACTACGACATCTAGGAGGGCGGCCGCTCACGGAGGCAACCGAATGACGTTTTGGGCCTCTGACCTGCGGAAACACACTGACCGTATTTCGCCGAGGGTGACCGCAGCAGTCCGCTTTTTTGCGGACTAGACGCGGACTGACAAGATCATGCGGACTAAATGCGGACTGCGATGATCTTGTCAGGCACCCTGTTCGAGGGCCCTTTCCCACCCGGGAACGGGCCCTCGGCTGTTGGCCGGCACGACCGTCCAGCCGCCGCCCCCGCCGCTCCCCCGCCACGCCGCCGGTGGGTCGCCGGCCGGCGCGCCGTAGCCGGCCACGATCGTGCGACCGTGGCTTTGGCAGGCGCCCCTGCGGTCGGCAGACTGCCCGGCATGAGCAAGCGGCCGCGGGTCGCTCAGGACCTCTTGCACCGACAGGCGCAAGTCGCGGTGCTCGGCGGCCTGCTGCGCGGCGAGGGCATCGACGCATTGGTGGAGGCAGTCGCGCCGTCGCACGTCCGGGGCTGGTTCACGCCGGACGTCGCGATGCTCGAGCTGGCGGTGACAGCGCTGGACCTGTCGAGTCGCCCCGGGCTCGCCCCGCTGGAGTACAAAGGCCTGCGCGAGCGCTACCTACCGGAGGCCGAGTTCCGCGGTCGGGTCGACCACCGCTCTAGCCAGTACGGGCTGTACGCCGCCGCGTGCATCCGTGGCGGTGTGCAGCCCGACCTGCTGAACGACGCCGGCTGGTGGAACACGCCGCTGTGGATCTACGCCGTGTACGCGCTGGTGATCTACGCCCGAGCCGCGGCAGACCGCGGCAGCGTGACGGTTGAACAGGTCGTCCGCGAGCTCGCCGTCCGGCACGGACTCAGGGACGAGGTTGATCAGCGCGTGCGCGCAGCGGCTCACGACGGGCGGTAGCCGGCAGAGCGTCAGTCCCACATGTCCGACGAGCCAGCAGGTGGTCCTTGCCGGCGCCGGGCTGTACGACGGACCCGGTAACCGGCTACCTACGGCAGCTGATCGCGGCTGCGCGGGGAGGCGAGACGGGCCCGCACCCTGGCGGGTGGGCGCAGCCGCGCGTCCTTGCGGCAGCGGCCGGTCAGGAAGCGCCGGCGGCGCGCCCGTCCATGCCAGTGGCTGCGCTCTACGTGCCCTTAGCGGATGCTGAGGATGACGCTCAGTCCGCCGCCTGGTCGGTTGCGGGCGGCAACGGTTCCGCCGTGGGCGGAGGCGATCGCGGCGACGATGGCTAGTCCGAGTCCGGCGCCGCCTGGTTCGTGGCGTGCGTCGTCGAGGCGGCTGAAGCGGTCGAACAGGCCGTCAAGCCTGTCGGCGGGGACGCCGGGTCCGGTGTCGGTGACGACGACGTCTGCGCCGTCCGGCTCGGCGGGTCGGACGTCGATGTTGACCTGTCCGCCTGCGGGTGTGTGCCGTAGAGCGTTGTCGACCAGGTTGCCGATGGCTCGTTGCAGTCCGGTGGAGTCGGCGCGGACGACGGCTGCCCCGTGCGTGGTGAGTCCCACGCCTCTGCGTCCGGCGAGGGTGGCGAAGCGCTCTGTCACCTGCTCGACGAGCTCGTCGAGGTCGACGGGACGACGACTGTCGAGGTGTCCGCTGTCGGCGCGGGCGAGCAGGAGCAGATCGTCGACGAGCTCCGACAGCCGGGCAGCCTCCTGAAGTGCAGTGTCCAGGGACGTGCGGGTGGCTCGGTCCGAGACCTGGTCCCGCGCCAGCTCCACCTCGGCGCGCAAGATGGCCAGGGGCGTGCGCAGCTCGTGGCTGGCGTCGGCGGCGAAGGTGCGTTCTCGGTCGATGGCCGCCTCGAGCCGAGCCAACATGCCGTTGAGCGTCCGCGTCAGACGTCCCACCTCGTCCAGCCGGGGTGGTGGGGACAGTCGGCGGGAGAGATCGGCGGCGCCGATCGCCTCTGCCTCCGCAGTCATCCTGCGCATCGGAGCCAGGCTCCGACGGGCGATGACGTAGCCGAGCAGAGCTGCTGTGGCGCTGGCGAGGATCCCGAGGGGCACGTAGACCGCGAGCAGCGCCTGCTGCGCGTCGTCCACCTCGTCGAGCTCGGCCGCGACGAGGGCGACGGCGCCGTCCTCACCGTAGGGAAGGGCGAGCACGCGCAGCTGCTCGTCCTGTGTGACGGTGCGCAGGACCGTCGTCCCGGCGCGGACCCGCTCCAGCGTCGCCGGGTCGAGCAGCGCTCCTTCCGCCTCGAGCTCGTCGCTGGCGTCCACGACCTGCCCGTCCGCGTCGACGATCTGGATCAGGCGCTCGGTGAGCTCCAGCCCTGCCAGCTCGTCATCGTCGCCGGGTCCGTCCAGGCCGGCGGCGCCCAGGCGCTGCGGCAGCGTGGCAGCGACGTCGGCGAGCTGCTGGTCGACGCCGGCGCGCAGTGCCGCTCCGAGCTGGTGGTAGGCCCCCAGCCCCAGGAGGGCGACCAGGGCGATGAAGGACGCGGCGGACAGCGCGGCCAGACGCATGCTGATCGGCAGGTGCGGCAGGTGCGGCAGGTGCGGCAGGTGCGGCACGGTCAGCGCGCCGAGTCGGAGCAGGCCAGGCGGTAGCCGGCGCCGCGGACCGTCTGCACCAGGTCCAGGTCGAACCGGCGATCGATCTTGTCCCGCAGGTACTTCACGTAGACGTCGACGATGTTGGAGAAGCCGTCGTAGTCGTGCCCCCAGACGCCCTCGATGATCGTGGAGCGGGACAGGACCTGGCCGGGGTGTCGCAGCAGGAACTCCAGCAGGGAGAACTCCCGGGCTGAGAGCTCCACGACGTCCTCACCGACGTTCACCACCCGGGTCGCGGGGTCCACGGCCAACGGGCCGCACTGCAGCACCGCAGGCCGAGCCGGAGAGCCACGCCGCTGGAGAGCGCGCAGCCGGCCGAGCAGCTCGGTGAACGCGAACGGCTTGACCAGGTAGTCGTCGGCGCCGTGGTCCAACCCGCGGACGCGGTCCGGGACGGCGTCGCGGGCGGTGAGCATGAGCACCGGGGTCCACACCGCCCGGTCGCGCAGGCTCCGGCAGAGCTCGAAGCCGTCCATGCCGGGCAGCATCACGTCGAGCACGACGGCGTCGTACGCACCGGCTGTGGCCTGGCTCAGACCGCTCGGACCGTCGGCGGCCACGTCGACGACGTGCCCGGCCTCGGACAAGCCCCTTCGGAGCACGTCGAGCATCCGGACGTTGTCCTCGACCACCAGCACGCGCATGACGTCAAGGCTGGCACGGGCCGATGAGACAGCGATGAGAGCAGCTCACAGGCTCAGCTCATCGTCCTCTCATCGAGTCCCCGGATCGTCTTAGGAGAACCGGCAGCGAGCCGGAAGCTCTGCAGGAGGAGAACTGTCATGCGTCTGGGCAAGCGGAACGCTGCCGTCACCGGAGCCGCCGTGGTCATCGGCGTGGCCGCTCTGGGCGGTGTTGCCGTTGCTACCGGCAACACCCCCCTGGGCGACCAGGACCTCAGCCAGCCCGGCAGCATCACCGTCGACGAGTCGTCGTTGCCGGAGGACGACGCGGCCGAGCGCGATGCCCTGGCGGCGCTGGCCACCGTCGAGGAGGCGGCGGCTGGCGCCGCAGCGGCCGAGTCGCTCGGCGGCGGCGAGGTCCTTGCGGCCGAGCTGGAGGACGAGGACGGGTTCGTCGTGTGGGAGGTCGAGGTCCGCGCTGCCGACGGCACCGTGCAGGAGGTGACGGTCGACGCCGGCGACGCGACCATCCTCGGCACCGAGCGCGAGGACGACGACCGGGAGGGCGACTACCGGGAGGGCGACGACCGGGAGGGCGCCGACCGGGAGGGCGCCGACCGGGAGGGCGCCGAGACCGAGGCAGCCGAGCTCAGCCAGCCCGGCACCGTCGCGGTGGATGCCTCCACCCTGCCCGCGGACGACGTCGCTGAGCAGGCGGCGCTCGCCGAGCTCGCCACTGTGGAGCAGTCCGCGGCCGAGGCGGCCGCGGTCAAGGCGGCCGGCGGTGGCGAGGTCGTCCGGGCCGAGCTGGAGGAGGAGGACGGCTTCGTCGTGTGGGACGTCGTGGTCCGCGCCGCCGACGGCACGCTGCAGGAGGTGACGCTGGACGCCGGTAACGCGGCCGTCCTGGGCCTCGAGGGCGAGGACGACGAGGTCGACGGGCCGGACAGCACCGACGACTGATGGTGCACTCCCACCCGCCCCACGATCGCGTCGAACCCGGGCACCGGGCCGCGCCGACGCGGACCGGTGCCCGCGGCACGTTGCTGCTGGCTGCGCTGCTGGTGCTCGCGCTGCCCTTCTCGCTCCTGCTCGCCCTGGTCGAGGTCGGCTGGGAGCCGCTGCGGGAGGTCGACCGAGGCGTTGCCGCAGGTCTGAACGAGCTGCTCGTCGAACGCGACGGGGTCGTGTTCGCCACCCAGCTCCTCACCGATCTGGGTGGCGGTGCGACGTGGTGGGTCCTGCTGTCCGTCGCCACCGCTTACCTGCTGGTGCGTCGGCAGCCCGGACTCGCCCTGTTCGTCGCGGTCACCGGCCTCGGAGGTGCACTGCTCAACCGGGCAGTCAAGGCCGCCGTGGGCCGGGCGCGCCCCGAGCTCGCCGAGCCGCTGTCGCAGGCCGGCGGCTTCGCCTTCCCCAGCGGCCACACGATGAGCAGCGCCATCGGCGTCACGGTCCTGCTCATCGTGTTCCTGCCGCTGCTCGCCGCGAGGTGGCGACGCCCAGCCGTCGTGGCCGGAGCGCTGTTCGCCATCGCGGTCGGCCTGAGCCGCATCGTCCTCGGAGTCCACTGGGTCAGCGACGTCCTCGGCGGCTGGCTGCTGTCGGCCGTGTGGCTGCTCGTGATGACAGCCCTGTTCCGACCGTGGAACGCTGAGCCCCTTCACCGGCAGCTGCGTTCCCTACCTGCGCGACGAGGAGCAAGGATCGACGATCTCGGGGTCGGGGATCCGCCACCGTCAGGCCGGGCCCGTAGCGAGGATGCCCGTCCTGTTCGAGCCGCCCGGGGGCCACGTCGGCCACTTCGACCTGACACCGAGTCGGGCCCGCGCAGAACGCCCCGCAGCACCACGACGCGAGCAACCGCGTTCGGCCGCGGCTGGCGATCGTGATCGCACCCGCCCGGGTGCGCGCCCGGCACAGCGGGCTCTGGGCAGGAGCGGCCGCCACCCGGCCACTGTGGCTAAGTGCCGTTCTCGGCAGTGGCCAATGACGGGCGCCGGTGGCGCGGCGCACTGGCACGGCAGGGCTGGTGCCAACGCGGAAGGCGTCTGCCGCGAGGCAGCACTCCGGCGAGCCGCCGGTTCGTGGCGGCGTCCCGCGAGGCGGGTCAGTGTCGGAGACGCGGCCCGGGCGGCCTCCGCCGCGTCAGGCCGCGTCACGAGGCCGACAAGAGTTGCGGGCGGGCAATGCAACCGATCCTGCAGCCGACCGCATCCTTGGGGGTGTGGACCGAAAGCGATACGGATGAGCGGCGACCGGGCGGCCGACTTCGACGCGTTCGCGGGCGCGGCGATGCCGCGTCTGCGTCGGCTCGCGGTCGCGTGGTGCGGTGATCCGCACCGGGCGGACGACCTGGTGCAGTCGGCCCTGGAACGGGTGTACGCGGCGTGGCCGCGGATGCGGGAGGTCGACGACCCGTTTGCGTACACCCGGACGACCATGGTTCGGGTCCTGGTTGGGGAGCAGCGCCGTGCCAGGTTCCGGCGCGAGGTCGTGTCCGCGAGCCCCCGGACCGGCCCGGGCCCGATGCCGACCCGGAGGGCCGGCTCGACCTCCTGGCGCTCGTCCGGCAGCTGCCGCCGCGGCAGCGCCTGGTTGTGCTGCTGCGGTTCGTCGAGGACCTCAGCGTCGCCGATGTCGCCGCGGTCATGGGCTGCAGCGAGGGCACCGTGAAGAGCCAGACCAGCGCGGCGACCGCCACGCTCCGCCGGTGGTGCGGCCCCGAGGCGACGACAGGAGCAGCCCGATGACCGCAAAGCACGACGAGCCCGGTGTGGACGGCCTGCGACACGCCGTCGAGGGCATCGAGCTGCAGGGTCCCGGACCCGACCTGGCCAGGATCAGGCGAGGGGGCACGCGCCGGCAGCGTCGCCGCCGGGCGGGCGCCGTCGTCGCCGGCGCCGCCGTGGTCTTCGCCGGGGTCGCGCTCACGGCCGGTGCCGTCAGGGGCACCCCGGCCCGGACCCCCGACTTCGCAGCAGCGCCGCGGAACAGCGCCGAGCCGTCCGACCCGGTTACCGGCGCCCGGGCAGTCAGCGCCCTCATGGACGGCGTTCTCAGCCGGGCGGGCGTCGAGAGCCCCCCCGACGAGGCCGTGCCCGTGAGGTCTGGCGACACCGGCGGCCCGACGCTCGGCTGGCAGAAGCGCTGGTCCGTCACCGACGCCGTCCCGCAGGTCTCGGTGCTCCTCGGGGTCTACCCGGACGGCTTCCCCGACGACACCGTGTACCCGTGCCGCCGAGGGACGGCCGTCGAGACCCGCGGCTGCACGGACGAGACCCTCCCTGACGGGACGAGGCTCCTCACGGGTGAGAGCCGACCGGCCGCGAGCACGGACGGCGCAGGGTGGACGCCGGCAGCGCTGGCCGTGCGCCCGGACGGCCGCGCCGTGGTCATGACGGTCAGCGGGCTCGTCCTCGACGGCCGGTCGGGACCCGACGGCGACTACCGGGGGCCGATCACGCCCGACCAGCTCCAGCAGGTCGTCACCGACCCCGAGCTGGACCTCGTCACGAACGCCCCCGGCGACGGGTGATTGGCGCCTTGCTGCGCCCGTCGCCGTAGGCCCGTCATGCCGCACCGGCACGCCGGCGCCTGGGCTCCTGGCCCGCCACGTGACACCGGCGAGCGCCCGGCGATGTCGGCGGGCGTCATCTAGGACAGGGCCCGGACCCTGGGCGGCATGGTCAACCGTAGGTGCCGTTAGCCCACTTGAGGGCTCCTGCCCCGTACCAATAGGGAAGATCACTTCAGCAAGATCAAGTGTTCAGGATGTATTCAGCCGCCGCCCTACTTGACCGAGCAGGCCGTCGCAGACAGCCCGAAGGCAGCCGACTCACGCTCAGCGCCGCCCCCGACCGACCGAAATTGCTCGCGACAGACCGACCCCGCTCGTCTCTTAATCAGCGGGTCCGGGGTTCGAGTCCCTGGCGGCGCACAGCACCTGACCTGGCCCTTCTCCTCCGCGGAGAGGGGCCAGAGTCGTCTCCAGGGCCCGTGGCTACACATTGGCTACACATCAACTCGCGGTGTCTGCTCCGGCCGCGTCTCCCGGCGTGCGCGTCGCGCGGGGAACGATCGCCCGCGCGGCCTCGGCCGCCTGCCGGCCGACGCCCTCGAGCAGGTGCGTGTAGGTGTCGGCGGTGATCGAGTACGAGGAGTGGCGCAGGCGCTTGCTGACCACCGCGAGGTCGATGCCGGCGGCGATCTGGAGCGAGGCCGCGCCGTGCCGGAGGTCGTGCAGCCGCTTGCGGGGCAGGCCGGCTGCCGCCGCGAGGTCCTGCATGTGGCGCGTGACGTACTCGGGCCGCAGGGCGGCGCCGTCCTCCGCGCTGAACACCAACTCGTGCGAGCACTGGGGCCTCGAGCACGGCGGCAGCAGCCGTCCCCCGGGCAGGCCCACCCGCTCGGGCTCGTCGAGGAAGCGCTGGCGCCAGTCGACCCGTCCGGTCCCGCTCGCCGCACGCTCGGCCTGGTGCCCGAGCAGGTGTCCGAGCAGGCTGCCCACCGTGTGGGCGTCGAGGTCGACCTGCGCATGGCTGCTGCTCGTCTTCGGTCGGTCGATGCAGGACCGGCCGTTGATGTCAGTGATCGCCTGCCGGACGTGCAGGACGCGGCGCTCAAGGTCGACGTCGCACCAGCGCAGGGCGACCGTCTCGCCACGCCGGAGGCCGGCGAAGGCCATGACCTCGTAGAGGACCCCGAGGCGGTCGCCGGCGGTCGCGTCCAGGAAGACGCCGAGCTCCTCGACGGTCCAGGGCTCGACCTTCGGGCGCTCCGCCCGCTCGAGCTCGACGTGTCGGGCGGGGTTGTACGGCAGGTAGCGCTTCCGGACGGCGGTGTTGAGAGCGCTCATCAGGGTCGCGTGGATGCGGCGCATCGTCGTCGGGCCGAACGCGTGCTTGCCGACGCCGGCCTTCCGCTTCTGCTCGGCCCGGAGCGCCGCGTACATCCGCTCGACGTGTCCGGCGTCGAGGTCCTCGAGCCGGAGGTGCCCGATGTGAGGCAGGAAGTAGAGCCGCAGATGGCTCTCGTAGCTGCGCCGGGTGTTCGGCCGCAGGTCGACCTTGTTCTCCAGCCACTCCTGCAGGTAGGCGCCGACGGTCCGGCCGCTGCGCTTCTGGCTCTGACCCTGCCCGAGCCGGGCGAGGTGCTCGGCCCGGGCCTGCTCGGCGTCCTTCTTGCGGCTGAAGCCGGAGCGCATCTCCTGTCGCCGGACCCGGAACACGCCCGCCTCGTCGAGCCCCGGCCCGAGGTCGATCCGGTACAGGTACGTGCCGTGCCCGGACCGCTCCAGCAGCGGGCAGGCCGCGTTGAGCCGCTTGCCGTCAGCGCCCCTGCAGCCGCAGCGCTTGTCGATCCCCTTCATGTGGCTCCCCTTCGGAGTCCTGTGGCGGGTCCGCCGTCCGGCGACCGCTCGCCCGAGCGACACTCCCCGCTGATTGCGGCCGGCGGATCGCGCCCGCGCAGGACTGTGGACAGGGACGCCGGCTAGCTGCGACGCCCGGACGAGGGCGGCGGGAGCGCGGGGCCCGCTCGTCGAGCGGCTGACGTTGCGACCGGCAGGACCCCGCGGGACCGGGCCACGGCGGCGCGAGCCACGGCGGCCTGCTGCTCCTGGACGGCAGTTCTCAGTCCGGCGGCCGCGCGCTGCGCCGCCTCCGCCTGGGCGTACCTGCCCTGCGCCTCACGCAGCTGTCGCACGCTGTCGACCAGCAGGAGCACCTGGCCCAGCAGCACGACCGACTGCGAGTCGGCCGTGCGTCCGCCGCGCAGCAGCCCGACGGCGACGTCGTGCAGCGCCCGGCTGTGCGGGGTGATGGACACTGCCCGCCCGCCGGGCTCGCGCTCCGCGCGGTCGTAGGCCCGCGCGGCTCGCGTCAGCCGCTGCCGCGCGTCGCCGTCGACAGCCTGGGCCGCTGCGCGGAGGACATCCGCGGTGGCGCGCGCGAGCGCTGAGGCCTCGTTCTGCGCCGCGGGCCGCCCGTCGGAGACGCCCTGGCGGACCACGTCGGCGCCGAGCCGGACGACGGCAGCAGCCCTCTCGAGCCGGGTCGGGTGCACGCCAGCAGCGCGGCCGGTCGCCTGGAGCGGCGCGACCTCCGCCTCGCGGTCCCACCGGGCTTGCAGCTTCGGGAGGCTGAGGTCGGGGGCGAGCTTGCCTCCGCCGAAGAACACCGGCCCCTCCCCCGGCCGCTCCTGCCGATGATCGCGGGCGACGGCGTAGCCGGTCAGCTGCCCGTCCGGGTCGTGTCGTTCCCGCACCAGCACGCCGGCCCGCTCGAGCCGCTGCAGGAAGTCGGAGGCGTGTACCTCCTGGATGGCGGCGAGCTGGACCTGCTCACGGAGCCAGTTGCGGTCCGGCAGCGCGCCAGGCCCGCGGGTCCGCGCGGCCTTCTCGACCTCCGCCCGTGGCGTGTGTGTCGCCGCGGTCCGGTCCGCCGGCGCAGTCCTGGTCAGCCCGAGCCGCTGTTCGGCGTCCCGGCAGACCTGCCTGAGCTTGAGGTGGTCGTGGCTCAACCGCACCGGCCGGCCGTCCTGCCGGGCCAAGACTGCGACGAGGTGGACGCTGTGCTCGTCGTGCCGCACAGCGATCCAGCGGCACCCGCCGTCGTCCCCGCGCTCGGCGATGCCCGTCCGGTGCATCACGTCCCGCGCGACCTCGGCCCACTCCGCGTCCGTCAGCACCCGGTCGCCTGGTGCGACCCGCAGGGAGCAGTGCCACACCTGCCGGGCCGCGACCGACGCCGGGATCCGCCGGAGCGCGGTCGCGAGCTCCAAGCTAGCTGTCATCGCCCCGAAGTCCCGGACTGCCGACGCACCCTCCCCCGTGAACACCTCCGGCTCCAGCGAACCGAGCTCGACCGGCGTCTCGAGGTCCCACGCCGCAACCAGGTGCGGGTCCTCGTGCTCGTTGTGACGGCCCGGCCCATATAGGTAGCGCAGCAGACCGCCGACGTTCCCGCCCCGGTACACCCGGCCGATCACGATTCCGACCCGAGGCCCGATCCGCCGCCCAGCTCGCCCGGAGGCGCCGCCCCCTCCTCCCCAGGCCGGCTCTGTCGTCGGTCCTGCGCCGCCAGGGCTGCGATGCGCTGGGCGACCGTCGGACGCTGCAGCGCACGGTCGTGGGCCTGCCGGACCGCCGCCGCAGCCTCCTCCAGGCGCCGCAGTGACCGGCTCACCAGCCCCACCGCTGCCAGCAGCTCCGCCGGGAGCTGTTCGGTCGCGTGCCACTTCGCGACCGCCTGGTTCACCAGCACCCCGAACCGCTGCACCTGACGGCGCGCCACCAGCAGCTCCGACAGCGCATCGACCACCGCCGACGGCACCGGCCGCACCCGCTCAGCCGCCATGTCGACCGCCACGGTCGCCACGTAACCCGTCGGCGTCAGCCCCGCCAGCACCGCCGCGAGCAGCACGTCCTCGAGTTCCTCGTCGGAGAACCGCGGCGTCAACCGGTGCGGCCGCTGCACCGCCAACCGCTCACGCCGACGCCGGCCGGGCCGCAACGACGGCCGATCCGTGCCAGCGCCCGGCGCTTCCTGCGGCGCCCCAGCCGCAGCCAGGGCCCCAACGCCGGCCCGCTCAGGCGGCGCCCCAGCGCCGCCCTGCCCATAGGGCTGCCCAACGGGCACATCTTGCTCCACCCGGTCCTGCTGCATGAACCGAAGGTTGCGCTCAAGGAGGGAGCCGCAACGGCAGGCCGAGCGCGCCTGTGGGCAAGTCCCTGACTGGTTGGAGGCGGAGGCCAAGGTCTCGTAGACGTGGCCCCGGGCAACCAGAGGTGGCGGCCGGACCGGGCGGGTACAAGTGCGAGGGGGGTTCGCGTTCAACGCCTGGAGACCCTGGCGCATGCGCGGCCAGGTGTCCGGGCCTGGTCCGACCCGGCGCAACCGACTAGTGCGAGTCCCTGTGCATGGGATGACCAGTCCACTCAAGCTCCGGTGCCTGTCCAACTGCGCACCAGGCCGCCGACGTCACCGCCGAAAGGCCTGCTTGGACAAGCGATCGCAGTGTTGTCCGCCGTCCCGGGCCGGCGGTGCTACACCCCCGGAGTGGCAGAGGGCCAGGGCCCGCAACACTTACTCCCTGCACCTACGACCTCTGGGCGTCCTTTGCTGCCGGAACAGGGGCCGACAGTCGCCGGCGGCCACCGCCCTGTGGCCGCGCCGCTCGGAGCGGGCGCGGCACCCGAGCGGGTCGTCAGCCCAGCGGCTCCTGCACCGGGACCGTGCGAGACCTCGCCTTGGCCTGGACGTCCCGTACTGCGCCTGTCACGTGCAACTCCGGTCCTGCCGCTGGCGCAGTGGTCTCCACATCGACCCGCTGCTCTAAGCGGGTGGACCGGGTGGTGCCCCTGGCGGAAAGGGACCCGACGTCGGCGCAGGGCGCTCTCATCGGTGGCTCGGCCTGCTTGCGCCGCGTCAGAGAGGCCGACCGGACGCCACCCTCTCCGCCATGCTCCTGACGACGGTTGGGTCGGCGAGGGTCGTGACGTCGCCGAGCTCGCGGCCCTCGGCGATGTCGACCAGCAGCCGGCGCATGATCTTGCCGCTGCGGGTCTTGGGCAGCTCGGGGCTCAGGATGATCTGCTTGGGCTTGGCGATCGCCCCGATCTCCTTGGCGACGTGGTCGCGCAGCTCCTTGAGGAACGCCTCGTCGGAGTCCGTGGTCGTGCCCTTGACGGTCACGAAGGCGATGATCGCCTGCCCGGTGGTCGGGTCCTGCGCCCCGACGACGGCGGCCTCGGCGACCTTGGGGTGCGACACCAGCGCGCTCTCGACCTCGGTGGTGCTGATGCGGTGGCCGCTGATGTTCATGACGTCGTCGACGCGGCCGAGCAGCCACAGCACGTGCTCGTCGTCCCACTTCGCGCCGTCGCCGGCGAAGTAGCGGCCCTCGAAGCGCGACCAGTAGGTGTCGCGGTAGCGCTGCTCGTCGCCCCAGATGCCGCGCAGCATCGACGGCCAGGGCTCGTCGAGGGTGAGGAACCCGCCGCCGACCTCGCCGACGCTCGTGCCCTCGCCGTCCACGACGTCGACGCTGATGCCCGGCAGCGGACCCATCGCCGAGCCCGGCTTGCACGACGTCACGCCCGGCAGCGGCGCGATCATCATGGCGCCCGTCTCGGTCTGCCACCAGGTGTCGACGATCGGGCAGCGGTCGCCGCCGATGACCCGGCGGTACCACATCCAGGCCTCCGGGTTGATCGGCTCCCCGACGCTGCCGAGCACCCGCAGGCTCGACAGGTCGTGCGCCCCGGGGAGGTCCTCGCCCCACTTCATGAACGTCCGGATCGCCGTCGGCGCCGTGTAGAGGATCGTCACGCCGTACTTCGCGACGATCTTCCAGAACCGGTCGCGGCCACCGGCGTCGGGCGTCCCCTCGTACATGACCTGCGTCGCGCCGTTGGCGAGCGGGCCGTAGGTCAGGTAGCTGTGGCCGGTGACCCAGCCGACGTCGGCGGTGCACCAGTAGACGTCGGTCTCGGGCTTGAGGTCGAAGACCGACCAGTGCGTGTAGGCGGTCTGGGTGAGGTAGCCGCCGGAGGTGTGCAGGATGCCCTTGGGCTTGCCGGTGGTGCCGCTGGTGTAGAGCAGGAACAGCGGCTGCTCGGCGTCGAACGCCTGCGCCTCGTGGGTGTCGCTCTGCCGCGCGACCACCTCGGACCACTTGACGTCGCGGTCGTGCCAGGCGACCTCCTGGCCGGTGCGCTCGACCACGAGCACGTGCTTGACCGACGGGCACCGCTCGACGGCCTCGTCGACGGCGGGCTTGAGCGCGGAGGCCGACCCGCGGCGGTAGCCGCCGTCGGCGGTGATCACCAGGACGGCGTCGGCGTCGGTGATCCGGTCGACGAGCGCCTGCGCGCTGAAGCCGCCGAAGACGACCGAGTGGGCCGCACCGATGCGGGCGCACGCCAGCATGCTGATGACGGCCTCGGGGACCATCGGCAGGTAGATGCAGACGCGGTCGCCGGCGACGACGCCGAGCTCGGTCAGGGCGTTCGCCGCCCTGGACACCTCGCGCTGGAGGTCGGCGTAGGTCAGCGTGCGGGTGTCGCCCTCCGGCTCGCCCTCCCAGTGGATCGCGACGCGGTCGCCGTTGCCGGCGGTGACGTGCCGGTCGACGCAGTTGACGGCGACGTTGAGCGTCCCGCCGACGAACCACTTCGCGAACGGCGGCTGCCAGTCCAGCGCCGTCTCCCACGGCGTCGCCCACTCCAGGCGCCGCGCCTGCTCCTCCCAGAACGCCAGCCGGTCGGCGGCCGCGGTCGCGTAGGCGTCGGCCTTGACGTTGGCCGAGGCCGCGAGCTCGGCCGGCGGCTCGAAGCGGCGGGCCTCGCTGCCGAAGGCCTCGATCCCGGTGCTCTCGGTGGTCGTCACAGCGGTGGTGGTCACGGTTGGGGCTCCCGGAGGGTCGGCGACGACACGTCAGACGTTCTTGAACCGGTTGATGGCGTCGAGGTGCTTCGCGCGGAACTCGGCGGCCTCGGGGGCGACGCCGAGGCCCTCCTCGGGCGCGAGGCACAGGACGCCGACCTTGCCCTGGTGGAGGTTCTTGTGGACGTCGTAGGTGGCCTGGCCGACGTCGTCCATGGCGTAGGTCTTGGACAGCGTCGGGTGGATGGCGCCCTTGGCGATGAGGCGGTTGGCCTCCCAGCTCTCGCGGTAGTTCGCGAAGTGCGAGCTGACGATGCGCTTGAGGTTCATCCAGAGGTAGCGGTTGTCGTACTGGTGCATGTAGCCGCTGGTGGAGGCGCAGGTGGTGATGACGCCGCCCTTGCGGGTGACGTAGACCGAGGCGCCGAAGGTCTCGCGGCCGGGGTGCTCGAAGACGATGTCGATGTCCTCGCCGCCGGTGAGCTCGCGGATCTTCTTGCCGAACCGCTGCCACTCCTTGGGGTCCTGGGTGTGCTCGTCCTTCCAGAACCGGTAGTCCTCGGCGGAGCGGTCGATGACGAGCTCGGCGCCCATGCGCCGGACGATGTCGGCCTTCTCGGGGCTGCTGACGACGCAGACGGGGGTGCCGCCGCCGTTGAGGACGTACTGGGTGGCGTAGGAGCCCAGACCGCCGGAGGCGCCCCACACCAGGACGTTGTCGCCCTGCTTCATCTGGCCGGCGTTCTTGCTCACCAGCTGGCGGTAGGCGGTGCTGTTGACCAGGCCGGGGGCGGCGGCCTCCTCCCAGGTGAGGTGGGCGGGCTTGGGCATGAGCTGGTTGGCCTTGACCAGCGCGAGCTCGGCGAGGCCGCCGAAGTTGGTCTCGAAGCCCCAGATGCGCTGCTGCGGGTCCATCATCGAGTCGTCGTGGCCCTGGTGGTCCTCGAGCTCGACCGACAGGCAGTGCGCGACGACGACGTCGCCGGCCTTCCACTTCGTCACGCCCGGGCCGACAGCCAGGACGACGCCGGACAGGTCGCTGCCGACGACGTGGTAGGGCAGGTCGTGGCGCTTGGTGAGCTCGGACAGCTTGCCGTAGCGCTCCAGGAACCCGAAGGTGCTGACGGGCTCGAAGATCGACGTCCAGACGGTGTTGAAGTTCACCGAGCTCGCCATGACCGCGACGATCGCCTCGCCCGGGCCGAGCTCGGGGGTCGGGACGTCCTGGACGTGCAGGCTCTTGCGGGGGTCCTTGTCGCGGGTCGCGACGCCCTCGAACATGCCCTGCTCTTCCTTGCGGACGACGACGCCCCGGTAGCTCTCGGGGACGGACAGGCCCTGCACGGCGCTGGTCTCGCCGGAGGTGATGGCCTGGAGGATCTCCTGCACGGTGCTGCCTCTCGAGCTGGGACGTGGCTGGCTGGCGAAGGTCTGCTGCGACCGGGACCTGTGACCACGGGCTGGCCCGGTCACCACCCCGAGGTGATGGGGGGCGGCCCAGGACGAGCGGGGGCGTGGACGTCGATCTGGCTCTGCCCGTTCAGCAGCGCCCGCAGGGCGTCCTCCACGTAGACGGACAGGTCCCGGTAGCCGGCGGCGACGGCTGCGCGGGTCGCGGACTCCCACAGGGTGCGCTCCACCCGCACCGTCCGGCTCGCGGTCGGCACGACGCCTCAGCCCGGGGTCTCGGCCCGTGGCCCGGTCGGCGGGTGCCCCTCCGACTCGAGCAGCGCGGACTCGGCCTCGTCGAAGAGGCGTGACCGCACGAGGAACCGGAGACCCTTCGGCGCCTCCAGCGAGAACCCGCCCCCTCGACCAGCGACCACGTCCACCGTGAGGTGGGTGTGTCGCCAGTACTCGTACTGCGGCCCGGAGATGTAGAAGGGAACCTCGCCGAGGTCTCCGAGGTGCACGTCCCTGCTCCCCACGCGGAACTCGTCGCGCGGGTAGCACATGGGCGAGGAGCCGTCGCAGCACCCGCCCGACTGGTGGAACATCAACGGGCCGTTCTCGGCGGCGAGGTCCGCCAGCAGGGCCAGCGCGGCCGGGGTGGCTGCCACACGTTCCAGTCGGGTCATGCTTCCTCCTTCGGGTCATGCCGGTGCGGCGCCACAGGAGCGGCGCCGCACCGGGTCGGGCGAGCTAGAAGAAGCCGAGCTTGTCCGGGCTGTAGCTGACAAGGAGGTTCTTCGTCTGCTGGTAGTGGTCGAGCATCATCTTGTGGTTCTCGCGGCCGATGCCGCTGGACTTGTAGCCGCCGAAGGCCGCTCCAGCCGGGTAGGCGTGGTAGCAGTTCGTCCAGACGCGGCCGGCCTGGATGTCGCGCCCGGCCCGGTAGGCGGTGTTGCCGTCGCGCGTCCACACGCCCGCGCCGAGCCCGTACAGCGTGTCGTTGGCGATCCGGATGGCGTCGGCGTAGTCGGTGAAGGTGGTCACCGACACGACGGGACCGAAGATCTCCTCCTGGAACACGCGCATGCTGTTGTCGCCCTTGAAGATCGTGGGCTGCACGTAGTAGCCGCCCTCACGCCCCTCGACCGTGGCCTGCGCGCCGCCCGCGAGGACCTCTGCCCCCTCGGCCCGCCCGATGTCGAGGTAGGACAGGATCTTCTCGAGCTGGTCGTTGCTGGCCTGCGCGCCGATCATGGTCGCCGGGTCGAGCGGGTCGCCCTGCTTGATGGCCGCGACCCTGGCCAGCACCTTCTCCATGAAGGGCTCGTAGATCGACTCCTGGATCAGCGCCCGCGACGGGGACGTGCAGACCTCCCCCTGGTTCAGCGCGAAGAGCACGAAGCCCTCGACCGCCTTGTCGAGGAACGCGTCGTCGGCCGCCATCACGTCCGCGAAGAAGATGTTGGGGCTCTTGCCGCCCAACTCGAGCGTGACCGGGTTCAGGTTCTCCGACGCGTACTGCATGATCAGCCGGCCCGTCGTCGTCTCGCCCGTGAAGGCGACCTTCGCGACCCGATCGCTGCTGGCCAGCGGCTTGCCCGCCTCGACCCCGAAGCCGTTGACGACGTTCACGACGCCCTCCGGCAGCAGGTCCCCGATGAGCTGCATGAGCAGCAGGATCGACGTGGGGGTCTGCTCGGCGGGCTTGAGCACCACGCAGTTGCCGGCGGCCAGGGCCGGGGCGAGCTTCCACGTCGCCATGAGCAGCGGGAAGTTCCAGGGGATGATCTGAGCGACGACGCCGAGCGGCTCGTGGAAGTGGTAGGCGACCGTGTCACCGTCGAGCTCGCCGGCCGAGCCCTCCTGCATCCGGATGGCGGAGGCGAAGTAGCGCCAGTGGTCGACCACCAGCGGAAGATCGGCAGCCAGGCACTCACGCACCGGCTTGCCGTTGTCCCAGGTCTCCGCGACCGCGAGCTGCTCGAGGTTCTGCTCGACCCGGTCCGCGATGCGGTTGAGGATCGCTGCGCGCTCGGTCGCGGACGTCTTGCCCCACGCGTCCTTGGCCGCGTGAGCGGCGTCAAGGGCGAGCTCGACGTCCTCAGCGGTCGAGCGGGCGACCTCGCAGAAGACCTTCCCGTCGACGGGTGACAGGTTGTCGAAGTACTGGCCCTTGACCGGCGGGACCCACTTGCCGCCGATGTAGTTGTCGTAGCGGGCGTCGAAGGTGACCAGGGCGCCGGGGGTGCCGGGGTTCGCGTAGACCATGGGAGCAGGTGTCCTCTCGTGCGTCGCGCCCGGTCGGCGCGGCCTCGAGGCGGACGCTAGAGAGGCAAGGTTGGTGTCAGGTAGGTCACACCTCGGGGGCGAGCGCGCGGTGCAGCCGAGCCCGCGCGGACGGCGCCCGGGGGTCGTCGGCACGCAGGACGTCGAGCAGGTGCTCCTGCAGCTGGAGGTCGTACGGCTCGCGGTCGGCCAGCCGCAGAACGACGTCCGGGTCGCGCTGCGCGAGCACCGCCTCACGCACCCCGACGTCGACGTAGTCGCGCCACTCCCCCACCTCTGGGGACTCCGAGCCCGGCAGCAGCGGCCCCGCGGCCAGCGCACATGCGGACGCTGCGTCCCCGGCGTCGAGGGCGCGCAGCACCCTCTGAAGGTCGCCGTCGTGCGGCACCGTGAGCCGGTAGGGCCGCGAGCCGATGCCACCGGCGAGCGCAGTGCGCAGACGGGACACCTCGGCCTTGAGGGTCGCCGTGGCAACGGGCGCGTCGCCGTACAGCCTCGCGTGCAGGGACTCCAGCGACAGGCCGGACGGGTGCAGGGCGAGCAGCACGAGCACCTCGACCTGACGGCGTGGCAGGACCAATGGTCGACCGCCCACGCGGACCGACCACCCGCCGAGCACGCGCAGGTCCAGTCCAAGCGCAGCCCTGTCGGCCGGACCGGCAGCCGGCATGGCCGACGTGACAAGCCGCGCGAGTGCTCCTGCCGTGCTCATCGCCAACGGGTGGGCGCGGTCCCAGGTGGTGGACAGGTCGAGCACGCCCAGCACGTCCCCGGTGCCGGGGTCCGACAGCGGCACGGAGTAGCAGACCCAGCCGTGGACAGCGCGACTGAAGTGCTCCGCCGAGTAGACGGTGGACGGCCGCCCCGTGCGCAGGGCGAGGGCGAGGGCGTTCGTGCCGACGGACGCCTCGTCCCAGCGTCCGCCGGGGACGAAGCCGACCTGCTCGGCCCGGGCCCGCATGACGCGGCTCCCGTGCGCCCAGACGATGCGCCCGTCCCGGTCGGTGACCGCCGCGACCAGGCCGCCGTCGTCGGCGGCGGCCCGGACGTCGGCCTCGGCGGAGCGCAGTCCCGTCGCGATCCGGCTGCCGCGCCAGGCGCGCACCGCGTCGTCGCCGACATCCACCGGCGCTGCAGTGACGTCAGGGCTCACCCACGCGGCCGACCTGCGCCAGGACGCCAGGACCGGCGGGGCCAGCCCTGCGGGCGTCCCGCCCCCGGTCACCTGCTGCTCCCAGGCGCGCACCAGCCGGGCTCGGCGGTCGGCCAGCTCCTCGCGGCTCAGCACCGGCGTCGCCGCGTCAGGAGGGCCGCGTCAGCCGCGGCCGCAACGCAGCGAGAGAACGTGCCGCGACGCAGCCCCGCCAGACGCCGGCGCCGTAGGCGAGGTCGTCGAGCAGTCGCAGGCCTGTCCACCGGAGCGGATCGACTGCAGGACGCCGAGCGAGAAGCTCGAGCAGCGGCGGCGCCAGCAGCGCGGCCAGCGCAGTGGTCCGGGTGCGCCGGGCAGCGAGCAGGCCGAGCAGCAGGGGCAGCGTCACGACGGTGCCGGCACCGCCGAGCCCGCCCCCGGTGGCCAGCACTCCACGAGCCGTGGCTCGCGCGGCGGCCCCCGCGCACACGCTGGCAGGCAGGCCCGTGCCCTGCAGCCGACGATGCAGGCGCACCGCCGGGACCGCGGCGGTGGCGAGCGCCAGCAGGGGTCGCCCGCCGAGCAGGAGCAGCCACGCCGCGGTCGGCCAGGGTGGGACGACCAGCGGGGACAGCCGAGCGCCGTGCCGTGCGGCCAGCGGGGCTGCGGACGTTCCGTACCGGTAGCGCCGCTCCAGCCAGGTCCCCCACCGGTCGGGCTCCGCGTGAGGCACCACGGTGGCGGGGTCGTAGCGAATCGTCCATCCGGCGTCGTGCAGCCGCCAGACGAGGTCGACGTCCTCGCCGTACCGCAACGACGGGTCGAACACAGGCCCGTCCTGCAGTGCCGCGCGCCGCACGACAAGAGCGGCGGTGGGCACGTACGGCACCCGCCCGCCGGGCCGGACCCGCGCCTCCTGGTGCCCGAGGTCGAGCGGCCCGCGGGCTGCGGCGTACCGGCCGAGCAGCCCCCTGCCCGCCGACGCGCGCACGCGGGGCGCGACGGCGCCCACATGCGGGTCGGCGAAGTGCCCGAGCAGAGCGGAGAGCCAGCCGTGGCCGGGCGTGCAGTCACTGTCCACCAGGGCGACCAGGGCGGTGTCGGTGGCGGCGATCCCGGCGTTGCGGGCCGCGGCCGGACCGCCGTTGACCGACAGGGCGAGCAGTCGCGCGCTGTGCCGACGGCACACCGCGGCAACCGCTCCGGGGTCTCGGGAGCCGTCGTCGACGACGAGCACCGGCGCAGCCGCGCCGAGCGCGGTGAGGCAGCGGTCCAGCTCCTGCGCGCGGTCGCGCACGGGAACCACGACGCAGACGTCGAGCAGCGGCGCCGGGCGGGGGCGCGGGTGGACCAGCCCGCCGTCGAGCAGTGCCCTCGCCAAGACGCGAGCTGCCTCGGTCGGACGTGTCCTGGTCCAGTCCGCGGACGCGCTCCGCAGGCGGACCAGCCGGCCCGGGTCCCCCCCGAGGAGCACCCGCCCGCCGTCCATCCGCGCCACGGCCCGGTCCAGGACCAGAGGCACGTCGTCGAAGGGCGTGCTCGCAAGCGCCGTCACAGGGCCAGGCCCCCGTCGACCGGGACGACCGCACCGGTGACCGCACCGCTGCCCTCGCCGGCCAGCCACACGAGCGCGCGCGCGACCTCCTCGGGTGCGAGGAGCCGACCGAGCGGCTGCTGGCTGGCGAACTCCCGGGAGGACGCGAGCCCGTACAGGCGAGCGCTCTCGGCCAGCACGGGCGTGTCGGTGGAGCCGGGGCTGACGGCGTTCGCTGTCACCCCGGTGCCGCCCAGCTCGACGGCCAGCGCCCGCACGAGCCCGGCGACGCCCGCCTTGGCCGCGCAGTACGCGGCCAGCATCGGCAGCCCGCGGGTCGCCGCCGCGGAGGCGACCGCGACGAAGCGACCGGTACGAGGTGCCGGGCGCCGCAGGAGCGCGGGGACGGCCGCGCGCGCCAGGTGCAGGACCGCGCCGAGGTCGACGTCCAGGACGACCTGCACGGCGTCGTCGTCCTGCTCCCACAGCGGCACGCCGCCGGCTACGACGCCTGCGACCGCGAACGCGGCGTCCAGGCCACCGAAGTGCTTCTCGGCGAGGGCCACCGCCGCCCGCAGGTCCGCCGGGTCGCAGGCGTCGGCGACGACGGGCACCACGGTGTCGGAACGCAGCTGCTCCAGTTCGTCGCGCGTCCCGAGGGCGTACGGCAGCCGCGGGTCGTCCGCGCACCGGTCGGTGGCGACGACCGCCCAGCCCTCGGCCGCCAGGGCGCGCACGGTGGCGGCACCGATGCCTCGAGCTGCGCCCGTGACGACCGCGACCCGGGTCACCCCAGCCACCGGTCGAGCTCGGCTGAGGCTGCGGTGAGCAGCAGGTCGCCTTCCACGCCGTTCGCGCCCGTCGGGTCGCCCAGGACGCCGTTGGGTGCGACGCCGGCGACACCGCCCGCCCGTAGGAGGGGCAGGAGGTCGGCGATCGGCGCGGTCGCTCCGGCGGCCGCGTGCTCCTGCAGCACCCGGGCCGGCTGCAGAGACAGCTGCAGGGAAGTCTCGGTCCGGCCGGCGTGCGCGTCACCGCGCCACGAAGGCGACCAGGCCTTGACGTCGCGACCCTCTGTACGCAGCAGCGCGACCGCCGACCGCACGGCGTCGGCGTTGCCGCCGTGCGCGGACAGCAGGAGGACGCGCGACCACGTCGACGTTGCGGAGCGGCAGAGCTCCACGAGCAGCAGCCGCAGTGCCTCCGAGCCTACCGACAGCGTGCCCGGGAAGGCGGCGTGCTCCCCGCTCGCCCCGTACGGGACGGCGGGGGCGACGTCGACGTCTCCGCGGCGGCGGGCCAACCGCGCGGCGAGTGCCTGTGCGATGTCGGTGTCCGTCGACAGGGGCAGGTGCGGGCCGTGCTGCTCGGTGGCCCCGACCGGCACGACGAGCAACCGCCCCTCGCGGCCGGCGGCAGAGGGCCAGGTGAGGTCAGCGACAGTGCCCACGAGGTCAGACGGTGACGACGTGCTGGTCGGGGATGCTTGCTCCCGTGCCCGGCCGCCCGAGCACACCGAGCGCCCGCACGAAGCCGTCCGGCACGAGCAGGTCGTCGACGTCGAGGTCCCTGACCCGGCTCTTCCCGATGCCGAGCAGGCCGCTGTCGATGCCGCCGCGCAGGATGTCGAGGACGTTCTCGACCCCGGCCTGGCCGTTGGCGGCGAGGCCCCAGAGGTAAGCCCGCCCGATCATGACCGCTTTCGCACCGAGCGCGACTGCCTTGACGACGTCGCTCCCGCGACGGACGCCGCCGTCGAGCAGGACGTCGAGCTGAGCCCCGACGGCCTCGACGACCGCTGGAAGGGCACGGATGCTGGCGGGCGTCCCGTCGAGGTTGTTGCCGCCGTGGTTGCTGACGCTGATGGCGTCGAAGCCGACGTCGACGGCGTTCCTCGCGTCGTCGACCCGCATGACGCCCTTGAGCATGAGCTTGCCGTCGTACTGGGACCGGAGCCAGCGCAGGTCGTCCCACGTCGGCAGCGGCGTCTGCATCCACTCGTAGTAGGCGCCGAAGAACCCCGGCGCCGCCTCTCCCGGCATTGCCATGTTGGGGGCTGTGAGGTCAGGCAGCGCCCCGCTTCGGAGCCAGCGGATCGCCCAGGCGGGGCGGAGCGCGACCTCGGGCGCGAACTTCAGCGCGGTGCGGAAGTCGATCTGCTGCGGGATCGACGGGCTGCCCCAGTCACGCCCCTGCGAGAACGACCAGTCCAGCGTGACGATGATGCCGGCCACGCCCGCCGCCTTGGCCCGCTCGACTCTCGCGAGGATCTGGTCGCGGGTGCCGGACCAGTAGAGCTGGAAGAAGACCTTGTCGTTGACGGCGACGACGTCTTCGACGGCCTTGCTGGCAAAGCTCGACAGGCCCATCGCGGTACCGCGGGCCTGTGCAGCTCGGCCGATCGCCACCTCGCCGTCGGGGTGCACCGCCTGGACCCCCGTCGGCGAGATCATCACGGGCAGAGCGAGCTCCTGCCCCATGACGGTCACCGACAGGTCGCGCTCGAAGGCGAGGTTCGCGACGTGCGGCGCGAACCCGAGCTCGCTGTAGGCGTCGATGTTGTCCTCGAGCGTCTTGCCGCGCTCGGACCCCGCGACGAGCGCCATGTACACGCTCTTCGGGAGCTGCTTCTTCGCGCGGCGCTGGGCCTCCGCGACGGTTTCGAACCAGGCCTCGGCCATGTCAGGTCTCCTTCAGCGCGAGGCCGGCGAGGGGGTTCTCGTCACAGCCCTTGGTCGGGACGGGGGCGTCGGGACGGCGCACGCTCAACGTCAGCGGGACAGGCCCGCCGCGCACCCCACCCTTGTGCGAGTGGTCCAGCGACGGCTTGGGCGCCTGGCCGGGGACGACCTTGGACAAGCCCATCTCGCCGTAGCCCTTGACGCACTCCGGGTCCGGACCGTCCAGGGGCAGACCGGTGAAGAACTTCGCCGCCATGCACCCGCCGCGGCACGCGTCGTAGGCGTCGCAGGAGGCACAGGCGCCACCTGACTGCGGCTCACGCAGCTCCAGGAACAGCTCGCTCTCACGCCAGACCCGAGCGAAGCCGCCCTCGCTGCGGACGTTCCCGGCGAGGAACTGGTCGTGGATAGCGAACGGGCAGGCGTAGACGTCACCGACCGGGTCGATCAGGCAGACGACGCGCCCGGCCCCGCACAGGTTCAAGCCGGGCAGCGCCTCGCCGTACGCGGCCAGGTGGAAGAACGAGTCGCCGGTGAGGACGCCCTCGCCGTGGGCGACGAGCCAGTCGTAGAGCTCGCGCTGCTGGGCCTGCGTCGGGTGCAGCTCGTCCCAGACGTCGGCGCCGCGACCTGACGGGCGCAGGCGGGTCAAGCGCAGCTGCGCGCCGTAGCGGTCCGCGATCTCCTTGAACAGGTCGAGCTGGGGGATGTTCTGACGAGTGCAGACGACGGACAACTTGGGGCTGACGCCGGCCTCGTGCAGGTGCGCCAGGGCGCGGACCGCGGTGTCGAAGGAGCCCGTACCGCGCACGGCGTCGTTCACGTCGGCCGTCGCGCCGTCGATCGAGATCTGGACATCGACGTAGGAGTTCGCGGCGATGCGCCGTGCGGCCGCCGCGTCGATCTTGATTCCATTGGTCGAGAACTTGACGCCGACGTCGTGGGCGGTCGCGTAGTCGAGCAGCTCCCAGAAGTCACTGCGCACGGTCGGCTCGCCACCGCCGATGTTGACGTAGAAGACTTGCATGCGCTGGAGCTCGTCGATCACCGCCTTGCACTCCGCGGTGGACAACTCGCGAGGGTCTCGTCTGCCGCTGCTGCTCAGGCAGTGGGAGCACGCCAGGTTGCAGGCGTAGGTGAGCTCCCAGGTCAAGCAGATCGGCGCGTCGAGGCCGAGCGAGAAGTGCTCGACGAGTGGGACGGCAGTGGTCGTCACAGGCGCTCCTGGATCATGTCGGTCGCGGCGAGGGTGGACAGCGAGCGGGCGTAGTGCGGGAGGTCGACGTCGTCGAGTCCGGCCTGCGTGCAGGCCTCACGAGCGGAGGTCGCAGCGTCGAGGCGGGCGACGACCGCCAGCAGCCGGCGGTCCTTGAGGAACGACAGGCGACGCGTGCCGAAGTGGTAGAGGAGAGCGCCGAAGGGCTCAGGGCGGACGCTCACCCCCGGGCTCACGCGCCACGCACGGTCCAACAGCTGGCTGGCGGTCATCGGACGGCCCCGTGCTTCCCGCGGCCTAGTAGACGCCGCACATGCCGTCGATGGACACGTCCTCGACGAGCAAGTCCTGCTCGACCAGGACGGGGGTCTCGGCGACGGTGCTCGGGTGGTCCTGCTCGACGGCCGTGGTGGTGTCCATGCATCCTCCGTGGGACGTGGCCGGTCCTGTGACCGGCGTCACGGCGGACGTTAGAGGCACCGGGTGCCGCTTCGGCACCCTGCGATCGGCCAGGTGCCGACCGACCGGCCGGACAGCGACAGGGGACGCGAGTGCACACGAGCGGTGACACGCCAGCGCGGCCGGGACGCCCGGCGGCGACCAGCCGGGCGGAGCTCGAGCAGGTGGCTCTGGCCCTGTTCCGCCGCGATGGCTTCGACGCGACGACCGTGGACGGCATCGCCGAGGCCGCCGGTATCGGCCGGCGGACCTTCTTCCGCTACTTCGCGAGCAAGAGCGACGTCGTGTGGGGTGACTTCGACGCCGGCCTGGCCGCGCTGCGCGAGCGGCTGGCGGCCGAGGCCGCGCGGCCGCTCCTGGATGCGCTGCGCGTCGCCGTGCTCGCCTTCAACGCCTTCGCGCCCGAGCAGACCGCGTGGCACCGCGAGCGGATGGGCCTGATCCTGCGCGTCCCTGCGCTGCAGGCCCACAGCACCTTGCGCTACCGCGCCTGGCGGGAGGTGGTGGCCGAGCACGCGGCGGACCGACTGGGCCAGCAGCCCGCGGACCTCCTGCCCCAGCTCGTGGCGCACAGCTGCCTGGGTGCTGCGCTGACGGCCTACGAGCAGTGGCTGCACGACCTCGACGCGGACCTCGCCCCCCTGCTCGAGGAGGCGCTGTCGGCGCTGGACGGGCGCTGGACGGGACGCTGAGGTCCGTCCTCGGCTCCAGGCGACAACGGGAGCGCTTGACCGACCGGGGAGCCCGCGCCCGCCCGTCCGCCGGGGTCAGCACCTGCGCGACGGGGCGGAGCACGACCGGCGTGTGGACGCACCTGCCTCACGTCCGTTGACTGTGCCCGAGGCCGTCGTGAGGGTCCCGCCGCAGCGGGACGACCCGCCCTGACCGTTCGGAGGACGCATGACCGCCGTGAGCGACGACGCCACCGCACCCGCAACTGCACCCGCACTGGAGGTGGCCGACCTTCCCCTGCAGCGCACTGCCCCGCTCGCTGTCGAGCCGCCCGCCCCACCGCCCGGTGACCCGGCGATGATCGGCGTCCCCACCTTCGTCGTGGGCGCCCTCGCGCTCGGCCTCGCCCTCGTCGGCTACCTGCCCGCGACCGCGACTGGCGGGATCCTGCCGGTCGTCATCGCGACGACCGGCCTCGGCCAGGTCGTCGCGGCCTTGTGGGCGGCCCGGATCGGCGCCAGCGCGGTCGCCTGCGTCTTCGGCGTCTTCGCCGGCTTCTGGCTCAGCTACGGCGCGCTGCTGCTCGGCCTGACGCACGGCTGGTACGGCATCGGGGAAGACGATGCCACGCGCGTGGTCTCCGCGTTCCTGCTCGTGTGGTCGATCTCCGTGGCCGTCCTCGCCCTCGTGACCCTCAGGCTCCCGCTGGCCTTTACCGCGCTCTTCGCGCTCGTCGACCTCGCGCTCGTGCTCGTGCTCCTCGGCAACGAGCTGGGGTCGACGGGGCTGACCCGCGCTGGCGGTGTGGTCGTGCTGGCGTTTGCGGGCCTCGGCGTCTACCTGTTCGCCGGTGCTGCATCGGTGGCCACCGGCGGCCCCGCCCTGCCGCTGGGCCGGCCCGTCCAGCACTAGTCCTCGCCAGGTCGCGGCCCGCCCCTGCCCGGGGCGGGCCGCTGCCGTGTGCGGCCACCCTGTCCAGACGGTCGGTGGCAACCCCTCCCACACGTCGCTCCCGGCCGCCGACCGGGGGGTTGTGGCACTCAGGTCTGTGCAGCGGGTCACACCGCTCCTAGCGTCGTCCGCGTCCTGCCGCCGGACACCCGGCCGGCGACGGGCCCGCCCCGGACACGTGCGGGAGCCACAGCGCGTCACCCCCAGGGGGATGCGAGACCGAGAGGACGTCGCATGCAGGTCGAAGAGCTGCTCAAGCCCTTCCCCATCAAGGAGTTCCACGCGTTCCCGAAGGCCCTCATGGGGCCGGGCGCGCACGAGCTCATCGGTCCGGAGGCCATCAAGCTGGGCTTCACCAAGCCCCTCATCATGACGTCGGGACTGCGCGGCACGGACATCGTGCACAAGATCTTCGAGTCCCTGAAGTACCACGGGCTGGACCCGGTCCTCTACGACCAGGTCGAGTCCAACCCCAAGGACTACAACGTCATGGACGCCGTGGCGATGTACCAGAAGAACAAGTGCGACTCGTTCATCTCCATCGGCGGCGGCTCCAGCCACGACGCGTGCAAGGGCGCCCGCGTGTCGGTCGCCCACGACGGCCGCAACGTCAACGAGTTCGAGGGCTTCAACAAGTCCGAGAACATGAAGAACCCGCCACACATCGCTGTGTCGACGACCGCCGGCACCGGCTCGGAGACGTCCTGGGCGTACGTCATCACCGACACGACGACCGACCCGGACAACCCCCACAAGTACGTCGCCTTCGACGACGCCGCCATCGCGACGCTGGCGATCGACGACCCGGTGCTCTACTTCGACTGCCCGGTCGACTACACCGCGCAGTGCGGCTTCGACGTGCTGGCACACGCGTCCGAGCCCTACGTCTCCCGCCTGAACTTCGAGCCCTCGCTGGGCAACGCCATCCGGGCGATCAAGCTCACGAGCGAGAACCTGCGCGAGGCCGTCTGGAACGGCCAGGACCTCAAGGGCCGCGAGGGGATGATGTACGCCCAGTACATCGCGGCTCAGGCCTTCAACTCCGGCGGCCTCGGCATCATCCACTCCATCAGCCACGCGGTGTCGGCCTTCTACGACACCCACCACGGCCTGAACAACGCCATCGCGCTCCCCCGCGTGTGGGCCTTCAACATGCCCGCCGCCTACGGCCGGTTCGCGGACATCGCCGAGGCGATGGGCGTCGACACGCACGGCATGACGAAGGTCCAGGCCGCCGACGAGGCGCTGAAGGCCGCCGTGCGGCTCCTGCGCGACGTCGGCATCCCGGAGCGCTTCGTCGACGTCACCCAGAACAGCTACAGCAAGAACCGCCTGGGCATCGGTCCGACGCAGTACTACGCCAACGCCTCCGTCATCAAGGGCGACGACGCCGACATCGACCGAGTCACCCATCACGTCCTCGGCGACGCCTGCACGCCCGGCAACGCCAAGGAGTGCACGTTCGACAACGTGCGCCCGGTCATCGACCACTGCATGAACGGGTCGCTGGACGACTTCCTGTAGGCGCACCGCGCGGAGGCCGGTCGCCAGACGCGGCCGGCCTCCGCCGCACCGACCCGACACCAATCCCTCCTTGAGAGAGAGCCTCGCGTGAGCCTGCACCTGGACGAGCCCGCCCCGACGACCGACACCTTCTCCGACGTCGCCGACGTGGTCGCGGTCCTGGCCGACCACGGCTACCTGGCCGACGAGCGTCTGGCCACGAGCGTCTTCCTGCTGAGCCGGCTGGACAAGCCGCTGCTGCTGGAGGGCCCGGCCGGTGTCGGGAAGACCGAGCTGGCGAAGACCCTCGCGGTGGCCACGGGACGCCGGCTCGTCCGGCTGCAGTGCTACGAGGGGCAGGACGAGACCAGGGCGCTGTACGACTGGGACTACGGCAAGCAGCTGCTGTACACGCAGATCCTGCGCGACAAGACCGCCGAGCTCCTGTCCCACACGGGATCGCTGGCCGAGGCAGTCGACGCCGTGGCCGCGCAGGAGAGCCTGTTCTTCTCCGAGCGCTTCCTCGCCGTCCGCCCGCTGCTGGACGCCATCATGTCGCCCGACCCGGTCGTGCTGCTCATCGACGAGGTCGACCGGGCAGACGAGGCCCTGGAGGCGGTCCTTCTCGAGCTGCTCGCGGAGTTCCAGATCTCCATCCCCGAGATCGGCACCTTCGCGGCCCGCTCCCAGCCGTACGTCCTGCTCACGAGCAACAACACCCGGGACCTCTCGTCGGCGCTGAAGCGTCGCTGCCTGCACCTGACCCTCGAGTACCCGGACCGCGACCGTGAGCTCGAGATCTTGGAGAGCAAGCAGACGGGGCTGCCGAGCGCGCTCGCGGCGGGCCTGGTCGACGTCTTGCACGAGCTACGGGGTCTGGACCTGCGCAAGTCCCCGAGCATCAGCGAGGCGGTCGACTGGGCCCGGACCCTGGCGGTGCTGAACGCTGAGAGCCTGGACCCGGCGCTGCTCGCCCGCACGGTGTCGGTGGTGCTGAAGTACGAGAAGGACGTCGAGACGGCGTTGGGCCGGGTGCGCGCGCTGCAGGACCCGAACCGACACCGGCCCACCTCGGGGGCGGGGCATCCTGCCGGGCACCACGATCACGGGCCGGGGGCGCACGACCACCCGCACTCCGTCCCCGGGGCCGACGACACGCCGCACGACCACCCGCACGCGCCTGACCTGCACGGCGTGGCCGCACCCGCTCCGCGTGCCCGACCGGCCGGTCCGCCGCTGCGGCCCGGCGGGGCCCCGCCTGTGCGCGCGGCGCTGCCGCGTACCGAGGAGGGCGCTGCCGCGCGCGCGGCCAAGGACGCTCCTGGACGGCACGGCGCCTACTACGGCGGGCGCTCTGCGTTCGACAAGCGCTGACCCGTGGACGAGACCGTCCTGCGCTTCGCGACCGTGATGCGCCAGCGCGGCGTGCGCCTGTCCGTCGCCGAGGTCGAGGACGCCAGCCGGGCCCTCGCTGCTGTCGGCCTGCGTCGTCGGGAACCGGTCCGGCTCGCGTTGGAGGCGTCCCTGGTGAAGGAGGATCGCGACCGCGTTGTGTTCGACGAGCTCTTCGCACTCTTCTTCCAGCTACGCCCCGTCGACCCGCCCGACGAGGGCCACGGCCACGACCACGCACACGACGACCTGGTCGACACCGGCCAGCTGCACGACTTCACGCTGTCGGAGTCCCCGAGCCCGGAGCCGCAGACCGGCCACAACCACGACGAGCCGGTGGACATCCGGGAGTACTTCGACGAGGAGGACATGGCTTCCTCGTACAACATGCACCAAGAGGCGAACAAGATCGACCTGGCCTCGATGAGCGACGAGATCGTGCTCAACGCCGACCAGACCGCCGGCCGGGAGGGCATGGCCGGCGTCCAGCTCGAGACGAGCCGGCTCCACAACGCAGGCTCGGCGAAGGACCTCGCGACGGCGAGCGCCACACAGGTCGATGCCGAGCTGACCGTCGCCGAGGGCATGGCGCTCGAGCAGCTCCTCGCTCAGCAGTACGACGGCCCGGTCCCGGAGCACCTGCGCGACGTGGATCTCGAGGGCCTTGTCGCAGACCTGCCGGAGCTGCTCAAGCGCCACCTCGAGCGCTTCATCGCGCTCGGGCTCGAGGTCGACGGCCACGAGGCGTCGCCGGTCTTCCGGGAGCGGATCAGTGAGCGGGAGCGCCGGCAGCTGGAGGAGGTCCTACTCCGGCTCGGGCGCTCTGTGAAGGGAGCGCTCACCCACCGCAAGCGACCGGCCGCTTCAGGGCGGATCGACGTGAGCCGCACCATGGCGCGGAACATGCGCTACGACGGCGTGCCGTTCCTGCCGGTCACCACGTCGCGCAAGGAGGACAAGCCGAGGCTGGTGGTCCTGGCGGACGCGAGCATGTCCGTGCGAAACAGCGCCCGGTTCACCTTCCACCTGGTGCACGGCCTCCAGCGACTGTTCCCGCGCGTCCGCACCTATGCCTTCGTCGACACGCTGGCCGACGTGACCGTGCCCTTCGAGGTCCACGGCCTCGAGGAGGCTCTCGGACTGGTCTTCGGCAACGAGCTGCTCGACGTCGACGCCTCCTCGGACTACGGCACGGTGTTCGAGAGCTTCGTCGCAGACCATCTGTCGACCCTGACCCGCCGGACGACCCTGCTCGTGCTCGGTGACGGGCGCAGCGGCGGGAAGGACCCGGGCTTGGAGGCGCTCGAGCAGGTGCGGCGGCAGTGCCGCAGGGTCGTCTGGCTGTCGCCCGAGCCCCGCTACAGCTGGGCGCTGGGCTCCTGCGACATGCCCGCCTACAGCCGGCTCTGCGACCGGGTCGAGGTCGTGCGCGACGTGGAGGGCCTGGAGGAGACGGTGCGGGCGCTGGCGGACGTGCTGGCATGACGCTCCTCCTCCAGGTCCCCGACGCCGACCTCGGCGACGCCCTGGCCGCGGGCGCGCACGGGCCCGTACCCCGGGACCTCGCGGCCTTCGAAGCCAGCTTCATGGCCCTCGTCGAGGCCGCCGGCCCCGACCCGACATCGGCCTGGGACGCGTTCTACGACCGCACCTTGTCGCGCGTCGCCGAGGGCTGGGGTCGGGAGGTCCCGGGTAGCGGGACGGTCGCCACGTTCACGCGCATCTGGTCGCGTGCCGCCTCGCTCTCCAGGGGCGGCACAGTCCTGGACGTCGGCAGCTGCTTCGCGTTCCTGGCGCTCGCCTGGGCCGCGAGGCCCGGGGCCCCCGTGCTGCTCGCCGTCGACCTGGCGCACGCGTCCGCGGCCCTGGCGGCCCGACAGTCCAGGCGGCTGGGCGCCGGCGTCGCCGTGGTGCAAGCGGACGGCAAGCGGTTGCCGCTGCCGGACCGGGGTGCCGACACGGTCCTGCTGCTGCACGTGCTGGAGCACCTGGAACCCGACTGCGCCGACCACGTCCTCGCCGAGGCGCTCCGGGTAGCCAGGCATCGGGTGGTCGTCGCGGTACCCGTCGAGCCCGCTCCGGACCCGCTGTTCGGACACGTCCAGGTGTACGACCTCCCGCGGTTGGCCGCCGTCGGCCTGGCCACGGGCTGGGCCTGCTCCATGTCGGACGCCGACGGCGCCTGGCTCGTCCTCGACCGTCCCTGACCTCGTCGATCCCGATAGAAGGACATGCTTATGCCCCAGTACGTGATCGAGCGGACGCTGCCTGGCGCCGGTGACCTCGACGACGCGCAGGTGCACGACATCGCCGCGGCCTCGAACGCCGTTCTCGACGGCATGCCGGGCGTGCAGTGGCAGGAGTCCTACGTCACCCAGGACAAGCTGTACTGCCTCTACGTCGCTCCCGACCAGGAGAGCGTGCGAGAGCACGCCCGCCGCGGCGGCTTCCCCGCCGACAGCGTGGAAGTCGTCCGCAGGCGCATCGACCCGACGACCGGCGGGCGCTGATCACATCTGAAGCAGTCCGAGCTGCCCGGACCGGTAGACCACCTCGGCTCGGCGCTTGACGCCGAGCTTCTCCATCACGTTGTGCACGTGGAACTTCACGGTCGTCTCGCTGATGTACAGCTCAGCGCCGATCTGCTTGTTCGACAGTCCGTTGGCGAGGAGTCTGACTACCTCGGCCTCGCGTGCCGTGAAGGTCACGGCCTTGTCGCCGGCGTCGGCGGACATGGACCGCACGACGACCGCGGCGGCGTGGCTGTCGAAGGCGCTCTCGCCGGCCTGTACCGCCCGGATGCTGCGCAGCAGCGCCTCGGCGTCCACGTCCTTGAGCACGTAGCCCTTGGCGCCGCTGCGGATGGCCGCGACCACCAGGCGCTCGTTGAGGAACGTCGTGAGCACCAGCACCCGGGCGGCCGGGTCGTCCGCGGTGATCTGCCGGCAGACGGCGAGCCCGGCGTCATCGTCGTCACCCAGCTTGAGGTCGAGCAGGACGACGTCCGGGCGGTGCTCCAGCACCGCCGCCCGGGCCTCCTCGGGGGTGCCCGCCTCGCCGACGACGAGCATCTCCCCGTCGCGTTCGAGCATGGTGCGGAGGCCCTGCCTGATGATGGCGTGGTCGTCGACGATGAGCAGCCGCACCTGCTGCACGAAGGTAGGGGCCGTCATGCCGGACGACGGACGGGGACGCGGGCCTGCACGCGCACGCCGCCGGTGGCGACGTCGCTGATCATCAGGTGGCCGCCCACCAGCGCCAGTCGGTCCTCGATGTTCGCGAGTCCTCGGTGGTAGCCGTCCTTGCACCCCTCGCGGGCCCGGCCGAGGCAGCGCACCAGGTGTTCCGCCTTCCCGCGGCCGTCGTCCGTGACTGTCACGCGGACCTCTCCCTTGCCGTAGGACAAGTGCACGGACGCCTTGCCTGCCTCGCCGTGGAGAACCGTGTTGAACAGGGCCTCCTTGACCGCCATGTACAGCGCCCGGTCCGCACCCGGAGCCAGTCGGCACGGCTCCCCGGTCGTGCGCACTCGGAGGCGGAGGTCGTGCCTGCGATGCTCGTTGACCAGCCGCCGCAGGGCTGTCGCGAGCCCGTGGGTCTGCAACTCGTCGCCGTCGCTGAGCTCGAAGATGGCCTGCCGGATGCGGTGCACGGTGAGGCGGGCCAGGTCCTTCACCTCGGTGAGTCGTTCGACGACCTCGGACTGGACGGCGGTGGTCCTGCACCACTCGACCTGCATCCCCATGGACAGGACGTGCTGGGCGACGCTGTCGTGCAGGTCCCGCGCGATGCGCTCGCGCTCCTCGGCGAGCACCTGGGCCTCCCTCGCCCCCAGCAGCTCGGAGCGGGTCTGCCGCAACTGCTCGTTGCGCAGCGCGACGGCCCGGGCCTGGGCGTCGGCTTCGCGCAGAGCCGCGTCGGCAGCCGCCCGCGACGCCTCAGAGACCGCCAGGCGACGGCTGCTCTCGATGGCGCCCGCGAGCTGGTTGGCCAGAGTGCCCAGCAAGGCGAGGTCGGTGTCGTCGGACCGGGCATGAAGCGGGACGGCGGCCACCACGTAGCCCCCCGTACCTGGGCCGCTCAGCAGAGGCACGACGAGCAACGTGACCCCCAGGTCGTCAACGCGCTGCAACCGTCCCGTCGCCGGGCAGTCGACCGCCAGGACCGCGGCGTGCCGCACGACGTCACCGGCCAGCCACGGGTCGACCGGTCCCCCCTGCGCGCGGTGTGCCGACGGGACGCACACGCGCACCCCACCCAGCCCGGGGTGCTCTGATACGAGGACGACGGTCGTGGCGCCGAGCAGCTGGGCCATCACCGGCAGCGTGCTGTCGACGAGGTACGGCGGGTCGCCGGAGGCGTCCGCGAGGAGCCAGGACAACGCGTTGACCGAACGCAGCGCACGTTCGAGGTCTCGCGCGCTGTGCCGGTACTCGCTGTAGTAGCGCCCTTTGGACGAGCGGACGCCCCTCAGTTCGTCGAGGACGTGCGCGCGCGCTTCAGCCTGGGCAGCCTCAGGGGCGCGTGTGCCCGTCGGCGGCGCGCTCAGAGGGCAGCCAGCAGGATCGCCGTGACGTCGGACTCGCTGACGTCTCGGGGATTGGCGGTCAGGCAGGCGTCGTGCAGGGTCTGGCGAGCGAGGGCGGCGAGGTGCCGGGCCTCGACCCCGACGTCGCCCAGCGTCCTGGGAGCGCCGACCGCAGTCGCGATCACTCCGATGTGCTCGGCAAGTGCCTCCCCGACCTCAGCGCTCGGGAGCCGGTCCGCACCACACACACCTATGGCGACAGCCAGAGCACGGAAGCGCTCCGGGTCGGCTGCCGCGTTGAAGCGCACGACGTGCGGGAGCAGCACGGCGTTCACCATGCCGTGCGGCAGGTCGAGGAGGCCCCCGACCTGGTGACTGATGGCGTGCGCCGCGCCCAGGATCGCGTTGGTGAACGCCAGCCCGGCGGACAGGCTGGCTCGCGCCATCCCGGTCCTGGCCTCGGCGTCCAGCGGGTCGTGGACGCTGCGAACGAGGTGCCGGCCGACGAGGGCGACGGCGGACAGTGCGTGCTCGTCGGTCAGGAAGCTCGAGGCCCTGCTGACGTAGGCCTCAACCCCGTGCGTCAGGGCGTCCAGCCCGGTCGTGGCGGCCAGCCAATCGGGCATGGTCACGAGCAGCCGTGGGTCGGTGAGCGAGATGTCCGGGACCAGCGTCTTGCCGATGAGCGTCGCCTTGAGACCCCGCGCCGTGTCGGTGATCACGGCGAACTGCGAGACGTCCGCGCCCGTGCCCGACGTGGTGGGCGCGGCCACGAGCGGGGGGATCGGCCGGTTGATCCGATCGATGCCCTCGTAGTCGAAGATGTTCCCGCCGTTGCTGGCGAGGACCGCGATGGCCTTGGCGGCGTCGATGGCACTGCCGCCACCCACCGCGACGACGACATCACAGCCCCAGCTGGCATAGGCCTGAGCCCCCGCGACCACCTCGTGGTCCTTGGGGTTGGGGGTCACAGCACTCCACGTGCACGGCTGCAGGCCGGCGTCCTCGAGGTGCTGCTCGGCCTGCTCGGCCCAGCCGGCCGCGAGCAGCCCCTCGTCGGTCACCAGCAGCGGCCGGACCGCACCGAGCCTGCGGGCTGCGTGGCCGATCTCGTCCAGGACGCCGGCTCCGAAGACGAGCTCGGGCACCAGGTACTTGGCGACGCCCCGCGGCCAGGCGCTAGGCATGCACGCAGCCCGATCCACCGGTGTCGCCGCTGGAGCCGACTGGGACGGGCGTGGGGGCAGGACGCTGGTACGGGTGGGCACGATGACCTCCGTCGTGTGGCGGGCGCCACAGGACGGATGGTACGTACCGGCGCTGCCGCTTGACCAGCGATCTGGGGCGGTCCTGTCCGTTCGTACAGGTAGCCGGTGCCGCTGGTTCAGGCAGGCCGACGCCCGTCCAAGCGCAGGTAGAACGTGGCCCGCGTAGCAGGCCTCGTCGGCGCCGGAACGCTGGTGTGGCCCTGTTCGTGCACCGGCTCCCGGCCGGTCGCTCCGCGGTAGCAGGCAGCGCAGGACTCGACCACGTCGCCCGGTACCAGCCAGACACGCGGCACGAGGCGCTCGCACGTGCCGCACTGGTCGATGGGGTGGACGCGGCGGACCGCGAAGATGTCTCTGCGCACGGGCGGGTTGTGCCCGTCCGGCGAGGTCTTGACCCTGACCACTCGTGCAGGTCCATCACCGCTGCCTGGCCCGTCGCTGCCACGGCCGCGAGGATCAGCAGAACCCCGGGACCTGGCCTCCGTGTACCGGGACGACCGCTCCGTTGATGAAGGACGACGTCGGGTCGGCGAGCCAGACGACAGCGCCGGCGACGTCGTCGGGGGCCCCGAGCCGCCCCATCGGGATCTCGGCCGTGATGGCGGCTGTGGCCTGCTCGCTGGTCAGGCTGGTTGCACGCGCGATCTTCTCCTGCTCCGCCAAGCCCATGTCGGTGACGATGTAACCGGGCGCGACGGCGTTCGTGCGGATTCCGTCGCTGGCGAGCTCCTGAGACAGCAGCCGGGTGAGGCCCACGACGGCGTGCTTGCTGACCACGTAGGCGCCGTACTCCGCAAGCGCCGCCAGACCGAGAGTGGAGGCGATGTTGACGATCGCTCCGCTCTGCGCCGCCCTCATCGTCGGCAGGACGGCCTTGATCGTGTTGACCGTCCCGAGCACGTTGACGCGGAGCGCGAGGTCTCACTGCTCAGAGGTGATGTCGTCGAAGGCCGACGCTCCGACGGCGGTGCCAGCATTGTTGACCAGGATCGTGATGCCGCCGAGCCCCGAGGTGGCGGCCGCGACACCGGCGTTCACGCTGGCCGCGTCGGAGACGTCGAAGGCGACTGCGACGCTCCTCCGGCCCACTCCACGAACCAGCTCGGCGGTCTCCTCGAGCTCGGCAGGGCTGTCCCCCAGCCCTACCGACTCCACGTACAAGGCCGTCTCGGGCCGGGCTATGTCGGAGACGGCCACGTCGGCACCGGCGCGCGCCAGGGCGAGGGCGATCGGCCGTCCCATGCCTCGGGCGCGGCCGGCGCCCGTGACCAGAGCTACCTGTCCTGCGAGGCGGTCCACCTTCAGCGGTCCAGACCGGCGAGCGCGGCCTGGATGAGCCCGGTCGCGAAGCCGGCAGTCAGCCCTCCGTCGACGTTGAGGGCCTGCCCCGTGATGGCGGACGAGGCCGGCGAGGCCAGGAAGGTGATCACGTCCGCCACCTGTTCCGGCGTGATGGTGGTGCCCAGCGGCGACCCGAGCCTGGTGAGCTCGCGCTCGACGTCGCCGTTGTCCTGGGCCTGGAGCATCGGCGTCTCGACCGAGCTCGGGCAGATGCAGTTCACGCGTATGCCTCGAGGGCCGTACTCGATGGCGGCGACCTGCGTCAGCGCGACGACGACGGCCTTGGACGCGGCGTACGAGCCGTATCCGTGTCCGGCCACCTTGGCGGCGATCGAGGCCGTGTTGACGATGGCCGAACCGGGGGGCATGACCCTGCCGGCGTGCTTGATCCCGAGCAGGACGCCGTAGGCGTTGATGTCCATCTGGCGGCGGAACTCGCTACTACCTCTGTGGTCGGCGTTGTAGGCGTCCTCGGCGCTGACCTGCGGCGGCAGCAGGAACAGGCTGTCGAGTAGACGGCGTGGCTGACCGACCCAGCCTCGACCGCCACGGACCCGGTCCGCCACCAGGTCGGTGCGCCTGCGGGAGGACCGAGCCGTCCTTGCACGCGCAATCCAGGAGGCGTACCGCTGCCGGTCGACCTCGGGCAGGCGGTCCCACTGCTTACGAAGACCGGGATGGAGAAGGACGCGAGCTAGGGCGTCAGGGAGGGGCGCTTCGCCTGCCACGAGGCGAGGGTAGTGCCGGTTCCCGGGGGTTACTGGAGTGCAGCTGACTTCGCGGCGCGGGCCGAGATCGTGCGCATGTTCCCGATGGCCCCCGGGACTGGGCGCGCCCCGATCCGGAGCTCGGCGTTACGGCTGACCTGAGTGGCCGTCGTGGCCGCGGGGGCGGCCGACTGCTCGATCTGGTCGTGGCTGGTGGCATAGGCATCGAGGACCTGCGGTGAGAGCCGTCCTCGATCGCCGACGGTCAGGCCTTGAGCGCGGGCCCACTGGCGGACCACGGAGGGGGACGTGGCGGCTGTCATGGGTCAAGTGTCAACGCTCACCACCGGGCCAGCCTCCGCTGCCCGCGCCTGACGAGCTCTCGGATCCTGACGGGTTGCGGGACGCAACCCGCGTGACCGGCGAGGCGAGTCCACGGCGCCGTCCTTCCGTGGCCGCCGGCCCGTACGACCGGGTCTGCGGCCGACGGCTACGCGCTCCTTCTGAAGGCGCTCGCTGCCGAGGTCCCTGCGGACGAGCGGACCGAGCCGCCGTGCTGCGACGAGGTCGGCGAGCCAGCCGCCGACGCCGGGCTCGCCGCGGCGCTGGCAGCCGGCCGTGTCAGCCCTTCCTCCACGACCGCGGCGCTGCCGGTAGACCGCCGCCGCGCGGCACGCGCAAGCGAGGAGCCTTACATTATTACATTCGCTGCTGCGCACCGTTGCTGGCCGCTATTCTCCTTTCTCGACCGCCATTATCCTCAGGCACACGGCCGTCGCTGACCTGATTCCAGCAAACCCGCCAGAGCTGCAGACATGTGCATTCTGCGAATGTACGGTGGCGCGGTCTGGTGGTCGGGTTGCCGAGGGGGTGGGGGCGGTGTTGAGCTCGGCGAAGATCGGCACCTCCTCGTGGCGTTACTACACCGAAGGGGTGGCGTGTCGGGCGACGGACTACTACGCGGGGGTGGGTGAGGCGCCGGGGCGCTGGCATGGCCGTGGGCTCGAGCAGCTCGGGCTGGCCGCCGGCGCGATGGTGAGTGAGCCGGAGCTGGAGGCGTTGTTCGCGCGCGGGCTGCACCCGAGTTCCGGCACCAGGCTGGGGCGGGCGTGGCGCACGGATGGGGTGACCGGGTTTGACCTGACGTTCTCGGCGCCAAAGAGCGTCAGTGCCCTGTGGGCGCTGGGCGATTCGGTGACGGCGGTCGCGGCGATGGCGGCGCACCGCGCCGCGGTCCGGGCCGGGCTGGCCTATCTGGACACTCACGCGGCGCTGTCCCGGCGGGGCACAGACGGGACCGAGCAGGTCGGCTCTGCTGGGTTGGTGGCGGCGGTGTTCGACCATCGCAGCAGCCGAGCCGGCGACCCGCAGCTGCACACCCACGTCCTGGTGCTGAACAAGGTCCGCTGTGAGGACGGCCGGTGGCGCACCCTGGACGCCAGTGAGCTGTTCCATCACAAGAAGAGCGCCGGAATGATCTACCAGGCGGCGTTGCGCAACGAAATGCACCAGCGCCTCGGGGTCACTTTTCGCGAGGTGAACGAGAACGGGCAGGCCGACATTGCTGGGGTGCCCGATGAGCTGCTGAAAGTGTGGAGCAAGCGGACCGCCAGGATTGATGCTGAGGCCGGCCCGAAAATCGCCGAGTACGAAAAGCTCCTCGGCCGCACCCTCAGCCCTTCCGAGCGGGTCGGGGTGGTCAAGACGGCGGTGCTGAAGACCCGCAGCCGCAAGCAGCATGCCGAGTTGTCGGCGTTGCACGCGACGTGGAAGGCCGAGGCCGCCCGGGCCGGTTGGACCGCGGACCGCCTCGCTCGGGCGGTGCGGCTGCGGACGCCTCCGGCGCGCGCCGAGCAGCAAGCCCGGGTCTTGCCCATCGACCCAGCCGGCGTTCCGAGTCTTGCCCGACCGGCCGGACCGGTCCGGCCCGACGTCGACCGCAGCGGGCCGCAGGTCACCGCGGGAGTCTTGCCCACGCACCAGAGAGTCTTGCCCGCGGCCACCGGCGCCCAGCCCGCAGGATCGGCGGACGCGAAGCTGGCGGCTGCGGCATTGCACGGGGCGGGGACGCGGCGGGCGGTGTTCTCCCGCGCCGATGTCGCCGGGCAGGTCGCCGCCCTCCTGCCCGCGACCGGCTTGAGTGCGGCCGAGGTCGTCGCGCGGGTGGAGCAGCTGACCGACCTCGCGCTCGGCCTGGACGAGGCGGTGACGATCGGCCGGCAGCTCGTCGGGGTGATCTTGCGCGCCTCCGATGCCCGCTACGCCACCGTCCAGGTCCTCACCGCCGAGGCTCGGATCCTGGACCTGGCCGTCCGGGGCCGGCAAGGCGGGTTCGGACAGGTCCCGCTTCCCGCGCTGATGACGAAAGGCCGGGACGAAGGGCTGGACGCGAGCCAGCGCATGGCGGTGCTGCGCCTGGCCGGGGGTGGGGACTTCCTGTCCGTGCTGACCGCGCCGGCCGGCGCCGGCAAGACCAGCACGCTGGGCGCCGCCGCACGCGCCTGGCAGGACGCCGGGTATCGCGTGGTCGGGCTGGCGCCGTCCGCTCGGGCCGCCGCCGAGCTCGCCACTGCCACCGGCGAGGCGGCCGACACCCTGGCCAAGTGGCTGCACACCCACCACAACACGCCAACTGGCGGGCGAGGACCGTCGGCGCTGGACGGGCGAACGGTGGTGATCGTCGACGAGGCGTCGATGGCCAGCACCCTGGATCTCGACCCGCTGATCACCGCGGCCTCCCAGGCGGGGGCGAAGGTGGTGCTGGTCGGCGACCCGGCGCAGATCGGGGTGGTCAACGGGCCGGGCGGGATGCTCGCCGCGTTGGCCCGCGCCGGGCACGGCGTCGAACTCGACCAGATCCACCGGTTCAGCCAGCCTTGGGAACGCCAAGCTTCCCTCGCGCTTCGCCATGGCAAGGCGGAGGCGCTCGACGCCTACCGCAGCGCCGGCCGGCTGCACCCCCGCCCGGACGGCGACGCCGCCCTGGACGACGTCTTCGCGCACTGGGCCGCTGCTCGCGGCGAGGGGCAGGACGCGTTGCTGCTGGCCCGGACCCGGCTCGACGTCGACGCCCTCAACCAGCGCGCCCGCGCCGCCGCTGTGGCCGCGGGTGAGGTCACCGGCCCGGTCACCGTGGCAGGTGGCCGGGACTGGCAGGCCGGCGACGTGCTGCGCGCCCGGCGCAACGACCGTCGGCTCAGCGTCGGCGACGGCCATGTCCGCAACGGCGACCGCTTCCAGGTCCTCGGCCCCGGACCGCAGGACAGCCTGATCGTCGAAGAAATGACCGGACGGGGCCGGACCGTGCTGCCCGCCGTTTACCTGGCCGAGCACGTCGAGTACGGCTGGGCCTCCACGATCGACGCCGCCCAGGGCGCCACCGCCGACATCGGGGTCGTGCTGATCCGGCCCGGCATGGACCGCGAGCACCTGTACGTCGCCATGACCCGCGGACGGCACGGCAACCACGCCTACATCACCCCCGACCCCACCACCGAGGACGACGACCACCACGGCCACCCCCACCCGCGGGCGGGCGTGATGGAGGACCCGCAGGAACAGGCGGTGCGGGAGCTGACGACCGCCCTCGGGCGCAGCGGCGCGCAGGACGCCGCCCACACCGCGCTCGAACAAGCCCGCACCCAAGCCGCCCACACCGCTCGGCAGAACGAACGCACGGCTGAGCGGGCCGCCGCCCGAGAGCGGGCGACCACGGAAGCGCAGCACCGACAGAACCGGCCGCTGCCCACCGAACACGCCCGTGCCCTCCGGCAGCTCGAGCAGTGCCGGGCCGAACGCGAGCAGCTGCGCACCGACCGCGACGCGCTACACAGCACCCTGCAGCAGACCCGCGCCCAGCTCGACGCGGTGCCCCGGTGGGCCCGCAACCGCCGCCGCGCTCTGACCGACACCATCAGCAGCGGCGAGCAGCAGCTGCTGCAGACCGAACCGACGCTGGCCACCCTGGACGCCGAGGTCGACCGGCTCACCCACCAGGTCGACCACCACACCCGGCAGCGCCAGGCCAGCGACGTGGCCGCCCCGCACCGTCCGCGACCGGGCGGGTGGGAGCCGACGCGTTCCGGCGCACCGGCCCGGCCCCGGCCGGCCCCGCTGAGCGAACAGAAGCTGTCAACCTTGCTGGCCAGGCGCGAGCCCTACCGCGGAGCGGAGCGGGACCTCGGGCACGACCTGAGCCGGTGACTCACGGCGGCCGCCCAGCCTCGGCGTCCTTACCAACAGGTGACACCTTTATCGCGTTCTTCTACCGCCGGGCCGGACGGCCGCAACCTGCACGACCCCAGACAGCACGCGGCGACACTCAGCGACCCTGGGCGGACCAGAACCGCTTACCAGGCAGCGGATTCGGGCCAGTGGACGGCCCTCGCGGGGTGTGGGATCAACGGTTCACCGCGGCCACCGACAGCACCGGCAGGCCACCCACAGCGCCCTCAGGAGACCCGATGCTGCTTACCGTCGACCAGGCCGCCGAACGCCTCGGCACCACCACCCGCTTCATCCGCCGGCTCCGTGCCGAACGGCGCATCGCCGTCATCAAGCTCGGCAAGCACATCCGCATCGACAGCAACGACCTCGACGCCTACATCATCGCCAGCCGGCAAGAACCCGAGCGCGCGGAGCTTGGTCGCCGCTGAGTCCCTTCCACAGGAGAGGCGCATCGCCGCGGAAGTCGGCGTACGTTCCGATCGAGTCGGCACCCCGTTGCAGGAGCCCAGATGGCCAGTATCCAGCGCAGACCCGACGGTACCTGGCGGGTCCGCTACCGCGAGCCATCAGGTCTGGAGCGCTCCAAGCACTTCGACCGCAAGGGCGATGCCGAACGGTTCCGAGCCACCGTCCAGGCCGACCTGCTGCGCGGGACGTACCTGGATCCCGATGCTGGCAAGGTCACCTTCGCCGAGTTCGCCAAGCAGTGGCTCGCTGGACAGACCGTCGACCCCTCGACCTGCCAGGCGCTCGAGGTCCGCCTGCGCGTGCACCTGCTTCCCACCTTCGGCAGTCAGGAACTGCGGGCGATCCGACCCTCCAGCGTCCAGGCCTGGCTCAGCGGGCTGCAGCAGCAGCTCGCCCCCAGCTACGTGCGCGTCCTGCTCGCGAACCTCAGCGGCATCCTGCGCGCCGCCGTCGACGACGGCTTGATCGCGCGCAACCCCTGCCAGGCCAAGTCGGTCCGCGCCCCCATGGTCCCTCGCCTGCGGGTCCGGCCGTGGACCCACGAGCAGGTCCACTCCGTCGTCGCTGCCCACCCCGACCGCTACCGCGTCGTGCCCGTCGTCGCCGCCGGCTGCGGACTGCGGCAGGGCGAGGTCTTCGGCCTGCGCGTCAGCGACATCGACTTCCTCCGCCACACCCTCCATGTGCGCCAGCAGGTCAAGCTTCTGGCGGACAACCAGCCGATCCTCACGCCACCGAAGGGCGGCCGGACCCGCGAGGTGCCGCTGCCCGACGCCGTGAGTACCGAGCTCGCCGAGCACCTGCGCCGCTACCCGCCGCAGCAGGACGGCCTGGTCTTCACCACCCGCGAGCGCAAGCCGCTCAACCGCAACTACATCAACGCTCACGTCTGGAAGAAGGCCCTGCGCGCGGCCGGCGTCGACCCGTCACGGATCAATGGCATGCATGCGCTGCGGCACTACTACGCGTCTGCCTTGCTCGAGGCCGGCGTCAGCATCCGCGCCGTCAGCGAGTACCTCGGCCACGCCGACCCGGGCTTCACCTTGCGCATCTACGCCCACCTCATGCCCACCAGCGACGAGCGCGCCCGCCAGGCGATGGACCTCGCCCTGCGCCCGCAACCACAGGATCCCACGGCCCTCCTGCAGAGCTAGCCCCTCGGCCGAGCCGAGTACGCTACGGAGATTCTGGGCTATTCTCGGAACCAGCCGGGAGGTGAGCCCATGACTGCTGTCGCCGCGGAGACCACGCAAGCTGTCGAGCTGATGGAGCGTGTCGAGACGCTCGAGTCCGTAGCCCGGTCGCTGCCCGAACAGGACGACCGGCGCTCACGGCTTCTGCGCCTCGTCGAGAAGGACCTCGCGACCGCGGCCCCCCTCCGTCCACGCGTGGCCGCCCAGCTTCTCGGGCTCTCGGAGAAGACCGTGCGCGCTTGGGTCGAGGAAGGCGTGCTGCTGGTCGCGGACACCAGCTCGCCCCGCCTCCTGCTTGACGTCGAGCGCGTCCACGACGTGCTCCACCTCGTCAAGGACCTTCGGGCGGCCGGTGCGACCGTCGGGCTGCTGGACGAAGTGCACCGACGGCTGGCCGACGCCTCCTGGTTCGAGCGCTCCGACCTGGCGGAGTCGGTGGAACAGATGCGGCGAGGCGAGGGTCACGCGATCGCCACAGCGCCGCAGCGCTGACGTGCCCTACGAGGTCAAAGCCACCCCCGTCGCCCAGCGGCAGATCGCCCGGCTCCGCGGCCCCCGCCGCAAGGCCTTCGACGCCTTCGTGTCGATGCTGGCCAACGAGGGCAGCCGGGCCCTTGCCTACCGCCTGACCGGGCACGAGCCGCTCCCCCGACTGTGCGTGCAGCACCTGCGCGCCAAGGACCGCGTCGTCGTGGCCTTCGAGGGCGCCACCGCATGGGTTCTCCTTGTCGGCCCCCACGACGAGGGCGACCGACGTGCCGACGTCTACACGGCGCTCTACCAGCTGGCCGGCGTCGACCTCCCGGAGACGCCGCGCACCAAGCCTCCGTGCTGCGACGAGGACGACCAGCCGCCCGGTGTCGACGGCCAGGTCCTCGACGACCTCGTGCGCCGGGCCCGGTCGCTTCACCGCTGAGCCGCCAGAACACCGAGCCAGGCGCACACGCCATGAGTCAGCTATCGCCTCAAGATCATGCGGACCTGGTGCGGACTGATCAAGGAAGCCGGCTGCAAAAGCGCAGGTCACAGGGCTTTCGCCGCTCTACTACGACATCTGAGTCGTAGGGGGCAACCCCGGCCCTGACCCGCACGTTCGCACAGCCCCCGCCAGAGTTCCCGGACTTCCCCTGGCGGGGGCTGTGCTGCGTCCGGCTTCGTCGTCGCCCGCCAGGAGGCCGGTCGCCACTCCGAGCCGGCTCCGGTTCGCTCCCGGTCCAACGGCGACGGCGTCTTCGCCGGCCCCTGAGCCGGCGACGGCGGGGTCGTGCAGCCCCCGGCGCCGGGCGACTGCAGTCCGCCGGCCTCTGTCGCTCGACAGGCGTGCCGGCTCGGGCTCAGCGGTGCGACGCCACCTTGACGATCTCGCCGCTGCGCAACCCGTCCTCGTACGCGTGGAGCTCGCGCTTGACGACGCGGACCAGCAGGTAGACACCGATCAGGTTCGGGATCGACATCGCGAAGATCATGGCGTCGGAGAACCCGATGACGACGTCGAGCGAGGAGGCCGCACCGATGACGACGAAGAGCAGGAAGACGCCCTTGTAGACGTTGATCGCTGTCTTGCTCTCGTTGAACAGGTAGGCCGTCGACTTGGCGCCGTAGTAGCTCCAGGCGAGTTGGGTCGAGAAGGCGAACAGCAGCACGGCGACGGCGAGCACGTTCGGGAACCACGGCAGCACCGTCGCGAAGGCGTCGGAGGTCAGCCGCACGCCCTCGGTCCCGACCTCGGTGTAGGCGCCGGTGATGATGATCGTCAGCGCGGTCATGGTGCAGATCACGACGGTGTCGATGAAGGGTTCCAGGAGCGACACGTAGCCCTCGGTCACCGGCCGGTTCGTCTGCACCGCGGCGTGGGCGATGGGAGCGGAGCCGAGCCCGGCCTCGTTGGAGAACGCCGCCCGCTGGAAGCCGGTGATGAGCACGCCGACGAAGCCGCCGGCGATGCCCTCCGGGGAGAAGGCGCCGCTGAAGATCAGGCCGAAGGCCTCGGGGACCGAGCCGAGGTTGCCGAAGATGACGAACAGGCAGGCCGTCACGTAGAAGACCGCCATGAACGGCACCAGCTTGTCGGTGACCTTCGCGATCCGCTTGATGCCGCCGATGATGACGATGCCGACGAAGATCGCCAGGATCACGCCGAAGACGATGCCGGACCAGCTGGCGCCCAGGATGCCGTCGTCGCCGCCGGTCACCGACCGCATCTGCGCGTACGCCTGGTTGGACTGGAAGGCGTTTCCGCCACCGAGCGAGCCGAAGATGCAGAAGATGGCGAAGGCGACGGCCAGGAACCGGCCGAGCCGGACCTTGCCCTGCTCGGCCAGGCCGCGGGACAGGTAGTACATCGGGCCGCCGGAGACGCTGCCGTCGGCGTTCTCCCGCCGGTACTTCACGCCGAGGGTGCACTCGGCGAACTTGGTCGACATGGACAGCAGGCCGGCGATGATCATCCAGAACGTCGCGCCGGGGCCGCCGATGGTGATGGCCACGGCGACGCCGGCGATGTTGCCGAGGCCGACCGTGCCGGACACCGCGGTGGCCAGCGCCTGGAAGTGCGAGACCTCACCGACCTCGTCCGGCCCGGTGTAGTCGCCCTTGACGAGCTGCACCGCGTGCTTGAAGCCGCGCACGTTGATGGCCTTGAAGTAGATGGTCATGAAGAGCGCGGCGAACGCCAGCCACGCGACCACCAGCGGGAACGTGACGCCGGCGATCGTGACCGAGAAGAAGATGATGTCCTGCACGAACGTGGACAGCTGGGTGAAGGCGTCGTTGACGGTCGCATCCAGCCCGCCGTCCTCCTGGGCTGCCAGCAGCGCGCTCATCAGGGCACCACCGTGACGGGGACGGTCGCGATCTGGATGAGGTTGCCGGGTGTGGAGCCGAACAGCAGCGAGCGCACCCGGCTCTGGCCGCGCCGGCCGACGACGACGTGCGCCGCGCCGCGCTGCTCCGCGATGTCGCACAGCACCTCGGCAGGGTGGCCGTGGCGGACCATCCCCTCGACGTCGGCGCCCTCGTCCGTCAGCTTGCTCACCAGCGGGTCGACGATCTCGGTCTGCGCGATCTCGGTCTCGCGCTGCTTGGTGATGCGCCGGCGGTCGTTCTCCTCCGCGCTCTGGACGGTGTACGGCGACCACGGGACGACGTAGGCGACCACGAGCTGGTCCCCCGTCTCCCGGGCGTGCTGCGCGGCGAAGTGGGCGGCGCGCGAGCCCGCCTCGCTCCCGTCCACGCCGACGACGATGACTTGGGCCACAGGGAACCTCCTGTTCGGGGCGCCGGGTCGACGCTCGGACGGTCGAGGGGCTAGGGGGCGGGGTGGACCGGCAGGACGGCCATGTCGGTGCCACCACCGGCGCCGGCCGCGGTCGCCGCCCGCGCCAGCAGGTCGGTCGACGTCGGGTGCTCGACACCGGCCACGGCTAGGCCATGAAGGGGTAGCGGTAGTCGGTCGCCGGCACGAAGGTCTCCTTGACGGTGCGGGGCGACACCCACCGCTGCAGGTTGAGCACCGAGCCCGCCTTGTCATTGGTGCCGCTGCCGCGGGCGCCGCCGAACGGCTGCTGCCCCACGACCGCGCCCGTCGGCTTGTCGTTGATGTAGAAGTTGCCGGCCGCGAAGCGCAGCACCTCGCTCGCGGTCGCGACGGCGGACCGGTCCTGCGCGATGACGGCACCGGTCAAGCCGTAGCGGCTGGCAGCCACGGACTCCCGCAGCACCCCCTCGTAGTCGCCGTCCTCGTACACGAGCACCCCGAGCACGGGCCCGAAGTACTCGGTCGTGAGCACGTCGTGCGCGGGGTCGTCGGCCACGACGACGGTCGGGCGGACGAAGAAGCCCTCGTTGTCGTCGGCGGTGCCGCCCGCGACCACCTGCACGCCCGGGTCCTCCCGTGCCTGGTTGAGGACGCCGCTGAGGCGGTCGTAGGCACGCCGGTCGATGACCGCGCCGCAGAAGTTGGTGAAGTCGGTGACGTCGCCCATGGCGATGCCCTCGACCTCGTCGACCAGGTCGTCGCGCAGCCGCTCCCACACCGAGCGTGGGAGGTAGGCGCGGGACGCCGCCGAGCACTTCTGGCCCTGGTACTCGAAGGCGCCGCGGACGAGCGCCGTGCGCAGGACGTCGAGGTCGGCGGAGGGGTGCGCGACGACGAAGTCCTTGCCGCCGGTCTCGCCGACGAGCCGCGGATAGGCGCGGTAGCCGCTGAGGTTGTCGGCCACGCTGCGCCACAGCGAGCCGAAGACGGCTGTGGAGCCGGTGAAGTGGATGCCGGCCAGAGCCGGGTCGGGCACCGCGACCTCGCTGACCGCCGCCCCGTGACCGGTCACCATGTTGAGCACACCCGGCGGGAGCCCGGCAGCCTCCAAGAGCCGCATCGTGAAGTGCGCCGAGAGCTGCTGCGTGGGGGCAGGCTTCCAGACCACCGTGTTGCCCATGAGGATCGGCGCGGTCGGCAGGTTCCCGGCGATGGCGGTGAAGTTGAACGGCGTGATGGCGAGGACGAACCCCTCCAGCGGGCGGTGGTCCAGCCGGTTCCACCCGCCGGGTCCGCTGACCGGCTGCTCCGCCATCAGCCGGCGGCCGAAGGCGACGTTGAAGCGCCAGAAGTCGGCGAGCTCGCAGGCGGCGTCGATCTCGGCCTGGTAGGCGGTCTTGCTCTGGCCGAGCATCGTTGCCGCGTTCATCGTGGCGCGCCACGGACCGACCAGCAGGTCGGCCGCCTTCAGGAAGACCGCGGCGCGGTCGTCGTACGACATCCGCTGCCAGGCCGGCGCCGCTGCGGTGGCGGCGTCGACGGCGGCCCGCACGTCAGTGGCCGTGGCGTCCGCGAGCGTCCCGAGTCGGGCGGCGTGCTGGTGCGGCTGGACGACGTCGATCGGGGCGCCGCCGGCCGTCCGCTGCTCGCCGTCGACGGTCATCGGCAGGTCGAGCGGCTCGGCGGCCATCGTGGCCAGCCGGACCTGCAGCTCCTTGCGCTCCGGGCTGCCCGGGGCGTACGACAGCACCGGCTCGTTGACGGGCGGCGGTACGACGGTGACGGCGTCCATGCGATTCCTCGATGTCAGGGCAAGGGATGGGGCGGCGGACGGCGGTTCTACCGGGAGACGAAGGACCGCAGGAAGAAGGCGACGTTGGCAGGGCGCTCCGCCAGCCGGCGCATGAAGTAGCCGTACCAGTCCTCGCCGTACGGGACGTAGACCCGCATCCGGCGGCCCGAGGCGGCGAGCCGGTGCTGCTCGGGCACCCGGATCCCGTAGAGCATCTGGAACTCGTAGGACGAGGGCAGCCGACCGTGCTCCTGCGCCAGCTGCTCGGTCCGGGCGATCAGCGCCGGGTCGTGCGTGGCCACCATCGGGTAGCCGTCGCCGGCCATCAGCACCTCCAGGCACCGGTCGTAGGCCCGGTCGACGTCGGCCTTGGCGCGGTGGGCCACCGTCGCGGGTTCGGCGTACGCCCCCTTGACCAGGCGCACCCGGGATCCGTCGCCCGACAGCTCCCGGCAGTCCTGCTCGGTGCGCAGCAGGCAGGACTGCAGCACCGCGCCGACCCAGGGGAAGTCCTCGCGCAGGGCGCGGACGGTGCTCAGGGTGGCGTCGACCGTGGTGTGGTCCTCCATGTCGACCGTCACGGTCGTGCCTGCCGACTCGGCGGCTGCGCAGATGCGCCGCGCCCCCGCCAGGGCGGTGCGGCCGCCCGAGGGCAGCGACTGTCCGAGGGCCGACAGCTTGACCGACACCTCGGCGCGGTCGGCCAGGCCCGCCTCGTGCAGCCGGGAGAGCGCGGTGAGGTAGGCGTCGGTGATGCGGTCGGCCTGCTCGGCGGTGCGGGTGTCCTCGCCGAGGTGGTCCAGGCTCACCAGGAGCCCCTCGCCGACGAGCCGGCGCGTGGCCACCAGGGCGTCGTCCACCCCCTCACCCGCGACGAAGCGGTCCACCACGCTACGGGTCACCGGCGCGGCACTGACCAGGCGGCGGGTGCGGGTGCTGCGTGCCGCGGCCATCAGCAGGGCGTTCGGCACGGGCGCTCCTCGGTGAGGGACGGGCACATCCGGCGGGTTCGGACACGTTCGAACCTAGGCAGGTCGGGCGGAGGAGACCATGAGCGTGCGCCACGTATTTGTGGCCCACGTCTCATACAGTCGTCTGATGGCGGCAGCCCTGCAGGACATCGTGGACGAGGTGTCCGAGCTGCTGGGCGGAGCGGCGACCCTCGAGGACCGCGCCTTCCGCCTGGTCGCCTTCGGACCGCAGGCGCCGACCATCGACGCGGTCCGGCGGGCGTCGATCCTGCAGCGGCAGTCCACCGAGGCCGTTCGCGCGTGGTTCGAGTCGTTCGGCATCGCGACCAGCGAGGGCCCGGTCCGCACACCGGCCAACGACGAGGTCGGCGTGCTGGCCCGGCTGTGCCTGCCGGCGCGGTCGGGCGGGGTCACGCACGGCTACCTGTGGCTGGTCGAGCAGGACCTGCAGGACGTCGACGCGCACCTGGAGCGGGCGATGGAGCTCGCCGGTCGGGCCGGTCGGCTGCTCGCCCGCGGCGCCCGCGAGGAGCAGGCCCGCGAGGACCACCTGGTCGACCTCTGCGGCGACGATCGGGCGGCCGGGGCCGCAGCGGCCGAGGAGCTGGTGCAGGCGGGCCTGCTGCGCGCCGGCGAGCCGGTGGCGGTGGCCGCGCTGCGCCGGCGCGGCGAGGTGGACGCCGCCCGGGAGCCGGTGCACGTGCCGACCGGCTCGCTGCCCGGCGCGGTGCTGTCGGCCCGGGTGCGCGGGCACACCGTGCTGCTGCTCCCCCTGCGCGACGGTGGCGGGGTCGCGTCGGCACGGAACGTGGTGGTCCGGATCTGCGCCGGACTGCCCGGAGCCGTCGCGGGTCTGGGGGACGCGCGGCCCGAGCTGCTGGCCGTGCACGAGAGCTGGACCGAGGCCCGGCTCGCCGCCCGGGTCGCCGCCGCGGTGCCGGCCCGTGGCCCGGTGGTGCCGTGGGCCGAGCTGGGCGCATACCGGCTGCTCGGCGCCGCAGCAGAGCCGGCGCTGGTCGCGGTCCTCGTCGACGGCCCGGTCCGTGCACTGCTCGACGACCCCGACGAGCGGCTCGCCGTGACCGCACGCCGCTACCTCGACCTGGCCGGCAGCGTGCAGGCCACCGCAGCCTCCCTGCATGTGCACCGCCAGACGCTGTACTACCGACTGTCCCGGATCGAGCAGGCCACGGGGCTGGACCTCACCAGCGGGGACGACCGGCTGCGCCTGCACCTCGGGCTGCTGTTCGGCGAGCTGGTCCGCTCCGACGACGTCGGTGTCGGCTGAGCCCGCAGTGCCGGCGGTGGCGGACGTGCCGGCCGCCCGCAGCGGTGGCGCCGAGGGCGCCCTCGTCCTGCGGGATCTCGTCCCGCGCAGAGGATGTCGCTGTGCCCGAGGAGTTCCCGCCGGAGCTCGAGCGTGACGTCGAGGCCCCGGACGTCGTGACGCGTCAGGACGCCGCCATGCCCCGCCAGGCGATCTCGAACGCCTCGCGGCAGCGCGCCAGCGCCGCCGGGTCGTCGAACATGCAGCCGCGCACGACGTACTGGTAGTAGAAGACGCCGTTGATCAGGTCGATCGCCGCCTCGATGTCGGTGTCGGCCCGCAGGACCCCTCGGTCGACGGCGGCCCCGGGTCGTGCCGGTGGGTGTCCTCAGTGCAGCCCGCGGACATGTCCGGGAATGAGCAGACCGGCAATACGGTAACGACCGGGACGCTGAACAAGCGGTGCGAGTTCGCGATGCACCACGACATCCGAGTCGTATGGCGCTGCGGCCCCCGACCTCAGCCAGGTCGGGGGGCGCAGTACGTCGGTCGGCCCCGCCGGAGACGGGGTGCGGTCTCAGAACCGGTCGCCCACGAACTGCGCCACGGTCCAGCTGCCCAGCAGGAGCAGCACCAGGACCCAGGCGGCAGCCACGAACAATCCCACGTCCGCCAACCGGTCGCGCCAGGTCGTGCTTCTGGGCGGGGGCGACGGGCTGATCGCCTCGGGCAGCGGCCGCTGGAGCCACTCGGCTGCGTGCGCCTGCGTGCAGAAGTCGCCGACCCAGAACTGCAGGTCGCCGTCGTCGCGGGTCAGCTCCACGCGGAGCTCGTCCCGCCCTCCATCGACCTCGGCGATCGACCTCCCGCACAGATCGCAGCGGAGGTTCTCATCGGCTTCGGTCCCCGGCACGAGGAGGCACCCTAGGGCGCCGGCGGCCGATCGGCTGCGCCTTTCCCCGCCGGCGGGGCAGCCGGCGGCATCGACTGTGCGCTCACCGTCGTTCTCGGGCCGTGATGACGACGGTTCGCGCACACTCGCGCGGGCCCGGGTCAGCCGAAGCGGGCGACGAAAGCCGCCAGCAGCCGGCCCGGCTCGGTGACGACGGCCGGGGTGACGCGGGCGACCAGCTCGTCGAGCTCCGACGGCGCGAAGTAGCCGGCGTCCCGGTAGACGTGGATCCGCGTCACCAGTCCCCGGACGTCGAGCTCCGGGTGGAACTGGGTGGCGTAGACGTTCCGGCCGACCCGGAACATCTGCACGGGGCAAGCCGTCGAGCCGGCCAGCAGGGTCGCCGAGGGCGGCAGCACCGTGCAGGCCTCCTTGTGCCCGACGAAGGCGTCGAAGGCCGCCGGCAGGCCGGCCAGCAGCGGGTCGGCACGGCCGGCCGGCGTGAGCTCGACCCGCACCGCGGAGATCGGCTCCCCGTACGTGCGGTCGACGACGCCGCCCTGGTGGGTGCCCAGGGTGCCGATGCCGTAGCAGGCGCCGAGGAAGGGGACGTCGCGGGCGACGACGGCGTCCAGCAGCCGGCCCAGCTCGTGCTCCACCCGGAGCTGCACGTCGGACTTCTGCGCCACCGGGTCGCTGCTGGTGAACGGGCTGCCGCCCAGGAGGACGCCGGCGTGGTCGTCCAGGTCGATGTCGGGCAGCGGCCCGGCCTCCATCCGGATGCGGCGCAGCTCCCGCTCCTCCAGGCCGGTCGCCCGCAGGAAGCCCGCGTACTCGTCGTCGGCGGCGACGTCCTCGGCGCGGGTGGAGAGCAGGAAGAACGGCCGCACGAGCGGAGCCTAGGCCCCGGGTGTCCGGCGGTCAGACGTCGGAGGAGGGATCCAGGACGAGGGAGGCCATCATGGCGTCGAGCACCGCGACGTTGCGGGCGTAGTCGGTCCCCGGGAGCCCGACGGTGCTCGCCACGAGCGCCGTCCCGTCGGCCTGCAGATCGACGACGTAGGTCGTGATCGGGGTGCCCGCCGGGTAGAAGCCCAGGGTCGTCAGCTGTTCCAGGCGCACCGAGTCGCGCCCGTCGACGTCGACGCCGGTGCGGGCCGTCTCGTCCGGCCACTCCGCGGTGGGCAGCTCCGCGACGGGACGGACGGCGAACGTGATGTCGGCGGTCCGGATGCCGCTGGCCTCGGGGACGGTGAACTCCTCCTCGGCGAACCAGCTGCAGACCGGCAGCACGCGGCCGGGGTTGACCTGCCAGTCGGCCGGGTGGGTCACGCGGAAGCCGGCGGGGTGGGTGCAGTCGGCCGTCCGGTCGTCCGTCGCCGGTGCGGGGGCGGGAGCATCCGCCACGGGCGCCGCCGGCGGCGCGGCGGCGGGTTCGATGTCGGCAGCACCGCAACCGGCGAGGACCAGCAGTGCGCACACGCCGGCGAGGATCGTGCGCATGCGGGGGAACCTGCTTCCGATCGGCTGGCTGGCACCGCTTCCTAGCCCGCGCGTCACCGTGCGGAACGTGACGAGCCGGATCTCCATCGGATCGTCATGTGCCCGGTCCGTCGGCCCGCACCCGCACGGCGGACGTCAGTCGACCCGGGCCTCCACCACGCGCCCGGCCGCCCGCCGGATCCGGTCGGCCTGCCGGGAGAGCACGAGGTCCAGCAGCCGGTTCACCGGCGTCACCTCGCCCAGCCGCGCGGCCCCTGCCCAGCGCGGCACCGTCACCGTCCTCGACCACGGCGACCCCAGGCAGTCCGCGATCCGGTCCGCCACCCGCTCCGGGGCGATGCCACGGGACAGCCGGCCGCGGGCGTCCGCATCCGACGTCGGCGCATCCCCGTGCCCACGGGCCAGCCATTCGGTCTCCACGAAGAACGGATTGACCGTGTGCACCCGCACGCCCCGGGCGGTCACCTCCCGGCGCAGGCCCTTCACGAAGCCGGCGAGCCCGGCCTTGGTCGACGAGTAGACGGTCAACGGGGGCACCTGCGACCACGCCGCCACCGAGGAGACGGCGACGACGTCACCTCTCCCCCGCTCCCGGGCGGCGGTGAGCAGGTGCGGCAGCGCCAGCCGGGTCAGCTCCACGGCGCCGGTGAGGTTGAGCGCGACGATGCCCGGCACGACGTCGTCCGGCATGTCCTCGACCAGGCCGGCCCAGCCCAGCCCCGCGTTGAGGACGACGGCGTCGAGGCGGCCGTGCTCGGCCAGCGTCATCTCGACCAGGCGGGCGCGGTCGGCGGCGTCGGCCATGTCCGCGGTCACCGCGGTCACCCCGGGCAGCGCTCCGACCGCCGCGGTCAGGCGGTCGCCGTCTCGGGCGCAGGTGACCACCCGCGCACCCTCGGCGACCAGCTTCTCGACGGTGGCGCGGCCGATCCCGGCGCTGCCACCGGAGACGACGACGACGCGATCGCGTTCCCGGGACATGCTGTGGTCCTACCCACGGGGGACATCCTCAGCCGCGAGGCATCGAATCCACCGGCCCTGGGCATGCCGAGGTCATGCACCTGCCTGCTGCCCGCGGTCCGCTCAGCGACTCCCTCATCCGTGACCTGGCCACCGGACGGGCGCTGTCGGCGCGGACGCCGGAGTCCGCCGCCCGCCTGGCCGATGCCCCGATCGACGCACTCACCGACGAGGACCTCCAGCTGTCCCTCGCGATCTGCTACGAGCTGCACTACCGCGGCTTCGACGAGGTCGGCGACGGCTGGGAGTGGGACCCGGAGCTGCTCCGGCTGCGCGGCGTCCTGGAAGGACTGCACCTCGCCGCGCTCCGGGAGCTGGTCGGACCGGTCCCGGTGACCGACGAGCCGATCGACGCGCAGCTGACGGCGGCCATCGCCGCGGACGACGGCCCGTCCCTGTCGAGGTTCATGGCCCGGGAGGGCACGCTCGAGCAGTGGCGTGAGTACCTGACCGTGCGGTCGGTCTACCACCTCAAGGAGGGCGACCCGCACACCTTCGCCATCCCCCGGCTCAGCGGCCGGACGAAGTCGGCCATGGTCGAGATCCAGGCCGACGAGTACGGCGGTGGCTCGGCCGCCCGCATGCACAGCGAGCTGTTCGCCGGCCTGATGCGCGACCTCGACCTGGACGCCGCCTACGGCGCGCTGTGGGACGACGCCCCCGCCGTCGCGTTCTCCTCGGTCAACACGATGTCGCTGTTCGGGCTGCACCGCCGGTGGCGGGGCGCCGCACTGGGGCACCTGGCCACGGTGGAGATGACGTCCTCGGAGCCGAGCCGCCGCTACTCGTCGGGCCTGCGCCGGCTGGGCTTCGACGAGTCGACGACGGTCTTCTACGACGAGCACGTGGAGGCCGACGCCGTCCACGAGCAGATCGCCTCGGTCGACATGTGCGGCTCGTTCGTCGCGGAGAACCCGGAGCTGACCGGCGACGTGCTGTTCGGTGCCCGCAGCTCCCTGGCGATGGACGGGCTGGCGGCGCAGTACCTGCTGGGCGCCTGGGAGGCCGGCCGCAGCGCGCTGCGCCGCGAACCCTCGCTCGCCGCCTGACGCCGGCCCCCGCCGGGGCCCGCCGCGAGCTAGGACGTCGCGGGCGGCGGGGGGTCCTCCTGCTGCCGGCGCAGGTGCGCCGCCGGGCGGGGCCGGCTCGGCCCGCTGGGGGCGGAGAAGCCGGCCCGCTTGTGCGTGCCGTCGCAGAAGGGCTTGATGCCCGATTTGCCGCACCGGCACAGCGCGATGGTCCCGCGGCCGGGGTCGATCTCGGTGCCGTCCTGGTCGACCAGGCGGAAGTCCCCGCGGACGATCAGCGGTCCGTCGCGGTAGGGGGTGATCGTGGCGCCGTCGCCCGGGACGGGGTCGTCGGAGGGCTCGGGCGGGGCGGTCGATAGCTGCGGCACCCGACTCCACTGCCCGTCCGGCGGGCCCGGCACACCCGCTGTCCGATCGCTCACCCGGCGGGGCGACCTCGACGTCGTCCGGTGCCGTCAGCCGGTGATGTCGATGGTCTCGACCATCCGGTCCAGCATCCGCACGTTGCGCGCGTAGTCGAACTGCGGCAGCCCCACGGTGTCGACCACGAGGGTCCGCGGTCCGTCGTCCCCCGGTTCCAGCTCGACGACGTAGCTGGTCATCCGGATCCCCGGCGGGTAGAGGCCCTCCCCGGCGGTCACCCGCTGGATGCGGACCGCCGGGTGCCCGTCGACCGTGGTCTCCTGCCGGCTGTCCGGCTCGGCCGTGCCCGAGGACACGAGGCGGTCGAACGGGATCGTCTCGACCGACGCGGTGACCGAGCCCACCCGCGCGTCGGTGGCCGGCGGGACGCTGAACGACTCGGGGGCGAACCGGGTGCAGGCGTCCACCGTCTCACCGGAGTTGACCGCCCAGCCCTCGGGATAGGAGATCGCGAAACCGGCGGGGCTCTCGCAGCGCTGGGACAGCTCCGTCGACGACGTCGGCTGCTCGTCGAGCAGGTCGACGACGATCCGCTGCGGCGAGGACAGCTGCCCCACGGCGAACGGCCGCTGCTGGTCCAGCCCGGCGAAGAAGGCGTAGCGCCCCTCGAAGAGCGTGTCCGTGACGACGGTGTCGAGGACGGCGCTCGAGTCGACCCGGAGGTTGCCCTCCTCCCACGGCTGCGCGCCGGGCACCGCGTCGCCCGGCAACGCGATGTTCGTCAGCGTGATGCCCAGGACGGCGTGCCCGGGGACGTCCACCGGCAGGCCCGACCCCTGGGAGCGGGGCGCGCCGGTGTAGCCGACCTGCCAGCCCGCCTGTCCCTCGCCGGCCAGCTCGAACACGATCCGGTCGAACCCGTCGTGGGCGCCCAGCCGCACGTCGGTGAGGGTCACCGGAGGCCCGGTGCCGTCGGCCGCCGACTCGTCCACGTCGCCGACGGCGATCGGCTCCACCGGCTGGTCCCCGCCCGGGCCGGACGGCCCGGCGCCGGTCGGCGGGGCGGACGTCGGCGGGCTGGAGGTGGGCGCGCCCGCGGCGGTGTCGTCCGGCTGCGTCGATGCGTCGTCGGAGGAGCCGCAGGCGGCCAGTGCGAGCGCCGCGCAGATGCCTGCTGCGAGCCGTCGCATCCCCCACCAACCCTTCGCTCCGCCGGACGTCTGGCTGCAGCCCTTTCCCGTGCGAGCCACGTCGAACGTGCGCCGGTGACACGTCACCTGATCGACATGTCGGGGCGCACGGCGGCTCAGCCTGCCGGCTGGCCGTAGAAGACGTGCTCGACGACGCCGCGGGCCCGCCGTGTGGTGCGGTGGTACTCGTCGAGGAACTGCCCGGGTGCGGTGTCCGGGCCGTAGCCGCAGGCACGCGCCACGCCCTCCAACTCCAGCCCGGGCCTCGGCAGCTGGTCGCTGGGCCGGCCTCGCACGAGGAAGATCGCGTTCCGCGCCCGGGTGGCCAGCTCCCAGGCCGAACGCAGCGCCTCGACGTCCTCGGCGCCGAGGAGTCCGGCGTCACCGGCCGCCTCGAGGGCTTGGACCGTGGGCCGCACCCGGAGACCTTCGGTGTCGGCGCCGTGCTGGAGCTGGAGCAGCTGGACGGTCCACTCGACGTCGGCCAGCCCGCCCCTGCCGAGCTTGGTGTGCGTCGCGGGATCCGCGCCGCGCGGCAGCCGCTCCCGTTCCACCCGGGCCTTGATCCGCCGGATCTCGGCGACCTGCTCGGCGCCCAGCCCACCCTCGGGGTAGCGGATCGGGTCGATCATCTCGACGAAGTCGGCACCGAGCTGCTCGTCGCCGGCGACCGGCGCGGCCCGCAGCAGGGCCTGGACCTCCCAGACCGACATCCAGCGCTCGTAGTACGCCTGGAACGCCTGCAGGCTCCGTGCCATCGCGCCCTGGCGTCCCTCGGGACGGAGATCGGCGTCGATCTCGAACGCGGGGTCGGGCGCGGGCTCGGAGAGGAGGCGGCGCAGCGTGTGGGCGACCGCGTTCGCCGCCGCCGTCGCGGCGCCCTCCTCTGCTCCTGCCCGGGGGCGGTGGACGAACAGGACGTCGGCGTCGGAGCCGTAGCCGAGCTCGCCGCCGCCCAGCCGGCCCATGCCGATGACCGCCATGTCCATGGGCAGGGCGGTGACCTCGGTGCCGGTGTCCAGGGCGTGGGCCTTGAGGGCGACGTCCAGACCGGTGCGCAGCGTGGCGACGGCGACGTCGGTGAGCGCCTCCCCCACCCGCAGCGCGTCGAGCCGGCCCAGCAGATCGGCGCAGGCGATGCGCAGCAACTCCTGCCGGCGGAGGCCGCGCAGCACCCGGATGCCCGCCTGCGGGTCGCCGGCCCGCCCGGCCGCCTGACCCCACGCCTTGGTCAGCGTCCCGACCGCACGAGGCTCGAGCTCGGCGTCGTCGGCCAGCAGGCGCAACGCCTCCGGGGTGCGGGTCAGCAGCCCGGCGACGTACTGGCTGGAGCCCAGCAGCTGTGCGAGCCGCTCGGCCACCTGCCCCTCGTCGCGCAGCAGCCGCAGGTACCACTGGTTGCCGCCCAGCGCCTCGCTGACCTGCCGGTAGGCGAGCAACCCGGCGTCGGGGTTCGGGCAGGACGCGAAGGTCTGGAGCAGGACCGGCAGCAGGTACTTCTGGATCGACGCCGACCGCGACACCCCGCCGGTGAGCGCGCCGAGGTGCCGGAGCGCCGCTTCCGGGTCGCCGAAGCCCAGCGCCCGCAGCCAGTCGCCGGCCGCCTTGGAGCCCAGGTGCAACCGCTCCCCCGGCACCCGGGCCACCGCCGAGAGCAGCGGCCGGTAGAACAGCTTCTCGTGCAGCCGGCGCACCTCGCGGGTGTGCAGGGCCAGCTCCGCCCGGAGCACGTCGACCGCGCCACCGCGGGCGTCGGGCTTGTAGCCCAGCGACCGGGCCAGCCAGCGCAGCTGCTGCTCGTCGGTGGGCAGCAGGTGGGTCCGCCGCAGCCGGAGCAGCTGGAGGCGGTGCTCGACGGTGCGCAGGAAGCGGTAGGAGGCGATGAGCGTGGCGGCGTCGTCCCGGCCGACGTAGCCACCCGAGGACAGCGACAGCAGGGCCGGGAGCGTGCCGCCGTCGCGGAGCGTGGCGTCCGCCCGGCCGTGGACGAGCTGCAGCAGCTGGACGGCGAACTCCACGTCGCGCAGCCCGCCGCGGCCGAGCTTGAGCTCCCGCTCGGCCTGCGCCGGGGGGATGTTCTCCTCCACCCGCCGCCGCATGGCCTGCACCTCGCCGACGAAGCCGGGGCGGTCCCCCGCCCGCCACACCAGCGGCCACAGCGCGTCGACGTAGGACCGGCCCAGATCGGGGTCGCCCGCCACCGGCCGCATCTTCAGCAGCGCCTGGAACTCCCAGGTGCTGGCCCACTGCTCGTAGTAGGCCGAGTGGCCGGCGACGGTGCGCACCAGCACGCCGGCCTTCCCCTCGGGTCGCAGGGCCGCGTCGACCTCCCACGCCGCCTCGCGGCAGATCCGCATGAGGGCCGCGGCCACCCGGGTGGCGCTGCCGAGGGCGGCGCTCTCGGAGTCCGTGGGATCCACCGGCTCGGCCACGAACACCACGTCGACGTCGCTGATGTAGTTCAGCTCCCGCCCACCGGTCTTGCCGAGCGCGATGACCGCCAGCCGGCAGGCGGCGGCGTCGGCCGGCTGCTCGGCCACGGCCAGCGCCATCCCGGCGGTGAGCACGGCGGCGGCGATGTCGGCCAGCTCCGCCGCGGCATCCTCGACGGGCAGGTTGTCGCCCAGGTCGCGGCCGGCGAGGGACAGGATGGCCCGCCGGTTGGCCAGCCGGAGCGCGGCGACCCGTGCCGGGGAGGCGTCGGGAGCCCCCTTGCCGAGGCGCACGCCCCACGGCGGGTCGTCCGGGTCGGCACCGACGGCGGCCAGCATCTGGCGCTCCAGCGACCCGGGGGTCGGCCGGGCCATGCCGGCGTCCCCGTCGTCGAGGACCGTCCAGTCGTCCGGGTGGGCGGCCAGGTGGTCGGCCAGCCCCGAGCTGGCCCCCAGCACCGCGAGCAGCCGGCTGCGCAGCAGCGCCGACCCCCGCAGGCGGGCCAGCAGCGAGGCCGCGGAGCCACCGCTGTCGTCGGCCGCGTCGAGCGCCTCGACCAGGCGGTGCAGCGAGCGGACGGCCAGGTCGGGGTCGCCGGCGCGGGCCAGCGCGGCGACCACCGGCCCGGCCTCGGGGTCGGCCGGTTCGTTGCGCTGCAGGTCCCACAACCCCAGGTCGGGATGGGCCAGCAGCCGCGCGGCGCGCTCGCCGTCCTCGAAGCCGAACCGCACGAGGCGGACGACGGCGCGGCGCGGGATCTCCACCTCGGGACCCATGGCTCAGGCCTCCGGCCGGGCGTGCGCCCGCACCAGGTCGGCGAAGCGTGCGGCGAACGGCGCCCACGTCTCGGCGAGGTCGTCGTGCACGGCGTCGGACCGGACGCACAGCGTCTCGGCGTCGACCGGCGCGGCCGCGACCCCCACTCGGTCGCCGGCCGCCCAGTTCCGCACCATCTCCGGCGTCGTCTCGATGTGGAACTGGATGCCGTAGCCGGCCTCGCCCACCTTGAACGCCTGGTTCTCGTAGTGGGCGTTGCTCGCCAGCAGCGTCGCGCGGGGCGGCAGCGCGGCGATCTCGTCGTGGTGCCACGCGACGACGTCGGGGGTGAGCGGCAGGGGCCCGAACACCGGGTCGGCGTAGGCGGCGTCGCGCTTGGCGACCAGCGTGGCGCCCACCTCCGGGCCCTCGGCGCCCACCCGGACCGTGCCGCCGCCGGCCTCGGCCAGCAGCTGGGCGCCGAGGCACACGGCCAGCGTGGGGCGGCCGGTGTCGATCGCCTGGCGCAGCAGCGCGCGGACGCCGACCAGCTCGGGGCTGGTCGCCTCGTCGTCGGTCGCCGACTGGGGGCCGCCGAGCACGAGCAGCCCGTCGTGGCCCTCCAGCGTCCCGGGCAGGGCGTGCCCGAGCCCCAGCCGCCGCTCGTCGAGGGTCAGCCCCGCATCGGCCAGCCAACCGCCGAGCCGGGCGGGCGGGTCGGTCTCGCTCGGGACGACGACGAGGAGGCTGGCCACGCGGTCGAGATTAGCCGCGCCGCCACCGCGGCCCTCGGCTCGGACACGGGGGCCGACCGTCGCGGTCACCTAGACTCGCCCGGCCCCACCGATAGGAGACGTCGTGGCCCGCTCAGCAGGGGCGTCCGTCCAGGGCTCCCCGCCGGACGTGGCGCCCCCTCCGGCGAGCGCCGCGCCCGCCCCGGCCCGGCCGGCCCGCCGGTACGTGCTGCTGGCCGCGGGCGTGCTCGTCGCCGTCCAGCTGGCGGTGCGGTGGTGGATGCTCGACCAGCGCGGCCTCTACGCCGACGACCTGGAGTACGCGACGCTGTCCCACGAGGCGCCGCTGCTCTCCGCGGAGTTCCTCCTGGGCAGCCAGGAGGGGCACTTCATGCCGGCGGCGCTCCTGCTCGCCGGGACGCTGTCCCACCTCTTCCCGCTCGGCTGGACCGCCGTCGCGGTCACCCTGCTGCTGCTGCAACTGCTCGCCTCGTACGCGGTGCTGCGCCTGCTGCGGACCGTCATGGGCGACCGGCCCGCGCTGCTCGTCCCGCTGGCCGTCTACCTCTTCAGCCCGCTCGGCCTGGGGTCGTTCACCTGGTGGGCGGCCGCGATGAACTCCGTGCCCCTGCAGATCGGTCTCGCCTGGTACACCGCGGACGCGTTGCGCCTGGCCCGTACCGGCCGGCTGCGGCACGCCGTCTCGGGGACGGTCGCCCTGGCCCTCGCCCTCGCCTTCTACGAGCGGGCCGTGCTCGTCCCGGTGCTGGCCGGCGCGCTCGTCTGGCTGCTGCTCAGCGTCGAGGGCGTCCGTGCTCCGTTGCGCGCCGCCCTGCGACGGGCCGGTGCGCTCTGGGGAGCGTCCCTCCTGGTGCTCGCCGGGTGGGCGTGGCTGTTCCTGTCCCGGGACTCCGCGGAGCCCCTCACGTCGCCCTCGGTGGACCAGACGCTGGACCTGACGGGCTCGTTCGCGCGGAATCTCGTCGAGGGCGTGGCCGGCGGCCCCTGGTCGTGGAGCCCCCAGTCCGGGCCACCGCTCGCCGACGCCCCGGACGCGCTGTTCCCGATCGGCGCCGCCGTCCTCGCCGCCCTGGTGGTGTGGACCTCCTGGCGGTACCGCAGCGGGGTCCTGGCGTGGCTGCTCCTGGGCGGCTACGTCGTCCTGGGGGCGGTCCTCGTGTCCGTGGGGCGGGCGGACTCGGAGTTCTCCGCGGTGCTCCCGCTGACGTACCGGTACTTCGCGACCGAGGCCGTCGTCGTCGCCGTCGTGCTCGCCGTGCTGTTCGTCCTGCCGCCCCGCGCGTCGGCGCCGTCGCCGGCAGGGCCCGGACCGACCGGTTCGGGCCCTGACGGCGACGGCGCCGCGGGCCGGCGGGCCGGCCGCCTGGCCGTCCCGGTGGTGGTGGTCGGGCTGCTGGGGGCGGTCCTGGCCGGTTCCGCCGTCTCGACCGTCGCCTACATGCGTGCGTGGGAGGCGGAGCCGACCAGGGACTACCTGGCCACGGCGCGTGCCGCCCTGGCCTCGGCCGGCGAGGAGCCGCTGCTGGACCAGGAGGTCCCACCCGCGGTGCTGTGGGCGCTGGCGGCTCCGTACAACCGGGCGTCCCGCGTCTTCCTCCCCCTCGACGACCGACCGGAGTTCGCCGACGCCACCTACGACCTCCGCATGCTCGACGACGCGGGCCGGCTCGCTCCGGCGCGGATCATCCCCGGCGTCCCCGTGCGCCCCGGGCCGGTAGCCGGTTGCGGCTGGCCCGTACCGGCCGGCGCGGCAACCACCGTGCCGCTGGAGGCGTCCCTGCCCGGCTACGACTGGACGGCGGAGCTGACCTACACCGCGGCCGCGGCGGGGGACGTCCGCGTCGCGCTCGGCGACGGGGAGCCCGTGCGCGTGCCCGTCCGCGCGGGCGAGCACACCGTCCACCTGCGCCTCGACGGCGCCGGCGACACCCTCCGGATGACCGGGGCGACCGACGGCATGCGCCTGTGCATCGCCTCCGGGCTCGTCGGCGAGGTGGAACCGGGCTGAAGCGGGCTGCCCGGCTCTCCGCCGGGCAGCCGTCGGTCAGAGGCCCGGCAGGTAGCGCTGCAGCTCGAAGGGCGTCACGTTGCGGCGGTAGGAGTTGAACTCCTCCCACTTGTTGCGGAGGAAGAACTCGAACACGTGCTCGCCCAGGGTCTCGGCCACCAGCTCGCTGCTCTGCATGGCCGACAGCGCCTCACCGAGGGAGACCGGCAGGTCCTCGTAGCCGGCGGCGCGGCGCTCGGTGTCGGTCAGCGACCAGACGTCGTCCTCGGCCTCCGGCGGCAGCTCGTACCCCTTCTCGATGCCCTTCAGCCCGGCGTTCAGCAGCATGGCGAAGGTGAGGTAGGGGTTGCAGGCGGAGTCCGGCGAGCGCACCTCGACACGGGCCGACTGCGCCTTGCTGGGCTTGTACTCGGGCAGCCGCACGAGCGCCGAGCGGTTGGCCCGGCCCCACGTGGCGGCGGTCGGGGCCTCCGTGCCGGCCAGCAACCGCCGGTAGGAGTTCACCGTCTGGTTGGTGACCGCGGTCATCTCCCGCGCGTGGGTGAGCAGCCCGGCGATGAACTGCTTGCCCGTGGCCGACAGCCGCATCGGGTCGGCCGGGTCGTGGAAGGCGTTGCGGTCGCCCTCGAACAGCGAGAGGTGGGTGTGCATCGCCGAACCGGCCAGCTCGGTGAAGGGCTTGGGCATGAAGGTGGCGTGCACGCCCTGCGCGAGCGCCACCTCCCGGACGACGTGCCGCAGCGTCATGATGTTGTCGGCCATCGACAGGGCGTCGGCGTAGCGCAGGTCGATCTCCTGCTGGCCCGGGGCGACCTCGTGGTGGCTGAACTCCACCGAGATGCCCATGGCCTCGAGCGCGAAGACGGCCTCCCGGCGGAAGTCGTGCGCCACGTTGTGGGTGGACAGGTCGAAGTAGCCGCCGGTGTCGGCCGGCTGGGGCGGCGTGCCGTCCGAGGGCAGGTCCTTCAGGAGGAAGAACTCGATCTCGGGGTGGGTGTAGAAGGTGAAGCCCATGTCCGCGGCCTTCGCCAGCGCCCGGCGCAGCACGTGCCGCGGATCGGCCCACGACGGCGAGCCGTCGGGCAGCGTGATGTCGCAGAACATCCGCGCGGTGTCGCTGGGCCGGCCCTCGCGGCCGGGCATCACCTGGAAGGTGCCCGGGTCGGGCTTGGCGAGCATGTCGGACTCGTAGACGCGGGCGAAGCCCTCGATCGCCGAGCCGTCGAAGCCGATGCCCTCGGCGAAGGCCGCCTCGATCTCGGCCGGCGCCACCGCGACGGCCTTGAGGTAGCCCGACACGTCGGTGAACCAGAGCCGCACGAACCGGATGTCGCGCTCTTCCAGGGTGCGCAGGACGAACTCCTGCTGTCGATCCATGCTCGCCATGATCGCGTCCGCTCGTTTCCGGGATGTGACGTCGCTGCCGGGATGCTCCCAGCCTGCCCCCTCGGAGGGAGCCGTACACGGCCGGACGCCACTGCGGTGTGCGTGTCGCGTGGTGTTCACGCAGCCGGCCCCCGGATGTCGACGTGATCGTCCGGACAGGTGCCCGCCTCGCCGTCCGGTCGGGTCCGAGACCAGACTGTGCGCCGTGAGCGATCAACGGCCGGTGCAGCTGCGGGTGGCGATGGCCCAGGTGGACACCCGGGTCGGCGACCTCGAGGGCAACAGCGAGCTCGTGCTGCAGTGGGCCGCGCGCGCGGCCGCGCAGGACGCGCACCTCGTCGTCTTCCCGGAGATGACCCTGACCGGCTACCCGCCGGAGGACCTGGTGCTGCGCGAGTCCTTCGCCCGGGCCAGCGAACGCGCACTGGTCGAGCTGGCGGCCACGCTCGCCGACCGGGGGCTGGGCGGCACCGCCGTCGTCGTCGGGTACCTGGCGCACACCCAGGGCGCAGGGCCGGCCCCGGTCGACCAGATCCCGACCGACGACGACTCCCCCGGTGACGCCAACCCGCGCCGCGGCGCGCCGCGCAACGCCGCCGCCCTGCTCGTCGGCGGTGAGGTCGTCGTCCGCTACTACAAGCGGCACCTGCCGAACTACGGCGTCTTCGACGAGGCGCGGTACTTCGTGCCCGGCACCGAGCTGCCGGTGGTGCGCCTGCACGGCGTCGACGTCGCGCTGACCATCTGCGAGGACCTGTGGGTGGAGGGCGGCCCGTGCGGGGTCGCCGGGCAGGCCGGCGTCGACCTCGTGGTCTCCCCCAACGCCTCCCCCTACGAGCGGGCCAAGGACGACCTGCGGCTGCCGCTGGTGCGCCGCCGCGCAGCCGAGGCGCGGGCGACGGTCCTCTACTGCAACCAGGTGGGCGGCCAGGACGAGCTGGTCTTCGACGGCGACTCGATGGCCGTCGCGGCCGACGGGACGCTGCTGGCCCGGTCCCCCCAGTTCGTCGAGCACCTGGCCACCGTCGACCTGGACCTCGACCCGTCGTCGGTCCCGGAGCGCCGCGAGGGCCGGATCGGGCCGATGACCGTGACCCGGCACGTGGTGTCCGAGGAACCGGTGCCGGCCTTCGACCGCCGCCCGTCGACCGTCGTCGACCCGCTCAGCGACTGCGAGGAGGTCTGGCGGGCGCTGGTCCTGGGCCTGCGGGACTTCATCGACAAGAACGGCATGCCCTCGGTGGTGCTCGGCATGTCCGGCGGGATCGACTCGGCCCTGGTCGCCGCGATCGCCGTCGACGCGCTCGGGGCCGACCGCGTGCACGGCGTCGGCCTGCCGTCGAAGTGGTCCAGCGAGCACTCGCTGGCCGACGCCGAGGACGCAGCGAGGCGCCTGGGCATGCACTACTCCGTCGTCCCGATCGCACCGATGGTGGACGCGTACGAGGCGTCGGTGGAGCTGTCGGGGGTCGCCGCGGAGAACCTGCAGGCCCGCGTGCGCGGCACCCTGCTCATGGGCCTGTCCAACCAGCACGGGCACCTGCTCCTGGCCACGTCGAACAAGAGCGAGGTCGCCGTCGGCTACTCCACGCTCTACGGCGACGCGGCCGGCGGCTTCGCGCCCATCAAGGACGTGCCCAAGACCCTCGTCTGGGACCTGGCCCGCTGGCGCAACGCGCACGCCCGCGACCGCGGCGAGACCGAACCCGTCCCGCAGAACTCGATCGACAAGCCGCCGTCGGCCGAGCTGGCGCCCGGCCAGGTCGACAGCGACTCGCTGCCCTCCTACGAGGTGCTCGACGCCGTCATCGCCGACTACGTCGACCGCGACCTCGGCATGGCCGAGCTGCTCGAGCGCGGTCACGACCCGGAGGTCGTGGCGCGGGTGCTGCGGCTGATCGACTCGGCCGAGTTCAAGCGCCGGCAGTCCGCTCCCGGCACCAAGATCAGCCTCAAGGCGTTCGGCCGCGACCGGCGGCTGCCCGTGACGAACCGGTGGCGGGAGACGCTGCCCACCGTGCGCGAAGGAGCATCGTGAACGAGCTCGCGAGTCCAGCAGGGAGCAGAGCATGACCGAGTCGGTGCTGTACGGCGGGCAGTCGAGCGCGCGGGTACGCATCCACCACCTCCAGCAGGCCAAGGAGCGCGGCGAGAAGTGGGCGATGCTCACCGCCTACGACACCTACAGCGCGGCCATCTTCGAGGAGGCCGGCATCCCGGTCATGCTCGTCGGCGACTCCTCGGGCAACGTCGTCCTCGGGCACAGCAGCACCGTGCCGGTGACCGTCGAGGACCTGCTGCTCATGACCAAGGCCGTCACCCGCTCGACGAAGCGCGCGCTGATCGTGGCCGACCTGCCCTTCGGGTCCTACGAGTCGGGCCCGCAGCAGGCCTTCGACACCGCCGTCCGGATGATGAAGGAGGGCGGCGCGCAGGCGGTCAAGCTCGAGGGCGGCGTCCGCGTGGCCCCGCAGATCCGCATGCTGCACGACGCCGGCATGCCGGTCATGGCGCACATCGGCTTCACGCCGCAGAGCGAGCACGCCCTCGGCGGCTTCCGGGTGCAGGGCCGGGGCGCCGGCGCCGAGCAGCTGCTGGCCGACGCCCGCGCGGTGCAGGAGGCCGGTGCGTTCGCCGTCGTCCTGGAGATGGTGCCCGCCCCCATCGCCGCGACAGTGACCGAGGAGCTGTCCATCCCGACCATCGGCATCGGCGCGGGTGTCGACTGCGACGCCCAGGTGCTGGTCTGGCCGGACATGGCCGGGCTCAACGGTGGCCGGGTGCCGAAGTTCGTGAAGAAGTACGCCGACCTGCGGGGCGAGCTGCTGCGCGCGGCGCAGGAGTTCGCCGACGAGGTGCGCGGCGGGGTCTTCCCCGGCCCCGAGCACTCCTTCGAGTAGGCGCTCACCCCGCTGCGGGGGTGTTCCTCGCGCTCCGGGGGTCCTGCAGCACCCCCGGAGCGCGCGCACCGCCCCTCCAGCGGGCGGCGAGCAGGCCGTACGCGAGCGCGTTCAGGCCGAGGGCGGTCGCGTAGATGCCCAGCTGCGTCCCTGCGGCCCGCACGTCCAGACCGAGCGGGCCGAACACGTAGTGGCCGAGGAAGCCGCCGTCGTAGGCGCCCGCCCCGGCGCGTTCCCGCAGCGCCAGCTCGAGGTCGGTCAGCGGGCAGTCGGCGCCCGCGAGGTTCACCGCGAGGATCGCCAGCGCGACCGGGGCGTGCAGCAGCACCAGCCGCGGCCGGCGCAGCGCGAGCAGCGCCCCGGTCAGCATGAACAGCACCGCCAGCCCGTGGACGACGGCCACCCCGGAAGCGAGCACCCCCACCCGCACAGTGTGCGCCAGGGCCCTCCGGCGCGGAGCGGATCAGACGTCGGTGACGCGGATCCCGGCGTGCACCTTGTACCGGCGGTTGACCGACACCAGGTTGATCGTGAGCGCCTCGACCTGGCGGGCGTTGCGCAGCCGCCCGGCGTAGATGCCGCGCATCCCGGGCAGCCGCCCGGCCAGGGCCTGCACGGTGTCCATCGAGGCGCGGTCGTCGCCGACGACCATCACGTCGCCGTCGATGGTGGGCGTGGACAGGTCCTCCAGCAGCCGGGCCGAGAGGTGGTGGAAGGCGCCCACCACGTGCGAGTCCGGCAGCAGCGCGGCCGCCTGCTGGGTCACGCTGCCCTCCTCGACGTCGAGCACGTAGGCACCGAGCTCGTCGAACCCCATGGGGACGACGCAGTCGACGACGATCTTCCCGGCCAGCGGGGCCGCCAGCTCGGCCACCGTCGCGGCGTGGCCGGCGAAGGGCACGGCGATGATCACCAGATCGGCGGCACCGGCGACGTCGGCGTTGGAGCCGCCCTGGACGGAGACCTCGGCACCGGCGGACGCGGTCGCGGCACGGGTGGCCACCTCCGCGGCCACCTCGGCGGCGCGGTCGGCATCGCGCGAGCCCAGCAGGATCCGCTGACCCGCGGCGGCCAGGCGCACGCCGAGCCCCCTCCCCTGCGGTCCGGTGCCCCCGAGAATCCCGACGACCAGTTCCTCCACCGCACGACCTTCGGTCACGTCAGCCCCTTCCGCGGCACCGGACGGCCCGGCACCTGCACCGATCATCCAGGGGGCGACGTCGGAGGAGTCAGTCGCCCTCCCACTTCCGGTCCTCCTCCGCGATCTGCTCCTCCCGCTCGGCCACCGAGGCGAGCGCGTGCTCGGCCTCCTCGCGGGTCGCATAGGGACCGAGCCGGTGCCGCTCGGCGCAGCCGTCCCGGTCCTCCACGGTGTCGTGCTTCAGGCAGTAGAACCAGGGTCCCGTCGCCACGTGTGCCTCCTCGCTACCGGTCGTGCCCTCACTCTTCCACCGCGGCGCCGCCCCCGTGCGAGGGACAGTGACGCAGCGGCGTCCCCGAAATGCGGAGCGGTACGGCATCCTGCTCCAGTGATCGGCCGGCTCTCGCACGCACCCGACCTCCCGACCGGCGACGGAGCCGGGGAGCCGCGCCGGCCCGCGGGCCTCGACTCACGCGTGGCGGCGCTCTCCCTCGCGGCGCTGCTGCTCATCGGGGCCCTGATGGGCTCGCTGAACCTCCTCGTCGACGGGGTGCTCCGCGACGGTGCCGCGCGGTGGGCCTACTCCGCCACCATGCTGCTGCTCTTCGTGCTCTCCGCGCACCTGGCGATCCGGCGCCGGGTGGGGCATGCGCACACCTTCGGCCTGGTGCTCCTGGGCGACGTCATCTACCTCGTCGTCGTCCTCTGCATCGAGGACCCGCTGCGCTACGCCACCCCACTCATGCTGCTGTTCCCCGCACTCGCCGGTGCGTGGTTCCTGCCGCTGCGGCCGCTGTGCGTGCACATGGTGGCGACGACGGCGATCTGCCTGGCCGCCCTGTGGCCCAGCTACGACAGCGCCGTCGGCCTCGTCGTCCAGGCCGGGGTGAGCGCCGGCACGCTGAACGCGGCCGCGATGGGCGTGTACCTGCTGCGGCAACGGGTGCAGCGCCTGCTCGTGGCGACCGAGACCATCAGCCACCAGGACGCGCTGACCGGCCTGTACAACCGCCGGTACCTGGTGGAGCAGGCACCGCGGCTGTGGCGTCAGGCCCGGCGCGACGGCGCCCAGCTCAGCGCCATGGTGCTGGATCTGGACCACTTCAAGCGGCTCAACGACGAGTTCGGGCACGCGGTCGGCGACTCGGTGCTGCGCGCGGTGGCCGGGTCGCTGTCCAGCGCCGTGCGGCCGACCGATGTGCTGGCCCGGACCGGCGGGGAGGAGCTCGTGGTGGTCGGCTCGGTGGGCGTCGTCGCCGAGGGACGCCGGCTCGCCGAGCGGCTGCGTCTCGCGGTCGCGGGCGCCCGCAGCGACGACGGCCACGCGGTGACCGCCTCCATCGGGATCGCCGTCGCGCGCCCGGTCGAGGGCGAGGACCCGGTGGCGGCGCTCTGGCGGCTGGTCGACCGTGCCGATGCCGCCATGTACGTGGCCAAGCGCGGCGGCCGCGACCGCGTCGCCCTCGCCGACCGGCCGAGGTCCCGCGCGCCCCACACGGAGGCGGCTTGGCAGCGCGGGCACACGGCCGGTTCCCCGCGGCCGGGCAGCACCTCCCGAGCGGTGGGTTCGGCGGATCTCTGATTCGCTGAGGGTGTGCCCCTCGTCGAGCCGGATCCGACGCGGACGGTGCCCCTGCCGCTGCGCGAGCAGGCCGCCGTCCGCGACCGGTGGCTGACCCAGCGGCTGCTGGACCTGCTCCCGGTGCTGATGGACCGCGCCGGCATCGACCTGTGGATCGTGGCCGGCCGGGAGTACAACGAGGACCCGGTGCTGGCCACGCTGCTCCCGGCGGCCTGGCTGTCGGCACGGCGGCGCACCGTGCTCCTGCTGCACCGCAGTGACGACGGCGTCACGCCCGTCGCGGTCTCGCGCTACCCCGTCGGCCAGTTCCTCCCGGCGGCCGCCGACGGGCCCGCCGGTGCGGCCGACGAGTGGGAGGAGGTGCGGCGCTTCGTCGAGCAGGCCTGCCCGGCCGGCATCGGCATCGACGTCTCGGCCGACTTCGCGCTCGCCGACGGCCTGTCCCACACCGAGCACGCGCAACTGGTCGAGGCGCTCGGCCCCTACGCCGACCGTCTGGTCCCGGCCGAGCAGCTGGCGGTGGGCTGGCTGGAGACCCGCCTGCCGGAGGAGATCGCCGCGCTGCACGGGCTCAACCGGCTGGCCCACGAGGTCATCGCGGAGGCCTTCGCCACCGCCGTCCTGCCCGGGACGACCACGGCGATCGACCTCGCCTGGTGGCTGCGCCAGCGGCTGCACGACCTGGGGCTCGCGCCCTGGTTCCAGCCGTCGGTCGCGCTGCAGCGGGCCGGTGTGCCGCTGATCGAGCAGAGCGGTGCGCTGCTGCCCGCGGTGCCCTACGACGCCGTGATCGAGCCCGGCGACCTGGTGCACTGCGACGTCGGGCTGAGCAGCCTGGGGCTGCACACCGACACCCAGCGCAACGCCTACGTGCTGCGCGCGGGCGAGACCGCAGCGCCCGCGGGCCTCGGCGCGCTGCTCGACACGGGCAACCGGATGCAGGACCTCACCACCGCGGAGCTGCGGCCCGGCCGGACCGGCAACCAGGTGCTGGCGGCGGCGCGGGCCGCGGCGGCCGCCGAGGGCATCGACGTCGACGTCTACAGCCACCCGGTGGGGGCGCACGGCCACGGTGCGGGCCCGGCCATCGGCCACTGGGACCACCAGGGCGACCTGCCCGGGCCCGGGGACTACCCGGTGCGCACCGACACCGTCTACGCCCTGGAGCTGGCCGTACGGCACCCGGTGCCCGAGTGGGGCGGGCAGTGCGTCCGGATGGGCCTGGAGCAGGGCATCGCGCTGACCTCGGCGGGCGTGCAGTACCTCGACCGCCGGCAGACCGAGCTCGCCCTCATCCCGGCCGGCTGACCGCCGCGGCGGCCGGCCGGCCGGGCCGGCTACTTCTTCTTGGACTTCTTCGTGCGGGCGTCGGCGGTCTTCTTGTCGCTCGCCTTCTGGATGGCGTCGACCAGCTGCTTCTTCTTCATCGTCGACCGCCCCGAGATGTCCAGCTTCTTGGCGAGGTCGTAGAGGTGGGACTTGGACGCGTTGGCGTCCACCCCGCCCTTGGTCTCCCGGTTCGTGTCGCGGCCGCCCTTGGCCTGCGCGTCGGAGGGGCCCTTCTTGCCCTTCTCCTTGCGCTCCCAGCGGTCGCCCACCTTCTCGAAGGAGTGCTTCACCGCCGCCCAGGCGACCTGGTTGGCGCGCCGCTCGTCGCCGTACTCGTCGGCGGCCGAGTCGTGCGCCTTGGCGAAGGTGCGCTGGGCCTTCTTGGGCGACCGCTGCAGCGTGCTGGGCAGCTCCGACTTCTTGGCGTCGCCCTTCTTCGTGGTCTTCGGCATGACCTCTCCTCCTCGGATGCTGGTCAGGGCCCTACCCGGTGGGTGCGCCATGATCACATCGCCGGTCACCCGATCGTGCTCGGCCTGCGAGGATCGCTGTCGGCGAGGTCAGGGCTGGTCGGCGGTCTCGGCCGACTGCCGGTGGCCGCCCTGCGCGTCGTCGGGGTCGGTGTTGACGGTCCGCTCCTCCGACTCGGCGAGGATGATCTCCGCGGCGACCTGCTCCATGCCGCTGCCCTTCATCCCCTCCTCCTCGGGCAGGAGTTCCGCCCGGCTGCCGATGTTGCCCTCGGTGACGTTGTCCAGGGCTTCGGGACTCGGCTCCTTCTGCGTGGTCACGTCAGGACCTCTGCTGCTGGGACCGGGTGGCGGGCGGGTACGGGTCGGTCACGGGTTCTCCTCCGGGAGGTACGGGATCGGGTGGTGCGGGATGACGATCATGCGCCCGGCGTCGAGTCGTCGGTGTAGCGGAGGACCGCGGCGACCGACTGGTCCGGGAGCGCGGCTTGCGGCACGACGATGAGCCCGGCCGCGCTGGCCACGGCGGCGGCGACCAGGGCACTGCCGGCCGGGACCACCTCGCCGTGCACGCCGAGGGCGTCCATGTCGTGCTGGTCGACGCCCAGCGCCAGGGGGTCGTCGCCGACCAGCAGGGTGGCGTCGGTGTCGAAGGGGTCGGTGAGCAGCAGGGTCTCGACCTGCCCCTTGCGCAGCGCCGCCACGACGTCCGCCGTCCCGGTGACCGCGAGCCCGTGGGCTCCGGCCGCCTGGATCTGCTCGACCGCCCGGGCGATGTCCCGGGCCTCGTGCTCGGCCACGAGCTCGGCGGCCCGCCGGTCCACGGGTTCGCGGTCGGCGCCTGCCGCCCGGCCGCCCTCCTCGATGGAGACGACCAGGTCGGCCCAGGAGGCGGCTGCCTTGTCCGAGAGGATCTGGCGGGCCCGAACGTCACCGGCGGCGAGCACGAAGCGCACGGGCATCCGGCGGACCATCCCGTCGACCTCGTCGGCCACCCGCCCGAGGTTCTCCTCCCACTGATTCTCCGCGGTGTGCATGTAGGTGTTGTGCGCCCAGCCACCGACCTTGACCTTGCGCATGTGGAAGTCGTCGCCCTCCACCTGCGTGGACTCTCCCTGCTGGCCGGAGTCCCCGACGGCGACGATGTCGGCCCCGACGCGGTCGGCGATCACGACGACGTGCGGGATGCGGGAGGCCAGCTGGCGCAGCATCGGCAGGACGTCCGGGTGCGGCGTCCACGAGGCGAACTCCTGCGACGGGGCCCCGGCCAGGACCTCGTCGAGGACGACCGAGCCGTCGCCGGCGACGACGACCGCCCGGCCGCGGAGCGTGCCCGCCTCGCCGCCCTCGTTGCCCTCGAGCAGCCGGCCCCGCACTGCGTCGACGACGGCCTCGGGGGCGCCCCGCTCGCTGAGCTGCTCGGCGAGGGCCCGGACGCGGAGCTCGAGCTCGGCGTCGGCGTTCTCGGTGGTGTGGGTGACGTCGGCGCAGACGGTCGCGTACGGACCGGGGGCGGCGAAGACGGGCTCCAGGAAGGACACGTTCATGGTGGGGAGGCAACTCCTCGGTCGATCTCGGAGACGCGGCGGCCGCTGAGGGGCCGCGACGTCGTCGTCCTCGCCGCCTACCCACCGACCCCGGGCTCACACCCGGTGTCGGATGTGGAGGGCGGGGGTAGGCCGATGGGCATGACCGAGCACGATCAGTTGCCGATTCCCGATTACGACCAGCTGCCGGCGGGAGGGCTGACCTCGCGGATCCGGACCCTGGACGCCGAGGGCCTCCAGACGTTGCTCGACTACGAACAGTCGCACGCGAACCGCATCCAGGTGGTGCAGACCATGAAGCACCGGCTGGCCTCGCTGGAGGAGGGCGCCCAGCCCTCCGGCGGAGACCCGGCCGCGGCCGCCGCCGACGACCCGCAGCACGCCGCCGGCGGCTCCAAGGTCTCGGAGGCGACCACGGGGCCCCCCGTCAACCCGCCGTCGCAGGGCGACCCGACCAACCCGGCCCAGCCCCGCTCCACCGGCTGACGGGACCGGGCCGGCCCGGCGCGCATGGTCGGCCCGGGTGGGCCCGGAGGGGTCCGCGCAGGGACGACGAAGCGGCTCACCGCAGATCGGGGACGGCTCCTGGACGCGCTGCGACCCGGAGGGTCGCGATGTGCATGGTCAGCCGCCGAAGGCCTTGGCGATGTCCATGACAGCTGGGCCGAGCAGCACGATGAACAGCGTCGGCAGGATGCACAGGATGAGCGGGAAGATCACCTTCACGGGGATCTGCATCGCCTTCTCCTCGGCGCGCTGACGCCGCTTGAGCCGCATTTCGGCCGCCTGGGTGCGCAGCACGTCGGCGATGGAGACGCCGTACTGGTCGGCCTGCACGACGGCCCGGATGAACCGGCGCAGATCGACCACCCCCGTCCGCTCCGCGAGCGCCAGGTAGGCGTCCCGCCGCGGCTGGCCGACAGCGATGTCCTGCAGGGTGCGCACCAGCTCCTCGGCAAGGGGGCCCTTGCCGTTGTCGCCGGCCCGCGCCATGGCCGACTCGAAGCCGAGTCCCGCCTCCACGGCGATCGTCATCTGGTCGAGGGTGTCGGCCAGTTCGAGGGCGATCGCCTCCTGTCGCTCCTGCCCGCGACTGTGCAGCAGCAGCTCGGGGAGGAAGTAGCAGACGACGGTTCCGAGGAGCGCGACCCCACCGGTCAGCGGACCCGGTGAGGACGTCGCGAGGAACAGTCCGACAGCCGCCGCACCCAGTCCCAGGACGAGCTTGGCCGCCACCAGCCTGGGCACCGGCCACGCCGACGGCCGGCCGGCCCGGCCGGCCAGTCGGTCCAGCCGGGCGACCGTGCCGCGCGGGGTCAACCCCCGGACGAGTCGGGAGAACGGACCGGGACCGGTCCGGGCGACCGGGCCGCTCGGACCGGGTGCCACGATGCCGCGCACCAGGTTCTCGCGGGCCTGGACGCCGGCGGCGCCCGCGCCGGAGAACAGCGACCAGCCCAGCACCGGCAGGGCAGCGCAGACGGCGACCGCGGCCAGGAGGACGGAGACGGGGACGGTGGTCATCAGAACGTGATCGCCACGGTCTTCTTCAGCCACAGGCCCCCGACGAGGAGCATCACGGCCGCCCCCGCCAGCATCCCGTAGCCGACGATGCTCTCGGTGAACTTCGCCAGGTACTCCGGGTTGGTGATCGAGAGGAACCCGGTCACGCCGAAGGGCAGCGCCATCAGGACGATCGCCGACAGCTTGCCCTCGGCCGAGAGCGCCTTGACCTGGCGGCGGATGGCGTTGCGCTCGCGGATGGTGTGGCCGACCGCGTCGAGGACCTCGGCCAGGTTGCCGCCGACCTCGCGGTGGATGGCGATCGCCTGCGCCACCCAGGTGAAGTCCTCGCTGCCCATCCGAGCGGCGACCTCGTCGAGGGCGTCGTTGAGGTCACGGCCCACCCGGGTCTCGTTGACGATCCGGGCGAACTCCTCCGACGTCGGCGACTCGGCCTCGTGCGACACCGAGTCGACCGCCCGCAGCAGGCTGTGCCCCGCACGCAGGCTGCCCGCCATCAACTGGAGCGAGTCGTCGAGCTGGTCGGCGAAGGCCGTCTGCCGCCTCCCTGCGCGGAAGCCGAGCAGCAGCTTGGCGCCGAACGGGACGAGCACCAGGACGAGCAGTGCCAGCACCGGACCACCGAGCAGGGCGCCGATCACCATGCCGAGGACCGTGGTGAGCCCGACGGCGAGGACGAAGTCCGGCAGCGTCGTCGCCATGCCGGCGCGCTCCAGCGCCGCGGCGCCGGCGGCCAGCCGACCGCGCTTGAGCAGCACCTTCTCCACGGCGGCTCCGGCCGCCGCACCGGCACCGGCCAGCGCGGACGTGGGGGGCGCCAGCGACGGGTCGAGCCGGCTCAGCGGCACCCGCGACGGGCCGGCCGGGAGGACGACGAGGGCGACGATCAGCGCCGCCGCCGCGAACGCGCCCGTGCCGAGGGTGAGGAGGACCGTGGACACGGTCACCACCTCGTGGCCGCGGCCGGCACAACAGCACCGAAGACCCGCGGCGAGAGCTTGATGCCGAGGTCGTCGAACTTGTCGGTGAACCGGGGGCGGACCCCCGTGGGCACGGGCTTGCCGAGGAACCTGCCGTGCGCGTCGACGCCGGCGGCGTAGTCGAAGAGGAAGGCGTCCTGCAGGGTCACGGTCTCGCCCTCCATGCCTTGGACCTCGGTCACGTGCGTGACGCGGCGGGTGCCGTCGCGCAACCGGGTGATCTGGACGACGACGTCGACGGCGGAGGCGATCTGCTCGCGGATGGCGCGCAGCGGCAGGTCCATGCCCGCCATGAGCACCAGGGTCTCCAGCCGGGCGATCGCGTCGCGCGGGGTGTTGGCGTGGACCGTGGACAGCGAGCCGTCGTGGCCGGTGTTCATCGCCTGGAGCATGTCCAGCGACTCCCCGCCACGGCACTCGCCCACCACGATGCGGTCAGGCCGCATGCGGAGCGAGTTGCGGACCAGGTCCCGGATGCTGATCGCGCCCTTGCCCTCGATGTTGGGCGGCCGGGACTCGAGCCGGACGACGTGGTCCTGCTGGAGCTGCAGCTCCACCGCGTCTTCGATGGTGACGATCCGCTCGCCCTCGGGGATGAACGAGGAGAGCACGTTGAGCAGCGTCGTCTTCCCGGTACCGGTACCGCCGGAGACGATCACGTTCAGCCGCGCCTCCACGCAGGCGTTCAGGAGCTCGGCCATCTCGGGCGAGAGGGTCCCGAAGTTGATCAGGTCCTGGACGGTGAACGGATCCTTGGAGAACTTGCGGATGGTGAGCGTGGAGCCGCTGAACGCCAGGGGCGGGATGATCGCGTTCACGCGGGAGCCGTCCGCGAGCCGGGCGTCGACCAGCGGGGAGGACTCGTCGATCCGGCGTCCCACCCTGGAGACGATGCGGTCGATGACCCGGCGCAGGTGCTCCTCGGAGCTGAATCGCGTGGCGGTGCGCTCCAGCCGACCGCTGCGCTCCACGTAGATGGCATCCGGCCCGTTGACCATGATCTCGCTGACCGCGTCGTCGTCCAGCAGCCGCTGCAGGGGGCCGTACCCGAGCACGTCGTCGGCCAGTTCCGCGGTCAGCCGCTGCCGCTCCTCGCTGCTGAGCGGGACGTGCTCCTCCTCGACCACCTCGTCGAGCTCTGCGAGGACCACCGCGCGCAGGGCGTCCTCGGCCATCGAGGGGTCGTTCATCCGGCTGCCCATGCGTTCGAACAGCGCCTTGCCGACCCGGTCCTTGAGCCGGGCCAGGGCGTCGGTCGGCGGCCCGGACACCGGTGCGACGACGGCGCGGGGCTTGGGCAGGGTGCGGCCGGTGGCCACCGCGGGGGCCGCGGCCACCGGCGATGCTGCCGCCACCGGCGGGTCCGCGGCGGAGGCCGTTCCGGACCCGCCCCGCGCGGCCTCCAGCCGCTGGGCGAGGTTCACGCCGAGGCCCGGTGCTTGGCGCGGTAGCGGCCGGTGTGCATCAGCGGGGTCGCCGCGAACCGGGACACCAGCCGGCGCAGTTCGCGCACCATCGGGTCGCGGCGGCCTCCGCCGGCCAGGATGGGGACGCCCTGGTTGGTCGAGGCCGGCACGGTCGTCGACCGCGGCAGGACGACGTCCACGCCGGTGCCGATCGTCGTCTCGACGTCGCGCACCGTCAGCCCGCCCTTGGGGTCGGCGAAGTTCATGACGACGTGCCGCCCCGCCGGGATCATGGCCAGCTCCCGCAGCACGTCGAGCTCCTTGCGCAGCCCGCGGACACCGGGCACGTCCATGCTCGTGAGCATGACGACGTCGGAGGCACGGTCCAGCGCGGCCAATGTCTGGTCCGACAGACCAGGGGCGGTGTCGACCACGACGTAGCGGAACTCCCGGGCGAGAGAGGCCAGCAGCCGGGTGACGTCGTCCCCGCTGACCGTGTCACCGGCGGCAGGCGATTCCGCGCCGCAGACGGCGTACAGCCCGCTGGGGTGCTGGGTGAGGAAGGTCTTGAGGACCATCGTGTCCTCGCTCGCCGGGCCGTGGACGGCATCGGGGAGCGTGTACTCGGGCACCAGACCCAGCGCCGAGGCCACGTCGCCGAACTGCACGTCGAGGTCGACCAGCACCGTCGACTGCGGAGCCGCGGCGGTCAGCCCGATCGCCAGGTTGGTCGACACCGTCGTCTTGCCGACCCCGCCCTTGGGCGAGGCGATGGTGATGACCCGGCCGGCGTAGCGGTCGGTCTCGCTGGCCGGCCGCAGCACCCGCCGCCGACCGGCGGCCGCGCGACCCGCCCGCTCCACGGCCGCCGAGATCTCCTCGACGCCGGCCTCCGGCGGCAGCAGGTCGCGGATGCCGGCGCGCATGGCCGCCTGCCACATGTCCGGCGACGGATCGGCCATCAGGACGACGGTGATCCCCGGTGACTGGACGTCGAGCCGGCTCGCCAGACCGAGGACCTCCTGGGCCGGGACGTGCGGGCCGACCAGCAGCACGTCGGGCAGCTCGTCGTCGACCAGCTGCTCGAACAGGCGGGCCGGATCGCTGGGCAGCCGCCCCGGGGGCAGCACGTGCACGTCGCCGTCGGTGGCGAGCTTCACCCGCAGGATCAGCTCCTCCCCGGCTCCGGCCAGGACGACGCGGCTCATGAGTAGGCCTTTCCGTAGATGTTCTCCGGGGTCAGCACCTGCGTGCCGCCGGTGCCGGCGCCCTCGGGTTCGAGCGAGAGCCAGACGGTGCCGTGCTCGGCCCCCCAGACGACGGCCTCGGCCTGGGCCGCGGTGACCGCGAGGGTGATCATCAGGCTGCCGGCCGGTGCGGGGGCGCTGGCGGCCGATGCCGTCTCCGTCCCCGCCTCGACGGCGGCCGCCGGGGCACCCTGGATCTGGGTGACCAGGACGAAGTGCAGCACCGCGTGCGTCGCCTTCAGATCCGACTGCGAGATGAGCACGCCGACCTCGTCGCCGGCGGCCAGCCGTCCGCCGGCGGCGCGCTGGGGCTCCAGCAGGATGCTGACCTCCTGCAGCCCCGAGGGCACCGGCACCGTGCCGGGCGCCTGCAGCTCGTCGGGACGCGGGAAGCGGCTGGCCAGCAGCTGCTCCCCCGGCTGCAGGTCGACGCTGGCCACGCCGTCGGCCAGCGCGGCGAGATCGGTGACGCGGCCGGGCAGCGCCGCCTTGGCCGGGAGCACCTCGCGGCGCACCAGCTCGGACAGGGCCGTGCCCGGGGTCCCGGCGGGGATGGGGGCGTCGGCCACCAGCACCTCGACGGTGCGCACACCGGCGAACGCACGGTTCTCGGCGCCGCGCACGTAGCCCAGGAGGACGCCGGTGCCGACGGCGACGAGGAGGAGGGCCGCCACGGCGGCCAGGAATCGACGTCTCACGAGCGGGCGCCCCTATCGGATCAGTCGGAGGATGGAGACGCCCAGCTGCGGGGCGTCGGGGCTGTAGTCCCAGGCGTCGGAGAGCTCGACAAACCGGGTGAAGTAGCCGGTGAGGCAGCGGTCCTCGCCCTGGCACGGCTTGTTCCAGCTGTACTGACCACCGAAGTGGTAGCCGGTGATGGTGAAGGCGGCGTACGCGTACACGTGGTACTCGCCGCTCGAGCCGGTGCCGCGGACCTCGTCGAAGATCGGCAGCAGCACCGTGCGGTTCTGCAAGGCCTCGACGTCGGCCACCGTGCAGCCCTGCGAGGGGTTGTTGCCGGGCTCCGACGTGAACCAGCCCGCGATCCGGCTGGTGGCCTCGCACGTCCCGCCGTCGGTGACCAGCCAGCCGAAGCCGCCGGGCACCGGGTTGCCGGACTGGGGACCGGGGCAGTTCGTCACGGTCTTCTTCGGCAGGCCGATGTACTGCTCGGTCTCGGTGGAGGGCAGGCCTCCGTCCGTCTGCTCGAGGAACTCGCACCACGAGAAGATCAGCGGCAGCTGGGCGGTGCCTCCACTGGGGGCGCCCCAGCCCACGGTCGCGGTGGCCGAGACCTGGCTGGACTCGTGACCGATGACCGGTGCGAACCAGTGCTCCTTGGGCGCGCCGCCGGTGACGGTGACGCTGAGCGGGTCGCTGCTGAGGACCGGCATGCCGGCCGTGCCCTCGGGGTCGTTGAGGGTGATCAGCTCCTGTGCCGTCGCGAGCATGTCGCCGCAGTTGCCGCGGGAGCAGTCCTGGGCGACGGCGATGGCGGCTGCGTCGGCGGCCACCTGGAGACGTGCCCGCTCCGCGTACAGGGCGCCGACGTCGACGGCGATGGCCGCGAAGCCGAGCATCGGCACGAGCAGGAGCGCGAAGACGACCGCGGTGGCACCGCGCTCGCTGTCGAGCCGGCGGGAGAAGCGGGCGATCAGCCGTTGCATCGCATGACCCCCGTTCCGGTGAGCTCGATCTCCGAGCCGAAGAAGCCGGTGAGGTACGGCTTGGGATAGGTGATGGTGAGGCGGACGGCGGTGTTCCCGGCGCCGGTGGCGGGGCAGCTGGCGCCCACCCCGTCGACGATCTCGATCTCGATCTGGTCGTCGGTGATCGCCGGGTTCAGCGAGGCGGCGGCGTCGCGGGCGACGGCTCGCGCGTCCACCGGGTCGTTGCGCAGGGCCATGGCCCGCACGCCCTCACGAGCGGCCGCCGAGATGGTGCCCTGCACCTGGAAGGCGTGCCCGAACTCGACGATGCCGATGACCAGCACGAGCAGCAGGGGGACGATGAGGGCGAACTCCACCGCGCTGGCACCGCGCTCGTCGCGCAGACGTGTGCTCATCCCGGGTCACCGCCTCTCCTCGTGCCGCGGCGCAGCGGCCCGGGAAGGGGGCCGCTGCGCCGTCACAGCCGCGTCAGGTACCGGTGGGGATCAGCCCGCCGCGGGGGCCTCGCCGGCGCCGCCGAGCTTGTCGCTGATGCTCTCGAAGAGGCCGTTGAGCTGAGTCCCCAGCGCGGTCACGGCGACGATGATCACGACGGCGATGAGGCCGACCATGAGGCCGTACTCGACGGCGGTGGCGCCCTTCTCCTCGCGCACCCGGTGCTGGGCGACAGCGACGAGACCGGCGATCGTGGCGTAGAGCTTCTGCATGGGTGCTCCCAGGGGTGTGTCGGCCGTCCGGCACGGATCGGGTGATCCGGCCCTGCGGCTGCTGGGAGGGTTGTCGAACGCCCCGGGGCGTGACTTGAGTCTCTTTCCCCCGATCCAGGGACACCGTCCAGTCCGTCGGGTGACCCTGGGAGTCGCACCTCACGCCCAGTGAGCGGATCGGGCCGGTCAGCCCAGGATCGTGCCGCTCCAGCCGACCGCGACCGCCGCGCCGAGGAGCATCGCGGGTCCGAAGGGCAGTTCCCCGCGCAGGCCGACGCGGCGCGTCGCCAGCAGCAGGAGGGCCAGCACCGCCTGGACGACGAAGCCCGCCGCCGCGCCCAGCAGCACGGCGTCCCAGCCGAGCCAGCCCAGGTACAGCCCGAGCAGGGCCGCGAGCTTGACATCGCCCATGCCCAGAGCGCTCGGGGAGATCAGCGCCAGGACGAGGAAGACGCCGAAGAGCACACCGGCGCCGAGACCGGCCCGCAGCAGGTCGTCCCAGCGCCCGTCCGCGACGGCCGCCCCGGTGAGCAGCAGCCCGCCGGCGAGGAGCGCGGGTACCACCACCCTGTCGGGCAGCAGCCGGTGGTGCACGTCGATGACCGCCAGGAGCACGCCCGCACCGGCACCGACGAGGAACGCGGGCAGCTCCCCGGCCACGCCGAAGCGGAGGGCGACGAGCGCGAACACCACAGCAGTCGCGAGTTCGAGGGCCGGCCGCCGCACGGCCGTCGCGGCGCGCGGTCCGGCACCGTCCCACGGGAAGGCCGCCGCGGCCCGGTTGACCACGGCGCCGACGACCAGCCCGGCCACCCCGGCCAGTGCGACCACGACTCCGGTCACCAGGCGCCAGCCGGACACGTGCCGATCACGTCGCCACCTTCGCACGGAGACGACCGCCGCCGTCCGGGACACTCCCCACCGTTCACCTGCGGGTCACCCCCACGTACAGCGGGGTCTCGTACGGTGCGTCGGGCGCGCGTGGACGGGAGACCATGGACGGACAGCCGGACCTGGACCGACGGATGGGGACGTCCGACGCCGTGGTCATCGGGCTCGGGTCGATGCTCGGCGCCGGCGTCTTCGCCGCCTTCACTCCTGCCGCGGAGGCCGCCGGCGCCTGGCTGCTCCTGGGCCTGGCGGTGGCGGCCCTGATCGCGTACTGCAACGCGACGTCGTCGGCCCAGCTAGCTGCCCAGTACCCCGCGTCGGGCGGCACCTACGTCTACGGCCGCGAGCGGCTGGGCGAGTGGTGGGGCTTCCTCGCCGGCTGGTGCTTCGTCATCGGCAAGACGGCGAGCTGCGCGGCCATGGCACTGACCTTCGCCGCGTACACCGTGCCCACCGCCTGGCAGCGCCCCGTCGCCGTGGCCGCGGTCGTCGTGCTGGCCGCGGTGAACTACCACGGCATCACGCGGACGGCGGGGCTGACCCGGGTCCTGCTCGCCGTGGTGCTGCTGGCGCTGGGCACCGGCCTGCTGGCGGCGCTCCTCGGCGGGGACCCCGACCCGGGCCGGCTCACCTCCTTGGACGGCGGAGGGGACTGGTACGGCGTCCTCCAGTCCGCGGGCCTGCTGTTCTTCGCCTTCGCCGGCTACGCGCGGATCGCCACCCTGGGCGAGGAGGTGCGCGACCCCGCGCGGACCATCCCGCGGGCGATCCCGCTGGCCCTCGGCTTCGCGGTCGTCGTGTACGCCGTCGTCGCGGCCACGCTCCTGGTCACCCTGGGTCCCGCGGGCATCGCTGCTACGCCCTCCCCGCTGGCGGACGCCGTCGTCGCCACGTCCTGGGCCGGACCGGTGGTGCGCACCGGCGCCGCCGCGGCCGCACTGGGCGCCCTGCTGGCGCTGATCGCGGGGATCGGCCGCACCGGCCTGGCCATGGCACGCGAGGCGGACCTGCCGCCGGCGCTGGCCGCGGTGCACCCCCGCTACCGGGTGCCGCACCGGGCCGAGATCGCCCTCGCCGTCGTCGTGTGCGCGCTGGTGCTGACCGTCGACCTCCGCGAGGCCATCGGGTTCTCGTCCTTCGGCGTGCTGCTCTACTACCTGGTCGCCAACATCGCCGCCTTCACCCAGACGGTCCCGCACCGGCGCTGGCCACGCGTGCTGCAGGTCCTCGGTGCCGTCGGGTGCCTCGTACTGACCGCGACCCTGCCGTGGCAGTCGATCGCGGCGGGAGTGGCCGTCCTGGTGGCCGGCGTCGCTCTCCGGGTCCTCCTCATCGGGCGATCCGGTGCCCGAGCGGGTGAGGGGGGAGCAGCGCGGTGATGCACCCGCGACCCGCGAGCCGCCCCTCGGGTCGTGGGCGGCTCCCCAGCCGATCGCAGCGGTTGCTCGCCCCGGTGCATGGCCGGTGCACCACCGATCAGCGCCGGCTCCTGCGGGCAGGCACGCGCCGTGAGACGGTCGTGTCCGTCGGCCTCGTCGCGGAGGGCGGTACGCGATCGCCGCCCCGACGGGCGCGGCCAGGAGAAGGGCTGCTCAGCCGATGGCGACGGAGACCTCCCGACTGAGCGCGACCGAGATCTTCGGCCGCGTCGAGCAGGGTGCAGAGGAAGAGCTGGAACGGCCGACGCTCAACCTGCTCATCTCCGCCGTCTCGGCCGGCCTGGCGATGGGGATCTCCGGCCTCGCGGTCGCCGTCCTGCTCAGGGCGACAGGAGGCGACGGCGCCGGGGAGGTGCTTGCCTACCTCGGCTACCCCGTCGGGTTCCTCATCGTCATCATCGGCCGTCAGCAGCTGTTCACCGAGAACACCCTGTTCCCGGTCGCGCTGGTCCTGAAGCGACGCAGCTACCTCGCACGGACGGCGGTGCTGTGGGGGGTGGTGCTCCTCGGCAACGTCCTCGGCACGCTGCTGTTCGCCCTGCTCGCGACCCGGACACCCGCCGTTGCCCAGGCGACAGGGGACGAGCTCGTCGGGATCGGCGTCGGCACCGGCAGCGGTGGCTTCACGACGGTGTTCTGGACGGCGATCGTCGCAGGCTGGCTGATCGCCCTGGTGGCGTGGCTGGTGACGGCCTGCACCGACACGATCGGCCAGATCGCGCTGATCGTCATCGTCACCTACTTCATCGGCGTCGGGCACTTCGCCCACTCCATCGCCGGCAGCGGCGAGGTCCTGACCGCCGTGCTCGCCGGCGAGCTCCCGTTCACCAGCTACGTGACGTGGTTCAGCGCAGCCGTGCTCGGCAACACCGTCGGCGGCGTGGTCATCGTCGCGCTGTTCAACTACGGCCAGGTGCACGCGGACGGGTCGGCGGATTGACGCGGCCGGTCCGCAGCGCGGGCCAGGCGGGGGGCGACGGACGAGTCGGCCTGTACGCCGGGTTCTGTCCACGGGTGCCTCACGGCCTCCCGATGGGCGGTCATCCATCTAGGCCTGCCGTTGCCGGCAGGCTCCAGCGGTCTACCCGCAGGCATCGGGCGGGCCGCCCTCGAACGCCTGCGCAGGACGGCGTTCCCGCCGTCCCTTCTTGACCTTGCTCCGGGTGGGGTTTACCGAGCCACACCGGTCACCCGGTGTGCGGTGGTCTCTTACACCGCCGTTTCACCCTTACCAGCGGCGAACCGCTGGCGGTCTGTTCTCTGTGGCACTGTCCCGCGGGTCACCCCGGGTCGCTGTTAACGACCACCCTGCCCTGTGGAGCCCGGACGTTCCTCGGCGACGGGGTCTCCCCCGCCGACGCGACCGCCCAGCCGACTCGTCCGTCGTGCGGGCCAGTCTAGGGCGGTGGAGCGCGGCACCGTGGATCGGACCGGCCGTGTCCGGCCCGGCAGGCACGCGCCGTCGACCGGGCGGTGTCAGGAAGGCGCACATGGTCTCGGGGCGGACGGGGTATGGGACGAGAGCATTTGTTGCCGAGAGATCCAGGAGATCAGCTCATGGGACTCGTGTCCGGACTCGTCAAGGCCAACCTGCTCAAGCGACTGTTCAACCGCTTCAGCCGGCGCCGCTGACCCAGCAGGCACCGCGGAAGAGCGCAGAAACGGGTGGCCGACCGCATGGTCGGCCACCCGTTTCGCGCGTCGTGGGCAAGAAGTAGAGACCCCACCGCGATCCCGACCGTCGGTCGGACCGGGCGGGTGGTCACCAGGGTCGCGTAGGCGACGCTGTCCTCGTAGCCGCTGTCCTCGTGGCCCCGTGCCAGGGTCGCGGGTCGATCACTCGGTCACGCGGTTGCTCCGGCGGCCGGGGTCACGGGCCGGACAGAGCAGTGCCGCGCCGGGCAGACGGAAGCCTGTCCGGCGCGGCGTGTGCTGCTGGGATCAGGCCTGGTCGGTGGCCTGACGACGGCGGTAGGCGACGGCGCCGGCGGCGACGGCACCGGCCGCAGCCAGGGCACCCACGCCGATCGCGGCCTCGTTCTCGATGCCGCTGGTCGAGCCGGCACCGGTCTCGGCACCACCCATGGGCATCTGGCCCATCTGCGAGGCGGTCAGCGCGCCACACGCCGCAGGCGCGGTGGCCTCCAACGGCAGCGACGGGTCGAGCGGGCTCATGCCGGCCTCGGCGTCGTACTCGCCGTTGCCGTTGGCGTCGATGCCGTGGACGACGAGCACCGCGGTGCCGGCGGCGAACGCCTGCTGCACGTCCTCGCTGACCGTGAAGGTGCGCTCGTAGCTGAGGGAGCCGCCCTCGGCCGTCGGGAAACGGTCGACGGCCAGGCCGCTGTCCGGGCTGGTGTCGCCGGTGGTGGTCAGCGACGCGCCGATGGAGCCGTAGTAGGAAGCGGCCTCGGGCGTGCTCACGATGCCGTCACCGTTCGCGTCATCGTCCGCGGTCGGGCAGGTGCCCTGCGCGCCGATGTGGAAGTGCTGGGCGTGGGGCGAACCGGCGAGCAGGCCGGACGCGTCGATCGTCACCGTGGCCTGGTCGCCGTCGAGGGTGACCATGCCGGTGCCCGAGACGCCGGACTCGTTCAGCGCACCGAGCGTCGCCTGGTAGCTGCCGTCGTGGTCGGCCAGGGCCGTCCCCGCCGTCATGAGGGGGAACGCCGCGGCGGCGAGGGCGACGGCCGGAACTGCGAATGCCTTGCGCATGAAGACTCCTTCGTCTCGGGGATCGCGCCTCCGGTGGTTCCAGGAGGCGCAGGGGAGGTCGGAGACCTGCTCCCGGTCGTGCGGACGGCGCGTCGGTGCGCCGTCGGTCGGCCTGGATCAGGAAGAACCCGGAGGAACCGCGAACGACCTGGTGGGCCGTGCGCCCTGCTGGCGGCAGGCCCTCCGGGAAGGCCTGGACCCCTCATGCCCGCGCCGTCCTGTATCGAACGTGCACAACACGATCAGGTACATGACGTTTCTGTGACGCACTGACCTGCAGCGGAACCGGTTCCGGCCTCCGGGGGGCGCTCAGGCGGGTATCGCGGCTCAGCCCCAGAAGAGGCGGAAGCCGACCCGGCGCCCGCCGTCCTCCCGGAGCGTCGACATGTCGACGACCTGCCGCGCCTGCTCCTCCACCGGGTCCTCCGACAGCAGTTCCAGGTAGCGCCGGTGCTCGGTGAGCGACGCGACGGCCAGCTCCACCGTCCCGCTGACGTCCACCTCGTGCGGCGGGTCGGTCAGCTCGCCGACGGCGATGTACTGGACACCGCTCCAGCGCTCCTCGGCGAGGTCGGGGAAGATCCACTCGTTCGAGGCGTCGGCGACCGCGTCGATCACCGACTGCCCGAGCGCGCGGTGGTCGGCGGAGTTCACGGACGCCGGCGAGACGCCCGGCGGCGTCCACGTCGGCCCGAAGTAGCCGGTGACGACGAGTTCCGGGCGGTGCCGGCGGATCGCCGCGGCGAGGTCGCGCCGGAGCTCCGGGCCGGCCACCAGGGTCCCGTCGCGGTGATCGAGGAACTCGACCTCGCTGACCCCCACGACGGCCGCCGAGCGACGCTCCTCCTCCTCGCGCAGCGGTCCCGCCTCTGCCGGCGGCACCCCCTCCATCCCGGCCTCGCCCCGGGTCGCCAGCAGGTAGTGCACCTCCTTGCCGGCCGCCGTCCACACCGCCACGGCGGCAGCGATGCCGTACTCGATGTCGTCGGGGTGGGCGGCGACGACGAGCGCGCGCTGCCAGTCGTCGGGCATCCGTGCAGAAGGCATGCGCCGAGTCTTCACCCGGGTCCCCGTCACGGCGAGCCGCGGCCGGAGCCGACGCCCACCCGGGGAGCGCCCGACGTCAGCGGCCGCGCGCGACCCGGAGCGCGGCGCGGACCAACGGCACCTGCAGCGGCAGACGCGCGGTGGCCACGGCCAGCGACAGGCGCTCCTTCGGGACGACGCGGAACGTGTGCAGGTGCGCCGGCACGAAGGCGACGAGCATCGCCGCGGCCGCCCATCCCCCGGCCCGGCGGGTGGCCGGCGCTGCGAGCAGCGCGGCGGTGCCGACCTCGGCGATGCCGCTGGCGAGCACCCAGGCCCGCGCGTCGCCCAGCTCCGGTGGCACCAGCCACTCGTAGGTGCGCGGCCGCACCAGGTGCAGCACCCCCGAGCCGCCGAGCAGGGCCGCCAGCCAGGTGTCCGTCCTCGGGAGCCGCATCGGCCCACCGTAGGTTGACCGCCGTGTCCGCTACCGACCTGGTCATCGCTGCGGCGGTGGCGCTGCTGGCGGGTGGGGTCAACTCCATCGCCGGCGGCGGCTCGCTGATCCTCTTCCCCACCCTCGTGGCACTCGGCCTGGGCACGGTCGAGGCCAACGTGACCAACTCCGTCGCACAGTGGCCCGGCTACCTGGGCGGGGTGGCCGGCTTCCGTGCCGAGTACGCGGGCCAGCGCCGCCGGCTGCTGCGCCTGGGCGCCGTCGCGGTCCTCGGCGGCACGGCGGGCAGCATCCTGCTGCTGACGACGCCGTCGGAGGCGTTCGACGTCGTCGTCCCCGTGCTCGTGCTGCTGGCCAGCTCGCTGCTGGGCGTCCAGCCGCTGGTCACCCGCCGGCTGCGGAGAACGCAGCGGGAGGACGGCGACACTCGCGATCCCCGCTGGCTGTACCTCGCGCTGTTCCTGGCCACGGTGTACGGCGGCTACTTCGGCGGCGCGCTGGGCGTCATCCTCGTCGGGGTGCTCGGCCTGGCGCTGAACCGGCTCCCGCTGGCCAACGCGCTCAAGTCCGCGCTCGCGGCCGTCACCGCGTCGGTCACCGTGGTCGTCTTCGGCATCTTCGGCGACGTCCACTGGGGTGTGGTCGCGGTCGCCGCACCGGCGAGCCTGCTGGGCGGCTTCCTCGGGGCGCGGCTCGCCACCCGCATCCCGGCGACGCTGCTACGGGTGATCATCGTGGCGTTCGGCGTGGTCGTCTCCGTGTACCTGTTCCTCCGGGCGTGACCTGATCCCGGCGGTGGACCGGACTGCCCCTGAGGAGTGATCAGCCGTCTCCCGGGTTCACCGGCGCTGCATCCGGGCCGATGACCCAGGCATGTTCGGTCGAGTGGGCTTCCGGCTGCTGCCCGGGACACCGCGCTGGCTGCTGGCCTCGGCTGCGCTTGTCACCACGCTGTGCTGGCTCCCCGCGGCCGCCCACCTGGTCCGCCCCGGCCCGGGCGGCGGGCTGCACCCGCTCGCCGATCTCCCCCTGCTGGTCCTGATGTACGTGCTGCTCCTCGCCCTGCTCGTCTGGCGGGCCGTGCGGGTGGCCAGCGAGCGGGCGGTCTGGAAGCGCCTCTCCCTCGGCGCGGCCGTGCTCACGGGATGCGTCCTGTCCGCGCTGGTCCTCGGCGCGGTCCCGGCGACGGCATCGGTGGCCCTGGCGCCCCTGTACTGGAGCAGCGCGGCGGTCTTCCCCTTCTGGTACAGCGCCTTCGTCCGCTGGAACCGGCACAGCACCGGCGTCGCCGGCCCCGACGACGCGCTCAACGGCGCCTCCGCCGTCCTCGCCGTCCTCGCCGTGCTGAACCTGACTCTCGGCCGGCAGGGGACCGCGCTGGCCCAGCTCCCCTGGTGGGAGCTCCAGGCGGTCTTCACCCAGTTCGCCGTCGGTTTCGTCCTCCTGGGAACGGCCCTGACCCTGCCGTTCCTGGGTGGCATGGGACGCGATCCGCGGACGTGGCTGGTGTCGGCCTCCCAGGCCCTCTGGCTGGCCGGTGCCGTTGCGGCGTTGGCCACCGGAGGCCATGCCTCGGGGTGGACGACCGCCGTCACCCCGCTGGCGATCCTCTGCCTGGCGGTGGCCGCGACCCTGCGATCCCGCCGGTCGGCGCCGCAACCGGCCGACCCGGGCGCCGCCACCATCGGCGCGTTCGTCGTGATCCTCGCGTCGGTCGCCACGCTGGTGATCGCGGCGCTGACCGATGGGCCCGCAGTGACCGTCTGGTGCGCCGGACTGGCCGCAGCCGGTGCCGGCATCCGCATGGCCGTGAACGTCGGCGAGCTCGCCCAGCTGACCGTGACCCGGCAGGAGGCCCTCACCGACGAACTCACCGGCCTGGCCAACCGCCGCGCCGTGCTGCGCCGCATCTCCGAGCTGACCGCCGAGGGCACGCCGGTGGCCCTCGCGCTCCTCGACGTCGACAAGTTCAAGGAGGTCAACGACGCCCTCGGCCACGCCGCGGGCGACGACCTGCTGCGGCTGGTGGCCCGCCGGCTGGAGACGGCGCTGCGGGCCGGCGACCTGCTCGGCCGGCTCGGCGGCGACGAGTTCGCCGTCGTCGCCGTGCTGGACCACGACGTGCCACCGGAGGAGGCGGCCCGGGCCCTGGGCCGGCGCCTGCACGACCGGCTCGAGGAGCCCTTCCCGGTCGCGGGCATGTTCCTGCACAGCTCGGCGAGCATCGGCGTGACCACCAGCACCGAGGAGTTGCAGCGCCCGGCGCAGCTGCTGCGCCAGGCGGACGTTGCCATGTACGACGCCAAGCGCTCGGGGCAGGGTCTGGCGCTCTACGACGCCGACCGTCACTCCGACAGCAGCGGCCACCTCGCCCTCGTCGAGCAGCTGCGCACGGCCCTGGGCTCCGACCAGCTGGTGCTGCACCACCAGCCCCAGCTGGACATCGCCGACGGCCGGGTCGTCGGCGTCGAGTGCCTGGTCCGCTGGCAGCACCCCGAGCGCGGCCTGATCGGCCCCGCGGACTTCCTCCCGCTGGCCGAGGTGCACGGGCTGATGGGGCGGCTCACCGAACGCGTGCTGGAGTCGGCGATCGCCCAGGCGGCCGACTGGCACGGCCGCGGCCTGGACCTCACCGTCTCGGTCAACCTCTCCGCGAGCAACCTGCTCGACACCGGCCTGCCCGGCCGGCTGACCGAGCTCCTGGAGCGGCACGCGGTCGCCGCGTCGTCGATCGTGCTCGAGGTGACCGAGAGCGTCCTGCTCACCGATCCCGAGCGCAGCCTCGCCGTCGTGGCCGACCTCGCCGCCCTCGGTGTCACGGTGAGCATGGACGACTTCGGCACCGGCTACTCCTCGCTGGCCTACCTGCGCGACCTGCCGGTGACCGAGCTGAAGCTGGACCGCTCGTTCACCGCCGACCTGCGGACCGACGGACGCACCGAGGCGATCATCGCCAGCACGATCGACCTGGCCCACCGGCTCGGCCTGCGGGTCGTCGCCGAGGGCGTGGAGGACGACGCGACGCTGGCACACCTGCGGGCGCTCGGCTGCGACATCAGCCAGGGCTTCCTGCACTCCCCCGCCCTGCCGGCCCCGGTGCTGGAGCGCTGGCTGCTCGACCGCGCGGGAGCGGCCGTCCCCCGCGGCTGAGCTACCGCAGGTGCGCGGTGTCGTTGACCAGCCGCACCGACGTCCGGCCGTCCGACGACCACGCGACGGTGCACAGCGACGCCGCCTGCAGGAACACCCGGTGGACGACGTCGTCCCCGGCGCCGAGCCCGGCGGCGAGCATGAGCTTGATCGGGGTCACGTGGCTGACCACGAGCGCCGTCCGTCCGGCGCACCGGTCCAGGATCCGGTGACGGGCGCGCGCGACCCGCGCGCTGACGTCGGCGATGGACTCGCCGCCCGGAGCCGCGACGGTGAGGTCGGACATGAACCGCCGGACGGCGAGCGGGTGCCGGTCCAGCGCCTCGGCGCCGCTGAGCCCCTCCAGCTCGCCGAAGTCCAGCTCGACGAGGTCCTCGTCGAACTCCACCGGCAGCCCCAGCTCGGCGGCGACGATCTCGGCCGTCTCCCGGGTGCGGCGCAGCGGGGAGGCGAACACGACCTCGATGCCGAGCCCGGCCACGCGGTGCGCGGCGGCCTCGGCCTCCGCGCGGCCGGTCAGCGAGAGCGGCAGGTCGTTGCGGCCGCTGTACCGACGCTCCGGCGTGTGCTCGGTCTGCCCGTGCCGCAGCAGGTGGGTGACCGTCGTGACGACGGGCCGGGGCTCCTCCGGCTGGACGTCGGTCTCGGTGACCGAGGGCTCGGCCGCCATGTCCCGGTGCACCGGCCTGCCGTCCATCGCGCTGTTGGCCAGCGCGTCCGCGGCGCCGTTCTGCGCGCGGGGCACCCACGTGTAGCGGACGCCGCCCAGCCGGCCGGCGAGGGCCCGGGCCTCCAGTGCCAGCTTGCGCATGTCGGGGTGCTTGATCTGCCAGCGACCCGACATCTGTTCGACGACGAGCTTGGAGTCCATGCGGACCTCGACCTCGGCGGAGGCGTCCAGGTCCAGGGCCGCCTGCAGCCCGGCGACCAGGCCGCCGTACTCCGCGACGTTGTTGGTCGCCCGCCCCACGGAGGCGGCCCGCTCGGCGAGCACCCGGCCGGTCTCCGCGTCCCGCACCAGCGCGCCGTAGCCGGCCGGCCCGGGATTGCCCCGCGAGCCGCCGTCGGCCTCGACGACGAAGCGAGTCACAGCCCGGACTCGGCGGTGCGCACCAGGATCCGGCCGCAGTTCTCGCAGCGGACCACCTCGTGCGGGTCGGCGTTGCGGACCGCGGCCAGCTCGCGACCGTTGAGCTCGATGCGGCAGCCCTGGCAGGCGCGCGCCTGCAGCATCGCCGCGCCCGTGCCACCGGTGGAGGCGCGGATGCGGTCGTAGAGCGTCAGCAGGGGCGCGGAGATGACGCCGACGACCGCCGCACGCGCCTGCTCGTGCCGCGAGGTGCCGTCGGCGATGTCGGCGAGGGCGTCGTCGCGCAGCTGCTCCGCCCGCTCCCGCGCCTCCCGGGCTACGACCAGGCCCTCCTGCGCCGTGGTCAGCGTGGCCTCGGCCGCCTCCAGCCGCTCCATCAGCTCGAGCTGCTGGTCCTCGAGGTCGGCCTGCCGCCGGGCCAGCGATTCGAGCTCGTGCTGGAGCCCGGTGATCTCCTTGGGCGTGGCCGACCCGGAGTCGATCCGCTGCTGGTCGCGGGCGGCGCGCTGCCGCACGGTGTCGACGTCGGACTCCAGCCGCTTGACCTCGCGGGTCAGATCCCGGACCTCGGTCTCGGCGCGGACGACGTCGGCGGAGAGGTCGCTCTCGGCCTTCTCGGCCACCTCCACCGCCGCCGCCTCCGGCAGCGTCCGCCTGCGGTGCGCCAGCTGGCCCAGCGCGACGTCCTCGGCCGCGAGGTCCAGGAGCTTCTGCTGCTCGAAATGGTCCACCTTCACGAAAGGGAACCTACTCGTGGTTCCTGCCGCGTTCGGCCCCCGTGCAGGGGCCCACTGCGAGCTCGCGAGCGGTGGGGGGCACGGGGGTCCTCTTACTACTCGTGGTTCCTGCCGCGTTCGGCCCCCGTGCAGGGGCCCACTGCGAGCTCGCGAGCGGTGGGGGGCACGGGGGTCCTCTTACTACTCGTGGTTCCTGCCGCGTTCGGCCCCCGTGCGCAGCGCCAGCTCGGCCTCCACCGCCGCGACGGCGGCTGCTGGCCCGGGCAGCTGCCCGGAGGCGAGCACGGCCCCGTCGACGATGAGCGACTCGACGGCCAGTCCCGCCCGCACCGAGCGACGCAGCGCCGCGCCCCGCAGCCCGCGCTGCCGGCCGGCGGAGACCAGGGCAGGTACCAGCCACAGCCAGTTCGACGGCGACACCACCTCGATGTCGACACCGGCCGGCAGCCGCGCACGCAGCGCCCGGTACACGGCACCGACGGCGTCGTCCGCGGGCGGGTGTCCGTGCGAGCCGCCCGCGTCGAACGGCCGCACGTCCCCGCTGCAGCAGCCGCCGCCCCCGCCCGCGGCACGGGCGCCGCGGACGAGGATGACGCGCGAGCTCACCTGCGCGGGGTCCCGGCCGGACCCTCGGTGGGTCCGGCAGGCCCCTCGGTGGGCCCGGACGTCGACGTCCCGACCCCGGTGTTGGCCTGCGCGACCGCATCCGGCTCGCCGGTGCCGACCCCGCCCGTCGGGACCGGCGGCCGGTCCCGGTAGGCGGTGCGCAGCGCGATCGCCGCCTCGACCATCAGCCACAGGGCGAGGACGAAGATGAGGGCGTCCAGCGGCGCCAGCACCCACTGCTCGTCCTCGACGAAGTTCTGCAGGTTGACCACCAGCGCCCACGTGGTCATGGCCAGCAGGAAGACCAGCGGGACGAGGGCGGCCATCGGGTTGCGCCCGCGCCGGGTGACCCAGACGGCGATGACCGAGAGCGCCAGGCCGGCGGTGAGCTGATTCGTCGTCCCGAAGAGCTGCCACAGGACACCGAAGGTGTACCCGGCCTCCCCGCCGCCGGGCAGCAGCGCCATCGCCAGCGGGATCACCACGGCCAGCGTGGTGGCGACGGTCAGGTTCCGGGCCAGGACCCGGACACCGGTCAGCTCGCCGATCTCCTGGATCACGTAGCGCTGCAGCCGGACCCCGGTGTCCATCGTGGTCGCCGCGAAGCTGATGACGACGACGGCGGCGAACACGGCGGCGAGGTCCAGCGGGATCCCGATGTTGTTCGCGAACTCCGCGGTGCCGGCGACGAAGTTCCCGACCGCGCCTCCCGACGCCGTGGCGAAGTCGGGGTAGAGGGCCTCCCACTCCGCCTGGGAGGCGGCCACGCCGGCCGTCGCGGCGAGCACCGCGCCGGTGGCCAGCGACCCCTCGCCGACGGCGCCCATGTACCCGACGTAGCGGGCGTCGGTCTCCTTGTCGAGCTGCTTGGACGTCGTCCCCGAGGACACCAGCGAGTGGAACCCGGAGATGGCCCCGCAGGCGATGGTGATGAACAGGAAGGGGAAGAAGCTCGGGGAACCCTCCGGCACGTCGTTGACGACCGGCGCCTGGATCTCGTTGAGGCCGATCAGCAGACCCAGACCGATGACGCCCAGGGCGATGAAGAGCTGGTGGCTGTTGATGTAGTCGCGCGGCTGCAGGAGCACCCACACCGGGATCCGCGAGGCGATCCACGTGTAGACGAACAGCAGCACCACCCACACGTTGCGGGTCTGCTCGACGCCCAGCGTGTCGGCGAGGCCGTCCAGCGAGATCGGGTACTCGTTGCCGACCAGGATCAGCAGGTACAGCACCACCACGCCGACGATCGACGGGACGAGCGCCGAGGACCGCGTCCGGTAGATGTAGACGCCGATGGCGATGGCCAGCGGGATCTCGGCCACGATCGGGATGACGGCACCGGGCTGGGCCACGAACAGGTTCCCGATGACGACCGCGAAGACCGCGTTCACCAGCGTCAGCAGGAAGAAGATGATGGCCAGGAAGAGCATCCGTGCCCGGCCGTTGATGACGTCGCCGGCGAGCGTGCCGATGCTCTTCGCCTTGTGCCGGACGGAGACCGCCAGCGCGCCGAAGTCGTGCACGCCGGCGGCGAAGATCGTGCCGAGCACGATCCAGGTCAGCGCCGGACCCCAGCCCCAGAACACGGCGATCGCCGGGCCGACGATGGGCGCCGCGCCGGCCACCGAGGTGAAGTGGTGGCCGAACAGCACGTGCTTGTTGGTCGGCACGAAGTCGTTGCCGTCGTCGAACTCGTGCGCAGGGGTGACGAACGCCGGGTCCAGGGCGTAGACCTTCCTGGCCAGGTAGCTGGAGTAGTACCGGTAGCCGAGGAAGAACAGCACCCCGACGACCGCGGCTACGACGAACGCAGGCACGGCGGCTCCCAGGTCCGGGGCGGCACCGTCGCTGCCCGTCCGAGGAGTAGAACACCGGTGTGATGGACGTCACAAGCGCCATGGCCGCCGTCCGTGCTGCGGGCGTGGCCGAACTGTTGTGGCGCGCGCCCGACGGGCCGCCGGGCGCGGTCGGCGTCGTCCCTCTCGTCCTCGGGGGGCGGCCGGCGGTGGCACTGCCGTGGGCGCAGGTCGAGGTCGCGCGACAGGCCGCCGCGAGCGATGCCGCGGCGCTGGTGCTCTCCGATCCGCGGTTGACCGGTTCCGCGTGGGCCCCCGTGGTCGCCACCGGCCGGTTCGACCTCGTCGAGGACGCCACCGGCGAGCTGTTCACCGAGGCGCTGCTCGACCAGGAGCTGCGCAAGCACCCACCCGCCCGCGCGCTCGCGGACTCGGCCATGCTCCGGCGGGAGCACTGGTGGTACCTGCCGCGGCTGGTCCTGGTGCTGCACGCCGCCGAGTTGGTCCCGGGCGTGCGACGCGACGGGCCGGCCGACGTCGTCCTCGGTGTCGACGACGGTGCGCTGCACGTGCGCACCGTCCGCGTCGCCGACTGGGACGCCGATCCCCTCGAGCTGCGGAACGGCCCGGTCGGGGTGAGCGGCCCGGCGGTGCTCGTCGGTCAGGAGCTCTCCGTGCCCGACGTCGAACGCTGGACGGTGCACACGACCACCGGGCGCTACGCCGACGGCCGGCTCACCGGGGTGCGCCCGGCCGCCACCAGGGACCTGGAGCCGGTGCCGGGACTGCTGGCCCGGATGCGACGGCAGCGGAGCCTGGAACGGACCTGCGTCCGCGCCCTGCGGGCCGCCGGTCACGCGTGAGGGCTCACCGCCCCCCGGCCTGGCCTTCCTGTCCGGCCCGGAAGACCCAGGGATCGGTCGTGCCGGCGGCGACCTGGACCACCACCCGGTCGTCCAGGTCGCGGCGCAGGGCCTCGGCGGCCACCGGCAGCCAGGGCCACTCGCTGGCGAAGTGCGCGACGTCGCAGAGCGCCGGCCCATCGACCTCGAGGGCATCGGACACCGGGTGGTGCTTGAGGTCGCTGGTCAGCAGCACGTCGGCACCGGCGGCCGCCGCGGCCGGGAACAGCGATCCGCCACTCCCCCCGCAGACGGCCACCCGCCGGACCGTGCGCTCCGGGTCGCCGGCCACGCGCACTCCCCCGGCGGTGGCCGGCAGCACCCGGGCAGCCAGCGCGGCGAAGTCGCGCAGGCTCATCGGTGCGGGCAGCTCCCCGACCCGGCCGAGCCCGGCGCCGGGCACCCCGGCCGCCGGCTCCAGCGGCACTGCGCCGGTGAGACCGAGGACGTCGGCCAGCGCGGCGTTGACCCCGGTGCCCGGAGCCCGGTCGGCGTTCGTGTGCGCCACGAACATGCCGGCGCCGGCCCGGACCAGCCGGTGCACGAGCCGGCCCTTCGGGTCGTCGGCCGGCACCCCGTGCACCGGCGTGAGGAACAGCGGGTGGTGGGTGACCAGCAGGCCTGCCCCGGCCGCGATCACCTCGTCCACGACGGCCGCGGTCGGGTCGACGGCGAAGACCACCCGCCGGACGGGCTCGGAGCGGTCGCCGCACACCAGGCCGACGGCGTCCCACGGCTCGGCCAGGGCCGGGTCGTAGCGCGCCTCGAGCGCGTCGATCACGTCTCCGAGCAGCACCGTCACGCCTCGGAGGGTAGGGGTGCACCGCCGCCGGAGGGGCACCCCGGTGACAAGCTCTGCAGGTGCGCGGCGACGGGGAGCGGAGCAGGCGCCCGCACGCCCCGGCATGGCTGGAGGAGCTGGCCCGCACCGGCCGGCCGGCGGTGCCGTGGCGGGACGTCGTCCGCTTCGCCGTGTCGATCCCCGCACCGCTGGCCGTGGCCGTCGCCGTCGAGGGCGGCATCGAGCCCGGGACGACGCTGAGCGCCGGCACCTTCGCCACCATGGGCGCGCTGGCGGCGACCCTGGCCCCGCAGGCGGGACCTCAGCGGGACAAGCTGCGCCGGATCGCGGCGGCCGGCGCCCTCGGTGCGATCGGGTTGCTCGCGGGGAGCCTGGCCACCGGCACCGGCTGGGTGCCCGTGGCGGTCGTCGCGCTGATCTCCGTCGTCGCCGCCGGGATCAGCCGGATCGACGCCACCATGTCCTTCGCCTCGCTGCAGCTGCTGATCTACACCGCCCTCGCGTCGGGCTTCCGCACCTCGCTGCCCTGGTACACCGAGGTGGCGTTCTTCCTGCTGGGCGCGGGATGGGCCACGGCGACGACACTGGTCCAGCACCGCACGGAGGGAGGTGACCCCGACCGCGCCGCCGTCGCGGCCGTGTTCATGCGCATCGCGGACCTGCTCGAGGCCGAGGACGCACCGCAGGCCGAGGCCGCCCGCCGCGAGCTGACGACCGCGCTCAACGACGCCTACGACCGCGTGATCCGCAGCCGCAGCCACCACGCCGGCCGGGTGCGCGAGCTCTCCGAGCTGGCCGGCGTGCTCAACTCGGCCGCCCCGCTGGTCGAGGCGGCGGTGGCGGCCGCCCGCGGGCGCGTCGCGGCCGACGACGAGGCCGCCGCCGTGCGCCACCTGGCCGCCGCACTGACCGGGGCCGGTGAGCTGCCGGCGGAGCGACCGCCCGCGCTGGAGGACGGGCACCGCGCACGGCGCGCCGTCCGGCACGGCGTCCGGCTGGTCTGGAACGTCGTCGGGGATCCCGAGGAACGCGCCGGTGCCGCCGCGGAGCGGCCGGTGACCGATCTCGGCCCCCGGCTGCGGGACCTGGCCGACCGAACGGTGGCCAGCGCCGACAGCCGCGCCTTCGCCGTCCGCCTCGCGCTGTGCATGTCCATCGCCGAGATCGCCCGTCAGCTCCTGCCCACCGAGCGCCCCTACTGGGTGCTGCTGACCGTGGCCATCGTGCTCAAGCCCGATTTCGGGTCGGTCTTCGGCCGGGCCGTGCAGCGCGGCGCCGGCACCCTCGTCGGCGTGCTGCTGGGCTCGGCCCTGCTGGCGCTCCTCAGCGGCAGCGCCTGGCTGCTGGTGCCGATGTCGCTGTCCGCAGCGGTCCTGCCGTGGGCGCGGGCGGCGAACTTCGGCCTCTTCTCGGTGTTCCAGACCCCGGTGATCCTGCTGATGCTCGACCTGACGCTGACCGACGACGCCGGCCTGGTCGCCGAGCGGCTGGTCGACACCCTGATCGGCTGCGCGATCGTGCTGGTGTTCGGCTACCTGCTCTGGCCGCAGACCTTCCGGGCGCAGCTGGGCCGGGCCCTGCACGAGGCAACCGTGGCGCTGGACCAGTTCGTCGAGGCCGCCTTCACCGGCACCCCGGCCGACCGCCGCCGCGCCCGCCGCCGCAACTACCGGGCCCTCACCGAGCTGCAGACCCAGCTGCAGCGCCGCCTGGCCGAGCCGCCGCCCATCAGCACGCGCGCGGCGGCATGGTGGCCGGTGATCGTCGCGCTGGAACGCACCTCGGACGCGGTGACCGAGGCGGTCATCGCCACCCGGGCGGGCGAGCCGGTGCCCGACCTGGCCCAGGTGGCGGTGCTCCGCCGCGCGATCCGCCGGCTGGAGGACGACGTCCGGACGACCGGCCCCGCGGAGGACGCGGACGGCTCGGACGACGCGGAGCTGCACGCCGACGGCGTGCTGGCACCGGTCGCCCGCGAGGTGGACACCGCGCGCCGGCTGCTCCGCGACAACGCCCCGGGCCGTCGCCCGTTCCGCGGCCGGCGCTGATCCCAGGTGCGCTGCGGTTGCCTCCCGCGCCAGGAGGCCCTGGGATGGGCCGCGTGCCGACCGGTTCCTCCCCTACCCCGCCGCCCGCCCCTACCCCACCGCCCGTGCCCGTCCTGCCGCCGCTGTCCGGTCCCCCGCCCCCGGGGTCGGTCACCGTGCGCACCGACGACGGGGTCGACCTGCACGTCGAGCTGGACGGGGACGCCGACGCGCCGGTGACCGTCGTCCTGTCGCACGGCTTCACCGCCCGGCTCGCGGAGTGGCAGCTGCAGCGGGCCGCGCTGCGGGACCGGGCCCGGGTGGTGCTGTGGGACCAGCGGGGCCACGGGCGCTCCGGCTGGACGCCGCTGTCGCAGGCCACGATCGACCGCACCGGCCGCGACCTGGGGCAGGTCCTCGACGCCGTCGTGCCGGCCGGCCCGGTCGTGCTCGCCGGGCACTCGATGGGCGGCATGAGCGTGCTGGCGCTGGCCCGCCGGCGCCCCGAGCTGTTCAGCGACCGCGTCGTGGGGGTCTTCCTCCTGGCGACGTCGGCCGGCGGACTCGTCGAGACCGGCGTGCTCGGCCGGCTGGTGCGGGCGCTCCGCCGGCTGGGTCTCCTGCCGGTCTACCTGCGCGGCGTCCAGCTGGTCGCGCCGGTGCTCGAGCGGTTCCGCTGGCGCGGGAGCACCTTCGGCCGCTGGTTCACCCGCCGGCAGCTGTTCGGACGCGACGACGCCGACCCGGCACGCGTGCGCCTGGTGCAGCAGCTGCTCGAGGAGACGCCGTACCCGGTGGTCGCGGCGTTCTACGCGACCTTCCTCGACCACGACGAGACCGCGGCCCTGGAGGTGCTGCGGCGGGTCCCGGTGACCGTCGTGGCGGGGACGCACGACCGCCTCACCCCGGCCGCGCACGGCCGGCGGATCGCCGAGGCGGTGGGCGCGGACCTGGTCGTCGTCCCCGGGGCCGGGCACAGCGTGAACCTCACGCGGAACGCGGTCGTCGACCGTGCACTCCTCGACCTGGTCGACCGTGCGGTGAAGCCGCGGAGGGCCGGGTGAACCAGCCGCCTCCTGGGCATGCGATTGTGGCGGTCGTCACCCTTCCCGTCTTGCAGTAACCCGGCGACACCCCTAATTTCAGCGGCCACCCGAGAACGCGATTTCGACCCCTCGGCCGAGCAGCGGCACCGGGGGGCGGCGAGGAGCAGAACGTGGACCGGATGAGTGCGCTCGACAGCGGCTTCTACTTCGCCGAGAGCGAGAACACGCCCATGCACGTCGGGTCGGTGGCTGTCTTCGACGGCCCGGCACCCAGCTACGGCGACGTGGTGCGCCTGCTGCTCAGCAAGCTCCCACTGGTCCCGCGGTACCGACAGCGGGTGCGCACGGTGCCGATGCAGCTGGGCCGGCCGATGTGGGTCGACGACCCGCACTTCCAGATCCTGTACCACGTCCGGCACACCGCGGTGCCCGGTCCGGGGAACGACGAGCAGCTGCGCAACCTGGCCGGCCGGGTGCTCGGCCAGCGGCTGGACATGTCCAAGCCGCTGTGGGAGCTCTACCTGGTCGAGGGCCTGCAGGACGACCGGTGGGCGATCATCTCCAAGGTCCACCACTGCATGGTCGACGGCGTCGCCGGCAGCGACCTCATGCAGTTGATGTTCGACCTCTCCCCCGACGCCACCCACGAGGCGCCGCGCGACTGGTCGCCGCAGCGCAACCCGACCGGCGCCGGGATGGTCGCCGGCGCCCTGGCCGAGACCGTCGCGCACCCGCTGCGGCAGCTCTCGTCGATGCCGGCCGGTGGCGGCGCGGCGCGGATCGCCAAGCAGCTGGTCGACTCGGGCAGGTCCGTCGCCGCCACGCTCCCCTCGCTGGCCAAGCAGGCGCTCACGCCCACCGCCCGCTCGCTCAACGGACCCATCGGCCCGCATCGCCGCTGGGCGTGGACCTCCGGTGACTTCGCCGAGCTCAAGGAGGTCCGCACGGCGCTGGGCGGGACCGTCAACGACGTCGTCCTGGCCGCGATCTCCACCGGCTTCCGGCACCTGCTCCAGGGCCGGGGCGAGCTGTCGTCGGAGAAGCTGGTCGTGCGCACGATGGTGCCGGTGTCGGTGCGGTCGGACAGCCAGCGCGGCACCCTGAACAACGCGGTCTCCTGCGTCTTCGTCGACCTGCCGGTCGGCGACCCGGACCCGCTCTCCCGGCTGGCCGCCATCCGCGGGCAGATGGACGAGTACAAGAAGGCGATGCAGGCCGTCGACGTGCCCTCGATCATCGGGATGGGCGACTACGTGGCGCCGACGCTGCTCTCCCTGGGCGTGCGGGCGGCGCTGACCGCCGGCCAGGTCTGGTGCCAGGCGGTGACGACGAACGTGCCCGGGCCGCCGGTCCCGCTGTACGTGCTCGGCTCGCGGATGCGCTCGGCCTACGCGTACGTCCCCATCGCCGGCGGCACCCGCTGTTCGATCGGGATCTTCAGCTACCAGAAGACGATGACCTTCGGGATCAACGCGGACTTCGACGCCTTCGCCGACGTCGACGTCCTCTCGGGTGGGATCCGCCGGGGCATCGAGGAGCTGCTCGAGCTGGCCCGCGCCGAGAAGGCGACTCCCCCGGCGGAGCAGCCGGCGGCGGCGCGGTGAACCCGTCGCGGCAGCGCTCGGGCGGACGGCGCCGGAGCGGGGACCGCGACCTGACCGTCGCCGTCACCGGGCCCACCGGGACGTTCGGCGCCGGGCTGGTGCCCCTGCTCCAGGACGACGCCCGGATCACCCGGGTCATCGGCATGGCCCGCCGGCCCTTCGACCCGGCCGCGCGCGGCTGGACGAAGATGGAGTACCGCCGGGGCGATGTCCGGGACCCCGACGCCCTGCGCGAGGCCTTCGCGGGCGCGGACGTCGTCGTCCACCTGGCCTTCCTGATCTCGGGCAACGCCTCGCGCGAGACCATCCGGGCGATCAACGTCGACGGGACGCTCAACGTCTTCCGCGCAGCGGCCGCGGCCGGCGCCCGCCGGTTCGTCTACGCCTCGTCGGTGGCCGCCTACGGCTTCCACGCCGACAACCCCGAGCTGATCGACGAGGACTGGCCGGTGCGCCCGGCGGCGCGGCTGTTCTACGCGCAGGAGAAGGCCGAGCTCGAGGGCCTCCTGCAGCGGGAGGCGGAGACCACCCCCGGTACGGCGCTCTACCTGCTCCGGCCCCCCGTGGTGCTGGGCCCGAACGCCGTCGGCGCCAAGGACGTGCTGCCCGGCCCGCTGGCCCCCCTGGGCAGATGGCTGTTCGGCCGGCCCCGCCGGCTGCCGGTACCGCTCCCACTGCTGGTGCCGGAGCACCCGCTGCAGCTGATCCACGAGGAGGACGTCGGCCGCGCGCTGCAGCTGTGCGTCGTCGGCGCCGGTCCGCCCGGGGCGTACAACATCGCAGGCGAGGGCGTCGTGACCGTGGCCGACATCGCGAGGGAGTTCGGCGCGCTGCCCGTCCGGCTGCCGGCCGGCCCGGGGCAGGCCGCCGCCCGTGCGGTGTCGCGGCTGCCGTTCCTGCCGCCGGTGGCCGAGTGGGTCGAGGCCGCGAGCCGGCCGGCGATCATGGACACCACCCGCGCCCGCGAGCGGCTGGGCTGGCGACCGCGCTACACCGGCCTGGAAGCGCTGCGGGACACCCTCCGCGACCGGACCTGACCGGTCGGCTCAGCTCTCGGCGGGGACGGCGCCGACCTCGGCCAGCCAGGGCAGCACCTCGCCGGCCAGCCGTTCCGGGCACTGCAGCTGCGGCACGTGGCCGATCCCGGCCAGCTCGACGTAGCGCCAGCGGGGGTGGCGGCGGGCGACGTCCCGGGCGGCCTGCACCGGGATCAGCCGGTCCTGGTCGCCGTGCACGAGCAGCACCGGCCCGGTGACCCGCTCCATCGCCCCGCGGTAGCGGCGCGGGTCGGCGAGCTGCAGCAGCAGCGAGCGGGCTGCGGCGAGGTAGGCCCGGTCCATGCCCGCGTGGTCCTCCCGCTCCTCGAGCAGGGTCACGGAGCGGTCGATGACCGACGACGGCAGCGTGTCGGGGTCGACGCCGACCAGGCGCAGCACCTCCCTGACCCGCTGCAGCGGCGTCTGGCGCGCCCTGCGCAGCCACAGGAAGCGCTGACCGACCACGGGCATCGCGTAGAGCGCGAACATCGCGGCGACCAGCGGGTCCAGCGAGCGCCGCGGACCCGGGACGGCGGGATCGAGCAGCACCAGCCCGCTCACCGCCTCGGGGTGCTGGGCCTGCTCCAGGATCGAGATCATGCCGCCCATCGAGTTGCCGACCAGCACGGCGGGCTCGCCGGCCACCTCCAGCAGGAAGCGGTGCAGCACCTCGACGTTGGCGTGCACCGACGCGCGCCGGCCGCCGGGCTCGCTGCGGCCGAACCCCGGCAGGTCGATGGCCAGGACCCGGGCGTGCGGGCGGAGCAGCGGCGCGAAGGTGTCCCAGTTCAGGTGCGAGCCGCCGAGACCGTGGACGAGCACCACACGGGGCGCGTCGTCCGGACCGCCGAAGTCGACGTAGTGCACCGGACCGCCGAGGTCGACCGTCCGGCTCTCCCCCGGCATCGCATCCTCCGCTGCCATCCCGACCGCCCTCCCCCACGCTGCTGCCGCTCCTGTCCCGGGCAACGGTCGCACGACCGCCTCCGCGACGGCCGACCCCCGGTTCCGGTGCATCCGCGGTGAGCCCTGCCGATATGACCCAGGACACAGTTCTGCGACGCTCACATTGCCATTCGATGACCGGGGTGTGAGCTGCGCCGCACGCTGGTACTTGCCTGTGCGACGACGTAACAGGAGGTCGACGTGGCACGACAGACGCACGCCGGACCGGCGCTCCCGCTCTACCTGAGCGAGCCCGGCCGCGCGGTGGCCGACTACGGCCTGTACCTGGCCACGCGCCCGTTCACCCCGCGGTTGCCCAAGGGGGACGGTCACCCCGTGCTCGTACTGCCGGGTCTGCTGGCCGACGACGTGTCGACCGCCGCCCTGCGGCGGACGCTGCGCCGGCTGGACTACCGCGTCCACGGGTGGGGGCTGGGACGCAACATCGGCCCGACCGCGCTCTGCGTGAACGGCCTCCGCGACAAGCTGGACTACCTGCACGGCCGCTACCGGCGTCCGGTCACGATCATCGGCTGGAGCCTGGGTGGCATCTTCGCCCGCGACCTGGCCAGGACCTCCCCCGCTCGGGTGCGCCAGGTGATCACCCTGGGCAGCCCGTTCCGCCTCACGAGCTACGACCAGACGCGCGCCGCGAAGGTCTTCGACCGCTACTCGCACCTGCACGTGGAGCAACGGACGCTCCCGCTGGAGCCCGAGGACGTACCGCTGCCGGTCCCGGCCACCTCGATCTACTCGCACTACGACGGCATCGTGCACTGGGAGACGTGCCTGAACACACCGGGCGAGCGGTGCGAGAACATCGCGGTGACCGCCAGCCACCTCGGGCTGGGACACCATCCGGCCGCCCTCTGGGCCGTGGCCGACCGGCTGGCGCAGCCGGAGGGCACGTGGGAGCCGTTCCAGGCGCCCCGGTTCCTGCGTCCGGCCTTCCCCAAGCCCGCCGAGGCGCAGCCCTGCGCGCCGGACGTCGCCCTGGAGGGTTCGGCCGCCTGACGCTCCGCCTCCTCGCCGGCCCCTGGATCGCGGGTGCCATCCTCGCCGGGTGACGACGCCGCGCGCCCGACGCTGGGAGGAGCTCCTCGACTGGCCGCTCACCGCGGCCTCGGTGGTGTTCCTGACCGCCTACGCCTGGCCGATCCTCGATCCCGACCTCGACCGCTCCTGGCGGGTGCTCTGCGAGGTGCTGACCTGGGTCACCTGGGCCGCCTTCGCCGTCGACTACGTGGTCCGGCTGGCGCTGTCCGCCGACCGCCTCAGGTTCGTGCGGACCAACCTGGTCGACCTGGCGGTGGTCGTCCTGCCGCTGCTGCGCCCCCTGCGCCTGCTCCGGCTGATCACCGTGCTGCGCGTGCTGGACCGCTACGCCGGTGGGGCGCTGCGCGGGCGCGTGCTCACCTACGTGGGCTCGGCGACGGCGCTGGTGATGTTCCTCGCCGCCCTGGCCCTGCTGGACGCCGAGCGCGGCCACCCCGAGGCGAACGTGACCGACTTCCCGGACGCCCTGTGGTGGGCGTTCGCCACCGTGACCACCGTCGGCTACGGGGACCGCTTCCCGGTGACGGGCACGGGCCGCGCGATCGCCGCCGGGCTGATGCTGGTCGGGATCGCGCTGCTGGGCACGGTGACCGCGGCCGTCGCCTCCTGGCTGGTGGAGAAGGTCCAGCAGGCCGACGAGGCGTCCGAGGCGGTCACCCGCCGCGACATCGCCGCGCTCACCGCCGAGGTGGCTGCTCTGCGCGCCGAGCTCTCGACCGGCCGCGACCCGGCTCCTGGTGCGACACGGGACGCGGCTCCGCCGGACCGGGCCGGTCGGGACCGGTGACCCCGGCGGGCCGGTCGGTGGTGGGCGCGGCAGGGTTCGAACCTGCGACCGCTCGCTTGTAAGGCGAGAGCTCTACCGCTGAGCTACGCGCCCGGCGCGCCCAGGGTAGTGAAAGGACCCCGTCCTCCTCACCGCTCGCACGCTCGCGGCGAGCCTCGGGACGGGGCCTCCCCCCTGGGCGCCCGGAGGATCAGGCCGAGAGCTGGCCGACCGCGTCCTTCCAGCCAGACTGCTCGCGGGCGTCACCGGGCCCGTTCACCTCGGCGAAGGCGATCGTCCCCTCGGCGTCGATCAGGAACGTGCCGCGCACCGCCATGCCGGCCTTGTCGTTGAAGACTCCGTAGGCCTGGGCGGTGGCGCCGTGCGGCCAGAAGTCCGACAGCAGCGGGAAGTCGAAGCCCTCCTGCGCCTTGAAGGCCTTGAGGCTGAACACCGGGTCGGTGCTCACGGCCAGCACGCGCACGCCGGCCTCGGTGTAGTTCGCCAGCTCGTCGCGCAGCTGGCACAGCTCGCCGGTGCAGATGCCGGAGAAGGCGAACGGGTAGAAGACCAGCAGTACGGGCGTGCCGCGCAGCTCGGTGAGGCTGACGACCTGCTTGTCCTGGTCGGGAAGGCTGAACTCGGGCGCGGCGTCGCCGACGGAGAGGGTCATGCGCCCGATCGTGCCGTACGCCTTACCGGCGGCTGCGGGCGGTCTTGGGGCTGACCAGCCGGATGCCCGACCAGTCCTTGGCCGCGGACACGCTGCTGGTCTGCTGCAGACCCGCCGTGGGGGCGACCTCGGTGACGTCACCGGGCTCCACGTGGCCGGGGCGGCCCGACTTGGGCACGAGCAGCCAGACGACGCCGTCCTCGCCGAGGGAGGTGATGGCGTCGGTCAGCGCGTCGAACAGGTCGCCGTCGTCCTCACGCCACCAGAGCAGGACGACGTCGGCCACCTCGTCGGTGTCCTCGTCGACCATCTCCCCGCCCGAGAGCTCGACGATCGCGTCGCGCAGTTCCTCGTCGGCGTCCTCGTCCCAGCCGAGCTCCTGCACGACCATGCCCGGCTTGATGCCCAGCCGGGCCGCCATGCCGGCGCTGTCGACGCTCATCCGTGCTGCTCCTCCATGGGTGGACCTGCTGTTGACCGCTCGTGGGGTGGATGGTGCCCTGCCTGCGGGCCGTCCGCTCGGGGACGTGTCACGACCATGCGCACCGGTGCCGGCGCGGAGCGCCGTCCAGAGCCCTGCGAGGGCGGACGGGCACGGACACGACCGGCGGGAGAGCTCCCCGCTGCCTGGCCATGTCACCCCTCTCGTCCCCCCGCCGTACGGGGCTTCCGTGCGGGCCCGTTCCACCGGGCCACGTGGGCGGAAGCGTAGGGCATGACCGCCACGACGCAAGACTCGCCGACCCAGGACACCCCGCTCCCGGGCCGACGCGCCCGCGGAGAGGACCGGTGACGTGACGTGCGGCTCGCCCAGGGGAGACGATGGGGGCATGAGCGCACAGCAGTCGGACGGCGACCCCGCCCGCGACACAGGCGCACCCCGCGCGGTCATCACCGACGGGCTGCCCAGCCAGCTGCCGGACATCGATCCGGAGGAGACCCAGGAGTGGATCGACTCGCTCGACGCGGTCGTCGGTCACGCGGGCCGCGAGCGCGCCCGCTACCTCATGCTCCGGCTGCTGCAGCGCAGCCGTGAGCAGCAGGTCGGCGTCCCCGCGCTGCGCAGCACCGACTACCTCAACACCATCCCGCCCGAGCGCGAGCCCTGGTTCCCCGGTGACGAGCACGCCGAGCGCCGCATCCGCGCCTACATCCGGTGGAACGCCGCGATCATGGTGCACCGCGCCCAGCGGCCGGGGATCGGCGTCGGCGGGCACATCTCCTCCTACGCGAGCTCGGCCTCGCTCTACGAGGTCGGCTTCAACCACTTCTTCCGCGGCAAGGACCATCCCGGCGGCGGCGACCAGATCTGGTTCCAGGGGCACGCCTCCCCCGGCATCTACGCCCGTGCCTTCCTCGAGGGCCGGCTGAGCGAGCAGCAGCTGGACGGCTTCCGGCAGGAGGTCAGCCACCCCGGCGGCGGGCTGTCGTCCTACCCGCACCCGCGGCTGATGCCCGACTTCTGGGAGTTCCCCACCGTCTCCATGGGCCTGGGCGGGATGAACGCGATCTACCAGGCGCGGTTCAACCGCTACCTGCACGACCGCGGCATCAAGGACACCTCCGACCAGCACGTCTGGGCGTTCCTGGGCGACGGCGAGATGGACGAGCCCGAGTCGCTGGGCACGATCGGGCTGGCCGCCCGGGAGGAGCTGGACAACCTCACCTTCGTCGTGAACTGCAACCTGCAGCGCCTGGACGGCCCGGTGCGGGGCAACGGCAAGGTCATCCAGGAGCTGGAGTCCTTCTTCCGCGGAGCCGGCTGGAACGTGATCAAGGTGATCTGGGGCCGGGAGTGGGACCCGCTGCTGGCCGGTGACCGCGACGGTGCCCTGGTCAACCTGATGAACTCCACGCCCGACGGCGACTACCAGACCTACAAGGCCGAGGACGGCGCCTTCGTCCGGGAGCACTTCTTCGGCCGCGACCCGCGCACCCGCAAGCTGGTCGAGGGCATGAGCGACAAGGAGATCTGGGGGCTCTCGCGCGGCGGGCACGACTACCGCAAGGTCTACGCCGCCTTCAAGGCCGCGCAGGAGCACAAGGGCCAGCCGACGGTCATCCTCGCCAAGACCATCAAGGGGTGGACCCTGGGCAGCCACTTCGAGGGCCGCAACTCCACCCACCAGATGAAGAAGCTCACCGCCGAGGACCTCGCCCTCTTCCGCGACCGGCTCTTCCTGGACATCCCCGACTCGGCGCTGGACAAGACCCTGCCGCCCTACTACAAGCCCGACCCGGACTCCGACGAGATGCAGTACATGCAGGAGCGGCGGCGGGCACTGGGCGGCGCCGTGCCGCGCCGGCGCTCGGAGTTCAAGGCCCTCAAGGCGCCGGACGACAAGGCGCTCGACATCCTCCGCAAGGGCTCCGGCAAGCAGGAGGTGGCGACGACGATGGCATTCGTCCGCCTGCTCAAGGAGCTGCTCAAGGACGCCGAGATCGGCCCGCGCCTGGTGCCGATCATCCCGGACGAGGCGCGCACCTTCGGGCTGGACTCGTTGTTCTCCTCGCACAAGATCTACAACCCGGGCGGCCAGCAGTACACCTCCGTCGACCGGGAGCTGATGCTGGCGTACAAGGAGTCCGAGTCGGGCGTGATCCTGCACGAGGGCATCAACGAGGCAGGCTCGACCGCCTCGCTCACCGCCGTCGGCACGTCGTACGCCACGCACGGCGAGCCGATGATCCCGATCTACATCTTCTACTCGATGTTCGGGTTCCAGCGGACCGGCGACAGCTTCTGGGCCGCCGCCGACCAGATGACCCGCGGGTTCGTCCTGGGCGCCACCGCGGGCCGGACGACGCTCAACGGCGAGGGGCTGCAGCACGAGGACGGCCACTCGCTGCTGCTGGCGCACACCAACCCGGCGGTGGTGTCCTACGACCCGGCGTTCTCCTTCGAGCTCGCCCACATCACCCGCGACGCGCTGGTCCGGATGTACGGCGACGACCCGGGCGCACCGCTGGGCGGCTCCCGCTCCGCCGACGTCATGTACTACCTGACCGTCTACAACGAGCCCTTCGTCCAGCCGGCCGAGCTCGAGGACCTCGACGTCCAGGGCGTGCTCGCCGGCATGTACCGCTACGCGGAGGGCCCGCGGGCCGGCGACGGCGAGCCCGGCGAGGTCAAGGCGCAGCTGCTGGCCTCGGGGGTGGCGGTGCCCTGGGCGCTGCGCGCGCAGGAGCTGCTGGCGCAGGACTGGGGGGTGTCGGCCGACGTCTGGTCGGTGACCTCGTGGGGCGAGCTGCGCCGGCAGGCCGACGCGGTCACCGAGCACAACCTGCTCCACCCGGAGAACGAGCCGCAGACGCCCTACGTGACCCAGCGGCTGTCGGGGACGACCGGGCCGGTGATCGCGGTGTCGGACTGGATGCGCGCGGTGCCCGACCTGATCGCGCCGTACGTGCCGGGCGGCCTCAGCTCGCTCGGCACCGACGGGTTCGGCCTGTCCGACACCCGCCCGGCGCTGCGCCGGCACTTCCACGTGGACGCCGAGTCGATCGTCGTCCGCACGCTGGCTTCGCTGGCCGACGAGGGGCAGGTCGACCGCGCGCGGGTGACCGACGCCGTCGAGAAGTACCGGATCCGCGACGTCGACGCCGCCCCGGCCGACGACCGGTCGGACCCCAGCCCCGCGACGTGATCGGACGGCCCGCCTCCTCCGGGAGGCGGGCCGTTCCGCTATCCGGCGAGGGCGTCCAGCGCCATCCGGGCGTAGAGCGCACTGCCTGCGGGCAGCGGCTCCTCGTCGAAGACCACCAGGTTCGAGTGGTTGGCGGCCGCGTCCGCCGGCTCGACCCCGGGCGCACAGGCGCCGAGGAAGGCCATCGCGCCGGGCACCTGCTCCAGCACGTAGGAGAAGTCCTCGGCCCCCATGACCGGGGCCGGCGCCAGCACCGCGGCGGACTCCCCCAGCAGCTCCCGCGCCGTCCGCAGCACCTGAGCGGCGACGCCGGCGTCGTTGACCGTCACCGGGTAGCCCGCGGTGTGCTCGAACACCAGGGTCATCTCGTGCGCCGCCGCGACGTGGGTGGCGACCCGCTGCACCGCGGCCACGACGTCCCGCCGGCGCTCGGCCGACAGCGTGCGGATCGTGCCCTCCATGAAGGCGATCTCGGGGATGACGTTGTCCCGGGAGCCCGCCGCGATGTGGGCGACCGTGACCACCGCGGGGTCGAAGACGTCGACGCGGCGGGTGACCATCGACTGCAGCGCGAGCACGATCTCGGCCGCCACCGGGACCGGGTCGGCGGCGCTGTGCGGCATCGAGGCGTGGCCGCCGCGGCCCCGCACGGTCATCCGCCACTGGTCGGCCGCGGCCATCATCGGACCGGGCCGCACGTGCACGGTGCCGCTGGGCAGGTTCGAGATGATGTGCATCGCGAACGCGCCGCTCACCGGCGCCTCCGGGACGGCGCGCATCAGGCCCTCGTCGAGCATGTACCTGGCGCCGTGCAGCCCCTCCTCCCCCGGCTGGAACATCAGCACGACCTGCCCGGCGATCTCGTCCCGGCGTTCGGCGAGCAGCCGGGCGGCACCGAGCAGCATCGCCACGTGGGTGTCGTGCCCGCAGGCGTGCATCGCCCCGGGGATCTCCGAGGCGAACGGGAGGCCGGTGTCCTCGTGCACCTGGAGGGCATCCATGTCGGCGCGCAGCAGGTAGGTGGGGCCCGGCCGCGCCCCGCGCAGGACGCCCACGACCGAGCTGACGGCCGTGCCGGTGGTCACCTCGATCGGCAGCCCGGCGAGCGCCTCGAGGACGGTCGCCTGCGTCTGCGGCAGCTTCAGGCCGATCTCCGGCCGCCGGTGCAGACGACGACGCAGGTCGATGGTGCGATCGGCGTCGTCGTGCGCGGCGGCGAGCAGGTCGGAGGGGGTGGTCGGCATGGCTCCACTCTCACCCACGGCCGGGACCGGTGCCACACCCCTGGGGCCGGTCGTCGGCCCAGGCGGGACGGCCGGTCTCCAGCTGCCACACCAGCAGGGTGCCGCGCGCGGGGGGGACGACGGGGCCGCCGCCGTGCCGCCGGGCCGTCGTGGCGTCACCGGCCTCCAGGAGCAGCCCCGCGGGCACGTCGACCGGGACGCCTGGAGCCGCGTGCGCCATCCACAGCGCCGCGTCGGGGCGCCCCAGCCCGACGGCGCCGGTGACGCCGCGGAGCACCTCGTGCGAGGGCGGCGCGGCGGGCCCGGCCGGCCGCAGGTAGCACTGCAGCACCCGCGCGCCGTCGTCCCCGGCCGACTCGTCGTGGACCAGACCGGTGCCCGACCGGAGCACCGCGACGTCGCCGGCGGCCATGCGCGCCCCGTCGCCCCACCGGTGCCGCAGCGAGCCGGCCAGCACCACGGCGACGACGTCGACGCCGGCGTGCTCGTGGCTGCCGTAGCCCTGCCCCGGCGCGAGCCGGTCGTCGGACACCCGCAGCAGGGGGCCCAGCGAGCCGTCGTCCGGGGCGAGCACCGCGTGCTGCACCGGTCCGGTCATGTCGTGTCCTCCCGTCCGGCCGGAGCCACGACTCCCCCGAGCGCCGGTCCCCGGGCGACGGTCCGGGGGACGGACGGGCCACCGTCCAGGTGATTCCTCACCGCCCTACTCTCCCCGACCCGCCTCGCGCGTGACACGCTGACCGCGTGAGGAGCCGGGTGGTCGACCGCCCCAGCACGGCCACCCTCCGGCGGCTCGAGCGCTCGTCGGGGGCCCTGGCCACCCAGGCCGTGGCCCGGATGGACGACGAGCTGCCCTGGTTCCGCACCATGCCGGCCGACCAGCGCTCGTGGGTCACGCTGGTCGCGCAGGCGGGCCTGGCGTCCCTGGTCGAGTGGTGCCGCGACCCCGGCCGGCCGCCCCGGCTGACCGGCGAGGTCTTCGGCGCCGCACCCCGCGAGCTGGTCCGGGTCGTCGCGCTCAAGCAGACCGTCGACCTCATCAAGATCACCGTGGAGACCCTCGAGGACCACGTCACCTCGGTCGCCGAGCCCGGGGACGAGGAGATGCTGCGGCTGGCCGTTCTGCAGTTCAGCCGGGAGGTCGCCTTCGCCACCGCCCACGTCTACGCCAGCTTCGCGGAGAGCCGCGGGGCGTGGGACGCCCGGCTCGAGGCGCTGCTCGTCGACGCCCTCGTGCGCGGCGAGCGCTCCGAGGAGCTCGCCGGCCGCGCGGCCGCCCTGGGCTGGTCGGCGATGAGCCCGGTGACGATGGTGGTCGGCCCCACCCCCGAGGGCACGGCCGACCCGCACGCCGCCGTCCGCCGGGCCGCCCGGTCGCTGCGCGCCGAGGTGCTGGTCGGCGTGCACGCCGACCAGCTGGTCGTCGTCCTGGGCGGGGACGGGGACCTGCCGTCGGTCGTGGCACGGGTCGCCGAGGAGTTCGGCCCCGGCCCGGTCGTCTCGGGTCCGGTCGTGGACGGCCTCGGCCGTGCCGGCGAGTCCGCGGCCGCCGCGCTGGCCGGCCTGCGGGCCGCCCGGGCGTGGCCGGAGGCGCCACGTCCGGTGACCGCGGAGGCACTCCTGCCCGAACGGGCGCTCGACGGCGATCCGCTGGCACGGGCGGCGCTGCGCGACGAGGTCGCCGGGCCGCTGCACGCCGCCGGCGGAGGGGTGCTCGAGACGGTCCGCGCGGTGCTCGGCAGCGGCGGCAACCTGGAAGCCAGTGCCCGGGCGATCTTCGTCCACCCCAACACCGTGCGGTACCGGCTCAAGCGGGCCGCGGAGCTGACCGGCCTCTCGGCCACCGACCCCCGGGGCAGCTGGACGCTCCAGGTGGCGCTGGCGTTGGCCCATCTCGACCGGGACCGCTCGCTCTGGGACTGACCCTGCAGTGGTGTCCACCACGAAACGCCGCGTTCCGCCCCCGCGAACACGCAGGGGTTGTGGGAACCCTCCAAAGATCACCCGTGTGCTTTCGTACGGCTCACCACCGCGGCCGACGGCGGTCTTTGGCACGGTGAGCAGGTGCTCGCCGTTCTCGCTCCCGGTCAGGGTGCCCAGAAGCCCGGAATGCTCGCCGACTGGCTGGAGCTCCCGGGAGCCGGGTCGTTCTTCCGCTGGGCGGGCGCCATCGCCGACGCCGACCTGCTGACGCTGGGCACCGAGGGCGACGCCGAGGCCATCGCCGACACCGCGGTCACCCAGCCGCTGGTCGTCGCCATGAGCCTGTTCGTCGCCCGCGAGCTGGGCGGGCTGCCCGGGCCGGTCACGCACACGCCCTACGCGGGACGCGACGTCGTCATCGCCGGGCACAGCGTCGGCGAGCTGACCGCCGCCGCGCTCGCCGGGGTGCTCAGCGTCGAGGCGGCGATCGCGCTGACCGCCGTCCGCGGGCGCGCCATGGCCGCCGCCTGCGCGCAGACGCCGACCGGGATGTCCGCCGTCCTCGGGGGCGGCCCCGACGAGGTGCTCGCCGCGCTCGGCCGGCACGGCCTCGCGCCGGCCAACCTCAACGGCGCCGGTCAGGTCGTGGCCGCCGGCCCGCTCGACGGCCTGGCCGCCCTCAAGGCCGACCCGCCCGCGAAGGCGCGGGTCATGCCGCTGTCGGTCGCCGGCGCCTTCCACACCCCCTTCATGGCCTCGGCCCGGGAGCAGCTCGAGGGCCTGGTCGACGGGCTGACCCCGTCCGACCCGAGCCGGCTGCTGCTCTCCAACGCCGACGGCGCCGCGGTCGGCACGGGCGCGGAGGCGCTGCGGCGGCTGGTCAGCCAGGTGACCAGCCCGGTCCGGTTCGACGCGTGCCTCGCCACCCTGCGGGACCTGGGCGTCACCGCCGTCCTCGAGCTGCCACCGGCCGGGGCACTGGCCGGGCTGGCCAAACGGGAGTGGAAGGGCGCCGGCATCGAGATCCTGGCGGTGACCAGCCCCGCCGACCTCGACCGCGCCCGGGAGCTCATCGCCGCCGAGCGCGGCCGAGCGGAGGCCGAGCACTTCCCCGACTGGCGCATGGTCGTCGCCCCGGCCCGCGGCACCGTGAGCCCTGCCGAGGTCGCCGAGGGTTCGCACCTGCCGGCCGGCACCCCGCTGGGCTGCATCCGCGGCCGGCGCGAGGAGGTCAACGTGTCCGCCGCCTACGACGGCGTGCTGGCCGAGTGGCTGGTGCACGAGGGCGACCTCGTCGACGCCGGCGACCCGATCGCCCGTCTCTACCCGGAGGTGTCCGCGTGAGCCGGCTCCAGCTACCGCCCGTCGCCCCGGGGGCCCGCATCCTGGGGCTCGGGAGCTACCGGCCCCGGCGACGGGTGACCAACGCCGACCTCGCCCAGCAGATGGACACCACCGACGAGTGGGTGCAGAGCCGGGTCGGCATCGCCGAGCGACGGTGGGCCGAACCCGACGAGACGCTCGTGGAGATGTCGGTCGCGGCCGGCGGCAAGGCGCTGGCGGCCAGCGGTCTCGACGCCGGCGACATCGATCTCGTGCTGCTGGCGACCACCAGCCCCCCGAAGGCGATCCCCGGGCTCGCGCCGCGGATCGCCCACCAGCTCGGGGTGCCGCGACCCGGCGCCTTCGACGTCAACGCCGGCTGCGCCGGCTGGTGCTACGCGCTGAGCGCAGCCGCCGACGCGATCCGCAGCGGGACGGCACGCAACGCCCTGGTCATCGGCGGCGAGCGGCTGACCGACTACACGAACCTCGACGACCGCACGACGGCGGTCATCTTCGCCGACGGCGCCGGCGCCGCGGTCGTGAGCGCCTCCGACGAGCCGGCCATCGGCCCGGCGGTGTGGGGCAGCGACGGCGACCTGCACGAGGCCATCGCCATCCCCGAGGGCGAGACCGGCATGAGCATGGCCGGCCAGGCCGTGTACCGCTGGGCCACCACCAAGCTGACCGACACCCTCCTCGAGGCCATGCGCCGCGCCGGGGTGGGGCCCGACGACATCGACGTGTTCGCCCCGCACCAGGCCAACCTGCGGATCATCGAGCTGATGGCCAAGCGGCTGAAGCTGCCGGAGCGGACCGTCATCGCCCGGGACATCGTGCGCGCGGGCAACACGTCGTCGGCGTCCGTGCCCTTGGCGCTGTCGGCCCTGCTGGAGAGCGGCGAGGCCAAGAGCGGGGACGTCGCCCTGCTGCTCGGCTACGGAGCAGGTCTGACCTTCGCCGGCCAGGTCGTCGTCCTCCCATGAGCTCCCCCGTCACGGGCGGCGCTCCGACGAACGCCCCCACCCAGGATTGCCGGGACACCGAGTCCCGGACGTCGGCGGTCTCCCCACCCCGGGGAGTCGTGCCATCAGAGAGAGAGGACCCCGCGTGAGCAGCAGCCAGGAGATCCAGTCCGGTCTGGCCGAGATCCTGGAGGAGGTCGCCGGCGTGACCCCCGCCGACGCCACTCCCGAGAAGTCGTTCACCGAGGACCTCGACGTCGACTCGCTGTCGATGGTCGAGATCGCCACGGCGGTCGAGGACAAGTTCGGCGTCGCCATCCCCGACGACGAGCTCGGCAACATCAAGACCGTCGGTGACGCCATCAGCTACATCGAGAAGAACCAGGGCTGACCCAGCCGACCCCCGGTCGCCCGACCGCCGCTCCAGGAGGAAAGCCATGAGCACGTCCGACGTCGTCGTCACCGGCCTCGGGGCCACCACGCCCCTGGGCGGCGACGTGCCCAGCACCTGGGACGCGCTGCTCGCCGGGCGATCGGGGGTCAGCCGCATCACCGACGACTGGATCAAGGAGTACCCGGCCCAGCTCGTCGCCCGCCTGGCCACCGAGCCCTCCGAGCAGATCGACCGGGTCCGGGCCCGCCGGCTCGACCGGAGCCAGCAGGTCGCCGTCGTCGCCGCGGAGCAGGCGTGGGCCGAGTCGGGCGCCGCCGACTCCGGTGTCGCGCCCGAGCGCATCGCGGTCGTCTTCGGCACCGGCATCGGCGGGGCGCTGACCCTGCTCGGCCAGGACGACGTCCTCGAGGAGAAGGGGCCCAAGCGGGTCTCCCCGTTCACCATCCCGATGCTCATGCCCAACGGGCCCGCCGCCGCCGTCGGGCTGTCCATCGGCGCGAAGGGCGGCGTGCACGCACCGGTCAGCGCCTGCGCCTCCGGCGCCGAGGCCATCCGCTGGGGCCTGGACCTGCTGCGCTTCGACCGCGCCGACGTCGTCCTGGTCGGCGGCACCGAGGCGTGCGTGCACCCGCTGCCCATGGCCGGCTTCGCGGCGATGCGGGCGATGTCCACCCGCAACGACGAGCCCGAGCGCGCCTCGCGGCCGTTCGACAAGGGCCGGGACGGCTTCGTGCTGGGCGAGGGTGCCGCCGCGCTGGTGCTCGAGCGCGGCGACTCCGCCCGGGCACGGGGTGCCCGCATCCACGCGCGCCTGGCCGGGGCGGCCGGCACCGCCGACGGCTACGACCTGGTCGCCCCGCACCCTGAGGGCGAAGGGGCGGCCCGCGCCATCACCGCCGCCCTGCGCGACGCCGACCTCTCCCCTGCCGACGTCGGCCACGTCAACGCCCACGCCACCTCGACCCCGGTCGGCGACACCGCCGAGGCGGCCGCCATCCGGTCCTCCATCGGCGACCACGTCCTGGTGAGCGCCACCAAGAGCCAGACCGGTCACCTGCTGGGTGCCGCCGGGGCGCTGGAGGCGGTGTTCACGATCCTCGCCCTGCGCGAGCAGATCGTGCCGGCGACGGCCAACCTCGACGACCCTGACGACGACGCCAACGTGCAGGCCCTCGACATCGTGCGCGGCGAGCCGCGCCGCACCGCCCTCACCGCCGCGGTCAACGACTCGTTCGGCTTCGGCGGCCACAACATGGCCCTCGTCTTCACCACCGCCTGAACGACCCGGAGATGACCGTGACCACAGCGCCCGCCGCCCCGCTCCTCGCCACTCCGGACCCCCGCGACCCCGAGGACCGGCTCTCCCGGTTCTTCGACCCCGGGTCGCTGGAGCTGCTGGCCTCCCGCGACACCTCCGGGGTGCTGGCCGGCCGGGGCCGGGTGTCGGGCAGCCCCGCGATCGCCTTCTGCACCGACGCCACCGTCATGGGCGGCGCGATGGGGGTCGACGGCTGCCGGCACATCGTGGACGCCATCGACACGGCCCTGCGCGAGCGGGTGCCGGTCGTCGGCATCTGGCACTCCGGCGGCGCCCGGCTGGCCGAGGGCGTCACCGCCCTGCACGCCGTGGGCGAGGTGTTCGCCGCGATGGTCCGCTCCTCGGGGCGCATCCCGCAGATCTCGGTCGTCCTCGGCGCGGCGGCCGGCGGTGCCGCCTACGGCCCGGCCCTCACCGACATCGTGATCATGGGTCCGGCCGGCCGGGTGTTCGTCACCGGGCCCGACGTCGTCCGGTCGGTCACCGGGGAGAACGTCGACCAGGAGACGCTCGGCGGCCCCGACACCCACGGACGCCGCTCCGGCGTCGTCCACGTGGTCACCGACTCCGAACCGGCCGCGCTGGAGACGGCGCGGCAGGCGGTGGACCTGCTGGCCGCCCAGGGATCGTTCGCCCCCGCCGCCGACGAGCCCGACGTGGACCTCAAGGCGCTCCTGCCGGAGCAGCCGCAGCGCGCCTACGACGTGAAGCCCCTGATCACGGCGGTGCTGGACGAGCCGGGTCTGGAGCTGCACCCGCGCTTCGCGCCGAACGTCGTCACGACGCTGGGCCGGCTGGCCGGCCGGACCGTCGGGGTCATCGCCAACAACCCGATCCGGCTGGGCGGCTGCCTGGACTCCGCCTCCGCGGAGAAGGCGGCCCGCTTCGTGCGCATGTGCGACGCGTTCGGGGTGCCGCTGGTGGTGCTCGTCGACGTGCCCGGCTACCTGCCCGGCGTCGGCCAGGAGTGGGACGGCGTCGTGCGGCGGGGCGCCAAGCTGCTGCACGCCTTCGCCGAGGCCGTGGTGCCGCGGGTGACGCTGGTGACCCGCAAGTCCTACGGCGGCGCCTACATCGCGATGAACTCCCGCTCGCTCGGGGCGACCGCGGTGTTCGCCTGGCCCGGCGCCGAGGTCGCCGTCATGGGCGCCAAGGCCGCGGTCGGCATCCTGCACCGCAAGAAGCTGGCCGCCGCCCAGCCCGGCGAGCGCGAGGCGCTGCACGCCCAGCTGGCCGAGGAGCACGAGCGGATCGCCGGTGGCGTGAACCGGGCCGTGCAGATCGGGGTCGTCGACGAGGTGGTGGACCCCGCGCACACCCGTCGCCGGCTCGTCACGGCGCTCGCGGCTGCTCCGCTGGGCCGCGGGGCGCACGGCAACATCCCGCTCTGAGGAGGGACCCGCGCCCCACCGCTCGCGGCAGGGCCCTGCACCGGGCTGGTCCCGCACGCCACCGGAGATGACCGTCCGGGCGCCGCTTCCCCGACGGCGCCCGGACGATCGATCTCAGGTTAGGACTAGACGACCTGGTGCAGCCAGGTGACGGGGCTGCCGTCGCCGGCGTGCCGGTAGACCTCGAGGTCGGCGTCCCAGGCCGCACCGAGCAGCTGGTCGACCCCGTGGCGGAACGCCTCGGCCGACGACGCCGTCGCCGCCAGGTGCCGCAGCTGCTGCTCGCTGATCATGATGTCGCCGTTCGCGCTGGTCGGCGCACGGAAGACACCGTGGCCGGGCACGTAGGACATGCGCTCGCCGTCGTTGCCGTGGCTGGCTTCCTCGGTGACCTCGAAGCGCAGCATCGGCCACTGCCGCAGGGCAGCCACCAGCCGGGCACCGGTCCCGGGCGAGCCGGTCCAGGCGACCTCGGCGCGGTAGGCACCGTGCGCCGCGGGCTGTTCGTCCCACGTCAGGGAGACCGGCGCGCCGACGACGCGCTCGAGCGCCCATTCGACATGCTGGCAGAGCGCTTTCGGGCACGCGTGCACGAAAACGACACCCTGGGTTGACCGTCGCTGCACGGGGCACCTCCATCGACTCGATCGGTCTCGTCTTCCCCTACGGACCCATCGATTCGGTGACGCGCTGTGTTCGGCAGTGGCGGAGCAGGGCTCCCGCGAACAGTTTGCACGATGGGTCCCGGATCGCGCCAGCCCGAGTGGGACTGTTGTGCTCTCTGTGACGGAAGAGACCGGATCGGTCGCTTTCTCGCTGGTCAGCGGCCATAGCACGGCTTGCCGGGCCGCGTCTACCTGGTCGACAGGGGTCTGCCGTGGTTTCCGGACCCCGCAGCGCGAGCCGGGACGACGCCCGGCGCGCCGGGTGCGGACCGCGGTCCCGAGCGCTCACGCAGAGTGATCGGATCACGTGACGCAGCGTGGTACTTCCCGCACAGCACGGCGTGTCGGCGGCCGGTCCGGACAGCACGGAGTCAGGCAGCCGGCATGCGGGCGGTGCGGTTCAGGCGACGGGCAGCACGAACCGGTCGCCGCCGGCCGCCTTGGCCCGGTACATGGCGGCGTCGGCACGGTGCAGCAGGTCGGCGACGTCCTCCCCGGCCCGCAGTCCGGCGACACCGATGCTGGCGGTGACGCCACCGCCGGAACCTACCAGGGCGATCGCCTGACGCAGACGCTCGGCGAGCATCTCCCCGGAGAAGGAGTCGGTCACCTCGGCGAGCACCGCGAACTCGTCCCCGCCGAGCCGGGCGACCGTGTCGGTCTCCCGGACCGCCGCGCCGAGCACCGCGGCGATGGCCTGGAGCAGCGCGTCGCCGGCGGCGTGCCCGTCCCGGTCGTTCACCGCCTTGAAGCCGTCCAGGTCGACGACGCAGACGACCGACCGGCGGCCCCGGCCGACCGCCTCCACGGCGAGGGGCAGGCGCTCGATGAGCGTCCGCCGGTTCGGGATCCCGGTGAGCGGATCGGTGGCGGCCAGCGCCCGTTGCGTGCCGATCAGCTCGACCTGGCGGTCGTGCGCCGCCCACGCGTTGGCCGAGGCCATCGTGCAGATCAGGGTGAAGGCGATCATGACGGCGATGAAGAACACCGCGGACGTCGTCACGTCGGACGTGGCGAAGAGCAGCACGTAGCCGCCCGTCATGAACGTGCCCATGGCCACGACCCCGTAGGGCGGGTACGCCACTGCCATGTAGGTCAGCGTCAGGAACAGCAACGCGTCCAGCGGGCTCGCCGCACCGCCGTCGATCCAGGTGCCGAAGAGCACCACCGTGGTCGTGGCCGCGGTCCAGAGGTAGAACATCGTGGACCCGCGGCGGTCCCGCATCATGTCGCGCAGGGGCAGCAGCAGGAGGGCGGGGCAGGTGACCACGACCAGTCCGGCGACGCCGAGCAGCAGCGGGTGGTGCCGGCCGGGCGTGTGCGTGCAGAGCGCGTAGACCAGGACCACGAGGGCGCTGAGCTCGCTGAGCAGCACGCCGTAGCGCACGTGCCGCACCCAGTAGGCGGCGCGGTCGTCGTCGGTGGCCAGCGGCCGGTAGAGGCCGTCGCGGACCACGGCGAGGAACCGGCGGACGGCTCCCGCTGTGCGGGCGCCCGCCGGTGCACCGCCGCGGCGGCGGTCCCCCGTGGGTGCGCTGGTCACCCCCTCGGGATCGGCCTCGCCGGGCCGGCGCTTGACCGCACCTCATCCCCGCGGGTGAGGACCGGTTGCGGAGGCGGAACCGCCGTCCCATGCCTGCCCGGCGACCTCCTGGGTAGGCCCCCGTGCATGGGACGACACCAGGGCATGGCCGACGCCGGGCGCGAGGACGTCGGCGCGCGGGTGCTGGGCGCGTGGGATGCGTTCATCGCCGCCGCCGAACGGGTCGAGCTGAGCCGCTCCTCCCGGCTGCCGGGGTGGCGCGCCCACGAGATCTGCGTGCACCTGGGCTGCTGGGACGACCACACGGCGATGGCTGACCTGATCGCCTCCGCCCGCACCGGGGCCACCGGGTCCCCGCCCGACCCCGATGCGGTCAACGGCCGGGTCGTCGCCGCGCACGCCGGGGCCACGCGGGCGGAGGTGCTCGATGCCCTCCGCCGCAACCGGGAGGCCACCGCGCGGTACCTGGCTGAGGAACCGGCCGAGCTGGACACCGCCCCCGCGGTCTCGGTGGTCGGGCGGCTGCCGCTGCTCAGCGTCGTCCTCGGGCAGGCCTACGAACTGGCCGTGCACGGGCTCGACCTGGTCTCCTGCGGCGCGGAGCCACCACCGCCGGAGGTGCTCCAGTCGGGCCTGGCGGCGCTCACCGACGTCACCGGGGCGCTGGCGACCTCGTGCGGCATCACCGGCGAGGTCACCCTGGCCACGCAGGACGGCGGCTGGTCGTTCGCCGCCGATCCGCAGGGCTGGGTCGTGCGGCGCGTGCCGGGCGGCACCCACGAGGGGCCGGCGGTCGAGGCGCCGGCGGAGCTGCTCCTCGACGCGGCGGCGGGGCGCATCAACCCGGTGCCGGCCGCGGCGCGGAGGCAGCTCACGGTGCACGACGTCGGCGGCCTGCTCGCGCTGGCACCGATCGTGCAGAAGGTGCCGGGCATCCCGGGCGGGCCGATCCTCCAGTTCGCCGCGCGCACCATGGGCGGGGCCGGGGGCATGCTGGGCCGGCTGCTCAGGAGGGGCTGACGCCCGCTCGCCGCCGTCGGAACCAGACCACGCCCACGGCCGCCAGGGCGACCAGCGGGAGCACCGCCGCCGCCGTGGCGCTGGACACCAGCGCGGGGGCCGAGGCACCGACGCCCACCTGGACGACGGTGCTCGGGAGGATGCCCAGCGCGGTGGCGGCCAGGTAGGGCGCCAGGCGCATCGCGGTGAGCCCGGCGCCGTAGCTGAGCACGACGAAGGGCACCACGGGTACCAGCCGGCCGACGAGCAGCGCGACGAAGCCGCGGTCGACCAGCAGCCGATCCAGCCGGGACAGCCGTGGTCCGGCCAGCCGGGTGACGGCGGCGCGGCCCAACCGGCGCGCGAGCCCGAAGGCGCCCAGCGCGCCGAGCATCGCCCCGGTCAGGGCCACGAGCAGCCCGGGGACGAACCCTGCGACGAGACCGAGCAGCACCGAGACGGCGGTCCTCGGTACCGGCGCCATCAGCACCAGGCCGACGCCGGCGACCAGCGCGGCCCACCCCACCGCGCCGACGCCGTCCAGCCAGCGGCGGACGACGTCGACGTCGGGGAGCTCCACGGTGAGCGCGACCACCAGCCCTGCGACCAGGAGCAGGGCGAGCAACCCCGCGCGCAACCAGGTGGTGTCCGCCCTCCCCCGCGCCCGCACCGCTCCATGATCCGGCACGGGTGCGCCGCCGCCGGTCAGCAGCCGCCGAGGGAGATCCCGCGCTGGGACAGCCACGGCACCGGGTTGGTGCGGTTCACGTAGAGACCGCCGGTGTGCACCTCGAAGTGCAGGTGCGGTCCGGTGGACTGACCGCGGTTGCCGACCTCGGCGATCTGCTGGCCCGCGGAGACCGACTGCCCGGGGCTGACGAAGAACCGGTTGACGTGGCCGTAGATCGTGATCACGCCGTCGCCGTGCTCCACGGCCACCGCGAGGCCGAACCCGCTGGCCGGGCCCGCCTGGAGCACCACGCCACCCTCGGGCGCGTACACGGGCGTGCCGATCGGGGCGGCGATGTCGACCCCGGCGTGCAGGGTGCCCCAGCGGGAGCCGTAGCAGGAGGTGACCCGGCCGCTGGTCAGGGCCGCCGTGCTCCCGCCGCCGCTGCCGCTGACCGCCGCGCTGGGGCTCCTCGTGGGGGCGCCCGGTGCGCTGGGCGCCGGTGCCGCCGCCGTCGTGGTGACGGCCGCGGCCTGCGCGGCGGCCGCCATCCGGGCCAGCTGCTGGGCCTCCCACGCCTCCGCGGCGTCGCGGGCGCCCTGCATCTCGAGCAGCCGGATCTCGGCCGCGCGCAGCTGCTGGTCCAGTGCCGCCTTGTCCGCGGCGACGGCGTCGAACTCGGCCTGGGCGCCGTCCACCTGCTTCTGGGCGGCGGCAAGGGCCTCGGCCGCGGCGCCGGCCGCGCGGTCGCGCTCGGCGACGGCTGCCTGGGCGGCCCGCTCCGCGCGGGCCTGCTGGGCCTTGACGACCTCCATCGCGCTCAGCGTCTCGGCACGATCGGCACCGAGGACGTCGAGCGTGGCGGCCTGCTGCAGCAGCTCACCGGGACCCTCGGCGTCCAGGAGCAGGTGCATGTCACCGAAGGACTCCTGGCCGCCGCCCATGTAGGCCGAGCGGCCGATCTCGGCGACGTCGTCCTCGGCCTTCCCGACCGCGTTCTCCGCGTCCTGCAGGGCGGCAGCCGCGAACCAGGCCTCCTGCGCAGCGGCGTCGAGGGCGGCCTGGGCGGCGAGCGCCTCGCCACTGGCGGCCTCGGCCTCGAGGGTCATCCGCTGGAGCGTCTGCTCGGCCTCGGCGACCCGGGCGGCGATCGCGGCGACCTCCGCCATCACGGCGTCGTGCTCCGACTGGGCGGCGTCGACCCGGGCGTCGTCGGCGGGAGCTGCTGTCGCCGACGGCGCGCCGATCAGCGCGGCGGCAAGCAGGGCGGTGGTGGTGAGGGACGTTCGGAGGCGTCGGCGGCGGGGCGAGGGGGTCGTCTTCCGGTGGTGCAGGGTCGCCAAGGCGACGGTTCTCCATTCCTCACGACCGCCTACCGAGTTAGCTGACGGGTTCGGGCCGTTAGGTGCCCTACCCGGCCGCGCGGGGGCGCGACCAGGATTCACCCCAGAACTGCGATGGGTCCCCGGTCCCTCCGGCCATCAGGCCTTCGAGTTCGGCGGGGTCCGGCCGAGGCCCTCGGGTTCGAAGGCGGTGCTCGGTGGACCGGAGGGGACGGTACAAGCGAAACCTGGGAATGTCACAGGCTGATAACGAGAACTTCGGCAACATTCGGGGGGACTCGCCGACGCGAGCTGCGTGGCCCCTGGCCAGCGGGTTCTGCGGGTGTGAGGCATCCCTCTCTGGCAGGCTGTCCTCGCCGGGGCGGTAGCTCAGCCGGTCAGAGCATGGGACTCATAATCCCTGGGTCGTGGGTTCGAGCCCCACCCGCCCCACCACCAGGCAATACGCGGGTACTGAATCCCGCACAGCGCTCCAACAGACGGGGATTCAGCTAGTCTGTAGGCATGTCTTCAGCCCCGTCTCCGCGTGTCGCGGTGGCCGTCGATGACCTCGCGGTGCTGCTGCCCGACTGGCGCACTCACCTGCGCGCCCGCAATGTCGCCCCGTCCACCATCGCCAGCTACCTACGCGTTGGCGAGAACTTGGTCGGGTACCTGCGAGAGGCGGGGATGCCGACCACCGCGGGCGCGATCACTCGCGACCACCTCGAGGCCTTCTTGGCGGCCCTCATGGAGCGCGTGTCCCCCGCAACCGTCGCCAAGCACTACCGATCCATGCAGCAGCTCTTCCGCTGGCTGACCGAGGACGGCGAGATTCCACGATCCCCGATGGAGCGGATGCGCCCGCCGGCCGTGCCCGAGCAGCCGGTCGACATCCTCACCGACGATGAGCTACGGGCCCTGCTGGACGCTGCCCGCGGCAACACCTTCGAGAACCGCCGGGACACGGCGATGTTGCGCATGCTCATCGACACCGGCATGCGCGCCGGCGAGCTGGCCGGGCTCAACGTCGACGACCTGGATTCCGAGCAGAGCGTGGCCCTGGTGATGGGCAAGGGCCGGCGCGGCCGTGCGGTGCCCTACGGCGCCAAGACCGCCGACGCCTTGCGCCGCTACCTGCGCGCCCGCACAACACACCCCCAGGCCGCCCTCCCGGCACTGTGGCTCGGCAAGAAGGGAAGGGTGACCGACTCCGGCGTCCGGCAGATGCTCGAACGCCGCGCCGCCCAAGCCGACGTCTCCAACGTGCACCCGCACCGCTTCCGGCATACCTACGCCCACACCTGGCTGGCCAGCGGCGGACAGGAGCAGGACCTCATGCGGCTCGCCGGCTGGCGCTCGCGAGAGATGGTCGGCCGTTACGCCGCGAGCGCCGCCGACGAGCGGGCCCGTACCGCGTTTCATCGCGCAGCCCTCGGGGACCGGCTGTAGCGAACGTTCCGCTGGGTGCCGCGGGTTGCACGGCTGTGCGGAGTCACCGGCGATATCCCCAGATCGCTGGTGTCAGGACCCCCGCAGTCAGCAGGGTCACGCTGGGTGAGTCCTGGCGTGGTGTAGATCAGCCCCCTCGGCAAAGCGGTGCGCCGCGAGACCTATGCCTCGCCTCCAGCCGAAGGCCTCGGACCGCCACCGCCGCTGCGGCGCAGGCCACGAGCGTGGCTTGAGGCGAGCGCGAGACGGACGAAGTACGCCTTGCGTGCATGCTCAGCCCGACGAGCTCGCTCACGAGGATCAAGAGATCCGTCGGGGTCCACCTCCCGTTCGAACCGAGACAAGAACGCAGCCCGGGCAGGCGCTGTATGTGCTGCGGCGTCCCGCACCCTGGCGTGGAGCTGATGTGCTGCCATGCGCGCGCGCAGCGCCCGCTGGCTGACAGCGGACGGGCTTCCAAGGTCGCGGTCCTTGCGTCCGGCCCCACCGGCGCCAGCAAGGTGGCACTCGCGATCCTGCGGCGACGACTGATGACCCGGCATGGCAACTCCTCGATCTGCTGGTTCGCGTCAACGTGTCGGCTCAGGCGCCTCTCGTCGGCGTCCGCGGCCTTCACGAGGAGAAGGCGCTATTCGAGGCCGTTTAGTGACACCACTTGAGCCTCTTGTGCAGGTTTCCTAGCTGCCACCATTCCCCGCCCCGGCTGGCTGTGAGTGCAACCGGCTGCGCCGGAGGGCGCGGTGGCCTCGACTGCCGCGACCGGTCCTGTTGACACATAGCTGATCCGCGGCACGCGGCATCCCAATTTCTTCGGCAGGTGTCACCAATCGGCTCCGAATAGCGCCTTCTTCCGGTGAGCGGTCCTCACCCACGGGAGCAGCCATGTGCAGTCGGCCGAGGCGACCGGAAGCGGCAACCGTTGCGCCGCATTCCCCCAGCAGCATCGCGTGTGAGCAGGCGCGGAACGACGGGCTGACCGCTGACGGCGACCACGGCAGCGGGCTGTCCTGGACCGTCCTGGGCGTCCGGATGGGCTTCACCAGCGAGCAGCCGCAACGAATCGAGATCCTCACCGCGATCAGCCGGATGAGCTGGACCGAGCGTGCTCCTCAGCATTCCTGGCTCGACGGTTCGGCCGTCCGTGCGGTCGTCAAGGCCGTCGTCTGCCGACGCCTCCACCCGCGGCTGTACCGGATTGGTGTGGCCGACCTTGGCGGAGAGCGGCGGCTGGTCGGTCTGGTGGACACCGCCTGTGTCGGCAGCTTCGTGCTCGACCTCGGCGTCGAAGTGATTCAGGTGCTGACCATCTCCCGCGCCCCCTCCCCCGCACTGACGCCGTCTTCGGCTCGTCACTGCGGCGCCGTCGAGGAGACTCGATGAAGGAGAAGGTCACCCGCTCCCCGGAGCAGACCTGTCCCAGTGACGCGCTGGCCACTGGCGCCAACCGGGCGATCAGCCGCCGGGGCTGCGACGCGGCGATCCTCCCCCATCTGCCGCGGCAGACTGCTCGCCGGCGCGTGCTGCAGGACCTCGTCGACAGCTACGGCGGCGACACCCACCGGCTGCTCACCGACCTGGTCGATGTCCTTGGCGCCAGCATCGCCTACGTCGACCGGCCCACAGTCGAAGCTCACCTTGAGCGGCCCCTGACCGACCGGGACTGGGCCGCCACCGCTCAGCAGTTCACGGCCATGGCCTTCGACGACCACGTCGGAGACGCCGGCAGCCTCCGCACCGACTGGATCGAGGACGTCCTTGCTAAGGCCGGCGTACCCGGACGTGGCCACACCGGTCAGCCGGTCACCGGATCCCCACGGGACGGGGTATGAGCACCACCCGGACCTGCCCGGCCTGCGGCTACAGCGGCACGTACGCCAGCGACGCCCTCGCCGGCGTCCACCACGCGCGGCATTCCTGTGCCAAGCACCGGCAGGCCATCGAGCGAGCACGTCGCCGTGTCCAGCCTGCTCAGGGTCGGGTGAGGCGGGACTGCACTCATCCGCGTGCTCGGCATGTCCACGGAACTCGTGTCGCCTATGTGAAGGACCGCTGCCGATGCACCGACTGCACTGCCGCCAACACCGCGGCCGGCCGTGCCGTGCACCGAGCGCAGACCTTCGGCCGATGGCAGCCCTTCGTGGACGCCGCCCCGGTGCGCGAGCACATCCGCGCGCTACGCGCCGCCGGCATCGGCGTCGAGCAGATCGCCCTGCTCGCGGGCATCTCCACCAGCCACGTCCGCGAGCTGGCCGCTCCCGGGCGCGACGGCACCCCAGGCATCCAGCGCGTCCGGCCCGAGACCGCCCATCGGGTCTTGCGCATTCGGATAGACCAGGCCAACCGGGCGCCGCGCAGCCACGTCGTCGCCACGGGCACTCGTCGGAGGCTGCAGGCCCTGATCGCCGTCGGCTGGCCCCACGATGAGTTGGCCACCAGGCTCGGCCGAAGCTCCGCAGGTCTCCGACGCAGCATGCTCAGTGACTCCGTCACCGCGCAGACCGCGCAGGACGTCAGCGCCCTCTACGAGCAGCTGTGGAACCTGCACCCACCGCAGTCCACCGACGACCATCGCGCCGCCGCCGACGCCGCCCGCGCCTTCGCCGCTGAACGCGGCTGGGTGCCGCCTCTGGCTTGGGATGACATCGACACCGATCCAGACACCCGACACCACACTGAGCACGCAGTGACGGACGACGACCTCGACGAGATCGCCATCGAGCGCGCACTGGCCGGCGATGGCCTCCGCTTCGAGCACCTGACTCCTGCCGAGCAGGACGAAGTCGTCCGGCGCCTCACCGAACGGGGCAAGTCCATCCGCGACATCGCCCAACAGCTCGCCACCACCAAACGAACCATCTCCCGTCGACGTGCATCTATCAAGGTCGCATGATCATGTGCGGCAACGGGTCGTCTTGGAGCGGCGCTGGTCCGGCTGTCACGCTTCGCGGCACGCCACGAACTCCGACGACCATGCAACGGACAGTCAGCTCGGCAGGAGGACGGCGAGCCAGACGCCCGCCCCGATGCCGAGAAGCAGGGACACGACGGCGGCCGTATGGAGAACGACGGTCGGCTCCAGCACGACACGCTGCGCCGTCCCCGCGGAGGTACCCGGCCCCGTCCCGCGGGTATCCCCCGTCGTGCTTTCGCTCGCGGCGACTCCCGTGGCGGCGGGAGCGATCCAGCGCAGGTAGTAGAAGAGGCTCGCCACGGTGTTGACGGCCGCCACGACGACCAGCCACGCGAGGCCGCCATCCCAGGCCGCGACGAACACGGCGAGCTTGCCGACGAACACCGCTGTCGGCGGGGTCCCGACCAAGCCGAGCAGGCAGACGACGAGACTGACGACCAGCCAGCGGTGGCGTCCGACCGCGGTCGCCCAGTCGGTGATCGTGCGCGCCGCGGGCGCCGCCGCGACGGCCGCGAAGGCACCGATGTTGGTCACCGCATAGCCAGCCAGGTAGATCGCCAGGGCCGGGACGGCGACGTCGGTGCGGGCCGCGACGGCGACGACCATGAACAGGTAGCCGACCTGGCTCACCGTGGAGTACGCCAACAGTCGCAGGACGTCGGTCTGGTTGAAAGCAGCCAGGTTGCCCAGGGTCATGCTGACGGCCGCGATGACGGCGACCAACAGGGGCACGTCGAGGGGAACGTCGGCAAAGGGCTCGGCCAGCAGTCGGAACGCGGCAGCGACCGCGCCGATCTTGGGGATCGTGGTGATGTAGGCGGCCATCGGAGGCGTTGTGCCGGCGGTCACGTCGGGAACCCAGAAGTGCACCGGCACCGCACCAGCCTTGAAACCGACACCGGCGAGAACGCCGAGAATGCCCACCGCGAGCAGCCCCGGGGAGGCTTCCGGTAGCAGCGCGGCGAGATCGAGATAGCCGGTCGTGCCGGCGGCGAGCACCAGGGCGGCGACGCCGACCAGCATCAGTACACCGACGAAGGCGCCCATCAGGTAGTACTTCATCGTCGCCTCGACACCGGCGGAGTCCTTGGCGAAGCCGGCCAGTGCGTACAGCGGAACGCTGGCCAGCAAATAGGCGGCGACGAGCAGCAGCAGATCGCCGCTGGCGGCCAGCGCGATGCTGCCGAGCCCACCGAGCACCATGAGGACGTAGGCCTCGGTCTCCCGCGGGTGTCCGGCCAGCGAGGCCGACGCCAGCCAGACGAGGACGGCCACGCCGAGCGCGACGACGATTCGGACGACGCCGGTGGTCGTGTCGACGACCCAGGTGCCCTCGAACACCCGCTCCGCCGGCTCGGGCAGCGCGACGGCCGCAGCGACCGCGCTGGCCAGGCAGGCGACGGTGACCAGGAGCCGGACCCGCCACTGCCGGTGCTGCGGCGTCCAGAGGCCCAGCAGCAGGCCGCCGACGGCGCCGAGGAGCAGGAGCAGTTCGGGGAGCAGGGCGAGCACCCGCTCGCCGCCCCCGGACATGCCGGTCACCGGCCCACCAGCTCCACCACCGCCATGGCGGCCGGCTCCAGCACGTCCAGCAGGACCCGCGGGAGCAGGCCCAGGATCAGGGCGAGCACGAGCAGCGGGACGATCGAGGCCAGCTCGTGACCGCGCAAGTCCTGCATCCGGGTCGCCGTCCGCGGCCGGGTGGTGATCGCTGTGTCGCCGTCCGCCCGCTGCGGAGCCGGGCCTCCCCCTGTCTCCTCGGGGTCCGCTTCGGAGGGGACGACGGTGTCGCCGGTGAGCAGTCGCTGCAGGGCCAGCAAGAACAGCCCGGCGGTCACGAGGATGCCCAGGACGGCGAGCACCGTGGCGACGGGCGCAGCTTGCAGAGCTCCGGTGAAGACCTGGAACTCGGCGATGAACCCGGAGAACCCGGGCAGGCCCAGGGAGCCGAACGCAGCGACCGCGAGGCACGCCGCGAAGACCGGCACCGGCCGCGCCAAGCCGCCCCAGCGGTCGAAGGCGTAGGTGCGCCCGCGCGACCACAGCGCGCCGCTGAGCAGGAACAACGCGCCGGTGAGCAGGCCATGGCTGACCATCTGGTACATCGCACCCACCGTGGCCACGGTCCGCGCGCCCTCATCAGCCGAGGCGACGAGGCCCGCCGCGCCAAGGCCGAGCAGCACGTACCCCATGTGGTTCACCGAGGTGTAGGCGATCATCCGCTTGACGTCGGTCTGAGCCAGCGCCACGAAGGCGCCCCACAGCACGCTGATCACCCCGACAACGACGGCCACCATGGCCCACCGCTGCCAGGCCTCGGGAAGGATCGGCATGGCGATCCGCACGAACCCGTAGGTGCCGAGCTTGAGCAGGATCCCGGCGAGGACAGCGGACCCGGCGGCAGGGGCGTCGGTGTGCGCGTCGGGCAGCCAGGTGTGAAACGGGAACAGCGGCGTCTTCACCGCCAGGCCGAGACCGATCGCCAGCAGGACCAGGCCGCCGGTGACCGGGGAGTCCGCCAGCGGCGGGTTCGCCGCCAGCGCGACCATGTCGAAGGTGCGCTCCTCGCTGCCCAGGAAGAGTCCGATGAAGCCGACGAGGAGTGCGAGTGATCCGATGAAGGTGTAGAGGAAGAACTTCAGTGCGCTGCGCCGGGCGTTGCCGTGTCCCCAGCCGGCGATGACGAAGTACATCCCGACGATGGACAGGTCGAAGAAGACGAAGAAGAGGATGAGGTCGAGCGAGGCGAACGTGCCCAGGCAGGCGGTCTGCAGGAAGAGGAACAGCGCGGCGTAGGTGTGCGGCCGGTCCGGCTCTCGGAGTGAGTAGATGGCGCAAGCGAGGAACAGCACCCCGGTCAGTGCCAGCAGTGGCAGGGAGAGCCCGTCGACGCCGATGTGGTAGCCGGCGTCGACCGTGGGGATCCACTGCAGGTCCACCTCGTACGCCAGGCCATCGACCACTCCCGAGGCGCCCTCGCCGGGCTCGAAGCGCCACCACATCCAGCCGATCAGTGCCAGGTCGACAGCGGCGGCGGCGATCCACACCCAGATGGCCGCGCGGCCGCTGAGCCCGCGCACCGCCAGCAGCACGCCGGCGGTCACCAGCGGAAGGAAGATCACAACGGTCAGCAGCACGACTACCTCACCACGAGCAGGAGGACGAGCAGGAAGCCGAGACCGATGACGGCCTGGGCGTAGTACTGATGCAGCAGCCCGGTCTGTGGGCGGCGGGCGGCGCTGCCTGCGCGTTGGAACGCTCTCGCCGTCGCGCGGACCGCGCCGTCCACTACTCCGGCGTCGATCCGCGCGGACCCGGCGGCAGTACGTCGGGTCGCCGAGGCGACTCCCGACACCGCCCGGTCCAGGACGTCGTCGTCCGCCCGTGATGCCAGCCCCGCGAGCCGGCGCACGCCGGCAGCCACGCCTACCGCCGCCCGGTCGATCAGCTTGTCGTCCACGGTGGCCAGCGCCCGCGCCACTGCCATCGCCGGTCGTGGCGAGAGCAGCCCCCCCAGCCCGGCCCACGACCCGAGCGAACTCCGCGAGAGCTGCTCCATGACGGCAGGGCGCGCCCGGACCACGGCGACGGTCAGCCCCAGGACCACCAGCGCGAGCGCGCCGGAGACCGCCAGCTCCCCCAGCCCCGGCGCCGGCTCGCCCTCCGCGTCGAGGGCCGCCTTGAGACCCTCGGCCACAGCCGGCAGCGCGAGCACACCCAGGCCGGCGGCGAACACGGCCAGCACGCCTGCGACGACAGTCGTGAGCGCCGGGATGCGCCGGGTGCCCGGTTCCTCCTGGTCGAACGCCTCGTCCCCGGCCGGTCGGGCGAGGACGACGGCCAGGATCCGACCGGCGTAAACCGCCGAGACCGCAGCGGCGGCCAGGCCCACCACCGTCAGCGCCGTCCCGTCGACCCCCGCGAGCACCTCGTCCTTGGTGGCCCACAGCGACAGCGGTGGCACGCCGGCCAGCGCGAGGGCGGCGACCGTGGCCGCTGCCCCGATGCCCGGATACCGGCGGGCGGCGCCCCGCAGGCCGGCGAGATCCTTGGTGCCCAGCGCGGTGAGCCAGGCACCGGCAGCGACGAAGAGACCGGCCTTGACCGCGGCGTGTGCGACCAGCTGTGCTGTGCCCCCCGCGGTGGCACCCACCCCGGCGGCGAGCACGACGAAGCCGATCTGCGCGGCCGTGCTGGCCGCGAGCAGCTGCTTGAGATCCGACTGCGCCACCGCCACCGCACCCAGGACCAGCGCCGTCAGCACACCGGCCCATGCCGCCGCCGTCGAGGCCCAGCCGGTCGACGCCAGCAGGGGCTGCATCCGGATCAGCAGGTACCCGCCGGCGGCCACCATCGTGGCCGAGTGCAGCAGCGCGCTCACCGGACTCGGTCCCTGCATCGCCGCCGAGAGCCAGGCGGAGAAGGGCAACTGCGCGGACTTGCCGAGTGCGGCGACCAGCACGCCGGCGGCGGCGAGGTCCGCCCATCCGCCGTCGGCGGCGGACAGGTCGGCGAGAACCAGGCTCCCCGTGGCGGCGAGTGCAGCGCCGGCGGCGACGTACAGGCCCAGGTCCCCGGCGCGCGTGGTCACGAACGCCCGGGTGCCGGCGGCCAGCTTGCCGGACTCCTCCCACCGGAAGCCGATGAGCGCGAAGGAAGTGGCGCCCATCACCTCCCACGCCAGGAGGAGCGCGGGCAGCGTGGCCGCGGTGACCGTCGCCAGCATCGCCGCGACGAACAGCAGCAGGTAGCCGAAGAAGCGGGCTCGGGCCGCGTCCCCCGGCACGTCCGCGACGGCGAAGGCGGTGACCAGCAGGGCGATCCCCGCGACCAGGACGACGAGCACCGCGGAGAGCCCGTCGACGACCAGGCGCAGATCCCCGCCCTCGACGATTCCGAGAAATGGCACCGACAGCCGCGGCCGCGCACCGGCCACCAGCGCTGCCAGCGCCACGCCGACCCCCGTGATGGTGACGGCCACCGGCCCGGCGGCACGGTCGGCCCGCCGTCCGACGGTCAGCAGCCCCGCCCCGGCCAGGGCGGGCAGTAGCACCAGAGCGGCGAGGGCGACGCTCATCCGCGTAGGTCTGTCGCCATGTCCACCATGTCCACCTGCCGCGCCCGGTAGATGGCGACGGTGACGGCGAAACCCATCGCCATCTCCACCGCCATCACCACCAGGGCGACGACGACCAGCACCTGGGCATCGGGCAGTTCCGGCGTCAGGAAGTACCAGGCCGCTCCCCCGGCCAGCAGCACACCGTTGAGGACCAGCTCGAGGCCCATCATCACCATGACGATCGACTGCTGCGACAGCGCGCCGAACAAGCCGACACCGACCAGTGCGACGGCGACGGTCAGCAGGATCTGCAGCACGAGCTCGGCGGTCATCGTCGGAGTCCCCCGGGCACCGGATCGTCCGGGCGGTCGGCGTCCAGATCCGGCCCGAAGCGGTCGTAGCGGCCACGGGCGGTAGCCAGGACGGTGCCGGCGAGGATCGTGGCGAACAACGAGATGCCGATCACCAGCATGACCAGCATGTGACTGCCCATGATCGCCTCGCCCAGCTGACGGGTGCTGTCGTCGGGGCGGGGCGGGTTCCGCGTCGGCCAGTCGATCGTCCAGATGCCGACGGCGAGGACGACGAAAGTCGCGGCGCCGATCACGGCGGAGCCCTTGGCGTTGTGCACCATCGTCATCGGCATGAGCCCGGCCGGGTTCATCATGAACATGATCATGAAGACGGCCATGACCGCCATCTCGATCGTCATCATCAGCGCCGTCACGACGGCCAGGTAGACCAGATCCAGGGCCAGCAGCACTCCCGCCACCGCAAGGAACGACGCAAGCAACGCGAAAGTGGCCCGCGCCATGGAGTCGACGACGAACACGGCGATCCCGGCGGCTACCGATAGGACCCCGAGGACGGCGACGGCCGTGAACGCCCAGCCGGAGAGCTCCGTCATCACCCTGTACTCCTCACGCGTAGAAGCCGTTCAGGACGAGCACGGCGACGACCAGCGCCTGCAGGAGCGTCATGGGGACGAGGACCATCCAGCCGACCTCGACTGTGCGATCGGGTCGCAACACCGGCACACGGCGGCCGACCCATACGAGCGCCGTCACCACGGCGAAGGTCTTGAGCAGAAACCACACCGGGCCGGGCAGCCAGGGCCCAGCGTCGCCGCCCAGGAACAGCGCGGTAGCCATGGCGGCTGCGGCGCCCAGGAAGACCGCCCGACCCAGGTCGACGAGCAGCCGATCTACTCCCGACAGCTCCGAGGTGACGCCCCCGGCGATGTCGGGCCCTGCGGGTGCGGTGAACGGACCCCAAAACGCGAACGCGGCGGCGCTGGCCACGAAGACGACGAAGGCGACCGGCATCGTGACCACGAACCACAGCCCCTCCTGCGCGGTGACCACATCGGTCGTCCGAAGGGAGCCGGCCGCCAACCCGGCCGTGATGAGCGCGAACATCAGCGGCAGCTCATAGGCCAGACCCTGGGCGAGAAACCGGTACCCCCCGGTGAGAGCGTGGACGGCGTTCGGCCCCCACCCGACCAGCCATACCGCTGCCCAGAGCAGCGCCTCCATCGCGTTGAACCACACGAGGTCGGCGCTGGTCGACCACAGCGTCCGGCCGCCCACGGGCACCACCGCCAGCGAGAGCAGCGCCAGCGTCGGTACGGCAGCGCAGCCCAGCCGCCACAGCAGCCGGTCCGGCGCCAGCGTCGTCCGCCGCTGCTCGAACAGCAGACGTGCACCGTCACGAAGAGGTGCGGCGACCGTTCCCACGGTTCCGCCGACGACGACGGCGCGGTCAACCGCTGCCACCACGAGACCCAGGATCAGACCGACCGCCACGACCCCGAGGACCGCGGGGGCCAGCCCCCATGCTTCCGCCAAGGTCTGCTCAGGCATGTACGTGCTCCGAAGCAGACGCCGCCTGCACGGGGCGGAGGTCGAGGCTGGCCACGATCAGCCGCGCGCTCCCGATCTCCGCGCCCTCCACGAGGGCCGCGACGTTCTTCAGTGACGTCGCGGGCAAGTCCTCGACCAGCTGCCCCGAGGCCATGTCACACCAACGCCTGACCCGGTCCAGGACGTCTCCCCCGGACCCGCGCCCCCCAATGCCGCCGGCCGTCCACGCCAGGGTCCGCGACCGGTTCACCCGCCGCGTCACGGCCTCGGCGAGCCGTTGCGCCTCATCTCGGTTGGCCCGCTCGGCCATCCCGTTCCGGGCGCGGCGCGCGTCGCGGGCGGCCGTCGGCCAGCCGGCCACGTCGAGGAAGCGGGCGAGGCGGTCCAGCGCCGCTTCCTGGGGGGCGCGATCCGGTTCTACGGCCGGGCGGGTGTCGGCATCGAGCCAAGCCAGCTCTGCGGAGGTGAGGACGTCACCCTGCAGGTCCGCCCACAGCACCAGACCTGTCGGCCAGCCCGGAAGCACCGGCCCAAGCGCCACCTTGAGGACGTCGAGTTCGAGACCGTCGCGGTCCGGGCCGGTCGAGGCCATCGCCAGCCCGGCCACCTCACCACCGTGATGCATCCCGTGGTCCATGCCATCGTGACCACTCCCGTGGTCCATGCCCTCGTGACCACTCCCGTGGTCCATGCCCTCGTGACCACTCCCGTGGTCCATGCCCT